>JAAOZP010000016.1 GCA_011605725.1 Nitrososphaerota archaeon | reverse complement strand
GTGCCTCCTTTTTCAAAACATCCAGTATTTCCCTAGCCGTATACTTAGGGGTCTTGGTCCAATCTGCAAGATCCCCGTCAGTCAAAGGAGGATTCTCACTATCCCATTCCGGCTCAAGCTGCAGCTCAAAACCATCCACAATCGACTCGGATAGAATCTTCTTCATCACGCCTACAGTGCCGATTAAATCGTAATACTCCTTATCTCCAAGCCTAGCAACCGGAGCGCTGGAAACAGAAATCAAACACTTCATGCCATTACGTCTATGCAGGAAAATACGGTAAGACGTTAAAAACCTTACTAAACCACCTAGACGACGCGTTTTAAACCAAGCTTCTTGTAAGCGCGCGGAAGTACAAGCAGAAGTACAAGGGGGCGAAGACCGAGGAGGAAAAGAAAAGGATCTTACAAAAGGAGGATGAGGAGGAAGACAGGATCATCGAGGATTTCAAGCAGAGGAGGTTCGAGGATTACATTAAGAAGGGGGGACCATCGCGTACTTCGCTAAGAAACATATGTGGGGAATCGAGGTAGCTAGGAGGGTTAGCGAAAAACATGGCTTAGAAGTCGAGTTCAGAATAGATACCGAATCAGGATTCTTCACGACCTTCGACTCAACAGGTATGGATGATGAGCAGTTAATCAACGAGACCATGAAGAGGGTTGACGCTATTAACGAAGCCAGGGAGATGTTTTTCAATAAGGAATTTGAGAACGAATTCCTAGTCAGTAGAGGAATAAAAGTCAAGTAATAATTACTTTGAAGAATTGCTAATATGAATATTTCAAATGAAGTGCGGGGGGTGGGATTTGAACCCACGAACCCTTCCGCGCATATATTTAAATCTTTCCGCATTTTTCTACGGGACTGGATCTTAAGTCCAGCGCCTCTAGTCTAGTCCCGTTGACCTGGCTCGGCAACCCCCGCCTGTTTTCTGTGCAAGTATAGGGTCTTGAAGCCGCTTTTAAGATTTACGGATATCTAATGTGCCTAATAGTGTTTTTCTTGTCCGAATAGTTCACTTCTTTTCTTTGCCGTAAGGCTTGGCATATGCACCGGTTGCAAATATTACAGGTCATAGATTAGCTTAGTTCTTAGCGTACTGATCCTAGTTTCATGAATCCTCTAATAACCTGATATTTTTCTTAAAACTTGCAAATTGTTAACCTGAAATTCTCTCCTTTCCATATAAGGACTCTATCCTGTTCATTCTGCCTATTTAGATAAGGATAAGAATAAATCAAGGGTAACTGCTTTAAACTCTCAAATTCATTCTTTATTACCAACCAACTTGTATCTTTTTCTTTTAGCATTAACAGTTTGCTCAACAAGTTGTTTATTCCTTCATTGAAGGTTTCCCCACTAATTTCTTAATGAACACAGGATGGCGCATTCTTTTTACTATTTCTTCTTCCCGATACTTCAGCAGAGCCATTTTTGCATTTCCGCATTTTCTGAATATTTTGCACACGCTATGGTGGTCCTCATAGCTCTTAACAGGATCATGCTCATTGTAAAACGTCCAGTTCCTAGCGCGCGCTAGCTACTTCTTCGCCATGCGTCCCTAGGACGATTGTTCTTCCATTTTTTTGTTAGGCCTTTGAAACTGAATCGAGATTTCCAGTTGGCTCATCTGCTAAGATGTTCTTTGGGTCGTTGGCGAGGCCCTTGCGATAGCAACTCTTTGTCTTTCACCCCTTGGCAGCTTAGTGGGCAGAAAATCTTCTCGATACTACAAGCTTACTGTCTTTGCATCTAAGGTTTTTGAGGTTCCCGCAGAGGTCGAGATGAGGATCATACTAAAGGAACACGACCTTTACGCCCACCATAAGGACGAACTCGTGGTAATAGATGATGTTAAGAGCATTATATCCTAACGAATTTCTGGATGATCTATTGATGTACTATTATGCAATAAGTATTTAATCGAGCGTTTGGTTAATCAACAGCTGAAGGCTATCATGATGAAACTCATCCCGTCCAAAGAATTCGAAAAGATGAGTATAAGTGAAACTTTGAAGTATCTTGAGTCAGATGTGGATGGTCTTTCTAGTGATGAAGCTGGAAGGAGGCTTCGTATTTACGGCTATAACTACGTTGAAGAAGAGAGGAAGAGTCTCCTAAATGACTTTTTGAAAAGGCTGTGGGGACCTATGCCATGGCTTTTAGAAGTGGCTATAGTGTTATCCATTATCATTGAGCATTATGTTGAGGCTTTGATAATAGCTACTCTAATAGTTGTTAATGCATTTATAGGTTTCCGTCACACTCGAACGAGCGAGAGAGTTCTGAGGCTTTTAAGGTCCAAGCTGGCCATAGGGGCTAGGGTTTTGAGAGATGGTAAATGGATCACTATGGATGCAAAGTTTATCGTTCCTGGGGACATAGCTGCTCTGGGTCTCGGCGATATCGTTCCAGCTGACTGCAAGATTATTGAGGGCAATGCTCTTGTGGATCAGTCTATGTTGACAGGGGAATCTCTCCCTGTTGAAGTTTCAGTGGGTAACGTGATCTATGCTGGGTCAATTCTCAAAAGAGGACAAGTTAAGACTGTAATCACCAATATTGGTAAAAACACATATTTCGGTAGGACTGTTGAGCTCGTTAAAACAGCTCAGCCAAAGTCTCATCAACAAGAAGTCATGCTTCAAATAACGAAGTACAGCATGTATATAGGTGTAGCGGCAATAGTGGCAGCGTTAGTATTCGCTATTATGATGGGTTTAAAAAATACTCCTGTAGCGTTGGTCACGTTTGCTGTAACTATTCTAATGGGAGCTGTTCCTGTTGCTTTACCTGCTGTGTTAACCATTATGCAGGCTGTAGGTGCAATGAGGCTTGCCTCCAAGGAGGTTCTAGTAACTAAACTGGGCTCTATAGAGGATGCTGCCTCAATCGACGTTATGTGTCTTGATAAGACCGGTACAATAACGGAGAATAGGTCTTCTATAGTAAATGTTATACCCTTTAACAACTATTCGGTAGACGATGTTATAGAACATGCTTTCTACTCCTCTAGCCAAGATGGCAAGGATTTAATAGACCAAATTGTCGTAGAATACGCGAAATCTAAAGGGTTACCTAGGAGGAAACACGAACTTATCGAGTTCAAGCCATTCGACCCATCGATAAAAAGGACTGAAGCCATGGTTGAAGCCAATGGTAAAAGGCTCGTGGTTGTTAAAGGTGCTCCGCAAATAGTTGCGGAGCTTGTGACCAGTGATAGCGAGAAAGCCGAAGCCATGAGGATTTCTGAGGAGCTGGCTGAGAAAGGCTACAGATCTCTAGCCGTAGCAGTTAAAGAAGATGCTAGTTTTAGATTTACTGGATTATTAGCGTTAGTGGATTCTCCAAGGCCTAATGCTAGAGAGCTTATAGAAAACATTAAGAGACTGGGCGTAGAACCCAAGATGGTTACAGGGGATAATGCGCTTATCGCTAAGGAAATAGCCAGGCAGGTTGGCATTGGCAAAAAAATCGTTAAAGGAGAATATCTTAGGAAGGCGGGTGAAGATGATAAAGGCAAAGTTATTGAGGAAGCCAGTGTCTTTGCAGAAGTCTATCCGGAGGATAAGTATATAATTGTCAAGAGCCTTCAGGCCAAAGGACACATAGTTGGTGTTATGGGTGATGGTGTTAACGATGCGCCAGCATTAAAACAAGCTGAACTCGGTATAGCTGTTGCAAATGCAACTGACGTTGCGAAGGCTTCTGCAGGCGCTGTTTTACTTAAGTTTGGATTAGAAGGTGTTGTAGATATTCTAGCGACAGGTAGAGAGGTTTATCAAAGAGCTCTGACATGGATCATAAACAAGATTACGAAGACGGTGCAGTTCACGCTACTGCTCGCAATAGGATTCTTCATATTGAGATATGATATAATCTCGCTTTTAGGCATGACGTTGCTCGTATTTTCAAATGACTTTGCAACAATGTCTCTTGCAACAGACAACGCAACACCGGCAACAAATCCAAGCAAATGGAGGGTAAAGGATATTGTGTATGCATCATCTATTCTCGGTTCTTTACTTTTAGTAGAGGGCCTTATAGCAATACTTGTCGGATCAGCAATATATCGATTTACGTTACAACAGATGCAAACTTTCATTTTACTTATAATGGTATTTACAAGTCAATTTAGAATCATGATTGTAAGAGAAAGAAGAGAATTCTGGAAATCCAGACCAGGAAAAGAATTGACTCTGTCTATTGCAGGCGTTTTAGCAGTGTTTATTGTTTTAGGAACGAGCAGGTTCGTGCTAACACCAATAGGATTGGATAAAACCATTGTAGCATTAACATATTCAGCGATATTTACATTAAGCATAGATCCTGTAAAAGTGCGAGTATTCAGAAGATACGGTATAATGTAAAAGTAGCATCTTCCCGCTTTATTTCATAACTCTTGTCATTGGCCTTGTCTTCCAAGATTTATTAATTCAGCTTGATGATGATGCAACTGCTGTTCAATCTTCTTGAATGAAAAATGCATCTCTCTCGTGCTACAGAATCGTTTTCTCTAAACACCCCTCTTTTCCCCTTGTTAGAATCATATAGATGCCGAAGACTAAGAATAAGACTACAGATACAAGGCTTACCGCTTGTGGTGGCACTATCATGCTTGAAGCATTATAGAAACGCCTATTGCAGAAAACAAGGATGAAAGCGAGCATCGCGCAAGTGAAGACTGTAAGAGTATTAAAGCAGGATGACAGGCTTACAATAGCCAGCTAGGTCTTATTCCCAGCTCAGCGAGAGTAGTTGGCAAGAGGAATGCGAGCAGCGGAGTTAGCGTGCGCTTTGGCTAGCAGCGTTTACCCAGAATAGGTTATTCTCGTGCCTACTTTCTCCCCTGAGGCTGCTCTAACGATGTTTTCAGGGTCTGAGCCGTTTACGATTACAACCGGTATTCTTGACCTCTCAAGTATCGAGAGGGAAACCTGGTCTAGAAGCCGGTATTCCCCTGGTTTCGATTCCCCCTTGCTAAGTATTTTCCTGAGTCTTCTAATGCTTACTTCTCTAAGCAGTTTCGCATCCGGGTTTTTATCTGGATCGGAGCTGTAAACACCGTCGACATCAGTAGTCTTTATCAGGAGATCGGCTTTCATTCTTTCAGCTATGAGTGCTGCAACAGCGTCTGTAGACTGAGCGGGAGTAAACCCTCCTCCGACAATTATTTTACTCCCAGCTGCATCCAGCTGTTTCTCAAGATCTTCAAAACTGCCTATAATACTTCTGCTCGCAGCCTCTCCAAAAGCTATGGAGAGCAGGAGGGCGTTCAGCCGGGTGACCATTATCCCCATCTCGTCGCAAGTAGCATGGTCCGCCCCAAGGCTTCTGGCCGCCTTTATGTAGGTCCTACTGGGCTCACCGCCGCCGACTACAACAACCACCTTATGCCCCGCGTTATACAGCCTTAGAACCGCGTCAACAGTTCCCCGAATCCTCTCCAAGTCTATCGAATGCCCCTTGAAGAGGGCGTGCCCTATTTTCAACACTATCTTCATTTACCTCTTACCCCCTAGGAAGTGAAATATTAATATATGGGGTTTAGCGAGGTCTCCCCGGAGAACCCTGTTTTGAGTGAAAAAACGCTTGCAACATCGGTGAAGGAGTATATTTCGAGAAGGACTCTTAGAGAGCTCTCTGAAAAAAGGGGGCGTGGAACTGAGCTGATCAGCCTCTACATTCCTCCGGGGAGAAGGATAAGCGAGGTGATGACGAACCTGAGGGAGGAGTATGGGAAAGCGTCAAACATTAAGTCTAGAACGACGAGGAAAAATGTTCAGGACGCTATTGTCAAGGTTCAGCAGAGGCTTAAGCTTTATGACGAGGCTCCTGAAAACGGGCTAGTCATATTCTGCGGAGCCATTCCGGGGGAGACCCCTGGTTCAGAAAATATTGAGATCCACGTAATAGAGCCTCCTGAAAAAATAACCCTCTCATACTATGGCTGCGACGACAAGTTTTACGTTGAACCTCTTAAAGAGATGCTTGAGAAGAAGGATAAGTATTTAATTCTGTCTATTGATAATTCTGAGGCGACGATTGCCCTCGCATCTGGTAGAAATATCGACGTGAAAGACGAGTTGACCTCCGGCGTCCCTGGTAAGACTAGCAAGGGAGGCCAGTCAGCCAGAAGATTTGAAAGACTCAGGGAGATGGAGCTTAACGATTTCTACAGGCGTGTCGCCGAGCGTCTGAACGAGATTTACCTTCAGAACACTGATGTTAAAGGATTGATAGTTGGTGGACCTGGGCCAACGAAGGAAATGTTCCTCGAAAAAGATTTCATTCACTACGAGCTTAGGAGAAAGATACTGGCAGTGGTGGACACTTCATACACGGGTCACCAGGGCATAAAGGAGATACTGGGGAAAGCGTCTGAAAAGCTTCAGGAGCTCGACCTAATAAAGGAGAGGAACCTGGTGGGCAGCTTCCTTAAGCTCGTGAGCACTGAGCCGGACAAGGTTGTCTACGGGCTTAAAGAAGTTGAGAACGCGGTTCAAAGCGGAAAGGTCAAGCTCATACTTTTCTCAGAAGCTCTCGACATATTCAGGGTCAAGATTAAATGCGGAAAATGCGACTACGCGGCTGTTGAGCAACATCCGTTCCAAGAGCTGATCGCTCTTCCGGCGAAAGTATCTTCAACACCATGTCCAAAATGCGGTTCAACAAGCCTGTATGTCGCCGAGAAAGAAAGCCTGCTTGACCGTTTCATCGAAATCGCTTCTCAGAAAAACGTTCAGCTCGAGCTAATATCTACGGCGACGGAAGAGGGGATGATGCTCCAAAAGGGCTTCGGCGGAGTAGTTGGCATACTCAAATAGGGCTTGGCTTAATAAACATAGCTCTCCATCGTTGGAAAAAAGAGAAACTGTGATACTAATCAGCAACTTTGAACATGGGTTCTACTTATTTGCCAAGACACACTACGTCGCTTCGAATTGTTAAACGTCGACGCAACGTGAAAAAATCTTTACAAGAGCTTGTTTTCCATCCGGCCGTGAAAAACATGTTGCCTGTAGAAGCCCTAGCGGCAATGTACCACCATATGAAAAACTTCCAAAAACAAGCCTGAAGACACACTGGTTCAAAACTCCTTCAGGATCCATAGCTTTTAAGCATGCCAAAGGAATGCGCAGCTAAACCCAAGAATTATGCATATTTATTTAATTTACACCTTCAGGATGTTTGATTATTGTTAAAGAAAAATATAAAAGGAAGCAATAGTGATCTAATCAGTGGAGAGCGCGCGCTTGGGGTGGTGGCTGATGGCTCGAATTGAAAATATGCCCCTCACGGTGCTTTTAGCAGCCATGACTATGAGCATAATCGTAGGGAACTACGTTGTGTCAAAGCAGCTCCCGGGCCCAGCCCCAGACTCTACTGTGCAGAATGCTTCGAAACGTGGCATTGCACCATTTCCCGGCGAGATCGTCACTCTGGATACTGTGGTTAACCAGTTGGCAAAGAGAGGGCTTACCCTCTATCTTCCCACGAAAATGGTGAAGGGGATGGAGCTCACAGCCATATGGGCTGAGGTTCTCGACGGGCAGGTTAGCTTCCCCATAATAGTGCTTTACAGCAACACCGGAGACACCGCCATTGCAACCGCGGAAATCGGTATAGAAATAACACCCATGCCAGAAATACCCTTCTCTGTGCGCAACAGCACAAACAACCGACAGGTTCGACAAGGTGGGCGAGTGGACGGCATTCATCTCAGCAAAATGCCAGTCGGTCATGAAGAATACCGTTTGAAATACGGTACAGAATACTCATACTGTGTAGTCATTAAGATCGGCTCCTTAAACTATCTCTTCGGGTTCGCACCCGTCCTGACAGAGGAAGAGATCATAGAAATCTGCGCCAGCATGAAGCCCGTGAAACCATAAAGCAACCAGTGTTTTCAAGTGTCACGAGTTTAAGCGAAAGATTTATTTTACCCAGGCACGCCTGTGGGTCAAAGGACGCAAGAAGGCCCTGGTGGTGTAGATCGGAGGAGCACAAAGGTTAGCATTGGAGGCTGTCACCCTCCCGACCCGGGTTCAAATCCCGGCCAGGGCGCTGTTTATTAAATATTTTGATACTTCAATATGAAGCTGCTAGTCTTTCCTATTCTAGTGTGCACTACATTAAAAAAGAGCGCGCGCGTCGCAACTACTATTTTTCTACTCTCTAAGCCTGAATAATAGGCCGACTAAGCCTAGAATCGTTATCGTCGCGCCGGTGAAAAGGAAGAACGGGAATGTTATGCCTAAGGCTTCCCCTGTGTTCACGGTGTAGTATAGCAGTATGGCTCCGCAGCAGACGAGAAGGGTCGCGAATAGTTTTGCCGCAACGATGTTTGCTTTCAAACCATCTTTAAGCTCGAAATCCCTAAGATAAATCTTTCCTTAAAGCCCTTCTTGTTTTTCAGACCTTCTTTTCGCGGCTAAGCTAGATCAGTTTTCCTCTACGCCAGCCTCTTCTTAAGATAAACGTCAACCATGTAGGACAAGCCGTATTTGCTGAACGCCTCCTGCTCCGCCTTCTTTTTTATCTCGAAAAACACGTCTATCTCCCTCTTCCACGGGTCCTTAGCATACCTCTTATCCTTCTTAAGCTCGTTCAGCCTTTTAATGTCCACGTCTAGAAGCTTGGTGCTTGGAAGCCTATACTCCTCAATGTCTGAAGCATAGACACCCATCCACTTTGCCCTCGGAGTAGCTAGTTCTGGAACGTGCGCAGCATTGGCTGAGCCTGAGATTATGACTTGCGCAATATGCAGCCCCCAGGGATCTGCGTCGGTAAATATGTATACAGGTAGGTCCAGCTCCACGTTAAGCCTTCTTATGAGGCGTCGTGTAGCTCGAGGAGCCTGGCCGGCAGTATGGATCAGGATAGCGTTATACTTTTTCCAAGCCTTCTCCTCAACGAACCTTGTGAACATGGCACCCTTCTCAATGCAGAGAACCTTGTCAGCCGGGGTTTTCACAAACCTGGCTGTGGCTAGCGCCGGGCCTATCATCAACCCGTCGGGGTGCGAAGTCAGATTGATCCTCTTCCCCTCATAGCCTTTCACAGTATACTCGACGGTTAAGTCTGCAAATATGGCGCTCCTCTCCTCAGGATAAATGTTGAAATCCTCCCTGGGTGAGCCAACTACGGATTCAAGCTCAGTTATTACCCTGTCCGACTCGCTCTGATCCTCAAAACCAAGATCCACACCTTCAGCCATGTAGAAAACATCCCTCAGCGTACTTGTCTTATCCTCGTCGATAAGCTTCCTAGCTAGGCTTGCAACCCATATTAGCTGGGTTAAAGGCTTCAAGTGTTTCACGTTACGCGAAGTGCGAACCATCTTCTTAGGCCCCAGCACGTAATGCCCCTTCTTCTCGTCGAAAATAATGTTGTCAACAGTCCTGAGAGGAAGCTCCAGCGAGGGAGGCTGCCTATTCTCCACCTGCTTAAGTATTTCAAGAGCCAGACTAACTATGTTCTTACGAGCCTTAGACTCCTTTTTCATCGCTCTTGAGCAAGAGTGGAAACATGCTTATTAAAGTATTCATCTAGACCACAAGCTTACCGTTAGAAAGGACGCTAACACCGATGGAAACATATTTATGAAGCCTCCGCGATCCTTCTCTGGGCGGCAGGTAGGCTCGGGGAGCTCGCCATTCCCTATTCCCGAAACTGGCGATACGCGGGGAGCCGATAACCGTGAGGACAGGGCTGCCTACACGCATCCGGCTGCAGCAGGTCTGTGAAAGCCATCCTTACTGGGCAGGAGTAGCAGGCTCGCCCGCTGTAGGGCGGGTGCGTCTGCCTAATTGCCGAACCCGCTAGGCCCGGGAGGGAGCAGCGGTAAGGCAAGCTACCTGCGTTGGTAAGAGACGGCTGGAGGAGAAACCTGCTGCATGCTGGTTGCGTCAGAAGCGCTCGACCCTCATGGGGCTGCCGCCCGCTTCTTTAGAGCAGGTTATTGACGCTGCCGGCTTCCCAAGACAATGCTACTTCCAATGATGTTGTACAAACCGGATTAGCATACGCCTCGGGAGCACGCGCAGCATGGTCCTCCTGAGGAACTTTCAGCCGTTTTTCTCCACCGTCACTATTGTAAACACCCTGCTTACTCCTAATAAACTGTTTCAAAATGCTGAGCCGGCTCGCGCCTGCCGGCTTCAGATGGGCTCGAGAATAACGGCATGGAAAGGCGTTTTAAGATATGAAGCGTGCCTTGCACGAATGCTTGGGAAAACATTACTTATTAGGTAAAAATTAACTATAAGGTAAAGCTTAATAAGTGTTTTCCAGCACGGTTAATTCATGCCGAAAACCATACCCAGTTGGCTAGCATCCAAATATTTCACTCTCCTCTCACACTTCAGCCTCCTGCCTTTCACGACGGGAGATGCAAGAACGGTTTTACACTCTGAGAAAGCACCGTTATTCCTGCATAAAATGTACTCTTACGGTTGGGTTGACAAGGTTGAAAGAGGCACGTATAGAATCGTGCATCCTTTGATAGCTCTGATGGAGTCCTCAGGATTAGCCTGGAGGAATAAGGTGAGGGACAGAGAGAGACTACCAGTATTGGAGCTGGCTGTCGCCAAGCTTTTCGAAGCCCTGGGGTCAAGGCTGGAATCAATAGTTTTATTCGGCTCCTTGCCCGCTGGAAGGGTTAAGCCTGAGAGTGATATCGACCTGCTGGTTGTGGCGAGAGACCTGCCTGAAAAGTATAGCGAGAGGACAAGCATCATTCGAGAAGTCGTGTCCTCCAGGCTGATGGATGAAATCATACTTCACAATTGGAAGAATAGAGGCGTGTACTCGGATCTCGACATACTGCTGACAGACGTTAAGGAGGCCGGCGCGACTCACCCGTTTTACCTGGACCTCACCAGGGATTGCGTAATCATATATGATAGAAACGGTTTGATGACTAGGAAGATTTCAGAGGTTAGAGATAGGCTTGAAAAAATAGGTGCAAAAAGATTCGAGGAGCCGGATGGCAGCTGGTATTGGATTCTAACACCTGAAGCTGAAGCAGCTGAGAGGCTGGAACTATGAGGCTGGCGAAACTGGCTGAAGACTATTTCAAGAGAGCGAGGATCAGGATTAAAAGCGCGGAACTCGCCTTTTCTGAAGAATCCTATCCTGATGTAGTCAGGTACAGTCAGGAATGCGTCGAACTCTCCCTTAAGGCTGCGTTAAGAGCCGTGGGCGTGGAATACCCTAAGGAGCATGACATGGGGAGGATTCTAAGGGCGGTTAAAGAGAGGTTTCCAGAATGGTTTAGAGGAGAGGTTGAAAGGCTGAGCGAGGTTTCTAGGGACCTTGCGGATAAGAGGGCTCCGAGCCTCTACGGCATCGAGTCCCTAAACAAGGCTCCGAGCGACATCTTCGACAGGAACGATGCTGAAAAAGCATTATCCGACGCCAGATACGCCTTGAGCACCGTATTCAAACTCCTGTTGGAACTTCAGGTTATATCTGAGTTTAAATAGGTGTACTTATCGATTAACCGCCCTGCAAGAACAGAGACTGCTGAGGAAATCACGCTGCCTAAACCATTGAGCCCAGCTAACGGGGTTAGCCTCTAAGGTAACAGCATAAAGCTGGTTACAGTTTAGCGTAAGGCTATTTGCCCTGCTATACATGCCGATGACAGTAAGAACAACCTTAAACCGTTTGTCAAGACTCCTAAGAGGTGCAGTAACAGCATCGCAGATCTTTGCCAACCCTCTCGTGAAATACTTACAGTTAGTTATAAGCTTATCTATGAATGTAAAATAACTTGATAAAAAATGATTCGAAAATTACATAGATTAATTATTAATCCTCAAAACAGGAGGCCCGCTAATTAGGTTATTAAAGGATCATCTGAGTATAATCTTTTCTCCAGTAACAATATAAAATATCGATTCGCCTATATAGGTTGCGTGGTCAGCTATTCTTTCAAGGTATCTCACAACTAGTACGCTGGAGATTATGCATTTGTTTACGGTTGACGGTTTATCCATCAAGTTGTCTAAATATTTGAAGTACATTTCATCGACCTGTTTTTCTATTTCAGAGAGGTTTCTGGCCTCATTGATGTCACGGTTATTAAGCAATTCAACGCTTATTTGGATCATTTTCAGGACTTTTTCACTCATCTCTATTATGTGATTTCTAATCCAATCTTCACACAATGCTAACCCGTCAATTTTCTCATATATCTGCGATATATCTAGGGCATATCTCCCGTACCTAGCCAGGCTATAGGATATCTTCATGCATGATTTTAATAACCTTAAGTCTGATGCAACTGGCTGGAATCTTGCAATTAGCTCGAATATTTTATCATTTGCCTCTTCCTCGGTTATGATTAAAATATCTGAAATTTTCTGAACTTCTGAATAAGTGCTAAGCCCCTCGATATATCCTTTAAGAGAAATGGAGATTGCCTCATGGGCAATGTTCCCCATTCGGAGAAGTATATTCTTAACCTGCTCTAAACCTGCATCTATTAATCTTGTCATTTTCACCACCTAGCCAAATCCTCCTGTGAGGTACTTTTCAGTCAACTCGTTCTTGGGGTTCTCAAAAATCTGCCTAGTAGGACCATACTCTATCAATTCTCCAAGATATAGGAAAGCCGTGTAGTCAGAAACTCGTGCAGCCTGCTGCATATTGTGAGTAACTATGATTATCGTATAGTCCTCGGCCAATTCTCTAATAAGAAGCTCTATTTTTGCGGATGATATTGGGTCTAATGCAGATGTGGGCTCGTCCATGAGAAGCACTTCAGGCTCAACCGCTAGCGCTCTAGCTATGCATAGTCTCTGCTGTTGCCCTCCTGATAGGCTGGCTCCAGATTTGTTCAGCTCATCTTTTACCTCGTCCCAGAGCCCAACCATTCTCAGGCTTTTTTCAACAATTGAATCTACCTTCCTCTTATCCTTAACACCGTTCAACTTCAAACCTATTGCAACATTATCATATATTGACATCATTGGAAAAGGATTGGGTTTTTGAAAAATCATACCTATCTTACGCCTTATCTGAACAGGATCTATATCCCTACCGTATACATCGACTCCGTTAAACAAAACCCTCCCGGTAACCTTTGCATCAGGAACAGTCTCATGCATTCTGTTTAAACACCTGATTAAAGTAGTTTTCCCACAGCCTGATGGGCCTATTATTGCTGTAATAGCTTTTTCCTTAATCTTCATGTTGATATTCTTCAACACTTGTTTAGAGCCGAACCAAGCATTCAGGTTTTCAATCTCAAACTTGTACGACAATTCTGCTTCAAGTTTTTGCCGATTCATCACTCATACTTCCCCCTCGTAAGCACCCTTATAAGTATGCTTATCCCCAATATCATCAATATTAGGAAAAGCGCAGAGCCCCATGCGAGAGTTCTCCAGTTTTCAAATGGGGATATTGCGAAGAGGTATATGTTTAAGGCAAGATTTGAAGCCGGTCTATTTAACCCTGAGAACCACCATCGCCAATAACCCATCGTGACTAAAACTGGTGCAGATTCTCCAGCTATTCTAGCAAGAGCTAACAACACTCCTGTAACTATCCCTTTCCTCCCGCCTTTTAGGACGATGAAGATGATTGTTTTCCACCTTCTGATTCCAAGGGCAAGCGCTGCTTCCCTGATAGCCACAGGCACCATCCTCAAAGATTCTTCGGTTGTTCTAGTAACTATGGGGATCATTATTATGGCTAGGGAGAAGGCTGCCGCAATTACTGAGAAGCCTATTACGGAGGCTATCAGCACGTATCCAAAAATTCCGACTACTATTGAGGGAAACCCGCTTAGAACATCGTTAATAAATCTGACTGGTTGTGAGAGTTTTGAATCATGGTACTCGCTTAGGAATATGCCTGACATTATGCCTATTGGAACACCGATTATCGATGCTAACCCTAGTGTAATAAGGGTTCCCTGAATCGCATTGGCAATTCCTCCCTTTTCCCCGACAGTAGGTGTTGGAAGAAGGAAGAAATCTATGTTTATAGCTCTCGCCCCATTTATGAAAACGTCTAAAAGTATGCTGAACAACGGTATCATAGCAATTATTAGGGATGACCAGAGAAGGATACGCATAAGCCGGTCTTTAATTTTCCTAATCCTGTAATTGTCCATCATCCCCTAGACACTCCTTTAACAAGCCTTAGGGTCCTCCAGACGATTAGTCTCGCAATCACGTTAACCATTAGAGAGATCAAGAAAAGCGTTAAGCCGACATTGATAAGGGCACTTACGTAAATATCGGAGGTAGCTTCAGTAAATTCATTAGCGATAATAGCTGCCATTGTATACCAAGCGTCGAAAAGCGAGCTCGGAAGAACCTTAAACTTGTTTCCTATCAGCATAGTTACGGCCATTGTTTCTCCTATTGCACGCCCTAAACCAAGGGTTATTGCTCCTATGACCCCGGACTTGGCGTAACTCATAACAATCTTACATGTCTCCCATTTCGTCGCGCCTAAAGAAATTATTGCTTCACGCTGGGAAAGCGGTACTGCTGAAAAAACTTCCCTTGAAACAGAGGAAATAATAGGAATAATCATTATGGCGAGGACTATTCCTGCTGTTAGCACTCCACCTCCATATATTGGTCCGGAAAATAAAGGTAGGGATCCTAAAACAGCTTGGATGTACGGATACACGTTGTTCCTAAGAAACGGGATCAATACGAATATACCCCATAGACCGTAGACAACACTTGGAATCGCGGCCAAGAGCTCTACTATAAAAGAAACAAAGAATTCGAGACGCTTTGAAATATATTCTGAAAGCAGCAAGCCTATTCCAATACTTATTGGCACACTTATGGCGAGGGCTATCGCAGAAGTCGTGAGGGTTCCGAGTATTAGTGGGAGAGCTCCGAAGTTTAGGGTGAAAACCGGGTCCCATGTTGTACCCGTTATGAACCCTAAGCCGAATTTTTGCAAGGAAAGCCAAGAACCCCTTGTTAACTCGTAAACCATCAATACGACTATTAACAAAGTAGTTAGAGCAAAGAAGGCACTTACAAGCCTAAAGATTTCATCGCCTTTTATTTTCGCCTTAAGATAAGCAATTTTAGAAAAAGAGGCTGTAGATTTCATGCTTCGTCTATCCTTTAAGTTGCTTTCCATTGAAAGTTATCATCCTAATGGTCTCTTCGTTATGAGCCACGACGTTAGACGGTAACGGTACATAGTCTAATTCAGCGGAGTAATTTTGCCCGTCATGTATAGTCCACCATAGGAATTCTACCAGCTGTCTTGCAGTGTACTCATCCATGTTGGGAAGCACGTTCAATTCCCTGTAAACCAAGAAGTACGAGAAGCTTGTGATCGGATACGCGTCGGCTGCTTGAGGATTTCTCACCACGCCTCTTATTATTGAAACTTCCGCCCAACTTTCATCCCCCTTAGGGAGCGTTACCGCCGCAGCTGCTGCAGCAGCTTTGAATGATTCTAAACTCGGTTCAACGAACCTTCCCGCAGCGTTCTTTAAGTATCCCCATGCTATATTGTTTTTCTTAGCGTAAATAAACTCAACGTAGCCTATAGAATACGGGTTTTGAGAAACAAGCCCAGCTACTCCCTCGTTACCTTTCCCCCCTAGACCTTTCGGCCAGTTAACCACAGTACCCCTTCCAATATTTGCCTTCCATTCTTCACTAACCTCTGAGAGATAGCTGGTGAACACAAATGTCGTGCCACTTCCATCAGACCTATGAACCACAATTATGTCCTTATCCGGCAGGTCAACATTAGGATTGAGCTCTACAAGCTTAGGGTCGTTCCACTTAGAGATCTTTCCCATAAATATGTCTGCCAATACTTCTCCCGAGAATTTAATGCCTTTTGATACTCCCGGTAAATTATATATTATTGCAACACCTCCTATAGTAAACGGTATGTGTAACGTGTTGGAAGCATTAGCAGCCTGGCTCGGGGTTAGAGGAGCATCGGAAGCAGCGAAATAAACTGTTTTCTCCGTATGCTGCCTTATTCCTCCACCGCTTCCGATTGACTGGTAGTTTATCTTAACATTCTTTTTGAGTTTGTTGTATTCTGCTATCCACTTATCGATCAGAGGAAACGGGAAGGATGCTCCGGCACCATTAATAGTTATCTCCCTTTCGGATTCAGAGTGAATTAGGTACTGGTATACAATTACTAATGCTATCGTTATAGTTGCGACCACAGCGACCAAGAGGATTTTACGATTTCGATTCAGGCCCATCTTATCTCACCGGACAAGTGGGTATCTGAAGGCCACATATACCTTTGCAAAATAAAATATATAACCTTCAATAATCTATATAGAACATGTGAAAAACACGTTGAATAGGCAAGAACCAACTGTTAAGAAAGGCGAAGAAATAAGGAAAATTCAGCTAACGGGCAGGTCGACATACATAGTTTCTCTTCCCAAGAAATGGATAGAGAGGATGAGGCTAGGTGTTGGAGATCAGCTCGTGATTTCTGAAGGCGATTCCTCGCTTATTCTTACTCCCAGAGCATTTGTTAAGCCGGAAAAACTGATGGAAGCAACAATTAAAATATCTCAAAAAGACAATCCGGATTCTATAGTGCGAAAAATAATCGCACTTTATCTAGTAGGATATAGTCTAATCAGAATTAAAACAATAGGCGAGAATATAACTTCTCTTCAGAGAAACCTAGTTAAAGACTTGGCTAGAAGAAAACTTGTCGGCGTCGAAATAATCTCAGATTCTGAGAGCGAGATCATGCTTCAAATACTGGTCAGTTACCCTGAGCTTTCTGTCGAGAACGCTCTGAGACGCATGTGCCTTATAACAGCTTCGATGCATAACGATGCGTTAAAAGCGTTAAAAGATTATGACAAGAAGCTTGCCCAAGACGTAATTGCTCTTGACGATGAGGTTGATCGTTTCAGCCTTTACGTAATACGGCAATTGAAGATGGCAGTGCAAAACGAGCGAATACTCAAAGACATAGGCCTCTCTAACCCTAGGGACTGCTTAGGATATAGAGTAGTAACAAAATTCGTCGAGAGGATAGCTGATCATGCGGTTAAGATAGCTGAAAACGTCATGATGATAAATGAGAAGCTTAACGACCCTGTTTTAAAAAGGATTTCTGAAATGAGTCTGTTATCCGTTTCAATCTTTAATGATGCCGTAAGATCATTATTTGAAAGAAACTATTCATTAGCAGACAATACGATTTCAAGAGCAAAAAACATATCGTTTATGGAAAGCGCGCTTACTAGAACTATGTTCAGAAAAACGGATGTTGCCGAAATATCTAGTTTAAGAATGATTATAGAAAGCATACGTAGAACTGTGGAGTACGCTAGCGATATCGCCGAAATAGTTTTGAATCTAAATGTAAACCAAATAATTGAGGCGTGATAAACTCACAAAAAACGGTTAGGGCGGAAACGTAGAAGATTTGCAAGAAACCCTTAACACGTGATGAAACGCAAGAAGGACGCGCTTAGGATGGGTCGACCCGGATTCGAACCGGGGCCTCCGCCTTGTAAGAGCGGCATCCTAACCATTAGACGATCGACCCTAGCTTTTCAAGATATATATGTGAAGCCCTTATATTCTTTTCTCCTAGCCTTATATTGTTCGTGTGCTTCAGAAGAGACGATGCTGATTTGACTTTGAATACCCTAGACCCGAGGCTCTAACAGTCTATAAGAGGCCGAGTTGGTAAGCCACCAATTCTTTTAAAGACATGCGTTTGGCTCTGCCTATAACTCTCTTATCTGTCCAGAGCCGTAAACCACGTATTTCGTCGTAGTTATTTCCCTCAGACCCATTGGCCCCCTTGCATGAAGCTTCTGCGTGCTTATTCCTACTTCAGCGCCGAAGCCGAATTGACCACCGTCGGTGAACCTGGTTGAAGCGTTAACGTATACTGTTGACGAGTCAACTAGCCTCGTGAATAATTCAGCATCCTGCAGGTTGTTCGTTATTATTGCATCAGAATGTTTTGAACCATATTTGTTTATATGCTGTATAGCTTCCTCTACGCTGTCCACTATTTTGACAGCAAGTGTTAGATCCATGTATTCTTCGTACCAGTCTTCCTCAGTGGCTTCAACCAGAGTTGGAACAATCATCCTACTTCTCCTACATCCCTTGATCGCAACATTGTATCCCCTTAAGGTGTCAACCAGTCTTGGAAGATACTTCTCTGCGACCTTACTATGTATCAGGACTTTTCTAACCGCGTTACATACCGCGGGTCTTTGAACCTTAGCGTTCACTATTACCCTCGTAGCCATCTCTAAATCAGCATCCCAGTTCACAAAAATATGGCAGTTGCCAGCTCCGGTTTCGATCACAGGTATAAGCGAGTTTTCCCGGACGAACCTTATTAGCTGGGCACTCCCCCTCGGAATTATAACATCTATGTACTTGTCCTGTTTCAAGAGTAAGCCGACAAGCTCCCTGCTGGGATCCTCTATCAGTTGTATCGCCTCAGGGTCGATAAGGGTTTTCACAGCACCCCTCATTATTTCCACCAGTGTTTTGTTTGAGTTTAACGCTTCCGAGCCTCCTCTGAGGACGACAGCGTTACCAGCCTTTAACGCTAATCCGGTGATGTCTACTGTAACGTTGGGCCTAGCCTCGTATATTACTCCAATAACCCCGAGCGGTACACGAATCTTTCTTATCTCTAAGCCATGCCTGGTTCTCCATCCTTCAACTATTTCCCCAATAGGGTCTGGTAGTGAGGCAACTTGGCGAAGCCCTTCAGCCATTTCCCTTACACGTTTTTCGTTTAACAGCAGCCTGTCTATCAGAGATGCAGGCACTCCTCTACTTTCCGCCGCTTCAACATCCTTCCTGTTCTCCCGTATTATTTCCTCCATGCGCCTCTCAATATGTTCAGCCATCTTTTCTAACGCAGCGTTTTTAACAGGTGTTGAAGCCACCCCGAGCTTTAGAGAAGCCTCTTTAGCTTTTCTGGATTTTTCAACGACCTCCTCCATGCCCAACGCGATCTTGAGAAGCCTTTTTTAAGACTTAAACCTTTTCCGTAGCGGGCGGACTATGGTGCCAGCGTTTTCACCGTTGAGTATTTTAGCTATAATGTTTCTTTTTAAACCGTTGGCTATTACCGTCGTAACCCCTGATCTGGAGGCTATTGCTGCCGCCTGAAGCTTAGAGAGCATGCCGCCTCTACCTAGAGCACCTGCAGACCCTGCGAAAGAGAGAATCTTCCTGTTAATCCTCTTAAGCTCCTTAACAATTTTTACACCGTTTCTAGTAGGCATCATGAATCCGTCGACGTCAGTCAGCATTATGAGTAGGTCAGCACCTATTCTAGAAGCTATGATGGCAGAAAGCCTATCGTTGTCACCGAACCTAACGGAGTCCGGCACATAAGGGTTTATCGGGACAAGCTCTTTAACAGAGATGGCATCGTTCTCATTTATGATTGGGACAACACCCTGCTCCATAAGGGCGGATAATGTTCTCCAAAAATTCTTGTAACGATACTTGTTTGCTAAGTCCTCCTCAGTAAGAAGTATTTGCGCAGTGTTTATACCATACTTATTGAAATATTTCGTGTATAGTGCCATTAGGGTTGGCTGCCCTATAGCTGCGCAAACCTGTTTCATCGTAAGCTTCAAATTGCTTGGAGACGATTCTATTCTAAGCTTAGACAAGCCTGTTGCAATAGCACCCGAGGTAACTATAACTACTGACTCCATCCTGCTCCTGTTTTCCGCGATCTGCCTCACTATTTCCTTGACTCTTGCCTCACTGATCCATCCTTTAGAGTTTGTCAGCACGCTTGTTCCGATTTTAACCACTACCTCTGGTTTACGAGTCAACCAGCGACACTCTGTGACTGAAAGTGGGCTAAAACCCTATATTTAAGGAATGCGCATGAAAGAGTCTATTTCCTTGCCGTAAAGCTTGCAGTTAAACCTCCTACGGTCACTATAAACACTCCTTCCTCGATAGTTTTCCCCGGACCGTCGGTGTAGAATCCAAGCTCGGAAACAGGGATAGTGAAGCTTACCGTTTGCATCTCACCCGGCTGAAGAGTTATCTTTCGGAATCGATACAGTTTTTTCACTGGCGTCGATAAACTGCTTTCAACATCGCTCACATAAACTTGGACTACCTCGCTACCGCTGTAAGGCCCCGTGTTCCTGACGTTTACGCTAATTGAAATATTGCCTGTTAAATGCGGCTCAGCCGGGGTAACGTTTAGGCAGCTGTATTCAAACGTCGTGTAGCTTAACCCATACCCAAATTCGAAAAGAGGATCGTACTCTTCACCAGGCCGGTGATCATAGTTTATTGGTTCTTGAGCAGTAGATCTAGGCCATGAGCGCGGCAGCTTGCCACTAGGATTATAGTTGCCGAATAAAACATCCGCCACACCCTGGCCTTCTGTACCTGGAAGCCAAGCCATCAGAAAAGCATCCCACTGGGACAGCCTGTTTTCTATGCCTGTTAGAGGTCTGCCGGCAACCATTATGACGACTGTCGGGGTCCCGGATGCAACCACCCTGTCTATTATTTTAAGCTGTTCCTCAGGCAGGTCTAGGCTCTCTCTGTCGCCGAGGAATTCCGCGTAGGGAGTTTCTCCTACTACAACTATCCCCACGTCGTATGGCCCGGCTACGTTACTAGCATTTTCATCAAATATAATCACTGTGCTCGGAGAAACTGTTTTCCTAATGGCTTCGAGAATAGTTGTCCCGATCGTTATGTCACCACTGCTTCCTTGCCAGGTTATTGTCCAGCCGCCGCACTGGTTTCCAATGTCGTTAGCATTAGGGCCTGCAACAAAGATCGTGCTTACGTTTTTAGGTATTGGAAGAATACCGTTGTTCTTCAGCAGCACTATGCTTTCCCTGACTGCTTGGCGGGCAACTTCTCTGTGCACGGCACTGCCAACAACCGAGGAAAGGCTTTCATCCACGTAAGGATTTTCGAAGAGGCCTAGACGGAATTTTACCAGCAGAATCCTATAAACAGCCTCGTCTATTCTGCTCACCGGGATCTCGCCACTATTAACAAGGTCTTTAAGATTCTCTTGGAACATTTTCCAAGTGCTTGGCACCATCGCCATATCTATCCCCGCCTCAACGCATTTCTTAACCGCGTTCCTGTATGAGGAGTCCACTTGGCCTATTGCCTCCCAGTCGGACACGAGCAGGCCTTTAAACCCCAGTTCCACCTTTAAAACATCAGTCAGGAAGAACTTGATGCCATGTATCTTTTGCCCATTAATACTGCAGTAAGACGCCATCACTGATCCTACTCCAGCACTAACTGCGCCTATGAAAGGCTCGAGATGCTGTTCCCGAAGTATTCTAAGCGGACCTTGAAAGTCCCCCTGATCCTTGCCATCCTTAGTCCCACCCGAACCCATGAAATGCTTAGCCGTAGCCAGAACAGTATCATCCCGGTCAAGCCCAGCCCCCTGGTACCCTTTAACCGCGCTTATCGCCATGGTTTTAACCAGATACGGGTCTTCGCCGAACGACTCGTATGTTCTACCCCAACGGTCATCCCTGGCAACGTCGATGCATGGTGAGAAGGTCCAACGAATACCTGTAGCCCTTACTTCAACCGCCGTGATGTGAGCGCACTTCTCAACTAGTTCAGGATTCCACGTCGCACCCATCCCGACATTGTGGGGAAAAATCACGGCTCCATAGACATTGTTATGCCCGTGGACAGCATCAATACCGTAAAGAATCGGGATCCCTAGGCGTGTTCCTTCAACCGCTTGTTTCTGATACCTGTTGTACATTCTAGCCCAGTTATGGGGAGTATTTGGATCCGGGCAGGATCCTCCGCCACTCAAAAGCCCACCTAAATTGTAGGTAGATATGTCTGAAATGCTGCTTATGGATTGCCGGTCTACTAGCGTCATCTGGCCGATTTTCTCATCAAGTGTCATTCTGGAAAGAAGGTCGGCAGCCCTTTCCTCAGGCGAGAGATTCGGGTTGCGGTATGGCGCGGTTGAAGGAGGAGCTTGCTTCTGGGAAGACTTGGCTACGAAAACCGTCATTAAGTAAACGCACATTATTGTTACAACCAGAATAATGACTCCTGCTATAATCTTTCTAGACGTATCTGTTTCCTCCGGGGCTTGAGGCAATACTGTCAGGAATCCTATTGGAAGTAAAATAATCAAGAGTGCTGTTTCAATCTTTCTCTGATTTAGGCCTGTTTCCATGTCAAGCGGGGTAACTACTTGGAGCATCAAGGAAATCATGCATGACGCCAAGAGTATTTTGTTTACAGCCGAGGAACCCCTTTCCAATTCTCTCACCTGTATGGTTAAACAGTTTCTCAAACCCTATTTAAACTATTTAATACTCAGAATACAGTAGCCCGGTATGATCTAGGGCAGCATTAGCAACTGCGTCCCCTTACTGTCATTAAGGACCTTGGGACCTCATAGTTATCCGGCAAAAACCTGTACAGCCGATATATCTGCGCATCACCGACTACCAAGTAGACCGTGTGCTAGATAGCTGTGCATTAATGCAACAACTCTTGAGAAGGCTACTAAAGCCTTAGCGAGCCTTAGCTTATGAAAAGTGCGGAGGGTGGGATTTGAACCCACGAACCCCTTCGGGACGAGGTCCTGAGCCTCGCGCCTCTAGCCTCATACTTATTTGACCAGGCTTTGCCGCTTCCTGGCTTTGGCGACCTCCGCAAGCCGCCCAGTTTTTACAGGGCGGTTTCAAGCATATTTTGCTTCCAGTCTTAATAAATTTTGTCGTTTTAGGGTTTCCCATTAATTATTCCTTCTTTATGCATAAAGTCTATCAGAGCTCCTTCAGACTCAAATATTCTTGTTGAATAATAGTTAAAAAACGGGCTTTCAGGACCCTTGTAAACTACAAACACCTTCTTGTTATTGCTGAAACCGTATGTCATTTCAGAGAGCACGCCAGGGGACATTACTTGCGAGAAATAGTAGACGATGAGGAAATCACTCTGGTCTATAAGCTGGTAGTCCCTTGCAACAATCTGGTCGAGCAGATCTTCAACAACATCTTCGATTTCACTTATATGAACCTCTATCTTTACACCGTTCTCCTCAATTACCAGTTTTTCCCAGCCGATATCCTTTAGCTCCTTAAGCTTGTAAAGCAAGAAGGAATCTTCTATTTCACCCGGGTCGAACACGGTTAGGCCAAGTGTTCTAAGCCTATTTTTAAATCGGTCTTTATCAGCGAGCTTAGCCTCCCGGTCCTCTATATGCGTTATGGGATAGCTAAGGTATGCTTTCTTCGAATACTGTTTAAACATGAGGTTAAAAAGGGTTTCCGGGGGAGATGAGAACGGAATGATGTAAAAAGGCTTTCTCCTATAATTAGCAATACTCTTCGTCAAGAGGATTTCCTCGTCTCTCCAAACAAGTATTTCTTTAAGCGTTAGACGACCTCTCCACTGCGCGGAGGATTCAAGCCTCATTTTAATGGGTAACGCGGAGTCGGAGATTGTTATGAATGCATCTGGAGAGAGCTCGTTAAGATAATGAAAGTCGAATGCTTGGAAAACATGTTTCTTCCACCTGAAGCAGGCATGTGTACTTATGATTATGTTCTCATAGTTTTCTGCCTCCCTAATGATTTGCTCGAAAACCGTTGCCCTAAGAAAGTTTAAGGAGGAGGGAGATAAGTCAAGTATCTTATCTTCCTCTATCTCGACACCAAGTTTCCTTGCTGCCTCGAACATCATGCTGCCAACTGAGAAAAGCTTAACCTCGATATTCCTAGCTTCCGCAAACTCAACGAATCTCCGGAGATGCGTCTCTCTGCCACTACCGCTTATCCCTGTTGCAACTATCCTCAAACATCATCTGAAACTTATTACGGACCATTAGCTTAAAAGAGTTTAGAAGAGTTAGCCTTATATAAACCCTTTCAACCCAAAAGGCAGGATGAGAGTAATAATCACAAAAGACTATGAGGAGATGAGTAAGAAAGCAGCGAAAATAATAGCTGAGCAGATAAGGAGGAAGCCTGATTCTGTTCTTGGCTTGGCTACTGGCAGCACGCCGCTCGGCACCTATAAGGAGCTGATCAGAATGCATAGGGAGGAAGGCCTAGATTTCTCTAGGGTAGTGACTTTTAACCTAGATGAATACTATGGGCTGGCCCCAACTCATCCTCAAAGTTACCATTACTTTATGTTCGAGAATCTGTTCAACCATATTAATATTAATCCTAGGAATGTTCACATACCTGACGGTCTTGCTAAGGATGTCAAAGCCTTCTGTAAAAAATACGAAGAGGAGATCAGGAAAGCGGGAGGAATCGACTTGCAACTCTTAGGAATAGGCAGAGACGGCCATATAGCCTTTAACGAGCCAGGCTCTCCCTTGATGGGGAGAACCACGCTAGTAGCGCTTGCGGAGGAAACAATAAAGGATAATGCACGTTTCTTTAAGAGCGAGGAAGAGGTTCCAAGGCTTGCCATAACAATGGGTTGCGGAACAATTATGGAGGCTAGAAAAATAATACTCCTAGCCAATGGTGAGGGGAAAGCGGATGCTATTGCAGCCACAGTAGAGGGACCTATAACGTCTCAAATAACTGCTTCGATACTGCAAATGCATCCTGATGCAACAATTATTGTTGATGAGGCTGCAGCATCAAAACTAAAGAGAAAAGATTACTACAAGCATGTGAATAGACTGTTAGAAGAGCAGGGGCTTTAGGACAAGCCGCATCCTGGAATCGGTTTAGCTATTTTGCGGAATGGTAGAATCTATCCTATCCAAGAGTGACAAGTAAAACATGCGCCGTGGGCAGGAGTTTCCGGCCTAACGCCTTTTGAACCTGCGCTCCCCGTAGAGGGGAACCGGGTCTCGAGCCCGGCGCATTGCCACTCTGCCACCACGGCCAAAGAGAATTCTATTAGGCCTCTTTTTTATATCTTTTGTTAATGTTTTAACGTAAAATTTGAGCTTTTTCTGGGTCTACTCCCGGTTTCAATTAGCGAGCGCGCGCGCCACACTAAAAAGCCGGAAGTAATAGTGCTGTTACCCAAGACTTCTGTCACATTGTATGCGGCTGGATTTCCGCTTACGTCTATTTTGCTTATCGCGAGTTTTGGGAAGTTGAAAGCGGAGAAAACCCCATGAGCTAACGTACTACCACTTGTAGAATTTAGGACGTTTATTACGCCCCAGAAATCATGGTGTAAAAGGGAAGTAAAGTTTGCGACAAACGTTATGTTAAGCGCGTGCGCTAAAAAGTCTCGGTGAAGCTGTCGTGCTACTCCGGTTTTCCAGGGGGCAAGGAGGATCGAGCCAGCGCGCGCGCTAGCGCGCCAAGTTTCGACGCCAGCCTTTTCGTGCGCGCTTAGCTTCAGCCTCTCGAAACTCGTCTTCGCCTGCTACGCTTCCTCTTAACCTCTATCCCCTTGCTAGCCAAGAATTCGTTCTCCAATTCCTTATTGAAAAACATCTCCCTGGCTTCGTTAATAGCGTCAACCCTCTTCATGGTCTCGTTGATTAACTGCTCGTCGCCCATACCTGTTGAGTCGAAGGTCGTGATGAAGCCCGATTCAGTGTCTATCTCGAACTTGACCTCGATGCCATGCTTTTCGCTAACCCTCCTAGCTACCTCGTCGCCCCACATATGACGCCCAGCGAAGTACGCGATGGTTCTCCCTTTCTTGATGTAATCCTCGAACCTCCTCTGCTTGAAGTCCTCGATGATCCTGTCTTCCTCCTCCTTCTCCTTTTGTAAGATCCTTTTCTTTTCCTCCTCGGTCACCGCCTTCTCGTACTTCCGCTTGTATTTCCTCCAGAGGTAGAACTCGGATATTCCGTCCCAGGTCCGCTCTGGGCCGGCATCGACTTTTATCTTTCCATTCTCGTACGCTGTGATGAAGATTTCGAAGAATATCCTAACAGCTATCACCCACTTCTCAGGAGGGTGAGGAGGCAGTAGCTCAACCTTCTCCCACGGCCTGCGCTCGAACTTCTCAGCTAGCAAAGCCCTCAGCCTCTCAACCACGCTCATCCCTCGAGTTCACCCCTCGTATACACCTTTATGAGCGGGGGCACGCCCGGCTCTTCCGCAAGCACCTCTTTTGGATCGTATGAGAAACCTATGGCTATACCATATTTAACGTTCTTATACTTATCGAACTGAAGGTGGTTCTTAAGATCCTCCATTGCACCGCCAAGTAGCTCCTCAAAGCTTTTCCCGGTTATCGTCGACTTCATCTCTATTATAGCTATTACATCGTCCTTCTTAAATACCACTTCACCATCGACTATAATGTCCTCTAGAGCTAAGATCTCGCCATCGACTTCTCCGCCTCCGCCGCGACGGATAAATTTCACCTTGCCCTCGAGCGCATCCATAGGGATCCCGGACTTCTCCGAGAAAGCTTTGAGGATATCTCTCTGATAGTTTATCTTCCCATATCCTTCAATCACGATATGTTCGCTGGCCACTCCCACTTTATAATTCATTTCTCCCAGTTCCCTTTCTCCCAGATTTCCCCCCGCCCGCATCTCTATTATCTCGTGGAGGAGAAGAGTTACCTCATCCTCAATAGAGACTACTTTTATCCACTCTATCTTGCTCGCGCCCTCAGGTATATCAATCTTGAGCTCCTTGGCGCCGCAATATGCCTTCTTTCCACCGTCGAATCCAACGAGGATCCCGTACTTGCTTCCAACGCCTTCTTCCAGCTCCTTTAATGCATCGCAGCCCAGTAGCGCGCGCCAGTATTACAGGATTGAACCCGGGGGTAAGGCTTACATCATGCTCTCAGAGGAGGAGAAGCTAAGAAACGAGAGACTGAGATCTCGCGCGCGTTTGCAAGCTGAGCATCGGAAATTAGAATCGACGAGTAGAATCCTGTTATCTTGTTCTCGATACTCTTAACATAGACGACAAGACTGAATTGAGATTTTTCCTGAGCCTCCTTACAGTAGCAGGCTAAACGTGTCAACATCCTCAGCAAGCACTCGTCCAAAATCCCCGTGAAAACCCTCTAAAATCTGGAGTAGGCAGATGCTTGTGGGAGAGGACTGGGTGAAAATAACCCGGCATCGAACGGTTTAAACATCGTTAGGCAAGAGCTTAGCACGCGTTAAAAACGATTTTCTCATCCCAGTTCATACTGGTAAGCGGGATTGGCAAGATGAAAACTAAAGGCGCGTGCTAAGGCTCAGACTGGTTTAAGGCTCCATCAGGGTTCTAAGAATGTAGTAGTATGCTGGCTTAGGATTATAATTCTCGTCGAAGATTAGGGCTGAACCATATCCGTTGAAAAACCCGGGGATCCAGGAGTAGCGGTCTGTGAAACCCCACATCACGAAGGCTGTGCATTTCTTGGAGGAAAGACATGCCTTAAGCATGTCGCGGTATATTTCCGCCTGCTTAACTAGGCTTTTAGAATCCGCGGGCAGCCTTATGCGGACGTCGATTTCAGTAATGTGAACCTCCAGGCCTAGGTCGCCTAGGCGTTTAATGTTGGCTACAACTTCTTGCGGCGCCGGATAGTGCTCTGTGCTTACATGCATCTGTAGGCCGACGCCATGTATTGGCACACCTTTCTCCAAGAGTGTTTTAACAAGATTGTAGACAGCATCCGACTTCACACCCATGCCTTCAGCACCGTAATCGTTGTAGAAGAGGAGCGCCTCCGGGTCTGCTTCATGCGCCCACTTGAAAGCCAGCTCAATATATTCCGGCCCTATGTTTCGCAGCCAGATGGTTTCTCTTAAAGACCCGTCTTCGTCAACAGCCTCGTTAACCACGTCCCACGCGTAAACCCTCCCTCTATAACGGTTAACAACCGTAGTAACATGGTCGTGGAGAATGCGTATCCATTCCTCACGACTATAGTTTCCACGCGTAATCCATTCAGGCAGCTGGTTATGCCAGACGAGCGTGTGCCCGCGAACCTTCATACCGTTTGCCTCTGCAAAACTGATGATTGCATCGGCTTCTGAAAAAGAATAGACGTTTCGCTCAGGGTGAACTCTTTCAAATTTTAAAGCGTTTTCCGTGGTTAAAATGTTGAATTCCCTGCTAAGTGTCTCAGCATATTCTTTGATTCTAAGCTGGTCAGCACCTACTGCTGCACCAATATAAATACCGTGTTTCTCGGCGAGCACTCTTAAAGGCTGCACCACTCCCCTTAACTGTTCTATTTGAGCATTAAGCCTTGAAACCTGTTGTTGCAACTCCTCCACTTCTCTTCCCCTGGTCATGAAGCCCACCGCATATCCGACTACGATTCCAATCAGTAAGCCGACTATAAGAAGTTTCTTCGAAAAAGCTAGGGTGCTCCTCATGTTTAAACAGGTTTCCTACAAAGTTAATAAAATTTTTCAAGCCGTTTTTCAGATCAAGCTTTACCCATTAAAAGGCGGAGAAATGGTTTTGAAAACGCGTGTTAATGCCTCAGGCTACACTCTCCAATCGAATGAAGGTAAAAAGCGTCTCGAATCATAGTACTCTATTTTTATCCGAAGAATGATGCTTCGGGCTATACCTGGAAAGCGGGAGGCTCAGGGATTTAGCGTGCCTGTTAAGAATCAGTAGCGTTTTAAAGAGGAAATTAGCTGAATAAGCATAGACGGCCTTCCTAACTCAAGCGCGCGGCATGCGTAACTATCCTGCAACCCAGGTGCTAGCGGCTCTCAAATTATTACTGCTTCCTTATCGTTGAAACATGGTCGAGTATTGCGGCGAAAGACTTCTCCATCGTCATAAGACCCCCGGTTGGTCCTCTCTCGCTTATAACCAGGTACTCGTTGGGCGAGTGCGCTGGGCCGCCGTGCCCCATTCCTCCAACTATGAAAGGCAGCTTAAGGGGTGGTGCTGCAAACATTGAGAAAGGTGTGCTTCCAGCTATTGTGGGCCAGACTTCAACCTCCACTTTAAACTCGCCAAGTGCTTTCAACATGGCCTTCGAGTATGGTGAGTTGACGCTCATCCTAGTCCAGCCGTAGCCTTCTTCAAGCCTCCTTATCTTTATCTCGCTGAACCCATGCTTATCCAAGTGTTCTCTAACCAGGCTCGTCTTCTCAACCTGCATCTCTGGCACTAGCCTAATATCCATCTTCACAGTCATCCTGTGAGGCAGGAGTGTCTTTGAGCCTGGCCCAGTGTATCCGGACCATAATCCGTCAATATTAAGGGTTGGTGAGAACAAGTGCTTCTTAAGAGCCTCGACTCCGTGCAGATCGTCTATGAAGCGCCCCCACCTTCATCCTTTCCTTAACCTCATTTTCGTCGAAGGTTCCAGCCAGCCTGCTGAGGAGAGCCTCGTCCTCCTCGCTTGGAACCCTAACGTCGTCGTAGAAGCCTTGGATAAGAACCCTGTTACCGGTTTCGTCAACCATTGTTGAAAGAGCCTTCACCATTCTCCAAGCAGGGCTGTCTACCCAAGCCTTGTTGCTGCCGTGTATGCCGAACTCCGTAGGGCCTTTCCCCCATTCCTTGCCGTCGAGCTCAAGCTCAAAATAGATTATTCCCTTAACTCCCAGGGTCGCGCGCGCCTCTGGCTACCAGCGTCTCCACGAAGGGCCCACCCTAAGTATCTCTCCTGCGAAAGGGTCCGCTTTCCACCCGGGTTCGTCAGCAGGCATCGTGTCGTACATCGTGTAGCGCGCGCTAGATCGGTAGAAGCGTGGCCCCCCGTAAGTCTTAGCGCGCTTCTTTTCGCTTACCTTATAAAATAAGGATTTTAAAGGGGGGGTGCATAGAGTAAATCATGGAGGAATACGTTCTGGTCATAGAACTAACTACGCGCGCGGTCCACTCCAGGTTGATATCTGAATCAGGACATATAGTAAGTTCCTCCACTCGCCTGCTGAAGAAGCTGCTGCCCTTTCCGAACCGTCCCTACATAGTCGAATTGGACTCCGGGGAGCTGTGGTCCTCCATTTGCAGTACAGCAGCAGACTGTGCGAGGCAGGCTGAAGCAAGGATTTCCGCGGTTACGACTACGGGGCAGAGGTTTTCAACAGCCGTCATAGGGCGCGACGGGAGGACGCTGGCGCTCTGCCCCAACGTAGACGCGAGGGGTGCTGAGGTTGAAGATGTTTTCACCGATTCTTTCGGCGAGGATGCATATCTAACCACAGGTCTCCATCCGCCTTTCCTCTTCTCCGGAAGCAGAATAAGGTGGTTCATCGAGAACGATCCCAAGGTGTTTAGCGCCGCGAAGTTTTTCACCACAATAGAAGGCTGGGTTTATTTCATGCTGACGGGCAATCCTGCTGAAGAACCGTCGCAAGCAGCGGGAACCTATTTGTTCGACATAAGCAGGCGGAGATGGAGTGAGGAAATATGTGAAGCCGTCGGTGTGAAGCCTGAACAACTGCCTGAGGTCCGTGGTTTCGGCCAGCTTATAGGTTACCCGACTGAGGAGTTCCGGAAGGCCGCTCAAATATCTTCAGAGACTCCTGTTATTATGGGGGCAGGCGATACGCAATGCGCAGGCATCGGGTCGATGGCTCTTTCAAACGGCCAAGCCTATATCTCGCTGGGCTCAACTGCTCCATTACAAATCGTAATGTCAGAGCCACGCGTCGATAAGCAGAAACGGATGTGGACAGGGTGTTTTCCGCTCGACGGTCTATGGATATTGGAGAGCAACTCTGGAATGTGTGGAAGCATTTTCGACTGGCTCGCCTCCTCAGTGCTTATGCTTAGGAATGAAGACGGTGTTGACTACCGCCGCTTTGATGAGCTTGCCGCTTCATCTGTAAGGGGTAGTCGGAACATCCTAGCATTCCTGGGCCCGTGGATAATGGATGCTAAAAGGTTCATGGAAGTATCTCCGGCTGTGATGATCCTGCCCTCATTAATGGTGGGGGAAAGACCTGGGGCAGGCGATATCGCGAGAGCATACTACGAGAATATTGCATTTGCATGCAGGGGCAACATGGATCAGATGAAGGAGGTTTTTCCCGAGGCCTGTACGCCCATTATTGCCTCAGGCGGGCTGTCGAACAGCGATGTTCTCATCCAGATTCTGGCCGACGTATTGGCAATGCCTGTTGCAACGCCTTCGGAGCGCAGGGCAAGCCCCATCGGTGCTTCCGTCGCATGCTGGTCTTTCCTAAGGTCTGAGAGCCCGAGGAGCATAGTTGAAAGGATGGTTGAGTTAAAAACCAGGAACCCGGCTTCTGATTCTGAAGGTTACCAGGCTGATTACAGGAGGTGGAGACTTATATACGACAAGCTGCAAGGCCTCCTTTGAAGATGGACCCTTTCAAGCTTGTGAGGGAGGAGGTTGCGAGGACCATAAGGACCCTCTACAAGATCGGGTATGTGTTAGACCACGAGGGAAACGTCAGCGCTAGGAGCAGGGTTGCCGACAGGTATGTAATCACTCCGAGTCAGATCCCGCGTTTCGAGATAAAGGCCAGAGATACACTTGTCGTGAACGGGGTTGGCGACGTGATTAAGGGGAGTCGAAACCCGTCGGTTGAAACTGGAATGCACCTCCTGATATACTCTAAGAGGCCTGATGTAAATGCCGTGATCCACTTTCACTCGGTGCACGCGACGGCACTTGCTTCTCTCCATGAGACAATACCTCCTTTTCTGGAGGAGCTAATCCCCTTTCTTGGAGAGAACATTCCGACTGTCAAATACGCTATGGCTGGGACTGAGGAATTAGCGTCAAATGTTGCTGACGGCTTGATGCAGAGAAACGCTGTTCTGCTCGCGAATCACGGTGCAGTTGTGTGTGGCAAGGATCTTAAAGATGCTTTTCATAAGGCTCTGCTCCTCGAGAAGGCTTCAACCATATTTCTGCTCGCGAAGGCGGTTGGTTCACCTATAAGCCTGCCGGAATCGGCTGTTGAAATCGGGCGGGAATTGTTCAGGACGATGATGCTTTGAAAAACTACATGAGTTTTTGAAGCTTCAGAAGATCGGGCATAGAGCCTTTCACTTTTAACCTTCCAGACATGTAGGCCTGCGTTGCACTTATCGTCTTGCTCCTTATACCGAGGAATGTTGCACTATCTGTTTCAACCGTCACGTGAGGCTTTTCTAAAAAGCCCTCTTTAAGGGTTGCGGTAGCGTCCTCGCTGATGCTGAGAACATATTGGGCATTCAGATCGGGGAATTTAAACTGTATATCTCTCTTGAAGCCTTTAAATTTCTCCTTAACGCTTGGATCTTCAAACTTTCTCCTTATTTCCTCTAGGGACTCGAATACTTGCTCCTTAGTCGGCATAGCCTCATATTTTTGTTTCCCGATATTTAACTCTTGTGTCAATCATGAAACACCCCAATCTTAAAAACTTAAATATCGTAACGGCTTCTTCCAAGTGTTGAACATAATCCGCTCTTTTATCAACGGGGAATGGGTGGTTCCAAGTGGAGAGAGAATCCCGAAGTTAAACCCGGCCACTGAGGAATTAATACATAAAGTGGCGAGCGTCAGAGCGTCTGATTTAAAAAACGCCCTTGATTCAGCTAAGAAAGGCTTCTATGAATGGAGTCGTACACCGGTGGAGCAGAGGGCTGAGCTGCTGAAGAAGGTGGGGCAGCTTATAATGGATAGGATGGATGAGATTTCAAGCGTAATAACCCTGGAGAACGGGAAGCCTCTGGTTGAATCCAACATGGAGGTTACGGGGGCTCAGATGTACGCTGAGTACTATGGGGCGGAGGCTGCGCAAATGCTGAGGGATGAGACTAGGACTGTGGATTTCCCTCAACCCGGGAACTACGAGTTCAGGATCACGTTCGAACCCCTGGGCGTTGTGGCGGTCATATCTCCTTGGAACTGGCCCTTCTTAATCCCTATTCAGACAATCATGCCCGCATTAGCAGCCGGGAACTCTGTGGTCTTCAAGCCCTCTTCCCTGACAGCCATGGTTGGCGAGAAGATAGTTGAGCTGTTCGAAAAAGCGGGATTGCCACGTGGCGTGCTTAATCTTGTGCAGGGCGGTGGGAGGGTTGGCGAAATGCTGGTCGGAACAGATGTGAAAGCCGTGGTGTTCACGGGCGGTAGCAAGGCTGGGGTTCAAGTTGCCTTGAACTGTGCGAAAGAGTTTAAGAGGACGGTGCTGGAACTGGGGGGCAGCGACCCCTTCGTAGTTTTCGATGACGCAAACATGGAGGAGGCGGTTAACGGAGCAGTTTACGGCAGGTTTTTCGGAGCAGGCCAGATATGCGTCTCCGCTAAGAGAATACTGGTGCAGGAGAATGTTTTCAACGATTTCGTGAAAATGTTTGTGGAAAAGGCTTCATCGCTGAAGGTTGGAAACGGCTTTGAACCGTCAACAGATATCGGGCCGTTAATAAGCAGGGAGCAACGCGCATATGTTTCGCGTGCCGTTAAGCAGGCTGTTTCAGCAGGAGCAAGAGTCATGTGTGGAGGATCTCTGCCTAGAGAATTCAAGAAAGGATTCTTTTATAGTCCTACGGTTCTCACAGACGTCAGTCTCTCGATGAAAGTAATGTCTGAAGAAATATTCGGGCCAGTAGCACCCGTGATTCCTTTTCGTGACGAAAAACAAGCGATTTTGATTGCTAACTCCACTAAGTACGGCTTAGGGGCCTCCATATGGACGGTGGATGAGGAGAAGGCGGTCAGGCTGTCTAGAGAAATAGAGTCTGGAATAGTCTGGGTTAACGACGTCGCGGTGACATTTCCGCATGCCCCATGGGGAGGAGTTAAGCAGAGCGGAGTCGGGAGACACTCATCGAGGTACGGGCTCCTAGAAATGGTGAACATTAGGCAGATCTGCATAAACAAGATGAGGGAGCCGACTAGGATGTGGTGGCTTCCCTACTCTAAGGGTTGAAAACGATGGTTGAAGCATGGTTGACTTCTGAAAGGCCTAGATGTTTGATAACCGCATCCTTCACACGGGAGGCTCTAGCAAAGCTCTCGCAGCGGGTTGAAGTAATATATGAAGACTGGAGGAAAACAGGGAGGATTTACCTCGGAGACGAACTGATAGAGAAGATTAATGAAAACGGGGTTGAAATACTGGTTGTGGAAGCGGACCAGGTGACGGCTGACATCATAAACAATACTAATCTTAGGTTTATCGGAGCCTGCAGAGGAACCCCGTATGCAGTTGACGTGGCTGCAGCAACCATGAAGGGAATACCGGTGGTGCACGCACCCATGAGGAATTCACAGGCCGTTGCTGAATTCACGGTGGGCCTGATGCTGGCGCTTCTGAGGAAAATAGTTTATGCTCAGCGCAGGCTGGAGAAGGGTGTAAGATATGAGGCGGATAGGGATTTTCAAGAGGTTTACAACGCTTTGCAGGGCAGGGAGATACATGGTAAAAAAGTAGGGATAATTGGGCTTGGAGATATAGGGACAAGGGTTGCGAAAATCCTTCTGGCCTTCGGAGCCTCAATAATGGTCTACGACCCATACGTTCCCGATGAGAAGATAGCTTCGGTTGGAGGGAAGAGAGTTAGCCTAAATGAACTTGTCGAGCAGGCGGATATTATCACGCTTCACGTGAGGCTTACAGATGAAACATACCACATAATCGGGAGGGAGAAGATATCCTTGATGAAGCCGGCAGCCATCATAATCAACACCTCGTCTCCCGGCACGGTTGACGACTCGGCTCTTCTAGAAGCCTTGAGACAAGGCAGAATTGCGGGTGCGGCTTTGGACGTGCAGGAGAACGAGCCGGTAGACTCTTCAAACCCCTTTTTAGCACTTGATAACGTTATCGTGACGCCGCACATCGGGGGGAATACTGAGGAGACTGTAGAGCGACAGTCAAACATGATTGTTGAGGACCTGTTCAGGTTCCTAGACGGCGACAAGCCGGTGCACCTGTTAAACCCTGAAGTCTACCATAGGGGTTAAAGACAACCTTCTCTACATGGGAGTTACAGAGAAGGAAACAACGCTTTAGCTCAAACACGCGATTTTAACATCAAGTCCCCTTAAACCACGAGGTTTCACAGGGAGCGCGCGCGCTTTCACGATTTATCCGAAGGGAGGCTCCTTCTTCTTCCCAAACAGCGGCATTGTAACTCACCTAATCGGGCTCAAACGCGCGCGCCTGCTGTTTCAGACGAGATTATCTTCTCAACCAGGCTCTTCTCCGCAGCCCTGAGAACCTCAACCTCCGATTCAAGCACCTTAGCTTTCTCCTCCAGTTCCTTTATTTCCAACTGAAGCTTAAGGTCCTCTATTCTCTTTAGAAGCTTCTCCTTCTCCCCCATTAGAGAATTAATTTTCTCCTCTAGCTCAGCCTTCCTAGCTTTAAGCTCCCCCTCCATAATACCTAATGGTCCTGCCGATACTTTTAAAGTTTCTATATCCTTAAAAAGAACGCTCAAATATCGCGCGATGAGGAGAATAGCTTCAGCTACGTTTTTATCATGCGTTCGCAGCAGGGGGCTCCTTCGCTATGCATTTTGTCTCAACCGCTTTAGCTTCCTCCCCGATAAGCCCAAGCGCACGCTTGCTTAGAAACATCTTTCCAGCATTGGCAGCGGCATCTACTCTTTAAGTCTTTTTCACGCTCTTCAATTTCCCGAGTAAGGCTTTTCTGAACCCAAGATATTTCTTATGATTTTCCTCCGATGCCCATCCCGTGCGGGCTCGTAAACGGACGTGAAGAGATCCCAGCCTCTCTCGTTTCTTAGCCTCTCCGCATCCTCGCCTGAGAGCATGATGTAAGCCTTACCCTCAGGTCCAATGCTGTAATACTGGTACCCCGTATCCTTAATCCGTGCGTTGATTATGCTGACAGCCTCCAACATCTTTAAATCGGGTACGTACTTTCCACCTTCTTCCCTACATTCGAACCTAACCCGCATGTACTTTCCCCCGGCCTCAAGGCCGAGTTCGAGCCCATTACCATCAAACTTATACCTCTCTAAGACCTTTGGCTGAAAAAACCCCCTCGATATCCTTAGCGCGCGCGCACAATCCTCAGAGAAACCCATCTTGCGGAGGTACTCGATGGAATCTATAAACCTCTTCTTTAACACAGGGTTCATCACCATAATAATGTGAAGTAAGCTTAAAAGCATAACTGCAACGTATACTTGAGTTTTAAAATATCGACGAGTTTTAATGGAAGGAATAAGCTGGGCCGGAGAGATTTCCCAGGTCCCTGTTTCCAGAGGTCTTTTCGAACCCCGACCGACGAGTTTCACCGATTTTTCAGGTTATAAGCGCACGTAAAAATTTAAACGCGGGTGAATGTTCTCAGGTTTGATTCTCGCCAACCCTGCTCTTTAAAAACATTCTCGAGGCATTATAACATGTCAGGAGCAGTTTCGCATTCCATCATTGGCTCTGGGTAAAGACCTTCTTTCTCTCTCCGACGCCATTAATCTCCAAACATAAGGGTGGGGTGCACTAACTTATTGCTCGAGAAAAATTTAATAGCTGGCTTAATATGGAATGAATAAGGGCCAGTGGCCCAGCCTGGTTAAGGCGCCCGGCTGATAATCGCCGAATCTTGAGCCGACACCGGGAGATCGCCGGTTCGAGCCGCGCGCACGCGCGAAAATCCGGCCTGGCCCATTTATTCTCCATTTATTCTTATGGCGCGCGTTTCAAGCCTAATGGCCTGAAAGGGGTTTAAACAGGTTTTTCGAAGGATACCGTATCCAGCCAGTTAATGCTCATTCACCCAACCTTCTCCCTCAAGCATTTGCTTTCCTAAGGATCCCTGAATGATTGGAAAACCTTTATCTTGCTCACGCGCAACATATTTGGAATGGTTGGGCGCACCTGCCCGAGGGGTCTTCTCTACGCCTTACTGCTTTCACCTGTCCTCGCGTCCCTCCTCCTATCTGGCTTAATCCCTCCATCCACTGGGCCAACCGTCTATGCAACGCCCTCATCCTACTCTTGGAATAGCCTTAGGGCAGATACTGTGAGCATAGCTTACTCTGTTGATGAAAGAGCCTGGTACGGTGGGACTGGTTATCTCACAATCGTTACGAATGGTCCGAGTACCTACGGCGACGCTAAGGAATGCGTGGCCAGCGTTAACATTCCCCAAGGAGTTTTGGGCATCGTATACGTCTGCGGCGACGACCATAATCCTCAAACACCTCCCTACGATAACCGCTGGTATGTCTTCGACAAGTACCTGAGGGTCTATGTTGACGGTGTTAAAGTCTATGAGCTAACAGGATACTGGTGGTCAAGCTGCTATTCCAGGGCTGCAACCCTTAGCCCTGGGAACCATACCGTCAGGCTCCTAATCCACGCCTCTGTCTGGACAAACAGGACTGGTAGCGACACGTTCACCATAGGATACGCAAGCATGGAGATAAGGCTTGAGGGGAGCGGGACGATAAACGCTGAGTCTCATGCTGCTGAAGCAACGCTGGACGGAGAAGCGACTCACATCTTCGAGTTCAGGCTCCCCCAGGTTAGCGGCGTTAGAAACATGAGCTGGAAGGCTGTTTGGAAGGGGTTTGAGAAAACAGGCTGCGGAACACCTGGGAGTGTTCAGAAAGCAGTCTTCAAAGGGGTTAACAGGGATTGTTGGGTTTTCACAAGCCTCGTCCTGATCAGGGTTGGAGACAGTGTTCCATCGGTCAGCGTCAGCGAAGGCTACGTTATCAATGCCGCTTATGACGAGGGCTCCGGGGAAGTCGGGATTCGCAGGCTTGCTGTAGCGATAAGTAATGGTGATGAGGTCGGCTTCACCTCCGCCAGATACCTCGTAACCGAGATTAAGAGGGACACCAGGGTTGTTGGAGGAATGCTGATAGGCTCGGAGATATGGACGAATAGCGGCTCAACGATTTCCTTCAACCAGACGATAAGCTATTTTTGTTCAAACGGATGGGTTACGGAGAAGATTAGGGGTGGCGTTGAAACGGGCTCGGCTACAGTTAAGGCCTTCGAGGAGCTAAACATCTCAAGGAAAGTAAGCTTCTTCTCCAAGAATAGGAGCGATGAGCTTGAGCTTACAACAAGGCTGCCTAAACTAACCCTTGTCTTCACCCACATTAAAATCTCAGCTGAGAGAAATGGTGGTAGTGTTAACGCTAGGGCTTTCTGGGCCCACGACAATAGTCCCATAGCCGGGTTAAGAGTCAGGTGCTTCGAAACAGACCAGGGCGGAGTAACGGACTTTAACGGAAGGGTCTCGTTCAGCATAGCTGGCTCAGGCTTCCAGGTAACGATACATCCCGCTGAGAATAGAAATGGGATAACCGCTTACGAGGAGGCTAGGGTGGGGCTATGAGCAAGCAGAGGCTCAGGGCTCTCGTAGGCCTTGTTAAAGCTTGGCCAATATGCTTGGCCAGTGCGGCAACAGCCTACTTCATTGTAACGGGCTTGCTCCTCCTCCTGGCTCCAGATATCGCTCTGCTGATCGTCAGCGGCGTCTCGACGGTTAAGTTGGTTCTAACAATGGTTGTTGCCTTCCTTCTCCTAAACATGCTGCTGGCGTTAACCTACGCCGCCTCACTATTCATAATTAGGCGTGAGGGCATCGCGGAGGGTTTAAGGAGGAACGGTAGAAAGCTTGTTAAGGGCTTCGCATTCCTCTCCGTCTCAAGCCTCACATGCTTAGCCGTAATGCTCTCCATCGGCTACCACGCTTTATTCTCAGCAAGCCCTCAGAATTCGTTTGGGCTAATAGCGATAAGCTATGGAGGAGGAGTAATCGCCTCACTCCTGTTCGCCCTTCCCCTGGTCTGGCTGCTAACTTCTTTGGCGGGAGAAAGACTCTGGATAGGGTTTGGAAGGCTCATCTCAACAATAGCATTATTCTTTTTAATGCTCACAATCCTTTCAGCATACGGCTTCCCAGGCTTATTCATAGACTCAATGCTAATCCCCACCATCGTAGGGATCGTAGCCCGGGTCAACGGTGAAAAGGCAGGGGGCAATGTTGAGAAAAACAGGCTCTCCCTGTTTAAGGATAGAAGCATAAGGAAGGCTTCGACAGGGATAATCCTAACCATCCTCGTCTTGAGCGCCGAGATACCGTTCAGAAGTATTTCGCTTAGCTTCGCTGAGGAGGCCAGGTTCAGCGAGGACAGGCTTAGAAGCATTGTCTCTAAAGCCATCGCCGAGGGTTGGAGCAGCGACGAGCTTGCCAGCGCTATTAAGAACGAGTCCCAGCTGAGCATGCTTTCAAGCTACGATTTAAGTAGCATAAGCATTGAGAGGGATGATGCTGGAAGCGTAGCCGTAACCATACCCCTTAACGCTATGGGCTACGCGATATATAGGAAGACGAGCAACAAGACAACTGTCTACGACGTTTACTCTCAGAGCAGCTCGAGCGAGATTAAGGTCTGGGATAAAAGATACGTTCTGGTTGGCTATAGAAGCAGAGAGGAGACCTACGGCCCCTTTGAAAGCCTTGAGGAAGCGCGGGCCAAGGAGGATGAGGTTAAGAAAAACGCTAACGCCACGCGAATAGCCTCCAACACCGTTCTGAAGACTGAGACAAGGGAGGTTACGCGGGTTGAGACAAGGTACGCCATCGTCCCGACCGTCAGGGTTGCTAGGTACGAGGTTAAGGCTGAGTTCGAAACATACGGGGATGCCCAGAACTACCTCTACGCTCATCCCGGGTTTTTTGAAGCGGCTGAGATTAGGGAGGTTGAGAAGCAGGTCTGGGTCGAATCATACGAGCTTGAGTTCGTAAAGGAGACGAGTAGTCATTATGAGGCTGTGATGATGAGCAGGGACGGCTACGTCATAGAGGAAGTCAGGGAGAAAATAACTGTCTACGTCTTCGAAAAAACCTCCCCGGTCTCAAGGCTCCACGTCCTCGGAACTGTTGAGATAAAGAAGGCCGACTTCGAGAGGATGCTTCAAACAGGAGAGCTGGTTAGGGCTACCGACGAGCACGGGGAGGAGTACTACTATTACTCCTCGCAGGGACCATGCTCGGCAAGGCTGTACAAGACTGGGGAGAAGCAGGTGGACGGCGACGTAATAGCGTGGAGGACATACCGTAGAATCGACACCTCCCACTGGGAGACAAGGAAGGCATACCAGGTTGTCGTCCAAAACGGGTACGAGGAGAAGAAGGTTAGTATAGATGATTTGCCTAATTATGCGAAGGGCTTCCAATCCAGGGAGGACGCTGAGGGCTCTAAGCAGGTTGTTGAGCAGAGCCTGAGGAGCTGGGTTAGCAGCCAGGGAATGATTTACAAAGGATGCGGAGTAGAGCCCTATGAAGAAACCTTAACGAGGCTTGAAACAGTCACCAGGGAGGTTAAGCAGTACTACGTCATCGCAACACTCTTGAAACCAGTCTACGATGTTTACGAATTGAGACCTTACTACAGGGCTTGGAACGAGACGCGTTACGAGGAGAAATGGGGCTGGGTCTTCAAGGGCTACGTGAACAAGACTCCTGAAACCTACGATATGTCGACATGGGTTTATGCTCCAGAGGTTTTGAACTGGACTTCTAAAACATACCTGGGCATAGTAACCGAGCTGGAGGCTCAGCTTTTAACAAGAATGGATCCCCGCTACGTGGCTGAGAAGCACAACACGACCACGATAATAAAGGAAACATCCTATTACGATGTTTACAACGCAACCTGGAAACTACTCTACCATTATTATAAGTATGTAACCTACCCGTTCCACGAGTACGTCGCTAACGGAAATATTTCATCCAGCGTGGGCTGGAGCTTCGAAAGCATTGGTGATGCAAGCGGAGAAGTGTGCTCCTCAACGTATCGGAGCAGCCCTAGTAGCCTCAGAATAGCAACGAGGAACGGAAGGGGAGCGTGGAGGCAGACATTCTACTTCGACGCAGGAGGCTCAAACCCAGTCTTAGACTTCTGGTACATCCTGAGCGGAAGCGGGGCAGTAGCGATAAAGAAGCCAGACGGCTCCGCGCATGTCTTCGCTTTAGGTGGAAGCAGCGGTTGGAGCAGGTTTCTAAGGAACTCCGGAGACGTCTTCAGTCAAGCAGGATACTACACCATCTCTTTCGTAGCCTCTGAGAACAGCGAGCTCTATGTCGACGATGTCAGCGTCCATGTCGGCGGCTATGGCGAGTGGATCTACCAGGGCGATGTTGAGAATAAGCCGGACAATGTTCCCCAAAACGAGAAGTATGAGGCGTTCTATAAGATTGAGAACAAGAAATTCATAGGCACCTTTGAGGAGAGCGTTGCAAACCAATACCCGACCCCGCCGTATATTAAGGAGTTCAATAAGAAGGAGAAAGTAAGCTACGTCGTAGACCTCTACAAGCTTTACTACCTTGAGGGTGGCTTCGTAAGGTACAGGGTTTTCCACTGGGAGAAGTACCAAGTGCCAATTACCGTCAGAAAGGAGGAGTCTGGGGAGAGGTGGGAGCTCGCCGAGAGAAACGTTGAGGCGGATGCCGGCGGAAGGATGTTAATCGAATCCAACGTTCCTGAAAACATTGTTAGATCTAAGTATAATGACCCGACGAAGTACTACCTTGTCCCCAAGGTTGTCGAGGGCGGCGAAATGCTTGAGCTCGTCTGCGAAACCCTTGACGAGAGCCTTGCTAAGAAGTATGAGGGCGAGGGGTACGTTGTTAAGAGGGCAAGCGTTTCCCAAGGAAACCCGATAAGGTTCAGCATGAAGGTTCTCTCAGCCTCTATAGAGAGAAATGAACTTGGGATGCTTGGGAAACAGAATACCCTGAGAGTTGCTGTAGCGAACCCAACCGGGGATACGTTGACCTACCAGGTTGTAATAGAGGCTGAGAACACCCTTGAGGTTGAGCGCATCGCTGGAGAAGCCCCGCAGGCCCAGCTCTTAGAAGGTACTGTTGAGAGGATAGCCTCGATACCCGTTGCCGAGCCAAGCAGCTGGCTCCTCCCGGTTCCCCCTGGCGGAACATCGTGCTCCTTGGCCTTCACAGCATGGGTGAGGAGGACTTTCGAGGGAGAGTACGATAGTTTCAGCGAGAACACTGCATACTGGCCCTCCCAGGTGAGATGCGACTTCGTAATTAAGGTTCTTAGGAACGGGAGGCTTGTTGCTAAACAAAGGCTTCTCGAAACCTTCGAGGGCTTCGACGTCGGAAGAACCATCGCCAGGCATCCGTTTGAAACCGTAGGAGGCTTCCTAATGGGCTTCGCCTCCACAGCGGCAATGACGGCGATGTGGCTGACCCCGGGGCTCCAGCCTTTAGCGGGGCTGATAACAGCCGTCAGCCTCGGGTGGAGCACGATGAACGCATTACTGGTCTACTCTCAAACAGGGAACGCTATCGAGGCCTTGACGGTAAGCCCGTTCGGAGTAATCGTAGCACCAATCAGGGCTTTAGCGGACCCTACTATGGACGACAGCACGAGGGCCTCAATAATAGGAGCGTTGATCGGGGTTCCGTTCGGAGCATACGTTGGGAGGGAGGTAGCCCTGGATGTTGCGATGATGAGGATGCCGAGCGAGCTCAGGAACAGCCCTGAAATCTACGGAAGGCTCTACGGGATTGAGGAGAAATGGGGAACGCCATTAGCATGCTCAATCGCGGACAGAATGGGCAAACTCTACCAGTATCTGCACGTTTCAAACACGGAGGAGCTCCTGAGCATGGTCCTCGACAACGCTTTGAAGAGCAGGCAGCAAGCCCTGTACGTCGCGAGCATTCTTAAATGGATGTCTGAGATGGACAAGGGCTTCCTAAGCCAGCATGCTGGAAACCTGATGGAATGGCTCGCAAGCCCGTCGCTAATGTCTGAGCTAAGCCCCCTGTTAACGTTAAGCCCAGAGGAAGCCCTCCAGCTGTCCCAAATAGCTAGGGGAGACTTCGTCGAGATGCTTCGTCGAGCGGAGGTAAAGGCGGCGTTGGAGCAGCTGGCTAAGCTTGGCCCAGATGTTGCGAGGATACTCAGCATAAGCAACGAAGGGATAGAGGTGGGTGTCGAGAAGAGCCTAGGGGTCAAGCTCTACCCAAGCATCCAAAAGGGGACGGTTGTTAGATTCAAGTTCGCAAGGGGAAACGTGGTCATCGAAGGCATGCTGGCATACGCCGGGGAGAAGACTGTTGGAGAAGAAAGCTACATGGTCTTCGCGTTCAAGGCTGAGCAGCACACCCCAGCCATTTTCGAGCTCCTCAAGGAGGACCTTCAAAGCATCAAGGTTGTCCTTAGGCAACAGGTTGAGAAAAGCTTCGGGTTAAACGCGTTCAGGTTCTCAGAAGGGAAGCTTAGCATGGATAGGGGGATCCTGGGGATGGATGGCTCAATAAGATTCGGGGACGGCATGGTCCTGAGGCTTGAAGACCCCTCGGTGATGCTTGTTCCCAATGAGAACCCGCTTGAGACAGGGGAGCTTAACAAGATGCTTCTCGGCGGGAGAATAGGTGGGACGAGCATAGTTGTTGGCGAGGATGGCGTGGCTAAGGCGTTGTACGGTGGAAGCTATTTGCCCGCCGTCGTATCGGCAAGCACGCTGGGCCTCCAGCTTGGATTGCTTGCGAAGCCAAGCGGGGAAACGCTGACGATAACCCAGGCTGAACTGGCTCAGAGGGGCATAGTTGACCAGGGCCTCCTGAGCATAGTCTATCCAAATGGGGAGACATCGACGGTAATCTACACCGGCAAGGACCTTCAAACGCTATTATTCTCATACTCATCGGGCGCGTTCGTAGGAGTCCAAACAGTTGAAACGAGGATAGTCTGGACGAGCGTGGATAAGAGGGTTTTCTACGAGCAGGTGAAGAGCGTTAGCGAGCTCCTGGGAAGCATATTTGGAAGAGATTTCAAGGAGGGGCTTCTCAAATCCATTCTGCTCAGCAGCCTAACCGACTCGCAGGCACTGGATGTTGTAAACACTTTAGCGAAGAACGTTGAATGGCTTAAGGCGCTGAGCGGGGAGAAGAGGATAGATGTAGTTAGAAAAATAACTGATTATGTCAAGAAGGGAGAGACCTGCGATGAGGCGATTGAGAAAGCTAAGAGGGAAAGCGAGGAATACGTTAAGAATATTGAGAACGATATCTTAGCCTTCTATAACTCTATCTCTGATACTCAACTCGCTAACGAGGCCCTGGAGCTGGTAAACTGCGTTAAGAGAAACCTTGGGTCCGATGGATACGATGCTGCGAAATGGCTCCTAGACGTTTTGAAAAGAGTTTACGGCGAAGCCCTCGCATCATCCGGGGGCAATAGGGAAGTTGCTAACTCCAAGCTTAGAAGTGTTGTCGAAAAAGTGTTCAAGTACCCCGAGAGTGTGCAGAGAAACTGCATGTTGGCTACAGTAACGGTATTTCAATTGATGAGATCTGAAGCTTCAGCTTTGGAGGAGACGCTAAGGTTTGAGAATACGGAAAGAATTGTTGATAGATTTAAAATAGTAATACCCTCATCAGGATATGTAAGGCATGGAGGACTGTTTGAAAAAGGCCTCTACTTAATCAGAGCTATAAGGAAGGAGGATGGAAAGATTTTTGAGTGGTCAACAAAGAAAGAAGAAGCAAACAATCTCCTCCATGTCCGTGTCCCCGCAAGACTTTTGAAGGAGCTGGTTGAAAAAGAAGTTGAAATTATTATCATCAAATATGATTACTCTGTTCACTTCAAGTCTAGAGGTTCTAATTTTGTCTTCAGTCCAAAAGATGGATTAATGGTGGATGGAAGGGAGATAGAGATAAAGAAAGTAGAACCACAAAGTTGGAGTGAAAGGCACGGAGCATCCATGAAAGCGCAACTCATGCAAAGAAGTATATATGGAGCTGAAATCTCGTTCATATTCTATGAGGACGGAGATTTTCGCCTTATTTTTAAGGATGGATCTTGGCATAGTGCTACATTAAGTACTGAGGGGAACTTATTAATAATAGAGTGTGAAGGTCATAAATCAATCGTTCCGATCTCCGTCCGGGAGTGGAAAGAGGGAGAGAAGTACTACCTTAAAATTCCATTAGAGGGACGGGAAAGAATTAAACTGGTTGAGGAGCTGAGAGAGGTATTTGGATATTATAACGTTGAAGCATTACGAGAAAAGATTAAGAAGGGCGAGTTAAAGTTGGTGGCCTACTTCGATAACGCAAGGTATGCCACTTGCGGCACTAGTACTCTCGAAATTAACGTGCCCTCAGGAGCTAATGTGTTGGAGTATATCATTATTCGTTCATACCTAGAAGTTATGATTCAAGAATCAGAGGAAGTCTACCAGAGGCTTAAGGAATTGGTGCAGGCCGGCCGAACTCAAGAATACGGGGACATGGTGAGGGATATCATGTTTGGGAGGATGAAAGATAGTGGAGAAGTACCCGTACTCCGGAAGAAGGTAAGTAGGGATAAAATACAGAAAGAGAGGCCAATCCCTGATACGGGGAGACACGTGGATATCGTTGCCGAATCCGAAGATGGAGGGCTAATAGTTGTGGAGGTCAAGTCTACTGCGAATCTAGAAGATATTGAGACACAGTACGAGAAAGCTTGGAAACAGCTAAAAGAAGAGCTAGGATACATTCGGCTTATCAAGGAACACGGCCTTGAGTTCTTCGATGAGGTCAGGAAGGACGTGAATGCTTATATAATCATCATCGTCTGGATAGACGAAAACACCGGAAGGCTCTACATAGAGATTGTGCAGGAGGTGCCTAGCAGTTGAATGAGGATGAGTTTGCAGTGAGGGTGAAGGAACACCTGCGCAAGCGGTACGATATCCCAGAGGTTATAAGAGAGAGGTTAAGTCCACCGGACTATTATATAGAGAAGGAACCTCACTTCAAATTCCCCGAAGGAACCAAGCTTAAATGGTGTGTAAGAGGTAGTGGGGCATACCCTGAGGTGCATGAGGACGTTGAAGGCAGAATCTTCATCTGGTCTCCAACACGAGGAGATCCCTCCGAAGTTATTGACGGTTACTTAGAGCGGGAGTCCCGCCGGAAGCGCTGGATGTTCGACACCTTCCAGCTGTGGGACATGATATGCGATAGGAAGAAATGGAAAGAGGTTGAAAAGGCTTCGAAGAAATTAGTCGACTGGCTGAGACACGCCGACGAGATCGCGGAGGAGTTAACCAGAAAGAGCGGGATCAAGATAATCTTTTATATCCCGCTCAGAAGCGAAGGAGACAGGTTCCATTTTATTGCGTCCTTTGATTCCAAGGGTATGAATGATGAAGAGAAGATTACGATGATTGATAAGGCGATAGATATCGTTGAAGAAGCGGCGAATCTCCTTTAGCTACTATCTTTTACTCCTTTCTTTAACCTTCTAGCGTGCGCTAGTTCCTACAAAACTCTCTTAGCCTCAAAAAAAGGTTATAATCGGTTTCTACATCAATATCTTTCCAAGAAATTCCCTCGGACGGTTAGCGTGTGCGCTAAATAATCCTCTAAAAGAAATCGTCATAGCTTATGAACATCTTCCTGTCTTAGTTTTAAAAAATATAAATATACACTAGCGCCGGCGGGAAGACTCGAACTTTCGGCGTCCAAGCGATTCCGACCAACGGGTATCTGTCCAATTAGGTTAACAGCCCGCTGCTCTAGGCTGTTGAACTACCTGCTGAGCTACGCGCACGCGCACTACGCCGGCCCGCCGGCTAGACTAGTTTTGAATAATGGGTGATTAAAAATCTTTCTCTTCCTGAATTTTGAGAGAGGACTGTGCGCACTTAAAGGAACACGAGGCGCGCGTAAGAGCCTTCGTCCCTGTTATCATCATTTATATATCGTCGAGCTTACGATAGGGAAAAGCAGATAAAGATAGTCTGGTGATAAGAAGCAGAGGGGTAGCCATGGTCATCGTAAAGATTGGCGAGTTATCCGAGCTTGCTCCGGGCAAGATGAAGAAGGTCACCGTTGGGGATAAGGAGTTCTTAATAATTAACGTTGACGGAAAATACTACGCTATTGGAGCTAGATGTACTCATGCTGGCGGCGATCTTTCACAGGGTTCTCTGGAGGGTAGTGTTGTAACCTGCCCGAGGCACAAAGCGAAGTTTGACGTGGCCACTGGTAAGGTTGTTTCAGGACCGAGGGTTCCATTTTTTAAAACCAAGATCAATGATGATCCATCTTACCAAGTGATTAATGAGGGAGGCTCACTGTTACTTAAAATCGAGTGATGCGTAGATTTCCTCCGGCGTCCTTAACGGTTGTCTTTATTTTTTGAGAGTCAACGTAGTTTTTAGTTTTAGAAGCAGCATCGTTATAATTCTCCAAACCAGGATTTTTCCGATAGGGCTGTTGCATCTAAGTGTGAGACAGCGTCATGAGGTGTCTATTCGCTTACTTCTCTTAACTCTTAGCGCGCGCTAGCGGTTTGCATCTCGATTGAAATAAAAAATACTTATATTTCACCTCCATTTACAGCTGGGTAACAGTGTCTCTATTGTTTGAACGAGGTAGAAGAGTCTTCCATGATTAAAGTGGATTACGATAAGGGTATCTTAGAAATAAGGCCGTTCTCTGGCGAGGAATTGTGGAAGGTTTACCACCTTATTGACGAGGGTGACTTGGCTTCAGCGGAAACCATGCGAATACTGAAGATTGATGAAGGCGAGAAAAGCAGGCGTAAGGCTCTTCTGAAAATAGTGGTTGAGAAGGTTGAGTTTGAAGTTTCTTCAGAAACTATTCACCTCAGGGGCAGGGTTTTAGAATGTCCGGAGGACATGGAGGGTGTTCTAGGCCATTATCACACTCTGACTATAGGCGTCGGGGACAGGGTTGTGGTTGAGAAGCAGGAGCTTTCCCCGATTCACAGGAGGATTCTAAATCGAGACGTGGCCACGAAGAAGTATATTGTAGTGGCGGTTGAGCTCGGAACCGCTACGCTAGCCGTCGTTAAGGATTACGGGGTTGTTGAAAGCCTAGGGGTTGAGCAGGATATTCCTGGTAAAAACTTTCCCGAGGAGCGTGAAGCCTTAGCCGTAAGGTTTTTCCACGACGTGTCGAAGACTCTTAGAAGCATCTGGATTAAAGAAGGTAAGCCGAGGATAATCCTGATAGGCCCCAGTGTCATACGTGAAGCTCTTTTAAGATTCATGGAGAACAATTATAGGGATCTTCAAGACTCCATAGCCGGTAGCTTCCACTCCTCCGGGGGAACAATATCAGCAGTAAACGAGTTTCTAAGGAGCAACGAGATGAGGATTGTGGCGAGGGAGTTGAAGGCTGTTGACGAGATAACTGCTATAGAAAGCTTCTTTGAAAACCTGGTTGAGGAGAAGGCTGTCTACGGTTTGGAGGAGACCTGGAAGGCTGTTGAAAAAGGAGCGGTCAGCCAGCTGATAATACATGTTAAGCAGGCTTCTCAGTCGGGCTCCCTGAGGGAGAGGGTGATGGAGATGATAAGGCTTGTCGAACAGTACGGTGGGGAGGTAACCATAGTGAGCGGAAGACATGAGTCCGCGGAAAAATTCAGGAGGATTGGCGGCATAGGTGGAATACTAAGGTATAAAGTATATTAGAAATCCTGGTGTCACCGGATTGGAAAAATAAGGGGGATTAACCCTTCAAAAAGATTTTTAAACTCGTTTTGCACTGCTTTCCCAAGCGATCTACATAACGGTTTCAATGATGCTGATACTCCCATTTTACGCGGGTGGTGTTTACAGCCTGATTAAAGAATACAGGAATAACAGGCAGAAAATACGATCGGAGCAAGCTTAGGTTTAAACAGAATGTCTCCAGCATGATTCTTGTTAATCCCTATTTACCCGCTCGTTAATGCTTTCCTCGTTAATGTGCTTCCTAATGTAAACCAGGATCTTCTCGTCTTTAACGACCGCATTCGCCGCGTCTTTAACCATCAGGGCCAGGATCTCCGCCAGAGGACAGAACGGTGTTGTCGCGACGAACTCTACAACTATCTTGCCGTCTTCTCTTCTAACGTCTTTAATAAGGTTGAGTTCTCCAAGGCTTAGCCCTATCTCTGGGTCAACAACGTTGGAAACAGCCTTCTTAACCTCTGTAAGCACGTCAGACTCCTTGCTCATGCTTCTTCCTCCTAGCCTCGTATTCCTCCCTAGTAATATATATTCTTGCCGGTACGCCTAGGACAACAGTGTTTGGAGGAACATCCCTAGTCACAACGGAGCCCGCTGCCACCACAGAATTATCGCCGACGCGTATTCCAGATATGAGTGTCGAGTTCGCCCCTATAATGCAGCCGTTACCTATCACAACAGGGGTCAGCCTGCCTGAAACAGGGTAGCGGTCATTAGTGACACACGCGTAGGGTCCTATGAAAACGTTTTCGCCGACAACGGTTCCGTGCGGAAGGTATACGCCTGACTGTATTCTAACGTTATTGCCTATTGAAACGCTTCCGTCAAGCATTGATCCGGTTCCTATTAGACAGTTATCTCCAATCCTACTTCCTTCTCTTACCAAAATATTGTGGCCAGTTACTAGATTCCTGCCAATAGTAACCTGCTCGTAAATCACGCTTCCAGACCTTATTAGGCTGTTAGAACCTATCTTAGCCCCGCTAGACAGTTCGTCGAGAATGCTGAGGTCCTCCGGCATGGCTCTTAAGCTTGAAAAGCTCTTCTTAGAAGGATACCCTATTATCGTGTTGAAACCAATGTATGTTCCCTCACTTATCTCGCTTCCCCCAAGAACCAGACTGTTTCCTTCAAACCTGACTGTTCTATGGATAACCGCCTTCTTCGAAACATAGTTTTGAAGCATCGCTTAAGCTCTAGCAGACTTTAAAATAAAGATTTTTAACCCTCGTGTAAATACGGCAAACGATGCAACCGCGTGGAAAAACCGGATGTACGCTCATTCCTATACTTGTTTTAATACTGGTTTCCAGCCTTCTCTCGAGTGTAAAGACCTCAGGGCAGTTTGAGTCTTCAGACCTCTACGTGCATGTGAAGGTAAACATGAATGAGGAGGCGATTGCTGTTTTCAACGTTAACCTGACGATGGGCCCTAAGACGATAAGGGCATTACGCGAGGCAAACTGGACTTTCAAGATTCAGCTCCCGAAATGGGCAGCTCCAAACCTTGTTTCATCCATAGACATGCCTAAACTATTTCTAGAGAATGAAACGGCGGTAACCATGAAACTCGAGGAGGCCCAGGACTATGACTACCTTGTTGCAGAGATGCCTCCTTTCCAGGGTGAACGGCTGAACGCTACAGTCAGATTCGGCCTGGTTCAACGCGACAATATAACTGAAGACTACGTGGGATTTAAGCTACCTGTTTTAACGGGCTTCAGCATCATGCCTGAATACGTTAACTTCACCTTCTTAACCACGGGCGCGATTAAGGGATATTCTTTGCAGTATTTCAACCCTATTTTCCTGAACAATACTGTAATAGGATTGTGGAACCAGTATTTCAGGACGAAGACCGTGGGTAATGTGACTGGTAGAGTTGTTTTCTCTAAATCGTTCGACAGGTGCGTGATAAAAAACCTAGCTAGGGAGATAACCGTGACGGAGCAGCTTCAGGTTCATGTAAAGGACCTGTTGAAGCTGAGATACGTGGGAAATTCCTTTAAAAGTGAAATACTGAAGATAAACGTTCCCACTAATATTAGTCAATCAGTAAGGGTAAAGGACGCGCTGGGAATGCTTCAAATCTACACGAGTGCGTCGACAATAGCTAACATGAGCACTATAACGGTTTATTCAAGATACTCGTTGAGACCAGGCCAGGAGTATGAAGCAATAGTCGAATACAGTGTTCCCGTTAAAAACATGCTCGTGAGCTCAAGCGGAGGCCTAACCACCATCCGGCTCATAGGCCTACCCAACTATACGGATATTGTTAACACGTATTCTTTAAACGTTAAAGTAGAGGGTAAGAAGGACTGGAAGATAGCGACGGGATCAACCGTTACAAGCATTGAAAAAAGCGAAGTATTCTCTATCACGATGAGCAACGCTATGCCAGATATGCTTGCCCAGCCGCTTCAAGTCAGCTTCTCTCCAGTACAGTTGGAGGCTGGCAAAAGCATTTCAATATTCCTCGGCCTATTAACATTACTCATACTGATGGTGGCTGAGATCTTTAGGGAAGAGGAAGCTGCTAAGCCTGTTGAAGCTAAGGCAGGGAAAGAGGTTGAGAGACTTGTGAATGATCTCGTAGAGGCTCTCCGCGAGAAAATCGATTGCGAAACCCTTATGGAGGAAATTAAAGTCAAAAACGCCGTTGGAAAGATTTCTCCTAAAGAATATAGAGAGAGGATTGGAGAATACGAGCGGAGAACATCAAGGGCTGAGAAAAAAATCTTGAAAACAATCAACGAGATCTCTCAGGTAAACATCAGAATTGGCGGGGAGGTTGACAGGCGATACAGGGTCTTTGACGAAATAAACAGCGACTCTAGAAACATGATTAACAGCACTATTGAAAGATTTAAAGGAGGACGCATTACGAGAAGCGTTTTCGAAAACCTGGCTGGAAAATACTTGAAAGAGAATAAGAAGAGAAGGGAGACGGCTGCGAACGACGTGTATTCTGCCGCGGAAAAACTACTGTCGTAAACGCTTAAATTCTAATCGTGTATTCAAGATAAATCCAAGCTACAGCTACAGAACCCGTATTTATGCAGTTTTCGAATATTCAGGCAGAAGCCTAAGAACATGTTTTCCATTTCTGGCTTTCAACTCATATTGGGAAGATTAAGCCATGGCGCGTGCTAACTAAAACTACAATTTAAATGCCTGAACCGACTAGGACATAATGGTAGCCCGGGAGAGACTCGAACTCTCATCAAGGGGTTTCTCCTCACATATCCATATATTTATATCATCCTGATCCAAAGCCCCCCATGCTTGCCATTGCAATCGGCACCCCTATCTGGTTCCACCGGGCTTCCCGGGCACGTTAAACCCGCCTACAGAGATTAATTAACTTTTCCCTTAAGGGACAGACGAACAAGGCCGGAAGGTTTTCCACCGTATATTAAGCAAGTCCTCGTCTAAAGATTTTGATTGTAACGAAGCCCGCTTCCCTGGGCTTCATGGGTGGGCGACGTTAAGCTCAGGCTCAACCTCTTCAGCAACGAGATCATGAAGAGAGTAAACGCAATCGCCGAAGCTAGGGAGACGTATCTGAGCGAGGAATTGATGAACGAATTCCTATCCAGCAAGGGGATAGAGGTTGAGAGGTCAAGGCGCAGACGACGGGTTTAAAGAGGCTGGGGCTATGAATAAGGATAAAGAGAAGCATAGAGGGGCTATGTTAATAGAATAACATGAAAAAGTTGTGAGCGAGTGCGTGTTACCGGGCTTGTTGAAAATCTGCTTACAGGGATTTAATAACTTTTACCTACAGGAAATTGCTGTGCTGTGAAAAGAAGTTTATTGGAAGCATATGTTCTGTGAATAGTAACATAGGAATCTACTTTCTCTGATGGTTCGTCAAAACAAAAGATGAAATGAAGCAGTAAGCATGGCTTTGAGCACCGTTAAACTTTACAGCTCAACCTTCTTTTTAGACCCGTCAGGTTCAAGCAAGTATGCTGGTCTTCCAACTCCTACGTAAAGAACACGGTACCTGGGTTTACCGTTTAAATTACTGATAACGTTTTTTCCATCGAGTATTGCGGTTTCTCTCCCGGCTAAGCTGGATGCCTCCTCTATCTCTATCTGGTAGAATTCCTTATGGTCGCTAGCTATCACGATTGCATCAGCGCCCTGGGCCGCCTTCCTCCAGTCCCTGAGTATCTCAATGTCTTTACCCTCGACTTTTTCAACGAGTGGGTCGCAGACCTTAACCTCCGCCCCGGTTTTTTCAATGAACTCGAGTATTCTCAGGGCTGGGGAAAGCCTAGTGTCTGAAGTTCCTCCCCGGAAGGATAATCCGAGGAGTGCGAATCTGCATTTAGACGGATCTATGTTTAGAAAATGGACTGCCTTAACAATCTTTTCTATGAATAGTTCCGTTGCTTTTTCATTAATGCTTCTTGCAAGCTGCGTGATTTGAAGCTGCACTCCCTGGTTGAGCGCTGTCTCAATTATGAAATAAGGGTATACTGGTATGCAGGCGCCACCTACGCCGATACCCGGCTTATGTAGGTGTGAGAAAGGCTGGGAGTTGGCTGCTGCTCTCACTTCATCATACGCTACACCCATCTTTTCGCAGAGGAGAGCAAGCTCGTTGGCTAACGCTATGTTGACGTCACGGTAGACTCCTTCGAACAGTTTCTCAGTTTCAGCTGCAACAGTGCTGGACATTTTGATCACGCCTGTCTTGACGACTGCTGAATACAGTTTTGCAACCAGGTTCAGGCTTCCCGGGGAATCACAGCCGATTATCTTCGGGTACTTCTCTAAATAGTCTGCTAAAACTGTTCCAGCCGAGATTCTTTCAGGGCTATAGGCTAGGGCGAAATCCTCATCCGCTTTTAAACCGCTCTTCTCCTCTAGAATAGGCCTAACCACGTTGCGCGTCGTCCCCGGGGGTATCGACGTCTCTATGATGACCACATCCCCCTTTATCAGGCTTCTGCCTATTTCCTCAGAGACTCTAATAATCGGGGTTAAATCCGGCTTCTTTTCGCTCGAAAGATATACTGGGACTGCAATTATTTTTATGTCTGTCTCACGCGCCCCATAAGAGTAGTCATCCGTAACCTCCAGTAATCCTCTGGTTCTCAAATTCTCTATGTACTTGGATAAGTAGGCTTCTTCGGGAAAAGGTGATAAGCCTGATTCCAACAGCCTTATCGCCTGCTTGTCTAGAGTCATTCCTATCACCTTTGCTCCGGCTAATCCCCATCCGACTCCGATGGTCAAGCCCACATGGCCAAAGCCAAATACTCCAACCCTATACCTGCTCTTCCTCAGGTTTTCAACAGCTTCTTCAGGTGCTACTAGGAACGGCTTCATCCGAATAGCTCAGCGAAAGCGTTTTTTAAGATTAACTGAGCCTGAAGTTAAAAGAATAATAGCTGGTTCCAGACGTGTTTAGCCTGAACATTGTCCGAGAAAAAGATAATGATAGACGTGCTCACGCCTAAGCAAGCTCTTCTATTCGGCAAGGTTAAAGAGAAGCTTGAGGAGAAAGGGTGTGAAGTGCTTATTACTTCACGCAAATATGTTGAGCTAGCCAATATTTTCAAATTGTCGCGTATCAAACCTGTTATCGTAGGTAGACACGGGGGCGGGAGCCTCTACGGGAAGCTTGCTTCGTCGCTCGACAGGATGACTCGTCTTTTAAAACTTGTGAGAAAGATTTCTCCAGACCTTGTTTTAAGCTTCAGCTCACCGGAGGCAGCTAGGGTTGCGTTTGGACTGGGCATTCCTCATGTTTCTGTAAACGATTCTCCGCATTCAACGCACGTTGCAAGACTAACTGTACCGCTCAGCCGTAAGCTTCTCACTCCCAGGGTTGTTGGTAAAAAAGCCTGGTTGAAATACGGCATAAGTGGAAAAGACATAGTTACCTACGGATCGCTAGATCCTGTCGCATGGCTGAAGGGCTTTAATCCCTCGAAAAGAATTCTTAGAAAATACGGGTTGATTGAGGGAGAATACGTCGTATACAGGCCTGAGGAGTACAGAGCATCCTATTTAAACGTGAGGAGGCTTACGCTTGAAACTGTTTCTAAAGTTTTCCTGAAAGATAAGCATCTAGCGGGGCTAAGAATCGTTATCGTACCCAGGTATGAAATTGAAACGTATAGAAGGTTTTTTAAAAAACATGATATAGTTGTGCTTAAGCATGGCGAAGATACTCGTTCAATCCTGTTTTACTCGAAAGGTTTCATCGGCGCGGGGGGAACGATGAGTGTTGAAGCCGTTCTCATGGGAGTTCCAGCAGTATCAATATATCCTTCCTCAACAATCGTTGAAGAATATCTTGTGAAAAAAGGATTACTGGTTAAATCAACCGGGGAAAAAGATTTGCGTAGCTGGTTGAGGAAAACCGTTTCGCAGGAATTCCGGGAGCATGAAAGGCTTTTGTCTTTGAAGAGTCTCGGAAAAATGGAAGACCCTGCCGAAAAAATCTCTGAAACATGTTTAAGCCTGATTTGAAGAAGCATTTTCCCCAGCATCTTTACGTATCTCTCTTGTGAATAGGTGTTTATACATACTGAGCCAGACGAATATCCATAGTAGTATTAGTAGCAACCCGACTGAAGCCTGAATAAATCCTACTAACAGCCTCGGCAAGGCCCTAAGGGTTCTCTCTATGTTTACTTGAATAGTGTAGAAGACGTATGAGCCGAATATGATCACAACATAGTTAAACAGGATTAGGAGGATCAAAGGTTTAAGGTTGAGAAGCCTACTCATGTTCTCACCATAATCCTAGTAGAACCGTCAAAATAGTCAGCCCGTTCGATATGATGCATAGAATCATGATTGCCTTTATGATCTCCTTCTCGTTTCTGAAGCCCAGTGCAGCGATGAACCTCGTCAGGGTTATTGGTGCTTTCAAATCCCTGTTTGCATATATGGTGCCGTCCTCTGAAACAACTATGGGTCTCTCTTTCAACTCTGATCTTTCGAAAAGCCTCCCAACGCTTGAAAGATTGAAGAAGCCGTTGGTCAAATGAGGCAGTAGACTTATTATCAAAGGTATTTCGCAACCCTGGATGATCGAGAAGGCTAGGAGTGCTCCCCCTATGGAGAGAGTGCCAGTGTCGCCGACGAAAACCCTAGCCGGATACTTGTTATAAGCGAACAATATTAGCATAGGGGGGAAAACAATGCTGAACAATAGACTTGCCAGAAGTATGTCGAAACCTCCTCCAGTAAAGTGTTTCAAAACCGTCACTAGAAACAGTGTTGTTAAAACCATAAGGGAGGAGCCGGTGGCGGTACCGTTCATAGTGTCAAACATGTTGACCGAGTTAGACACTACTGCAAGCAAGCCTGGTATCATCACCATGTATATTAAGGGGATTCGAAAAACTATTCCAAATGTTAAAAACAGTTTACCAGAGTAAGGATGTAAAAGGATTAACGGTAAACCTGCTGCGGCTGTGAGAAGAGGCTTCTCCACTGCTCCCAGTTTTTTCAAATCATCTATGATTCCCACGGCTCCTGTTGCAAGCACCGTAAGCATCATCCCTACTACTTCAGAAACATGAAAATCCAGCAGAACCGCTGGCATCGAGGCTGCTGCAACCCCTATGACGAATGCTAAGCCACCCATCTCTGGAATTCGGGGCTTCCCCGGCTTATGATGATCTAATCCGGAGATGCCGAGTTTAACGAAGCTCCTAGTTATGTATCTTAAGATTAACATGGATGAGGCGAGGCCAATCGCTGTTGAAGCAGTTATGATGAGTATAGGTTTTTCCAGCATTTTCTCCCCGAACGGGAGTTAATGTTGTTTAATAAGTTTTCCAGGCTCGGAGGCAATAGTTTAAAATAAGCCTGTTTTCATGGCTAACGGTGTCCTTTGAGCCGAAACAGAGGCAGCGGGAACGGAGTCTTTTTCCAGAGAACCGTGTTTTTAATGAGTCTGTTTCTGGTTCTTCTCTTCACATCATACGAGCTTCTTGAGACGCCGCCGAAAGACTTCATAGCGGTTAAAATAATTGGTTTCAAGCGGGAAGATGACTGTTTTTCTATAGCTCTTTTTTTAAAGAATAATTCTAGCGGGAAACACGAGGGGCATCTGATATTTTTAATCGGTTATGAGGGCAGCAGGGTCTCGGAGGACAATGCTTTTTACTGTTTTACAAATTTTAGAACGTTAGGCTTCAGAACAGTCACGCTTAACCCTGGCGAAGGTGTAAAGCTTAACGTAAAACTGCCTATGGATCCTGAGGCTGAGAGGATCATTATAGCATACTGCTGGGATGCAAGTGAAACTGTTCAAACAGGCTATTATAGCCCGGTTTTACTAAGGAGGGATGACACAGTATGGGTTCAAACCTGGATAGGTTGAAGCATCAGGACTGGTATTTGATTTCAGTGTTTTCAATCGCATTACTGTTAAGGATGATTCCACCGTTAAAATATGGGTTACCATACGGGTTTGACGTTTACGAGTTTGTTTCAAGAGTATTTGTGCTGAACGAGGAGGGGTCCGTCTCCATGCCTCACGGCCCGCTTTTCTACTATCTTCAACTAGTGGTTCTCAAAACTGTTAGCTACGATATGTTCATGAAGATCCTCATCTTCGTTGAACCCTTAGTATTTGCTTTTTTCATCCTCCCGCCCTACTTTGTTTCAAAACAGTTGAAGACTGAAGGCAATAAGCCTGTTTACACGCTTCTATACCTAGCGGTGACTAATCTGTTTGTGCATCAGGTTGGGGGTGTGGTAATACCGGAGGGGCTTGGGATACTGTTCTACGGGCTGTCTATACTGTTCTCAATGAGGGCTTTAACCAGGAGTTGGAGATGGATGCTGCCTGCAATGCTCTCCAGCTTTTTAACCGCTATGAGTCACCATCTTTCCGCGTTTCAACTCACCCTGTTCTTCTCCTCACTATTCCTCTCCTACTTGTACTATTATTTAAAACAGGAGAAGACTGATAGCCTATTGCGACTACTAGTCCTAATGTTTTCAACCATAGTTCTCCTGCTTGCTTCATCCGCATATGTTTGGAGCTTGGCGGGAGAGGAGGAAAACATGCTGAGGCTAATCCTAAACATGGTTCTTGAAAAACCATTTCTCCTGCTTCTGATAATGGTCATAATGTTTCTGTTTCCAATCGTCACGGTCAAAACAGCAGGATTCGTGAAGAAATATCCGAAGTTCACGTTCATAAAGACTTTTATGTCAGTACTGCTGGTCGGCATGCTAATCCCCGTCGCATTAACACTCATGCTTCATCCAGATGCTTTGCCAACAATCCTTTGGTTCACTGTGCCTATTTCACTGGGCTTCCTGCCTTTCACGATCCACGGCTTTATACAATACTGTAAGAAAAGTTCACAGTATGACTCACTGTTCTTCACGGCTCCATTAATAGTTTTCATGATTGAGGCTTCCGCCCTGCTCTCGTTAGGAGACTACCGTGTGCTCATCCATAGGATTCCAACATTCATCATGTTTTTTGCAGCTCCTCTAGCCGGTTACGGGCTGAGCTGTTTCAGCAGCGAGTTGAGAAGCATGGAGAAAGAGTATCTGGCTGGAATGATGATTGCCTACTTCATATTTTCACTCGCATCCACATCCTATCCTAAACCGGAGTTCACATACGGTATTAAAGAGTCAATCAGTTATTCTGAGCTTAAGCTTGCTGAAGATGCTTACAGTTATTCGCTGCTTTTCAACTCTAAAATAGATACTGATACTAGGCTTGGTGCTCTTCTAATGTTCGTATCCCGCAGAAACGCTTTTTGGACGGGAAACTTGACTTCATGGTTTCTACCGTCGAATTCTTGGCTTGTAAACGTGTCTGTTTCCGGAGAAACATATCCGGTTGAAAAAGATGTTTTAATAGTTATCTCCAATGCTATGATGGAAGCGTACAGTGGCAGAGTCGTCAACTTGATAACTAAGCCCTCAGGCCCGCTTCGGAAGGAAGCCATAGATTATCTGAATAACTCTCCGGGGATAGATAGGCTGGAGGACGTTCAGAACGGTGCAATCTACATGTTTTCTCCCTGGAAAAGGTTAAATCAAAGCGATAACGGTTTTTCCTCGCGATGGTTAAAGCCATAGTCTTAATAAGGTGTAGGGCTGGAACCTACAAGGATGTTGTTAGAAGGCTTAAAGAATTAGAGAACGTTAAGCTTGTTTTTTCAAGTCTAGGCGCGTACGACGTTGTCTCCAAGATAGAGGCGGGAAGCTTGTCTGAAATAGCTAAGGTGGTTCGCGCAATAAGGTCTTTCAAAAACGTCAGCGCCACTGAAACACTTGTCGAGGTTGAGGGGGGATCGTAAATGACCTACAGCTGCGTCCTTATAAGCGTTGACAATGGGAAAATGGCGCAGGTTCTTGAAAGAATCAGAAAGATCGAAGGCGTAATCGATGCTTTCGAATGCTTCGGCAGGTTTGACATAGTCGCTATTCTTCAGGCGAACGACATTTCTGAACTCGCCCTGCTTACTGCAGAGATAAACTCGATCGAGGGTGTTGAGAAGACTGAGACACTGGTTGCAAGCTGAAGACAGGCTATTTTAAATGTTCCCAGCCTCTTCTTAAGACCCTAACTGTCCTACCGTCCTCCCTACGGTACCAAACTCCCTTACGCTTTATGATTCTCCCAATAGGTATTAAAGATCCTCCTGCATGCTCAACTCTTTTAACAGCCGTCCCCCATTTTTCTTTAGGGATCACCGTCACAAGCTCAAACTCTTCCCCACCGTAGAAAACCATTTGGGAAAAGGGGGCTCTAAGTATTCTAGAGGCTTCCTCAAGACCTTCAGCGACCGGCAGCCTCTCCACCAGGATTCCTTTCCCAGTTCCATGAATAAGATTGTACAAGGATACTGCTAGACCATCGCTTGAATCGGTGCATGCTGCTGCGACACCGTTAAGCGCTATGCCTTCTCTAAGCCTTGCTACGGGCCTGCATATTTTTCTCAATACGCGTTTCCTAAGAAATCCAGGCAGTCTATCAAGGCTTCTCATCAGCCTGAAGCCTACATATGTTTCTCCAAATGTCCCGGTGACAGCAACAATATCTCCCAATTTACCTCCTGACCTGGGAATCGGAAGCTTATTTGAAAGAGATAAAACAATCACGCTGATAGTGACACAAGAAGACTCGTTTGTATCCCCACCCATAAGTGTCCCCCCGTAAAAGCTGACAGCATCCCTCCATCCCTCTACCAGTTTCTTAAACCTCCCCCAGCCGAATCCTCGTGGAAGCCCAAGAATCAGATAGTAATAGGTAGGGGCTAATCCCTTAGAGGCTATGTCGCTCACGCTTACCGTGAAGCTTTTAAAACCCATTTGCCTAATCGTCATGAAAGGCGGGATATCGGTTGTTTCAACCAACATGTCTCCTGCGAAGACAAGATGCTTCCTGTTAAGCACACAGCCCCAAGCATCATCATAATCGGGAAGAATGTTCCCAGTTTGGGGAAACATCTTTTTTATGAAATCTATTATCGAATACTCGCTGAACGCTTTTCGCGCCATCCCTTTCCAAGACCCGTCTAAGCTAGTTTAACATTTAAACCCTGGTTTTAAAAAAAGCGAAAACGTTTTAAGCCCCTTTTTTCAAAAATGCCAGTGAGCCTCGGTAACTCAGCCTGGTAGAGTGGCAGCCTCGTAAGCAGAAAAAGCCGGGGAAGCTGTTAGCCGAGGGTTCAAATCCCTCCCGAGGCTTTCTGTAAGGTCTTCTCTGAAAAACAGCTCGGTTTATCAGCGGTAGGCTTTTTAAGGCTATGTTTAAAAGCCAGGGTTCCTGTTTAAGGCTTGTTCAGCGTTGAGTCAAAATGCTGCTTAACATAGGTATAGACGACACTGACTCAGAAGTGTTCGGCTGCACCACATATGTGGCCGCAAAAATAGTTTCTAAACTAGACAGCTTGAGAGGCGTCCGGTTTATAGATTATCCTCTTCTCGTCAGGCTTAACCCGAATATTCCTTGGAAGACAAGGGGTAACGGGGCGGTAAGCATAAGAATAAGTATTGATAGTCGGGAGGTTTACGATGAGGTAGCAGGCTCAGTCGTGGGAATTGTGGAGGAGCTTTCGGATTTAAACAGTCCCAGATCGGAGCCAGCGATAGTCTTCGCCAACAGTCTCCCCCAGAGGGGAGATGTGCTTCACCAGTTCTACCTCAGGGTGTTGAGAAGCATGGTTTCCCCTGTTGAGGCTTTGAAGATTGCTGAGGAAACAGGTGTGTCATGCAGGTTTCTGAAGACTTCTAAGGTTGGAGTTGTAGGAGCGCTTGCAGCAGTCGGAGCTGTCTTCGAAGACTATACTTTCGAGCTTCTCTCCTATAGGGTCAAGGAAAACTATGGGAAGCCTCGTAGAATAGATAGGGACAGCGTCATGCTCATGGATGAATTGACTTCGAAACACACTTTTAATAATATTGATCCGGAGACTAAACGCATCCTGATAACTCCTCACGGCAGGGACCCGGTGCTCTTCGGAATAAGGGGGGAAACGCCTGAAGCAGTCTACAACGCATTCAGACTTGTAAAGGCTGAGGAGGAGATGGAATGTTGGTGTATTTTCAAAACCAACCAAGGAACTGACGTGCATTTCCCAGACCAGCCTGTTGCAATCAGCCAGGTTAAAAAATATGATTCAACATGCGTCGAGGGAAGCGTGGTTGACAAGAAGATTATTCAGGGTGGACACGTTATAGTGACTATTGAAAACGGGGAGACAATTTCATGCGCATTCTACTATCCGACAGGAGGCCTGAAGAAAGCAGCATCTATGCTTGAACCCGGAGACTATATAAGGGTGTACGGCGGGGTTAAGGAACACTCGGGGAAGCTGGTTATTAACGCTGAAAAAATGGAGGTTTTAAAGCTGTGCGAGAAAACTCGGAGAATATCGCCATCATGCCCAAAATGTGGAAGAAAATGTAAGAGCCTTGGTCTACGCCAAGGTTTTGCCTGCGAGAAATGCGGCGAGACAGTCGAGGGACCTCAAACAATAATAATTGAACGAGGGTTAATAACGAATCACCCGTATCTTCCGCCTGAAAGATCCCACAGGCATTTAACTAAGCCGTTGAAAAGATATGGTCGTGAGAAAAACAGGCTTGCTGAAGACTATGGTTTCATAAACCCCTGGCACTATCCGTAGACGATTCAACTACCCTCCAGATTCAGCTATGAAGGGCAACACATCATTAATAATGCTGGCTAGGATTTGAAAACCATGCTGAACCCTGCTTTCAGTAAGCTCTCTAATTGGAAGCACTAGCTGCAAAGCAGGGATCTTTTGAAACCTCGCCATGGCGACTGCAAGCGTCAAAGAGCTCCTTAAACGTCTTCCTTTTACAAGAACATAATCCTCCTTATCCTTAAACCTCTCAACAAGCTTTGAAGAATTAGCTATTAAATACGCCTTCCTATTCTTGCTTGAAACATTCACACAGTCGATTGTTAAGAGGAAACTGGACCCGACTAGCCTCATAGCGTAGAGGAGCGAGGAGAAAAACATGTTGCGCTCCCTGTTGCCGAGAGAGTCAATATACTGCTGCCTAACCATCGTCGTGAAAACACTTATGTTGAAACCCCCAGTTCTAGCATGGTAAATATTAACCGTAGGGATCTTTCCAACACCCATAGAGTCCACTATCAAGTTGTCTGGAAAACCGTAGAAAACGATCTCGCCAACCGGCTTCATGTCGAAGAGCCTCACTAGATTACCCGCCTGAATAACACCCATACCGCTGGAACCCTCTAAGCCGAGGAACGTTAACCCCCTTCCGCTTATCCTCTCCTTAAGCAGTATCTCTATCAGCCTTCTTCACATCCCTGTTAAACTGGATAAGAAGAGACACAACCCTACTATTAAGATTTAACGCGACAATCTTGTTGACTGAAAGCTTCTCAGTCCTAATAAGCCCAAGCCTCATAAGATTTTTAAGAGCCCTGTCCACACTTGAAGAGGAGCATCCAGCCCTCCTAGCCAGCTCAACCTGAGTAAAAATAGTATGAGGAGAGTTTAAAAGCTCCTCTAAAACCCTCGCCTGAACCCTACTAGCGAAAACCTCACTCAGCCTCATCCTAAAACTTAAAAACAATCCAAAATAATATGTCTTACTGCAGGGAAGAAAGGCGGGGGTCGCCAAGCCAGGTTAAAGGCGGGAGGCTCAAGACCTCGGGGAGGAACCTCTTCCCGAAGGGGTTCGTGGGTTCAAATCCCACCCCCCGCACTTTTTCAGACAAGCCACACCAGAACCTCGTCTCCCCAAATGTCTACCTCTCCAACTTCAAGCTCGTCAACACTTCTCCCCAACTTGTAGCCCGTGATGCGTTTCACTAAGCCTTTCTCAATCAGTTCTTCACACAGGTTGTTTAGCAAGTCTTTAATTTTCTCAAAATCCTCGTGAATGAGTTCTACAACTATCTTGTTGGCGTACTCTGATTCCATTTCGCAAAGCAGGTTAATCTGCTGGATGAAATTCACCTTTCTTACCCGTGCTACCCCCTTTACTTTAGGATCGTTAATGAACTTCTTTGCGATTATCTCTTCTTGCTCCCTAAGCTTTTTCTCTACTTCTTCTAACGAATCCGGGTATGCTTCTTTGCTAGAGAAGATATCTTCGAATAATTGGATAACGATTGAATACACCTTAGCGTTTCCAGCGAAGACCATTGAGTAAAACAGGCTCTCAGTTAATTCTCCAACTTTCCCCTTATCGCTTACGTAAGCAGCTATATCCAAACCAATGCCATCATCCCTCTCCCTGCCAGAGAAGTATACGAGACATTCTTTCGTAGTCTCTCTCCACTTCTTACTAGTGTATTTTTCACAATTCGTCCTAACATCTTCAAACCTGTCACCCCATACCCAAACAGTAGCGCTCCTTGCCATCGTCATCCCTCCCCCTTCCTCCTTTTCTTTTCCTCATCTATTGCTTTTATTAGCTGGAGCCTTCTCTTGTGCTCCTCTCTTTCAGATCCTATCTCCTCTATAAATCTCAGACGGTCTTCTTCAGGAATGGTAAAAGAGTATTCAGGTCCTGAATACCTTCCTGGAACTGTTCCTCTGTTACGCATTTTAATTTCACCGGGATGAAACCCCAGATCTATAAAGAGCTCCCTCAGCTCACTCAAACCCTCTTTGTACTTCGAATAGATACGAATTTTACGCTTGCCCCCTTTCGTCATAGAGACATTGCC
>JAAOZP010000009.1 GCA_011605725.1 Nitrososphaerota archaeon | reverse complement strand
GGCTAAAGATTGTGCGGATACGTATTGCAAAGGCGTGAAGAATCCGAACACGAATGTTGTTTGCTGCCAAAGTGATGATGATTGCAAAGATGCAAGTGGAAAATATAGGTATGATCCTGTTAGCCATACTAAAATAGTTTGTGATACTTCAACTCACACATGCCAGCCTAAAGGTTCTTGTTCTGTTCCTGAAGATTGTGATGACACTTGGTGCTGTGTTACTCCTAATATTGACTCCAATCCTGTTAATCAATATAAATGTTGGCAAAGAGGAATTTATACTAACAATCCGAAATATCTCTGCGACCCGCCAGAAGGATTCGTCAGTTCAGCAAGTAAACAACTAACTTTGCTTGATTTTTTGCTTAAATTTAATCCTTTTTCTAGGGGTTTTTCATGAGGTAGATTCCGATTTCTGGAGCTAACAATGTGTTTGATTCCAATACTCCATTATTACCTCGATAGAGGGTTGTTTCTCCGATAAATCCTAGAAGCTCTTTTACTCCGTCTTCAACTATTCCGTCTTTCACCAAGTATAATCCAAATCCTTTTGCAGGACCAGTCAGTATCTTTTCACCAAACTCGTTTTTCATTCCACTAGCCACATAATAGGGTAGCGAAACCGCCCACTCATATTGTGCAGCTCCTATCGGGGTTGGATTTATATGAACAAAATAGACTGGAAACCCAAAAGCTTGCAGAGTTTGAGGTATGAGATAATTAATTCCATCTTCTTCTATTGCAGGCGGGTAATTTCCGACATTCCATCTCTCATATCCAGCTATGAACTTAACCAAATCCCAGTATTTCCAGTTCTTTTTAAGGTACTGCGTTATACCGTTTATGTTCGTATCTTCTATTATTTGGTTAAATTGGTGTGTGGTGGTGATATTGTTTGGATACTCGTGTCCTATGAATTGGCTTACTGTATTAGAAAGTCCATGATTTCCACGGTCAATGAGCAAACCTCCAAACCAAGTTAATGTTAAATCATCCCAAGATTTATAGCCTTTTGGAACATCCTCGTTCGGATGATTAATGCGATAAGTTATTGTTTCATATTCTTTCTCAGCTTGTGTTAAGCTAAGCTTAGCTCCTTCTACTCCATAAACTCTTTCCCTCTTCTCCATATCAAAAGTAGCATTGGGTATGTAGAACTTAAAGAATAAAGCTTGCCTTCTTTCGTTTTTGTCAGGATAAAGCTGCTTAAGCTGATTTGAATCGTACCATGGAAAGTCTCGATTGTAAATTTTCTCTAATCCGTTTAACTGCGGCGCTTTGTTAGAGTAAAGATTCCATTGAAGCATTATTATGTCCCAAACATCTCTATCACTAGGCTTGATAATCCTCCCGCTTTTCTCCTTCTCAGCATAGCTTATCCCATACTTAGCATCGAACAGAGACCAAGCGTTAGCTATAACCTTGCCGTTCAAGCCTTCAAACATCTCAGGATGCTTTATTATTTCAAAACCCGAGTCTTGAATTCTCTTCAAATGCTCAGCTAAGATCCAAATATTCCTAGGAACATTAATCTCGAGAACATAGTTATTTCCATCTATTGAGTAAAAGACTATCGGGCTGAAGTCAGCAATATCCTTGCTGATTTGAGTAGCGTTTGTTAAAAGCCAGACTGAATCCTTATCAAGCCTTGGCAATCCTTGCTCGTAAGCTAGAGTTAAGTTGTTAACAGCATGAACAGTTTGAATCATCAGATTCTTCTTAATTAAATTCAAGTCTTGGTATTCTTTCAAACCTTTCAAGAACAAATCATTTCTGTCTAAATTTATCCTAGGGTCTCTCTGAAACTGATCGTAAACAATTTTTACTAAGCTTGAGTTAGCAGAGTAAGCTGGCAGAACTTCTTCATAATTCTTAGCAAACTGTGGAAAATCTTTTAGAAAGTTTAACCCATCATACCCATTACTGTTAACAAAATAAAGGTACTCCAAGCTGTCTTTCAAATTTCCAAAAATTTTCAAGCTCTCTTCAGCCAAAGCTTTATCATTAGCCCAAGACTTAGCAAAGCTTACCCAGGTAGAATTACCATTCTGCTTAGGATAACTAGCTATGAACTCTTCAGCCTGCTCATCGCTAAGACCAGCTTGCCTGTAAGGCTTCTTCATTTCTTCTTCTTTAATTCTATCCAAATGCTGCTTGTAGAGATAAGCTCCTAAGCTTGCTGCTGCTATTAAGCCCAAAGCACTTAAGCCTAAAACTAGCTTTTTATTTCTACTCCTCTTCTCCTCTTGATTAGTAAGTCTCAAGAAATCTTCTCCTAAGCTTTGAGACGCAATTTCTATGGCATCGCGAGCAAGACCTTTATATATTCTCTTAGTTTCATCAACAAACTGGGAAAAAGTCTTATCATCGCCTCTAGCTTTACAAATCGTGAAGTAATTTCTAAGCTGGTCTGCAAGAATTAACTTAGCTTCTTCCTCAGCCTCTTGCCACTTATTTTCAAGAACACCTTGCAAAGGATTTATTTCCTTATACTTTCTTTCAAGAAAATCTGCAACTTTGAACAAGTAAGAATCATCGTAAGATTTGATAGAACTGAAAGCCTCTTCAAGCTCTAAAGCTTTATCTGTATCTGAAACAGCAAGCTTTCCGACCAAATCAGCAACTTCCTTACTAGCTTTAAAATAATCCCCTATTAAAGTCAAGCTTGGCCTTCCCAAATCATCAAAGTTTATAGCCAAATTCTCTGTAGTGATCGGAATGTTTTTTTCAAAAAGCTTTTCAGGCTTAAATCTAGCAAGACCAAGCTTAAAACCTGATAAGCTCTTTCCAAAATTCTTCACAGCATTCCTCTCCCCGATTCCCCTTAGACTCATGCTATCGATAAACTATTGAGAAGAAAGGGATTTAAACGTTAAAATTGATATGGAAGCAAGAGTTGCTCAGGATGGAATCTTCATTATAGCTTTATTGTTCGGCAATGCTGCGACGAACTCCCAGCCTTGAGCAAGATACTTGTCAACCTCTCTTAACGCTACAACCTTCTGCCTCGACTTATTGTTCACACTGCCGAGCAATTTTTCCTTGACCATGTTTTGAAAATCGCTATCGCTCATTTTCACAAGGTCAACTTCATTTATCTCCTCTTCCTTGAATCCTGCTACTAGGAGCAGCTCCCTCCTGAAAGACTTCTTCAACTCATTCTCACGCTCCATGCCTGATGGATTCGACAATATGTTCAGCTTCGGCTCAACTTTCCTATACTCATTCCTGAACCATTCCTCATCGTACTGGGGCGATTTATCGTAACCAAGCTTATCTATCTCATGACCTAGGAAGAACTCGGAAGCTATTGGGCTAACACCGCTCAAGGTGCAGAGCGATTTGAACAAATCCCTGAGCTCATGCGCATGCACATGGTAACGATTCAAACCGTTCTGTCTTATTAACCCGATCTTCTTCGCAACTATGGTGATCATGTTTGAAACAAGCTCTCCGCGCAGCGGAACCCATTCCCTTTTCATCTTGTTGAAAGTGAGGAAAAGGGCTTCGCCCTTCTTCGGCCTTATGTTCAACCATTCCTTTACCAAGCTTTTAGCGTCTTCACCTATGAAAGTATAGTACTTCTTCACAGCCTCCCTGCTCGTCTTCTCCCTGTAAAGGTCTATCCTCAAAGGCCCTGGCTTATCCAGCTCGTTAACAATCTTATGCCACCCGCCATTGTTGAACTGAGTGAACTCGGCAACACCCATAGCGCTTTGAAACATCACCATTATGGCAGCCTTGTAGGGCTGTGGAGAGTTGAGCACAAGCCTCTTAACTTCTTCAACCTTCAAAGGCATTAGCTCAATAGCCCTTTTCTTATCAGTTTCAGAAGGCCTGAAAAGCCTGGAGACCTCTGTCTTAGGAAGCCTGGGCAAAGGAAACCTATGGTATTCGTAAAAGCTCTTGATGGCTGAAAAAGCATTCCTCCTATCCGAGGAGCCTGTTTCCTTAGACCTAACGTACTGCTTTATCACGTCGACATGCTTAAACCTCTCCTCAGGGCTAAGCCCCTCATACTCTTCCAGCATCGCCTTAGCTGAAGGCCAGTATCCGTTCTGCTTAAACCACTTCACGTACTGAAGAAAATAGTAGGCATGGTGCTTAGCAGTATGCGGGTTCAAGTCTGAGACCCATTTTCTCACGCATTCCTCCTCTATCCTTAAGCTCTCAACACCCTTGTAAGGCATCTGGATAATAGTGGCTAAGGTTTCTAATAAATCTTATGAACCCAATGAAAATTTGGGGTCGCCGGGATTTGAACCCAGGTCGCCAGCGCCCCAGGCTGGTATCCTAGACCAAGCTGCCCGTTTAACTCTAGACGACGACCCCTTCTTCCAAAAAACTCTTTAAGCAGTTTAAAAACTTTGTTTTCAGACAATAATTTTTACCCGTTTGCCAGGGATGAACCTCTTTAAAACTTGAACAGTAGAAAATTGGAATAACTTTGTGCAATCTGTTTAACGGAAAACGGTGAGGGTGGGGGATGTCCTCACGGATATTTAGAACCAAGCAAATACACGGAGGACGCCCTCACCGTTTCCACGGTAAAAACCTGGGAAGGTTTATATAAAGTTTACTCAGCAAAAACCTGTTTAGCGATCTTTTTTGAACGGGTTTTCTTTAAAACTCTGAAGCCGCAATAAGGACATCTAACGTCTCCTCTAAACTCTGACATTTCCTCCTCGCTTATAACCCTGTTGCATGCTAAGCACTGAAGTTCCGGCATTACTATCAGGCTCTCTGAGGTTCCTTAAAAACATTACTTATTCACCCTACTCTCCCTCTCACCAATTTACGTTCGTAACCCAAAATAAGCAGTATAGCATGACAAGGCCTTAGCCTTGGAAAGCGATTTAGCAAGAGAGGTGGCTCAGCTGAGGAGAGAGGAGTATGAAAAGATATGGATGCTTCTGGGAATGTTCATGGAAAGTGAGGAACCATTAACAATAATAGTAGTAGTATGGGGAAAACCGGGTACAGGGAAAACAACTGTTGCAAGGAAGCTTATGGAAGACGCCAAATATGCTTGGAAAAATCTTGAGCAGATCTACCTTGACCCCGGAACCGCTGGACACGGGGGACTATTCAGTTTGCTTCAAAATGCATGTGGTTTAAGAGGATACTCTGGACTGGAAATATTCAGCCTTCTAAGAAACAAGTTTCTTATCGTGGTTGACAACGTTGAAGCTTTTTCGTCTGCAGATAAGCATGTTTCTAGGGTTTTAAGGATCAGTGAGGTGTTTCCCCGAAGAAGCTTTTTCATACTCTTGATATTCAGGTCAGACAGCAATCCGCTTGATATCACCATGATTCCCCCGCCTGTTTACATGATACATTTTAAGCCATATACTTTCCATGAGATCCGCATTATGCTTAAGGATTTTCTCAACAAGCACGAGGGTTTTTCCGTGGACGAGCAGGCTTTGAACATGATAAGCAGGATAGCCGGTTTTAAAGGAGATGCTCGACTCGCCATAGAGATTTTGAAAGCCTCTTTAAACATCTCTGAGGATAAGCATGTTGACGAAAAACATGTTTTCAAGGTTTTGAAAAAACTGGCTGACAACCCATTGGGATACGTGAATGCGAATCTTAACGATATCCATGAGAAGATGATTTTAGAGATAGTTTCAGAAGGCACTCCCACTATACGTTTTAAAAAACTTTTTGAAAAATACAGGAGCCTGGCTAAGGAGAACGGTGTTAAGCCCTTAGGATACACGCAGCTTTGGAAAAAAGTGAGAATGCTTAAAAACAAGATGCTTTTAGATTTTAAAGTCGCGAGCTTTAGCAGTGGAAGAACAGGCATAATATGGGGGAGTGATTTAAACTGGGTGACGAAATTATAAGCATACTGGAGGAGGTATCGAGCTCTGTAAGCGGGTCAAGAATATTCTGGAGACTATTAAGAAATGAAGAGATGAGTCTTTCTGAAATAATAAGACAGACTAATTTGAATCATAATGTGGTAAAGAAGAGGATTGGCAAGATGGTTCAAATGGGGCTGGTAAAGGAAAAATCTTTTGGGAGAATCAGAATATACGTGATAAATCAAGAGAATCCGAATATACGTTTACTGTTAAACCTGACTAGGAAAACCTCTTACGAGCCTCTCCGAGAATAACCGAGCCGTATAGCTCTTTCAAATGCTGGTCAATCAACCTGTTAAGCAGACTCCTTCTGAAATCATCGCTCTTAGAGAGGACTCGAAAAAGCGGGATGAAATCTCTTCTGAATGCAGACCTGCCTGTGTGAAGCTCCTTCATGAAAAATGATTCGAGGTCCCTGAGGTTTTTTTCATGCTGAAACCTTTTAAACCTCTCCCTAATCCTGTTTGGAAACGAAAAGCTAGCTTTGCCCTTTTGGGGAATAATTAGGAAAGCACTGGCCAGCTTATGGTAGAAGCATGGCAGAATTCTCCACAAAGAGTTTTTTGATATTTGTTTAAGAATAACATCGGCTTCAGCAACATATCTCAAGGCCGAGTATAGCGATTGTCTTGGTGAAACATGAGGAATGTTTTCAAAAACCCATTCAAGCATATCTTCAGGCTTTTCCTCTGACGAGGATAAGGATGTTGAAGCATTCTCCAGAGTTGAGGCGAAAACAGCCATCCTGAGTGTTTCAAATACGTTTCTCTCAACGTTTCTGTAAGACAGTATTTTCTCCGCCTCTTCAAGATCTACGTCTTCGTGAGAAGAGTAGAGAAGCTCCAGGTCTTCTATCGCAGCCCTCATATCTCCTTCCGAGCGTTCTGCAATCAGCATGAGAACCTCCTGCCTACACTTAACTCCCTCGTTTCTACAAATATCCCTAAGTCTTTTAACGATGCTTGGTGCCCTTATCCGATGCATTGGAATCATGTACACCTTATCTCTTATTCTAAAAAGATTTGGAGACCAGGGATCATTCGCCGCCATGACAATTGGAACTCTGGAGGACTCGATTAACTCGAGAATGAAATTTAATGCTCCTGAATCCTCTCTTGAAATACCGTCTACCTCGTCGAAAAAAATCATCAATCTACTGCTGAACAAGCTTCTGTTAAAGGCAGCGGGCTTAATTACATTCTCCAAGTAGTCCTCCTTCCTAGTATCGCTTGCATTTGTCTCTATTAGCCTATAGCCTAATGTTGAGGCCGCAACCTCGACGAGAACGGTTTTCCCTACGCCGGATGGACCGTGGAGCAGAGCAGCCTTGCCACGCTCGTCCCATTTTTGAAGCCAGTCGAGAAAATCCTTCTTAGCCGCGTCGTTGCCGACTATCTCGTCTAAAGTCTTCGGTCTATATTTCTCCACCCAGTTTAGCTTTGAACCGCTCATTTTTGGAGGTCAGTCACTAGAGCAGCTAACACCGTGCTTATCTGGATCTCAGCATCACCGCCCATCGACACCCTGAAATTGGCTTCTCCCAGGGCATTAACAACCTGAAGCCTTTTCATCTCATCCATCTCAATAGACATTAGCTCATTATTCATTTCTCTAAGAATGTCGTTTGCCGATAAACCGTCATCGTAAAGAAGCTTAGCTAGCCTCTTCCTCGCAGAAATAAAATCTCCCTTCAACGCATCGGTAATCATTTCCCTTATTTCTCTAGGATGAAGGACACCAACAACCTGCAGGACGCTCTCCTTAGTAAGCTTTCTAGAACCGCCTGATGCCGATTGAGCAATGTTTATCGCTTTCCTCATATCTCCTCTTGAGGCCTTAATTATTTCCTCCAAAGCTTCTTCAGACCAGGAGACTCCTTCTTTTTCAAGCACCCTTATCAACCCCTCCCTTATATGTGTAGGGCTTAAAGGTGGAAACCGGAAGACTGCACATCTAGATTGAATAGGCTCAATTATTCCCCATTGATAATTCGCTAGGAGGATAAACCTCGTTACAGAAGCATATCTCTCCATTATCCTTCTAAGAGCCTGTTGAGCATCCTGAGTCATGTTGTCGCTTTCATCAAGTATAAGTATTTTGAAGGGAACTCCTGTTGAAGGACGGCTCCTCGCGAAATCCTTGACCACCTCCCTTATCGTGTTTATACCTCTCTCGTCTGAAGCGTTAAGCTCCAAGAACCTTCCAGAAGCAGAACCCTGATACAGGTCGTTTACTAGGGCTAGTGCTGCAGTTGTCTTACCAGTACCAGGAGGACCTACGAAAAGCATGTTAGGAACATTGCCTATTTTGATGAACGATTTCAGCCTGCTCACAACCTCCTCCCTATCGATTATTTCATCGAGAGACCTAGGTCTGTACTTCTCCACCCATAGAAGGTCAGCTACGCTCATTGGTAGCGGAAATAGTGGTTGTTTAAAGTTAAATGTTTCGCTTACACGTTTAAACAGGGTTTGACTAGCGCAGGTATGGAGTTGCTAGAATGGGTAATAAGCAACGAGCTGAAGAGAATAAGGCTAGAGTATGAACTGGAGGAGACCGTAGCAATCCCCCAAGTCGATTCTAAGAGTCTGAAACTACCGGGATTTGGAGAACTAACTATTGAAAAGGGGAAAGCCATGAGGGTTTCAAGAGGAATAGCAAGCCGGTTGGCGGATTCAGGCTTAGTTAGACTGGGGGAGGAGCCTATAACGCTGAAAGACGTAGCAGCGATGAGGTGGCTCGAAGCTTCTGAAGAAGGACTCATCAAGCTGCCTGATTACTTTTACATAAAAGCAGCTAAGCTGGCGCAGACGCATAAGGATGATAAGAAAAACATGATTCAAAACGATCTTCAAGAGATCATAGATATAAGGGTTAGAAAGATACTTAAACTGGTGTTTTTAAAGGACCCGCCTACAGGTATTCTTGAAAAGCTTCAGCCTGAGGAAAAGTTCCTATATAATCTTTTAAAGGAAGCTTTAAACGGGTGGCGACGGGGGTTAATGTATACGGATGGGTAGCGAGATTAAAGCCAAGATACCTGTTGAAAGCATCTTTCTAGATTTTATTCGCAACTTTAGGGATGAAAACGGCGAGAGAAAGTATTATGAGCAAATAGCCTCCCTACCTTCTCTAGGGGGGACCTCTGTAGTCATAGATTTTCAAGACATGCTCTCCTATAGCAGAGAAATGGTTGAAGAACTTGTTGAAAACCCATCTATCCTTAGGGAAATGAATAAGGTAGCCCTCTCTATTCTAAGTAGCCTAGACAAGGATTATGCTTCTAAAATACAGGAGGTCTCAGTTAGAATAAGGGGACTAGGTAAAAAGATTTCGATAAGGGATATAAAGTCAAGTCTACTCGGTAGGCTGGTTTGCTTCGAAGGAGTTGTAGTGAGAATATCCGAGATAAAAAGCATACTGTCTAAAGGTGTTTTCCGGTGTAAAACATGTAACAGGGTTTACGAGGAGCCTCAGACAGGAACAATATTGAAGGCCCCTCGCTGCGAAGTATGCGGAACAAGCAGGCTTGCAAACTTCGAGTTGCTTCAAGAACAGTCCAAGTTTATAGATTATCAAGAGATAAGAGTACAGGAGAAGCCTGAGGACCTTCCAGCCGGAGTCATGCCTCACAGCATAAGCCTAAGGTTGACTGGAGATTTAACGGATAGGGTTAGGCCAGGCGACAGAGTTCAAATAACTGGTATCGTGGTAGCTATGCCTGATAGACACCCGGTGAAGAATCTTCAGTATAGTACTTTCACTTTAAATGTTGAAGTCAACTATATTGAAGCCTTAACCCAAGAGCTCGGGGAGGTTACGGTAAGCCCAGAGGAAGAGAGGAAGATTAGAGAGATGAGTAAGGACCCATGGATATACCAGAAGCTGATACGTTCTATAGCGCCCTCGATCTATGGTTTAGAGGAAGTGAAGGAGGCTATTCTTCTTCAGATGGTGGGCGGGGTTAGGAGAACTTATCCTGACGGTGTGACCGTAAGAGGAGATATAAACCTGCTTCTCATAGGAGACCCGGGTACCGCTAAAAGTCAGCTTCTCAAATACGTTCAGAGAATAGCTCCAAGAGGTCTGTATACTTCAGGCAGAGGTGTTACAGCAGCAGGGTTAACAGCCGCAGTTGTTAGAGATAAGACTGGAAGCTTCACACTTGAGGCAGGAGCTGTTGTGCTAGCCGACAAAGGGATAGCGGCGATAGATGAGTTTGAAAAGATGAAGGCGGAGGACAGGGTTGCAATACACGAGGCAATGGAGCAGCAAACAGTAAGTGTAGCTAAGGGAGGAATAGTAGCGACCCTGAATGCGAGGACAGCAATACTTGCAGCGGCGAACCCGGTGTACGGCAGGTATGACGACAGTCTTAATTTCAGCGAGAATGTTGACCTTCCCTCGACACTGCTTTCGAGGTTTGACCTCTACTTTATAATAAAGGATAGGCCAGATAAGGAGAGAGATGCTAAGCTTTCAGACCATATTTTGCAGCTTCACATGGAGACCTATGATTACGGTGACCAGACGATACCTCCAAGCATGTTGAGAAAATACTTAGCCTATTGTAAGAAAATAACCCCGAAGCTGTCGGCTGAGGCCACTGAAAGAATCAAAAACTTTTTCTTACAGTTAAGAAGCAGTAGCCAGGAGGCGAATGCACCAATACCCATAACCCCGAGGCATCTAGAGTCGTTGATAAGGCTTAGCGTTGCAAGAGCCAGAGTATTGTTGAGAGAAGAAGTCACCGTGGAGGATGCTGAGGCGGCAATAAGACTGATGAACTATAGTTTAAGCACAGCTGGCCTAGATGTTTCCTCAGGAAAAATAGATATAGACATCCTTATGACCGGCAGGTCGAGGAGCAGATGGGAGAAGATGCGGATAATTCTTAAGGAGATAGAGAACCTTGAAGCCGAGCTAGGGAAGGCATCATTAAGTGAACTCAGAAAAAGATGTGTAGACAAGAAGATAGAGCCCGACGAGTTCTACAAGCTTATAGAGCAGATGAGGGAACAAGGAGTGATTATGTTTCCGGATGAGGATACTGTTAGGAGAATAAAGCGTTGAAATGGAACTTACAGAGCTGCCACTAAGCAGGGAGGCTAAGGATGAGCTTCTCAAAGCGGGTTTTAAAACTCTTTATCCCCCGCAAGAACAAGCTGTCAAAGCAGGCCTGTTTAAAGGAGAAAACCTCCTGCTGGCAGTGCCCACAGCCTCCGGCAAAACGCTGGTGGCTCAGCTTGCTGCAATACACAAGCTTGAAAACGAAGGTGGTAAAACAGTATACCTCGTACCGCTAAGGGCAATCGCTTGGGAGAAATACGTTGATTTCAGCATTCTCCGGAAAATTAGTGGCTTGAAAGGAAATATTAGGATAGCCCTAGCGACGGGAGACTATGATTCAAAGGCGGAGGAACTTGCAGATTACGATGTGATCATTGCAACTTACGAAAAGTTTGATTCCATAATCAGGCATAGACCCAGATGGATTGAAGAAGTAAACCTCATAGTGTTCGACGAGATCCATTATGTTGACTCTGAAGACCGTGGACCAGGAATAGAAACCCTAGTATCTTTTACGAGAAGGATTCTTCCTAAAGCACAACTCATAGCTTTAAGCGCGACAGTCTCTAACGCCGATGAGGTTGCTAAATGGCTTAATGCTAAGTGTGTAGTCTCAGATTGGAGACCTGTCAGACTGAGAGAAGGAGTTTTCTATGACTCGAAAATTATTTTCAACGATGGTGATATTGTTGATTTAGAAGGGAATTTCGACGAGCCTTTACACGTATTGCTAGCCTATTCTTTGAAAGAGGGAGGACAGGCTCTCTTCTTTGTCGAAACAAGGAAGAAGACAGTATACTTGGCGAGGAAACTCTCCTCAATATCTTACCTTTACCTCTCCGAAAGGGAAAGAGAAAGGCTTCGAGAACTAGCTGCAGAAATAAGGGAGAACAGCGAGTCAACCATAATTGGAGAAGATTTGGCAAGCGTCGTTGAAAAAGGAGTTGCGTTCCACCATGCAGGGTTAACCACATTCCAGCGTAGAACGATTGAGAAGGCTTTCAAGGAAAGGCTGTTGAAAGTCATAACAGCAACCCCCACGCTTGCAGCAGGCGTTAATCTTCCTGCAAGAGTTGTTTGCATAACTTCAGTAAACAGGTTTGATCCTGAAACACATGTCAGCAACATGATAACCGTTATGGAGTATAAGCAGATGGCGGGCAGAGCGGGAAGACCGAAATACGATAAGTATGGTGAAGCAGTGATTTACTCCAGGAACGAGAATGATGTCGACTATCTTATTGCCAGATATGTTGACTCAACCGCTGAAAAAATAACCTCCAAGCTAGGTCTAGGAACATACTTCTCGACAGCAATACTTGCATGCATAGCTAGCAGGATAGCTCCAGACGTTAAGAGCATAGTTGAAGTTTTTCGAAACACTCTTTATCATGTTCAGAAGGGGAAAGGGGTTTCGACTCGTGTGAAGCGAGTGCTTAGGATTCTAATGGAGGATGAGCTTATCGTTGAGAGAAATGGTTTTCTTGAGGCAACGCCCTTGGGTAGGAGAATATCAGAGCTATATATCTCTCCCTCTACTGGAATAATGTTCCTCAACGGTTTAAAGAATAAGCCTTGCGTCTTCACCGAGGTGAGCGGTCTAAACTTAATATGCGCATCCCCAGACATGAGGCCGAAATTCAGCATAACCGGGTCCACAGAAAGCTTCGTGGTAGAGTTTGTAGGCAGACATGAAAGAGAGCTTTACGTAGATATAGGGGACGTTGACCCGATGGAAACCTACAAGACAGTGGCGACACTCTGGATGTGGATAAACGAGTATAGTGAGGACGATATCTATCTTAAGCTTGGTGTTGAACCAGGAGATCTTTACGCGTGTAAGGAGACGGCTCAATGGCTGGCTTACTCAGCGAAGGAAATAGCTAGGCTGATTAAGGATTTCGACGCCGTAAAGAGATTCAGCGAGCTTGAGGCAAGAATAAAGTACGGCGTCAAGCCGGAGCTAGTTGAGCTAGCATCATCCTTGGAGGGGGTTGGAAGGGTTAGGGCGAGAAGGCTTTACAACCACGGTTTCAAAAGGGTTTCAGACATAGCCTCTGCAAGCGTTGCGGAGCTTTCCAGAATACCTGGCATCGGCCAAAAACTTGCTTTAAACATTAAGAAGGAGGCGGGAGGAGTGATACATAGTGAAGAATGGGAGAGGAGGCTTATGGAAGAGGGTGTTCAGACAAGTCTCAGTGAATTCGGCGAGTAAAAATTTTAATGCTTTTAAGACGTCAAAAATATTGTGGCGTATTGTCAACGCCTTTTTAGAATTATATTAAATAAACAGTCATAAACAATCAATTATCGATGGATAACAGTAGGATTCTAGGCTTACCCGTTAAGGATGTTTACGATAGGGAAATAGGAACCCTAGTAGGTTTCGAAATAGATCCCAGAGGCATGCCTTCAAAGTTCTTCATAATGATGCATAACGGTGGCTTCATAAAGGTCGACGGGGAGGCTGTGGAGACTGGGAAAGACTATGTCTTGCTGAAAAACTTCTGGAAAATAAAGGCTGAGAGCCTGATAAGAAGCGTTGAGATAACGAGGAGAAGGCTTGAGGCGCTTGAAAACCTGAGGCATGAGCACCAGATACCTACAAACATATATGACGAGCTTAAGGGAACATATTTGAAGGATATGAATGAGCTCAGCAATAGGGTTGCCGAATTGTCTTCCGAGCTCAGCAGGATTCAGGAGGAGCTTAAAAACAGATTGGACACGCTTATGAGGGTTAGATCCATAAACAAGGTTCAGCTTTCAACAGGCGAAGTGGACGAGATAAGCTATAAGGCTGCTGAAACAATGCTGGAGACCAGTCTAGACATAACTCTTCTGGAAATAAAAGAGACAGAGTCCATAATGGCAAGGCTAAAAAACTTGAGGCAGAAGATGTCTCCAGAAATAGTTACGCAGCAGAGAGTAAGTAACTTCATAGAGTTATTAAGGGCCATAAACAGTAGCGGCAATAGGCAGCGCGACACCGACAGCCCGCTAGTAGTAAGGCTTCAAAGCGTCATGCAAAACCAGCAGTAAGCTGAAGTACGAGGAAAAACCCTATCTGTCATTCCCACTAGGGTTACACTCCTTCCGGACCGATGTAAACAGTGTCCTCCGTCTCAGCGCCGGTGCTGGCTATAGTCACTGGGACGCCTGTTTCATCCTGGATCTTTCGCAGGAAGCGTAAACATTCGTTCGACAGTTCCTCCCTCCTCCGGGCGTGAGAACACTCCGGAAACAAGACATCCAGCTTTGTAACAGCTATTTGAGTAGCGCTGTTCACAATGGCTGCGCGCCTAGCCATTTGAAAATTGAACGGGGCAGCTCTCCTGAGCCTACCTGTTACGGTTCCCCTTTCAACAAATCCCTTTCTTTCAGCTTCCTCTGGTGAAAGCTCCCCTTCAAGAGGGCCGTTTCCAACTCTAGTCACGAAGCTCTTCAAAACGAGAAGCACCTCGTCAACTCTTTTCGGACCCACGCCGCACTCGCTACATACCGCTGCTGCAGTAGTATCCCTTCCAGTCACATACGGGTATGTTCCATGATAGAGGCTAAGGTAGAAACCTTGAGTACCCTCGAGATGAACATTCTCCCCTTCGTCTAACGCGGAGTTAACTTCTTCAGCCACGTCTGTAACATATTCCTTTAAAGCCGGAACATCTTTAACAAGCATGGCTCTTCTAGCAACCCTGTCAACCAGCGCTGGAGAAACCCCTGTACCCGTTGTTCCTATGAACTCCCGGAAGAAACCGTTGCTCCTGTCAGCCTCAACATGCTTCTCCTCAATCACTGAAGCATTACCATCTATGAAAACTCTTCCATTAACACCGAGTAAACCAACCTCCCCTAAGAAAACCTTAGGGTCTATGTTTGCACCAGCACCTATAAGAAGCCTCGTCTCTGGAACTATGAATGAACATGGCACTAGCCTAAGCTTGTAAGTTACGCCACGGTATACCACAGTATGCCCGGCGTTAACGGAGCCCGTGCGGACAGCTATCTTTGGACGCTCCTTAAGCGCCAAAAAGGCAGCGATCTTCCCCTTTCCCTCATCGCCGAAGAAGCCCGATACAATTACCGTGAGCATTTTCCAGCACACTCACCCCCTAGAAACAGGAGGTATTAAGCTTTCCCTAAGAAAAAAGTTTAAGCAGCCAGTTGACAATATTATTCGGGTTGACCGTGATTAAGGTTGGTTGCTGCGGTTACCCTGTCTCAATGCAGAAATATTTCTCCGAGTTCCACCTGGTTGAGATCCAGTCGACCTTCTATAAGCTTCCGAGGGTGGAAACAGCTGAAAAATGGAGGGCTCAAGCTCCCGAGGACTTCGAGTTCACAGTGAAAGTCTGGCAGGGGATCACGCATCCACCTGACAGCCCAACTTGGAAAAGAAGCGGCTTAAGTAAGGATGAGCTTAAGGGTTATGGAGATTTCAACCCTTCGAGAAAAACCTTTGAAGCATGGGGGAGAATCTTGGAAATAGTTAAGAGGCTTGACGCCAAGATAGCTGTGTTTCAAACACCACCTAGCTTCAACCCTTCTCCGAAAAACATCAGTAATATGAAGGAATTCTTGAAAAAGATAGATAGGGGAGGAGTTAGACTGGCTTGGGAACCACGGGGAGAATGGCTTGAGAAGAAAAGCTTGACGAAAAGCATTCTGGAGAAGTTTGACCTTATTCACGTGGTAGATCCTTTCTGGGACCAGCCTCTTACTAGAGGCCTGTATTACTTTAGGCTTCATGGACTCGGAAAACGTTACAATTATAACTATGTATATAGCTTTGAAGATTTGAAAAAGTTAAAGACACTGATAGAAAGGCTTGAAGATGCAGAAGAAATCTATGTGCTGTTTAACAACGTCAAGATGTTCGATTCTGCTAAGCATTTCCTCACGCTTATTTAGAAAGCCAAGGAAAAGGGTTCATACATCTTTCTAAGAAAGAAATGTATTCTGGATTTTCAACAGCATTCACAACATCCTCGCCTAAGCGTATAGTGGATCTGGAGAGAGATTCAAGGATTTTTTCTGAAAAGCCTTTCAAGTATTCGCTTGAAGATAAGAATCTAGATATAGCTTCTCTAACGTCCTTTACTTTAGGCTTGAGAATAGTCCACCATCTTCCGTTTCGTGGAAACGGATGGATCAGCATCCTCTCACTGCTCAAATAGGTTTCAACAAACCTGGGAACATTACTGCTGAAATAGGGTGGACCCATGTGGAGTATAGCCGCCCTCTTCTCAACCTCCTCCACTATAAATATTAGAACAATATGTTTCTCCTCGTCACTCCAAGCTCTCTCCATCAAGACCTCGAATTCATTCTCCTGGAGAAAACTGCTTAGCCTCGAAAGAAGCCTGTAGGCTTGCCCCCATAAAATATCTGGAATATCAGTCCAAGCCGGTATAGTGATTGAAACGATGTTGAGTCCTCTACTTCTCAAGGTCTCCCTAAGCTCTTCCCTAGATGTCCTGTAGACGGGATAGAAAAACTCTATAGAGGGTTTCTTGAGCATCATGTGGGCAGCGTACTGCGCTATGCTTAGGCTCTCGCCACTGACTGCAGCAGCTACATTCCTAAGCTCGTCAACAGGATCTATGACGCACAGCAGGCTTCCCATAGCTCTCCTAGCAAGCTCTTCCTCCCTACCCTTGTAGAGCCCGCCGGGATCCAGAATGAGAGGAGGCTTAAAGTCTCTAAGGGCTTCCAAGGTTTTGACAAACCCTCCGAAAGAGTATACAAGGAGCTCAACTAGAAAGCCGCTGAACCCTCTTGTCTTTATCTCCGCGCCGTAAACCCCTATTCCCTTGAAGAACCTTTTAAGAAGCCGGGCCTCGTCCCTCAGTTCTAGGCTTAGCTTCTCCTTCACAAACTCCGTGTGGAAAACAGTCCTGTCGGTTGCACTCTTGTAGAAACCCTTCTTAACCTTGTAGCATGGAACAATATCCACGTTAATATTATCCATCCTAACCGTCACGTACGGGTGTTCTGCAAACCGGAGTCTGCATTTCTCCGGGCCAAATATTTTTTTAACACTCTCTATCAGGGTTTCCCCCATTTCACTCTTCTTCCATTCAACAGGAAACCTTACGAAGATATCAGCATCAGTCTCTCCGCTGAGCCAAGTGTTCTTAGCCACGGATCCTTCCACAAGGACCTCGGCTTCAGGCTCCAATCGGTTAAACTCTTCTCTAAGTATTGAAACAGTTTTTGAAAGTATATTGTTAACCCGCTCCTCCTCCTCTAAACTAGGCTTAACCCTTCTCAGAGCTTCTTGAACAACCTCTTGAAGACTATTCGACATATATTAGTATCACCAGTACCTGCTAATCAATTTTTTCCCAGAGGGTTTCATATACTGGTCCACGTGGCGTCAAAATGCTCTTCTTAAGCCTGAGCCTGCTCGTAATAACCTCCCCTATAAAGATATCCCTGTTACTCCTGATGAAAAAAACGAGCTTATCAAGGTTTAAACGGCTCCTAACCCTAGCGATAGTCAAGTGTGAGGAGAACCGCTCGTTCATCCTAAAACCTATTTTGGACAAGGATTCTGAAACCTTTTCAGCCCTTTCAACAAGCTCCTTATCCCCCTTTCCGATTCCAGCGAAGACAACCCTGGGTTGTGAAACCGTTGGAAACGCTCCAAGACCCCTCAGCTCTACTTCAATCGGGCTGCCCTCGACTCCGGAAAGTCTCTCACGTATCGTGCTAACCATGGTTTCAGGAACTTCCCCTATGAAGAATAGCGTCAAGTGAAGAATATTCGCATCGACCAGCTTTAAATCAGCCCCGGTTTCAACAAGTCTCTTCTGAATCTCAAGTATTCTACGGCTAACATTCTCATTTTCAACATCCATTGAAACGAAGAGCCTTACCATCCTGAGTATGACTGAGTAAGAATTTATATACCTTACCTTTATGTGAGACGGTTATTATTGAAGCAGCTGATTCTTATCGCCGGGATGCCGGGCTCAGGTAAGACGACGGTTGCGAAAATTATCGAGAAACATGGTTTTACAGTAGTTTCCATGGGAGATGCTGTTCGAGAGGAGGCTGAAGCCCGTGGAGTAGGTGGAGACATAGTGTCGATGAGCAGGTTTATGGTTGAACTTAGGAGGAAACTGGGTAATGATGCTGTTGCCAGGCTTGTGCAAAGAAAGATTGAGAATTTGAAAGCAGAGTGTGTTGTAGTGGAAGGAGTAAGGTCGTTGAAAGAAGTAGAATACTTTAAGTCTGAAGGATATTCTGTGATTCTGGTTGGAGTATTGGCACCAGTAAGTCTTAGATACAGCAGGCTTTCTAAGAGAAGCAGGCCTGACGACCCTAAGACGCTCGGGGAGCTTGAGGAAAGGGATAGGGTGGAGCTCTCAGTCGGGCTTGGGGAGGTGCTTGCGTTAAGCGACGTCTACATAGTGAATGACGGAAGCACGAGTAGCCTTGCTGAAACCGTTGAAAGCAAACTGAAGAGTATTCTTTCAAAAAATCTCGATAGATAGAAAGTCTTCAGCAACTTGGACTTCTTGGAAAAACCTCCTGGCCTGCTCAATCAGTATTGAGGCATCACCATACCTGGAGCTTACATGAGTAAGTATGAGCTTCTTAACACGTGCAGTCGCAGCCAGTTTAGCCGCCTCAACACAGGTTGAATGCTGAAGACTACTGGCTTCGCTTCCCATGCTCTCATCGAAAGTAGCCTCGTGAATAAGAATATCAGCATTCATGCAGAATTCCTCGAAGCCAGGAGTATTCCCCATGTCACCAGTGTAGACGATTTTAACCCCGGGACGGGGTGGTTCAACAACCTCCTCAGGCCTAATAATTCTACCGTCTTCAAGCATTACCGTCTTACCCTCAACTAGCATGCTCCTTAATGGCCCAGGCTTAACGCCGAGCTTCTCAGCCTTCTCAACATTAAACTTGCCCGGTCTGTCGTCCTCTTTGAAACAGTAGGCGTAGGATTCAACAGAATGCTTGACTTCATACGAATAAACCTTATACTTCCTGCCGGAGGCGACTAGACCATTCTCAACCTCGTTAATGCTGATCTGGAAACTAGGCTGGTAGAATATCATCGGCAGGCAGGATTCAACAAACGATCTAAGCCCTTTCGGACCATATATGTTGAGAGGCCTCCTCCTGTTTTGAAGAGTCATCGTCATAAGTAGCCCTGGAAGCCCAAGAACATGATCTCCATGCATGTGGGTTATGAAAATGTTTGATATCTTTTCAAGGCTGAGGCTGGCGATCATCAACTGTCTTTGAGCACCCTCTCCACAGTCGAAGAGAAGTATCTCCCCCCTCCACCAGAGTGCTATGCAAGGGTGGCTCCTGCTGACTGTAGGGACTGCTGCAGACGTTCCGAGGAAGACTAGTCTCCCAAACGGCTGGCTCTTCTTCAACACGTTCCTATTAATAGCTTCGCAGAATATAATGTTTAACTCCGTAAGGCTTATAATAGGCTCCAAATACGTTCTGAGAACAGGAGTAGTGGGGACGAGGTGAGAATAAGATTTAGCATCATCCTCTTAATTCCTATTATCATTGCTCCAGCTACAGTAATCCTTTTTTGGACTTACCCGCAGCATCCTGCTCCTCAAAACCCCAAATACATCAGCTGGTTGGGGGAAAACAAGATTCTAAGGCTCAAGTATAAGTTTATTCACGGTCTTATTCAAATCGAGCCCGGGAAGTTCTGGAGCTTAGGGAAATCGCTGGCCGTAACGCGACTCTGAACCTGGAGATCCAGAGAAGCAGAGAAACCTACATTTTGAACTTTACAATCTATGTTGTAGGGCATTCTGTTTATACCGAGGACGGGAAAAGGATTTTCAGAGAGTTTAGAAAATGCGCCGTCTTCGAATATGATGCGACCACTGAAAGGTTCTACTGGCAGGGAAAGGACGTAGGGGTTTTGCTGCCATTGTTCCAACCCTTGGAGGAAAGGATTATCCTTTTCAACGCTGAGTTCATCCCTCTTGGAGTTTTTGAGCCAAAGATAAGCAGTTATCCACCACCGTCACCAGTGTGGGCATCCAAAATCTTCACGATTTTAATCTATCTTAAGGAGGGAAAGGCATGTATCCCGGAGCTTAATCGAACATGGTGGGTAAGCGAGCTTCCCGCTAAGCCTCAGATATGGAGCGTGTATGAAGCTCTTTCTAAGATTGCGGGCAAAGACACGCTGGAAATAATATATTACTGCAACAACACCGTATGGAGCACGCCCAGCGTATTCATTGAAAAAAACACTGGAATAATAACAAGCATGAGAATACCTGGATTCCTTAGAACATTCAACAACAGCAGGATTACCGTGAATGATAAGCCGGTGAACGCGCTTCCCTTAACATCATTATCCTGCTTTCTCGGATTAGAAGAAGAGGTTCTCCTCGAACTGGTAAGCATAGAGTTCACCCCCTGAAAGCTACCAGTAGCTTCCTAGTCAGATTAGAGTGAACCTCTATGAGAAAAGTTTCCCTAAGCTTAAAGCCGTTATGCTCCAGGGCTTCTTCAACATGCAGCCTGCTTGGAGCTAGGAAGACAAGCCACCCTTCATCTCTGAGAATCCTCGAAGCCTCCTTTATGAAGCACTCGTAAAGCCTTAGGGATTCAAAGCCATGTGTTGAAGCCCTCCTCCCGTAAGGCGGATCCGTAACAACAGCGTCGGCGCGTCTGAAAGGCATGTGCCTAGCATCCCCTAAGACTTGGAAGACAAGTGTCTGGAACCATCTGTAGTTTCTACGGGAGGAATAGGCCATCAGAGGATCCACGTCCAGCCCTATCGGATGAGTTTGCAGCTTACACGCTTCAACCAGTACCGTCCCTGTTCCGGAGAACGGGTCTACAACTATACTTCCCTCCCTGACCCTAGCGAGGTTCAGCATTGTTCTTGCAAGCTCAACCTTAAGGCTTGAAGGATGGAAGAACGGTTTCCTGCCGCCGCTCCTAGCCATTACGCTTCTCCTAGCGCTGCTGCAAACCCTCCTGCCAACAATTATGAAGCCGTTTGAAGACACAACCTCCAAATTATTCTCAGGATTCTCTAAGTCCACGACGAGGCGCACGGTTTTCGACGCTTTCCTGTTCAACCCTGTTTCAAGAGCCGAAGCCTTCTCAGGAGAAATACTGCACCTTATCCTCCTAACCCTGAACGCAATGCTCCCGTTTAATCCTGCCTCCACTACTTTGCCAATTATTTCATCACAGGAAACATCCTGCTTGAAGACTCCTATCTCCTCACACAGGAAGTGTGATAAGGCTAGTCTCTTAAAGGCTTTTGAAGCAGGCTCTAAAGGTGCAGTGAACCTGTAGACCTGTGTGAATCCCTCTAGGACGATCCTGGGAACATTCTCAGCCTCGAAAACGGCTTCGACCTCGGCAGCAGGAAGCCTGTCGTGCTCGCCGGACAAAACTGCGAAAAGCCGTTTCCAGCCTTGAACAGTACTCAGAGCCAGCTCTTCTCCCTGAGTGCTCTAACCACGTCACCCGCGACAGAAATGTTCGAATACGGAGTTTCAACAGTGTCTGAGGAAAGGATGCTTGAAGCACCAGCATTCATAATCCTCTCGTAAGCATTACCTACGAAAATGCCGTGAACACACGCCACGGATATTTGAGAAGCACCCTTATTCTTAAGCAGTTTTATGGCCTCTATGATCGTGCCTCCCGTGCTTATAATGTCATCTATAAGGATTGTTTTCCTACCGGCTGGGTTAAGCTCCCCTTCGCTGGAGGAGACAAAACCGGTCTCCTTATCCCTGGTTTTCTCAACCCACCCGACTTCCCCCCCAATAATTTCCGCAAGCCTCCTGGCTCTTGGAGTAGCATTCTTATCTGGAGCAACCACATAGGCTTTTTCAAACCCGTTCTTCAAATAATGTTCCGCAAAAGACCTTGTGACCTCTATCAGGACGCTGTTTCTAAAGCCTCTGGCAGCAGTATCGCTATGAACCTCTACAAGCGCAACCCTGTCCGCTCCAGCAGCCTCAATAAGCCTGGCTACGAGATGGGCTGAAACAGGCTCCCCTGGGAGGAACCTCTTGTCCTGACGGGCATAAGCCATGTATGGGATCAACACAAGCGCTTTCCCTCCTCCGTTCGTCTTGAACGCGGATATGAGTTGAAGGAGAAGCATCAGGTTCCTGTCTTGGGGTGGGGACAGGGATTGGATTATTAAAGCGTCAACTCCCGTAACATCATCCAGCAGCCTAACGTACAATTCTCCGTCTGGAAACTGTTTGAAGGAGAAACAGATCTTCTCCAAGCCGGCTAAGGAACATATCTTTTCGCCAAGCCTGGTGCTCGCCGGGCCCACTATGGTTTTCAAGCCTGACAAGGCTCGTGAACAAGGCTTTTTAAACTCTTCTAAACCTTGAAACACTCCTTATCGGGCTTACGAGCAGGCAAAACGCTACTGAGGAAAAATCTTGAAATTCAGGATTGAACCCGCGCGCTAAGGAGCCGCCGATATCTATTTTCGATTTCGAGAAGTTTATCACCTCGATGCCAATTACTTCACCATTCTTGTCAAAGTCAACGATCAACTTCTCCCTGACCTCGATACTATCGACGATATCGCCGTCTCTCATCCTGATGTATAACGCAGCGCGCGCTTCTCGTCGCAGCTCATCCGCTTAAGTTAAAGTGCGAACAGAGGATCGTGAATTCACCTCCAGCGTGAGCGCTAGATGTTTCAGAGCTTTCAATTCTCTTGATTGCCTTTTTTAACAGTCTTAATGGGTTGGCGCCTGCTAATGAAATCCAGAGAAAGGTTAAGGCTTCAGCCTCTTACATGCCTTCCTGTATATGGGATCGAGAAACTCATAATTCTTTACAATGCTCATCATTTCAAGCTTGTCGATGATCCTTGTTAATGTTGATTTGGGTAATACGATTCCTTTCTTCTCGGAGATAAAGCTCCTGACCTCAGACCATGAGTTCGCACCCTCCGCTATGGCTTTGAGGACGGACTTCTCTCTTGGACTTAGCTTGTTCAACTCATCGAGGGCCAGCTTCACTGCCATGCCGGAAATCTTCTCAACGTCTCTTGTCCCGTCTAAGTAGGATCTTCCGAAGAACACTAGCCATCCGACGATCCCGTCGAAGAGTTCCACGGCTTCCTCTATTGTTTCGCCGGGCGGCTTCAACCCTTCCTCCTTAAACCCCTTTGTCAAGAATTCTTTGGACAGGTCCTTTGCGAATCTGTCGACGTGAATCTCGTGAACATACCTTCCATAAAGCGGTGAGGAAGCATCATCGAGGCCGAGAAAGCTTCTTAACAGGCCTACTTCAGAGCCGGATATAATCACGGATATATTTTCCAGATTGTCGTAGGAGTATGCGACAAGGCTTCTGAGCTCAGCGGATAAGGGAGGCCTCAGGGACTGTATCTCATCAATCACGAGGATGAATCTCCCGCTCTTTTTATTGATCTCTTGGAGGAGTCCCGTGAAGCTTATGGAATCGCTTCCCCTCCATCTTACTTCAACACCGGCAGCCGCGATGCTTATTCCCCTTATGCCCTCTAACAGCCTTCTAGTCCTGCTGAGGGAGCTGTAGAGGCCATCGCCTATCCTCTCATAGAGTTCGGATCGTCTTGAAACCCCTCTAGCATCTATGTAAACCCCCTTATGCTTCTCCAAAAAAGCCTTCACGAGGCTCGTTTTCCCAATCCTCCTGATCCCCAGCACGAGCGTAAGCGGGTATCCGCGGCTAACGGCCCTGTCGAGCTCTCTAAGCTCATCCTCCCTGTTGAATAGGTCGCTCCTGGATGATTTTGGCCTGAGGTCGAAAAGCAAGTTCCGCACCGGAACTCAGTTCCATACCAGAACTATTTAAGCCTTACGGCGTAGAATTCTTTTTGCTCAATTACCCCAGTCCACACGCGTTATCATCCGGATAATACGTCTAACTAACAGCATCTAAGTATGGGTAACATTTTAGTCTGATGAAGGCCTGCGTTTCACATAGCCCTTACGCTTGCAAAACTCGTGGAATTTATCGAGACGTTTCTTGAACTCTTCTTGCGTAGGGAGGAGGTATAGGTCAACCTTGTTGCTTGCAATGTCTATTGCGTCAAGCGCCTTCTCAATTCTCCCCATAACCTCATCGCAGCTCATCCCACTTGAGTTGAAGTGTGAGTAGAAGATCGTGAATTCACCTCCGATCGATTCACCTCTAGCAGGTATATAATGGATAAGTTCGATACCCGTTTTCTCACTAGCCTCGCGAGCAGCTTCGTCATGATAATCCAGCCAAGCTATTATGCCCCCATACTTCTGCTTAAGCTCATCCCAGGTTCTCCTGTCGGGCAGCTTCCTCACCACCTCCTCGTACTCCTTCCGCTTAAGCGCATAGTGTTCATCGGGGCTCATGTCCCAATACCCCGGGATGGTTTCCGACAACATTTTATATATGGTCTCAGATAGAGCATCATCAATTTCATATTTGCTGTCGGAAAGGATGAACACTTCCCCGTCGGAATACCCCTCCAAAATAGGGACAGTCCATCCTCCCGTAGTAATCTCCCACTTTTTCTTCCGTTTCTTTCCATCGAATGATGTCACAGGCTCCGTGGCGGAATGCTTTATGACGAAATATTCATGTTCCTTTTTATAGCGTTTGTTCATGTATTCCACTAACCTTTTCAGAAACATATCCTCAGACGATTCTTCATTCATACTCACGGAACCTCCTCCAAGATCCATATTATAAGCACCTTCGCATCTAAGTGGAAACATGTCGCGCAGGCTATAAGCTTCAACGTCCTTCCTCGGCGGTGCTCCTTCCCCCAGTATGACGCCGTACTTCTTAATCAGCCCGATGTACCCTGGATCTTCTTTTAGGGACTTTATGGCATCGTCATACCGGTTAGGAATGAGCTCGAGATCTAAAGTCGATTTAACCTCTACAACTATCAGCTTTCCATCTTCGGTTTCGAGACTAGGTCTACTCAGTTATCAGTACCGTTAATTCTTCTTTCATTCCAACTTTTTATTCTTCTTCCAAGCTATGTGTAACATTTTTACATACTGTCACTAAAACTTATATATAGCGCTGTGGGCTTTTAGGGGGGCGAAAAATGGCTGAAGTTTCTCCTGTAAAGGAAGTAGGGATTCGAAGGGCTGGGAAAAACACTCTACCTGTGTTTAGCAGGGCTCGTAGAGTAGCATTTGTAGGCATGATGGGGGCTTTAAGCAATATTCTGTTCCTGGCTTCTGTGACAGTTTTAAACTGGGGGCAGGTTGCTTTGGATCTGTCTCACATGGGGACCCTGATAGCTGGCTTCTTCGGGGGTCCTTTGGCGGGCTCAGCCGTCGGGGTTATCGCTGGTCTTGGAAGCGGGCTATACTTCGGCTCGACCAGCGGGTTGATGGCGTTGTTCCTGCCTGGTTTCGTGTTTGGCAAGATGCTAACAGGCTTGTCAGTAGGCCTGATCAGCAGGGGCCTCGGGATCATGGGGAGAAAGAGGAAAGGCTTGCTAACTCTCGTCTCCACGCTTCTCGGGTATGTTCCGGAATGTCTCTTTACAGTGTTCTTCTTCATGGTTATAATTCCCCTTTTCGCTCCTCCGGCGGCTGCAAGCTTTCTAGTTACCCTCCTCATGCCGATACTCGCTAAAGCCTGGATTGAAATGGGGCTGATGGGGTTCTACATGGCGGCCCTAGTTGGGAACCAGGGTTTCACTAACCTGGTTAGCAGGCTCTGGTCCTAAGGGCGCGTGGCAGTAAACCATTTAAACTAGTCTGTCTGAGGCTTAGCCATGGCTGAGCTTGATGCTTCGAAGCTTCCGGGCGATGCTCTCAGGGAGCTTGGAGAATTTCTTAGGAGGAAGCTGTCTGCGAAGGTTGAAGAGAGCTCTGGAAGGATAGTTGTGGAAAACGTTTCTAACACGAGGCTGAGGAAGGCAGTAAGATGGTTTCTAAGCAGGAAGAAGCTGAGTGGGGAATACAGGGTCTTATCCGACAGGAAGGCTAAGACTCTCACCTTAAAGAAAATAAAGAAGGATTAAAGCTGATACGTTGAGTAGAGGGATCTCTTGGAGATTTCTCCTGCGAAATTATGCAGCATCAGCTTCTTAACGGTCTCGTTGTCAAAACCATGGCCTAAAAGCCATCCCAGCTTAACATACGCTACTTCACTCAGCATGTCTTCGCAGTAAACTACTCCCAGCTTCACCATTATCCGCGCATTCCTGTAAACGTAGGGGTTAACCCTGCCGAACACGCATTGAGTAACCATAGCTATAACTACTCCTTCTTCAATACCTCTTTTAACGCTGCCCACCCAAGATAGTTTTCTATCTAACGGTTCTGTCGGAACATGGCCCATTCCTGTTCCCTCTATAACAATACCCTTATAGCCCTTGTCAACAAGGAAATCAATAATCTCAGGGTTTGAGCCCGGATATGCTTTAACCAGCGCAGTCTTGAGCTCGAAGGCATCGTCAACAGTAGGAGGCTCAGAGCTCCTTGGTCTAAACTCTTTCTCAACCATCTCCACCCGCCCATCCGGCCAGACCCGAGCCAAGGGAAGCGAGTTCACTGGTTTGAAAGCATCCCTTCTGGTAGAGTGCATTTTCCTCACCCTAGTACCCCTTATCACGTTGTTGAAAGTGTCTCCTGACTCAGCATGCATACATACAACCACTTCCCCCAGGTTCATCTTGGTGGCGGCGTGAAGCCCGCAGATTATGTTCATATCTGAATCTCTGGACCCCCTGTCGCTGGATCTCTGGGAGCCTATTAACACTACTGGAGCATTTAAACCTCTAAGCATGAAAGATAGGGCGGCTGAGGTATAGTGCATTGTATCAGTCCCGTGTAGAATTATAACGCCAGCGTCACCCTCAGCCAGGCTTTCAGCCACCCTCCTAGCCATTGTTGACCATTCCCTGGGAGACATGTCTTCCGAAGCTAGGCTGAACAGTCTTTCAACCCTTCTCAAATAGGCTATTTCCAAGACTTCTGGAACATTGTAGAATAATTCTTCAGGCGTGAAAAGCATTGAGACGCCTCCCGTGTAGTAGTCTATTCTAGCGCTTATGGTTCCGCCTGTGGAAAATATGGAGACTGGTGGAAGCGCCTTATCTTGCTCAACCTTCTCCAGAGTCTTAAACTTTCCAAGCTCAACAGATCCTTCAAGCTTAACTATTTCACCGTCGTCCAGCCTGAACCCCACGTTGTAACCGTTGTCAAGCTTTATCACGAGGACACTCCCGTCTCCAAAGTCCACCTCCTCCCTGGGAAGGAGAATACCCTCCACGATAAGCTTGCCCCGTTTAAGCATAATCCTGTCACCCGGCTTAACACCCTTCTCAGAAAGCTTTTTCTCAACCTCTTCAGAGTAAGGCATTTTTACTCCAGCCTCCTCTTAACCTCCTCCATGAGGATCCTATAGATTGTTGAGCCCTCCGCAACCCCCCTGAATCTCTCCATCATTCTGCCCATCAGCATTTTAACGGAGCCCATACCCTTCTCCCTGACGTAGGAAATGTTTTCTTCGACAAGCTTCCTCGCTTCAGCCCTTAACTCGTCCTCCCCCACTTTCCTACGCCTAAGCTCCTCGTAAACCTCGCCCAGGCTCATGCCCTTGTCGGCGAAAAGCTTCAGCGCATCCGGTATCATTTCCCTAGGCAAATCGCTTGGAAAGGTTCTTAAGAGCGGAATCAGCTCTTCGTCACCATATTCTCTTCCACCCTCCCTCCTCACATAGGGGAGAGTATTCAGGAGGAAGGAGGCTAGCGTCAAGGGTGTTAGGCTAGTGTTTTCCAAAACTTTTTCGAAAACCGTGAGGTAGTGGGACCTAACTAGTTGCTGAGCCATATGGCTGCTCAAACCCATTTCCTCAAGCTCCCTAACCTTCTCATGAGGCTTTTTCGGAAGCGCTCGCCTTATTTTCTCAAGCCTCTCGGCCGTAATGGGTATTGGAGGGATATCAGTCTCAGGATACATTCTCGCTGAGCCAGGGAGTGGCCGTAGGTAGTCAGTATTACCGTCTTCAAGAGCCCTCCTGGTCTCAGAAGGGACGCCGTCGAATGCTTGAAGCATCCTCCTGTAGACTGCTCTTAGCGCTGCCTCAACCCTAGCAGGTTCACCCACAACTATGACTGCAGCATCGTCTCCAGAGGCTTCTAACACTTCGAAAACCTTATTGACCTCGGCTTCAGATATTCCGTACCCTGGGAGCTCATCAGTATGAATGATGCCTTGCAAGCCCCCCCAGACTCTAGCGTAGTCAGCAAGCTCTGTCCCGAACCTCCTGCCGGGTTGAAGCTCCATCCCCAGCAGGCCTCTGAAACCAGGAGCCTTCAAACCGTAGACAACATCCCCCTTAGATAATGCTCTAGATATCATCTTAGAGGCGGTTCCCCTGAAGACCTCCGTCAGGTCGACAGGATTATAGGTGAAACTGCGCTGGGAACACCTTTTCCTCAAAATGTCTCTGAGCCTAATCAGGCTGCTCTGCCTCAAGGCTTCTCTCTCAACTATCTCAGGGATCAGCTTAAGATTCTGAACGCCTTTAATCTCCTGCCTGGCGCCGCCCTCAATACTTATGTTTATATCCTGCCTTATGGTGCCGAGGCCCCTCATAACCTTACCGGTCATCCTTAAGGCTAGCCCCACTTCTTCAGCAGCCTCCAGGGCCTGCGATGGACTCTTAATATCGGGTTCAGTGGCTATTTCGACAAGCGGGATTCCAAGCCTGTCAAGCCTGTACTCCGCAGCCTCCCTTCCGCTTTCAACTATGAAGGCAGACTCCTCTTCGAGGCAGAGGCTCTTAAGCCTCACAGGCCCCTCGCTGGTCTCGATAACAGAATCATTGTTCCCCAGCGCCACCAACAGTGTTCTCTGGAAGCCAGAAGTATTGCTGCCGTCGATCACAGTCTTCCTCATCACCCTAGCCTCGTCGACAACAGTCATGTTGAAGTAGAGGGCCATCTCGAGAGCGGCGTCGAGAACCTCATCGTCAATAGGGTGGGGAGGCTCCTCGTCGAGCTCGACGAGACAGTTGAACGAATCGTCAACATGATACGTGAAGACCCTGCTTCTAGATGCTTCAGCCAGCGCAGCGGGGTCTAGCTCACCGAGCTCGCTAAGAGAGGCCCTAAGCCTCCTCACCACTTTACCCGAGGCTTCTCCCAGTGAAGTGGAGGGGCAGCTGCAGAAAAGCTTGTGGAACGCTAGGCGCTGGTGAAACTCTAAGCCTACTTTCAGAGAGCTCAATACGAGCTGGAATGCTTACAGAAGTATTTTAACCTTAATAGTCATGGCTGGCTTTACGTTGTACCATATCTTGCTTCTACGGGTGGGGCTTCACTGGAAAAACGAATAATATGTGAGCCTATATTCAGGCGATCCCCAGTCTATTCTTTATTAGAGCCACGTCTCTCTCCAGCGTTGTTAACCGTCTATCAAGCATAGATTTCAAGTCTTCTCTAAGACCATCGATTTTCACGCCCAAGTTATCCACTTTCGCTCCAAGTCCATCTATTTTTTCGATCATCGTATCTTGTTTCTCAAGCATCTTATCCTGCTTCTCAAGCATCTGATCCTGTCTCTGCAGCACCGCATCCTGTTTCTCAAGCATCAAGTCTTGCTTCTCGATCATTAAGTCTTGCTTCTCAAGCATCAAGTCTTGCTTTTCCAGCATCTGATCTAGCTTTCCTAACATTCCATCCTGTTTACCAAGCATCAAGTCCTGTTTTTCAAGCATCCTATCCTGCTTTTCAAGCATTTTATCCTGTTTATCAAGCATCGAGTCCTGCTTACTGAGCGAATTATCTTGCTTACCGATCATCTCTAAGCCTATTTCAACGATCTTCCCAAGCTGCATTGTCGTGAACTCGCTTCGAAATACCTCTATCCTTTTTACGGGGCCATCGTATTCTTTAAACTCGATGCTGGAAACTTCAGCCTCCTTAGGCGAGGATTCTTTAACCTTCTCCACAAATTCCCTAATCTCCTGATCACCACCCTCGTACAACACTTCGACGCAATCGGTACCGATGTTCCTAGCCTGGAAGCCTGTTAAGTTCGATTCGCCCGCCAGGTTTAATAGGAAGAGCCTGTAGCCAATATTCTGCACCCTTGGGCCTTTGACTAGGACCCTGCCCTTGCTCATTTTACCTATAAGATTAGTGTTACCAACAGTTTAAAAGCATAGCTATCGAACGCAATCGTATTACAAGGATGTAAAAGATGCCGTTAACAACATGATGAGGAGGAAAGATGGCTTAGCATCATGTTTCCTGTATCCTTTTCATTATGGCCAAAGAAACCTTTTCAACATCCTCTTTAGAATAATTCATAGTGGTGAACGGCCCCAGTTTTCCAATTCCAAGATCATTCTCCAGATTCAGATATTCATCGTATCTGATCCCCAGAGCATCCAATATTTTTCTCGAACACTCGTTGCGGCAACCGTCGACAACAATAAGGCGTTTAATCTTCTTAACGAGCATGACCTGCCTTGGAATCTTGTTGGCTAACGCGGAGGTTGAAACACCCCAGCGTCTACGGGAACTCGTAAACATGTTCTCCAAGTGTCCGAGAATGGTGTTTCTAGCCATGACGACAGGCGCCTACAACCTGATGACCATCATGGTGGCGGAGGACGCTGACACGCTGAACGCTATAATAGAAAGGTGCTCCGTGAGGGCGCGGACGGGCGGCATTAGGCGTTCAGAAGCCATAATAGGCGAGGCGCCAGCAGTCCCAAAGTATCTGCCGGTGAAAATTGTCGCGACCAAAACGGCGGAGGATGCTCCATGCGGAATAAATTGCGGCAGGTGTTTACGCTACTATGAGAAGAAGTGTTTAGGCTGTCCTTCTACAAAGTATTACAGAGGCCCGCTTTAGCCTCTGTTAAAACATTAAGCATCCGGTTGTTTAGAGATTCTTAACCATGTATGTGCCGTCGAAAAAGTAGCCAAGCCTCCTGTAGTATTCCCTCACGCCTACTGCCGAGATCACGAGTATTTTCTCAGCACCGTTTTCGACAGCGATTTTTTCAGCCTCCTCCATCAGCATTGCTCCCAAGCCCCTGTGCTGCCAAGACTCTTTTACTCTAGTACCTAAGGGTATTGCTCTTCCAAGCGCCTTTAGTTCTCTCACTATCATTGAAGAAGCCTCGTTTACCTCTCTCCGGTGAGCATACGGGGAAGGCTTCCTGAGCCTCAGGTATGCGAGCAGGACATCGTTCTCCAAGTCTTCAAAGCTCAGAAAGTACTCAACCCCGCCGGAAGCCCCGTATTTCCTAACGACGAGACGAATGTTCTCCAGGCTGACTCTAGATTTTGAAAAGCCTACTTCCCTACACCTTACGCACCTACATTTAGAGCCACGGGATTCGAGAATTCTATGCGCTATTTCTCTAAGATTGCTTTTCCTAACCCCTGCTGCAATCGCGTTCGCAGGAATATCCCTCTGGACTCTCATAATCCTCACCCATGGCGGAGTTATCTCCAGTATCCTTGCGACAAGCTCGGCAGCCTCCTCATCCTCCAGGGGCTTGTAATCGCCCCTCATCCAGGCTTCGTAAAGCTTTGTTCCCTCGACTACGAGAGTAGGGTATATCTTTATCATGTCCGGCCTAAACCTCTCGTCGAAGTAGAGTTTCCTAAAATCTTCCAGAGAGTCTTCAACACTCATACCCGGTAACCCGGGCATCATATGCGCAACTATTTTCAAGCCAGCGTCCTTAGCAATCCTGAAAGCGTTAACAGTATCCCCAACCCTATGTCCCCTCTCAACTCTTTCAAGAACATCGTCTCTAAGAGTTTGCACACCTATCTCAACTCTAGTGACACCCATGCTAAGCATTTTATCGACATGATCCTCTCTGCAATAGTCTGGCCTAGTCTCAACAGTTAAGCCTACGCATCTGATGCTTGACGACTCGTTAAGCCTATGAGCCTCCTCCAAAGACTGGGAGACAAAACCGTTCAGGGCGTCGAAACATCCTTTGACAAATGTTTTCTGATAATCTAAAGGTGCTGCCGGAAAAGTTCCACCCATTATTATCAGCTCAGCCTTCTGAACAACATGCCCAGCAGCCTCAAGCTGCCTAATCCTCTGGGAAACCTGTTTGAAAGGATCATAATCGTTCTGAATAGCCCTCATCGCAGCCGGCTCAAGGCCGGTGTAGCTCTGAGGAGTATTCCTGGAGGGGCCTCCCGGGCAGTAGAAGCACCTCCCATGGGGACAGGGCATGGGCATGGCCATCGCTGCAACAACCACGACCCCGGATGAGCTTCTAGAAGGCTTAACCATCAGAATGCTTCTAAGCCTATCCCTAAGCCTCTCCGGGGCACTTGCAAGAATATCGCTGTTAGAGGGAACCATGGGAAGCCTGAATCTTGAGGAAACCCTGAGTTTAACCCTGTGGACAACCCTCCTGTCAGCATGCTTCTCCGAGGCAAGGATCCCAGCTATTTCTCTGCAGGCAGCCCAGTAATTCTCAGTCTTAACAGTCTCCTCGGGCTTCATTCTAATTCCGGTGCTTCACTCTTAGGAAACTACCTTACTTATTAAATTTGCAGTAACGGGCAGGAAAGGTCTCGAGGGAAAATAGTATGCAACTGCACATAAATTGAAACCTGTGAATCCACGTTTTAACCATCTTCCGAACCACTTCAGGGCGGGTTTAGGCTAAGCACAGCGTTTTTCAAACCCTCGACCATAGATACCTCGGCAAGCCTCCTATCCCCCGTTACGAGATTACGCGCATTCGCCTGTTTGGCAGAGATTATTTGAATAGCGTCAGCCATATACAAGTGATATTTGAAAACGAGTTTCACGGATTCCCTTATTGTTTTCGGAGTCACGGTGAGCTACCCTCACCAGAAGGGGTGTTGGCTTCCTGCTTCAACGATGAGGCTTGCTGGTATTTCTACCAGTAAGGGCTTCATCCCGGCAGGCGGATCAGGGCCGCCCCCATCCCCTCATCAATATTCTATTTGCCGATATCCAGTCTCAAGAGATCTTAATCCTTTAGATGTGCCTCTCGGGTTCACCTTCACCACCCGAACACCGGCGCTTTCAGCCTTGTATTCGAGCAGTTGAAGGAACTTTCCCCAAGAGGCATCAAGTATCTTCTGGGCTAAGATGTGGTTTCTAACCATGTTGCTTATGGCCAAGTTTTCAACACAAATCACATCATAGTTGTTCACGTAGAACCTTGATAGCTTGTGGAGAAAGCGCGCGCTAGCTTTCTTGGCAGGAATAGGTCTAAAAAGCAAAGTTTATATGTAAATTATACATGTAATACTTGTATGACAGTAATTACGATAAGGGTAGATGAAGAAACCAAGAAGATGATGAAAGAGATTAAAGTTAATTGGAGTGATTTCATCAGAAATGCGATAAGAATGAAGGTGGAAGAGGAAAAAAGAAAAAACTTGGCGAAAGCAGTTCTAATAAACGAAAAAATAAGAAAGAAAAGCAGAGGTGAAGCTAGGGCTGAAGAGATCATACGAAAGTTCAGGGAAGAACGGCATGTCGGTAGCAGTAGTTGATGCAAGCGTAGTGGTGAAGTGGTTCGTTGAAGAAGAGAATTCCGATAAAGCCGTGACGATTAGGGATAAGTATATAGAAGGAGAATTAAAACTTATAGCCCCTGAAATCATTAACTTCGAAGTTTTAAATGCGTTGTATTATAAAAAACTCTTTTCAGAAAGCGAGATAAAAGAAGTTTCAGAAGCCTTAGACGCATATTTTTTAGATTTATACCCCCTCAGAGGCAAATATGCTGAAAAAACTATAGAGGTTGCGTTCAAAAACAATATAACAATTTATGACGCCTCCTATATTTCCCTAGCGATCATGAAAAATAGTTACATGTATACGGCAGACGAGAAACTCGTAGAAAGATTGAAGGAAGACTGCTTGAAGCACATTAGAAGAATAAAAGATATTTAACACGGAGAAATAAGAAGTAACGCAAAATTTGCATAGCGCGCAGCCCAGTAATCCCCGGTCTTAATAGTTCTGGGGCTTTCTGATCCCAGCACTTACTCTTAGGAAACTACACGGCTTACCAAATTTGCGGTATCAGCAGAAAAAGGCTATACTGGAAGTAATTAGTATGCAAGCTACTCATAAACCGAGCGCGCGCTAAAATAATCAGAATGCTGAAGCCCCTAAAACAACACACAGGTTAACGCAACCCATCTACAGCACACGAATACATGCATATAAGGAAAACAATTAAGTATCTAGCACACTAAACACGCATCTGCTTCCAAATCTGCCCGGGCTGCCTGTTCAAAACAACCCTTTTACGATAAATACTCCTAATCCTCCTACGCGGCATATCTGGAGGACGCTCACGAGCCGCAACCTTAGGAGTAAGACTGCGAACCTTGCCTGCGAGCGTTACGTTCCCGTGGGTAACCATTCCCCATTAACACCTCTCTATATGTTTCCTGCCTATGAGATCAGGAGGCGGTTTTTAAACGTTTCCCTCAACAAAATGGTTTTCTCCGGCATCATAACGCTTCCCGCATGGACTTGAATACGCGTTTTCCAAGACTAAAAGCTATGAAAAAATTTGTCAACATCGTAGAGCTTATTTACGTGAAAGAAAAGATTGATTATAGTGCACGCCATAATGGTCAGGCATTAGAGCAGTATATTGCTGAGTCGAAAGAGACGGAAAGAAGGAGCACGTATCCATCCTAGGTTCTTGCATTGGTGTTTAAATGCTTCGCCGCGTTAACAGAGGAGGGTTGACCACCCTCCTTAAGGAGCTTGCCCATGATTACTTTCTACTGGTTAACATCGCGAGTTTCATCCTTATGGGTGTGGATAAAGCCAGTGCTATTCGAAACGAGTCGAGGATACCGGAGAAATGGTTCTTCGTACTTTCCATGGCTGGAGGACCGTTTGGAGTCTTTCTAGGAATGGTGATCTTTCATCATAAGACTAGGAAAGCATGCTTCGGGTTCATCGCAGCCCTGGCGCTTGCAATATACTTTTTCATACTTCTTTCCCTAATAGGACTATAGGTTTCTGCTTGCAGGACGCTTGGTTAGTGCACACAATAAACCGCAGTGGAACGCTATTAAATCTGGTAGAAAAATCGGTGGGAAAGTATGCTGCTTAAAATTAAGTTTCTAGCTCGCGCTACCATGTTTACAGATTAACCGCTCCCGTTATGTTTAAGTGTAATTTGGGTTGAACATAACTCGAGCCGTGATAACAAGCGTTAGGGATGCCTGCCTACTTTATGGCCCGCGTATTCTCCAAATTCTTTAAAAACGCTTAAATATTGTCCCGCCATTCATATTCGACGCAGTAGATGCTCGTCGAGGACCATGCGAATCTTCATACAGACAGGGAGAAGATTCTTGAAGCGATAACGCAGGCTAAACTTCTCTACGCTGTAACCCCCAGGGTTCCGGAATATAGGAAGATAATCCTGATAATACGGCCTAAAAGCCCTCCTAGAGGATACTCGCTCTGGGTTAAGGAGTCTTACGAGGCCTATAGGAGGAGCCGCGTCTAGCTTAAAGGCTAGGAAAAGTTAATACCTTCTGAAAGTCAGGGTGAAACAGGTTGGAGAAGAGTCTTAGCCTAGTGGAGACTGCTGCAGGCCTTATTGTTTTCGAAGGAGACGAGGCTAAGCCATATCTCTTCAAGAATGTTGACGAGGCTGTTAAGCATTATAGCGGCGCTATTCCACAGGGTGTTGCATCCTTCCTTCAAGGCTGGAGGGGGAGAAGCATAATGGTTGAGAGAAGGAGCCTTGCGGAAGCCTTGACACGCCTAGGCTTGAAGCCTGTTGTGCAGGAGCCTTTGGAGAAGGCTGTTGAGCTCAGAGCTGATGTTGAGGAAGCTCTGAAGCTCTTAGGGTTAAATATGGATGAGTATCGGGTTTTCACCATCAGTGTCGCGGCGAAGCTTGCTCAGACAAGGGTTGAGGAGCTTGCTAAGAGCAGCGACCTGGATATTGTTATAGCAATGCAGGCTTACGACGAGCTTGTCAAGATGCTTAACATTCTTCAAGACAGAATTCTAATATGGGTTAAGGAGAGGGAGCCACGTTTACTGGAGGAGAGCAAGGATGTTGAGAAGATTGTTAGGCGAATAGCTTCTTCAAACACCCCGATGTATGTTAAGAAGATTGCTGAGCTTTATCTTGAAACCGAGGATTGTAGAGGAGTTGTCGAGAAGCATATTGGCATGCTTATGGATGAAACCGCTCCGAACCTTAGCACAGTTATCGGCCCACTGCTCGGTGCTAGGCTTATCTCTAAAACAGGTTCCATTTCCAAGCTGGCCAGCCTGCCAGCCTCAACCATACAGGTACTTGGTGCTGAGAAGGCTCTCTTCAGAGCCCTGAGGAAGAGGGGAAGACCTCCTAAGCACGGGATAATATTTCAACATCCTTTTGTCCACATGTCTCCAAAGAAGATTAGGGGTAAAGTTGCAAGACTGCTCGCCAGCAGGATTGCTATCGCAGCCAGGGTTGACTGTTTCTCAGGAAGATTCATAGGAGACGAGTTGAAGAAGGATATTGAGAACAGGCTTAAGGCTTTGAAGGAGAGTGTTGGCTGATGATTAGAGAAATTTTCAAAGGGGTTTACGAGGTTGAGGATGAGGAGGAGACCCGTCTCGCAACGCTGAGCATCGCGCCTGGAACAGTTGTCTACGGTGAGAAGACTATCAGGGTTGGGGAAGCGGAATACAGGGTTTGGAACCCGTATAGGAGTAAGATAGCTGCAGCCCTGCTGAAAGGGTTGCGAAGCTTCTTCATAAAGCCGGGGTGGAGGATCCTTTATCTTGGAGCAGCCTCCGGCACAACTGTCAGCCATGTTTCAGACATAGTTGGGCCCACAGGACTTGTCTACGCGGTTGAAGTCGCCCACAGGCCTTTCAGAGAGTTTCTTGACAAGGTAGCTGCGAAAAGGAGTAACGTTGTGCCGATTCTTGCCGACGCTAGACAGGTTTTCGAATACGCTTGGCTCCTGCAGGTTGTTGACACTGTTTACTGTGATGTTGCCCAGCCTGATGAGGTAGACATAGCTGTTAGAAACGCAGACCTGTTTCTCAGGGAGAAAGGGTTTCTAGTTGTCGCGCTGAAAGCCAGCAGCGTCGACTCGACAAGAAGGCCAATAGACATATACAGGGCTGAGGAAGCCAGGCTGGAGGCTTCTGGCAGGTACAGAATAGAGGAGACGGTAGACCTTGAGCCATTCGCAATGATGCATGAGCTGATCGTCTCCAGACGGGCCTAGAGGAACCTTTTTAAACTATCCTGGTTTAGGCTTGCCCCTACTCTTCCAACAGTGCTCCAGCTCCGTCTAAGCATGCTTATCTTAGAGTTGGACCGTAAAAGTTGCTCTATGATGCTTATTGTCCTAGGGTCGCTCGAGTATCCTGAGCACCCAGGCAACCCTGCTTTCCTCAAAAGGTTTTGAACAGCCCTGTCCCTCTCAACCTTAGCAATTATGCTTGCAGCACCAACCATAGGGTTGGACTCGTCTAAATAGTTCCTAACAATAAGAATACCCTTGAAACCAGGCGCGTGGCTAAGCATCATCATTCTAAATCTTTCACAATTCTTGTCGACAGAATCCACGTAGAAGACTCCTCGACGATGCTTACTTAGAATGCTTCCTATGAGCATGGCTTCAATCTCGTTCAGGCTTACTCCCCTAGCCCTAAGCCTATCTATTCGGCTGGCGCTTACCCTTCTTGTTTCAACAAGCTGGGCGATCCTCCTTATGCTTGAAGCGATCCGAATCCTGCTACGTGGGCTAAGCCTCTTAGAGTCTTTAACACCAGCTTCAACAAGCCTTTGAACAGCCCTGTCTTCAACACCCACCGCAGCTATGACTAGCGGGCCTATGACACACCCCCTTCCAGCCTCGTCGACACCCGTGATTAAAACCATTTCCCATCAGTATGATTTCGCGAAGTAGACGACTTTCGAAGCCGGTTTGCCGCACCTCACGCATCCTGAGAACACCGGCTCCTCTTTAAACGGGATCAGCCTTATCGACGCCCCCGTCTCACTCTTAACAGCCTCGTCGCACTCTCTTGAGCCACACCAGCATGCTTTAACCATCATCCCCTTGGAAACCATTTCCGAGAGCTCGCTCATCGTTTCAGCCCTACCTGTTTTCTCAACCATCATCCTCCTAGCCTTTTCATACATGTTTCTCTGAATATCTTCGAGAAGCCTACCGATTTCTTCTTCAAGGCTGTCGTCAGGCATCTTAACCCGTTTAAACTCATCCCTTCTGAAGACTGTCAACATTTTCTCCCTAACGTCCTTCGGGCCGATCTCTATTCTCACCGGGACGCCTTTAAGCTCCCAATCGTTATACTTCCAGCCAGGCGTGTAGTCCTCCCTGAGGTCAGCCTGCGCTGAAAAACCTTTTTTCAAAAGCCTCTGCTCAACCTCTTTACACTTGGAGACAACAATCCTCTTCTCCTCTTCACTGTAGAATATCGGGATCACGACAACCTGCACTGGGGCTATCCTCGGCGGTAGCACAAGCCCCCTGTCATCACCATGCACCATCACTACCGCACCTATGAGCCTAGTGGAAACACCCCAAGATGTCTGCCAAACATAGCTCGTGGAACCACTCCGGTCTAGGAAGGTTATTTCGAAAGCCTTTGAAAAGTTTTGGCCGAGAAAGTGTGAGGTTCCTGCTTGAAGAGCCCTACCGTCAGGCATTAAAGCCTCGATAGTGAAGGTGGCTTCCGCGCCGGCGAACTTCTCCCAATCGGTTTTAACACCGTCTAAAACAGGTATCGCCAAGTATTCTTCGACAAACCTCTTGTATATCCCAAGTATCTCCAGCGCCTGCTGCAACGCCTCCTCCCTGGTGGCGTGCGCAGTATGCCCCTCCTGCCAGAGAAACTCAGTGTTCCTGAGAAAAGGCTTAGTAGACTTTATCTCCCACCTTACAATGTTACACCACTGGTTAAGCTTAAGAGGCAAGTCCCTCCAACTCCTGATCCATTTAGCATACATCTCGTACATTATCGTCTCCGAAGTCGGCCTTATCGCAAGCCTCTCGGAAAGAGGCTCGTCGCCGCCATGCGTAACCCAAGCTACTTCAACAGTGAACCCTTTAAAATGTTCAGCCTCCTTCCTGAGAAGCCTCTCAGGAATCAGAAGCGGAAAGTAAACATTCCTCACACCCGTCTTCTTAAACTCAGAGTCGAGAATACTCATCACTCTCTCCCAAATAGCGTAGGCCAGCTCCCTGAAAACAATGCAGCCGTGAACAGGAGCATAGTCTGCAAGACCAGACTTCGTAACAACCTGACTATACCATTCCGCGAAATCCTCGTTTTTACCTATGGTTAAGCCTATTTCCCCTCTCTCAACAGTCAAGCCTGCAGATTCCAGCGTTAAGGGTTTTTAAAACATTGTGGCATGAAAAAGCTAAATACGGGGCTTGTACAAGTGTAAAATGGGAAAAATGGGTAAGAAAAGAAAGTCTAGGGGACGGTCGAAAGGCGGGAAGGGAAGGTCCGAATACGTCAGCTGTACCAATTGCGGAAGCAGAATCCCAGTTGACAAAGCAATAAAGACAACGAAAAGAGTCTCATACGTCGACCCAGTCCTAGCCAGAGAACTTAAAAAATCAGGAACCTTCCTGCCAAAAGTCAGCGTCACAAAATACTACTGCGTCTCATGCGCCGTCCACGCCGGAATAGTAAGAGTAAGATCCAGAGAAGAAAGACTGGGGGCAGAATAAAAAATGGCATACGAGAGACTCGTAGAAAAACTCACCAAGGAAAACCTATGGCTATACATACTAACAATACTCAAAAACGGACCCATGTACGGCTACGAGATTGCTTCACGGCTTAAGAGTGATTTTAAGATTCCTATTGCTACGATAACGGCTTACGTTGTTCTTTACAAGATGGAGAGGGAGGGTCTCGTGGAGAGGATGGAGCCTTCTCAAGTTGAAGGCGGTAGGGTTAATATTAGAAAAGTCTACTACAGGGAGACGGATAAGGGTAGGGAGACGCTTGAGAAGGGTATTGAGTATCTTAAGAGTAGGCTCCAGCTCCTAGAGGGGGCGGGGCAGAGTGGTTCTGGGAAGCCTGAGGAAAAAGAGTGAGAAGTTCTTCTCCAGAATTGGAAGAATCCTGGCTCCAGTCATTACTCCCACTGGGCTGACTATTCTAGGATTATTGTCCTCGGTTGTCGCAACCCTCTTCTATTCATACAGGCATCTTTTCCTGGCTGGTGTGGCAATTCTTTTCTCAGGATTGTTCGATGTTCTTGACGGTGTTGTCGCCAGGGTCAGCAACAGGGCCACTGGGTTCGGCGGAACCCTGGACGCTTTAGTGGATAGATATACTGAGTTTTTTTATGTTCTCGGCCCGGCTTTAGGCGGGTATGTGGATTGGCCTCTTGCTTTCGTAACCATGTTCAGCATTATTGCGTCGAGCTATGTTAGGGCTAGGGCTGAGAGTGTCGGCGGCATGAAGGATGCTTCGGTCGGCGTGCTTGAGAGGGTTGAGAAGATACTTATAATATCTGCAGCTACTTTTCTGAATCCTCTGGTAGACGGGGTGATATGGTTCTCCATGATACTTATGATTGTGCTCGGCCAGATTACTGTGCTTCAGAGGCTTTACGCGACCTGGAAGTTCTGGGCTTCTAAGAGGACTGGTGTTCAGGCAGTCGTTTGAGAAAAAATAATGTTTTTATAAGTGGCTGGCAGGGGTTGACTGGGTTTGGGCAGGGTGGAGAAGGGTGTTAAGTGCAGCGTAGCCGGATGCGAGGCTGACGCTGTAAGGTCGATAGCGTTTAAAAGGGTTAGTGAAGCAGGGCTTAGGCTTAGAGGCGAGTCTAGGAGAGCATACTTGTGCGAGGCGCATTACAAGGAGTTTAAGAAGGCGAGGAGAAGCGTTGATAAAGTTGAGAGGATGAGGTGGAAGCCTTAAGTTTTCGATGCGAAAAATAAGTACAGAATAAGGAAAACAGCTGGGAGTTTAATCGTGAAGCGCACGCTACACTTCAAGACCCAGTGAAAGCCTTCTGTAGATCCGCCTCTGAATATCCAGACTTTTAAAACAACCTTGAAGCTCATTAAAAAAGGAGGCTTTGACGGTGTCGCCGGCTGGGACATGCCTGTTTACATCGACTTCCCAAAGGCGGTAGCGCGCCGAAATATGGGAGATTATAGAGAAATCGAAACCTCCCTTCTTAGAAGAGGAAATGAAAATGTCGGAGGAGACATGCGGTGTGAAGCCCGAGCCCAAACCCAAGGATATGTATATCACAGCGAAAGGCGAGTATCGAATAACGTGGTGCGTGAACATCACCCAGAAGGAGGAGCGCAACAGAGTGATTGAAGGGCTTAGGTTGCCGAAGGATAAACATCGTCATGAGGAATGAGAGAAATGGAATACCCAGACGACTTAGACGAGGAGAAGGTGATTAAGAAGTGGCGCGAGGCCATCCGGCAGGCTCCTTCGCTAATCAGTTCCATATTCGAGGACGGAAAAATAAAGGCAATGACGAGAAAAGAGCTTCTTGATAAACTGAAGGAAAGGGGCGTATCCTATGATGACACGGAGGACGTGATCAATGAGGCTGGGAGGGAAAAAGTGATTACAATCAACTATGGAACATGGTTCACGTATCTCTGGATCCCTCCAGGGAGGAGGGAGATGGAGAAACAGAGGACTAGAGAACTCGAAAAGCTCGTCGAAGAGGTCTTCATGGAGAAGGGTGTGGAGGAGCTCTCCGAGGATGAGCTGAAGGAGATTCTAACCAGCAAGGGGCTTTCTGCGGAGGAGGCGGAGCGGGCGCTTCTCGAGGCGGAGAGGGACTGCATACTGTCCTCCTATCCCTTCACGAAGAGGGGTTGGGTTTATGAGCTAATACCGCCGGAGGATAGGGCCCGGGAGCTGGAGTGCAGGAGACTTGGGAAGCTATACACAGAGAGACGGCTCTACGAGAAACACATGTACGGGTTTAAGGTTTAGTTGCCTGAAACGAAGGTTTTTATAGACGAGGCCTGTGGAATATGAGGGCTTGAGAATACTCCTCATCCACTGCGAGAAGTTCGAGTATAATGCTAGAGAAAAAGCTGTTGAGAAAGCTGAGGATTTGGATGAGTCTAATAGGGCAGGGAGGTTTGAGAACGTTCTAGTGGTTTTTACGAGCGTCGAGAAAGAGGATGTGAAGAATCCTGAAGGCGTTGCAGAGCAAGCCGGACAGGAGATACTCAACGTCTTCAAAACTGTTAAGGCGGAGCGCGTTCTACTATATCCCTACGCTCATCTTTCAAGCGAGCTGGCTGATGCAGTGAGTGCAATAAGCATTCTTAAGAGGGTTCACGAGAAGCTTAGCGAGAAGGGTGTTGAAACGCATAGGGCTGCTTTCGGCTGGTATAAGAGCTTCACCCTCGTCAATAAGGGACATGCTTTAGCGGAGCTTTCGCGCAGCATTAAGCCGGGGACTGTTGAGAAGCATGTTGAGAAGAAGGAGAAGTTCCACAGGTTCATAGTTATGGATGAGGACGGGGTGGAGTACGAGGTCGCTAAGGAGAACTGGAGGAGCTGCGAAGCATTCTTAAAGAGCAGGAGGGGAATGATGCTTAAACAATTCGTGGAGAACGAGCTTGAGGAGAAGGCTGGAAGAGGAGAGGAGCCCAGCCACATCGTCAACATGAGGAAGCTCGAGCTCGTCGACTATTGTCCTGAGAGCGACGCTGGAAACCTTAAATGGTATCCAAGCGGGATTCTCTTGAAAGACCTTATTATGGATTACGCTTTCAAGAATATTGCCCTACCCTGGGGGGCTATGAAGATGCAGAACCCGCTTCTCTACAGGACTGACGTCGAGGCGATAAGGCAGCTTCAGGGCGAGTTCCACGAGAGGGATTACAGGGTTGAGGATGGACTGGTTTTAAGGTTTGCAAGCGACCCAGGCGCGTTCCCATTCATCCAGAAAACCGTGTTCACATACAGGAATATGCCTGTCAAGGTTTATGAAGAGGCAATATGCTTCAGGAAGGAGCAGAAGGGCGAGCTCACCGGGCTTATGAGAGTTAGGAACTTCTGGATGACGGACATGCATGCGTTCTGCAGGGATGGGGAGCAGGCTTCTGAGGAGTATTTGAGGCTGAGCGTTCTTTTCGGCGGGCTTATGGATAATGTTATTGCTGGTGGAAACTGGGTTCTGGGCTTCGAGGTTGTTGAGGAGTATTACGAGAAGTACAGGTGGCTTTTTAAAAGGATTGTTGAGACGCTGAGGGTTCCGGCTTTCTTTAAGCTTATGAGGGAGATGACTCACTACTATGCTTTCAAAAACGAGTTTCAAGCAATATTCCCGAACGGTGAGAACCTCCAGATTTCAACGGTTCAGTGGGATGTGAAGAATGGGGAGAGGTTCAACATTTGCTATTATGATGCTGACGGTGTTAAGAAGCCTGTTGGAGTCATTATACATGCTTCTTCGTTCGGAAGTGTTGAAAGGGCTGTTGCAGCTATGCTTGAGAACGCTGCCGGCAGGGTTTCAGAGGGTAAGCCCCCGATGCTTCCGGTTTGGCTTTCACCGGAGCAGGTTAGGATAATACCTGTGGATGTTGAGAGACATCTTGAGCAGAGCATTAGGATTGCTGAAAGGCTTGAGAAGGAGGGTGCTAGAGTTGGTGTTGACGACAGGAGCCTGACGGTTTCTAAAAGGGTTGCTGAAGCTAAGACCCGCTGGATACCTTTCATAATAGTCTATGGCGAGAGGGAGGAGCAGAGCGGGACCCTGAGGATCGTCGTGAGGGAGGAGTCTACTCTTGAGAGGGATCGTGTTGAGGAGATGAGTCTGGAGGAGTTTGCAGAATACTTCCGGAGAAGGGTTGAGGGCATGCCGACTAGACCACTCTACGTCCCCCGAGAGTTGAGCAAGAGAATAGTCTTCGTGCCGATGAGGAGCCAGCAGTATGCCTAAAAGTTTGCGCGCACCCAGTCACGTCGGCACCCTTATTTAGAGTTAATGCGCGTATGACTGAACCCGTGAGAAGCAATTGGGCTGAAAACCTAGATTTCCCCGGAATTTAGTCATGAAGAACGTCAAAGTTAAAGGCTTCGGAAAGGGGACGGGCCCCTAGGTAATCTCGAGCCCGGTTGCCTTGAGGAGAAGTTCAACAGAACAATAAATCCTGGTGAAAAGTTTGGCTAAAGTTATCAGCATCAAGGTACCAGAGGATGTGTCTGAAGACGATATTGTTCGCTGGGTTGCTGAAGGGCTAGCTCGCAAAATGGCTAAGAAGCTGATTCTAAAGAGCCTTGAAAAAGGATTAAGTGTAGACTTGGATGAAGCAATTAGAAAATTTGAGGAAACGAGAGATGAGGCATGGAAAGAGGTCGAGAAAGAGTACGAAAGGAAGGGACTGCTTTAGTAGTCAATAGTAGTGTTCTATTCACGATTATTATATCGGGAAGAAGCTCAAAGGCTTATCGCATTGTTGAAAAATATGAGCGCGCGCTAGTTTCAAGAGAATTTTATGAAGACAGGCTTAAAGAAGCATACGTGATAGCAGAGAAATTTGATCCAAAGGGTCTTTCAAGTAAAAGTCATGAAGATGATTCTGGAGATTTCGAACAAGACCTCTTAATTTTGAGAAGCACACATCTAGCATGAGAATAGTCTCGTGCCGATGGGGAGCTAGCGGGTCTGCTTAATAATATAGCTTTGGCATATAATGCCTGCGCAATAGTTGTTATTTCCTCGCGTGGACCGTCTTTACGGGTCTAGGAGGCTGAAGCTTAACGATTTACCGTCTAGGGAAATTTTCAACCTGTTGAGAACGTCTCGGCCTAGAAGTGCGTCGTGACGCTTGGCGTCGATTACTTCAACCATCTTGTACTCGAAGCCGTTGAAGGAAAGGTTTACAAAATAGGTGTATCTCCAAGCTCTCCGTCCGTCGAACGATAAAACGGATACGCGGCTCGCTGGGATGAGCCCGAGTTCACCTACAGTCTGCTGTGGAAGCACAGTCATGTCGGCACCCGTATCCAGCTTGGCCTGGAGCTCCAGCGAACGGTCGGAGAAGGGTCTGGTGAGCCTAACCTTTAAAGACGGTGCTGGAGGAGAATACTCGAAACTATAGTTCATGGGACAGCCAACTCGGGTGAAGGCACCTCCACACTTCTTTCGCCGGGAGCCACCTTGTCGATGTAAATCGGGACATACCCATACTTCTTATATACTGTTTCCGCCAGCCTCCCCTTTTCCTCATCGCACCCTACAACCGACCCCCGGAAAACGGCGACGTACTTCCCGTTGTAAAAAGGGTCGTGAATAAGCTTGTCCCAGATTTTAAGAAAAACCTCCCGCTCCTCTTCAATTCGAAGAATGGATTCTAGCTGTTGGTCGTCAACAAATAAGCCTTTCTGCTCAACATAATCCCTGAGGATCTCGACAATAACCTCGTTCTTTTTCCGGTCACCCCTTTCTCGTAGCACAAGCAGGCTGAAACGCCTCCAAAGGTCTTCGTCGACCTCAATGGTTGTCTTAACCATAGTTACCGCATATAAGGATTAACGGGAATCCTTATAAACGTTTTTCCCAGAATAGCCTCCTGTTTAAACACCCATCACCTTTAAAGCAAAGCAGACAGCGTTGAACCGGCTTCTAACAGTTAGAGACAAACCCTAAGGAAACAACACTAGCAAGTTATCCAAGCATCTTCCGAAAAATCCTTCATCCGGTTTTCCGCGTAATGAGAAAAAACCTGGTTATTTATAGCTGGGACTATGGAAGAAACAGCGGCGAATCGCTTCCTAGGGATGCGGAGTCATTTAAAAATGCTTAGAATAATGCCTGCAACCATGCTCATAAGGAAGAGGAGTAGGAGGATTATCGCCACGACCTTCCTGTTCATTTAAACAGTCACTCCCGTGAAATACTTGTGGACCCTTAGAAGCTGGATCGTCAAGCCTATGACTATGACTAGGCCGACTAGGCCGGCGGCGAAGTTTTCGAAAACCGATGTACCTCTCGGCGAGGGGGATGTTGGGGGCGGGGAGGCAGCATAGATTATCTGCATTATTGACACAGGTATCTCCAGAAGCACGAGCGCAAGCACAATGTAGAACAGTGGGCGTATAACCATTAGGAGGCCTATGGCTGAGAGTATGGAGAGAACTCCTATGAGCGTGGTGAAGACGGCTGGTGGAACTATTGAGAGCAATGGTGGAAGCTGCGGCTGGATGAAGCCCATTGAGGAAACAACCGCGACCCCGAAGTTCCAGACAGCCCATATTATCAGCATTAACGCGGTCATGGGGACTCCTTCAAGCTGGTAGCCTTCGAAGCTGAAGAACTCTCTCCTCGAGTATTTCTGCTGGACGCCCTGCTGCCTCATTCTTAGCCTCATCCTTGCAACCTCAAGGTTGAAACCACAGTTAGGGCAGAACTTCAAGTCCTCCCTGACGGGAGTGTTGCAGTTTGGACACTTTTTCAAAACCAGAGTCTTGGGCGGCACGGCTTTAACCGCGGCTGGCTTGCGTTGAACAGGCTTAATGGTTTTCACAGGTTTTTTAACAGGAGGCTTTTCAGGAGCATACTCTTCCGTCAAGTCCGACCTGTTTTCAACAGTTTCTTCAAAAACCTCCTCTGAACCCGGTTTCGGGAGGCGGAGGCCGCACAGGCTGCAGAACTCGTCGTCTACGCTTACTGCAGCACCGCACCTCGGGCATGTTCTTCCTTGACTCAAGACGTTTGTTTCAACGCTGCCTTGTTAAAAAAGGTTTCTAGACTATTAATCAGCGGTAAAAAGACATGGCGGACTGCTTAAAAAAGGAGAAAAGAAAAAAAAGGAAATAGGGTTAGAGTGTTCTACTTTGGTCCTGCCGGTGCTCCGAAGAGCTGCGGAAGCCTCTTACGCCTGTAGATGTGGTACTCGTGCACCACGATGGCGAGCACTATTACGATGATTATGATCATCACTATGAACAGCAGGAACTGGGACATGCTCATGCCTACGCCTAGGAACTCTACGAACACGTCTAGGTTAACGGTCTTAAGAGTGTCAGCAGTCATGGATACTGAGTCAGTCTTTCCGAACTGTCCGTACGTGACTTCAATGTTGTAGCTTGCGTCAGGAAGCTCTATCTCAGCTTTACCATCCTTATCAGTCAGCCTCGTAACCGTCACAGTGCCCTTCGTCACTTTCACCGTAGCGCCTTCAAGCGACTGTCCCTGAGCACCTATCACTCTGACAGTCAGAGCATGCACGTTGCTCGGCGTCAACGTTACTGCACCTGGTCCAGACACTGTTAGCGAGGGCAGGCTTAAAGCAGTATCCAGCCATGATGCTGCCACCGTATATGTTGCTGGAGGTATCTGAGGCACCACCACTTCTCCGGTTGCGGATGTTGCTCCAACGTCAACACCGGCAACCTTCACTGGAACACCTACTAATGGTGCTCCCCTCGGGGTTAGGAGCCTCAGAGTAACATCGTATATTGGTAGCGAGATCGTTGTCTCAGTCTGTGTTACTGAGGCCTTTGCCGTGGCCTTCGTACCGTACCTGCTTGTCCACTCAGCCTCTATCATGTAGCTTGTACCTGTTTTCATCGGAACCTTGTTCAGCGTCGCGGTGTTCGTCTCAACACTGAGGGCTTTAGCGAGCTCGCTCTCCCAGCCGTATACTGGGTGTCTAGCCTTCACTGTGACACCGGTCACAGGCCTTCCAGCGGAGTCTATGAAGCTTATCCTAAGGTCTCTCACGCTCGCACGATAGTCCTTCGCCTGGCTTGCAGCATACTCAGCTGTCGGGGCAACAGCCTCGGGATGTATTCCAAGGTATATGTACTGGTACTGGCCTTCAGCAGTGTAGCTGTCGAACACTACTTCTGAGAACACTGGTCCCTGAACTTCGCTGCAGCCAGCAGGCTTATAGTAGACGTAGATGTAGTACTTGCCGTAGAACCTTGCCCATCCAGTTTTGTCACCATACGTTATGCTCTGGATCCATTCAGCTCCGGTCGGCTGCGCCGGAACCTCTTTAGTATATGGTGTTATGTCCCACTCCTCATTTACAGCTATTCCTGTAAGCCTCTTGTCCGCGTCGACCCAGTACCATCCTCTTAGCAGGTTGAATCCTATGTCAACCCTGTCTCCAGGCTCGATCATCAGCGGTGGGACAGCGTTTCCTGTTCCGACGAACAGTGTCCCAGCATGCCCATAAGTGTCGGTTATCGCAGCGGTGACGTTGCCCCTCGTGTAAGCGTCTACGACGTAAACCCATGCTTTCTCCAATGGTCTGCCGTCCTCAGTCAGTATCGTCACCCTCAGCCTTGCAGTCCAGTTTAGGTAGACTATGCCCGACTTCCAGTCTACAGCTCCGCCTACCAGCTTCTTAACGAGGAACTGCGGGTCGTTCAGCTTAAGCAGAGTATTCGTCATGCCCTTGGTCAGGTTCTCAGTCTTAACTGTGAAGTCGTAGATGCCCCATAGGATGTTGCTCGGCGTCGACCTTAGGTAGAGTATGTAATAGTCGCTCGGATCCGCGTTAGGCTTCGTCGGCGTATAGTCCTCCATCAGCACAGCCTTGTCGGCAACCTTAGTTGAGTCCACGTATATTGCTTCCCTCGTTATCGTCACCTTCTGGTTTGGAAGCCCAACCTTATCCAGGTTTCTCACGACTACGCCGATGTCGTTAGCCATGATTCTTTCCTCAGCCTTAGCGTAGCAGTTTGCAGCCGGCTGAGGCGGAGAAACTGTTGTCCCAGTCTCGCTGTCAGGAGTCCTGTGCTGGTATGCTCCTCCGCTGAGCATGCCTACTGCAGCCTCCCAGCTTGTCCCGTAAATGGTGCCGGAACGGTACGTCGTGTTCAGCGAGACACCATCCTTGTAGACGCTTGAACCATCTGAGTAGGTTAGTTTAACCCTAGTGTTCTCCCATGTTTTCGTGGCAGTGTTAACCAGGCCTGTCGCGTTCATAGAGTGCTGTATCCATCTGCCGTAAGCGGAGGCAGTTAACACTCCAACCAGCCTCGGAACGTCGCCGGCAGGAATGTTGTTCGTCACTCCCGGCACGGTTGTGAAGTTCGCGTAGACGGGTGTTCCGAAGAGCGCTCCAGTCCTACCCGCTGCACCAGCAGTCATCAGGTTTATCGACAATGGTCCAAGAGCCTTGTTCCACGGGTTGCTTGGACCTCCCTTGTAGGTTCCACCGATTACACCGTCATCGCCGTCAACATACGTGTATATCTTCGGGGTTATGCTGTAGTTCCAGACTGGTATTAGGAAGGTTGCCTTCCCGTTGGAGTCGGTTAACGCTGACTCTACGACAACCATACTACTGAAGTAGGGTGGCACAGGCTGGTAAGGTATGTTCTCCAAGTATCTTGTCACAACCTGTTTCGGACCCCAGAGCCTTTTGACTACGCTCATGTTGAAGCCCTTGTTAAGCTTGCTGGCGTTCAGCAGTGAGAACTCTATGGGCGCAGTCTCGTAGGTCAAGTGTTTCGTAGGCCACCATGTGACGTTTAACCCTGCCCAGAACACTGTCACCTTAATGTTGGCTATTCCGAAGACTGTCCCGCCTTTAAGCGGGTCGTTCGTAACCCTGAACACGTATGGATAGACTGAAGTCGTTAGAGTATGCTCCTTACCATCGTACGGGTTTCTCAAAACCGTGGACTCGTTGTAGACTAGGACACCCTTGTAATACACCATGAACCTGTATTTCGGCGTGGTCTTCTTAATCGGGCCTGAGCCTGGGCTCTGCCCAATCAGGTACCTGCTCTGATTCGGGTAGTATTTAGCTACCCATCCTGTGGTCGGGTTCCAAAGGTCTGGGTCGTTCGGCGGCGAGACGCTCGTAGCGTTAACCGAGCTGAGGGTTACGACGCCATTACTGTCGGTAGCGTTCTTCCTAACCAGGTATGCGTTGTACGGTGCGGCTATTACTCCGCTCGGCGTACCTATTGTCACCCGCGAATTCGGGTCTATCTGCTGCATGAAGTAGAGCAGGTTGCCACTGTCCCATGGCTCAGCCAGTATTAACGCGGAGTTCATTGTTTCGTCGAACACTAATGGTGCTCCGCAAGCCGTCTTCAGCGCTATCTTCGGGTTGTACACGTAGGTGTAAACTATGTACGGGTTGTCGTTGCCGTAGCAGGCGCTCAGGTGGAGCGGCTTGTTCCACGGGTCTCCGCTCCAGTACAGGGTTGCGTTAGCATCCACGGCTCTAAAGCCGGCGTTCACAGCCTTCTGCGAGTCGGCCGGAATATCGTACCATTTACCACCTGGAACCCTCACGTATATCCAGTAGTCTTTCTCAGGCAGGTATGTCCAAGACGGGTGCTTATTCCAGTAGTTGGTCTGAGTGTCAGTATGGTAGTAAACCACCGGGTAGCCGTATGCATCCGTCTCAGTCTTATAGATCTTCCAGCCTGGTGGGAGAACATACTTGTAGTAAATGCTTTTAGAATCAGTTATCTGGTCGAGCATCCTCTTCGTTATGCCTATTCCAGGAGCTATTCCGAAGTCGCTAACTGAGAACAGTGTGACGTTCACGTTGACTATTCTGAACGGGTCTTGGCTCCAAGTGTCTACAGTAAGGTTGTAAAGCTTGAAGTATAGCTGAATATTCCTCATGTTCGCAGTCAGCTTAATCGGCTCTTTCAGCTCTACAGTGGTCCCGTTGTCAAGCAGGTAGAGAATCTTATAGGGCCTCAGGAGGCTCATCTGCCAGACTATTGCGAAGTTACTGTAGTTTCCAGTCGGCGCCTTAACAATATCAACCTTTCCTTCGCTAACAGCCTTCGGCCCAACTAGCCCTATCTCAGGATTGGGATGCGTGAAGAAGAACGGTACCCCTGTCGGAGCATCCATCTTCAGCCCGCATGACTCGAAGACTATGCGGAACCCTAGCTCGTAGATTTTCAGCGTGAAGTTGAAGTGGCAAACAGTATCTGGGCTTGGTGGGAAAGGTGATAAATCGGTTTCGCAGCAGTCCAGCTTAAGGCTCTTTCCTTCAGCATAGGTGTCCAAGACTTTAACTCCCTCGTAGTATGCTTCGAAGTCCACCCAGCCTACTTCCCTCGTGGGAAGCCAGCCGCTACCGGCGAATCCTGGGTAAGCCCAGCCCATTGACATTTGCCTGTGAAAGTCCCAGAATCCTTTATTGGATGCAATTCTCCACGGGTCAAGTTCATCTATCGTGGCATGATTGGGACCAGCATAGTACTCCATGTCGGGCAGTACTACAAAGCCATTCTTGCCGTTCCACCACACAGTTAGTGGCTCAGCCTTCCTGTATCCTATTGTTGCTGGAAGCCATATTTTTGCTGCGAAGTCAGCTGGCTGCTGAGGAAGCTCTGCGGCGCTCCAGAAGTTCACGTCCACCCAGGTCATGTTGTTCTTAATCCCCGTAGGCGTGAAACCCGGAGAGGAGTACAAGGGAGTATAGAGGACTCCGTATACGTCTTTGCTCCACGAGTTGTCTGAAAGCTCATCGTATATCTCGTATGGCGATACTGTGTATCCTACTTTCCACTTTGAAACGTTGACTACGCTGTAGTACCATTCGACAGCCAGCGCTAGAGTAATGTTCCCATAGGGCGGAACTGGAACAGGATACCTTAAAACATAGGAGCCTGGGCCGACTCTAACGCCTGCGAGCATGTACTGGTTCTTGTCTGCAGTGTCGAAAGCATAGACCTCAGCCTTCATCGTGAACCAGTTGTTGCGGTTGCAGTCGAGCAGGTCTATAGGTACCCACCTCACGGTTGCGTTAACCTGGTGCGTTGAGTTGACCATCAGGTTTCCAAGGTAGTCAGAGTATTTTCCGACCGCAGGCTGATTAGCATCGACAAGGTGTCCCCATGGGGAGGTTGGAGTGAAGTCAATGGGGGCTAAAGCATAGTATTTCGTCACGTTTATGACTGTCCCGGTCTTAAACCTCCATATGAAAGTCAGGTTGCTTACCAGCGAGGACCTGTATTCTAAGTCGGATGCGGTGGTGCTGTTTATCATGGGTATTCTCAGGACTACCCATCCAACCTGGTAGTTAGCATGGTATATGTATGTGGGGTCTACGACGAGCTCGCTTCCAAGTGTTCCGTTGGTAGTGTAGGTTCCGTAGAGCTTGTTCTTCCAAGCGCTGACAGGCTTGTTCTCAATGTAGGTTTTGCCGTTATAGTCTGAAGTATATCTTACTTCGAGCGTCGCGCCTGTTATTGGGAAGCCTAGCTCATCCAGGGGTTGGAGGGCAACGTAGTATAGCCAAACCTTGTATCCTCCGTAAACCTTTCCTCCAACGGTTTTCGTGAAGTTCACTTGAGCCGGGCTGGTTACCCATGTTTTACCCGGATACGTTCCTTGGATCGTCGTTGCGTTTAGAAGGGTGTAGAGGCCCATCGCCGTCGGCGTGCCTGAAGCATAGCCTATTCTGAGGACTGTCGCGTTGAATATGGTTATTGGAGTTATTTCAGTCCCTATCTTCAGCTTTATTACGAGAGTGTAGTTTATCTCTCTGCCTGATATTGTGCACCTGTCCCAAGCGTCTCCTGGAAGCTCAGGTATTGTTACCCATCCATCGGCGTCTGCCTCACCCCATTTAATAAGGGGCCAGTTTTCAAAGCTCCACGGAGTACTCCAAGATACTGGCACAGTGCTATTATAGAGGTATGCTACCGCGCTTGAAACAGGTTTTCCCCAGTCGTCGACTATTTGGAACTTCCATTCTCCAGGCGGGTACGCCTGCTGAGCCGTTACGGCTAGCGGCGTAACCACCAGGATTAACGCGAGTATTGCTGCGATCGAGCATGTTTTCTTCAAACTCGGGTGATTCAAATCCGTTTCACCTTCGGTTTCGCCTCTCTAGGCATGTTTTAAATGTTTACTTGTTCCAGCTCAGCGTAACATTGCTTAGAAAGTTCTAGTGGAGTAGAACACTGTTTTCAGGCTGTTTTAACCCATTAACTCAACCTCAGCTTCCACTGGAGCCGCTCATTCGATATTAGCCGTATCCAAAAGTTTTCGCCCACCCCCCCAGGTCCCCACAGGTCTTTCACACCATAGCCAATTAAGCTGTAAAAAGCATAGGCTCAGACACGTTATCTGAGAGTATTCAGGACCATTTTCCAGGCTTGCAGTCTTTCCCTAAACCGTAAGCTGGCGCCATGCTGGTTAGTAGACAAGCAGCCTGCTTGAAAAAGCTACACGCGTGACGAATCAGTGGGAAGCAGTATAGTGGTGTGGTGCGTGATACTGATTTCTTCAAGGGGTGAAGGCAAAACTGGTTTCTCCTTAAATCAGCTGAGCGGGTTCCGCCCTCGGAACCTCCAGGCCGTCGAAATGCTTGTCGAAAGAAACTATGGCTTTCACCCCGAGCGACACAGCTGCCGAGTACTGTATGGCGTCATCCAAATCTAAGCGCTTCTCCATCATTATACCTATTGCTCTCAACAAGTCTTTAAGCCCGTTACGGTGTATCGCAAGTCCCTTATACGCTGAAAGGCTTGAAAGGAAAACTCTCAATTCATCCGTCTTGGAAAGGCTTGACATTATAATCATGACGGAGTATATTGAGAAATCTGTTACGAACGCCTTTGAAACACCCTCCTTAACGCTTTTCAGAAAGACTTCGCACTCTTTGCTTCTGGCTTGAGAAAGCATGACTTCTAGAAAAATATTCGTGTCAACGAGGTACATTTTCAGAAGCAGCTTCGAACCATGACTTTGCAGCCGAGTGCTGAAGTTCGACGGAGCTAACCTTGACGTCTGAAAGCAGTCCTTTTATAGCCTCGACAGGATCCTCTTCAAAAACAACCTCCTCAATGCTGGAGAGCCATTTTTCAATAGCTTCTTCAGCAGCACGGCTTAGAGCCCCCTTTGAATAGCCGAACCTGCGCATCGCAGCTTCTCTGAACCTAGCCTCTAAATCTCTCCTTATTTGAATCCTGAGACCAGGCATGTGGGAAAAAGACCATATTACTATTTAACCTTTTCTCAACAAGTCCTTATTAGCACGCTTCACCTCCATTCACCATGGAGCGCCTGCAAGAGTAGAACCGCTTAGTTTCCGGGTTTGGCCTGCACCACCTGTGCATGCGCAAAAACCGGGTCTTTCTTTTAAACGTGGAAACGTAAGTCTTTCACATTGGAAGCGATTTCAATCAGCACGCCTTAAAAAAGATATTGCGCCAAGACTTAAATGCTTCAAACAAGTTTTCCACGATGAGAAACAAACCCGTGCATCAAAATTAGACATCCTCCATGCTTCGCGAAGAGGCCTCGCGCAAACATACTTTGGAAGAACCTTAGAAAAAAGCCGACGTGTTTCTCATTCCATGATGAAAATAAATACGGAGTGAATGTTTAATCTTCTATCTCTTTCCCAATTATCAGTTCAATCATGCTCTCCTCTGCCTTTTTCCTTATTTCCTTCGCGATTTCTCTTCCAGCCGTTAAGACTACTAGGTATTTCAACGGCTCCCTCTTATACTTGCTTCTAGCAGCCTCGGCTTTCCTCATAAGCTTATCGACTTCTTCAAGGCTTTCAGCATGGGATGTTACCTCCCCGACGATGAGAGGGTTTTCGAAAAACATGTTTATCTCCTCACCGTCGATAACCGCCTTCTTCAACTCCGCATCCTTTGGAATAACGTTCATACTCCTCAAGTATTGAGATAGGAATCTTCTGGCGAACTCCTCGAAAGTCAAGCCGGCGAACCTGCTTAACTCGCCGAACCCGTGTACCATCGAGTCCCTTAAGGACTCCACCGTCCTATCCAACCGCCTATAGTTAATCCTTAAAGCCTTAACCTCTTCCCAAAGCCTGTTCTGGTTCTCCCACAGCTTGTTCTGGCCTTCTCTCAAACTCTTAACTTCCTCCCACAGCTTGTTCTGGCCTTCTCTCAAACTCTTAACTTCCTCCCACAGCTTGTTCTGGCCATCCCTAAGGGCTTTAACCTCCTCCCAAAGCTTATTCTGGCTTTCCCACAGCTTCTCCTGGCCCTCTCTAAGGGCCTTAACCTCTTCCCAAAGCCTGTTCTGGTTCTCCCAAAGCCTGTTCTGGCTCTCCCAAAGCCCTTTCTGACCCTCCTCCAGCCTGTCCAGCCTCTTCAAAATCTCAGATAATCCTAAGTAGCCTGCAACTGCGTAACGGAACTCCTTATCTTTCTCCAGAAGCTCTATGAACTCCTCCCTCAGATTATTCATCTGCCCGATAATGCTCGCTTAGCTATTTAAGCGTAGATGTTTTATGATTGAAAAGATAAGGATGGTGCTGAGGGTCGCTAAGGGCGCGTGATCCCTATCAACCTGCTTAACGCACACTCAAGCGAGCCGTAGATTTTTGTTAACCCAGTATCCGTTAGATAAGCCATGTTTCTCTAGCTATGCTTTCAGCTTCCTGCTTAACAGGTTTCTAAACGGAGCTCCACGCGTTCTAGGAAAACGTTTCTCAGCAGCCCGCGAATGTTTCCAGAAATATTTTTGAGTATCGCTTTCAGCAACTCAAGAAAGGCCTTTAAAGTCCAGAGAAAGTTTCGCTTCACCGAGTCTTTGGAGAAATAGCATGTTTACACCGGGTAACGGAGGTTGAAAAAGACATTTAAACGTTCTCCTATTAGGCTGAAGCATGCTCATAAGAAGGAAGGAGGATGAGAATCTGCCTCCGCCGCCGGTCGAGGAGGCTGAAGAGGAGCATGCTCAAGAATACTCTTTGAGAACCCCGACCGGCATAACTGGTTTAGACAAGATTATTGACGGGGGCCTGTTGAGGGGTAAGACGTACCTGGTTGCCGGTGAAACCGGCACGGGTAAAACTATTTTCAGCCTCAGGTTCATTCTGAAGGGTATTGAAATAGGTGAGCCGTGTGTCTACGTTCCTTTCGACGAGACTGTTGAGGGCACTGTTGAGGGAGCTTTGACGCTCGGCTGGGATCTTGAGACGCCGATGAGGAGAAACATGCTTAGAATACTGGATGCTAGGCCCTTCTTCGCCGAGGTTACGAGGGAGAAGTTTATGGCTGAGGTTGTGAGGGAGATCGTTAAGGAGCTTAAGAGGCATGTTTCAGAAATAGGGGCTAAGAGGCTCGTCATAGATCCTGTTGCACCGCTCGTCGGAGAGGTTGTCGACGTTTCCTGGACGAGGGACTTCATAAGGGGTTTCGTCACTGCCGTGGAAAAGTTTCTCGGATGCACCACTATCATAACCAGCGAGGTTCCTACTGGCAGTGGGCTTCTAAGCAGGTTTGGAGTGGAAGAGTTCCTCTCCTCAGGAATCATTAAGCTGTCGATAACCAGTGTTGAAAACAGGAATTTGAGGACTCTCATGGTTAGGAAGCTAAGGTGGACTAGGGTTGATTTAACGCCTTACGTGTATGAGATTAAGCCTCTGGAGGGAATAGTTATTCTGGAGCCTCTTCACGAGTATGTTAAGAAGCTTAAGGAGTAGGCGTGTAAGCTGCTTCACATGCTTTTGTCGAGCAGCGTTAAGAAGTATGGCGACACGCTTAACTGGCGCGGATTAACATGCTCCAAAGGTTTTTAGATATTCCTTTACAAATGTAGGCTAAGCCATGAATTGTTGAATAGCTGCTCCTAAATACAGCATTAGGAATGAGGAGAGCATCGCTGCCTGGGGGCTTGCCTTAAACCAGCATACTATTGCTGCTGAAAGCAGGAGGGCGCTTAAGCCTCCGGAGACTATTTGAATAAGCCCTGTTACTATGCTGGGCGGGTTTGAAACCACCAGGATCAGGCTGAAAAAAAGTTGAGGAAGAAAGCAGAACGGTAGGGCTGTCAGGAAGCCTGTTTCAACAGTCCTCTTCTGGAAAACCGTTCTCGGGATAAGGTAGGCTAATAATAGGCTTAGGGCGACGCTGCCCAGTGTTGACGAGAAGCTTACGTTGGCAACCGGGATCAGGAGGGCGATGCCCATCTTAGTGTAGAGGCTTGACGCTGAGAGGCTGAGCACTATTAACGTAGCCATCGGCGTCATCATTCTGCTCGGCATTCCTGTGAAGAACCATACTGGCACGAGTGTTTCAAAAACCCTTGGAAGCTCCCCGGATGTTGGAGGCGGTAATAATCCTGATTTCAAAGCCGAGTAGACTCTCATGCCCTGCTCGCTTAAAACATACTTCTTATCGCTGGTCTGCTCAACGAGCTCTCCGAGGGCGAGAAGATTATGGTAGAGGCTGCCCGTGCTCAGGCCCAGCTCCCTTTTAAGATCCTTAATGCTCATCGGACCGGATTCCCCTAGCTTCATCAGCAGGGCTCTCCTCTTACCGTATGAGAGGGCCAGTATAACCTTCTCAAGGCCGTCCTCCGCCACGAGCTTTAAACCAGCCATAGGAATATAAAAACATCGTGTCTAAAGTCTTCAGACGGTTTGGAAAAGACGTGTTGACAGTCTTCTAAACCCTGTGAAGCCTAGTGTCCAGCAGGCCTGTAGGAGCCGAGTAGCCTGGTCTCCACAGCCTTACGCTTAAGCTTCTCCAGCGCCCTGCGCACACCAGGGTCCCAAGAAGCGCCTTCAAACTCTACTAGAAACATGTATTCCCATGGTTTTCCCCTGACAGGCCTAGACTCTATTCTAGTCAGGTTTAAACCATGCTTCGCGAACACTCCGAGAGCCCTGTAGAGTGAACCGGGCTTATGCTCAAGAATCATTATCAGCATTGTTCTCGCAGCACCCTTAAACCTTTCAGAGGCTTCTCTGGAGAGGACTAGGAAGCGAGTATAGTTCTCCCGCTCGTCTTGAATATTTCTAGCTAAGATTCTTAAGCCGTATTCTCTTGCAGCAGCCTCGGAACACACTGCAGCCCCACCCCTGGTTTTAGCAGCCATCAAGGCAGCTTTAGAAGTGCTTGAAACCTCCCTTATCCTTGCGTCGGGCATAACCCTGTCTAGAAACATCCTGACCTGTGCGAGCGCGTGAGGATTGGAGAAAACAATCTTAACGTCTTCAAGCCTCCTCTCCTTTGATGAAAGGTGGAACGCTATTTTCAAAACCTCCTCGCCAACGATGCTGAGGCTGGAGGAGGCTAGGCAGTCAAGAGTCTCGGAAACAGGGCCCTCCAGGCTGTTTTCAACAGGCACAACCCCGTAGTCTGCCTCATCCTCCTCAACGCTTTTAAACACGCTTCTAATCGTAGGGTAGGGCTGGAGAGCGTAAGGCTTCCCTGAGAAATATTTCTCAGCAGCCTCCATCGTGAACGAGCCTCCCGGCCCCAGGTAGGCGACTTTAAAAAATCCCTGGATCCTCCTGCTGTAGTCTATGAGAATGCTGAAAACCTTTTCAACCAGCTTTGGGTCTAAACGTTTCGCAGAGGCTTTTTCGAGAACATGCTTGTAAACCTCTTTCTCCCTCTTCTCGTCAACCACGCGAAGCCCCCGTCTCTTCTTCTCTACACCTATCATTCTCGCAACCCTTATTCTTTCAGCAATAGCGTCGACAATTTTCTCGTCAACCTTATCCATCATTCTTCTCAGCTCCTCAATGCTCAATCCTTAACCACCCTTCCGATTAGGCCGGCTCTAGCGTAATGGTCTATGAGAACCATTGCGGAGACTGCTTCAACCACTGGAACAGCCCTGGGAGCGATGCAGACGTCGAACCTTCCTCCCGAGAGATCCAGGTTGACACTCCTCATCTCCTCAAGGTTAACCGTGCGCTGAACCCTCGTTATGGATGGGGTAGGCTTAAAAGCTGCTCTGAAAACTATCATGCTTCCCGTTGAAACACCGCCGACAACACCGCCGTCGCTGACACCCGCAACCTCAATCCTCCCATCCCTGACGGTAAGCTCATCGTTGAACACGCTTCCCCTCATGCAGGAGGCTTCAAAACCCCTGCCGAACTCCACTCCCTTAACACCAGGGATGGACATCACTGCTCTCGCAAGCTCCACGTCGAGCCCTTCAAAAAGCGGGTCTCCAATTCCCGGTGGCACACCGTATATCCTGCATTCCACAACTCCTCCTACACTATCTCTTTCACGTAAAGCCTCGTCTATCTCCCTCATCATCATCCTTGAAGCATCAGGGTCTACGCACCTTACTGGGGACTCGTAAACCTTTTTCAAATCCTCCTCGCTCGGCTCACCCCTATAGCTGGCCCCACCTATCCTGGTTACGTGCGCATATATTTTAACTCCTTTTCTCTCTAGAAGCTGGGCTGCGAGCGAGCCTGCTGCAACCCAGCCTGCAGTAAACCTTCCGGAGGAGAAGCCTCCTCCCCTATAGTCGTTGAAGCCTCCATACCTCACCCTGTAAGGATAGTCGACGTGACTCGGCCTGGGAGTGGTCTTGACCCTCTCGTAGAAACCCTGGTCAGCCTCAGTGTTCCAAACAACTATGAGCAGTGGAGCCCCGGTAGTGAAGCCTTTGAAAACTCCGCTGAGGATTTCAAAAGAATCCTCCTCAATCCTCGTTGTTGAGCCGTATCCGGCTCTTCTGCGGGAAAGGTTGAGTCTAATCCTGTCCTCGTCAACCCTTAAGCCAGCTGGAAAACCCTGTATAAGCGAGCCTACGAGCTGCCCATGGCTTTCCCCGAAGAAGCTGAACACGACCAGCCGGCCTAGAGTGTTTAAACCCATTTAAGGTCAACTCCCGTCTCTAAGACCCAGCTGTAAAAACCAGGGTTAGACTTTGAGACTGAGCCCGCGTTGAGTATGGTTGTCTCACCCTCAGCCGCAGCCCCAGCCATTATGAGCATCATTTCTATCCTGTGGTCGCTGCCAGCGTCAACAGTTGCACCCCTCAACCTGCAGGGTCCCTTAACCAGAATATTGTTGCCGTTGAAAAAAATTTTCACACCCATTTTTGAAAGAGCCCTAGTGATCAGTGTCGCCCTCGCCGACTCCTTCGCCTCAAGCCTGCCAACGTTACTCAGAACCGTCTCACCCTCCGCCGCTGTCGCGGCAAGCGCTAGAGCCGGAACAAGATCCGGGTTTCCCGAGCAGTCTATTACGCATGCTTTTAGGAGGCCAGTGTTCTCAGCTATAAGCGTATTGCCCGACCAGCATATTTTAAGCCCCATGCGCCTGAGTATTTCAACAACCTCTCTATCTGGCTGAGGCTCATCCACCAGCCCATGAATCTTAACAGTAATGCCTGAAACCGCCGCCATGACTAATGGTATTGCTGAAAGAGAATAGTCGCCTGGAACAGTATGGTTAAAAGGCTTAAGCGATCCGGGTTCAACCGTTATAGAATCTTCGCATACGCGTGTTTCAACCCCGTGCATACGAAGCATTCTCAGAGTAAGGTCCACGTAAGGCTTTGAGACGAGCACCTTGTTTTTCAAAACAATGCGGAACCCGTTTTCAAGCCTGGCTCCGGCGATCAGGAAGCCTGAAACATGCTGGCTGGATTCTGAAGCATCTAAGAGAACAGTGTTACTCTTGAAGCCGCTGCTCCTAACTTTTAAAGGAGGCTTCCCGTTCACCGAGCTCGCTTCAACACCTAGCATGGTGAATGCTTCCTCAAGCATTCTGACAGGCCTTCTCCTAAGGCTCTCGTCACCAGTGTAAACAGCGTAAGAGGATTTAGCTGCTAAAACCGGCGCGAGCATTCTGAGTGTTGAGGCTGAGCCGCCGCAGTAGACTTCCCCCGCCGGACTCTGGAGCTCCCCGCCTTCAACAAGCATTTCCCCGCCGCGTGTTGAGACAGGTATGCCCATTAGGCTTAGTGCTCTCAGAGTTGCTTCCACATCGTCACATTTTGAGACCCCGGTTATTCTTGAAACTCCTTTGGAGACGGCTGATATCAGGAGGCTCCTGTGAGAATAGGATTTCGACGGTGGAGCCATATAGCTGATGCTTCCAGTCAGCCCACCCTTAACTTTTAACACGTTACTCGACGCTTGCATTCTCGTTGCACACACCTGTTTCAACAATCCTGCCGAACCTTGAGAGGGCTTTACCAACTTCTTCAACATCCTGAGGCCTTACTACGGCAGCCACAGCAGGCCCTTTTCCGGAAACACCCGCGGCAATAGCACCGTTCTTCAACGCTTCTAAGGCTGGCTTCGCATCTAGGCTGAGGGCTGTTGAAACAGCAAGCCCGTTTAAAGTCATCGCCAGCCACTCCTCACCGTTTAAAGCCAGCCTGTGGGCAAGCCTCATTAAGGGTTCAACAGGCTTGAACAGACTAGTGTCAACCCTCCCGCTGAGCATTCCGCCTGGAGGTATCAGTATGATGACCCTAAGACTATTGTCGACAATTCTCCTCGCAATAAGCTTCCTCTCGAAATTATTCGTCACCACCATCCCGCCTAGGAGGCATGCTGAAGCATCGTCGAAAGCCCCCGTCGCCGACACTCCTGTCTGAATACTTGCCTCAACAGAGTACTTGACTGCTTCCATGAGTTCAGCTTCTCCAGTAACCTCTTTAAGGCATGCGAGGGCAACTGCTGAGGAAACGGCGCTGCTCGACTTCAACCCTTTCCTTGCAGGTATTTCAGAGTAAACGTTTACCTCACAGCCCTTCTGCAAACCGTAGTCCCTGAGTATTAGTCTGCAAACCTTCTCAGGCAGGCTGCCCGATTTGAGAAGCCTCCCTCCCGAGCGTATTCTGAACACGGGTTTCTCAACCAGCCGGCAGCTTGCTTCAACCCTAAGCCCAACCCCTAGGGCTGCGCCAAGACCATTCGCCATCGCGTTGACAATGCTTACTGCACCGTGAACCCTAGCCCTGCTCAATCCTGAGCCTCCTTAAGGCTTCATCCCTCATCTCCTCCATGGGCGGCTTCATTCCAAACCATATTTCGAAGCTTTCAGCAGCCTGGTGAATAAGCATTTCGACACCGGGCACAGCGTTCAACCCTTTTTCAGAAGCCTCCTTGACGAGCCTTGTAGGATGCGGGGTATAAACCATGTCTAGAAGAGTCTGACCCCTTCTGAGGAACTCTACGGGGAAAGGCGTTTCAACACTGTTCCCCATGCCTACTGGCGTCGCGTTAACGATAAGGTCAGCCTCCTTAAACACTCGTTGAGCATTCTCTAAACCAAGCGTCTCAACCTTAAAGCCTTTTCCGGAGAAGTGTTTCTCCAGCTCAAGCGCCCTCGCACGACTCCTGTTCAACACAACCACCCTGCACCCCATTGAAAGCAACGCTAAGACAGCGGCCCTAGCACCCCCGCCGGCGCCTACGACTGCCGCAACACCACCACCCTTGAAGCCAGCGTTTCTCAAGGATTTCTCAACCCCAGCCACATCCGTGTTAAAACCCTCGAGAAACCCTTCTCTTACCCTAACCGTGTTGACGCAGCCGGTTAGCTCTGCAGAGTCGTCCAGCCTGTCGACGAGGCTTGCTACAGCAATCTTATGCGGTATGGTTACGTTGAAACCCAGCACCCTGTTAAGCCTGCAAAGGGAGACGAAGAACCCGAGCATTTCGCCGGTTACTCTTAGAGCAAGGTAGACAGCGTCTATGCCAAGTCTTCTTATAGCCCTGTTATGCATCGCCGGGCTCACTGAATGTGAAACCGGGTCTCCTATCACGAAGAGGAGTCTTGACTCCGAGGTTGGAAGCCACCCTACCATACGCCCATTCTCCTGTATATTGAGACCATTCTCCTCAGGTTCAGCTGACCGGGTGCAAGAGGCTCCCCGTAGGAAGCATAAGTCATGAAGCCTCCGAGCAAGGGTGCAAGTATTCTCGTGACTAAGCCTTCCTCCCCCATTCCGAAGCAAACAACCCTGCTTCCCCGGATACTGCTGATGAAGAACAGTATGTTCGCCTCGTCCAATGGGCTCCTAACCCTCGTGACAATCTTATACATATCTGCATCCTTCTTCCTCATCTCTGAAAGAATTTTGCTAAGGGTCTTCACACCCGGAGTCCCGGCCCACTCGTGGCGTGAAAGAATCAGGCCAATACTCCTTTCTGAGGCGAGTCTCGAAACAATACTGGCAATCTTGGATTTCTGCTCAACATCCACATATTTGAAGGGGGCTTCCAAAGCTTTTTCGAAAAGCCTTAACCTCCTGCTTTCATCACCATGATAAGCACCGCCATCCCAGCTGGGTCTTATCGTGGCTACGCAGCCGACATGCGACGACTCTACTGTTTTCAAAACAGCCTCATACTGCTTCTCACCGGCATGGTCAAGCCTGAGCTCAACAAGGCTGGCGCCAAGCCTCTCGGCAACCATGATGGCTCTCGAAACCCTTGAAGCATTATCTGCCTTCACTGAAACACATATTCTAGGCCTCAAAACTCGAGCATCAGCTCTCCTTCCACAGGGGTTCCGAAGTGTCTTCCAACCCTTGCCTGAGCATAGGCAAGAATCCTGTCGCCGGGTTTAAGGTCTCTAACGCTCGTTGAGCCCTCTGGAGCCACCACCCTTATAGTTTCAGCATCCTGCAGAAACACTTTCCCGGTTGAACCGTTTAAACAGACCTCAATCATCCTGAGAGGCCTCCTCTCAACCTTCATCCTGCATATTGTGAGAGGCCTAGCCTCACCTGTTCGTGAAACAGCCAGTACAATATCCCCAGACTTAAGATCGCTGATGTAGGGTGAAAGACCCTTAGTTGACAGAACATATTGGGATACTGCTCCTGCGTTAACCCTGAAGGGCCTCGGCTTCGTAAACCCGGATTCAGCAACCTCCGCTTCCACAAGCACAAGTATTGAAGAAAACGCTCCTATCAGCATGCCTTCCCCAGGATTCATGGTGTCGCAGGCATCTATGCATGCTCTGAGCCCGACACCAGCCTCAGAAACCTTCTCTACAGTAGCCTCCCGGAGACTCAGTATGGCTTCAATACTCTTAAGCTCCTCCACAGCTCTTGAAGCGTCTCGGACAGGCATGTTCAGAGCCACACCGTCAACCCCAAGCTCAAGAGCCCTGAGGGCGAGCTTAGCCTCCTCCACGCTGGAAGCCTCAGCAATAATCATAGCCCTGCCCCTCAGCTTAGCGACTAGGTTTTCCCAAGGAATAACCTTCCAGTCGGATGTTTTCACAAGTATTTTTCTAAAGCCTTTCTCCACAGCCTTCAAAGCATTCTCCTCATCTCTAGAGCTCCTGACTTCAAGCTCAAGCACTGCTGAACCGGGGTCAGCATACTCATAGGGTTCTGAAGACCATTTCACCAGCTTAAGGCTTTCACCCTTACCCTCCACTGTCCCCCGGCTTCTGGAAACAACCCTGTCCACTCCTGGAGCCCGGCTAACATCCTCAGCGACAATCCATATTTCCTTCAAGACTCAGCAACCTCCAGCGCGTACCCGACTGAAGCATTTTCATGAACAATCGCCTTCAGAGCCTCAGCCATCTTTCTCGGATTCTCGTGTTGAAAAACATTCCTGCCTATCGAGACGCCTGCGGCGCCAGCTGAAATAGCATCGCTAACCATCTTGAGGAAATCTCTTGTCGAATAGGTTTTTGGGCCGCCAGCTATAACCACCGGTATGCGCGTAGACTCTACAACGATTCTGAACGACTCAGGTGAGCCTGTGTAGTTAGTCTTAACAACGTCAGCACCAAGCTCCACTCCTATCCTCGCAGCGTGAGCAACCTCCTTTAGAGAATGCTCGTCAGTAATCTTCGGACCCCTCGGGTACATCATCGCCAGAAGAGGCATGCCTAGAATCCTGCAGACTCTTGCGGACTCAGCCAGGAAAGCCAGTTGTTCAAAGTCTGTTTCAGAGCCAACGTTAACATGCAGCGAGAAGCCGTCTGCACCGAGTGAAAGTGCTTCGAGAGGCGTTGCGCAACGGGTCTTTCTAAGCCTGTCTGAACTCAAGTCTGTCCCGGCTGAGCCGTGTACAATGAGGCCAAGCCCAGCTGTGTCAATCATCCTAGCCCAACCCTTGTGGATAACTATCGCGTCAACACCACCCTTAGCAAGCTCATAAACCAGCTGCGCCATGTTCTCCAAGCCTTTCACAGGCCCTATTGAGACGCCGTGATCCATCGGCACTATGACGCTTCTCCCATCATCCTTGAAAATCCGCCTAAGCCTCCTCCTTTTACCTGGCTCCTGAACATCCAGCATGCTCAAATAAGCCTCATCTCCCTAAGGAGCTCTGCCACAAGTATTGATCCTCCTGCAGCACCCCTCACAGTATTATGCGAGAGAACAGTATACTTAACTGTTGAAGAGTCGCATTTCCCAACTCTCCCCACGACAACCCCCATCCCACCCTTGTAATCCCTGTCAAGCCTAGGCTGGGGCCTGTCCTCCTCCTCCCTAACCTGTATAACTGGGTCTGGCGCCGAGTATAGCCCCATTCTCTGCGGCAAAGGTTTAAACTCTCTTAAAACCCTCTTAACATCCTCGGTTTCAAAATCATGCTCGAGTTCAGCGAATACGTGTAGCAGATGGCCATCTAGAGTCGGAACCCTGTTCACGCTTGCTAAAACCGGTATGTTAAGCGGCCTGCCTGGTTCACCCAGTATCTTAACTGTTTCAGACTGAAGTTTTTCCTCCTCACCCTTTATGAAGGGTATTACGTTGTCAATGATGTCTAGCGATTGAACACCCGGGTAGCCTGCTCCGCTCAAGGCTTGCAGCGAAACGGTTACAACTCTTTTCAAGCCGAACGCGTCTAGAATTGGTTTCAACGATATTACTAGAGGCATCGTTGTGCAGTTTGACTTAGTGACGAGGAACCCTTTCCACCGCTTCTCCTCACGCTGCCTCTCTATCATGCTTACGTGGCTAGGATTAACCTCTGGGATTATCATTGGCACTAGCGGATCCATTCTGAATGCACTCGCGGTGGAGATGATTTTAAAACCCTGCTCTGCAAGCATAGGCTCCAATTTAAAAGCGGCTTCACTCGGCAGGCTTGAAAACACAAGCTCAACATCGTTCAACACTTCGACCCTGGTTTCTTGAACAATCATTTCCGAAGTGGGTTCAGGCGGGTCGCCTCCTAGGAGCCAGTGCACAGCCTCCCTATACTTCTTTCCGGCAGACCTTTCTGAAGCCGTTAAAACCTTTAGTTCGAAAAACGGGTGGTTGGAGAGAAGCTTTACGAACCTTTGGCCAACTAGGCCCGTGGCTCCGAGGACAGCTACACTAGTCCTCCTCAATCCTGAAAGCCTCCTCAAGAAGCTTAAAAGCCTTCTCCACATGCTCCTCAGGAATAAGCACTATAAAGTAGGAGCCGAGTGTAAGAATGCCATGTATGTTTATGCCCTCCTTAGCCATGGGGGCAGAAATCCTGTATAGGACGCCGGGAGTCTCATGCAGATCCGTCCCCCTGATGATTATTCCACGCAGACCCTGCCTCACCGCGAGGCCGACAGCATCCTTCTCCAACAGGAACTCGTCATGCATTCTTTGAACAGCCTCGTCCTGAAGACCGCCTGAGAAATATGCGAGTACCTCCTTGTTGTTGGAAACAATGCCGAGGAGCCTAGGCTCACCCGTGTTAACATTCTTCAGAACATCCATTGCTCTGCTAACAGCCTTAATGCTTCTTCCGACGAACATGACTGCAGACACACTACTGTTAATAATCTCCATGCTTAACGGGGAGGTTGAGGCAAGTATAAGCGTGCCGCCGCCGCTTAAACTTTTAGAATCATAGCTTATAACCCTGACTTTAAGCGATGGCGGAATATACTTTAAGGATGACTTGTGTATGAACTTGACCCCGACGTCAGCCAAGGCTGCGAGCTCCTCTGTCGTAAGCTCCTCAAGCCTCTTGGCAGACTTCACTAAACGAGGATCAGCAGACATTATTCCGGAGACGCTTGTAACCAGAATAGTGTCCTTAGGGTTTAGGGCTGAGGCAAGTATGAAGGCAGTAGAGTCACTCCCACCCCTGCCGAGCGTCGTAACATTTCCAGCAGGATCCTTGCCTACGAAGCCAGGCACAACAACAACGTCGAACTCCTCCAGCAGACCCCCTACAACCTGTTTGATTCTCCTGCAAGACTCTTGGACGATTATTCTTGCATTACCATAGTTGCTGTCCGTCAGAATGGGCCAATCGTCTTGAGACGGGTCTAGAAAAGTGGTTTTAACACCCTTCTGGCGAAGGATGGTTGAGAAAACCCTGGCGCTCGTCCTTTCACCCATTGATAAAACCTCATCCATGAACCGGGGGTCTCCAGCATCCTTGAAAAGCTGGAGGAGAGTGTCTGTGGTTGAACCCATTGCTGAAACGACAACCACAACCTTATTCCCCCCCTTAACCTCTTGGGCGACCAGCTCAGCAGCATGCTCAACCCTCTCCTTCGTCGAGAGAGCAGCACCCCCAAACTTGACAACGAAAATTCCGTTGCAACCCATTTTCTCCAAAACCTCCTAGGGTTTTTAATAATATTGAAACATGCTGGAAAAGCTTCCTCCTGAAATCTCAAGGACTTCAGGAGGTTTTTCAACTGGTTTCTGGAATTTAAGCATAGAGCCGCACGGGTCGGGCTGTTTAAAAATTTTACTTACGAGGCTTGCTGCCTATTACTGCCGTTTATAATTCCATGCTGATTCTAAAGATGGTAAATATTGGTTAAGCAAAGCATCACTTTTTATTATGCTTCAGAAGGAAATACTTGTAGCCTGTTACAAGAGCCTCCTCAGCAGCCTTCAAAATGTTTGTTGAAACACCTATCGTCGTCCACCTGCTGCCGTTGGATTCAAACTCAGCAAGTATTCTCACCGAGGCCGCGGTTCCGGATGGGGCGTCTATCTCCCTAACCCTGAAACCCGTCAGGGAGACGTAGGCGATTCCAGGATATATGGGGCTTAGAGCCTTTTTCAAAGCACTGTCGAAAGCATTCACAGGCCCGTTTCCCTCTGCTGAAGCAGACATGCTGACCCCGCCGACCCTCACTTTAACAACGCATTCAACAATCTGCCTGTCTCCAAGCCATGTTACAATAGAGGTCCAGTGTTCAAGCTCGAAAAGCTGCGTAGGACCGTGAAGAGCCTCATGGAGAAGCAGGAAAAGGCTTCCGTCAGCATCCTCGAAAACATATCCTTTCGACTCCAGATCCTTAATCTTTTTCAGGGCCTCCATGATCCTTGGATCCCTCCTGTCTACTTCAAAACCCATTTCACAAGCTTTTGCCGCAAGGTTTGCAGTACCCGACTGTGAGGAGACGACTATGGCGCTTGTGCTGCCGAAGATAGCTGGATCAGTAAACTCGTACGCCTCCCTATTCTTCAACACAGCGTCGCCGTGCACACCCCCCTTATGGGAGAAAGCATACTTTCCTACAAAAGGTTGTCTAGGGTTCTCCTCTAGCGAAGCAATGTCGCGCAGATACCGTGAAACCATGGAGAGCATTCTCAGGTTAACGTCCATCTTATAGTTGAACTTCACAGCCAGTACTCCTATGACTTGAACAAGATCAGCGTTACCACATCTCTCCCCTATTCCGTTTATCGTTCCCTGCACCATCGTGGCTCCAGCCTTAACAGCAGCAATAGTGTTAGCAACAGCCATACCGGTATCGTTGTGAGCGTGAATACCCAATGGGGTTTCAAAAACCTCTTTAATCTTCCTGACAACTTCATAAACCTCTAAAGGGTCTGAGGCCCCTCGTGTGTCAGCTAAAACTAGGAAGGACGCGCCTGCTTTCTCAGCAGTCTTTAAAACCTCTAGGGCATAGTCCGGATTATCCCTGTAGCCGTCGAAGAAATGCTCAGCATCGAAAACTACTTCTCTACCAGATTCCTTCAAATACTTAACACTATCGTAAATCATGCTTAAGTTTTCTTCGAGCGTCGTGTTCAAAACATCCTTAACGTGTAGGATCCAAGATTTTCCGAAAATCGTTGCAGTAGGAATATTGGGCTGAATGAGGTATTTTAAATCAGGATCCTCCTCAACCCTGACCCATGGCTTACGAGTCCTTCCGAATGTTGAAACCCTAGCCCTCAGCCTGTATTTCAGTATCTGCTTGAAGAAAGAAACGTCAACCGGGTTAGTCTCGTTAGGCCATCCACCCTCAATATAGTTCACCCCAAGGTCGTCAAGCTTTAGAGCAATCTTAATCTTGTCCTCAAGCGAAAAGTTTATGCCAACAGCCTGGTTACCATCCCTGAGAGTCGTGTCGAAAATAAGGATCTTACTGTCCTCCAAGGTTAATCTTTCCTAAGCCATTTCAACCTCGGGTCGCCGGCGACAGCCGGATGATTGGGATCCACCATCACGACTTCAAACCACTTGTAGACCCCGTCCTCCCCAACCCAGTAGGAGCCCAGAACCCTCATGTTAGGATATTTACGGGCAGCCCTCTCCTCAGCCATCTTCTGCCTACTCTTACCGGGTTTAAACAGGACGACCCCCAGGTGCTTAGGCCTCCTCCCTGACCTTGGCCTAGGCTTCCTCCTACCACCCTTCCTAACCCTCGACCTGACTATTATGAAGCCAGGCTTAGCCCTGTAGCCAAGCCTTCTCGCAGCATTCACGTCAGTAGGGTTCTCAACCCTGATTACAGCCGGCTGACGCCTCCACTCTATCAGCCTCTTCCTACGGACCTCTTCAACAGAAGCCAGTAGAAGGCTTTCAGACTCCTTTGAAAGCCTAATCCTCTTCAAGCCGCGTCACCACCCTTAGAAAAGCATGTGCCGCAGGGAGACGAGTATAACTCAAACCCCTGGGCTAGACTATCGTCGACCACCAGCGTTCCGCACCTTAGACTCGGCATAGCGCAGCTATCTCACCCAACCCACCTGTATATAAGCTATTCAGTCGGCTACGCCACCCGTATGTTTCTGGAAACAACCCTATTTAAAAGCGTGGAGGAACGGATTATTATGGCTCCCGCCGGCGAGGAGAAGAATAATCCTCAGGATCGTTCGCTCAGCACGCTAGCCATGTTTCTAGTATTCAAAAGAGAGGGTGGAGAATACTGTTTAAATCCCAGTGGCGTAGTGGTTACTCACAATGGTTACGAGGCTGGTTGGCCTAACCGGTAAGCCTAACGTTGGGAAATCAACTTTATACTCAGCTCTAACCATGAATATTGTTAAGATTGCCGATTATCCTTTCACCACCTTGACTCCCAACAGGGGTGTTGGCTACGTGAGGAAGAAGTGCGTCTGCAAGAGTCTTGGCGTCACTGATAATCCTGTGAATTCCAGATGTGTCAACGGCTTCAGGTTCATCCCGGTTGAGCTCGTTGACCTTCCGGGTATTGTTCCAGGTGCGCATGAAGGCAGGGGTCTTGGCAACCAGTTTCTCTCTGAGATAAGTATGGCGGATGCTTTGATACATGTTGTCGACGCCTCGGGAAGCCTGGATGCTGAGGGTAGGCCGACTGATCCGAACCCTGAGAACACTATAAGGGACATAAGGTTTCTGGAGGACGAGTATGATCATTGGCTTGCCGGGATTATTGAAAGAGGCCTCCAGAAGTTTTCTAAGGCGAGGCTAAACAGGAGAAGTGTTGAAGAGGCTCTAAGCCAAGTTTTAAGCGGCCTGGCTATAGGCAGGGGGGATGTTGAGAAGGCCGTTGAGAAAGTTAATCCGCCTGACGATTTCTTAAAGTGGAGCAGGGAGACAATAGTTGAGCTGGCTAGGACCGTCAGGATTATTGCTAAGCCGATGGTTATAGCTGCGAACAAGGTTGACAGGAAGGGTGCGGAGGAGGGGGTTAGACAGATTAGGAAGGCTGGTTATGATCCTATTCCGATCAGCGCTGAGGCTGAGCTTGTCCTCAGGAGAGCTGCTGAAGCAGGGCTTGTAGAATATTTCCCTGGAGATAGTGACTTCAAGATTATTAGGCCTGAGGCTCTTAGAGAAAAGCAGAAAGAGGCTCTTGAAATGGTTAGGGAGAAGGTTTTGAAGCCCTGGGGCTCAACGGGTGTCCAGGAGCTTTTGAACAGCGTGTATTTCAAGGCTCTTAAAATGATAACTGTCTACCCTGTTGAGGATCCGAGCAAGCTCACCGATAAGAAGGGTAATGTTCTTCCCGATGTTTACCTTGTTCCAACAGGGATGAGTGTTAGAGAGTTTGCTGGTCTCATACACAGCGACCTTATGAATAATTTTCTCTACGCCATTGACGCTAAGCGTAAGATCAGGCTGAGTGAGGATTATGTTTTGAAGGATGATGATGTCGTGAGCATCGTGGCAATTGGCAGACAGAAAAGCTAACTATTTAAAATCTTTATCTATATTTTTCAACGTAGTAGCCAATCTGCTTCTTAGGACCGTAGAACCTGACACCTTTCTCCATTATCCTTCTTTTTATGACGCGAGCAACATTCTCAGAAAGCTCTTTCCTAGAGACTAGAAAGTCAATTATTTGGAAAGCCTCCTCCGCACTGTCGCACCTCCTAATATAGTCGAAAACGTTCGGAACATACCCTTTAAGAGTCTTAGGCTCAAGGCTCTCAGAATATCCCTCCACCGCTATCTTCATCAACTCTTCCTCACTTAGGCTTGCAGACATTTTAAACAGCCTCAGCCAGGCTTGCCTTAACCTCTTCGAGTTTAAGCGGCGACTCGAGAACCTTCATCTTCTTAACGCCTGCGAGCTTTATCCTGTGAAACTTCTTAGCCTCATTATAAAGGTCAGACTCAATCTTTCCGAAGACGAGTTCCTGAACCAGTTGAGAATAGTTCAGCCTACTGCACTTATCCAGCACTATGTTCATCATCGCTTTCCTCATCTTCTTCTTCTGAGATTGCGAAGCACGGTAACGGGTAACGGCGATCGCTGAGACACGCATCCGGTAACCATCTTTCGTGCTAGCGTTGAAAATAATGTCAACCCTTGAAGAGCCTTTCCTAAGAAGACTTCTCACGAAATCCCTGTCAAGCTCGTAGCCCCATAGTTCTGTGAAAGCAGTCTCCCCTTTTACACCAGTGATTTTGAACTTTATTTTAACCGTCGTATGAGAAGGATCGTCAGTAAGCTCGCTTAGAAGAACGCTTATAGTCCTGCCTATTAGGCCGCTTGGCTCCGAAGCCAAGACGCTGCATAACGGCTTGCCCCCGAGGTAATCCGGGGCAACCACTGGAAACCATTTTTTAGCCTTTTTCTGCTTCACCAATCTGGAAGAGGCTTGTGGACAGCGTATTTAAACTATGCTCTTTAAGAAGCACCGTATCTACGTGGTTTTTGCCAGCATCATAACCTATAAAAACCTATTTTTAAGCAGAATTGTCGTCGTGAAATTGGAGGAGAAGCAGACAGCGGTCAAAGATTTAAGGCTGAGGGTGGCGGCAGACCTTTACTTGAGTCGGGAGCTGCGTGGAGACGAGCTTGAAAAGGTTGCAGAGTATGCTGTTTCAAGCTTTCCAACAGTATTCGCGCGGGGAGCGGTTAAGGGTGAGGAGCCTAAGATAGTTGAGCTAACCGTCACTAGGGAGAAGCTGAGCATCACAGTGGAGTCTGGGAGAAGAGTCAGAGCGCATGAAGCCGTTAAAAGGGCTAGGAAAGCGCTGGGTGAAGAACTGGGGCCTAAAATGGGGCTGGGGGTCAGAGGAATCAGCGTCAAGTTTTTCGAAGTAACTTTCATAGGTGAAAACCTGAGGGAGGTGAGGCTACCGTTCGCCAGAAAGGTTGAGAAGACGGAAGAAGGCTTGAAATACTGGCTTGAACTCAACGAGTCTGATCTCTATGCCCAGGTTCCGGATAGGATTATAAGTCTTTTCATGGAGAAGCAGGAGGAACGTGTAACAGGTAGAGAGGTTCACAGAGTTGTCTGGTGCAGTCCTGCGAAGCCTGTTAAGTACGCTTTGGACCCGGGGCCGCTGCTGGAGGAGGAGGGCTGGGTTAAAAGATTCCACCCAGGCATATGGTACTATCTCCAACCCTACACCAGTCTTCTCAGAATACTTGAGGAAATGATAATTGAGAAGGTGGCTAAGCCACTGGGCTTCCAAGAGGTTGTCCTACCTAAGCTCATACCACTTGAAGTCGCGAGGAAGAAGGGTCATCTCTCCGGGATCCCTAGCGAGATGCTTTACGTCTGTGAACCCGGATCCAGAGAGCTGTCCTACTTTGAAGAATACACCGATTTAGTGAAGGTTTTCAACGAGCCTAGGCCTGAAGTCTTGCAAAAGTTTTTGAAGGAGCCCGCGTTCACCCTTCCCTACGCACAGTGCGAACCTTTCTACGAGCTTTTCGCCGGAGAAACCGTGAACCTTGACAATCCGCCTATCAGACTCTACGACAGGTCAGGGTTCAGCTTCAGGCATGAAGCTGGGGGGTTGAGAAGCCTGGAGAGGCTTACGGCTTTCACACGGATAGAGATAGTCTATCTGGGGAAACCTGAAGAAGTTGCTGAGATTAGGGATAGGTTGGTGGATAACTATCTGAGCCTGCTTGACAAGACGCTTGACATAGAGGTCAGGTCCGCGGAAGTAACTCCCGTCTGGATGGCTCACGCAGGTGTTGTCGAGGATGTTTCTAGAAAAATAGTTGCAACCTTCGATATTGAAGCCTATCTCCCGTTCAGGGGATACAGGGGAAGCGAGTGGCTTGAAATAGCTAACGCATCAGTCCACTACGATAAGTATGTTGATTGGTTTAACATTAAAGAGAGGAAAGGAAGAGAAGTCTGGACAGGTTGCTCAGGCAATGGTCTTGAAAGATGGGTTTACGCCTTCCTAGCTAGACACGGTTTCAACGCTGAAGACTGGCCTGTAGAGGTGAAGAGGCTATGGCCAAACTTTAAGCCTGTGACCATGGACACTTGGCCTCCTCGAGCCTTAAAGAAGCCTCCTGAATCATCTTAAGATGATTCAGGTAGTCGAGCAAAGTGTACGCGAGAGACATTAATCCTCTTCTACACGCGACTTTGAGAAGTATCCTCCGGCCTCTTAAACTGGATGATACTCTTAACCCCTTAACCTTTAAAGCCTCATCCGGCTTTAACGCTAAGTATGCAAGCCTCGCTTCAAACTCGCTTTTGAAAACCGCCTCAAGAATTGCGAAGCATTCTGCCGAATTGTTCTGTAGCATTTCTTTCAAAAGCCTCCATGAAAGAGTGGAATCTTCTCCTAGGTACAGTTGCCCCTGCTGCAACATCATGTCCTCCCCCGAATCCCCCGGCTTCCCTGGCAGCATTTGAAGCCAGCAGGCTCCCCCTGATGCCCTTCTCAACAAGGATCCTCGGAACCCTTATTGAAACCTTTAACGAATCATCATCATCAGCCGTTACGATTAGGATCTTTTGAAAATCCTTAGGGAGACTGGAGAATATTATTGAGGCAACTGGGCTTAATACTCTCTGATCAATGATTCCTTCACCATTGTAAAGCAGTATTTTCTCAGATTCAACCTTGGCCCCGGGTACGCTTATAAGGTTTGATAGAGACTTGGAGATGGCTGACCTGTATTCTCGGCTAACTTGTTGAGCTTCTTCGAACATTCTACCTCTTTCACCCATTGCAACCGCCAAGCCTATCGCGGAACGCCCCATTCTTGCGCAGGAGTTCAACAGGGCTGAGAACTCCCTTCCATCTCTTAAAACAGTGCCTCTAGGCTCCTTTTCGAAAACATATATGGTGCCGAACAGGTTTTGAGCACTCTCAGGCGAGAAGCCTAAGTCAGCAGTATACTGCATCAACCCTGTGAGAAGCCTCGACCTCTCGGCTTGCGAGAGATCGTTGAAAGTCCTCCACTTATCATCCGTCTTAACCTCTATTCCTAGACTTCTTAAAAGGTTTAGAGCAACGTTCTCATCGCCGCTTAGTCCCGGTATTATGAAGTTCGATGAGGAAGAGATTGAAACATGTATCGGCAGGGTTTCCCTGCCGAAGAACACGAAGTCCTCCTCGACCCTTACTATGTTCATCTCTTCCCCTTCAAGAACTATCGTCGAGTTTAATCCTGTGAGCGACCTGTTAGCACCCACGTCCTGCATGTCTGCCAAGGCGCCCACTATCGCCAGCTCATTCATCCTGGAAAAATCTTCAACAAGGTTCTTGAAAACCAGGTATGAGACACCTGAGCCGGAGACATCTGAACCACCGTTTAAACCATGCTCGTTAGGGTTTAACATAAGAATATTACCAGAATTCCCTTCAACCTCATGATGGTCAAGTATAACGACTCTCGAAGGTTCAAGAACACTCGTTATCTCGTTTAAGTATCCTGCCCCAATATCTAGGAAAAGCACCGGCCTCGACGGGAATGCAATGCTCTCCAGAAAAACCCTGTCTATCTGCGTCACGGACACGGCGGAGAAGGAGACACCCATGCTTCTCAAAGCGAGGCAGGCTATTGCTGCAGCAGCAGTCCCATCTGCATCAGCGTGAAAAACTATTAGAGTATCATTCCAGTCGAAAGAACCAAGTTTGCTCGCGAAATCCCTTGCTTCAAAAATGAATCTCCTCTGAGTCTCCGACGCATTGCTCATATCTTGGCTTCAAGAACCTTCAGGTCGGGAAGAGGCACTTTCCTCCTAGAATAGTAACGGGCAAGCCTCCTAATCTTAGACTCCACCAGTTGAAGATTATGAACGTTAAAACGGTCGGACTTATTCCTGGTTAAATGAGTAACCATCCTCTCAGCCTTAGCCACAAGCCTATCGAGATCCTCCGTCCTAGAGAACTTCACACCTTTTTCAAGAAGTATTCTCGAAATCTTCTTACCCGTTATGTTCCTGACGGAGGGAACCCCATACGAGTCTCTCAGTATCAGCCCGATTTGAGAAGGACCATACCCTTCTGAAGCCAGCTTAACCACGAGCCCCTCAACCTCCTCAGGCTTTAACGATAACCATGGCGGAGCCCCGCTATACACTACTCTACGCGAACCCGACTTACCCCTCTTATGACTATGCATCCTAGCCAATTTTTAAGCCAAATTCCTTCCAGCAAACCCCTATATAAGCTTCTCTGACAGCGTTACCAAGCCTATGGCATAGGCAGCACTTATTTTAAACACTAAGGGAAGAAGCAGAAGGAGGATTACCTGGTTAAAACGGCAGCCAGCGGAAAACCCGATGGCACAACCGGGGGACATAACTCGTTGCAATAACGATGAAACCAATAAGTATTAGATTCCAGATTTTTAGGCTCAAATACTGCAAGGTCTACCAGAACCTCATCCTCGGTAACATCAACATCAGAAATCTCAAGCCTATCTACGTCCAACAAGAGTTTATAGCCTAGAATGCTTTTAGCCAGCTTGCTTTTAATTAAATCCTCCGATAGGGATTGGATGAATCCAAGCACCTCATTGAAGTTGAAATGTGAGGCCCCTACCGACATCCTTAATCCGTACTCGGGTTCAAGCTTGACGAACAAGCTCATATCCGGGAAGACCAATATTTTCCTTCCATCCGTTAATGGTTTCACCCGTGGATCGTCTTTAACCTTCTCAATACACATATCTGCAAGGGTTTCGTACTGCTTCTCAACCTCCTCAAGCGTCTTAAAGCGTTCCTTATACGAGGCTTCCTCAATAAGAAATTCCATCGTAATTTCGTAAACCTTATTTTTCCTCATAAGGACTAGGTTGAGCAATCTTTCCACTAAAAATCCGACGCTCTTCGGATCATCTGTGTAAACATCAATCCCAAAAATCATACCCTCACGCCTATCTTTACCCACTAAAGCTATATGACACTCTCTAGTCGCTTCTCTCCAAAACTTTTCGACGCATGCTTCGCTATTAACTCTTGCCGCCTCGTATTTATCACCCCATCCCCAAACAGTGATCCTACTCATCTATTATCCTCCCTTTTTTGGTCTTCCTCCCCTTAATTTACCCTCCTCATATGCCTTTAAGAATTCTTCGAATTTCTCTACATGTGCAGGGTTGTAGCTCCCTATTTCTTCGATGAACCTTATCCGATCTTGAGCATATATCTCCAAATAATGTGCCCCATAAGTCCTATCCAGATGAGCCTCGCGCGCTAGACACCACGTTTACTTTTCCCCATGTCTCTTCACGAACCATGATGCAAAGCTCCTCAACGCCCTAGCCCTGTGAGAAAACTTATTCTTCTCCTCAACGCTCATCTCCGCGAAAGTCAGGTTGGAGCCGAAAGGTATGAAGACGGGGTCATAACCAAACCCGCTTTTTCCACGCGGCTCTTTGGATATTGTGCCGTCCACCCTGCCTGTGAATATTCTGATTTCTCCCTGTGGCTCGCCGTATGCTAGTGCGGTCATGAAGTATGCTGATCTGTCTGAGGAGCCTTCTAGAAGCCTAAGTATTCCTTCGCACCCTATCTTCCTGTAGACGTAGGAGGAGTATACTCCTGGGAAGCCGTTTAGAGAGTTTACGAACAGCCCTGAGTCCTCGATTATGAAGCGTTCCCCTATTTTTTTCAAAGCTTCCTGAGCGCATCTCTCAGCGACTTCTTCCAGGGTTTCCGACTGGGGTTCGATTATTTCAATATCAGCTTGTTCAAGCGTTATCCCGAATTCTCCGAGCAGCTTCTGCGCCTCTATGAATTTCCCAGGGTTCCCAGTTATGAACAGTAGCTTCATCAGCCATTTCTCACGGTTGAGAGATATTAAAGCTTAAAACTTCTCATGAGGCGAGTATGCGGGTAATGGAGTATCGGGACGGCGAGGCTCTGGAATGCATAGATTGCGGCGCAACCCATGAGCCCGGGGGAAACATGCTTGTCTGCGTGAAATGCGGAGGGCTCTTAGAGGTTGCTTACCCCAGGAGCGTTTTCAGAAGCGTCTCGTTTAACGGTAGGGGTGTTTGGAGGTATAGGAGCCTCCTTCCAAAGGTTGAGAGAATTGTCACTCTGAGTGAAGGAGACACTCCGCTGGTTAAGGCTGAAAGGCTTGGGAAATACTTAGGCTTGAAAAACCTCTACGTGAAGTTTGAAGGAGCTAATCCAACCGGTTCTTTTAAAGACAGGGGTATGACTGTGGCTGTAAGCATCGCCCTCAAGTTTAATGCTAAAAGCGTAGCGTGTGCTTCAACTGGAAATACTTCAGCATCGATGTCAGCCTACGCGGCTAGGGCTGGCTTAAGAAGCCTCGTCTTTCTTCCAGACGGCTATGTTGCGCCAGGGAAGCTTCTGCAGGCTGTTGCCCATGGCGCCACGATAGTCAGGGTCAGGGGAAATTTCGACGACGCTTTGAAAACACTTCTCATGCACAGGGAGGAGCTTGGGGTTTATGTTTTGAATTCTGTAAACCCGTATAGGATTGAAGGGCAGAAGACAATCGCTTTCGAAATATGGGAGAGCCTTAAAAGTGTGCCAGATTTCACTGTATACCCCGTGGGAAACGCTGCAAACATTTCTTCAGGCTGGAAAGGTTTTAAAGAGCTGGTTGAAGCTGGTCTGGCTGAGTCTAAACCGCGGATGATCGGGGTTCAGGCTGAGGGAGCTGCTCCAATAGTGAAAGCCTGTCTTCAAAATAGGGAAACCATAGAGCCTGTTGAAAAGCCGGAGACTGTTGCTACAGCGATAAGGATCGGGAAACCATTATCTTGGAAGAAAGCGTTGAGGGCGATAAGGGATTCTCGGGGAACAGCGGTTGCTGTCAGCGACAGGGAAATATTGAAGGCGCAGGTAGACCTTGCTAGGATGGAGGGCTTGTTCGCAGAGCCTGCTGGAGCAGCCTCAGTGGCAGGTTTAGAAAAACTTTCTAAAGAAGGATTCTTCAAGGGTGATGAAACAGTCGTCGCCGTAGTTACGGGACATGGTTTGAAAGATCCGAGTATAAACATAGAGCCTTATGCTGAGCTCGTAATTCATCCGGGTGAAAACCCTGCGGAGGCTTTGAGGAAGCTTTCATGAGGATTCTTCTAATCGGCTTTGGAAACGTTGGAAGAGCCTTCCTACAGCTCATGGAGGAAGAGAGGCGGAGGTTCAGGAGGCTTGGAGCAGAGCCGAGGATCGTTGGAATAGTGGATAGAGGGGGCGCGACGCTCTCTGAGAACGGTGTTAAGGTTAGTAGTCTTTTAACAACCAAGCTTGAGAAGGGCTCCGTAGCCTATTCTGAGCAGGGTGGTTTCCCGAGCATGGACGCGGCTGAAGCCATAGGGATTGCACAGCCTAATGTGACTGTTGAAGTAACTCCGACGAGCAGAGGCGGGTCAGGACCTGCTTTAAGACATATTCTTAAGGCTCTAGAGCATGGTTCCCACGTTGTCTCAGCCAACAAGGCTCCTTTCGCATATGATTATGACCTGATTATGAGGACAGCTTTGTCCCATGGTAGGATAGTGAAGTACAGTGCAACAGTTGGAGGTGGGCTGCCTGTTTTGAAAACACTCAGAACCCTCATGATTGGAGATGTTGTTGAAAGCATCCGTGGAGTTTTAAACGCTACTTCAAACTATATCCTCACATTAATGGAGGAGGGAAGAAGCTATGATGAAGCTTTGAGGCTTGCACGTGAAATAGGTATTGCTGAAGCCGACCCGACTATGGACGTATCGGGGATGGATACTGCTTATAAGATAACCATAATAGCTAACACTATTGAAGGCGGTCATAGGGCTGATGAAGTCGAGTTGAAAGGAATAGAAGAAGTTAAGCCTAATGACCTGCTTGAAGCTGCTTTAAACGGGTACTCGATCAGGCTTGTTGGAGAATTCACTGAGCAAGGTAGGCTCAGGGTCGGTCCTTCAAAGCTTAAGAAGGGGAGTATGCTTGACGTGAATGGGACACTGAACGCGGTGGAGTTCAGAATGAAGAGAGCTGGACCGGTTTACCTGCTTGGGAGGGGAGCTGGACCGTTCGAAACAGCAGCCGCAATAATTAGAGATATTTTTGAAATATTGGAGGAAGAGAAGCGTTGAGGATTGTAAACATTAACCTTGAGAACACAGGGCTTGAATTGAGAGGGCTTTGCGAGAAGCTTGCTGAAAAAGCCTCCGGCGGGTTAGTGATAATAGTTGAGCCGCGTGAAGAGATCTTGAAGGCTCTGACCGAGGCTGCTGCCTCACGTGTAAGCGAGGAGGAAGCTTTAGCAAAGCTGGCCGGTGAGCTTAACAGTCTTGCGAAGGGGATCCCGGAGGATCTGAGGAAGAGTGTTGAAGCCGAGATTGTTGAAAGCTTAAACAAGATCATTGAGTATTTGCACGCTGAGAAGAAGGCTGGCGGTGCAACACCCAGAGGGCTGCCTGTAATGCTTAACCTGCTTGGAAACACTGTTGCTAGAGTTTTTTCCAGCCATTTGAACGCAATCGGTGTTGACACTAAATGGGTTACAGCCGGACAAGCAGGATTCATGCTCATAGAAGATTATGAGCCGCCGTGGAGTCATCACGTGAGCCTTGTTAAGCCGGATAGGTTGAAAAATGTTTCAAAAGAAGTTCTTGTAGTATCCGGCAGGTCCTGCGTTGACCATGAGGGTAGTGAAGCCTTTCTTAAAAAGGGGATGGGCAGCGTAGTGGCAATACTTGCTGCAAGCGAGTTGAGAGTAGACGAGGTCTATGTTCCAAAGGCTAACGGCGGCATTTACACAGCCGACCCCTGGATTACCGATAAGGCGAGAACCATACCTAGTTTATCATACTCGGAGGCGCTGGAGCTTTCAAGGCTTGGAGAATGGGTTATGAGCCCTCAGGCAGTGGAGCTTGCTGAAGAGCTGGGGGTAAGAATCATAGTTTCAAGCATCCAGGAACCCTTTAAAGAATGCACCACAATAGGCTTTGAAAAAGCTGTTGAGAAGCAAATAGTTAAAGCTGTAGCGATGATACCTGACATGAGTATTTTAACCGTTGAGGGGGCTGCTATGGCAGGTACGCCGGGCGTGGCTTCCGCCATACTCGGCGAGGTTGCGAAGAGAGGGGTGAGCATCTCCATGATAAGTCAGGATGCTTCAGAAATCGGAATAACCCTGCTTGTTAAAGATAGGGATTTAGACATGGCTTTGAAAGGGTTGAGAGAAGGATTTAGCAGACAGAGGCTTATTAAAAGAATCAGGATACAGAGGGGTGTTGCAGTAATATCCGCCGTTGGGGAGGGCATGAGGGGGACTAAGGGTGTTGCAGCAAGAATATTCTCCGCTGTTGCTGAAGCAGGTGTTAACGTTCTAGCCATAGCTCAAGGCTCGTCTGAGACAAGCATATCCTTCGTAGTGCTGATGGAGGATGCGGAGAAAGCTGTTAAGGCGGTTCATGAAAAGGTTATTCTAAGTGTTTAACAGCACGCCAATTAAGCTTCCCCAAATTATTTTTATCTGAGTCTTAAAACCGGCGAATAAGAAGGCGTTAAGAGAATAGCTAACCTGTTCGCCGCCTCAGCTCCTTCTCCACGTATCTGCCTCTCACACTGATCTCTCTAAGCCTTTCTTCAACCCTGCCAGCCGACTCCCCGGCTGAAGACCTGTATCCTTCTAGAAACATTTTTGCGAGAACCTCGTGGTCTGGAAGCGGCGCCAGGCTTGAAACCAGCATGTATATGTCCTCAGCCTTCTTCTCCACCTCGTTAGAGTATTCGCCTAGGCCGAAGTCTATGAGCACAAGTCTTCCGCCAGATATGATCACGTTCGCCGGAGTAAGGTCGCCATGCACTATGCCTGCTGCGTGAAGCTTGCCGACTATGCTTCCAAGCCTGTTAACAAGGCTTGGGAACATGCTTGAGCCCTGCATGCTTCTAAGGCTCTCTCCTTTAACATAGCTCATCAATATCCATCCTTCAACCGGGTTTACATGGTAGATGAAAGGGGTTTCGACACCAGCCTTCTTAGCTGAGCTCAAGAGAGATGCTTCCCTAATTGTTCTGGAACGCCTTATCAAGTCATCGAGCTCCCTAACCCTGTAGCTCTTAGCGATCCTGGTTTTCACAACAACCTCTCTGCCCAGCCATTCGCACAGGTCTACGATTGCCTCCGCACCCTGGTAGAGGGTTTTAATTCGAGTACAACCCTGAGGGAGGAGACTTGACATCACTCAGCCTCCACCTTGGCTTAACAATAGACTCTTCAACTCTAAGCGACTCTCCCAACCTGTATTGCACGATTCCCTCCCAAGCGATCATGACACCGTTGTCAGCATAATACTCAACCGGATAATCGAGGAAGAAGGCTTTCCTATCCCTACACATTTCCCCAGCCATCTCCCTGAGCCTCCGGTTGGCGCCTACGCCGCCAGCTATTATGAACTCGTCAACCCCAAGCATCGCCATAGCTCTCTCCGAAACCTCGATCAGCATTGAGAAAGCAGTTTCCTGCAATGAAAAACAAAGGTCTTCAATCGGTTCCTTCCCAACGAGGCTTTCAAGCATGGTGAGCATCCCTGAGAAAGACACGTTCATGCCCTTAACACTATAGGGCAGCCTTATCAGCCTGCTTGACTTTGAAGCCAGCTCCATGACTCTCGGACCCCCTGGGAATTCGAGACCAGCTTTCCTAGCGAAAGCATCGATAAGGTTTCCGACGGCAATATCCTCCGTCTCTCCCAGAACCACGTATCTCCCCTCAGAAGGATGAATCACCTGTGTGTTACCACCGGAAACATAGAGCACAACCGGGTTGGCAGCCCTGGTTAGAACCCTCGCGATCTCCACGTGTGCAGCAGCATGGTTAACCCCTACCAGTGGTTTTCCAAGTTTTATAGCGATCATTCTCGCCAAGGCTGCTCCAACCCTTAGACATGGCCCCAGACCCGGGCCGCGTGAAAACGCAACCAGATCTATGTCTTCAACTCTGATTTTAGACAGTGTTTCCTTAAGAGCGTTAGACGCGTTCTGAAGATGATGCTTCGCAGCCTCACTCGGATGGATTCCGCCTGAAGAAGGCCTGTAAACACGGCGGATATCGCAGAGAATCTCGAAGGGAGAATGTCTCACAACACCTATTCCGAAAGTGTGGGCAGTAGATTCAACCCCGATGCATGTGAGACGCTCCCCCACAGGCTAGACGCTCCTCCTTACCTCTGGAACTCAGTATAGTTGCATGCGCCGCAGTGCCATCTCGGCTTGCCCTCTCTATGGAATGCCATAACCCTGCCGCACCGTGGGCATTTCCTGTTCCTAAGCCTTACAGAGGATTTACTTACGTCAACCTCGTAGTATTTTAAGGTGTCCTTCATTTCTTACCACCAGCTGCCTTAGCCTTCATCTCCATCCTCATCTTCTTAAGCTCCTCTTTCCTACGCTTCTTCTCGTCAGGAGGCAGGTTAGCAACCCTAACGTGCATGGGCTCGATCCTAGCGTCCTCCGTTGAAAAATAGACATGCGCCTCTCCGATTGACGATTGTCTGCCTGAAACGCTTTTAAGATTTCTCACGTATACTGCTTCGACGGGAGTCTTTTTTAAAGCTGAAACCGCCTCCCTTGCTTCAGCAATAGTGGGCGTCCTACCCTTGGGATGCTGGATCTCAAACACTATTTCCCTCCTTTTTAAAAGAGGGTTCTCGGTTTCCTTAATTATTCTGATCTCCATCATGTGGCTATGCTTCCCCCCACTAGTCAGGCTTTAAACATTACTGTAGATGATGCAGGAAGCCGCCGTAAGGGGAAATCTACAAGAAGCATGGGGAATGCTTGATACGGATTGGTGGGAAGCCTGACGGCAGCAGCTAGCCGCATGCCTCCATAGTTCCAACGATTTCCAGGACCATTTTTTTAGAAGACTCGTTAACCTCTATCAGCACCACACCCTCTCCCGGCTGCCCGTATACCACTAGGGAACCATAGGGTGCTGTTTCAACAGCTACAAGCGTAAGAAGATCCTCCTCGCCTTCAACCAGTATCGTCGATGGCTGTGAGTCGAGAGCCTGTTTAAAGATGCTCCAAGACTCCTCGGATATTGTTCCAGGAGGGTTAACAAGCTTCAAGACAATTCTTCCCTGCTGGAAGCGTTCAACACTATGAGCACATGTCCGCAGAGTTTTCCCGTCAACCACGCAGACACTTGGTTTAAAGCCCATTTCTAAAAGGCTTTGGGAAACAACGTCGCCAACAGAGATAACGATCCCGTTGAACCCTTTAAGCCTCCTTCTCAACTCCTCCGTATCAAGCAGAACTCCCAGTGGTTTTCTAACTATCCTCCTGGTTTCCTCAGAAGCTTTTAACACACTTATTTCAGCCTCACTGCGTATCTTCCCGGAACCCTTGCCCCAATGAGTTTAGCTATTGAAGAAGCTTCAGGGTTGAAAACAAGAACCTCGCCACTCCACTCTTGCGTAAACTCTTCTCCACCGCAGTTTGGACACTTAGGTGAGTCGCTTATCATTTTACAGTTTAAACATGCTTTGAGAGGCATTAAGCCTTAGCCTCCTGCTTAGGCTTCTCACCAGCCAGCCTCCTAATGTCCTCTTCAATCCACTCGATCTTCCCCAGGAAGGGCTGTCTAGCGGTTAACCCAATCTTGTCAGTCATGGCTCCCCTGCCTATAGATACTGCAGCCACCCTAGCCCTAACCCAATCGTTCTTCTGAATTATCCTCTTAGTCTGTCTCCCGACGAGAATGCCCTGGGAACTATTGTAATCCATGTAATCGTCAGTAATCTGACTCACGTGCATTAAAGCGTCAGTGGTCACGAGCCTCACGAAAACCCCGAACTCCTCCACTTCGACAACTCTCCCCTCAACAACCTCGTTAACCTCCGGATAATAGGAGAGCACCTTCACCCTAACCTTGTGATAGCTGTGACCGTCCCCAGGGGATATCTGACCCACTGGGTTAAAGTCGTAATCCACCAGCAGAATTATGTATCCGATTCCCTCTATAACCATACCCTCATACCTGTCTTTAAGAACGTTTTTGAAAATTTCATCAACAGGGTCGCCGAGCCTGGAAGGCGGAACCTTCACCACGTCTTCAAGCTCGATTATCTTGAATAACCCTCATCACCCCTTTTCGAACCATCCTTTCCCAACTATCCTTCTTCCCCCCGAAGGATAGAAAACAGGTATACCCAAGGCTCTAAGCCTCCTGCTTAACGTCCTGTCGGCTGTTGCCACACCAGCCTTATAAGTTTTTGCAAGGTAAACGAGTGCATCGTCACAGCTCATACCGGTTGGAAGCAGTGTTCTGAAACCGCTTGCAACAGATAGGGCTAGCCTAGCCATACCGGAAAGCCTAGGCCCATTAATGCTCAGTCTCTTAAGCTCTATAAGCGTTTCGAAAGGTATTAGGAACAATGTTCTGCCTTGAGTCAACCCAGTTATTCCGTTTATGAAATCAACCCCGGTTTCGAATGGAGCCAGCAGAGCGCTAGAGTCGAGGAGAACCATCAACCGATAAGCACACCGTGTCCAATAAGCCTCCAGCGCCTCTCGACAAGCCTGCTTACCGCAACTCTTTGACCCTTCTCCGCGCAAACAGGCATCTTAAGGCTTAGGTTAATCCTGTTATCCTTAACATCTTTCACAACAGCCTGTGTCAAAGCTGAACCGACGTTAACGTTCAAAACCTCCCCGGTTCGGATGGGTTCCGTCTTCACAAGACCCCTGACGCCGACAACCCTCTCAAACATGCTGTACTCTAAAGTGATGCTTCGTGTAACAGGCGGTAGCGTACCGGGTTTCCCAGCCATGTTTCCAACCAGCAGGTCATTCTTAGTTAGAGAAGGATCTAGAGTTGTTCCAATTCCAACGAGACCCCCGCTTCTAACGCTTTCAACAAAAACATTGTCGAAACCCACTGAAACCACTTCCGCAACAAGCGGCACTGTTTCAACAGTATCATCCTTCTTAACCCTTAGACCAGGCAGTATTTCAATCTCGTCGCCAACCCTTATCTCCCCCCTGATGATTGAACCACCCAGTATACCGCCACGCATATCCCTGACCGGAATACCAGGCCTGTTAACGTCGAAAGACCTTATGACAATCATTCTTGCCGGAGAGTTTAGGTCGAAAACCGGTGTAGGAACTTCTTTCTGAATAACGTAAAGCAACACGTCTACGTTAACCTTATGTTGCGCAGACATTGGTACTATAGTGGCGTCGGCGAACCTTGTCTCAGAAAGAAAGCTCTTAATCTCCTCCAGGTTTTTCAAGGCCCGCTCCCTAGAAACTATGTCAATCTTGTTCTGGACAACGATTAGCCTCTTAATCCCCATTATCTCAGCAGCTAAAAGGTGCTCATATGTCTGGGGCTGCGGGCAAACCTCGTCTGCACCGATCACAAGTATTGCGGCATCCATAACAGCAGCGCCGCTCAGCATGGTCGTCATAAGTATCTCGTGGCCAGGCGAATCCACGATGCTTATCTTTCTCTGGAAGACAGCCTCAGACCCGCATGAGCACCGTGGAGAAGTTGTGAAGTTGTACGGGGGAGGACATTTCGGACATTGGAAAACAGCGAAGTTCGCATAGCCGAGCTTAATCGTAATACCTCTCTTCAACTCATCACTATGCTTGCTCGTCCAAACTCCTGTAATAGCTTGGACGAGAGTGGTCTTCCCATGGTCGACATGACCCAAAGTTCCTAAATTTAAACATGGTTGAATAAATCTATAATTATCTATTTCTTTATCTGAAGAAGAAACAATCGTCTTCATGGACTCGTCTGACTGTGACATACTCCGACACGATAGCTCAGAGCCTATTTATAATCTTTAAATGTGATGATTATACGGACTTGATGCTCATACAAACTTGGTTTTCAAGCGTTCACGAGACGATCTTCATGTTAATCTGGTAGATCTCTTCAGAAACCTGATTGCCTCTCACCAGCATTTTCCTCCTTGTTTCACCTACGACACTCTTCTTCCTAACCCAGATCTCCTTTTTAACACCGCCCTGCACGGAGGAAACCATTGGTATACCAGACCTGTCTGACCCACCGGTTATCATCAGCTTAACCCCAGGTTTACCGACGATAGAACCGTCTACAATACTCCCTATCTTTAAGCCAAGCAGAGGGACAGCGTTGCTTCCCTCGAGCTTAACCGACTCGGTTTTACCACGCTTAGGGTCAGATATGCATAGTTTGAATTCGGGGGGCATGCAGCACTATGACTATTAAACCAGTATTAAAACATTACCTAAGCAAGGCTTCACCAGCGTTTAAAACCTTAAGATGGCTCGTGCTAAAAACCCATTTACACCCGTTTAACACTATAGCCCGTAAAACGGGTTTTCCTTCTTTTTCAGCCTAGTGACTTCATCCAGCGCCTGAAAATAATGAGGCTCCAATTGCTCCTTGAAAACTCTGTTTACCAGCGAAGCATCCTTACTCGGCACGTCGACGAGTAGAACATCATCCTCCCTCAGGTTTCTACCGACTATTCCTTCAGGTATAGAGATCGCAACCTCCTCCCCAGCCTCAGCCTTAGGAATGCTCTTACCCTCCTTCTGAATCTGCTCGATAACACCTATTTTCTCACCCTTACTATTGATCAACGGGTAGCCCGGCTTTATACAGCCTGCTTCAACCTTAACGCCGACTATCGCAGGCTTACTCCTTCTGAAGACGTATGCAGGCAGGATTCTAATCCTGCCGGGAAGTATGATTTGCTCAAGCTGCATGCTTGCCTCCCTCTGCTTCTCCAGCCTACGCCATTCTAAAAACTCTTCGATCAACCTGTAGATAATCTTTCCCTGGAAAACCGGGACGTTCCTCCTCCTAGCCTCCTCAACTGCTTCAGGCATCAGTCTAACGTTGAACGCTAACAGGACCCTGAGCGTCGGATCCTTCGAGGAAATAGAGGCTTCAATCACATCCCTCTCGGAAACTGGACCCAGGTCTCCAAGCCTGACAGGAACACTCTTTTTCTCAAGCTCCCCGACTATGGCTTCGAGAGAACCTAGCGTATCCGCCTTAACCACAACACCTTCCTCTCCACTTCTAATCCTAATCGACTCCACCTCAGCCCTGATTTTTTCAACAGCCTCCTCAATGTTCCCGGAGGCTACGGTAAGCGGAGAGCCCGGTAGAGCATCCTCAAGATTTGGTGCAACAATCTTAACTCCAGCTGATGGCCTTACCTCCTCAACCTGGTTGAACCTGTCTCTCGGATCCCTCATCTCGTCAAGAGGCTTAGGCATAAGCAGGGCCCTTACCTTTGTGACGATCGGCTTGTTCAAACCCATCAGCACAATTGTGTCACCGCTTCTCAGCACACCGTCGAAAATAATTGCGTTGACAGTAATACCCATCCCCATTTCTTCAACAACCTCCAGTACAACACCTCTGGCAGGACCCTCCGTGTATTCGAGGCCACTTATGAGAAACTGTTGGACAAGCCCTATTAAGACAGCTATAAGCTCCGAGACTCCTTCCCCTGTTAACGCGCTGACAGGCACTATTGCAACATTCCTTCTGAAATCCGTCAGCCTGTCGAACCTGTCAGACCTGAAGCCCATTGTTGAAAGGTCTCCGATTATCCTGTAGAGATGCTCGTCTAAGCTACGTCTAACCCGCTCATCCTGTTTCGAGAGGGATTGAAGCACGCTTAAAACCCCTTGTGGCCTCCATCCTGGAAGAAGGTCAATCTTATTGGCTGCAATCAGAAAAGGGGTTCTTCTAGTCCTAAGGATGTCCAGGGACTCAACGGTTTGAGGCTCAACCCCTTTAACCAGGTCTATCACGAGAATGGCGAAGTCCGCGATGGACCCGCCTCTTCTCCTAAGGTTTACGAAAGCCTCGTGCCCAGGAGTGTCGATGAAAAGTATGCCGGGGACCCTAAGCTTCTCTTCAAGCCTTATGTTAAGTGTTTTCGCGACTCTAACTATGACTTCAGCCGGAATCAGGCTTGCTCCGACGTGTTGAGTAATTCCACCGGCCTCCCTCATCGCAACGAAAGTGCCCCGTATCTTATCCAGTAGAGAAGTCTTGCCGCTGTCAACATGCCCCAGCACAACTACAATAGGCTCCCTAACGCCCATCTGCTTACCACACCCTGGAGACATTGGTGGAGCAGAAGTATTAATCTCTATCTACTTCTTTTTAGCATAAGGCAAGGAAGCAGGAGGTTTTGCGAAACGAATACTAGTCCTAAAACGCGTCCTCCCCGCGATTAAAGCTTTTGAAGCATTCAAAGGATACAGTGAAAAACAGCTTTAAGAGCCTTTAAGAGCCTTAATAATCCTGTCTACAACGGTGTCTGGCGAAACATCGCCACCAGTCTCATCAGGTTCATAGTAGAAATCAATTACCGCCACCCCGGACTTACGATAGTGTTCAAGCAGCGGAGCAGCCTCATTCTTATACACTCTTATCCTTTCTCTTACTACTTCAGGCTTATCGTCATCCCTCTGATAAAGCTCTCCTCCACACTTGTCGCAGACACCGTCAACCTTAGGCGGAAGCGTTATCCTATTGTATATTGCACCACATCTCCTGCAGACAAGCCTTGAAGACAAGCGTCTGACTATAACCTCATCCGGAACATTCAGGTTTACCACGAAATCTATTTTCGAAATCTTTTCCAAGAAAAAAGCCTGTTTCAGTGTCCTCGGGTAACCGTCAAGTATGAAGCCTCTCTTACAGTCTTCCTGTGAAAGCCTTTTCTCCATAACCCTGTTCACAACCTCGTCTGGAACAAGTTTCCCGCTTGAAACATAGCTCGATATGTTTTTACCCAGCTCTGAGCCGCTCTTCACTTCATCCCTCAAAATGTCCCCGGTTGAAATATGCGGTACCCCGAGCCTCGGAGCAAGCCTTGAAGCATACGTTCCCTTGCCTGAGCCAGGCGGGCCGAAGATCACAAGCCTCATTAAGACGTGCCTCCAGTCCGCGTTTTACTGGTTACCCACTTAACCTTTCTAGGATTCCTACCTAGTTTCACAGAGTTCCTGAAACACTTGGAGCTGCAAAACCTTAAGATGCTTCCATCCTTCTTAACATAAAGTATGCCCTCCCCGATCAGGAACGTCCTGTTGCAGAAGCTACACTTGAAGGCTGTGGGCGTGGCTCATCACCCCGAGAACCTTCTAGCCTCCCTCTCAGTCTCCCTAAGCATAAGTATGTCTCCAACCCTAACCGGGCCCCGCACGTTTCTAAGAATAACTCTGCCCCTATCCCTGCCCGAGAGAATCCTGACCCTAACTTGAGTAACCTCGCCCGAGGCGCCTGATCTCGCCACCAGTTCGACAACCTCTGCCGGAGTAGCTTCTTCGCTCAACCGCTTCCCCCAGCCTTAGCCCTTGCAGACTCTATCTTCTTAACCACGCTTTCAAGCATTGGAGCAGCTTCACCCGGGTCTATTATCGCCACGGCCGCGGCTGAAACGTTAGAGAGCCCAGCAGCCTCACCCAGCTGTTTCTTATCCGGAACAACTATGTAAGGGATTTTCCTATCCCTGCTTAGTAAAGGTATGTGGAGCACCACCTCAACAGGGTCAGTGTTATCAGCCACGTACGCTAGTTTAGCAACTCCTCTTTCAAGGGCTTTCGTGGTTTCATTGGTGCCTCTTTTAACCTTACCAGTCTTGGAGGCGATTCTAAGCAGCTCTAAAGCCTCTTCAACAAGTTCTTTACTCGGCTCGTAGTCAGCCGTTGTAACCCTAACCATTTCCGTTAAGCACCTCTACCCTTCCACAGACGGGGACAGAGGGGTATAAAAACTTAAACTTGAACCTTCTAAGGGTGTGAAAAAACCAGGTTGACAACGTTCTTCGAAACCTTCTCCACCTTGCAGAAGCCGAATCGAACCAGCTGAATAATTCTGCCCGGCTCAAGCCGTGTTAAATGGGATTCGCCCAAGCCCTCGACAAGACTCGCGTCAGGCATTAAGACTACTGTTTTCACAGCGTCACTGGGAAGAACCCAGTGGATAAGCTTTATCCCGGATGACTTTTCAGGAACCTCTAGACTCTTGAAAAACGCTTTAACCGTCTTACTATGCGGATCGACATGCTCAACCTCAATGTTGAAAAGCGACATCAGCCTAAGCCTTGAACCAGGCGCCAGGTTTTCAACGTCTTTCGAGGAAACAATGAGCTGAGCCTCTCCGTTTAAAGGCTTTAAAACAATGTTCCTGTATCCAAGCTCAGGCCTACTCGGGTGTCTTACAAGCCTCGCCTCAACCTGCTGAGGAATGCTTCTGACAATCATCGTGAACGGGTTTTTCACGAAATAGTATCTCTCCGCCTCCCAGTCTACAGCCTCCCTGTTGTAAGCGTAAAGGTTCTCCCATTTAACGGTTGACTCAGTTATGTTTAAACCCATTTCAAGCACAACCCTCCTTATCACCTCAGGCTTGAATCCTCTCCTCCTCAAAGCCTTAAGCGTGCCGAGCCTAGGATCATCCAGACCAGTGTAAGCACCCTCCGCCAGCCCCCTCATTATCCTAGACTTGCTTAACACACTACCCTCAAGCCTAACCCTACCTATATGTATTGAAACCGGTTGCGGAGAGTTCAAATATTTGAAAACGTAGGATTGGCGTACCTCGTTTGTCAAATGCTCCTTACCCCTTATCACGTGGGAAACCCTCATCTCATAATCGTCGATGGCGCACGACCAGTTGTAGAGCGGCCAGACTCTGAAACCCACGACCCTAGGATGCTTCGCAACATCTATTCTTAATGCAGGCCAGTCTCTAATCGCAGGATTAGGATGCTTCATATCAGTCTTGACCCTTACAACAGCCTCACCAGGATTAAGACCCCCGTTCAGCATCTTCTCCCAGAGGCTTAGGCTTAAACTTGGATCCTGATCCCTATGCGGACACGGCTCGCCCCTTTTTTCGAAACTTCTGAATTCCTCAGGCTTACAAAGGCAAACGTATGCGAAGCCCTTCTCAATAAACTTTTCAGCATACTTGTAGTATGTTTGAAGCCTATCAGACTGATAGTATACCTCATCCGGATGAATGCCCAGCCACTCCAAGTCTTCAATAATCCAGTCGTAAGCCTCTTTCAAAGGAGGCTTGACCGACGGAGACGTGTCTTCAAACCTCAGAATAAGCCTTCCATTCATCCTTCTAGCGTAATAGTCGCAGAGAACTGCGGGTCTCGCGTTTCCCAGCGTTAAGGGACCATCAGGATTTGGCGCGAACCTTAATACTACTTGGGGGAAATCCCTTGCCTCGGGAAGAAGCGGGAGCTCCTGCTTTGAAGGCTTCTCGACGCGCAGGATGCCTCCGAACCTCTTGAGAATCTCAGCCTGCTCAGCCACGGTAAGTCTGTTAACCTTCTCGGTGACCTCTTGAATAATAGGGATGAGTTCTCTAACCTTGCTCCTCAGGTCAGGATTCATCCCGAGAAGTTTTCCCAGTACCGCCTCAGCCTTCGCTACACCGTTAAAGGCTAAAGCGTTCTCCAGTGCAAGCCTCTCTATCAGGTTGCGGAGCTCCTCGCTCATGGACTCCTCCTCCCGTTTAGAAGTCTTTTCAACAGTCCCCGCTGCTCAAGCCATTCAGCCGTCCTGCCTCTCACCACCAACGGTACTGAACATAGCTCCTCAACACTCCTAGCACCAACTAGGAACATTGTGGATCTTAAGGCAAGCTCGAAGGATTTAACCAGCCTCCTAGCCTCATTTACACCGCCTTTTGAGAAAGAAACTAGGAATGGTCTAGCGATACCCACGCAGCTGGCTCCGAGCGCAATGGCTTTAGCAGCGTCAACACCGGTCCTGACGCCGCCGCTCGCTATCACTCTCAGGCTACGCGTGAACATTTTTGATTCAACAATGCTAACGGCTGTGGGAACTCCCCAGTCCCAAAGGCTTTTGCCGAGCATAGAAGCCTTACTGTCGTGTTTTCCTGAACGATAATATTCTACAGCATACCAGCTTGTCCCGCCGACACCAGCAACGTCAACCCATTTGACACCCCAGGACTCTGCAAGCCTAGCAGCCTCCCCGCTGAAGCCTGCGCCAGTCTCCTTGAGGCAAAGCTTCTCCCCAAGCCTCCTGGATAGTTCCGCCACATGATTGCCCACCCCTTTGAAACATGTTTCCCCCTCAGGCATTATCAGCTCCTGTAGCTTGTTGAAATGTATAGCCAGCGCGTCAGCCCCAACGATCTCCATCGTTTTCAAAGCATACTCTGAACCATGTTTAGCAACCTGGACAGCACCTATGTTTGAAACCACCAGTGTTCTCGGAGCCCTGTCCCTGACTATCGAATAAGTGTCTGCAAGACTGGGATCCTCCATAGCAGCCCTAACGCTTCCGACGCCGATCCCTATCCCCTCGGTTTCAGCAACCTCAGCCAAACCCATGTTTACCCTTTTAGCCTCCCTGGTTCCTCCGGTTAAAGCCTCTATTATAAGCGGCAGCCTAAGCCTCTTACCCATCACCGTCACGCCAGTATCGATTTCGCTAAGATCAATCTCGCACACAGCGTTGTGGATGAGCTCAACGTCCTCGAACCCGGCGGAGACCCTTGAGGACACGTCTCTCTCAAGGGCTATCCGGATGTGCTCAGCCTTCCTGCTCTCCGTTGCCACGGTTTGAAGACTCTTCAAGAGTTTTTAACTGTGTTGCCAAGCTTTGGAAGACGATTCAGAAGGTTGGATGCTTTTCCCTCCATACCCATCTTAAGCAGGAAGAAGCAACTAGATAGAAAGCTGGAAGAAAGCCTACACCTTAAAATAACTCGTTATCACCAAAAAAATAAATAGGACCACCTAGTGGATACATGCACTAAATGAGATTGAATCTTAACTTGAATAAGGGCGTCTTATTGTTGCTACTTATCGTCTCAACATCTTTCACAACAGTCCTGTGCAGCCCATACGCCGTATACTCAAACCCTTTGCCAGTTGGGACGAGACTTATTGGCGGTAAGACTTACTACGTGCTTCCAGACGGGGAAGAGGGGAAACCTTACTCCGTGGTGTTCAGCACAGATTTTCCTGATAACCATAAGCCATACACGCAGTGGAGAATATATGGGGATACTCCTCCAGGGATGGGTATATCACCCTCAAGCATGAGAGGACCTACGCTCACGCTGTCTGGCACCCCGCGTAATGCTCAACCAGGAACCACGATAACCTACTATTTCACAGTCGAGGCTCGTGACAGCTATCTTGACGGATTAGGGACAGTGTCTAAGAACTACATGCTAACGATTAAAGGTTCAACAACCCCGCCGCCACCCCCTCAAAAAATAGATTATACTCTTGAAGTTATCGGGCGCTTCCCTCTGCAAATCGATCTCACTCCGCTAGCCCTAGGGGAGAGCACTGTCTCGAAAACAGGCTATGAAATAAGGCTCAGGAAGATAAGCGGCGACAGCGAGATGATAAGGCTTGAACAGAGTGGTCTTCCCGAAGGCGTCACCATGTGGGTAGAGGGCACAGGTATCAGAGCCCCTACAAGCCTGATTCGGGAGAACCTGTGGCTGGAAACGGAGCTCACTCTCAGCCTAGGCTTCACCGTGGATGCAACCGTCAATTGGAGAAGCCTTACGATGCCCGGAGGCGTGGTGAAGGCTTACATTATAACGGTGAGAGGCGTCTCGCAGTCCGGCGTTGAGAAATCCACCACGCTCCACTTAGGTTTCTATTACAACATACCGAAGCTTCAGATACTCAGCCTGAAACCTTTGACGCAGCACGGGTCAAAACTCATAGCCGGTAAGCAGACGATATTCAAGCTAGAATACAGGCTTGAATACAATTCCCCTATGGACGTGGAATACAGGCTTGACCTCGGAAATGTAAACAGTTGGAAGGACCCCTCGGCGGAGTCAGCAATCATCGGAGTAGAGTATTGGCATTACGCTGGCCTTAGGAAGGAGGGTGACCCTCCGCATTGGGTCTATTACGGTAGGGCAACGCTCAACCCTACCGCAGCCGGTGAGACTGGCATCCTCTACCTGATGGAGGAGGTGGGCCAGGGGAGCGGTTTCCTTCCCAGGCCGAGTTCCGTCGGAGACGTTCAAGTACGGGTTGACTTCGATCCGCATAGGAAAGTAACATGGGATGAGGGAAGCATCACCACCGTATCCGAGACCTTTCGGGTTGGAATCTATCCGATAGAGTATGATTACGCTCGTCGTATAAAAGTGGTGCTTTGGGAGGAGGATCGTAGGTTCACACACGACCAACGTTCAGAATACCTTAGGGAAATCGCCACGCCGGCATACTGGATATCTACGCCGTGGGGACAACGCCCTGTATATCGCTATCAGATATATCTAAGCGGGATCTTTAAAGATTATTACGGCACATACCCCGTGACCGAATTGTACTATAGTGGCGACATCGGGTGGTGGAACGCTGACACTGCGGCTGAGGAGGCTGCGGAGGAAGGGTTTGGAAGGGTTGTAGCCATAGTTCCCAATGGTGATATAGGCGGCAACAATGTCGGAATAGTGTATGCCTGGCCGCAGTGGGCTTCTCCAGGCGCGGAATCACGCCCTTTTTGGGACCAGGGCTTCCATGTGGCGTTCGTAGAGTACGATGAGGCGGTTAATAGTACGCATACGAAAAATCTCTACTTCCCAACGGTTGCGCACGAGCTTTCTCACACCTTCGGTATGCTTTACGATATCTACGATGGGTATGCTATTGTTGTGCCTGAGGAATGCGTTTATTTCGACGAGTTCAAAGGAGGAATAGTAAAGATATTCAAGTATTATGAGTTCAGTGCGAACACCGATATCTATAGCGCGCTTGGACCATTCTTTATCAGAATGCCTAACCCAAGTTATGTAGCAGCGCGCGACATAATGGATCATGCTGGAGGAGCCAAAGATGGTTACTGGGCTTGGTCCTCTTGGAGGATTGTCGCCGGCGTCAGCGGGGATGACCCAGAGGCCCTTCTCATCTCAATGATAATATGCAGGAACGGAACGGTGTTGGGAAGGCCGTTTCAGAGGCTTTACAACTACAGCTGGACGTATCTAGAGCCCGAGGGGACTGGGAACTTCTCGCTGACGCTATACCTTAAGAACGGTACTGTTTTCAAAAGGTATCCCTATAACATGTCTTTCTACTACTTTACTGACCCTGGAGGATATAAGCCTACGGATGCGATCCCGTTCGTGAGAATAGTACCATGGTTAGACAATCTTGGGAGGATAGAGCTTACTGGCCCTGATGGAAAAGTATGGTTCACTAGGAGTGTTTCAACCCATGCACCAGTCCTCGAGATCGTTTATCCTCCCGAGGGAAAGAAGTTGGGTACTGGTCGTAACTACACTATAATCTGGAGGGGCACGGATGCAGACGGTGATCAACTGTGGTATACTGTCCTCATAAGGAGGAGGGGTGAGGAGACCTGGAGGATGCTGGCCAACAGGATAACTAAGGACAGGATAACCTTGGGCGCCCCAACGATAAGCGAGGACGAATTCGTAGAGCGCGTATACATGGATCCTTCTAGCGCAAGGCTTGGGGGAAGCGAGTTTCCGGAGGGAGATTATGAAATACAGATAAAGGCGACGGATGGCGTGAACACGGCTGTTAAGATTGTGCATGTTCAGATCGTTAAACCGGAGCAGATTAAGACGTATACTATGACGGTTGATTCTAACGTAGGTTTGAAGATCAACGGGTCGGGAACATACGAGGAGGGCGACATGGTAAGGGTTAGGGCACCGCTGGAGGAGCCGATGAAAGGCTTTCTCGGAATGCTTGGAGGCAAGTATCGGTTTAACCGTTGGACTGGAGCGGTTGAAACCAAGGATAGTGAGGTGGTTGTTCAGATGACGGGTGAACAGACTGTTTTAACGCTCACAGCACTCTATGACGAGAATTACACTCAGGTGTTCCTGATCTTGAGCATTATAATCATAGTGGTTTCAGCCATAGTGGTTCTCGTTGCACTTAAGCTTGAAAGAAAGCCTAAACCACTTCCACCGCCGCCTCCCCCACCTTCATAAACCAGACTCGTGACGCATCGTGCGGGACGCGGTGCTGAGGCCTAGCCTGATTTATACTGGTTACTGCATATCGCCGGGTATTCGAAACCCCATGCATTTTGAAGGGAAGCGGAATCCTAAGACGCGGTTTGCGATTCAGAAAAGTCTTCTATTCTAATTCCTCCGAGTAAACTCCTTTCTCAACCATTCTTAAAACCATTGTGGGGGCATCCAGATTGTGTAGGGCCTCTTCAACAGCGCCCAGGGATTTCTCGTCGACTAGGGCTAGGACACATCCACCGCCGCCCCCGCCGGTTAGCTTAGCGCCGTACGCGCCGGCAGATATGCTCGCCCACACCAGCGAGTCCAGCCTACTGTTTGAAACACCCATTAGGGATAGGAGGAGATGGTTCAGAGTCATGAGCCTGCCTGCCTCAGCAATATCCGTCTGAAGGAGGCGGCTTATCCTGAGCGTGATATTGCTTACGGAAGCCATTATTATGTTGAAGAGATCCGGCTCCCTATCTTTGAGCGAAGCCACCTTCATAATCATATCCTTAGTATTCCGCTCCAAGCCTGAGTCTGCTAGCAGGAATACTCCCTGCCCAGCCTCAAGCCGTTCAACACCCTTATCCTTAACGAACAGGATTAGACCTCCCCAGAGTGCTGCAGCCACATCCACGCCACTCGGGTTAACATGAGCAACCCTCTCCCCTTCCATGGCGAGGCTGAACACCTTCTCGTCACTAGGCTTATCGTAAACCAGTTTAAGCAGTGCATTAGCCAGCGCGACGGACAATGATGCTGAAGAACCCATTCCTGAAGCGGGGGGAATCTCAGAGCTTATGCGAACCCTGAGCCTGCCTTTAAACCCTTCAGAATCCCTGAAAACATCTATGATTCTAGCGAAGGGCTTCAGCTGGCTGGGCCCTGAGAAAGCCCTCCCTATCATCTTCGCAAACCCATACTTTTCGGAGAATATTTCGTGGGCACCGATCTCGTCAAACGCCTCGACAGAAACCTTAGAGTAAACGTTGACCGCGGCCACTAGGGCAGGGTGGCCATATACTACAGCGTGCTCTCCGGAAATTATTACCTTAGCAGGAGCATTACAAACTATTTTCAACCCTGTTCACTTAAAGAAGGCTACTGAGGCGTATCCCACTACACCACCGTAGTCAGCAGTAATTTCTCCTGAAGAGTAATATTTTAACAAGGTGGCTCTGGAGCACCCCATCTCTTTCACGCATGAGACTAGAGCTATGACTGGACCTAGGCCGCAGAGCGACTCATAGTTGACGGCGACGGAATGAACCAGCTTTTCATCCAGCGACTCTATCGCTCTAATAGTCTTCATATCATTCTCCTCAGCCTCTCTGGCTGGAACATAATGGCTCATATCTGAGCTTGCAAGCACGATAGCCTTTTTCCCTTCAAGAGCCTTGTATAACGCTTTTCCAAGCATAATGTTCCTGTCAAGGTTGAAATCATGTATTATTATCGGGATAAGCTTGAACGAGCTGCCGTAAATAAGCTGGAGAAACGGAAGCTGTATTTCAACAGAGTGTTCGAAAGCATGAGCGTGAAAACTATCCTCAACGAATGGCGCGGAGCTGAGCAGTAGGCTCACCGTCTGCCTGTCAACCTCAACGTCACCAAGCGGAGTACGCCACACGCCCTCGCTCATTGTAGCGAAGCCTGAGGAAGCCATATGGTGGTCAGGCCCCATTACCACCACAATGTCTCTCGGACCATGCTTAGCAGCCTCGCCATAGGCCCATGTGGCGGCCATGCCTGAGTAAACGTAGCCAGCATGCGGAACCATCAGGCCAAGCAGCCGTGGATCATACTCCCCCAGAACCGGGAGGCCTCCGTACCCTAGCCTACCCTTGAAAAGACCATGAAGCTGCGCTAAGAGACTTTCCTTAGTGCCCTCATACCAGCTTCCAGCGTATGCTGGCTTTCTAACCCTAACCATGTTAGACTGTCTCCGCAGCCTCTTCCATCTGAGTTTCGAAAGCATGAAAGTTTTCGCTCATGCTTTCAGTTGGAGAGAGCACTCCCTTGTTTCTAAGAACTTCTCTAGTGAGAAGCCAGAAGACTAGGGCTAGGGAGCTGCGACCCTTGTTGTTAGCTGGAATGATGAGGTCTATGTAAGAACAGGAATCGTCAGTGTCACATATACCTATCACAGGTATTCCGATAAGCGTTGCTTCTCGAATAGCCTTCTCGTCAACCTTAGGATCTGAAACAAGAATTATCTTCGGAGAAATATAGCCTTCATACTTCGGGTTGGAGAAAATCCCTGGCGGAAACCTTTCAACAATAGGTTTAAAACCAGTGTACTCGCACATTTTAAGAACAGGTGTTCTCCCATACTCTTTGCCGGACACGATTATAACGTCACCCGGATCATATCTGGATAACCCTTTGCCGGCAATCCTGATCTTCTCATCTGTCTGGGAGATCTCGATCAGGTTCAGCCCGTCAGGCCTGGTGAATCTTACGAAACGCCTCATGCAGACGGTGCAAACCTTGGTTCCTATATGGACGCCTGCGGCAATGTACTCTGTTCTCAGAATCAATAATCCTTCCCCGCTTTTCTCACTGCTGCTCATTGCCTATGGTCCCCCTCCAGAGATAATCCTCGCGAGTATGAAAGCAGCTCGTCAATATAATCCACGTGGGAAATAAACATTCGTCTGCAACAGATCCTTGTGACGTTGAGCGAGTCGAGCACGTGCTTCGGGTCTTCACCTGAGGCTACCCTCCTCTGATACTCCTCCCATAAATGGCCTATTACCTTGCCGCACGTGAAACATCTGACTGGAAACATCAAAACGTGATCACCTACCTGTAAGACTTTTGAAACCTCCTTCTCGCACCGGGTCCTCCAAACTTCTTAGGCTCCTTTCTACGAGGGTCTCCTGAGAGAAGATGCCTGTCGAACATTCTGAAAATATTTCTTACGCTGGAGCTCCTCGTCCACTGCGTAATACCTCTGGCTAAAGCCTGCATAACCGCCCTGGCCTGCGAAGCATGGCCTCCGCCTTCAACCTTAACCTCAACATCAACATCTTTAAACTGTTCAGGAAGAAGTTTCAAAGGCGTTAAGGCAAGCATCCTGTAAGGGTTGTAAAGCCAGTTTTCAGCAGGGTAGCCGTTTATAATGATGCGTCCAGAACCCTGTTTGATAACAGCTCTAGCTACTGAGCTCTTGACAGAACCCGTTACAATCAGAGGTAGTTTTCTAGGAGTCGGCAAACCTAATCAGCCTCCGGAACACTGAAAAACCCTTTTAAATCTGAAAGAGTAAAGGAGCTTCTGCCAAGCCTAGAGGCATCAGCATGCTTAAACTTTACGACTTCACCCTTAACACTACTCGGCCAGCCACAGTAGACTCGGAGCCTTCTAAACGCTTCCACTCCTTTTGGCTTATCCATCGGAAGCATACCTTTTATAACGCTCCTAACATAGGTCACCGGGTTTCTCGGATGTCTAGGCGTATGCTTAGGGTTTCTAACACTCTTCACCTCGAGGAAGCCCGTATACTCTCTGATGAAGCGGTCCTTGCTTCCAGATATTCTCGTTTTCTCGACGTTAACCACGTACACCCTGTATCCTTCAAGAAGCCTCTTAGCTATGATTGAACACATTCTTCCGAGAACCTGGTCAGTCGCGTCAACCACAAGAGTCTTCTCAGACAATTATTTTCACCCCGGAACCCTTCTGCTCAACCATGGTGAACTCGTCCAGCCGCATAACCTTGCATCCGGCTGACCTCAACTTACTTAGCGCGGTCGAGGAGAACGAGAGAGCAGCAATCGTGACACTATGGTTAATCTCTCCCTTACCTAAGACTTTCCCAGGGACAACTACACGGTCGCCCTTCTGGGTTAAACGTGCAATCTTACCCACGTTAACCTCAGCCAGCCTGCTCCTAGGTCTGGATAAAAGGCTTTCAACCCTCTTCCAGAACCTGGAGTCACCTGCCGCCTTCCTCACCGAAAGCAACACTCTCCTCGCCGCCACGCTTCTCTTCAACCTCAGGAAGCGTGAGAGAATCCAGAAGCGTTTTAAACTTATCTCTCAGAATATCCAGAGCCTGTCTGAAGACCTCTATTGATGGCAGAGAACCCGTTGATTCAAGCTTGAAAATGAACGTATCCGGGGAGTCTGTGAAGCTGTACGTAGCCAGGGAGGCTGGCTGCCATTTAGCATGCATCTTACCCCTTCCAAGCCTAGCTATTGCCTCCAGCCTAAGCTTCCCGCCTGGGGGAAGCCTGGTTATAGGAATGTTGCTGTAGACAGGGTAGACCTCTTCATCTCTGCAGACGAGATGCTTAGAGTAGACCGTCAAAGGAGAGTCGCCGGCGGAAACATCTATGCTAAGCGATGTGAAACACTTCTCACTAGAGCCCTGCAGGCATTCCTGAGAATCCATCGGCAGGTATTTCCCAGGCGGGGTTCTTAAGGGTATTAGGCCAAGCCTGTTGGAAAGAACCTCGTCGAACATGGGGCTGGAGTTTTCAAATATGAATACTTCGTGAATCGCCAGCGTAGGAACCTCTTCAAGAATAGCTCTTCTAATCGCGTTTACAAGCGCCTCTGAGCATCCTTCCAGCCTAGCCTCTAGATACTCGTCGCTCAGCCTAAGTATCTTTACATCCATGTTAACGTGCTATTTTTCCGGGGAAGGTATTTAAGGGTTAGCTTTCCACAGGCTGGGACTGTTGAAGAAGCCGCTTGGAGAACGCTTATTAACCTCCTTAAGCAGGATTGCTGCGTGAGCACTGAGCAAGGTAAGTATGCAGTCGTACGAATATACTCCTCCAGCAACAATACTATAGTGCATGCCACGGATCCAAGCGGCTCGTCAACCCTTGCAGTATCCACAGCCGGCCAGCATGTTAAGGCGGATCGTTTAGGAGGAAGCCCATACGGGGCCATGATGGCAGCGAACACTGTGGCTGGAGCCTTGAAGAAGATTGGAATAACAAGCATTAAGGTGAGGGTTAGGGCTCCAGGAGGCATAAAGTCGAGAACCCCTGGGCAGGGGGCTCAGGCAGCTATAAGAGCATTAACAAGAGCCGGGTTAAGGATAATCGCGATAGAAGACGTTACGCCTATTCCAACAGACGGGACGAGGAAACCTGGAGGAAGAAGAGGCAGAAGGTTCTAGACTTTCGAAAACAGGAGCTCGTCAGTTTAAAGCCTGCCCCCCAGGTTTAAAAACTTTAAACAATGCTTTATGAACGACATGGTTGAGTCGGATTTGCTTTCGACGCCTCAGGGCCGTGACGCCCCCTTATACGCTTTAAACCATCCTCCTCAGCCGGGTTAACATTCTGGAGACCTTTTATTCACCGCTTTTAGCGGTTAATCCTGTGGTAGAAAAGGCTTACACAGCCTTATTCTCCTCAACTGTCTTAACCCTTACAAGAGGCTCCTCGTCTCTCGTGACAAAGTAGCTGGGAGACCTTACAACCTGATCACCTATCATAATCTTGCCGTGAACTATCGCTTGCCTAGCGCTGTGAATAGTCTTCGCAAAACCCTTCCTGTAAACTATCGTCTGAAGCCTTCTTTCAAGAACGTTTGAAACAGTCAGGGAGAGAACATCGTCAAGCTTCGCGTCCCTGCTTACTAGGCCGAGCCTGTGTAGTCTCGAAATGAGTTCCGACTCCCTCTTAACCCTTTCCTCACCCGTCAGGCTCAAGTAGGAACGGGCTGAAGCCCTTATGCCTCTCAGGAAGGATGCGGCTCTCCAAAGCTCTCTCTTGTTTCTTAACCCGTACTCCCCTACGAGTACAAGCTCTTCTGTCAGACGCTCCTTGACCCAGGGATGCTTCGGATGCAGGATTTTGCTTCTAATCTTACGGGGATCACCCATTTCTCATCACTTTTTCTCGCTTCCAGAGGGTTTTGCAGCAGCGGCTTTTGAAAAACCAACTGGCCCACCGGTCCTACCGGTTGTCCTAGTCCTCTGACCCCTAACCTTTAAACCGAGGGAATGTCTAACGCCCTTCCAAGACTTAATCTTCATCATTCTCTCAATATCCATCTTCTGAGTAAGCTCCAAGTCAGAAGTTATAAGGTGCTTATCCTCACCAGTTACAGGATCCCTTCTCCTGTTAAGCATCCAAACAGGTATGTTCAGAGACCTGGGATTGTTCAGCGCAGCCTCTATTCTTGAAACCTCTTCTTCAGACAAGTAGCCAAGCCTAGTGTTCATCGGTATGTTTAGAGCTATGCATAGCGCCCTGGCAGTAGACCAGCCTATGCCTTTAACCAGTGATAGACCGTCCAATACCATTCTCTTCCCATCGCAATCCACGCCGGCGATCCGCACTATCTCCTTAAACTCCCTGTTGCTCATAAGCAGGCTTAATGAGGCTTCCCGGGAGCCGGTTATAAACATTATTGCCTGAACAGCCTTGAGAAACATGGTTAAACTTGAAGATTTCTCGCTCGGATGCTGAAACAGCATTCTACTCCTAATGAGGCGTGGGGAAACCTGTTTAAAAGCGCTCTCCACCTCCTCCGTTTCCCACCCTGGTAAGTGTGATAAGCTGACCTGCAATCCTTGTTATCAGCAATAAATCTTAAACTCCCCATACAGATTACTTGTAGCTTACAATCTTGCTGGATACGGCTGCCAACCAGCATCCGACCGGTGGCCTGGAGATGATGGCAGCGATGACACAGTGTTAGTCCGCCTCCGAAGTATTATTCAGGCTTTTCATACATCGCCTCAAATATCTTATGCTTCTCTATTTAAAGCACTCTTGATTTAACACATTTAAAAAATGATATAAATATTTAAACGCCGAGGAGGGGATTTGAACCCCTAAGGCCCATGAGGGCCACAAGCTTTCTGAAACTGCTTTAACTGTTTCATGCTCCAGGCTTGCCCCTTAGCCAGGTTCGGGCACCTCGGCATTCAGGATTTTTCACGGAAACATGTTTTTAAGCTTTGTCAGCCAAGGTACTGAACATGAGGATAGAAGTCGGTAGGTTAACAGACTATTATCCTCCCCACATCTTTGGATAGAGGTTCCTATCCATCACAACCCTCTCTACTGAAACAACTATCCCGCTCTTAGCCTGCAGAACCTCGTCTGAACTCATGGTTAGAGTACCGAAGCCCACGCATTCCCCCTTCAGGGTTTTTATGCATACCACGTCTCCCTTGGAAAGCGGGTGGTCTATTTTTGAAACACCCCGGGACGCGAGTGGAGCTCCGTGGGCAACTGCTGCAACCGCGCTATCCTTAATGTATACTGAAGGGAAACCTTTGAAAGCCTCTTCAACAGGCTTGACAAACCTTCTGACAAGAGTTTCATCACCCTTCTCAGAGTAGAGATGCCAAGCAGCGTACAGCTCTAGAAGGGTCGTTGAAGAATCCTCGTCTAGAAAACCGTCTCTAACTCTTCTAAGCTCAACCATATGCGCACCAGTTCCTAGAAGCAGACCAAGGTCGTGGAGAAGCTTCCTAACATACGTGCCTGGTTCAGTTACAACTCTGAAAACGAACCTCCTGTCGGAAACATCCTCAACCGTAAACCTTACAATAATTCTCCGACGCAACGACCTTTTAACGGATGATTTCACTGGAGGACGTTGGTATATGGGGCCAGTCATCTTCTCAACCCATCTTTGCAAAGCCTTCTCTTCGAAATCCCCGTGGACCTCGCATACTCCCACATACTCTTTACTCATCATGTGAAGATATTCTATTGTTTTAGTGGCGTCGTTAAGACATACCGGTAGGACGCCGGATACACCGGGATCTCCCCATTGCTTCAAGGGTCCCGGCGTGCCCAGCCTTCTCAACGTTAAGAATCTTTTTAACTGTTGAAGACACGTCGTGGCTCGAGGGCCCCGGAGGCTTATCCAGGTTCACAATCCCCAGCTGCAGAAGCCTGGAAATGCTCCTCCTATCCGGGTACTCTCCGTATTTCTCGTCGGTTTCACACTCCTCCTTAACCAGCGTCCGAAGCCTTACGAAATCAACAAGCGTCCTCAATCCTCATAATCTCCCTCATGAACTCTTTCAAGCCGCTTTTCTCCAGGGCTGCCAGAACAGTCTCATCTTTAGAGTTCGCCCTTATTCTGACGTTTTCAGCAAGAGGCAGAAGGTGTAGAATATTCTTTCTACCCCTCTTAACACCGTTCAACTCCTTGGGGCCTGTTACGAGAACTCTGGAATCATCGATGCTTCCCACTACGACGCATTTCTTCCCCCTATCCCTGCCACGGGTTATCACGCATATTCTACCTGGTCGTAACACTTCTCTAGGCATTTCCCCATCACCATTTCTCCTTTAAATAGGAGGATACGGCTAACTTAAGTATTCTATCAACAGATTCCTGTGAGAGACTCCCCGTGTCAATAATAATGTCGTAGATGCTTAAATCATCGATGTTAAAACCATAGTATTCAACGAACCTTTTCCTCTCAGACTCCTCCCTGATGATCGTCTCGGAGACTATTTCTTCCAGAGGCCTTTTCTCCCTCGCAGCAATCCTCCTACACCTTTCCTCGAAAGGAGCCTTCAAATATATTTTGAAGGATTCAACGTTCCTAGCGAACCATCCTGCTAGAAGGCTGTCTAGAACAACTCCGCCAGAGTCAAGCAGGGAGAGAGTAACACTGTCAATCTCCTTGTCGAAATCTGGGGATTTCTTGCAGAGCTCTGAAAGCTGGGCGAGCGTCAACCCTTTTTTCTCAGCTATTGAACGGAAAACAGAGCCTGTTGAAACATACTTAAGATTGAACTCCCTTGCGAGTGGTGCTGCGAAAGTCGATTTGCCAACCCCGTGTAAGCCTGTTACTATTATTATTGGTCCTCTAGGCCTCTTTAACCCCGCCATTTCAGCCACCTGCTTCAAACGCTTTCCTGAAGACCTGTAGAAAGAAGGAGAGGGATATGACGTACCAGAGGCCATAGTTCAACTGTAACTCCTCGTTTCCACCATATAGGGATGCTGAGAAACGGCCGGCTATGTCTCCCATAGGCAGTGTGAACCATAGAAAGTAGAATGCTGAAAACATGATGCCCATGTTCAGGAGCATTGTTTTAAGCTGGAAGGATGAGACTTCCTGCTCGACTTGAGACATGTAGACCTTCTGCTTATCGAGCTTTTTAAGAAGCTTCTGATCCTTAAGCTTGACTGCAGCGGCGCGCTCCAACCTGTATGCTTTTAACTCCTCGGTCTTCAACCTTATTTTCTCAGGGTGGAGGAAGAACTTTAAAACAAGGTGGCCTAGGAGCGAGGCGACTGCTGAAACCAGCGTCACCATTACTACGCCACTAGCGGACAATTCCATCATCCTCCACAGTAAACGGTTTTAAAACACTCGTAGACAGACGCCTAGCTTTACGTGCCATGCTTAATTCATCGGGAAAAACGATGTTAAATAAATGTTTCTGGCTACTTACCAAGCATTCTAAGCAGGCCGGGATGGGTTTCAATAGTCTCCTCCATTATCAACTGATAGTATTGTTGAATAATGTCCACCGCCAGCAGAACACCCATTCCCCCGCCTATGACGGCAAGCACATCCCCCACGCCAGCGATAAGCCCGATTGTTAAACCGCCTAGGAGTGCAACCGTGTTTATGTAGGGAGCTATTTTACTCTCGATTACCCCGGGAGTGGATCTGAAGCCTCTTAGGAAAATATCTGAGTCAACCAGCTGAGAGGAAACTGATTTGGCATCCATACCTGACACGGAGAGCCAAACCATCGACAGGCCTAGGCTTAAGAAGGCTAGCAGCACCACGTAGCCTAACGCGTGAAGAGGCTCCGCAGCAGCGTGCGTGACGCCTCTCGGAGGATTCACTAGCCAAGCGAGCCCTGAAACAGGAACATACGTGTTGTTAACCACTTTAACCCTTCCTATGAAGTCGGCAACCGGTGTTTCAGCCAGCCAAGTCCCGCTTGCAACATTAGCCATCAGCTGTATGTTCGAGAAGATCGCGGCTGCGAGAATAACTGGAATGTTTGAAACGTAAAGCAATCTGATGGGGAAGCCTCTGGAGAAGCCTCTGAAACGGCCGTGGGAGATCGGAATGTTAATCCTAACGTTTTCAAGATAGATTAGCAAGAGTATGAACAGTATTGTCACAATAAGCTGAAAAAGCGTGGGAACAGTTGGAGCACGCCTGTAGAAAAAGTCGGAGAGAGGGTTTTGAAGGGAGAAAGACTTTTGGAGGAAGAAGAGCAGTACTCCCCACATGTAGCCGTCAGGCGCTGGAAAAGGGTTTAAGCAGCCCAGCCATATTTCCTTAGCAACACCGGCTAAGATGAATAGGCTTATCCCGCTGCCCAGGCCCCAGCCTTTCTGGAGAGTCTCGTCGAGGAAGAGAAGGAGAACCGAGGCTATTGAAAGCTGCGTCATAGCTATCATCTCAGCCTTAAGACCTAGTGTTCCAAGGGATCCGCTGAAAACAGTTGAGCCTGCTGAGAAAAAGATTAGCAGGAGCGTAACCAGCTTAGTAGCGACCTGCAGCATCCTTCTGTCATACTCTGAACCCGGGTCGAACCGGATTAATCCGGATCCGGCTAGAAGCTGCACTATAAGACTGCCTGTAACCAGAGGGCCGATGCCGAGGTGGAGTAGAGAACCCTGCTGCCCCCCTATTATGATCCTGTATGACGCCCAAGGATCAGCCCCCTGGGTTGCAATCCCGTAGAGAGGAATATAGCCCATAACCAAGTATAGCGCCAGGACGAGCCCTGTCCACATCAGCCTGGTAGTGAAGCCTACCTTCCTAGTCGGCGCCTCTATCTGTGGAACGTAAGGCTCAATACTCTCCATGGCTTCCAAGAATCCCATTAGGCTTCACCAGGCTTAACAATCCTGCCTCCTTTAGCCTCTATCTTCATCCTAGCCTTCTCGCTAAAAGAGGCAATCTTAACCACGTAAGCTGTGGAAACACTTCCAGAACCGAGAAGCTTAGAATAGCCGAGCGCAGCCAGGTCAAGAATTTCCCCACCCTCCGGAGCCCTGCCGTGCATCCTTCTGTAAAGCTCATCCAGCTTCCCAACGTTTATCTTCCCTCCTTCAACCCTCGGAACCTTTCTTACGAAGCCTTTCTCCTTCTCCTCCTTATAGAACATTAGAAACTTGTGCCCCATGCTGCCAGCCCTGCCAACACCGCCTCTCGATCCTGATTTGCGATGCTGCCCTACCTGTCCCCAGCCGTGGGTTCTGCTGCCCCGCATCTTCCTTACTTTTCTCAACCTGGTCGGCAATTTCTCGGCGAGAAGAGTATTCTGGACTTTTTAACCCTTACCATTAAGACTACTGCGAGTCTTAAACCTTTTCACGCTTAGCCTTGCCAAGTTTTCAAGCCAGACCCAGCCTGCTAGACCATTCTCCGCAGAATCCGGCTTACCCTATCTCCCCAGTCTCCCAGTATACCGCCTTTCTTAACGGGTTTTTTAACGCTTCTCTTAAACCCGCCTTTAGGCGGGTTAAGCCTGAAAACAGGCTTAACAGGTTTAATAGCCTCAGCCGGAGAGCTGCTCAGCCAGACTGCTTCAACAAGCTCATCCAGCGTCCCGTACCTAGTGTATTTTGAAATATTCTCATCGCTTAAACGCCTGTTTCCAGGAAGCCTGCCTCTTTTCAAGAGTAGTAGGCGAAGCGTGTTCTTATCTATTCTCCCCCAGAAAACATAATCCTTCGCTTTTCTCAGCATGCCTTCCACTGAGGGAGTCAGCCTGACGAGCGTCGAAGAGTTCACCCTGAGGAGTCTAAGCTTCCTGAGCGTAGTGGAAACATCTTTAGTAACGTTTACACATCCCCTTACCCTAACGACTATTGCCAGTGGAGGAAGGCTTCCCTCAGACTTCAACGCGAGCAGCCTCCGAAGCTAGGAAACTGGTTGTGAAAAGCCTTTTCAAAGCAAGGTAGGCAGCAGTCACGAAGGAGTGGCTTGTTGAAGTGGAGCCCTTAGTCTTAGACCAAACATCCTTTATCCCGGCGAGCCTGAAAACAGGTTTCGCAGCGTCTCCTACAACCAAGCCGAGACCCTTAGGACCGGGGAATAGAACGATAGAAACACTTCCAGTCTTACCGAATGTTTTAGAAGGTATTGAATGAGGCTCCCCGCATTTACACTCCCACGAGCCGCATCCTCTTGGTACAGGTATTATGTTTAGCCTAGCCTTCCTAGCGGCCTTTTCAATCGCGTCTCTAACCTGCTTAGCCTTAGCTGAACCTATGCCGACATGACCATCCTCATCCCCAACGACAACGAGTGCTCTGAAACGAGTCTTCTCACCAGCATCGCTCTGCTTTTGAACAGGGCTCATCGATATGACTTCCTCCCTTATCTTGCGTAACAAAAGGTCTATAGCCTCAGGCTCCCTTATCTTCAGACCCATGTTGAAAACGTCTTCAACGGATGAAACTCTGCCTTCTTTAATCATCCTTATTAAAGGAGTTTCGATGGTTATCTCTCTGACTTCTTCCTCAGGCTCCCCTATCTCGTCCTCAGCCATTTACAGCAGCCTCCCTCAACCTGCCTTTAACCTCTTCAAATATTTTTGGCATCTCCTCAACCTTCAAACCGGCTTCCACATACCTTGAAAAACCTTTTCCCCCTGATTCTTTGAAGAAGCGAGATATGTGTTCCCCCGTTATCCTACTCTTATCCGGGAGCATAGATGGGTCAACCCTCAACTTGAAGCCCGCATCCAGAAGCCCGCTGCAAGCAGCATATACTCTTCCACCCTTAGTCGGCTTGTGTAGTCCAGCGTCTAGAATACCTTCTGAAACATTTTTCTTTAAACATCTTAATCCAGCTAAGTAAGCCGTCAAGTAGGCTGCCGGAGTATTGTTGAAGCTGAAAGGCCAGCCGAATTTCTTAAGCTCCTGTGAGAAAGCATGGGCAATAACAACGTCCCCGCCGAGCCTGCTTGAAACAACCGCCACGCGCACATGCTTGTTTGAAACCCTTACGACCACTCTAGGTAAGCCTGACCTGAGAAGCTTTGTTCTTAAATAGTAGTCCGTAAGACCCTTCCTGCGACGCTTAAACTTCACCCTGTAGGATGCTGACCTAGCCATTAAACAGCCTCACCCCTTTCTTTCAGCGAAGCAACATAATTCATCAAAACCCTTCTGCTAGAGAAAGCACCGCCCTTAACCATTAGGTAGAGCCTCCTGTAGAGCCTTCTTGAAATAACGCCTTTGTCCCGGAGCTGTTTGAGAAGCCTTCTCTGAGCCCTGACCTTCTCAACCCATGTCACAGTCATTCTAGCACCCTTTGCCCCCTTCCTGCTTCCCGGGCCTCTTCTCCCGCTTCTCGCCCTAACCCTCCCCCTGCTCGGGGTTGACGGCGGCCTCTCCCTTACCACGCCGCTTTTAATAAGCCTCCTCACGTCAGCCCTTGTAACAGCGTCCTCAACTTCTTCAATCCTTGCAGGGTCTATCCAGATTCTCGACTCCCCGACTTTCAAGATGTCAGCAGCCAGTCTTCTGACAGTCTTAACACTCAACTATTAACCCTCCTCAGCCTTCTCAATAACCTTCCTCTCATAGTTCGCGATAATGAAGCCCTTGGAGGAGGCCTCCTTGGCAAGAGCCTCCCTCAGCCTTCTGCCAAGCCTAGAGGAGAATACAAGTATTTTACCATTGGGAGAACCTGCTTTCTCCAAGTCGCGTCTAGATGAGATAAGGATGGGTCTTAAGCCTGAAGGGTGGAGGCCTCTCGACCGCCTTGGTGTGCCGTAACCGATGTTGACTGTCTTAGGCCAGCCTTTTGCACTAAGCCTCATTTTACTGTCCTTTCCTCTTGGTCTACGCCAGTTTTCACTAAGCCTAGTGTATCTCCAGCTCTCCTGCCTGACGAACGATGGTTTTGTTTCTTTCCGTCTCCTCCTAGCGGAGAGAAGCTTCTTTATTTCGGCAGACATATTCACTTCCTCCATAATCCTTTCTCCACAACGTATATGCCGTCGATGTAAACTCTTGGATCCTTATCCTTAATCTTGGTTGCTAATTCGAACATTGCAGCAACCTGAGTAACCTCGTTCTTGTCTAGTCCTGTGACAGTAATGTCTTGACCCGAAACGTGAATGTCAACGTTTGGAAAAGGTATTTTGAAGAGTCGGGGAGACTTCTCACCCATGAAATTATGTATAGAAACCGTTCCAGTAGGCTTGTCATACTTAACTGTGACGGGAAAGTGAGAATAGACAATCTTCAATCTAACGATATAGCCGTGGAGAACGCCTTCAAACATGTTCTTAATCAATTTTGCAACAGTTCCAACCCTCGCTTTAAACCTTCTCCCTTTGTTGACGCTGAAAACCTTAAGAACGTCTCCCTCTAGAGTAAGCTTTAAACCGGTGTGGGAAAAGTCTCTGGAAAGCCTTCCAAGAGGCCCCTCAACAGTCACAGTTGAATACTGGAGGCTTATCTTCACGTTTTCAGGCACTTTCACAGTAGCAACATGAACAGCAGACTCTATATTGCTAGTAGACATATGCGATCAACCTTCCTCCAATCTTCCTGCTCTTAGCCTCAGTATGAGTCATTAAGCCCTGGGGTGTTGAAACGATTAGAAGCCCAACATTGTAGGCTGGGAGAAACATTTTTTCAAACTTCTCAATATCACGGTAGGATGCTGGAAACCTGGGCTTAATCGCCCTACACTTGTTAATCCTCCCCACAAGCTGAACCCTGAAGAAGCCTGCTTTACCATCGTCTATGAATTCGAACTCGCCTATGTACCCGGATTGCTGAAGAATCTTAAGCACGTGCCCTATAAGGTTAGAAGCAGGAGATATTATGCACTCTTTCTTTCTACGCAGGTCAGCGTTTTGAAGAGCCGTTAACGCGTTGGCCAGAGGATCATTAAGAGTCATTCATGTAACACCTAATTATACTTCCTGAAGCCCAGCAGTGGAGCAACCTCCCTGAAGCAGTGTCTACAATAGTTTAAGCCGTATTGCCGGATTATCGGCCCGTATGAGCCGCATCTCACACAGGGCCTCGAGCCCTTGCCGAACGTTCTCTTCTTCGGAGTTTGACGAGCCATTTCAGACAACCTCCAGGCTGAACCGCTCCTTCATAAAGTTAATCGCCTCCTCCCTAGTTATTCTATGAGACTTGCCTACAGTGCTTCTCCTGCGCCTCCTATACATTACACGGAACCCTGGCCTGCAAAGCTTGACACATATATCCATACCTAGCACGCCTATCTTAGGATCATACTTAACCCCTGGAAACTGAATATGCTCTCTCACGCCGAAGCTGAAGACACCGTTCTGGAAGCTGGATGCCTTCACCTTCCTGCCGATTGCTGTGAAAGCCTTTTCGAGAAACTCCTCTGCCCTGCTACCCCTTAGAGTCACTATCGCAGCGATGGCTTCACGCCTTCTGACGCCAAACTCCTTTATTGTTTTCCTAGCTCTTCTCTCAGCAGGCTTCATACCGGTTAAAAGCGTTAAAACCTGCTTAGCCTTCTCCAAGGGTTCACCCGGCTTCCCAGGACAAATGTTGACCACAACCTTCTCGATCATTATTCGCCTCATAGGATTCGCCTGAGCCTTTTTCTCCTCTAAAACAGTTTCAACCAAGGCTTATCCCTCCCGACAACCATAACGTAATCCTTAACAGTGCTTATTTCACTCCCGTCTGCAACTGAAAGCGTAACAGTACTTTCTCTAAGCAGGCTTGATTCAGAGACTTTTCTAACGGTGCCGACGGCACCCGTGTGCTTACCCATGAAAACATATCCAATAACGCCTTCACATAGAGGAGCCTTGTCTAGAACAGTTCCTTCCGGAATCTTTACAAGAAGCGAGCCGCCTACGTTCAGAGACCAGTCTTCCGTTTCAAAGGATCGCCCATCCTCAGTCGCAAGCCTCAGCCTGCCCCTGTAAAGATATTTCTTGTTAATCCTGCATATTTTCATGGAAGCCTCCTCCTGCGGGATTTCAACCGGGATTAGCTCACCCTTTTCGTTAACCAGAATCCTGAAGTGTTTACCCAGCTCTCTCACGCTGACAACATCCATAAGCCCCACTGGAAACTTGTGGGAAGTCCTCACAACCCCGTCTACGAGAACCATCGAGTGGCTTATCACATATTTCGCCTCCCTACCTGTCTCAGCCATTTTCAAGATGTCTCTGACGAGAACCTGCAAGGGTATTGACATCTTGAGACTATGTGGACCAGGCTCAGGCCTGGTGACGAACTTTCTCTCCTTAACGCTGGAAACCTGCATTACAGGCGGGGCAGCAAACCTCTTTAAGCTCTTAGAGCCACCTTTACGAGCCATTTTCCGATGCCTCCTTAACTGGCTTAAGCTTCCTCTCTATCAAGCGCCGCCTCCACTCATCCTTATCCTCAATCTTTACGAGTATCACTGAGCTTAACGGTATTGGTATTAAGCGCTGCTCGCCACGAGCATTCTCACGGTATACTCCTGAAACGTAGACACGCCCCCTCGCCCTGTCAACTCTGCTAACATCGCCTTCAACACCCTTATAGTCTCCTCTGATTATAAGAACCCTGTCTCCGGCTCTGATGGGCAGGCTCCTGAAACCATACTTACTTCTAAGCTCACGACTCAGATGAACGGAGGAAGCCTTATATGCTAAGTGTCTCTCGTTCATACCGTTCACACCACTGACGAGGCTAGTGCTGAAAGCTTAGGCCATAGGTCCACAGCCTCTTTTGCAACCGGGCCCTTAACCTCAGTACCCTTCAAGTCTCCCTCAGGCGTCATAAGCACGGCAGCATTATCCTCGAAAACAACCCTTAACCCGTCTCTTCTCCTGATTGGGAAACGCTGTCTAACTATTATCGCCTTCATAAGCTTGTTCTTAAGGTCAGGAGTACCCTTTTTAACGGAGACCGTTACTAGATCACCCACCTTAGCTGAGGGTAGACGTCTAAGACGTCCTCCAGACTTAGCTACTTGAACAATCCTTAGAAGCTTAGCGCCGGAATTGTCCGCACAGACGAGGCTCGCGCCAACAGGAAGACCCCTAGAGCCTCTCAGCCTATACTCTAAAATGCCTTTTGCAGAAACTGCTCTGGATTTCTTCACCGCCATGCTACTTCACCTTACCCAGCACTACGAAATGCACCGTCTTGCTTAAAGGTCTACTCTCACCTATTATAACTTTATCCCCTGTTCTAGCAGCGATGCACGGAGGATTGTGAGAAGGTATTCTGCTCCTCTTCCTCATGTAACGCTTATACTTCGGAACATACTGCAAGTATTCTCTCATGACGATCACCGTGTTCTTCATTCGGTCAGAAACAACAACGCCCTCAAAAACACTTCCCCTGATCCTAACTTCACCGTGAAACGGACACTTCCTGTCACTGCACTCGGTCTCAGGTGGAGAAATATTGAGACCCTTAAGAAAGCTCATGGGTCAACCCTCCCAGTTCTTTCTTCAGGTCTGAAGGCAATCGAGTCTCCATTTATAGCAACATCCGTGTCGCCAAGTCTGAAAAAGAATCTCTTGTTATGCTTAGGTATTGTTAGACACCTGCCTCTTTCAGACAGTATGGTGAAAGTGTTCTTCGTTTCCCAGACAACCCTGCCCGAAGCAACAGTCGACCCGCTGCTCAAATCCACAACCCTAACATGCAGACCATTCAACTCGTGATACGCAAGGTTACTTGGAGCTCTCAATTCTCCCCTCCTCCTTTTCAACAGTAAGTATTCTTGCTATAGCACGCTTCAGTTCTCTAACCATCTTAGTGTTCTCCTCCAGCCCTGAGGCAGCTCTCATCCTCGCCATCATAAGTTCGCTTCTAAGCTCCTGGAGCCTTTTAAGCCGTTCCTCCCTAGACATCGCCCTTACTTCACTCGCCTTTAGCCTCGCCAACTTCAGCAGCCTCCTTCTGAACCCCTATTATCTGAACCTCATCCGGGAAGGATGCTTTACAGAGAATCTTAACCTTGACCCCTATTAGGCCCTGAGGCAAAAGCACACTCGCCTTCCCGGTTTTAACATACTTCATAGCTGGGTCTCCAGCCGCAGGCAGATAACCATATGTAAACTTTTCAAACCTGCTTCTGTCAGTCGCCAGCTTACCGGCTATCCTTATCTCGCAACCAACGGCACCGGCTGCAACTATCCTGCGGAGAGCAACCCTAGCAGCCCTACGGTATTTAACACCCCGCTCTAAAGCCCTGCATATCATTTGCGCAACCAGTTGAGGCTCAAGATCAGGGTTCTCAACTTCAGCCACATTAACCTGAGGATTCTCAAGACCAAAATTTTTCTGAAGCATGTTTTGAAGCTCCCTTATGTTTCTCCCATCCGGCCCTATGACGGCACCCGGCTTACTAGTGTATATTGTAACCACCAGACCCATTGGGACGTTCAACAGTCTAACACCATTGTAACCAGCTTCCTTCAAGTACTCTTTTAGAAAGTCGTCGATCTTCTGATGCAGCTTTCCGAATTCAAGAACCCTCTTGTAGAAAATCGTTTTCCGCCTAGCAGACATTTCAACCAGCCTCCTCCACAGCCAAGGCCTCCACGTGAGTAAGGGTTTCAAACCTCGGTGTAGCCCTTCCGAAGGCTCTAGGCGTATATCTTTTCAGCTTTCTCCCACGATGGACAACGACACCGGTTATCCTCATCCTCTCCGGCGATAATCCTTTAAACTCAGCATTAGCCTCAAGCTGCGCCAGCAGCCTTAGTAAGAACCTGGCTGCTTTAACAGGATACCTTCCGGAGTCAGCTTTTAAAACCCCCCTTCTATGAGGAACCTTCTTCCTGTACCTTTTAAACGGGACAGGGAGCTTTTTCTCCACAACCGCCTCCAGCCTTTCCCTGGCCTCCGGGATCCTTAAACCCTTTATAAACCTGGCCAGCTCAACCGAGTGTTTAGGCGATACTCTAACCTCTCTAAGGCTGGCCTTAGCCGAACGGGCCCTGTCCACCTCAACCAAACTGTACTTAAAGCTTGGCAAACTCAACACCTTGGCTGTGGAAGCAGGACAGGAATATGCACCAATTATTAAATATTTTGCCCGTTATAGGCAATGCTTAAATCCTAGGATAAAGCAGCTTTAGCGATAGAAAATGAGCAAGGAGGCGGCTGAAGCCGAGCCCAGCATACGTAGAGCAGTGAACGTGGATAAGCTTGAGAAGACTCCTGAAGGATACGTTGCACACGTCAAGTCGCTTGAAGGACTTAGAAAGATTGCTACAATATTGAAGAAACCCATGGTATCAGTCAAGGACAGTGGAGAATACCTGGTGATAGACGATAGAATAACGTATGTTTGGAAGGAGCAGCCTAAGAAGCAGTAAGGCCAATTCTTTCCCTAATCCTTTTTATTTTTCTTACTTCAAAGGCACGTAAGTAGAAGCCTTGCTAGCTCCGACTCCAGGCTTACCGTGAACAACCCTCTTGTTGGTTATTGCAAACTCACCCAAGTAGTGGCCCACCTTATCCAGAGTGATTTCGACAGGTATGAAGTCCTTACCGTTATGGACCTCAATGGTTAACCCAACCATCTCCGGGAGAATAGGCATATCCCTCCTGTGAGTTCTTATCCTCCTGGGCTGAACCCCGGTTCGAGCCATCTCAGCCTTAACCTTCCTGATCTTCTCGAGGAGCTTCCGAGTCTCAGGGTGAAGTCCTCTCTTAAGGCTTCTCCTAATCCTGGCTGGGAGAAGCCTCATCAGCTCGTTCATCGAAAGGCTGTTCAGCTCCTCGAGAGTCTTGCCCCTATATGTCTGAACGATGGACATGTCCAAAGCATTTTATCGAAGCAACCTATATAACCTTTTTCCGCCAGCCTGAAGCCATCGTGGAAAAATCCGAGGGAAGACGTTTTACCCAGCCATTTTTCCCTGGAAGGACTTACGTTCTGTAATTGAGAAGCACGCCCCCATGGATTTACACCCGTTGACGTTAAACAGACCTAACGACAGGCGTGGCAGAAGGACTTAGACTCTTGGAATTTAAGGCTAGTGGAGATAGCCCGCGCACCTTGAACACTGCGTAACTCTCCGGTGTGGGTAACGATTTTTAACGAGGGAGAAGGAAGCGGCCAGGGGGTGGGAATACCTGAGGGTAAGATAGCCAGAGTTCTACTAATAATTTAGGCATGCCCATGTATGGGGATGAATAACAATATCTGCTGCTGGAATGAGAGACCAAGCGCTTCTGCTCGAATATTGAAAGGAAAACGGTGTTAATGAGGGTTGGAGAAGACACGTCGTCGACGTCATTTTGCAGTCCCCGCGCTGGTCGCTCGCTTAATAGGTTTAAATCCTCCCACGGGTTCAAAACCTTAGGAGATAGAATGAGGGGGAGATTCAATATTTACGAGCAGCCTATACTTACAGAACCAATGTTCATACTCGGGTTTAGAGGTTGGGCTGATGCTGGAAGAATTTCAAGCGGAAGTGTAAGCTACCTAGTAAGGAAGCTGGGGGCAAGAAAGTTCGGCGAAATGGTTCCGGACGATTTCTACATTCTTCAAAACTCTCGGCCATTAGGATGGATTGAAGAGGGTATTATAAGAAGGATAGAATGGCCTTCCACAGAGTTATTCTACTGTAAGAATACGGCTGGAGGAAACGATTTGATGCTTCTGCTTGCCGACGAGCCTAATTTCAAGCCTAACGAATACGCTGAGGAAATAGTTGATTTAGCAAGTTTTTGCAGGGTGAGGAGAATGTACATAATCGGCGGAGTAGTTACTCCAGAAATTTCACATGAAGAGCAGACGGTGGAGGCGGTAGTTGGAAACCCCAGGTTAAAAGACGAGTTGAAAGAATACAGAGTAGGATATGTGACGTATGGAAGCAGTAGGCAGCCCGCACCAGTAGGCATCCACTCGCTTCTCGTGCTCGCCTGTCAGAGAAAAAGCATTGATGCTATAAGCCTATGGGGACATGCTCCACCCTTTGCCAACATATATCCTAGAAGTATTCACGCTATTCTCGAGAAGCTGGTTAAAATGTTAAAAATAGACCTTGACCTTAAAGATATTGAAAAGACCAGTAGGGACTTCGACAGGCTGATGGAGGAGGCAGCTAGGCAGTATGAATTAACTGAGGGAAGGAAGAAGCCGGAGTACTTCTATTAAGAAAATCATTAGTATTAAGTTTCTCCATCATTTCGCTTACCAAGGAAAACTTGTTCTGCAGCCTTCAACTGTTCTCTAAAAGACTTCTTGTTCAACTCCTTGAAAACATCTCTGCCTTCCTTTTTAACAATTAAATCGTGAGTCGCTTTCTCAACAGCAAGAATATCGCCGCCTGCGAGAATACCTATGTCAGCGATAACTGGCTCCAACGGCTCGTCGAAACAATCGCAAAACCTCGTCATCCTTTGTAGAAAATTCACGAAATAAACCTTCTTAAATTTTGAAATCGCTGCCTTAGCGGCCTCCGCCAGCAGAAAGTCAAAAGCAGCTACTCGCGGCTTCAAGGCTCCTCTGGGACAAACTATCGTACAGTTAGAGCATCCTAAGCAGTCTGTTAAAGAGGGTTTCGGCCTTTTCTCATCTTCGTCAAGCTTCATAACACCTATAGGACAGTTCTCGACACAGACGCCGCAAACCTCGCAGCCCCCGACGTAGACTGGTTTACCGCCTTCATGGATTTCTGACTTAGTTTTCTTGGTCATTGCTCCCATTCCCAAGTTCTTTATAGCAGCACCTATGCCGGAACAGGGATGACCCTTAACATGAGTCAAGACTAGGACGGAGACACCGCAAAGTTTCTTAGCAACCCGGTATTCAAGCCTGCCTTTCACCGCTTCATGCTCTTCATCGCCGATCACTATTGGACACTCCATGAAAGCATCTGTGAAGCCGTTTACAGCAGCTACTTCAAAATAGCCCTCCACACTATTCCTCTTGCCAGCATAAGAAACAGTCGTGTCGAAAAGAAATGGCTTGCAGCCCATTCGCTTCAACAAATCGACAAACCTCTTAACCTCCTCGGCCTTCAAATGGTTCCTATTCCTGGGCTCACCCATGTGGAGCTTTATCGCAACAACCTCGTTTTTAAAAGGCATTTCCCCGCTTAAAACCTCTAAGAAATTGTCGTCCAAGGCCGTGGAGAAAACGACCCCGTTTTTCATGAAATTGAAAAACATTTTTAGCTTTTAAACCTTACGAGAACATTTTTAAAACTTCAACGACCAACCAGTCAAGTGTTACCATCTAAATGTGCGCGTAAACAGCTTTTGAACATTCTAATGCTTCAAGGATCAAGTCTAAACCAGTAGGAAACACGTACTTTAAGAAAACCGGTTTAAGCGCCGCGCTTTTCTACTGGTATCAATACGTATCATAAACACGTCACGTAGCTAAATCGCGTGAACCCAACTCTACACATGCTCTTCTCTCATGCTTTCATGGGCCTATTCTATACATTATTTCCCATGTTGTCGAAGAGATTTCCTCCATGTTTAAATACTACCGGAGCAATTCCAGTAACTATCATGATAAGGCCCATGCTTGCCATGATGATGCCAATTATTTTTCCACCGGGGACTGGTGAAACAGTTGTTTTCTCCTGCCATTCTAACGTCGCATTAATAATGATTTTTTCATCCACATCTTTTAAGGTATTTTCAACAACAAAACACACGCTGAACGCCGGGCTCACTTGATCTTCTGCAAGCGAAATGTTGAAGCTTAAAAAGTTCACGTCCTCCCGCTCAAGCATGGCCGTATAGTTTTTACCTGCAAGCCATTCCCAATAGTTAGAATACTCCATAACGTAGAAGTTGAACCTGTTTCCGTTCTCCTCTGTAGCGTTACCCTTAAGCATGAAATCCTTAGCCTCTCCGATTAAAACCTGAGGCGTGAACGCTACGTATCCAGTGCAATCTGTTTTCGAAGATTTCTCGGTCCAGCTGATCGTCGAGCTGACAAGGACTATTGGCTCTACTCCTGGATCATGCTCCTCCACGATAAAATAGATTGCGTCAGGCAAATTTTCCTTCGATGCTATTGTGAAGGTGAAGTTGACTGAAGTCTTACCCTTCTCCTCGTAGTAAGCCCTGTAGGGTAATCCTGCTTCCCACAGGTTGAGGTTTACACGGTCGAGAACATATAGGTTGAAAGGCTTTCTAGGAGATGATTGCTCAACTGCCCCCCCAGTTATCATGAAGTCTTTTTCCTCTCCGAAGAAGAGCGGCGTGGCTCCCCAACATACATCGTATTTCAGAGGGGCTTCAACTTTTAGAACCTCTTCGATGAGTTTCCTGCTGTCAGATTTCCATCCAGCTGAAACACTTATAGTTTTTCCTTCAATCAATGTTTTGCTCCTATGCTTCCAGCCGGCGTCCTCCGGAATACCCATCGTAATAAAGACCCCCGTTGAGAATAGTATTAGACCCATTATAAACACTATTTTCTGGATCCGAGTATTCAAACTCACAGGATTATGTTTAAAGTCTTGATATAAGTTTTTCTCAACAGTATTAAAGTATTCAACGTTTTCGAAAGAATACTGTGAAAACAGCGCGCTAGACAGCAGGATCCTACTCTAGAAGGAAAACCGACGCGTATATTTATGTCTCTATTTCACCGATTCTCCCTATGAGGACTAGGTCAAGGCTGTATGCCTCAGCCTCTTTAAGATTAATTGAACCTGTTTTTAAGAAACCTTTTAACTCATCAGACATTCTCTCAGGATTGTTAACTATAAGTTTCCCAATGTTCTTGTTGAAAGCCGGCATAAAAAATATTTCAACACTGTTCTTCAGTAAACCCCTAATCCAGACCGGAATCACGTATCTGTATCCTAGGTCGTCGAGAAGCTCTACAGCCGGGTGGAAATGTCCAACTACAATTTTCCTAACATTGCTCCAACCTTTCTTGTCGAGAACATTATCAATCCTCTTATGACCATGCGTGAAGAGAATCCCGTTGAGCAGGACTCCGTCAGAATCCATTAGCTCAACTTCCTCAGGCAGGACGGTGTAAAGATCCCCGTCGTGATTTCCAGGAACGACACCAACCCATTCAAACCTGGTGGCGATTCTCCGCATGAACTCCGGGATCTCCATCCACTCGAGCCCCCTGGGCCCGTAGACAGTGTGTTTCAAGTCTCCAAGGATCAGCAGTCTTGTAGCAGATGTTTTCTCAGCCAGGTTTAGAATACGCGTAAGGATGCTCCTGGTTAGGCTTGGAAGCTTAATCCCCTTAAGCCGTATCTCACCCTCGTAACCTATGTGTGTGTCTGCGATAACGAGTGTTTCTCCAGCTAGCAGCGCCGGCTCCCCTTTAATAAGCTTAAATCCTGTCTGCGTGTTCAAGCCTAGGTAATGAGAGGATGATTAAAGATAAGGATAACGCTGACAGCATACCTGAGGAAATAGCAATTACTCTTAAGACTCAGGGTGTGACGCGCGAGTGTGAGGAGAAGATTATCAGCGTTTTCGGCGAAAGAGGCAGGAAAGCATTAAGGACAGTAGCCTTAAAAAGAGTGAAGAAGTATGTTCTGCAGCCCTCAAACAGGGTTAGGTGGATTATCGTAGGCAGGGAGGAGGAGTATCTTGTTATCCCATTGGTAAAGTATTGTTCCTGCAAGGATTTCTTCTACTACGTTATGACTGGAGAAGCATATGCTTGCTACCATCTTTTAGCACAGAGAATCGCCGAGCTTTCAGGATTATTCTCTGAAGTAAGGGAGTTGGACGAGGTTTACGACAGGGTTATTGCGTCAAGAGTCTTCATATACTAGCAAGGATTTAGCCGGAATATCTCGTAAGTAAGCCAAGCTGTCACCGTCCAGGCTGCTAAAACCCCGTCGTAAACTGAAATCTTCTCCCCAGTCATGCTCCATATTTCTTCAGAGGGTCTTCCCCTCGGGTATGCACCTATGAAAAAGCATGCTGGGACACCGTCTTTTGAAACGCTTTCAACATAATCTCTAACCTCAACTCTCCTGCCAACATGAGTGAAGAGTATCCTGCGAGGATATTCGTCTAAAACCCTTAAAGCATCCTTTTTCGACACTGTTTCAATAAGGATTCTCCCACTAGGGTCTAGGATTCTGCCTTCTGAGAGAAGCTTTTCCATCAACCCTATGAAGTTCCCGTAGGTCACTGGAAACCTTATTCTCCCTATTGGAACAATCCATTTCCCGCCTACGGTGTGCACCACAACCCTCAGCTTCCCAGCCCTATATACGGGGGAGTCTGAAACTATTTTAAGACAGGTATGCAGAATATCCGGCCTGCCTCTTTTCTCCCTGTTTTCAAGCCTCAGAATCGCCTTATGATGGATGCTTTTTTCAAGCATCGTTTCCAACGGGTTTTTCCCCTTTTTAGCAGCGTTTTTAACAACCTGCGGATGGGCAGCTAGCTCTCTTGGAACAAGCTCAAGGCTCGCGTCGAAAAAGCATACGAGACTCTTCATCCATAGGCCTCCCCACGCTAAACCTTATAAAACCTTTGCCTCTAAGCGGAGACTGAAGACTGTTGGAGGCTGTACATGTTAAAGCGGTTCCGGCTGACATGCTGATAGAGAGGATTGCAGAATACCTTAGTGAGAACGTTAAGGAGGTAAGTCCCCCTAGGTGGGCTCTTTTCGTTAAAACGGGCAGCCACCGGGAGAGGCCTCCGGATCGCTTAGACTGGTGGTATGTCAGAGCCGCCTCAATACTTAGAAGGCTTTACGTGAAGGGTCCGATGGGTGTTTCAAGACTTAGAAAGGCGTACGGCGGTAGGAAGAAATACCCTATGAGGAGGGCGCATAAGGTTAGGGCTGGTGGAGCAATAATCAGAAGGATCCTTCAGCAGCTTGAGGCAGCAGGTCTAGTAAGTAGGTCGAACAAGGGCAGGGGATTGACGCCGAAGGGTGTTTCCCTCCTAGACAAGCTGTCCCGCGAGATTGCTGGAAAAGGGTAGTTGGGAAAATGAGTGAGGACGAGGAGATTGCAAGAATACTTGAACAGCGGCGCAGACAGATGGAGAAGGATCTTGAGGAAAGCAAGCGTAGGCAAGAGGAGCAGACGGTCATAAAGACTTTAAGCAGGATTGTTTTCACGCCTGAGGCGAGGAGCCGTTTGAATAATCTAAGGCTGGTTAAGCCACAGCTTGCAGAGCAGGTTGAGAAATACCTTATAGCCTTAGCGCAGCAGGGCAAGCTTAAAATACCGGTTGAAGACGAGTATCTGAAGGAGATCCTGGAGAGAATATACTTGTCTTCGAAAAGAGGGTTGAGGTGAGTGGAGCTGGCTAGGAGCAAGACTGTTGGCAAGAAGCTTCGCCTGCAGGCTGAGTTGAAGAGAGCCTACTCCGTGCCAACATGGGTCATAGCTAAGACACGTGGGAAAGTAAGGTTTACACATCGCTGGAGAAACTGGAGAAGAAGCAGGATCAAGCTTTAAGGTGGTTTGAGATGAGCAGTAAGACTCAGGAGACCATTCTTTCAATAAATCTTTCAAGGGTTAAGAATGCGCCTTTTCCGGATAGGCGTGAAGTAGCAATCCGCAAGCTCAGGGAGAAGGCTTCAAAGGCTTTTAAAGGTAAGAGAATAGTTATTGGGAATGATTTGAACGAGTATATTCACTCCAACCTTGGGAAAGTTTTGAAGAGTCGTATGAGAGTTCTCGCGGTCGTTGAAGAGGATGAGGTTGTTCTAAGGCTCCCCGCTTCAGAGCAGCGATAAGTCATGGAAGTAGCCAGAGCATCAATCTGGAAAACACCCTTCATAGGGGCCTACTCGAAGGTCTTTGGAGTTAATGCTGTAGTTAACAAGAATGCTCCGCAGGGCTTCCTAAAGAGGCTTAGGGATTTTCTAAAAGTCGGCTCGATAGCGGTGACAAACATAGGTGGTGTTCATGCCGTTTCATCGATGATAGCGGTGAACTCGAGCTTCATAATCGCCCCGGACACTGTTGAGGATGAGGAGCTAAGAGAGCTGGAGACGCTTGGTAAGGAGATCATGAGGGTTGAAAGCAGGCTTAAAGCATGGGGAAACATGATGATTCTCTCGAATAAGGGAGCGCTTTTCTCGACGAGAGTCCCCGCGAATGAGGCCAGAGCGATAGCTGACTTCCTTGGGGTCGACTATGATTTCGCAAGACTTGCCAACTATGTCGCTATAGGGGCTCTTGCAGTGCCTGGAGAGGAACTGTGCTTCGCCTCCAAGATACTGTCAGACAGAGAGAAGAAGCTTCTAGAAGACGTTTTAAAGCTCAGGGTTTACACAGTGTCGGTGAACGACGGGCTGGCTTTCATAAGGCTCGGCATGCTCGCAAGCCCGTATGGGGTGCTTGTGGGAGAGTCTACAACCGGGGCTGAGCTTATGAGCATATCGCTGGCGCTGAAAAATTTTTAATAAGCCCCGTCTCCAGGCTCAGGCATGCCAGTGTTCAAAGTTAAAGGAGCATTTCGAAAACCTTTGAGGGAGATCCCTTTCTTCATAAGCGTGGATGCTTCTAAGGAGAAGACCGCTCTTGAGAAGGCCTACTCTCTGATAGGGAGTAGACACCGTGTTAAAAGGGAGAATATTAAAATACTCAGCCTAGAGGAGGTTAAGACTGAAACCGATGAGCGAGGAGGAGCTTAGGAAAGCCATAACGGAGCTCAGATCATTCGAAACAATCATGGAGGAGCTTAGGTCAAGATACCAGCTTGTAGTAGCATCTATAAACGACCTTCAGGTTTCTAAATCCGCTCTCGAGGAGATTTCTAAAGCCGGTGAAGGTGTTGAGCTTTTTCTAGACATAGGTGGAGGAGTCTACGGTAAAGCAGTTTTGAAAGATACTAACAGGTTTCTCGTTAACACCGGATCGGGAATACTTATTGAGAGAAGCCTGGAGGAGACTCTTAAAATGGTTGAAAAAAGGTTAAGCGAGCTTAATGATGCGCGTGGATCCATAGAGACCCAGATGAGTAGTCTTCAGGCTAAGATAGAAGAGAGCAGGAGCAGGATTCAACTGCTCTACGAGAAGCTTAAGAAATAGTGCTCCTTATGAAGGTAGGCGAGCTTTTCAAATCCCTCGTGGAAGCTGTTTCAACAAGACCGCTCAGCCGGGAGAAGATTGAAGAGGTTCTTGACGATTATGGGCTTAAACTAGTGCTCTGCGACGTGGCTCTCCCGCTTGTCGACGAGTTGAAGAAGACTATTGCTGAAACCCTTGAAGGGCGGAGAACCCCTATTTTCGACAGGGATGCTGTGAAGAAGCTTGTAGAACAAGAGTTGACGCTCTTCCTCCTGAAAACGTTGGGCAATTCTCAAATCGACCTTGTCGAGGAAGCCCGGAGATCACCGAAGCCCTTTAAGCTTCTTTTCATAGGTGTCAATGGTGTTGGGAAAACAACGACAATAGCCAAGGTTGCACACATGTTTAAAGAGAATGGTTTAAGCGTCCTTCTGGCTTGCAGCGACACTTTCAGAGCTGGAGCTGTGGAGCAACTCGGTCAGCATGCTAAGGCGCTTGGGCTGCCGATGGTTTTTAAAGAGTATGGTTCAGACCCTGCGAGCGTAGGCTTCGAAGCAGTTCAACAAGCCTTAAGAAGGGGGATAGATGCTGTCCTTATAGACACGGCTGGAAGAATGCATACTGACGTAAACCTCATGGATGAGCTTAGAAAGATTAAGAGGGTTGTTGAACCCTCGTACACGATACTTGTAGTAGACGCGTTAACTGGGAACGATGCTTGGAACCAGGCTGCCGACTTCAACAGTCATGTCGGCTTCGACGCGGTAATACTGGCCAAGTTCGACGCTGACGTTAAGGGGGGAGCAGCGCTCTCAGTATCCTTCACATCCAAGAAGCCAGTCATATACGTGGGAACTGGGCAGAAATACTCTGATCTTAAAAGGTTCAACCCTAAGGAATACGTTAACAGCCTAATGATGCTTGTCTAATCCGGGGGAAAAGAATATATTCCTGTTTTCCAGTTGGAAACCGGGTATGGGTCTTACAGACAGGGTTAGAACCATAATTAGAGTGTTGAAGCTCAGCGAGAAACCCGACGGGTCAGAGCTGAAGCTATCACTAAAGATCTTCTTAATCGGAATCCTCGTAGTCGGGGGAATGGCTTTCGTTGTACACATTGTTGCCTCACTCCTTCAGCTAACGGGTGTGAAACTCAGATAAGGGGTTGCTGAACAGGATGAGCAGGGATAAGACTGCTGAGCCGAAGTTTTTCCTCGTGAGGACCTCCATAGGCCAAGAAATGTCTTCAGCCCTCATGATCAAGAACAGGTGTGAAGCTGAGGGTCTTCCGATTCACTCCGTAATAGTGCTGCCTGGTTTAAAGGGCTATATTTACATCGAGGCCGACTCCCCCTTTCCGGTTGAGGAGGCGATAAGGGATATTAAGCATGTTAAAAGAAGGGTTCAGGGCAGTTTAAGCATTAACGATCTTAGAAAGTATTTTGAGGAGAAACCAGTCGCCACCGAGATTAAAGTTGGAGATATTGTTGAAATAGTCGGAGGCCTGCTTAAAAAGAACCGCGCAAGGGTTTTAGAAGTCAATCCTGAGAGGAACGAGGTTACAGTGGAGCTTGACGGTGCAGTGGCCCCGTTTCCAATAACGCTTAAAATGGACAGCGTAAGGGTTGTTGAAGAAGGCCAGGCTAAGCTTTAAACCCATTCCTAAGGGCCTGGATTGCTTAAGAAATATTTTTAAGGCTTGCAAGAGGCCTCACGTTGAAAAGGTGTGTAAAACTGGCTAAGAAGACTCTCAGCCTAATAGTGGAGGGCGGTAATGCTTCGCCGGGACCACCCCTAGGCCCAGCCATAGGCCCTTTAGGTGTTAACGTTGGGGCAGTAGTGGCTAAGATAAACGAAGCCACTAAGGATTTTAAGGGGATGAAGGTCCCGGTTGAGATTGAGGTTGACACCGATACGAAGCAGTTCACGGTAACTCTTAAAACCCCCACAACCTCAGCTCTGATAGCTAAGGAGGCTGGGATAGACAAAGGGTCTGGAGCACCCGGCAAGGAGGCTAAGGGAAACCTGAGTTTCCAAGCAGTCGTTAAAATAGCTAAGATGAAGATGAACGATACCTATTCTAAGACGCTTAAGGGGGTTGTGAAGGAGGTTTTGGGGACTTGTCAAAGCATGGGTGTAACTGTTGACTCTAAGCCTCCGAAGGAAGTTATCAGCATGCTTGAAAAAGGAGAGTACGATGAGGTTTTAAGCAGGGAGGGTGCGTAGAATGTCGGTAGCGCTCTCGGTCAGCAAGAGTTCGCTGGAAAACGCTTTAAGAAAAGCTCTTTCACCAGAGAACAATAGGCCCAGGAAGTTTCGGCAGAGTGTTGAAATAGTCGTGTGCCTAGCCGGCGTGGACCTGTCTAAGCCGGATCAAAGGTTTACAGAGCTCGTGGAACTTCCACACAGCCCTTATAAATCGCAGCCTAAAATATGCGTCTTCACAGACGGCTCCTTGACTATTGAAGCAAAAAGCCTTGGGCTGGACGTTCTTTCGAGAGACTCTTTAAGCAGCATGGCCGGTAAGAAGAAGAACTGCAGGAAGATTGCGCAATCCTACGATTTCTTCATAGCTGAAGCACCGCTCATGCCTCTGGTCGGCAGGGTGCTCGGCCAGTTCCTCGGACCTAAGAACAAGATGCCAACACCGGTTCCGCCAGCCTCGTCGATAACACCGATTGTTGAAAGGCTTAGGAGAAGCGTGAGGCTTGTGCTTAAATCCAGCCTCGCCGTCTCATGTAAAATAGGGCATGAGGAAATGACTGTTCAACAGCTTCTGGAGAACGCTAGTGCAGTCTTATCGGTGGTTGAAAGAAGACTCCCGCGTTCAGCATCAATAAGATACGTAGGGTTTAAGACAACCATGGGTAGGATCGTTAAAGCATCGAGGGAGGCTAAGGCTTGAGCCAGCAGGTTCTCAAGGCAAGAGTAGTAGACGAGATTCTCCGCCTGATAGAGTCGAGCAAGACGGTTATGCTTGTCAACACTTTCAGGGTTAAATCCATAACGATAAACGAGGCTAGGAGAAGACTAAGGGGGAAAGCTATTCTGAAACATGTTAAGACGACGCTTCTACAGAAGGCTGCTGAGAAAACAAGTTCGCAAGCGTTAAGAGAGTTCTTAAAGAAGTATGCTTCCAAGGGTTCAGTAATGCTGATTGTTTCAAACGTGAATCCGTATGAGCTACAACAGGAGCTTAAGAAATATTCGATAAGACTGCCTCTTAACGCTGGGGATGTTGTTGACAGGGAGATAGTTGTTCCCGCTGGAAACACCGGTCTTCCAGCTGGCCCAGTGATCTCTTCTCTCAACGAGGTAGGCCTACCGACGAGGATTGAAACCGGAAGCATATGGGTAACGAAAGACACTGTCGTAGCGAAGCCGGGGGACGTGGTTACGCCTCAACTGGCCTCCGTCCTCTCGAAGCTTAACATAAGGCCTGTTGAAGCATTCATAAAATCATACGCCGCGATTCACGATGGCATAGTATATAGTGAGGAAGTTCTCTCAATAACTTTTGAGGACATTGCGAATGGATTCTCAAAGAGTGTTGAAAACGCTTTAAAACTGTCTGTTGCAACGTTCTTCCCGACGCCTGAATCTCTTAGAATAATGCTTAGAGAAGCCTTTTCCAAGGCCGTTACACTAAGCCTTAAAGCACAGTACTATGATGAAAACACGGTTAGAATAATGCTGCAGACAGCGAGAGCAGAGGCAAGCCGGCTTGAATCAGTTCTTGAAAAAGCCTAGGCTCAGAAGCCCATGACACGGTATCACTAAGGAGCTTGTCTTCTAAAGAACGTTTAAGCAGGTTTAAAGGTATGTTGAAAGAGCGGATAAAAGCTTAAAAACACCCTGCGTAAGAATGCTCAGAAAATTCTGAGGTGGATGCTGATGTCTGAATACATCCATGCGGCACTGCTCCTGCATTCCGCAAAGCAGGAGATTACAGAGGAAAGGATAAAAGCCATAATGAGGGCAGCAGGCATAGAGCCTGATGAAGCCAGGATAAAAGTACTGGTTTCCTCGCTCTCGAAAGTGAATATTGATGAAGTATTATCAACTCCGCTGGCAATAGGTCCAGTAGCCCCAGCTACGCCAGCAGCCCAGCAGGCACCGGCTGAGAAGAAGGAGGAGAAGAAGGAGGAGAAGAAGCCGGCTGAGGAAATGGCTGGACTAGGCGCGCTCTTCGAGTAGCAGCAAAAAGCTTAGGATTGAAAACTTTTCCCAGAAAAACCGTGTAGGAACTCTCAGGCCGCTTACTATTAGTGCACGCCCGTATTCAAGCGCACTATGAGTTTCACTCTCACACCTGCTTCTCCCTAATGGAGTCGGCACCGGTGGAGGCCTATCCTTAAGTTAATTTGGACAATACGGGAGCCTCAGAGCGGGTTTAATTATGAATGATGCTCCCTGTTTCAAAGTCGCAGCTGGCTGCTTATTGAGATTCCCCATTAGATAAACGTGTTGAAAGTTATTCTCATCCTTATTATCCCATTTAAGACACGCCTAACCCTCTCAACACGTTGTAACGCGCTAACACTTCCAAGTTTCAAGCGATTACACTAGAGGGATCTTAAAATAGCGGTTCGATACGGTTGATTGAGCTCAAATTTGCCGGTGGGCTTTCAAAATCCCGGGCTTCCCACGGGAAAACTTTAAAACATGACTCTCCTGTTAATAACAGGATTAGGATATAGGGCCGATCGTCTAAATGGCTAGGACACCTGCCTGACGCGCAGGAGGCTGCCGGTTCGAGTCCGGCTCGGCCCATTCATCGCCGTTTTTCTAATTACCTGTGGAAGAATCATTATTTTATGATTAACTCGGTGTTTTAGGTTTGCAGCTAGTCGACTTGCTTCTCTTCATCTGGTTTTGCCAGACCGGGTTCCCGCTGCAACCATCAGCCCTTAGAAGAGCACGGGGCTCTCCTCAGTCGACGCATGAAGCATCCTTACCCTCAGAGTTTTGACGTTGCTAACTTTATATAAGATTAGTATGTCATAAATAATGATGATGGGGCGCGTGGAGCCTCCTCTTGTGCTCGGGCTTGATCTTGGAACGTCAAGCGTTAAGGCTATGCTTGTCGACAGCAATGGTTCAGTAGTTTTGAACGCCAGTAGGCCATATCCGATTAAGTCTCCTCATCCAGGATGGTGCGAGCAGGATCCTGCTGTATGGTGGCATAGCGTAAAGGAGGCTGTTCACGAGCTTCTCAGTAGAACTGGGTTCAACGGGGACTCTGTTTCAAGCATCTGTGTCTCCGGCCAGATGCATGGAATGGTTCTTCTAGACAGTTACGGAGAAGTTTTGAGACCCGCGATAATATGGTCTGACAATAGAACTAGGAGCCAACGCATTCAGATTGAGAATGAGCTTGGAGCAGAAGCATTGATAGAGATAACTGGAAACAGGGCGTCCACGGGCTTCGCCGCTGTAAGCTTCCTATGGGTTAGGCAGAATGAGCCGAGGATCGCGGAGGCTGTGAAAACACTTCTATTTCCAAAGGATTACATTAGGATGAGGCTGACTGATGTTGTCTGCACTGATTTCAGCGATGCTTCAGGATCACTGCTTCTCGACATACGTAGAAGACAATGGTCTCAGGAAATAGCGTCAATCGTAGGCATAGAGCTGGACGCTCTTCCAGAGATTAAGGGTTCGCATGAGGCTGCTGGGGAACTTAGTAGACAGGCGGCGGAGACATTGGGCTTAAGGCCTGGAACGATTGTGGCAACAGGCGGCGGAGACTCTATGGTTGGGGCGCTCGGCTGCGGCGTAGTGCGTGAAGGAGTCTGGTCGGTGAACATAGGTACTGGAGGCCAGGTTCTAAGCCCAACGGCTAGACCAGTGGTGGACAAGATGGGTCGGACGAATACTTTCTGCCATGCTGCTCCAGACATGTGGGTTGTTCAAGGCTCAACGCTCTCAGCAGGCTTATCCCTAAGATGGTTTAGAGATGCTCTTGGGAAAGAGGAGAAACTTCTCTCAGAAATCTGCGGGATAGATGCGTACGATCTTTTAACCCTGGAGGCTGCTAAGCCGCCCCCGGGTTCGGAAGGACTTGTTTTCCTCCCGTACTTGATAGGAGAAAGGACTCCTCACAACGACCCTGCTGCAAGAGGCGTCTTCTTCGGTTTAAACCTGGCGCATGATAAGACTCACATGGTTAGGGCTGTCTTAGAAGGCGTGGCGTTCGCGTTCAGGGATTGTAAAGAGGTTTTAACAGGCCTCGGGTTAAAGCCTGAAAAACTGGTTTTCAGAGGAGGAGGCTCAGGAAGCAGCCTCTGGAGAGAAATACTGGCCAGTGTTCTCTCAGAAACCGTTGTGAGCGCTGCCCAGCCGAACGATGTTTGCTTCGGCTCCTGCCTACTGGCTGGGATTGCCTGCGGCCTATGGATGGATCTGAATCAGGCGTGTGCTGAGACAGTTAAGTATGGTGATTCTTCAAACCCGGATCCTTGGGCTTCAAAACTCTACGATAAACAATACCGCCTCTACGTTTCTCTTTACCGTCACCTCAAGCCCCTTTTCCAGCTTCTCGCGGAACAAGCATAGGGAGGCTAGCGACCCTTCTCCGAGAAGGCTTTAGGAATATTGGTTTCATAAGGAGGCTGGATCACTCCCTTCTCAGTAACTATCCCTGAGATTAGTTCAGGAGGCGTGATGTCGAACGCGGGGTTAATGACTTCAACTCCTTCAACAGTGATAAGCCTGCTGAGAAAATGAGTGACTTCCACAGAGTCTCTTTCCTCAATAGGAATATCCTCAGGCTTAGTCGTAAGGTCGAAAGTTGATAATGGTGCTGCAACGTAAAAAGGCACGTTGTAGTGCTTCGCCAGAACCGCTAGTGTAAGGGTCCCAATCTTGTTCGCAACATGGCCTGTTACAAGAATCCTGTCCGCACCAACGAGAACCTTGTCAACCATGCCTCTAGACATAACGTATCCAGCCATGGAGTCACATATCAGTTTAAAAGGAACCCCGTATTTCTTAAGCTCCCAAGCAGTAAGCCTCGCACCCTGGAGCAACGGCCTGGTTTCAGTAGCCAGTACTGAAATCCTTCTTCCCTTTTCCCACGCTAGCCTTATTATTCCAAGAGCAGTACCATACTCTACAGTACCTAGGCCACCTGTGTTGCAATGCGTAAGAATCCTGTCACCATCCCTAACCAATTCCAAACCATTCCTGGCGATCTTAAGGTTGGTCTCAACATCCTCGTCAGCAATACTATTAGCCTCCTCGAGAAGTCTTCTTCTTAAACCGCTTACTGTTTCTTCTTCCCTCACTGCTTGAAGACACCTGTCTATCGCCCAGCCCAGATTCCTTCCAGTAGGCCTAGCGAGCCTAAGCTCCTCCGAGGCTTTCAATACCCTGTTTCTCAGTTTTTCAACATCACTCCCCCTGTATCTTAGAGCCTCTAAGGCAAGGCCGTAGGCTGCAGCAACCCCGATTAACGGAGCTCCCCTGATCTGCATTTTCCTTATTGCAGAAGCCACTTGACGGGCATTCGTAAGCCTAAGCCAACTCTCTCTGTAAGGCAGTTTAGAGGAATCAAGCGCGTAAACCACCCCATTCCTGAAGAATATGCTTCTCATCCCGTCTAAGATACAGCCTACTGGAATTAAAAACTTGCTGAAAAACACTTATATCCGGAAGCCTGATGGAAATCTAACCAGCGGAGGTCGCGTAGCCTGGTCAATCGCGCGAGGCTTAGGACCTCGTCCCGAAGGGGTTCGTGGGTTCAAATCCCACCCTCCGCACCTCTCTGGAAAAATAAATCATTGTGAGGAACTTCCTTCTCGCACGCTGTCTGAAGTCCAGAGACGCTTTTTATCTGTCTCCACTTACGGTTATAGAGACCAGCTAATGCGGTACGTGTTTCAAAGCCTGGATTTCCCCAGCAGAGCCGTATGCTGTTTTGAAATAGTCTGCAGGCGCCTGAGGTCTGCTTCTCGTCAAAGCCAATTCTCTAAAAAGCTTAAACATTAGGATGGAAGAATCCGGCGGGTTGTGCTACTGTTGAAAATAGTTAACACTTATGATCGACATACGGGGTTGACTATCCGATTCAAAGCAGCATTGGCTTTAACACGCCAGTAACATACCATACATCTTTCCATCCAGAGACTTGGCTACGCGTAGCTGTGAAGAAGAGGCGTGTGAATTAACCCTCCTCTCAGCTAAATGTTTAATTATTAAATTATTTTACCAATTTAGCATTATGAATACTTCATTAACACACGTTCAAAGGGCTTCAGCAAAGTTTAAAGAAGCCAGTCTCCATTTGATTAGTAAACAGTTTAGGAGGAAGAGGTTATGAAAGAAATGCGTGGAAAACTATTATTCCCAAAGGAACTGCCGGAATGCCGGTTCATGGAATTTTCTGCAGACGGTTTCACCCATTCAGTCGCTGGAGTTGTTTACCGAGGAGGCAGAGCTGTAGAGGGTATGCCACTGGGTGGATTAGGAACCGGATACATTAGTCTTAACACGGACGGAACCTTAGGAAAATGCACGATTTTTAACACTTGGCCAAAACCCCGCGAGTTGAACTCACCATTTTTAGCACTTGTCTTGGATTCGGAGATCCGCGTCTTGACACTAAAGCCGCCTGAAGGTTTAAAAGGTGTTTCCGACATATGCTACTGGGGGCATTATCCTTTTGCAGATTTACAATACGTCCTCGACCTGCCGTTGGAAGTTAGTCTCCGCGCCTTCACTCCTTTTGTGCCGGGAGACGTTGAAACGTCTAACACGCCGGCAATAGTCTTCAAGACATGGTTGACGAACACGGGAGAGAAGCCTTTATCCGGCTGCTTAGCGTTAATCTTTCCTGGTCCAACACCGCATGAAGGCGAAACGTTTACCAGAATTGAATTAACAGATAAGGAGGATAATCTGGCTGGTGTTGAAGTTAAACATGGAAAAGAAGTAGGCTATGCTATCGGCGTTATTCATCCAAGGACAGCTGTTAAACATGGAGCAGCGCTCGGAACAGAAGCAGCTCCTTGGACAAGCCTTAACAGGGAGATGCAGAGAGCCTCCGCCACGCATCCAGGTGCAACCCTAGCACTTGATTTCAAAATCATGCCTGGAGCTGAGACGAATGTGAACTTCGTCTTAGCCTGGTTTTATCCCTACTTCCGCGACAGTGACGGTATGCCCCATGAACACCGGTACTTAACAAGATTCAAAAGTCCCGCTGACGTGGCACGTTTCGTCGCTGCGAACTCTGATGACATGCTTCGACGTAGCCTTGCATGGCAAGAAGTTATCTACCGGTCTGAGCTGCCATTATGGCTTAAGGACGCCTTAATCAACAGTCTCTACAGTCTTGCAAAGAACACTATATGGATTTACAGTGATAGACCGGATGATTGGTGGGGTCCAATGGGCTTTTTCACCCATAGTGAAAGCTTTACCGGTTGCCCTATAACTGAAACCATCGTCTGCCGGTTCCACGGCCATTTCCCAATATTATTCTTCTTTCCTGAATTAGAGTTGACAACCCTAAACGGCTTTGCACACTACCAATTAAAAACAGGGGAAATCCCATTCTCCTTCGGTAAACCCATCGGTTTTACAAGACCCCATTATTATTGTCAGCATCCGCTCAACTCGTCCGAATACGTGCAGACGGTTTACCGATATTACTGTCGAACCGGTGACGAGGCTTTTCTGCGAAGATTCTTCCCTTCAGTTAAGGATGCTATCTACTTTGCAAAAGGTTTGGACACGGATGCTGATGGCCTCGTCAACGAGCATCCCCATGCTCCTCAAGGCGAAGACTGGCCTGCTAACCAGTTCTACGACATATGGCCCTGGCATGGCACATCAGCATACGTAGCAGGAATCTGGCTTGCCACTCTCAAAATCGCGGAAGACATGGCGAAAAAAGTTGGCGACATGGCTTTTGCAAAAGACTGCCGCGTATGGTTTGACCAGGGGAGAAGAGCCTTTGAGGAAAAGCTTTGGAACGGCCGGTATTACCGTCTTTATAACGACCCTGAGGGGAAACGCGTATCCGAGGTTTGTTTGGCGAACCAGTTGATGGGAGAATGGTGCACAAGGATCGTGGGGCTCGACGGCATTTTTCTCTCAGAACACGCGATGAGCGCTCTAGATTCAGTGGAGGCTTTAAACTTTAAAGCAACTGACTGCGGCATTGTTAACGGTTGTCTACCTGATGGAAAGCGGGATACCTCAGGTAAGACCCATTCTTCAGAGATATTTGTAGGCGAAAGCATATGTGTCGCGATGACGATGATCTATGCTGGTCGCACGGAGACAGGTTTAGAAATTGTTCGCCGCATTTACGAGAGTATTGCTCTGAGACATCGAACCCCTTGGAATCAATACTGCCTCATTAGTGCAGAAGACGGTGGACCCGTTTGGGGGAGTGATTACTACAGTAACCTGGTCATCTGGGCTTTTCCGATGGCGCTGAAAGGAGAAACCATCCAAACCTTTTCCTCCGCCGAGTCGCTGATAGGCAAGATACTACAAGCGGGTAGAAAGACTTGAACGAGCAGCCCGCCGATTGACTGCTTAGGATTTTTAATGTTTAAGTATAGCGCGCGAGCCTCTTGGCGGATTGTCAGAATAATGTCTCCCGGAGGACGCTGCAACATTACGCACGCTAATAATTCGCATGCTAACCTACCGGTGCAAACAGGAACACCATTTGCAAATTCATTTATAGGTTAAACTTGCAGCGCTTCGGAACAAAACTTGACCCAAGCATTATACGGATTTCAAGTTAATAGTGCTCCGGGCGGGATTTGAACCCGCGACCCCCGGCTGTCTTCAACTCATGTACTCGAAAGGCCGGTATGCTTACCGGGCTACACCACCGGAGCTTGGAAAGGCTTCATGAAAGGGGAAAATAAACCTTTTTGAAAGCATGTTTTTAAACTTGTTTTCCTACTTAACTATTTTCACGTAGATTTTTTCTCCCTCAATGTCATACTCCTTTAATATGCTCACGTCAGCCGGCGGTTCTTTCTTAACCTCCACCTTCTCAGCTCTAACCAGGTTTGAAAGCTCTGTTAACAGAGGCCTAAGCCTCTCGTACCCTTCCTCGCCGACGCCGTATACGGTTACGCTTCTCAGAATATCCGTCGGGTTTAAGCCGAGTTCCTTCCTATACGCCTGTATTCTTCTTGCAACATCTCTCATGTATCCTTCTGCAACAAGCTCGGGAGTTCTTACCGTATCCAGTATCACGCAGCCTGGTTTACCTGTGGCTAACACATGGTTCGCAGGCGGCTCCTGGTCGAAAATAAGGTCTCCGGCAATCAGTTCAAAGGTTTCTCCGTCTGCTTCAACAACGTATCTTCCCTCTTTCTCGATGCTTCTCCTTACTTCCTCAGGCCTTGTTGAAACAAGGCTGGCTATTTTTCCAGCTTTACCCCTGAACTTTGGACCCGCTGTAGAATAGTTTATTCTTACCCTTGTCTTGACACCCGCTTCCTCCAGGCTGTTTTTCAAAGAAACCTCTTTAACGTTAATCATCTCGCGGAACAGATTCATGTTTCTACCGACACTTTCAGAATACTCTTCGTTAAGAACAAGTATTGCTCTTTTCAGCGGCCATCTTCTTTTCACCCCAGCCTTCATCCTGGCCCAGTTCACCATGCTGACCACTTCATCAATCCTTTCGAAATCCTTCTCAAGCTTATCGTTTAGAAGGCTCCTGTCGGGGGCTGGCCATTGCTCAAGGTTAATGGACTCAGCCGTGTTCCTACTGAACCTTCTAACAACCCCTTGATGCATGGCTTCAGCAAGGAAAGGCGTCAACGGATTCATAAGCCTGTTAACAATGTTCAACACATGGAAGAGTACAGCGTATATCGTCATTCTCCGCTCAAGGTCCTCCGGCGCGTCGCTCCACAGATCCTTCCTAACCATGGGTACGTATTGTCTGCTAAGCGTTTCAACGATGAATTTCTCCAGGGCTCTTGCAGACTCGTGTATCCTCATGTTTTCAAAGCCTTCTGTCACTTTTTCCACAAGCCTCTGGAGACATGAGAGAAGCCATTTCTCCGAGTCTTTAACAACCCCCTTCTTCAAAGCCCATTCAAGGCTGTACGCGTCATAGTTGAACCCGTCGTACTCAGCGTTCTGTTTAAGCAGCTTCCCCAGGTTGAAGAACGTGTTTAAAACCTGGAATGGTCTCTCCATCATCTCTTTAAAGCTGAAGTTAATGTTTTCAAGCGGGTTCGTCTTCCAAAGAAGGTAGAACCTGCAGAGGTCGGCTGAATACTTTGTCACCACGTCTTCAGTGTTTATAACGTTGCCAAGGCTCTTGCTCATCTTATTACCATTCTCATCCAGAACTTGACCATAGAACAGGAACGCCTTGTAGGGTGCTTCCGCCTTATTCCTCAAGATTACGTTTTCAGCCAGCAGCGACCATGCCCATCCACGGGTCTGGTCTATGGATTCAACTAGGAAATCTACAGGTACGAATTCTTCGAACTCTTCATCAGTCAAACTAGCGTATGGTGCAGCCCCACTATTATGCCAAGTGTCGAGAACAAATGGAACTCTATGCATGATTCCTCCGCAAACACACCTGACCTTTACCTTGTCTATCCAAGGCTTATGAAGCTCAAAGCTCTCCCCGTCTGGTAGGCTTACAGCACGTTCAACGATCTTCTTCCTCGAAGCAAGAAGCTCCTCCCTACCGCACTTCTCGCAGACGAATATCGGCAGCGGTGTCCCCCAGACCCTCTCCCTAGATATGCACCAAGGCTTCCCCTCCTTTAGAAAGGATAAAAACCTGTTTTTAGGAGGATTATAGAAATACTCTACTTTAGACGCTGCTTCCAATAGTTTATCGATAATCCTGTCAAGCCAGTAGAAGTATTCTGTCCTCGCAAGCCATAGTAGTCTATGCTTAGACCTCCAGCATAACGGGTATTCGTGGACAATTCTCTCCGCCTTGACTAAGAGGCCCTTCCTGTTTAAAACATCTAGGACAACTTGGTCTGCGTCTCTTGCGAAAAGCCCTTTGAAGAAGCCTGCATCCTCAGTGAACCTGGCCTCATCGTCGAAAGGTGAGAAAACAGGTATCCTCATCCTCTGCGCTACATCGAAATCCTCCTCACCGTTAGCAGGCGCCAAGTGGACTACTCCCGTCCCCGTGGTGACGTCGACGAAATCCGCAGTAACTATTCTATGTATCCTGCTGTCCTCCTGCTCGAGCCTCCTCTGATATGGAACCTCATCCAGCAGTGGATAAACATACTTCTTACCCTCAAGCTCAGACCCTGGGAAGGTCTCCTCAACCGTGTAGTCGGATATTCCAAGCCTATTCATGAGCGTTTCAACAAGGCCTTCAACCATTATCCATTCCTCTCCTCCAACCCTGACCCTCGCATACTCCGCCTCAGGGTTTACTGCTAGAAGCTCGTCAGTAACAATTGTGAAAGGCATTGTAGTCCATACTAAAACATATTCTCCTGTTTCAAGCCTAACCTTAAAGTATACAGACGGGTCCTCAACCATGCTGTACTCCAGGCCAACTTCAGCGTTGCTCAGAGAAGTCTGGCAGCTCGGACAGTAAGCTACAACCCTGTAACCCTTTCCGAGGAGCCCCTGTTCATAAGCCTTTTCAAGATACTTCCACTCTCTCTCAATATACTCGTCCCTGTAAGTCAGATACTCCTTCTCATAGTCCATGAACATGCCGAACCTCCTGTCAACCCTTCTCCAGTCATCATGATACTTCTTCAGAATCTTCTTAATCTCGGCGACAAACCTTTCCTCGCCAAGCCTTTCAAGAGCCTCCCTCTTGTTCGAGAAGCCAAGCTCCTTCTCAGCCTCGATCTCAACTGGTAATCCCTGCGTATCCCAGCCTGCTCTGAAAAGCACGTAATAACCCTGCATCGACCTCCACCTGTACCATAAATCCTTTATCGCCCGGCCCCATGAATGCCCCACATGGCAGCGACCGTTTAGAGTCGGCGGCCCCTCAACGTATCCAAGTTTCCCTATGTTTCTCTCTAGCCTCAGCTTCCTGAGTTTCTCAGGTATCTGGTTCTCCTCCCAGAATTCCAACACCTTGTTCTCAAGCAACTGCATCTCGTACTCGCCGTCGAACAGTTTTGCAATCTCATTCTGGAGCATTCTCCACTACCCTTCGTAAACGGAGTTCATCGTTTTCTTCCTTAAAAAAGTATTCTCCCCTTGATAATGGCCGTGACGCTAAGCCGGGGAAAATGCTGCTTTCCACCCGTTTAGACGAGTCTAAACGCTGTCAAGACGGCCGCCGTGAATATCTGCTAATGCCTCCATGCAACGCTGACTAAAGGCTTCCAGGTTCCACTGGCCGCAAGGCCTCCTCCCCCTCTTGAGAAAAGCATAACCCTGACTGCACAATCCTCCCTGCGCAGTCTGCATATCGTGCCTCCTGCTTCCACCAGCTCGTCATCCGGGTGTGCTGCGAACACCAGTACTCTTTCAGTCGCCTTCAGCCATGCCCAAGAGGTGCAACATAAATCTTTACCCTTGTTCGTTTAAACACAGCCTTTTACGATTGTTTTCAATGCTGCCGGAAAATTCAGGCTGAGGCTTAAAAGTCAGCTAACGGTGTCCAAGCGTCCCTATGAGCAGGAACAATTGTCCAGTCTGTTTCGCATACGGCTGAAACCTTTGCGGAGCCGAAAGCTTTTTAAGCGTGATGCTCGGGTTTCCCAGCACCCGAGGTGCTTAAAAACCCCATTAAAACAGCTTTTCAGCTGGGATTAGGCTGATTCTTAAGACTTTATCGATTTTAGTCAAAAAATTTAACCTTTTCCCCTAAAAAGACTTATTAATCAGTTGATTCAACCCAAATGAGGGTAATTTAAATGTCGGAGGAATTGTCCCTAGCGGCGATGTACAGGATTCTCCGGAAATCCGGAGGAGAAAGAGTAAGCGAAGAAGCTGCTGAAGAACTATCTAGAATACTTGAAGACATAGGTACGAGAATCGCCAGAGACGCGGCACAGCTCGCAGTCTTCGCTAAGAGGAAAACGATTCGCGCGGAAGACGTTAGGATGGCTGCTAAGAGATACATGTCTCAGATACCTGGTGGTTAAGCCGACACGAATCAAGCAGACATGCGTGGACCCGTGTAGATGAAGACTATGCGCTATAAATGCTCACGGCAGTATAAGGCTTCCTGCTGTAGAAAACTTTCACCGTTTCAAGCGTAAAGATAGGGTGAACGTTAACTAGGATGTTACGGTTGCGGGAAGCGATGTTATCATTTAGGATGAACAATAATATAAAATGTAAAAGCTTTTAAGCATATGCTTTGAATTATCGGTGCAAGCCTGGTGGTGCAGTATGCCCCGCCAATTCACCGTTCACGAAAGAAAAGCCTCGTAAAAACGTTAGTATACAGGCTAGTTGTTGACCCCGTTGCTTTACTCATAACTTACATTATGACGGGCGAATATCAGGCTCCATACTCGCAGTACTATTGATAGAAGTGTTTTCGACAGCATTCTACTATATACTTGACAGACTTATGTAGGAAGCCCAACGTTAAACTTTTTTCTTAAATAAAACAGTAAAGCATTAGAAATAAAGTTTAGTTTTAAAACGCAGCTGTAGCGCATAGCTGGCTACGCGCGCTTAAGGTCAGACCCTATATGTCTAGCAATACCTTAACCCTGGCTCCAGACGGTGATTTATCAATCTCCATATCGTGAAGAGTAACTGCCTTCACCTGCGTCCCACTCGTATGCAATTCAGGATTGAATCTTTCACCCTTCATCACGGCTTTGAGAACATACTTACCGTTCTCCCTCTCTATCTTCACGTTGAAGACTGAGAAAACCATTTGCTCAGCGTCAAGCCTGACAAGTATTGCTTCCAGCCACTTGTAGAGAAGCATCTGCAAATCCTCGGCTTCAACAGTCTCCTCAAAAGTCTGCTCAGGCCTTATTCTTGAAACGTCTGTTACGACCCCCGTTAATCCTAGTGCAGCGTTCTCGAAAGCCTCCTCCAGGCTTCTCCCGTATGCTTGAACATACACGTCTGAAGTGTGCTCAGGATAGTCATACTTCCCGGGACAGGGCTTCACGTTTAAGAAGTAGGCTTGGGAAGGGATAAATATTTCCCCCCGTGCGCTCAGAGAACGCTTGACAAGCCCTTCTGATCCATGTTTTCCCTTTTATCTTAATCCTGTGAGCACCAGTATTCTCAGGGCGAGCCCGCCTAGGACGAGGGCGAGAAAAACCTCTGAAACAGTTATGACTAGGGCTTTCCTCCAGCCGAACTCCATCACTAGGGTTGCGATCGTCGCCACGCAGGGAATGTAGAACATGCTGACGATCGTGAAAACCGTCATTTGAACCGGTGTCAGTGCTTGAGACAGGTCTGTGGTGCCAAGCAGGGTGGTGAGCATTATGAGCGCAAGCTCTTTTCTCAAAACTCCGAACAAGAGTGTTACGCCTGTTTCCACGGGAAGGCCGAGCCAGCCTACTGTGACGGGGGCCAGCAGACTTGTGAAAAAGCTCAGCATGCCAAGAGCCTCTAGAAGCTTAACCGTGAGTGTTGACACGATTATCAGCGGGAAGGCTATTTTAAGGAATTCGAGGAGCCTGAACCATGTTTGGCTTAAAACAGTCCTGAGATGTGGCAGCCTATAGTCAGGCATCTCCATTATAAGCCCCGTTGGCTCGCCGGGCAGTATTTTGAAGGCAAGCCTTCCTAGGAGGAAGATTATCAGCAAGTCGAACACGTAGAGCACCAGGGCCCACTGTATTCCTATGAACCTTCCAACTAAGCCGAGTATTATGACTGTTCTTGCAGCACAGGGCACCAGGGTTGTGACGAAGGCTGCGATAAGCCTCTCCCTCTGGGTTTCCATTATTCTGCACCCTAGGCATGCGGGAACATTGCAGCCGTATCCTAGTAGCAGAGGTATGAAGGCTTTCCCGTGAAGCCCCATCCTGTGCATTATGCTGTCCATGAGAAAGGCTATGCGGCTCAAGTATCCGGAGTCCTCAAGGAAGTAGAGAACTAGGTAGAAAGGGATTACGTAGGGCAGTGCTATCGTTGCCCCGGCTATCAGTCCTTCGACAACACCCCCCCAGAAGAGTTGGGCGAGAAACCCTGTTCCGAAAAACCCTTCGAAAAACGGTTTTAAACCGTAGAGAAGACTGCTTAAAAACTCTGAGAGAATGTTTCCCACGGCGAAGACGAAGAGAAACATTGAGAGCAGTGTTGCAGCCATTACAAGGTATCCGGCAACCCTATGCGTAGTTACGTTGTGAAGCTTCTCGCCTAGAGTCGGCTTCACCGGCGGGATGAGCCTCTGAACCTCTCTAGCTATGCAGTTAGCAGCCTGGTAGCGTTCAGAAGTTATCAGGGTTGGGCAGGAGTGGCCGTGAAGCTTTTCAAGCTCCTCGCCGAGTCTTCTCGCGAGAGCCGCTGCCTGAGGATCCGCTTTTTCAACCTCCTCCTGAATCTCCCTGTCGCCTTCAAGGAGCTTTATCGCTACGTATCTAGCCGGATACGGGAGGCCGCTGTCTCTAACTGCTTCAGCAATCCTCTCTATTCTCTGCTCAACCTCCTCCCCGTATTTAACCGGTTTAGGCTTCGCACTAAGTTTCCCCTCGAATATTTCAACAGCTTTCTCCAGCAGTTTGAAGATTCCAACCCCCTTAACCGCGATTGTCGGAACAACTGGAACGCCCAGAATCTCCTCAAGCTTCTCCACATCTATCTGGATGCCCTTCCTACTTGCAACATCCATCTGGTTTAGGGCGATGACCATCGGTGTCTCCAGCTCCATGAGCTGCAGGGTGAAGAACAGGTTTCTTTCAAGAACAGAAGCGTCGATAACGTTTATCACCACGTCAGGCTTATCGACAGCGATAAACCTTCTCGAAATGGACTCCTCTATAGAGTATGTGGAGAGCGAGTATATGCCGGGGAGGTCGACAACGTCAATCGTGTACCCTTTAAAGTGAAGCGTCCCCTCCGCCTTCTCAACAGTCTTCCCCGGCCAGTTGCCAATATGCTGGTGCAGCCTGGTTAAGTAGTTGAATATTACTGATTTGCCGACGTTCGCGTTTCCCGCGAGAGCTATAACCAGCCTCCTCCCGTTCAAACCTGTTTCCCCTTTAAGACTCCCTGCAGCCGGCCTGCGTCTCCTCCACCCGCACGAAGATTCTCTCAGCCATCCCCCTGCCTATGGCAAGCCTATACCCTCTGACGAGGATCTCCATCGGCCCGTGGAACGGGGCTGACTTAACAACCGTGATCCTTGTTCCCGGAGTTATGCCCATGTCCATAAGCCTCTTCTTAAGCCCCCATGCTCCCCCGTACCCTGATTTCACTGAGACAACAATCCCAGTCTCCCCGTCCCTCAACATTGCCAAGGGTACTTCGCGTCCCCCAGTTTCAACGGTAGTGCTCATTTCACAACTCCCCTCACACGTATCAGCGAGGCTAGGCTGAGACTCAGCATCCCCTTCTCTCCTTCAACCTCAACTCCGACCTGCTTGTCTGACGCTGGCTTCTCAACAATCCTCACAACAGTTCCCGGAACCATTCTAAGCTTCTTTAAGCGTATAAGGAGCTCAGGCTTCTCGTCAACCACTTTAACGATTACTCCTTGCTCGCCCTCGGAAAGCTCGGAAAGTAGCCTTGTTTCCTCCTCGAAAACCTTTCCCTGCTCATTGGGAATAGGGTTTCCATGCGGACAGGTCTTCGGATAGTTTAAGGCTTTCTCCAAATGCTTAACCACCTCCTCGGTTAAACTGTGCTCCAGCCTGCAAGCTGTCTCGTGAACCCTGTCCCAGTCCATTTTCAGAATATCCACTAGAAGCCTTTCCGACAGCCTGTGTCTCCTGACCACTTGAAGGGCTATTCTGAGACCCTTCTCAGTAAGCTTAACACCCCTGTAGGAGGAGTGTTTCACGAAGCCCTCTTTCTCAAGCCGCTCCACCGTGTTAGTAACCGTGCCGGGGGCTACCTTCAGGTTTCTAACGAGGCTGCTGGTCCTGGCTACTCCCTCCTTCTCCTGAAGCCTGTATATGCATTCCAAGTATTCTTCGACAGCTGGAGTAACTTGGCTTCCTGCTTTATCCGGCAACTCGGTTTCAAATTACGACTGCTCGTACTTTTTTAAACCTTTTCCCCCGCATACACCTCCTTAAACATGCGACGTTTAACTGTTTCAGACGTTGCAGAACACGTGTAGATTTTTTTGAAAACACGGCATGTTTGAGGGAAAGGTTCTCCTAGTGATGTTAAGAGGCTGCGGCGTTATGTCTCAACTTTAAACGCTGATGATTCCCCTTGAACTAGAAGGGTTCTCCAGCCAAGGCGCTTGGATGCTTTTGTAAACCTCCTCAGGCTTTCATATCCACTCTGTTGGGACATGCTTTTTACATAGGCTTTTGCAATAAAACCTAGTCTCAACGTATGTTTCATTAACGGTTGCCAGCATGATTCCTCGCAAGCTTTATATAGGTATTACTGAAACGGGAAAAAGTAATACTGGTGGTTGGAGATGGCTTACTTCAATATCCGCGACGTCGCCTCCATAGCGCTTTTCGCAGCGCTCTGGGGTGTGTTGAACGCAACGGTTTCCCCCATAGTATTTACAATGTTCGGCATTCCTGTTTTCTGCGACATGATTGGCTTCGCATCCCTGATTCTGGCACTCTGGTGGGTAAGGAAGCTTGGGACAGCGAGCACAGTGGGTTTAGTGGCAACAATCCTGAATTTCGTTTTCAGGCCCAGTGCAACGCATTTCCTGGGCTTCACGGCAGCCAGCGTGGTTTTCGACGTTTTAACCTGGGCTTTCCGCTACGGGAACTGTTTCGAGAGGAAACGCGTCGGAGCCGTGTTTCTACTGGTTGCTTCAACTGCTTCAGCCGCGGTAGCAGGCTTCATAATAGGAGTGTTCTTCATGGCTGCTCCGCAGCTAGTCAAGTGGGGCGGGGTTCTCGGCTGGGTTTTGCTGCACATGGCTGGCGGCGTAGTCGGATGGGTGATGGGTGTGTCGCTGGTTTTAAGCCTGGAGGCTAGGGGTCTGCGTAAACAGGGGGTCACGTAGGTGACAACCCGTATTCCACGTGATCTTTTAGAGAAGGCTGTTAGCCTGCACGGTCATTTAGGACCGTTTCTGGTTTTAGGCTTGAAGATGGGTTTAAAGGCTGAGAATACTATCGGCAAGCCTGTTGCCTGTGAAGTCACTACGCGATGGAGAAAGCCCTTCCTATGCGTCGTCGACGGTTTGAAGACTGTTGTCGGCTGCAGCGTTGCCTTAAAAGAGGGGGAGGGCTTATCCGCCTGGTTCAGCAACACTGAGGGGGATGAGTTTGTCCTAAGGGTTAGGGCGAGCGTTGTGGAGAAGTATGCTGATAAGTACGTGGGGGAGCCGTGGGAGGGCTGTGAGAAGGACGCGTACGAAGTCTTGGAGAGCAGCGACGAGGAGCTTTTCGAACCCGGGCTTCCTGAGAGCCCGCTGGCTGACGGTTTATTTTTAAATGCTTCTAACTATTAGAACCGCCTCCTACATGAACGAGGTTTTGAGACCCTTGTATCCCCGCCTTCAACCTTCTCCTCGCCGACTGTTTCCCCCGTGACCGGGTTGAGCCATTCAGCCCTGAGGCTCCCCCTCGCCCCCGAAAGGTCTACCCATATGGTTGAAGGGTATTCCCTCGGAATGTAAACCACGTATTCTTCTCCCGGGCTCGCTAGGCAATAGCCTGTTTGAGAAAGCCCCGGGCGGGGGTGAGCCCTGCGAGGTTCAATTTCTCCCGCAAGCATGCGTATGCAGCCCATTGCTCTCCGAACTGGCTCCCATCTTTGGCCAATCCTTCCAGCGTCTTTTCAACCCTAGGCCTGTGAGCCCGCCCGCGGTGTAACCGCTGTCGTAAGGATCCATGAATACAGTGTTATAGGTGGTCTGTGTCCAGGAGAACAATCTTCCCGCCGTCAGCCGGGGGCGGGTCATACTTGTAGCTGTAGCCGTTTCGGGCAGCAGGGTTTGGAGAAACCCATTCCGCCGGGCTTCTGAAAAGTTCTTCATTGCCGCCAGGCCTCCCCGGAGCCCAGGGGACAGTCATTCCAACAGGGTGCTGCCTCCCCATGGTTTTCTCAAGCCTGTGGATGAAGCTAATCATATGGTACTGCCACTCGACTGATTCGCGCTGCACGCGCGCCGGCCTTAAACCTGGCGACATTAAGACGATAGGGGACTTAAATAAAATACCGTTCGTAACTAAGCAGGAGGTCGGAGACGGCGAGGAAGCATAATGCTCCCTTCATGTCTTGCTCCGCCCTCCGCTACGCTAGGGAGGTTGAGGAATTTCTCGCTGAAAAAGAAAGCCTTGGGGAAATACTTACTGGCAGCAGCGTCTGCAGCGGGGACCTTGTTTTCTACGGTGTCCACGCCTTGGAGCAGCTTTACGTCTGCGTGGGAGGAGGCGTGGAAAGCGTGCGTAATGTTGGCGAAGAAGGGAGGGACATCGTGGTCGTAACGATGAGAGACGGGAGGAGATTCGTGCTGACAGTCTACAGGAATATCCACTACCTCTTCCATATGAGCCTCTACGGGACAAGGGGGTGGAGGGAGGTTAGGGTTGAAGACAGCGACTACTTCTGCTCTAACATGCTTCGCGCATTCCTGAGAATGGTTGAAACCATGCAGCCCCCGTTCCCGCCTGAGGAGACGCTGGAGATAGTCAAGACGCTAATCCTTGCTAGGCGATCCGCTGAAAACGGAGGGGTAGTCTTCCACCTTTAAACGGATCCGTTAAAGCCCTGCTCTGATGCTTCGACGACAAGTGCTTGAGCGCGCATAATGAGCTTAACGATTTTCACGAAAATGCCGCGAAAATACGCGTTTTAAGCGTTTACTCGCGATGCAGCGTCACGCATACTGGAGAGGATGTTTCGGCTGGAAAGCGCCGGGGAAGGGATTTGAACCCCTGCGGCCCGCATGGGCCACTGGCTCTCAAGGCCAGCGCATTACCACTCTGCCACCCCGGCGGACAGCATTATTTCCCTCCTAGTTTAAATTAGATAAGCTTTTTTCACCCGGGTAACGTTTAAAAGCTGTTTTAAAACCGTTTCTTCAACGTGGTGATTATTGTCTGAAGACAAGGAGCTGGAGCGCATCCTGGAGGAGAAGAGGAAACGCTTGATGAACAGGCTTGCTAAGAGCAGTGAGAAAAGCAGGGAGACTACTCCTCAGAGAACGTTTGACGACGTGGATAAAACAGTTTTAAGCCTCCTGGATGATAAGGGTAGGGAGATACTGTCCCTCGCGGAGCATGATTTCCCTGAGGAAACCAAGAGGGCGAAGCTCCTGCTCTACGCGCTTGTTAAGAAGGGCTATGTGGACGGGGCTGTTGACGCCGGGGACCTCTACAGGTTTCTAAGATACCTGGGGATCCCCGTTAGGTACGAGTCGCGAATAATGGTTGCAGACGGGAGGGAGAGGAAGCCTCTTTCAGAAATCCTTTCAGAGAGAATGTCTGAGCTCGAGTAGTCTTCAGAAACTCATAATAGGACCGGGGCAGCATGCCTCATAGAGGAGGATTGCAGGTTTCAATACTGCTTCCAGCATCCGTCATAGGCGTTTCAGAGGATCTGAGGATTAAAACATTCAGAGCCGGGCTCGTTGGAAGGGCTGCAGCAATATTCATGGTCGACGAGATCATTATCTATCTTGACGATCATGATTCCGAGTCGCTCCGCAACCAAAGGGTTTTCTCAAAGCTCCTCCACTACATGGTTATCCCCCAGTACTTGAGGAGACTCGTCTTCAAGAAGCAGGAGGAGCTTAGGTTCGCCGGCCTCCTCCCCCCTTTGAAAATACCCTCGCACACTGTGCCCGCTTCCCTTAAGCATGTTAAGCCCGGGAGCTTCAGGCTTGCCGCCGTGGTTAGGGCTGAGCGCGGCAGGCTTGTTCTCGAAGCCGGGCTTGAGAAGACCCTGACGGCACCAGTCCCCCAGCCGCCGCTTGAAGCCAGAGTTGGCAGCGTTGTCCTAGCTAGGGTTGAAAACCCTTTGGGGCTCTCCGCCAGCATAGTCAGCCCAGGGGAGTCACCGTTCTACCTGGGCTACCGGGTTTCAACACCCAGGAAGACGCTTGGAGAACTCCTGAAGAGCCTTGACGCTGTTAAAATAGGGACTTCAAAGTATGGCGAGCCTGTTTGGAGGAGGATAGGTGAGCTTAGGAGGCTTTTCTCCGGGGGAAGGAGGATAATGGTTGCATTCGGCTCGCCTTCAATGGGTCTCAGGGAGATACTGGCTAGGGAAGGGTTGAGGGCTGAGGATGTTTTCAACATAATCGTAAACACCGTGGGGGAGCAGGGTGTTGAAACAGTGCGTACTGAGGAAGCCGTCTACATAACTCTCCCGCTGGTTACTTCTTTAGCAAGAGGATACTGGTAGACACGGGTTTACAATGGGAAAAAGCCTCCAACAGGTTTCATTCTGCAAAGGGAAAAGGTTAAAACGGGTCGCTCATTCCTTTGACAACCACGCTGATTAAAAGGGGATTACCGAGATGGGTCATAGGAAGCAAAGTGCTCCGAGACACGGTTCGCTCGCGTTCCGTCCTAGAGCACGGTTTAAAAGGCTAACCCCCCGGATAAGGTTCTGGCCGGAGGTTGACGGTGAAACAAGGCTTCTAGGCTTCGCCGGCTACCGAGTAGGTATGACGCACGGCTTCACGATAGACACCTCCGAGTCCTCTCCTTTCAAGGGGAAGGAGGTTTTCACCCCGATCACGATTATTGAAACACCGCCGTTAAGCATCGTTGGAGTAAGGCTCTACGGCAACAGTCCACAGGGTTTAAGAGTTATTTGGGAAGGATGGGCTAAAAACCTTCCTGAGAACCTTAAGAGGAGGATAAACACGCTGGGCAAAAGTGAGGAGGCGGCGGAGCCACGTGCTCCAGAAGGTATTGCTGAGAAGACAAGAGAGGTCAGGGTCATAGTGGCGACGCAGCCACATCTCGCCGGCTTAGGGAAGAAGACGCCTGAGGTTTTCGAAATAGGTGTCGGAGGCGGAAGCATGAGTGAGAGGATCAGCTACGCCATGTCCCTACTCGGCAGAGAGGTTTACGCGAAGAATGTTCTGGAGGAGGGGGCTTACGTGGATGTTTTCGCAGTAACCAAGGGGAAGGGTTTTCAGGGTGTTGTGAAAAGGTTTCGGGTTAAGATTCTCGACAGGAAGAGTAACAAGACGAGAAGAGGCATAGCTACACTGGGACCGTGGAAACCCGCTGGAGTAATGTACACTGTGCCAAGGCCTGGTCAAACGGGATACATGCAGAGAATGGTTAGAAACCTGCAGGTTCTAAAGATTGTTGAAAACCCTGGCGAGATTAATCCTGCCGGAGGGTTCCACAAGTATGGTGTGATAAAGAGTCAAGCAGTCATCTTAAACGGCAGTGTCCCAGGCACCCCCAAGAGGCTTGTTAAAATAAGGGTTTCAGCGAGAAAGCATGACGTTAAGCCTAAGCAGCCACCTGTCTTAACATACGTCAACATAAGGAGGCCTGTAGCAGTATGATGAGCATGCAGGAGGAAGTGAAGATAAGGGTTCTCAAGGCTGACGGCGAGGAAGACGGGGAAGCATCACTCCCATCATTCATAACAATGTTTGAAGTAGAGGATTTTTTGATAAGGAGAGCCTTCCTAGCCCAGCAGTCTAGGAGGCTCCAGCCGCAGGGCAGGGACCCGATGGCAGGTAAGAGAACCACTGCTGAAAGCTGGGGAGTCGGCTACGGCATAGCTAGAGTACCCAGGACCGAGAGAGGAGTCGCCAGGTTCGCCCCGATGACTGTTAAAGGCAGGGTTACACATCCGCCGCGCGTCGAGAAGAAGATAAGGAAGGAGATAAACAGGAAGGAGTATAGGAAGGCCTTTGTTTCAGCATTATCAGCAGTCTTCAAGAAGGAGGTTGTTGAGAAAAGAGGCCACAGACCTGGCTCAGCAAGCATCCCAATAGTCTTCACGAAAGAGTTTGAAAACATTTCTAAGACACGTGAACTACTTAAGCTCCTTGAGAAAATAGGTTTAGAGCAGGAGCTTGAAAGAATCTACGGCAGGCCGAGAGTTAGATGTGGGAAATCAAAGTGGAGGGGGAGGAGGTTAAGAAGGAGAATCGGCCCCTTGATAATAGTTTCAAACAATAAGGCCAGCGTTGTTAAAGCAGCCTCAGGAATACCCGGGGTAGACGTCAGAACACCGGAGAAGCTTTCAGTAATGGATCTCGCACCCGGAGGAGCCCCGGGGAGACTAACAATATGGACACTCCCAGCCCTTGAAAACATTGTTGAAAAGGTGAGAAAATATGTCTCAAAATAGCGTCATAATCAGGCCGGTTTCAACGGAAAAATCCTTCAGACTCATCGAGAAGGAGAACAAGCTGATATTCATAGTTGACCCCAAAGCGGATAAAAACAGTGTTAAAGAGGCTGTTGAGAAGACTTTCAACGTTAAGGTTGAAAAAGTCAACATCATAAGAAGCATATCTGGAGAGAAGAAAGCCGTGGTCAAACTAGCTAAAGAATACAGCGCAATGGACCTTGCAAGCAAGCTTAAAATAGTTTAAGGAGGATGATGGCTAAATGGGCAAGAGGCCAATAGTAAGGAGGCGCGGCGCATCACCAAACTTCATGGCCCCAACCCACAGAAGAGTCGCACCAGCCAAATACCCAACACTAGCAAAAGGAGAAAGACTCGAAGGAACCCTTGTCGCACTACACCACGACCCGGGAAGAGGAGCACCCCTAGCAGAAATCAGGCTCGACAACGGAAAAACCTTCTACACGGTTGCAGTAGAATCAATGTACGTCGGCCAAAGAATATCAATAGGACCAGGAAGCCCACTAGCAGTAGGAAACATAATCCCGCTCAGCGAAGCGCCAGAAGGAATAATGCTTTCAAACATTGAACGAAAACCCTCAGACGGCGGAGCACTCTTCAGAGCCTCAGGCAACTACGCAGTCTTAATCGGAAAAACAAACGGAACAGCCATACTACAAGACCCTAAAGCAAGAACATTCATCGTAGACGCAAACTCCCTCGGAACAATCGGAGTAATAGCAGGAGGAGGAAGAACAGAAAAACCATTCCTCAAAGCGGGAACAAAACGCAAACTCATGAAAAGCAAAGGAAGACACTACCCAATAGTAAGAGGAGTAGCAATGATAAGTGTGTATCACAAATTCGGCGGGGGAAGGCATCAGCATGTGGGGGGTCCTTCGTCTGTTAGTCGTAATGCTCCGCCTGGTGCTAAGGTTGGCTTGATCGCTCCGAGGAAGACTGGTAGGAAGAAGGCTAGAAGAGTATCTGGATAAAAACATATTTAGAATAATTATTTAAAGACATTCAGAAATGGCAAGGTAATGAGATGTTTATACGGCAGATCGTCAAGAGGCTAGATGAAACTTTAACATCACCCGTTGGCTTTAATACCTTAGGTGAAGGAACTGAAATAGGATTGCATCACACTGTATTGTCTTATGTGGATTTTCTTAGAAACAGCTTCGCTATTAGTATGATCTATGAGTTAGATCGAAATAGAGATGTTCCTGCATTTAGAAAGAAAAAAGTTTCACTTTGAAGACCCGTTTATTTTTCATGCTTTACGATCATGGGCTCTAGGCAGAGAACCGTATGATGAAACCCTACAATATCTGAAGAAGCAAGAAGAACCCGGAAAAATAACAGAATCGGTTATAGCTAATCACCTAATTAGATTACTTTTCAGCTATTACCCATCTACACAATTCGACTATACTGTTTTGTTATTCTATTGGCGAAGTCAAAGAAAACGTGAACTCGATTCTGTTCTTAAGATGGGTGACCATTACTCACCAATAGAGGTTAAATATCAGTCAAAGGTTAGCAGTGAAAATGGTTTCAGTATTATAGATTTTCAAAAAGGAGGTAAATCTTCTAAAGGCTTATTACTGACTAAAGACTCGCTTGAAGTAAAGAGAAGCTATCTTAAAGTACCAGTACCAATTTTCTTATTATTAATCTAAGGATGGGACACATCTAGCATTTTATTAAGGTTAAAGGAAAAGAAAGATAATGGATTTCAGCGCGCGCTTACACTCCCTCTATGTGAAGCCACATTTTAACATTATACTGCTTATAGACCTCATAAACCTCCTTAAAGAACTCACCCCATTTCCTCATATTCCTATTAAAGAAATCGATGCGAGAGTCGATACGTTGTTCAGACTTCATCCCTTCCTCCCCAATAGCCAGATCAGTTCTTTTAATATCTTCCTCCGCTATCCGTCTATCTTCAGGATTATCCTTTGAAAACAGTTCTCTCGTTAATAGTATCTCCAGTTCTTTCCTAACCTCCTCAAGGTCTAGAACTTCCACGGGCCAGAAAATCTTGAAATCTGGCCCAAGCGTTTTGGGGTTGGCTCTTATGTTGTCTCGGCACTTCTTAATCATGACCTCCACCTTACCCATTAGGTAGGAGACGACCGGGTCCTTCTTAGCCTCCTCAACCTCCTTCTCCCCCCAAGCGTAAGCGGAATCGATGATAGCAGGAATATACTTCAATCCCTTACTTTTCATGCGCCAAGATCCTACCGCTGACATCGATATGTGTTTCAACCTCTCCCTTATCTTTCTTGGAGTTTTAGGCGCAGGCTTGACCACTATCCAATACTCCGTCATTCTTCTCTACCCTCCATATTTCTCTCCACTTATAAAAACCTCTACTGTGTCTGGGTACTGCCTCATAAGCTCGACCAAGTGATTAAGCAATTCCTCGGCCTGAGGGGTCTGGGGAGCATGCAGGAAGCTGTAAATCAGTTTCCAGCCTTTTCCCCTAGCAATTTCAAAATACTTATCCGCCTGCTTTATCTTACTAACAGTTTCGTCACCATGCTTGCATTCAACTATCGCTATTTTCATATCGGGTGTTTCCACGTGGAAATCGAAGAACACATCCTCATCCCACCATTCAAGATGTTTTTCTTCTTCTAAAATATTGTATCCCTGCTTCTCCAAAAATGACTTAGTAAATAGCTTCGCAGCAACATGCTGAGGTTCCTTCAATACTTTATCCGGAAGAGGCTCACTTAAGCCAACTACGCTTCTATGAATGCCCCTGCTGTCCTCATACTCGACGACCATCAAGTCCCTTAGAGTATACTCGAAAGTTTGGCCACCCTCGCTCAGTTTAAACTTGAGCTCGCCGTAGTATTCAACCGGGTTTATCTCAGGCGCATACCGTTCCACTGCTAAGGCTAGCTTCGAGTATACTGTTTTACCGTCTCCACCCACGTCAACGCGGAACAGAATAGCCTCGCCGCTCGGCAGAGTAATCTCGAGAATCGGACCATACCCGCTGAGCTCCCTGAAGCGGGCTTCACTCACCCTGAATGCGGCGCCCCCGCTCATCCCCTTGACACCATGGAACTTCAGGGATTCGCCGGAAAGCTCTGCTCTAACACTCTCGTCGAGGCTCACCGCGCTAAGACCGTTCTTCCTTACAATAATTAGGCCGAGCACATCCTCCGCCTCCTTAATCTTGAACTCCGCGTCAGCGCTCCGGGTCCACGCTGAATCTACTCCGCCATCCTGCTTAAGGTAAGCTACTCCAAGAACCGCGTCCCCGCTGCTCATTTCTCCGCTGAGCCTCGAATATTCTTCGCCGCCTATGATTCTCTTAAGCATCCCGCTTACGTCAAGGTATTTCTGGCCTAGCTCTATCTCTATAATGTGCTCCTCGTTGCCCAGGAACAACACGGGTCTCAAGGGAAGCCTCCTGTTTAGAACAATTATCCCGCCGTACCTGTCTAGGCCCTCCTCCTGCAGGAACAGGAGCCTAGCCACCTCGCCTCCGGCATCGTCCCAAACGGTTTTCAACTCAACCCCGCCTATCATGGTTCTCCCTTCGCCGGAGATCAGCATCAGCCTCCCTCCCTGGGTTAGCCTGAGCTCAACCTGTTTTCCGTCAGCATCTGTAACCATAAACCTGATGAAGGCGAAGCCTCCATACTCGTCCAGCTCCCCAACCAGTCCTTCAACGACCCTGCTTTTCTCAGTATCCATCAAGTAGGCGTTTCCCCCAGTAGCCTTAACGAACCTCGACGGGTATTTCTCGAGAAAGTCCCCTGGGGTTGCAGTCTTAAGAATAACCAGGTATTCTTGGCCCTTCCTTATCCTGCCGGCAGTATCCTCGGAGGAGAAGCGGATAGTCTCCTGCCCGCTGCCGATCCTTCTGAAGTCGTCTATCAGGATGTTCTCGCCTTCGGAATCCTGTATGATGACACGGTAAACACTCTCGCGAATACCCTCCGGTAAAGATATCCTATCCTGTTCATGGGATGCTCCGATGAATATTGCGGCCCTGTCCTCCACGGCTCCGCTCCAGAGGCTTAACAGCTCAGGATGCTTAGAGATGCTGTTTAAGAAGGCGTCAGCAATCTCCCTGCCATAATCATCCCTAGCGCCGAGGTAAGTTTTGAAAAGCATAAGCCCATTCTCAGAATCGTCTCCATCCCTGGTTAAAGCTCTTCCTACGCTTTCAAGCTCACCGTCACCCAGCTGAGCCAGCCCCCTTAGAACAGTAACCATCTCTCCACCTTTCCCGTTACTAGTACCGTCCATCCAGTCCATCAGAAGCTTCCCAGGCTCACCCCCTTTCTTCCACGCTTCAAGCTCGCTAACCCTCTTCCATGCTTCAACCATGATTTTCAGGGTCCGGTAAGACTTCTCCCCCCAGTCTTTTTCACCAACATACTCCCTGCTGATTCTGCTCAGGATGTCAAGTATTCTTGACCCAACGCTTTCAGGAACATCACTGTCGAGAGTAGCCTTGTCGACAATGTTTGAAACCCCTTTCGCAATATCCTCAGGCTCCCCTCCGTCCGGGAGGCTCCGGAATGCTTTTCCAACAGTCTCGCCGAATTCGTTGCTGAAACGGTCTGCCAGGATGAGCTTTGAAACATCAGGCAGGCTGAGTTTGCCCTTAACCCACACTCCGAGTTTTATCCCTGTTTCGGCGAGGTCCCATATCGCGGGGGTTATCCACGCGTAGAGCCCCTGCCCAAACCTCTTCAACACTTCTGCCGCGGAGAATTCTCCGGCTTGCCCCGCTGCGTTAAGCATGTCCCTGGCTGTTGAAAACTCGTGGTAGATTGTTGCGTAGGTGGCTGCGTAGGATGCTGCCTCAACCATCGCGCCTACGATTCTGCCCGCAGCATAACCCTGCTCAAACTCGCTCGCCCTCCTAAACCCTAAGGCTACCTTAAAGTCCTCTAGGGAAACATCCAAGATTAGCCTGAGGCCAAGGTCGCTGGCAACCTCCCTGGCTTTCTCCAGGAATGTTTGAGAAAGGTTGTTGCACACGGCTGCGAAACCATTCTTATTCTGAAGCCTATAGCCGTCAGCCATGCCGCGGTATATGAGTCCCATGCTCATCAGGTTCCCCAACGCCATGGTTGCGTTGAAGATCTCGCCCCTCTGGTTGTAGACTTGGCACGCCTTCATGAAACCTAGTGCAACCGCTATGACTGGCATCAGTTCTCTCGGAACCATCGCAACCATGCTGAGCATCATAATGTTCACCATTATCCTCTGGCTCCTATTGATGAGGCCAAGGGCGAAGCCGCGCCACCACTGCAGGGAGAACGGGAATGGGAGGCTTAGAACCCTCGGCATGAAGAGCTCGGCCACAAGCCTTTCATCCTTACGAAGCCTAACCCAGAAAGTCGTGTTTGTGAAGAGGAGCAGGCTGAGCTCCTTGCAACTAGCCTTCCCGGCTTTCAACGTGGCGGTTTCAGGCTTCGACGGAGGCAGGGTGACTGGCTCAACAGTAATCGTGTAATCTATGTCCTGGGTAGCGTAGTTTCTGAGCCAGAGCCCTCTTGCAAGCGAGCCGGTGGCGACTTCCTGAAGCGGATGATAGACCAGTACAATCCTGTTGGCGAACACTTCTCTTTCAAATGGTGTTGACTCGCAAACCGCGTCGGAGGAGGGCCACTCCTCCCTATGTCCATCCTCATACCAGTAGCATCCCTCCCTTATTATTCCGAAGCCCTCCTGCTGAAGCCTCCTGTAGGTTGATGTGTCAACCCAGATGGGCTTCCTAACCACTCGTTTAGAAGCAAGAGTAACCTCATAGCCCTCCGGCGCCTTTACTTCACCGCAGCCCGTTGCGTTCAGAATACTCTTGGCCTCATCCTCCCTCACCAGCTTCTCCTCGAAAGCAGGCTCAACACTAGTCACCACGTATTTCACGGGTACTGTTGTCTGCAATCCTTGAACCGGGATGAGGGATCCCACGAGAACATCCCCGTAGATGTTGAGCGTAAGGTTTTTCGGAATAACTCTGAGCTCGAAGCCCTCGTCAGCAATAGGTAGGAAAGAAGTGTATACTTTTACTCCCTCAGCCTCAAGAATAATGCCTTCGAAGCCGATGGTGAAGCTCCCCGGGATCTCGAAGGCGGAGTAGGGATGGTAGATTTTAACATGAGTATAGCCCTCGTAGCCGGGGACGAATACCCTCCTCTTCTCAAAGTGCTCAGGAACCCTCAGCGTGTATTCTTCGAAATGTTCAGGCACGACGTAGTTTGGTGAAAAAACCGTCGCAAAGCCTTCTGAAACATACTTGTTCCCCGAGGCATCGAAGAACGTTACCCTAGCCTTTATATTCGCAAGGGCTGACTTCAGCCTGAGCGTAACAGTCTTGCTCCAGCCTCCCCCTGCAGAGATGCTTCCAACATCTACTCTAAGGGGCTCAACGTCTCCGGAGAACTCTAGAATGGTGTTGAAGGCTTCTCCAGCACCCTTGTTTTCAAGCCTAACCGTAGTGTTAACGTGTTTAAACATGGGTTCACCGCCTTCAAGGCTAACCTCAACCATGGGCGAAGCCGGGCCGACGACGTTGACGATATAGGTGACCTCGTCCGTTGGAGGCCAGCCTGGGAAGAAGGCGTTGCCATCCAGCTTAAGCGTCAAATCGTATGTGCCCGGAGCGATTGCTTTCAGCTTGAAGCTTCCGGAGGTATGCGTGTTGTTAAGCTTACGCTGAACACCGTCAATGGGCTCGAAGCCCGCTGGGCAGATGAGGGTTAGGGTGGCGTTGAGAGGCTGCTCATCAGGATCAATGTTAACAGGCGTGGCAGTGTAGCTTACCTCTAATATGTCGCCTGTTTCAACACTGCTGGATGAGAGGCTTGTCTCGACAAGCCAGCCGGCGAAGATAACGGGGTCGTACGCTGGGAACAGTACTCTGAAGCTCTCCATGTGCTCAGGGACGAGGATGTCAACGTCTTCATAGTGTCCCGGGACGGCGACGAGGAATGATGGCGTAGCCCTTGAAAAGTCTATCATTGTCCCAGGAGGTATTGTCGTCAGGTTCGCGTACCCAGGGAAGTATTTGAGAAGCCCTGGTGGGAATGATGGCTGTGGAGGCTCCTCAGCAATCCCAAACTCAGGGTATACTCCGAGGCTTAGGCTTGAGAGGACGCTACTAGTCTCGCCCGTTTCAAGGTCAAGGTAGGTTATGTTGTAGAGGCCCTCTATCCTCCTCCTTATCCTGTACCACCGTGTCTCAGTAACGTTGTAGACCAAGTGCTGCTTCCCCCCTATCGCCCTAGAGTAGACGTGTAGCCATGCCGGGAGAGTTTGGAAAAGCGGAACGTCGATAGGAATATGGATTAGAACCTGCCCGAAGCCGTTCCTCTCAACATAGGCCTTATCATACCTTATGGGGAAGCTATCGTTCCCAATCCTAACCGCGTCCGGAAGCCTAATGGTTCCCCCCAGGCTTGCGAAAGCATTACGAATATGTCGTCATCAGCACCATGGCTTACAAAGGGCGCAGCGACGCGCCAAAGATTCTTAACATCGTCTATTGAAACACCCTCCGGCATTAGGAACTCCCTGTCGCTGAGAGGACCTTCAGGAGGAACTCCTAGTTCAATTTCTCTTATGATGGTGTCGAGCTCAACGGCTGCAGGCTGCTCCAGTGTTTCGCCGGGGTTGACGAGGGTGCTCGCATTCTCGGTAATGAGAAGGATGAGAATCAAAAGGATGCTCGCTATTCTCCTCATCATTCTCCGGCTTCCTCCCCCCGTCGGGTCTTCCTAAGCCTGCTGAGTCCGAGGGTCACGAGGAGAGTGAAGACAGCTAGGGTGGCGAAGATTATGCCGGTAATCCTTAGCCAGTTGTTCTCATCCTTCAAAGCCTCCGCCTCACTCCTAACGGTGACCAGGGTTTCGTTCAGGGTCTGCACCTGATTCAATGCGTTGAGCCACCTTTCCTCCAAAACCTTGTTGAGAGCGTTAAGCTCAACCACGCTGTTGTTAAGCTCCATAACCCTCCAGGACAACTCTTGAACAAGACTGGTTAGAGTCTGGTTGCTCTCCTCAAGCATTCCAACCCTTTTTCTAAGCTCCAGGTATGCTTTCCAGACTTCAACCTGAATGTTAATAGTTGCGCCGAAAGTCGCATCCATGGTCTTAACGTTGACGGTAAGGTTCCCCGGCCCCGGGAGTCTCGCAACGTAAGCATTGTCTTCAAGAGTGATGGGGCATGGGTCCCAGGTTAGACCATGCCTAAGTATTCCCTCAACATTTACGATGGGTTGGCTTGAAGCAATGTTGAGCCTGACCTCGACACCCTGCTCCCCAATCCTGATGGAGGACACGCCTATGCTGGCAACGCTGACGGCTTGAGCACCTTCAACCCTTATCATGAAGTTCCTCGGCCTACCGCTTTTCTCATCCCAAGTCTTGACTATCCTGCCCTCCTCCCTGTCTACCAGGAGGCTCCTATTGCTGACCGGGGGATCATCATCAACACCTATCCAGAGCTGAGTAGCGCCGAGGGAGAAACACGGATAGATGCAGACGTAGAACTCCCCGTTAACAGTAAGGTTTGGAAGAGGAATCCTAGCCCAGCCGAAGGTACCGCTCTCGAAGAACTGGAAGGTCGCGTACTGTTCCGTGTAGACCAGGGTGAAACCCCGATCCCTTATCTCGAGGGTGAAAAGCATGTTTCCACCCTTTTCTAAAGCTAGGCCGTAGAAAACCACGCTGGTTATCCTCCAAGGCAAGGCTGGAGGATTAAACTTGACCGCGGCGCCACTAGGGTAGAAGTCCGACCAAGCATAGTCAAAGTCACCATCATCATAAGCAAGCTCAAACGGGGAAGCGTAAACATTCAGAGGAGTTGAGAGGAGGGTTGATAGCAAGGCTAGGGCTAAGACAAGCCAAACATGCTTAACCATAGCTGTAATAATGAGGGTTAAGGTTTTAAATAAGTTTTTCGAATAGACACATATTCTCATTCTGCTAAACAACGATCAAGATGTTTTTAAGCACTCATGCAAATCAATTTGAAAAACTAAACTCCGGATACTCATTTGCTTAAGACCATTCGGCCTCAACAATGATGGTTCCAGACGGTAGCAGTACGAATCTCGATAAAGAGAATTAGTATGTGTCAGTAAAGCTCAACATAACCTTCATAGAGGTCCCTAGTGATAGATCCATTGGAAATATAGGCGCGGGGTATCCCACCAGTTATTAGATATTCATGGTGAAGCTCTTTTAACTCCTTAGATAATAAGTATTCATGTAGGGTATTGCAGGCCGGTGGCTTCAGGCTTCTTTGAAGCGGGGCTTCACGCTTACCTTTAGGAGGCACCAGTCTACTTCTTCGTCGTCGCTAACCATTAGGGTTACCGTGTAGTTTCCCTCCTTCCTATACGTATGCGTCACGTTTTCACCAGCGTCTTCCTCCCCGTCTCCGAAAAACCATTCTCAGCGAGATAGATCAAGCTGGCAGATATCTTGAAATTGCTAAAGAAAATACTTGGAAGTTGGTTTACAGTTTCTTACACGACCCCCAAACCTTAGAGAGCAAGATACTATTAGACCACCTAGTTGAGCTTATGAGGCAGTACCCAGACACAGTAGAGATTTTTATAAGTGGAGAGAAATATGAAGGTTGATGAAGAATGACTGAGTACTGGATGGTGATTAAACTCGAGCCTAAAATGCGGAGGAAGATTAGAGAGGAGTTGAGGAAGATGTACATGACACTGGCCGGAGAGAGTTGGCTTATGGAGAAAAAAGGGTTAAAGTACATACCGGCTATTATTAATTCGGCTTATGCTTATGGTGAAAAAGAAGTGGAGGAAGCGAAGAAGAACCCCTACGTTTCATACTTAATGTCTAAGGTGAATGCGGTTATCAAAAAGTACCCCGACAATATCAGGGTCGATCCGAAAACCTGGAGGAGGGGTTTAAAGTTCTTCTGGCCAGTTGAAGTCTTTGAGATTAAAGAGGTTAAGGATGAGTTGGAAACATTGCTTACGAAGACATTCTTCTCAAAAGATAATCCTGAGGATAGGATGATAGCCGAGGAATATATTAGGAGAACCGGAGTCTCCTGTCAAGAAGAGCACCTAACGCCAGAGCAACGTATCGCCTACCGTATCGATTTCATGAACGGTTTCATGAAGGAGTGGGGCAAGTTCTTTAAGGAGGTTTATGAGGTCTATAAGCAGCATAATGTTAAGATGTGGCTTCACATAGAGGGGGTGTAGCGCGCTGAGAAGGAGGCTCTTAGTAGGGTTGAAGGAACCTACGGATCCTTTAAGCCTCGTCGATCCCCAAGGAAAAGACTGAGATACGGGGTAGATGAATACGTGATTTTCATAATCTTAAAAAGGCAGTGTGCATGGTGCTGATTAGAAATGAGAGAGAAAATTAGCGTGCGTGCTCTATTTTTAGTGGCTGTGATACAGCTTTCGCTTTTCAGCTTTCCCGTAGCCTCAACGTTTGTGAGAGCAATGAATGAAAACTATTCATATCCAAAGATAGTGCCTGAGCCAAAATTTTTAAACTTCAGTGGAAGGTGGTTTCAGTTTAACGGGTTTAGCAATTTTCCTAGCTTTTTGGGAGAAGCCTTTAACGTTGCAAGGGGGAGCTGGAAGATTGTTAATACAACTCTACCAGGCTCGTTTACGAGTTATGTGAGAGTGAAAAATGGAGTGGTTGAGGTTTCAGGAGACTTTAATGTTGCCTATGCTTCTATTCTACAATTAATAAGGCAGAGACCCGGCTACCTACCGGAAATTGAAATTGGCGAGTTTCTTAACTTTCAGTTTAGAGGTTTCCACTTAGATGTAGCAAGGGGAGGGGTTCCGAAAGTTGAGGTTTTCAAAGATCTTTTAAAATTTCTTTTCCTGCTCAAGTATAACTACTTAGGGATTTATCTTGAAGACCTTTTTCCATGGGAAAACTATCCTGAGATAGGTGCGAGCAGAGGTAAATTTACGAGAGAAGAGCTCTCAGAAATCATTGGCTATGGGAAAAAGCTTGGAATAGATGTTTTCCCCTCGCTTGAACTTTCAGGACATATGAATAACATACTTTCCATTCCAAGCCTTTCAAAGTATAGCTTAAACGGTAACACTTTTCAACTAGACCTTAGCAGCAAGGAGGCAAGAAACTTTGGTTACAGTCTTTTAAACGAGGTGATTAATTTTTGGCCTTCTAGTTACGTTCATATTGGGGGCGATGAGAACCAGCTTAGCGGTGTCAGCGATGCGCCAAAGCTTTACGAGGGCTATTATGAGCATCTCATCGAACTTGTTAAAGGGAAAGGGAAAACACCAATAATGTGGGGCGCGCGCTTGTTCTGCGCATGAGGCCAGCACTTAAAACCTGATTATGACGAGCTCCCTTACCCTCATCACATTCGTTATAAAGATTTTCCTCCGGCTTATACTTCTTCAAGGCTCTTCTGATCAGCCTTTGGATATCATGATCCTTGTCGACTATCCTTCCGTTGACAAACAGAACATATTCACCCTCGTAGCTGCTTATCGTTAAGCCTACCTTCTCCGTTTTCATCCCGCTAATAACAGCAAGGTCAAGTTATAAACGGCACGCCGCGCATCGTTCGAATCAGGATTTGAAATAAGCCAACCCCTACGCCTAAGCTCGCTCAGCAGGTTCTTCATATAGCTGGGTTTTACTCCTAGTGCGTTAGCTGCCTCCTCAAGGTGGAAGGACCTGCCCCGAATTTACGGAGGAGCGTCATATACGTGTTTCCACTTAACCAGGTGGCCAATCAGACAGGATGAACGAAACATATTCACCGCATAAGGCAGAGGAAATCGGGATGGAGTTTTAGTAGGTTGGCTATTCTAATCCTGCTAAAACCTTCCTCTTAAACCCCCTGGAAGTACTGTCTTGCACATGATACCTCAAAGTAGCTTCTCTAAGCGCCTCATGCCTCTTAGCTATCTCCCTAAGTATTTGCTCATCACTCATTCCCTTCGAGTCGAAAACGGATTCAAACGCTGATTTGCCTCCGACTGTTCTGAATGTTACCTCTACGCCAGTCGCCTTGCTAACGATCTTCGCCACCTCGTCGCCCCACATTATTTCGGCAATCAGCTTTCTGATCTGCTTGTCCTTAAACTTCAAGAGGCACTCGTCCCATTTCTTCTTCTCGATTAGATCCATGAGCTCCCGTTGTGCCTCAAACCTCATCTTCATCCTTTTCTTCTCATCTCCCTCCATATTTCCGATAAAGACGGAGTCGGGCATCCAGAGAAGCTTTTTTCCAGGCCTGTTCTCCACGCTACCCAGGAGATGAATCTTACCGTCGTTATCCTCCCAGACAGAGTTATAACATCCGTCCAGACGACTCTTTATACAAACTTCCCACTTCTTAAACTTCATGAGACGCGTCTTCCCACTTAGAAGAGCCGCAATTTTTTCAGGCAAGTTCTTACCCATGTTTTCACTCATTTTCAAGGATTATTAACGATCCTTGAATTTATTTTTTAGGTCCCCAATTTAACGCGCAAATACTAGAGTCCAACTATTTTTCCTCCGCAAATACTTTCTTATAAAACTCCTTAAATTCCCCATGCCCCCTCATGCTCTGCCTTAACGACCTCATATACTTGTGGTATGCTTCCTCTAGTGCCTCATGCCTCTTAGCTATCTCCCTAAGTATTTGCTCATCACTCATTCCCTTTGAGTCGAAAACGGATTCAAACGCTGATTCGCCAGCTATCGTAATGAATTCGATTTCTACTCCAAGCCTTCCGCCTACAATCTTCGCCACCTCGTCGCCCCACATTATTTCGGCAATCAGCTTTCTGATCTTCTTGCTCTTGAATTTGAAGCGCTCATCCCACTTCTTTTTCTCTATACATTCAAGAACCTCGCCTACTATCTCCTCCCTCTTCTCCCACATCCTCTTCTTGCTCTCCTTACTCGTTGGCCTCCTGCTCCCGACAACGACATGGTCATCCATCCATAACAGCACATCCTTCGGGCGATGCGCATCATTCATAATATGAATCTTCCCGGCCTCATCCTTCCATACAGACATATCGATTTCCTCCAAACAAACTCCCCACTCCTCACATGGTAATGGACATTGCTTTACTTCATATGGCTCATAGGGTCTATGCCTCTCGTTAAGAAAATCCCTCACCTTCTCCGGAAGGCTCTGTTCAGCCAACCTCTATGCTCACCACCCTAATCCAGTTCTCCCCGTCGAAGAAAAACGTTTCCATATACGGGTTCTTAACATTACCTATGACGTCTAAGATGCCCTCCCCTTTATCTAGAAACACCTTTTCAGGATCATAAGCAAAGACACCTGTTACTCCAAGCCTGACACCATATTCCTTAGCATGCTTCTCGAGGTCACTCATAGGGTTCCCTCTTCCAGTTGTCATCTTATTTTTAACAAAGCCTTCCGGGTCCTTCATCATCTCATCCAGCTTCCTTGTAGAGGTAACCTCAACAATCGCAACATTATTTCCCTTCTTTACTTGAACCTCAAACCTTCTCGAATCTTCCAGCCTTATCTTCAGCGTCACATCCCTGTTTACCACTACAGGGAAATCGGCTTTCCCAGTCTCTCCTTCGTGAATTATCGTTACGCATCCGGATAAGCTCTCCCATGGGAGAAGCATGGACCTACGGTACTCGTAAAGAATGAGCTCGCCTGTCTTCCCTATATCCAGCTCTTCAGCCTCGGGATCCATTACCCTCCCAAGGTAAAACTCCAATTCTCTGCCCTTTGAGATTATGCTTATCCTCGTTATCCCCTCTGCCCCTTCAGGTATGGCGACCGTGAGGCCTTCGCTCTTGCAGGTCGCCACCCTGTTGTTGTCGAACTCCGCGACCAGAACGTAGTTATCTTCTATCTTCTCCTTAAGCTCGTCGTACGCCTTCCATCCCAGCTCTGTGAACAGGAATGTTTTCAGGCTGACCCTCTGCTTGGCCTCCCCCTCCTCGAGGACTGATATCGTTGTCTCCTTCTCCCACAGCCCATTCTTAAGCTGGCTTTCACGGTCGTCAGACTTGAAGCTGAAAAGCCCCCTCTGAGGCACATCCTCAACCACGTAGACGGTCTCGATGGTATGCCCGTTTACCCATCTTATTTCTTCAAGCGGGCGGATCGTCCCGCCACCAGGAGGGCTGAGCTCCACGCTCCCCCTATGGGAGAGGGCGAGCACGAGGTGTTGATGAGCCTGTATGCCGACTGAGTTCTTTATCTCTATCCGCACGTGAAGCTCGTCCTCGCGGTGCGATACTTTTTCGATTTCAAACCCAACCTTTCTTCCATCGAGCTCCATCTCGTTCGTGAAGACATCTGCGGTAAGCCTCCTGCCTGCTACGGCGAAATCCATTGGGAAAGCAAGCCTGTAGTCGACGAGCTTAACGTCGATCAAATACGGGTTTAGATCCTTAATCTGATTCCAAACGCTTATCGGCATCTTGATTTTAGACGCTTGGGTCTCCGTCTTAACCGGGAACATGAATGTTTCCACCCCGCCCCCCGTCTTCACCCTGAGCGTCGCCATGTATGTTCCAGGGCTTATCTCACCCCCGAGCTGGAAGCTCTCGCTCCCAGTCTCCTTGCCGAGTTTAAACCTGTAGCAGTTCATGTCTCCCATCTCGTCCAGAATGAGCCCCAGCTTCTCAGCGCCGTATCCTTTCTCCAGCCTTGCCTGAAGGGCTTCAAGCGTCCTCGTCAAGAGGAGAATCCTGTTCCCGTCTTCGCCGGCCGCATACTCGCGCAGGTATTGGAAGACCCTTCCCCTCAGGTCCTCATCCAGACTCAGCGAGGCTCTCAGCCCGTTAAACAGGTCGACGAAGTTCTCTGCATCACCCCATTTCCTTGCTGCTTGGTCGAGGCTCCTGAGGATGCTTGCCTGCTCATCCGCGTCAACACCCTTGTCAGCCATCGCGTAAAGAAGCCTGAATACAGTCCTGTCCCAATCCATGCTTCCCCCGGTTTTCCTAAGGCTTTTCACGAGTCCTATCGCATCGTCCACCAGGCCGCAGTCATCAAGGGTGTCGAACACCCTACCAATCTCCTCCTCGGAGCCGGCGTTCCTCAGCCTTTCGACAAGCCTGCTCTCCAGGCTTTCCCAGAGCCAGCCTGTTCTCCCGCTCAGGCTCTCTCCAACCTGCTCGCCAAGGTCCTTCAGCCTCAGCAGGATTGCGAGCCTCGCTATCCTGGCTGCTGCAACAGGGTGTTTAACGACGAAAACCAGCACATTCTTAAGGCTGAGTATTGTTGAGACAAGGTCTACGAGGGGGAAGGTCACCCAGGCGTAGAACCTCTCTCCGAGATAGTTCAGCAGACCCTTAGTGTTCCACACCTTAGCCTCCAGCTTGCTCTCCAAAGCCTTCTCCTCAATCTTCTCCCCAGCCTTGTATGAAAGCACGAGTGCGGTGAAAGACAGTAGGGAAGCCGTGATCCTTCCCCATGCTCTCCCGCTTAGATGCGGGTCTGCCCCCCGGCTCAGCGCTATCTCAACATCAGTAAGGCTGACGTCGAAGAAAAGATCCATCACAGTGTCCTCCGCAATCCTCTCCGCTATCCTGAGCTCCGCTACCGCAGCGTCCCAGAGAATCGACGCCAAGAAGCCCCTGGGCCGGGCAACCTCCATCATCTCCCTACTTATTTTCTCAATACTGTGAAGCATGGGAGAGAGTCTCCCTGTACTCACGAAGTTGAGGAGCTCGCTGTGGAGAAGATACTCCTTCGCAAGCAGGGCGGTGCAGACTGGCTGCTCCACCTCCTCCAGGAGGCATGCTAGGCTCGCGTACTCGTATGACTGCCCCAGGTGGAAGGCTGTAGCGTTGAAAGCGTGCGTGATCTCCCCGATGTTCAGAGGTACTCCGCGGAAAAGATAGTAGAGGAATGCTGCGAGCTTAACCCCGGTTCCCAAGCCCTTAAGGATGAGCGAGGGAAGCCCTGAAACAGTCGCGCCGAGCGCGATAAGCAGGCTACCGCCGATCATAACTCCGCTCATAGCAGCTATCCCCGGCAGGCGCTCGTTCAACGCGTCCCAGAAGCCCCTCCAGAACAACGTTTCCCCGGACTCAACAGGCTTAAGCTCGTACTCCAGCCTTGCGACAAGCATACCGCTGTAGCTGAGGTTTACGCGCAACAGACGGGCCTCGCCAACCATGGATGCTGAGAGGAAAACATGGTCACTGTTCCTTCCTACGGTCAGGCTTGTTGCCTCAACATTCTCGAAGATGGTTGTCTCAAGCTGCGGCGGAGCCATGTAGCTGCCCACCTTCAGCTCGTACTCCATGTCTCTCCAGGCATAGTTCTTCACTTGAATCGATTTCAGCGGTCCACTTCCCTTTACGCTGAGAGGACGGTAGATCAGGGTTAGGAAGCCTTTTTCGCTAGAGGGTTTCGCGAGCCTCGTCGCGTTCGTAAGCCTTCTCCAGCCTATTTTAAACTCGCCCTGCAGGTTGTTCTCAGAGATGAAACTGTTCATAGTTCGGTTGTAGGCTGCAAACTGTGTCGCGTTCATCACGATGCCTCCGCTAATCCTCCACGTCTGGCTGACCAGCCTAGTCCTGTATTCACCGATTGAGCTGTTGCTCCTTAGCAAACCCGGCTTAACGCCGAGAATTTCCGCAGCATTCTTCTCCTCGAAGACCCCGACCTGCTCGAAGTATGG
>JAAOZP010000001.1 GCA_011605725.1 Nitrososphaerota archaeon | reverse complement strand
CTCTGTTTCTGCCCGCTTGCTTTACTGCCTGAACCATGTTCACGGTTTTTAAAGCGTTTTTCGAAAAGCGTGCGAACGGGAAACGGGTTGTTTAAAACAGGATGGGGGCGCCCGGATTTGAACCGGGATCGCATGGGCCCGAGCCATCTGGCTGTTCTTCTCTGAAGCCTACCAAGCTAGCCGGTTTTCACCCTTTAGCCCACGCCCCCTCACAGCTTGCCTAGCTCAGCGTCTTTAAAAGCGTTTCGTGGAGAAACCTCCATGCTTCACGCCACAGGTATACTGGTTGGAATAGGGGTTAAGCGTTAAGAACCGGTTTAGATAATCGTTTTCTTAAAAACAGGAGTGCTCCGTGACGATGAATATCCTTTTTTAAAGGTAAACAGGAGGATTAGCGTGCAGCATTAAGTTAAAATAGTTTCACCTCGTTGAGCAGAATATCATTAAGATGGAGGAGGAAAACAAGGGTTTCAAAGCTTTAAGCGACATCTTCAAAGCATTAGGTTTTCCAGTACGGGTTGAAATACTGAAGATTCTGGAGAGGAACCCGCTTAGATACAGTGAGCTGATGAAGACTGTTAAGCTTGACAGGTTCAGCGACGCTGGAAAGTTCGCATACCATTTGAGCAAGCTTATGGAGAATGGTCTCGTCGAGTATAAGCCTGAAAGCAAGATATACGTGATAACCCCGTTGGGCAAGGATGTTCTGAACCATGCTATGAATCTTTTCGAATCGCTCAGGAGAAAGGAGAACGTTCTGCTCGTGAGAAGAACAGACTCCTCCATCGAGCTTTTCGACAGGAAGAGGATTGAAGAATGCTTGGTGAAGGAGGCTGGGATGGATCAGGATACTGCTGAAACAATAGCTTTGGAAATAGAGGAGAGAATGTATTCTCTCGGAGTGAAGTATTTAACGGCACCCCTCATCAGGGAGTATGTTAACGCTGTTCTTCTCGAGAAGAAGATGGAGAACTATAGGCACAGGTTGACAAGGCTTGGACTGCCTGTTCACGACGTGTCTACGCTAATATCGGTTAAGCGGAGTCTTGACGAGGTGGTGAAGGAAGCTGGTGAAGAGGTTTTGAGACAGTATGCTTTTCTCGTAAAGCTTCCGAGGGAAGTGGGCGACGCGCATCTCAGTGGAATGGTTAATATTAATCATTTAGCAAGCTTCATGTTTAAGCCCGACGAGCCTGTAAACACATTGGCAAGCCTGAGCCTTGTGAAAACCTATTCTTATATTCCTTTTTCAGGAGACCAGTCGCTGGCTAAACAGGCAGCTTGGAGGATTGTTGAAGCGTTCAGCAGCTCCACCATGCATGCGAACAGTCTTCTCCTGGAGGATGAGGATCCTGGTCTTGTGGAAGAGTTTTTGAAAATCATTGCGTTAAGCCAGGAGAAATGGAATGTTATTTTAAGCGTGAAGCTGGAATCCGTTGCCCTGGAGCTTTTAAAAAGGCTCAGCGTAATAGCTGAGAAAACGGTTTTATCCAATTTCTCCCTTTCACTAGTAGGCTACGATAAGAGGGTTTTCGAGCCGGGTTTCGCTGATAGTTTAACCAGGTTTTTAAACTCCGGGGGAGCCCTGATACTGACTGGTTCTCAAAACTCTTGCCCAACCCATCATCTCGCCGTTTTAAACAGTGATGCTGATAATTATGTTAGGACCGGTGTCTTAAGCTCCGTAAGCCTGAACTTGCCCCGTATTCTTGAAAACGCTTCCCTGAACGAGGACGCTTTCTGGAAAAGCCTTAGCGAGACCGTGGACAGGATTATCGGAGCCTTTGAGCTTAAAAAAGAAAGCTTGAGAAGCATCGTGGAGGACAGGAAGCTTCTCCCCCTGTCGTGCAGGATTAACGGTGAAACATACTTTCTTGTCGAAAAAGGTTGTTCAATAATAGAGTTAACAGGGCTTTACGATGCTGCCTGTAGACTTGCGGGTTCCCAGGATGCTTCAGCAAGCCTTTCAGAGGCTGAGAAGATCGTTAAAAGGGTGAACGAGTTTACCCATAAGTCTTCCCAGAAGGATAACAGGGTGCTCGTGAGCCTTGTAAGCCACGAGGAGGCTGTGCAAAGGTTTGGAGGAACCCGTGTGAACGTTTTTCCGAGAAACATGGGTTTTGAAGAATGGTTTAGGTTTGAGTCTAAGCTTAAGACTCTTACGTCTGAGTCTAACGTTATTCATCTGCAGAGCTTAGAGGAGTTCGGAGTCCTGAAGAAGCCCGGTAAGACTAGTTTCCTGATTTACTCTCCGAAAACAATGTGTGCGAACTGTGGAAGAATCTATCCTGCTTCTGAAGAAAAATGCTTCTGCGGATCGTATTTAAGAACTGTTTCTTAGGGGTCTGAGAGAAAAATTTAATAGTGGGGGGTCCTGTTTCCCCTCCCGGTTACCGGCCATAGGAGCTGTGGAAACACCCGTACAGGAGAAATCCGCGGAACCGTTCCGAACACGGAAGTTAAACACAGCTCCGTTTCAAACAGTAGTGTGGTCTTCGGCCACGCGAGGTTTGAAAGCCGGTAACCTTCCTTCAGGTTGTTAATCAAGTGTAAAATTTTCATTAAAGGCTTAAATATTCTCCGGCTGGAAAAAACCAGTGGCGTAAAGATAGATGCAGACACTATTGTTCCCAGGACAGGGCAATACGGACATCGGCTACATAATCAACATACTTTACATGGCGATGTTTCTAGTGCTCGTGTTCTGGGGCGAGAAAATACAGACGATGATTAGGCTACGAGACATCGAGTATGCTCTTGAAAGACTACGCTTAATGAGGGACGAGTCGGTTAAATTCACGAAGGAGAAGTTGAAGAAATACGGTAAGGAGGAGATAAACAGGTTTCTAGATAATTATCTTGAGTTCGTGACAATTCCCCCGGTCGATATGGATCCGGCTGGCGTAGTCTGGAAGCTAGACCACATAGTTAAGACGGCTGAAGACAGGGTTAGGAGCGAGATAAGGCAGATAATACCGGATCTTGATGAAAACCAGGTTTTAAACATAATGAATCTTTTCGAAGCATCCTACGCTTTAAACTATTACTATAAGGTTGTAAGGCACTACTATATTCTGAGCAAAAAGACTTCAAGCTATATTCTGATAATACAGTTGCAGGCTATTCTCCCACAGGTTATGATGGAGGCGGAAGCATACCTTGGAGCACTGCAAGCGTTCTCAAGCGGCCAGCCGATTGGCGACGGGGCTGGAGCGCTTGTCGCAGCCCGTCTCATGAGGGGCGGAGAGATATTTGACATCGAGAGGGACAACGTGTATACTGTTAAGAATATTCAGGGGAGAAGAGTATTCTTCATGAAGGCTAAGGGCCCGGGAGGGGCTGTGGGTACTCCTGGAGATGCTCTCATGAAGCTGAGTGAAAAAGAGAGTTTCAAAATGATATTTATGGTTGATGCAGGGCTTAAGCTTGAGGGTGAGAAGACGGGAAGCATTGCTGAAGGCGTTGGAGCAATCATAGGTGGAATAGGTACTGAGAAATACAAGATTGAGGAGGTTGCGACAAAGAAGGCGATTCCCCTTTACGGGATGATTATAAAAATGTCTTTGAAGGAGGCGATCACGCCGATGACTAGGGATGTTCTCAACGGTGTTGAGGAGGCGCATCAGCTTCTTTTAAAAAGGATAGTTGAGAAGTCTTCCGAAGGAGATACGGTTATGGTGATAGGTGTTGGCAACACGATGGGTATTGCCCAGTAGGAGGCTGAGAGCAGTGGAGAAAAGCCCAGCTAGTCTCCTGGTTCCGTTCTACTTCTTCCTGCTCGGCCTACTTATTCTTTTCTCGCTGATCCTTCTTGTTCAAGGAGTCACGGGCACCGGTAGAAGTGATAGTTTTACAAACATGCTTTTCATAATGACCGGCTTAACCGGGTTGGTTTCAACATTCTACATGATAAGAAGATACCAGGTCGGCGTGCAGAAAATGTTGAGGGAGAGGAAAATGGTTGTCTTAACGGTTGAAGAATGCTCTAAATGCAACTATAAGGCGGTTAGGCCTTTCCGCGAAGGAGACTATGTTTACGGATACGGTGAGGAGTGTCCCAGGTGCCCCAAGGGTTCAGGAGACACGGCTGTTGAAAACAGAATGGTGATTACAGCAATATACTTGGAGGGTGGGCGTCAGGAGGAGCGTTACTAGCCGGTTTAAGAAGTAAGGTTTACAGCGGAGTCTTCAAGTATAAGGAAAGTATCCTCGGCCTGCGCGATTCTCCTCCTGCTTTTTTCAACCAGAACCGGGTATGAAACCAGGTTTTTCCCAAGCTCTTCAACAATCTTGTTAAACATGTTTCCACCAGCCTCCTTAAACAGGCTTGAAAACCATCTTTCGCAGAAGGGGAGTGTTCTAAAAGTGCTCTGCATCTTCTCAACATGGCTGCTGAACCCCCCCTTATAGCCTGAGGGGAAGTGTTTAAAACGATATATGTAGGTGAGGCTAGCCTCCCCCACCTCGCCCACACCGTCGGCGAGCGTTACGAACGGCTCTATCGCTACAACCATGTCTCTCTTAAGCTTCTCGGTGCTGAAAGACTTAAGATTCGGGATTGAGAGTCCAGCGTGAAGGTTGAAACGGTCTATCTGGTGTCCAGTCAGGTTCCTTATCACTTTGAAACCTTTCGACTTGACGGTGTTTTCAACAGCCTCACCGACCTGGCTTATTTTAACACCGCTCCTCAGCACGCCGGATGCTTTTTCAAGGCTTTTCTCAGCAGCCTCAACCATCTCTCTGTCTCCCTGGGAAAGAGGTATTGTGAAAGCGGTGTCGACAATGCAGCCGTCAACATGAACACCAAGGTCCACTTTAACCAGCGAGCCCTGAGGAATCTCGCCTTCAAAACCCGGGGGAGGAGTGAAGTGGGCTGCAACCTCGTCTAAACCTATGTTGCACGGGAAAGCCGGCAGGCCGCCTAGCTGCCTTATGCGGTCCTCTACTTCTTCACAGAGGTCGAGGATCTTCACCCCGGCTTTAACCCGTTGACGCGTCTCCTTCTTAACCCTTTTCGCGATCTCGCCTGCCGCGAAATATTTCTCCCTTTCCTCCTCGTTCAACAGCCGTTTCCAATTTAAGGGAAAGGCTTTAAATGGGTTTCCAGGCCTCCTAAATCATTGTCAAGAGGAGAACAGTGATACTTGGAGGTACTTTCGACAGGTTTCATAAGGGGCATATGCTCCTCCTAGGGTTGGCGGCAACGCTTGGCGAAAACGTTATCGTCGGAGTCACGTCTGACGAGTTTGCTGGAGTCAAGCCGCATAGGGTTGAGGCTTTCACAGAACGTTTCAACAAGGTTTCCCGTTTTCTAAGAAGCGTTGGATGCGGGGGTTTCAAGGTTTTAAAGCTGGATGATTTCGCAGGTCCAGCGACAACTCTGGACAACGGGTCTCTTCTAGTGACCTTCAACACTTTAAGAAACGGGCTTCTTATAAACAGGATTAGGGTTGAAAAAGGCCTGCCTCCTTTAGAGCTTCTTCTAGCGCCTCTTCTTGAGGCTGAAGACTCCAACCCTATATCAAGCACCAGAATCAGGATGGGCGAGCTTGATGAAAAAGGTTTTTCAAAAAGCTTAAAAGCATGAGGACAACTTTTTTAAGAGAGCCGTCCGAAAGCGGATCTAACCGAGCATAGGGCTTAAGCTCTGCTGTGAGGGAGGAGGACCCAGGACGGCGAAACAGCAGAGCTCGGTTAAAGAGGCCTCGGAGCATGCGTTAAGCATGCTGTGAAAAAGGTCGTCAGGCCGAGCTTAAACAGCCTCCTGGGCTCTTATTTCCCTGAGGAAACCAGGTATTCCTTCAACATCTTTAGCAGAATTGCCTAAAGCCTGTTTAAGCCTATGCTTATACTCCGTGTTAATCCTTACTCTTCCGCAGCATATCTTCCTTATCTTCACGCTGTGCAGCCTACCCTTCCTGTCGAAATCCGTTAAGACAACGATTTCCGAAAAATTCTCCCTCTCCAGCCAGTCAGTAGCCGCCAGCTTGATGAAGCTTCTAAGAGTCATTATCCTGGCTTTAACCCCGAGTTCAACCAGCGCCTGCCTGTCCCTGGCTCCCTCAACCACTATGAGCCGCCCCGTGTCGTCGAGGCTCAGCTCCTGAATAATTCTGCTTACCGATTCTGCTGAAGCAGCTTCCCGTCTACCCGCTGTTTTCCTAGGCCTGTGCAAGAGCACCAGCTGGGTCTACGCATTCCCGGATAAAAAGTTTAAATCCCCTCCGCCGCCCTGGCATGACAGTGATGCTTAATGAGGTTAATGGAAGCATGCTTATCCGTAGAGGAAAGGAGGCTTGGTGAAAATGGGGTCTGAACAGCCTCCGCCTGTCGCGAAATACGTGATCAAGGTGGAGTTTGAAGTCGAGGGGGTTGTGGAGAGAATCTTCTTTAAAATGGAAGATTCCCGCAGAAACACGACATTATAGGAGCCATATTCGGACAGACTGAGGGTCTGTTCGGAGACACCCTCGACTTGAAAAAACTCCAGAAGAGCGGTAAGCTTGGAAGAATAGATGTTGATCTGAAGAAAGAGGATAAGAAGACGGTTGGAAACGTGACTATCCCTAATAATCTTGACCAGCCTACTGCTGCTCTTCTAGCAGCAACGCTTGAAAGCATAGACAGGGTTGGGCCCTACGACGCCCGGTTTAAACTAGTCGGTGTCGAAGACATAAGGGAGGAGAAAAGGAAAAGGATTATGGAGCGGGCGAAAGACATTATGCAGAGATGGTCGGCTTCTCAAAGGAGCGAGGTTATTCAGATGATAAGCCAGGTGAGCGAGGTAAGCGACGTCGGTAAAATAGTTAGTCTCGCTCCTGATGTTGAAGGAGGGCCTGAGGCTGAGACGAGTGAAACACTGTTCATCGTTGAGGGAAGGGCTGATTTAACCACTCTTATGAAGGCGGGTGTTAAAAACGTGGTTGCCACTAACGGTGTTAACATTCCTCAGTATGTGGTTAACCTTACTCACAGGAAGAAGGAGGTTACGGTTTTGGCTGACGGTGACAGGGTTGGCGACATGATTGTGAAAGAGCTTCTGAGGAGAGGAGCGAAAATAGACTACGTGAGCAAGGCTCCTCAGGGCAGGGAGGTGGAGGAGCTGAAGCCTATTGAAGTATTGGACGTGATAAGCAGGAGGATTGACGTGAAGACTTACCTTGCGACGCTTCAGTCGACAGTTAGGATGGCTGAGCCGGAAAACCTTTTAAACATTATGAAGACGCTTAGAGACAGGGTTAAGGAGTCCTTCACCGCGATTCTTTTAGACGAGGAGGGGGAGATTATTGAGGAGGTTCCTGTAAGCCAGCTTTACGAACGGTTGAGCGGGCTTGACAATGTTGCCGGGATTATTTTCGACGGTATTGTTTCCCAGAGGCTTCTCGACCTTGCTCAAAGCAGGAATGTGAGAATTATTGTTGGCGAGAGAATAGGCGCTGTCGAGAAGATGCCTAGGGAAATCATCGTCAAGACGCTTGACGATTTAAAATAGCGGCTTGAAAACAGTTTCAACTAGGTTTCCTGAAGGTTTCTCCAAAGCAGTTCACGGTTAAGATCTATGAAGGAGCTGCCCCATTTGAATTTTGAAAGAATGTTTAAAGCCTGCTCTGGAAAGCCAAGTATGAAGAGGGCTGCAGCCAAGGCTTCTGCGCTTGAAAGAATGTTTGGAGCACCGTAGTTAACAGGGTTCGCCGCCAGCAGCCTTGGCAGCCTCCTCTGGAACGGGGCTTTAAGAAGGTGAAAAACACTGTTATCCGTGGATTTCCAGGAAGTATCTATGACTGTCACCCCATGTTTAACCGCAATATCCCTGTCTACCCGTGAAAGCGTGGCGGGAGCCTCAGGGTTTAAAATTATCGAGCGCCTCGGAACCTGAGATATTTTGGAAAAAACCTTAATCATGCCGTGCTTTCTTAAAACGAGAGTAGTGCACTTCCTAGGGTCGTCCGCGTGAAGATGAAGCGCGTAGAGGCAGGGGGGATGTTGAGAGTAACCCCTTTTCTGTTCGAGACGGGATTCGACTAAGCGGCCCACCTGGCCATCATGCGGGTTACTCATCTGGCCTGTTTGGCCTTGCTTGCTGCAGGCTGAGCCCGTTTCAAGCCCGCTCCAAGCGTCGTCAGAGCTCTTCATCCACATTCCTCCCGGAGGGGCTTCGTTTCTGTCTCAGCCTAGGGGTCTCCCCCTGCGCCTCACGGCGCTGCAGCACCCGCATCAAGAAGGGAGTTTCCTCAGGCCCTCTTCGGACCCGACGCCCGTCCTTCAACTTCCCCCCTGCCTGAAGCATAGTGTCGAATAGTGTTTAAAAACTTTGTAGAAAGCGTCACAGGCAGGTTTTCACCTGTTCCAACGAGAATGGTTAACCGTGTACCTCGGGCTATTGGGAGTGGCAGGCTGAGCACCTCGGACATAGTCCTTAGTGCTTACACCCCCACCCCATCAACGGAGTCTTCTACTCCCGCCCTCGACTGGGATCAGGCTGGTTGCCCAGCCCTACATCCCAGGTTGGTCGCCTATTTTCGGGAGTGGCTTCGGGCTTAGATGCTTTCAGCCCTTATCCACAACGGCGCAGCTGCCCGGCGTCTACCCTGCTGGATAACCGGTAGACCGGAGGCCGCGACGCCCAGTTCCTCTCGTACTGAGGACATCTTCCCCTCAGGCGACCAGCACTCCCAGCAGATAAAGTCCGACCTGTCTCGCGACGGTCTAAACCCAGCTCACGTTCCCCTTTAACGGGCGAGCAGCCCTACCCTTGGCGGCTTATGCACCGCCAGGATGGGAAGAGCCGACATCGAGGTACCAAACCGCGGGGTCTATGGGAACTATCGCCCGCGACGAGCCTGTTATCCCTGGGGTAACTTTTCTGCCAGCTTCGGCCCCCAGCTGTGGGGACACGAAGGTTCGCTAGGCCCGGCTTTCGCCCCTGGTTCTCCTGATGTGCGAGAACCAGTCAGGCCGGCTTTTGGCCTTGCCCTCAACGACGGAGTTCTGACCCGTCTGAGCCGACCTTTGGGCCCCCTCGATACCTTTTCAAGGGGGGACCGCCCCAGCCAAACTGCCCACCTGCCGCTGTTTCCCGGCTTCCGCCGGGATGAGTAGCAGCAGTCCCGGTGAGCGGTGTTTCATTGGCGCCTCAGCCCATCCCCGAGAGGATGAGCCTGGTAACGGCTCCCGCTTACGCTATGCACCGGAGCCACCGCTACAACGACAGGCTGCAGTAAAGCTCCACAGGGACTTCTTTTCCCGCTGGGAGTCCGTGGACTGTTCGTCCACGTTACGTGGGTTCACCGGGTTCCAGGCGGGGACAGCGGGGCCCTCGTTGATCCATTCATGCACGTCGGAACTTACCCGACAAGGCATTTGGCTACCTTAAGAGAGTCAGAGTTACTCCCGGCGTTTAGCGGCCCTTAGCCCGGTTG
>JAAOZP010000010.1 GCA_011605725.1 Nitrososphaerota archaeon | reverse complement strand
GCCTGGTTGCAGGTTTCACCCGAGGTGTCCACACGCCATGGATGTTTGCAGGAGAGAGGAACCCCCTGAAGTAGAGGCGTCTGAAACACATAAAGTCAAGTGCTGGCTCTACAGCCAGAAAAACCCTAAAGGAGTGGCATAGAGCTACATTTCTCTAAGCCTAGGGTTTACAATTTTATCAAGAGAATAACCTATTAAAGAAAAAGCCAAGGATATTGAGACAAGCATTATGACTGGAGGCAGTATCCACCACCAGTAAAAGTTGTACAAAGCACCTGCTGAATTCGCCTCATTAATAGTTTTACCCCATGTTGGAAGAACCGGGTCGCCCAATCCGAGGAAAGCTAGAGCAGCTTCTAAGAATACAAACCCAGGTATGGAGGATATTATTCCAGGTACAAGTGTTGGAGCCATAGCGAAAATTATGTATCTTACGACTATTCGAAGTCCACTAGCACCGTAGACTTTTGCAGCCTCTACGAAAGGTTGCTGCTTAAGCTGTAAAGCAAGGGCTCTCGAACTCTTCACACCTCCACCAAATAGGCTGAGAAATATGACGGAAATAAAGACGATAACGATACTGACTTTATAGAACATTGAGATCATCACGAGTACTGATAGGAAGGGAACAGTCATGTAGATTTCAGTTATCTTCTGAATTACGAAGTCTACTTTCCCCCCGAACCAAGCGCTGATCGATCCTAAGAACATATGTAGTAAAGAAATTATAATTGAAAGGGATATCCCGAAACTCAAGGCAACCGGGGCACCCCATATCATAGGTATTAGCAAGTCTCTTCTCTTATCATCTGTTCCAAGCATTCCCCATATCTTGCCATAGATTATAAGCTTGACGTCAAGGCTAGAGTCTTTTTCAAAGAATGCGCCGCGTATCTTAATCTTGTAACTTTTACCTGCACTCTTAAGAACTTCAGCAGTGTTCGGTTTATCCATACCGCGTTTTTCCACGGCGAATAAAATTACTTCCGTAGTCGGGTCAGAGATGTATTCCCCGAAGGTGTTGAAAAAATACTCTTGAACATTTTTCTTAGCGATTGGAGAGTTTGATAAAATTATGAAACTCTCATTCTGAGTCAAGGTGCCTGACCATAGGTTTATTTCTCTTCCGTCAGGCCGAATAAAAGTCATGACGATTAAAGGATTCGTTTTGAATTTAGCATAAACATAAGCATTTATTTCACTTGGAAAAGCATCGTAATCGTAGTTAAACGTAAAAGTGATTTCATGCTCTGTGTACTCGTTTAAAGAAACAGTGTATTTCAAGATCCTACTGTCCTGCTTCCTAGTATCTAAAACTATATTAGGAGGGAGGTTGAGTCCTAAGAGGGAGCTGTACCATTCCGGTAGTGCTAATACTGGTTTATCTCTCCAATACTCAGGATCACTCCATATTCTAGTGACAATAGAAGGAGGATAGAGGACCACCGCATAAACGGATAATAGTGAAACTAGAATTATTATAGAAAAACCGATTATCGCATTCTTGGAGCGAAATAGTTCACTTAACACCGCATAACGCATTGATGCAGACTTGATTTTAGACAATTCAATACCCTCCTGACAAGCCAGTTCTTATTCTTGGGTCAATAATACTGTAAACTATATCAAGAATCAGCATAGTTAAACCTAGAAGATAAGCATAGATAACTGTTGTACCGACTATTATTGGCGTGTCCTTAAGGTTTATAGCCTTGTAAGTTAGGCTTCCTATGCCAGGCCAGTTGAAAACGCTTTCAGTAACCATCGCACCCATCCATGAACCGATTATTCCTAGAGACAGGTTCGTGACAATTGTTGGTAGAGCAGGCTTTATAATGTATTTACTAAGAATTCTTCTCTCAGGAAGCCCCTTTGCATCAGCAACAGTCACGTAACCATGTGTCGAGAATATGAGAAAGAAATTCCGGTTCGCATAGACCCCGAGCCAAAGTCCTGAGAAAAGCCATGATAAAATCGGGAGAAGAGCATGTTTCAAAATGTCCAGTGCATAAAGCAGCGGGTCGCTGGGAGGAGGAATGCTAACAAGACCCCCATAAGGAAGGACCCCGAGATACATTGCAAAAATCATTATGAAGATTATTCCGTAAAACCATCCGGGTATTGATGATAGGAATGTAAGCCCAACCATGATCCTATCCATGAGGGAACCTCTGTGACGAGCTAAGTATAATCCGAATAATATGTTTATGAAGAAGCCTAAAACAGTGGCGGTTGTGAAGAGTAGAATGGTGTAAGGAAGCCTTTCAAATATTATTGCCTGCACCCTTCTGGAGCCACTGTCGCTGACAAGTATGTTTGCCCTGCCAAGATCTAATGTTAGAGCATTCTTAAGGTATACGAGTGATCTTACGTAGAAGGGCGTGTCCAGACCCCGCTCCTTTATAGTTAGATTCAGCTTTATCGCTATTATCTCCTCCTGCTGCTGAGGAGATAGTGAAGCATATTCCGGACTGGTTCTAACCATGTTTCTAATCTCATCCTTCAGCTGGGATATTACAACAGTATCTACAAACCCACCCATCTCAGCTATGAGTATGGTCAGGTAACACGTTATCGTTACTGATATAAGTACTGCAAAAAGCCTTTTTACAAAGTAGGTTAAAAACCTTTTAAATTCATTTTTAGAGAAGCCAGAAAAAAAGGAGGGACTCTTATCTTGCTTTCTCATTGCTTCTTTCTTATGCTAAGAACTACTGCCACTATGGCAATTATTATCGCGACAACTCCTACTCCTACAGCCATGTTTAAAGTACTCTTTAATGAGTTTACTTCAGAAGATAAATTGGAGACCTGAGTGTTCAAGGCTTCCATTGCGGATAGCCTTGCCTCCATCTCTTGCCTAACCCTATTCAGCTCCAGCGTTATGTAGCTTGCAGGAGGTATAACTGCGATAGTTGCTTCCCCGCTTCCCGGGACTGCGACAATATTGCTGAATGCATATACGGTTACTGTGTGCGTACCAGGAGGCAGTTTTGAAGTTTCAGTCTCATTAAGCCTTATTTGATAAAGCCCCTCAGTAGTGGTTTCCCCTGCAACACCGCTTAAAAGCATGTTGCCTGCTGGATCTGTTATGAGATACATGACTTTCTCTATATTGCTTCTCGGATACGGTTCTCCCTTTGAACTAATGGTTACGGTAATATTTGCCCCAATACCTGGAACAATCTTTTCAGGAACTTTTAGAGAAGCTTCAGGAGTTGATGCCTTCAGCAGCCAATCGAACCTGTCAGCCTTATAAACGTATTCTCTGAAAGCCTTTAACACTGCAACCTTCCCCACTGGATCGGTGGAGTATAAATAGTACGGTCCGCAACCAACCCAGAAGTGCTTATATTTGTTATAGAACTCTTTAAGCTTCTGGTATCTTGCTACCGCTTCATCCGGAGTAACATAATCCTTTATCCATTCAGGTACGTATTTTTCTCTTATCGCTTTATCAAGATACTCGTTTAGTATTGTCATACTTGGACCGTACATAAAATTGACTCTTTCACATCCAAGAGACTTAGCTTCAAGAGCACTGAAACCAAGCTTTCCATCTTGTCTAGCAAGAATTGCGACAGCAAGGTCGTGCCATGGGAAGTATGGAAAGCCTGATAGAGTGAAGCGTTGAGCTGCCCAGTCAGCGAGACGAGTAGGCTCAATATGAGTCATGTTAACATAGATTTCCACAGTCACCGGGTTGCTACGGATAACCTTGAAACCTATGAATTGCTTCATCGTAGCTATAAATCCCGGTACAGCAGACTCGTCGTAAATCTTGCTGGAACTACTTGTTCTTTCAAAGCCCAGGGCGAACCAGAACATGAAGTCTGCTAAAGTTATGTCAGTACTATCATGATACTTACCCAATGGAGAGTCATACACTAAAGTCACCTTAGCTCTAGCATACTTGTTCTCCCCGACATTGACATACTTCTTGTTTACAACATCCCATGCAGCAATAGCGTCAGGGGGAACTCTTACTTGGTCAACCTTTTTAACCTCCGGTGTCTGCTTAATCGCTACCCCTCTAGACACTTCAATACTGTACTCCTTTACTCTCAACGGGATTAATGCAACCGTGTAAGGACCCTCCATGAATCCGTAGTCTTGCGTCGGCATGTAGACAGCCGCATCCCACACCCATCCGCCAAGTGCAACAGGATTCATCTCCTCTACGAGGAGGTCCTGTTCACCTACTTTTATTGTTCCGCCAACCTTGTCTTTAAGCCTAACAGTTCTGCTCCACGGCATTCTCCAAGGCCCGGCGCTAAGATGATATGCTGCCACTACGTCCTTTGAAACCATGAATATTGAAAGCCTATCAACTAAACCGACGAAAGTTGAGTCTTCCACAGACATTACCAATGCTTTCCTCATCAGGGTTAGTTTTTCCTCTAAAGAAGTGTAGTCGGCTGTGGAAAGTCTTCTAGCAATTTCTGAAAAGACCGGGTCATGGACAGCCCCCTGCTCTATATAAGCACCCGCGAAGAAACCCCAGAAGTCCCCAGATTGGTCGAAGCCTGCTTCATACCCGCCGGTGTAGAGATGCCATAGACCGTCGCGCGCGTCACCGCCGTACCTAATGGGGAAGGCCTCCGACGCTGGTTTATACTGCCTGTCTACGATGAAACCAAGCTTTTCAAGCTGTGAAGATATGAAGTCACCGAAATCTCTCCTCGCATCTTCAGTCCTTATGATGAATTTTATAGTGACCGCCTTGCCTTCATAGTACCATTTCCCGTCTTTGAGAACAGCTCCCATATCAGCCATTTCCTTGTAGATTATTTCTTTAGCAGCATCAAGATTAAACTTGTACTTGCTTTCAATCATTTTAGCAACATCTATAATCTGACCATAATCCGGAAAACCGGAGACAAGTATCGTATACTTCGGCCTCCCAGCACCCTTCATAATAGTGTAAGCAAGATACTCTCTATCCACGATGTAGTTTAGCGCTTCTCTCATTTTAGCGTTTACAAACGGGTTAAAGCCGCTTCTAAAAGTACACGGATTAACATCTAGCGTGTAAAAGACCCCTGCGGAGGAAACATATCCAACCTTATCAGAAGCCTTTATCCTGTCAATAAGAGCTACAGGCGCAGCCCACTGCCATTCATGCGCCTCCCCCTTTTCTATCAAGTCAAACATCTTGTTTGCATCGTTTTCTTTGAAGAAAATTATTTCATCCAGCCAACCACCGTTTGGCACTTGCTGAGCTGAAGCAGGTATCGCCAACTGAGTAAGCGCTACTGTCGCCAAAAAGATTGACATTGCAACGTATTTTTTAAAATCCACCGAGCGCGGGCTCATTTTATCACTCACGTTTTCAGCACGTCCTACGGAAATATATAAGTTTTCTGCTTACAACAACCCGTAGTATTAAGATTCAGATAATCTTCTTTGAAGATTGAATTATCATTATATACCTATTGACAGAAAGTGTCCATAAAGAGAACAGACATATAGGGATAGACTTCAGAGGTGAACCAAGTCTTTCTTAAAAATTTGTAAACACGAGACTGGCCTCTAATGTTTCATGAAACCATGCTTCAGGCATATGTTAATCCTTGATATTAAATTAATAGCACATGCTAATCCGCATGATCCTGTCCAAAGCCACTTAAAGCATGTAATGATTCTCCAACGCTAATGATTAATATATCTCGGGAAATAAGCCTAAACGGAGGAGGCTCATCGTGCATTAAGGATTAGTGTTTAAATCAGGGTGAAGACTTGCTTGAGAGATTCGACATTACGTTTACATGAATCCTAGCTACTTCTCCCAGCTTATCCATTGCTTCCCTTAGTCTTCCGCTCCAAACCTCTTTCAGCCCGCCCTTCTCCTCCTGAACCACGTGGAACACGGAGTCTTCAATATTTGCCGAATAGACACCGTTACTATCTTTCTTAAAAGTGAGCGTAACTACCACCCTCTGCTCCTTGGAGAACCTGCCCAGTTTTACCATGTATGTCGCTGAAAGCTCGCAAAGGTTCCGCTCCTTGTCTGGGAACGTGACTAGAGCCCCGCCTGTCTTAATGTTTTTGCCGGTTTCAATATGCTTGAGAGCCTCCTCGTATTCCCTGCTAAGCGAATCCACCTCTCTAAACATTATCATGCTCATCTACTCGATCCCTTTTCTATAGTATGCTGGTTCGTTAGGCAGGTAGATATTAAGGTTACGCTGCTTTATAAGTCCTCCTAGCTAGACCTTATTCCCTGCCAAGACCATAACTGGAAAAGCGTATATATTTTTCAAAGCGCGGTGAACACGAGGAATCATGGCAGGGAATAAGACAGTTAACCTCGCTATTGCTGGTTGTGGAGGAATAGCTCGGGAACACTTGAAGGGGTATGCAAGGATTAACGAGAAGGAGCCTGGGAAATTCAGGCTTGTTGCTTTAAACGATGTTTTGGAGGATTCTGTCAATGCCTTTGCTGACGAGGTTGAGAAGCTCCTCGGTTACAGGCCCCTAACCTTTCTAGATACGAGGAAAATGCTTAAGACAGTTAAACCTGGGGCTGTCGATATATGCACCCCTCACTGTGAGCATCACAGGGTCGCTGTGGAATGTTTAAAGTTCGGAGCGGACGTGATGGTTGAGAAACCTTTCGGGGTGACTATAAGGGCAAGCAAGATGATAATAGCTGCGGGAAAGAAGTATGGAAGGATTGTTGCGACAGCAGAAAACATACGCCGTGGGGTGAACCAGAGAACTATGCATTGGCTTATTAACGAGGCTAATCTCATAGGCAAACCTAGAATGTTCTATGCGATCCATGCTTCTTGGAGCAACCCTTTGAATACTAAGAAGTGGCATTGGAGAATCGAGAAGAACATGAGTGGGGGAGGACTAGTCATGGATAGCGGAGCCCACTTCTGCGACTCGATGAGATATTTCTTTGGGGAGGTTGATACGGTCTATGCCTTCGTAGGGCAATTTGAAAAATGGCCTCACGATAAGCAGGGGGAAATTTTCTACAGCGAGGTGGAGGATAGCTGGGTTGCGCTAATAAGCTTCGAAAACGGTCTCATCGGAACATGGAGCTGGACTATGGCTGCGCCTGGTCACTCTTTTACGAAGGTGGTTTACTATGGGTCTGAAGGATGTCTTCTCGACGCGGGTGATGTCTTCCACGGTCCCTTCGACAATGCTGTGCTCATTCTTAAGGATGGGACTCAACGCACCATGCTCGAGCTTAGAGAAGAATTCTTAAAAAGCATAGGTGAAGAAAGAAGGAACAGACTTTTCCCACATGGATTTACAGACGGGATTACACTGGAGTGCTACGATTTTCTTGAAGCTGTTCAGAAAAGAAGAAGGCCTGAGGTTGATGGTGAAGACGGGATGAGGGCGAAAGCAATAGCGGAAGCCATTTACGAGTCTGCTAAGCTTCATGCAGCTGTAAGGTACAGGGATGTTCTAAACGGCAGGATTTCAAAATACCAGGACCCCATCGATAGGGCGAACGGTCTCCTGGGGAAGAAGCGTTAGCCAGGGTTATTCCCTAGCATTTCTCAGAATACTTAAGACATCTTCCTTTCCCAGTTTCACGAAGCTCCCTATTCTCGAGGCTCCTGAATTAGTACATCTGAGAGCCATCTCCTCAAGCCTGTCGTCGCGAACACCGAGTTCCCTTAGAGTTGTCGGAAGCCCTATCCGCCTGAAGAATGCTTTCAGCCTCTCTATGCCTTCGAGCGCAGTTTTCTCAGGATCCTGGAAGTCGGGTTCAACGTTCCAGACTCTAACGGCGAACTGCATGAATATGTCTAAGCGGTGCTTATAAACGTGTCTCATCCAGCTTGGAAACAATACGGCCAGCCCAGCCCCATGCGGCACGTCGTATAGACCGCTGAGCTCATGCTCTATTATGTGCGTAGCCCAGTCTCCTACTCGGCCTGTCCCAAGAAGATCATTGTGCGCAACAGTGCTAGCCCACATTATTTCAGCCCGAGCATCATAGTTATCAGGCTCGGTTAATGCTATTGGAACATTCCTGATCACGGTTTTTAAAGTTGCTTCACAAAGCCTGTCAGTCAGGTCTGCGTGCCGAACGTTAGTGAAATACCGCTCCATGACGTGAGCCATTATATCAGCTGCTCCGCAAGCAGTATAGTAGGGAGGTACTGAAAAAGTAATCTCGGGATTCATCAGCGCGAACCTGGGGCGTATGAGCTCAGTTGTGAGCGAAAGCTTACGCCAATCCTCCTCATTCGTGATAACCGAGCTGCTGCTCGCCTCACTCCCTGCCCCAGGTATAGTTAAAACCACCCCGACGGGCAGCGCCTCCGCCGGCTCCACACTGTCAACATAGAAATCCCACACGTCACCTCTATAGGGAACGCCTACGCTTATGGCTTTAGCAGAGTCGATGACGCTTCCGCCTCCAACCGCCAGTATGAAATCTACACCATTACTCCTACAGACCTCTATTCCCTTTCTAACAAGGCTTAAACGAGGATTAGGCTTAACACCCGGAAGCTCGATAAACCTGACGCCGGCACCTTTCAAAGATTCGACAACCCTGTCGTAGAGACCTATTCTCTTTATGCTTCCGCCACCATAGTGAAAAAGAACCTTATCGCTGTATTTCTTCACCTCTTCCCCGACCAGGTTTTCAACACCCCTGCCGAAAACGATTCTAGTGGGACATTGAAACTGGAAGTCCTCCATGTGAAAAGACTTCTTCAACCGCCTTTTTAACCTTTATTTCCACCAGTTCTGGAATCAAAAAGTATAGTTTAAACGCTTTCACAGTAAAATATTTTTATTAGGATTGCAGGGTGACGCAGGAGGTTTGGGAACATGGTTAGAGTCTTAATACTTTACTACTCTCGAGGAGGGAACGTTGAAGCCTTAGCTAAGGCGGTTGCTCAAGGCGTAGAGAAGATTGAAGGCGCTACTGCTGAGCTGAAACGCGTGGACTACGCTACTGTTGAAGACCTTATATCGTGCGACGCTGTAGCATTCGGCTCACCCAACTATTTCGGCTACATGGCGGGATTGTTGAAGGATTTCTTCGACAGAGCTTGGAGCATAAGGGAAAAGGTTTCAGGAAAACCTGCAGCAGCATTCACATGCGGTGGCAGTTCAAGCGACTCGGCTCTATTAAGCATAGAAAGGATTTTCTCAGCTTTCAAAATGGAGAAGGCTGCTGGAGGCGTTGTCTGGGGGCTCAGGGAGAAAGGATCGCCGTTTGAAAAAGATTTGTCTGAGTTTAAGAGGCTTGGAGAAACCCTTGCTAAAGCGGCTGTTGAAAGGAAAACAAGGACGCCAGAGGACTGACGGCTTAAAACCCCTTTAGGGGAACCATAGACGGGGAAAGGTGCGATTAATCTAAGCAGAAAAGGTTTGAGACGTTGTGAAAACAGATATATAGGCTTAAGGGAAAACGTGAACACGCATGGAACAAGTGAGAGCAAGCTGTTTGACACTGATTGTTTTAGCTGCTGTTTTCCTCACTGGAACAGCGGTAGCATTCCTAATAAACAACGACTTTGGAAAGCTTGAAGTAAAAACTGTTATAATACCGGATGGCGACCACTACATAAGTGGAGTACTATACCGTCCGCGTGCAGCAACCGAGGAAAACCCTATGCCGGCAGTAGTCCTTGTACACGGTATCAGCAGTGCTAAAGAATCAATGAGCAGCATAGCTTTGGAGCTTGCTCGAAGAGGCTTCGTCACATTATCTATAGATGTTGTGGGCCACGGCGACTCCGGTGGAAGGCTCGGCGCAACTAGGGACCCCAGCCTCGGGGCTATTGCAGCGTTAGAATACGTTGAAACACTACCGTATGTAGACGCTTCTTCACTCGGCCTAGTTGGGCACAGCTTGGGGGCTGGAGCAGTCAGGGCTGCTGCTGCCGCCCACCGGGAGGTTAAAGCAACCGTGCTCATAGCGGGAGGCTTAGGCGGAATGGCTTCCAGCCCGTTGGAATACGGTGTTCTAAACACTACTTTCCCAAGGAACCTTCTGGTAGCCATAGGTAGGCAGGACGTTCTTTTCAACTTGAACCAGGTTGCTGGAGAATGGCTGCCTCCGGTTTTCGGGGTTCAGGAGATTTATATTGGAAGACTATACGGTGATTTCAACTCTGGAACCGCAAGGAAACTAGTAGCTCCGGCTACAACTCATCTGCTTGAACCCCTTGACCCGACTATTGTTTCAGAAATAGTCGTCTGGATGAGCAGTGCTCTCAAGCCTAGTGAAGCCAGCCGAATCGAGCTGTTGGAAGAAGGCTTAACATATCCCTGCCGTGAAACAATGATGCTCCTAAGCGTTTTCTCGCTAGTAGGGTTAACCTTCCCGGTTTCCACGCTCATCTTGCTGAAGCTTCCAAGTAGGAAGGCTGCTAGAGTAGAACACGGTTCCATTAAAGACTGGAAGATTATGGTCATCTGGGGGGCTCTAAGCATAGCTCTTCTCCTACCGACTTTCCCGCTGGGCCTAAGCCTGGTTTTCCCACCCGTTTTATTCGGCGCCTCCATAGCGTGGTGGCTGCTCATGGTTGCTATCACCGGGATCCTCCTCATCCTGTTCGTTATACCCAGGTTCTCAGGCGTCAGGCTCAGAATGAGAAAACTAATATCTGAATCCTTCAAGTGGCAGGAAGCCTTGGCCGCGGTAAGCCTGTTCCTAATGCTGTACGTTATCGTTTATCTTATTGACCTACTATTGGGCATGAACCTATGGGTTTTCGTGCCTATTTTCAAAGTTCTCCGAACACTATCGAGAATCACCCTGTTTCTGACTTTCATACCGTTCTTCCTAGTCTTCTTCTACGTCGAGGGGATTTACCTACATGTTCTGCGTGGAGAAAGCGGGGAAAGCGGGTTTCTCACGGAAGCCTTAGAGATGGGTAGAACGATCGGAATCAAGATTGCACCATACATTCTCATCATGGGGTTACAGTATATCCCGATGTTCCTGCTCGAGGTTAAGCCACTCACCTCTTTCCTCGGCTTCCTAATAGAGTTTCTCCCACTCATAACATTACAATTCGCAATTTCAACAGCATGCTCATGGTGGCTCCACAGGCTCACCTCATCCATAGGCATGGGCACTGTTTTTAACACTCTCATGTTCGCATGGATTTCAGCAGGAGTTTTCCCATTCTAAACACTCGTTAAAAATTAGAATACGCTTACTCTAAGTCCTTAAAGGCGTTTGACCAAAATGTGAATACGCCTTGCCCATAGCCTTCAAATATTTCCCGATAATCATGCCCTGCACCCTTCACTGTAACAAATATGTGCTCGATACCTAGCTCTTTCAACCACTCATGATACTCTTGTAAAGCAGGTAGTAGACGCGAATCGTATTCGCCACATAGTATTCTTAATTTTATTTTTTCTTCATTCAGCATCTTCGCATTAAGCTTAGCGAGGTTCCATGGACCGACTTCTTCGTAATAGTTTTGGTCACCGTTAAAAGTGTAATACGTACGGTATACAGGTTCATCACTCAAATTACGCAGTATACTGGGCGCTATTGCAGAGATGGCGCCGAACAAGTTTGGAAACTTGAGGCCCAGATGCAGAGCCCCAAACCCGCCCATTGAATGACCTTCTATACCACGCCCTTCTTTTCGGGCTATTGTACGATAGTTAATATCAATATGTGGAATTAGATTCTTAATGATTACTTGCTCTACAGGCAGCTTCCCGTCTTTCGAGTCCACGTACCATCCGACAGGAAGTGCCTGAGGGAGAACGATAATTACTTCCGGCATTAAATTAGCCCTTATGGCTGCATCGTATTTTTGAACTGCCCATGCTCCCTGTCTTGCACTTTGAAAGCCTGCGTGAAGCCAGTAGATTACTGGGTAACGCTTTGAATCATTCTGCTCATAGCTTGGCGGCAGATATATCAGGTAGCTGCCTTGAGTATCAGCTCCCCGAGCTGGTGTTGGATAAAGACGATATCTTGTACCAGGCGGTTCTTCAGTAACCGGGTCTACCCATTGGGCTAGTAGCTCCGCAACAATTTCAGGCGAGGGCGGCTCTGATGCGGGAAACATAGTTCTATGCATCAAGACTCAGTTCATAGTAGGAGGATATAAAATCCGCTATCCTAAAAATAGGCTGGAAAAGGCAGCTTCCAGCCTAATCTATAGTAGCCTTAAGGAGAATATTTAGGAGTTCTCTCGCCCAGTATCTCGTCTATTTGCTGCATCTGGTCCTTGCTTAAAGGCCCGAAGTCCATTGCTCCCGCATTCTCCTCAACCTGCTTCACCGTTTTGAAGCCGGGTATTGGAATCGTTCTCTCGCTACGGGCCCAGATCCATGCGAGTGCTCCTTGGGCAAGAGTACGCCCATCACTAGTAAGTATTTCCCTGACTGATTCAAGCTTCCGGAGCCACTCTGGGCTAGGCTTCCCGTTTTTGAAATACTTCATCCACTCCGGTTCCTTGCCTCTCACATCGTCTGAGGGCAGACGTGAATCATGAGTAAATTTACCGGTGAGAAGACCCATGGCCAGCGGCGTGCGGTTTATACTAGCTAAGTCAAATCTATCGCACAACTCCAACATGTCTCTAGCATCAACCAGGACATTTAACTCATGCTGTAGTGCTGTACAACCAGGCTTCTCCGCAAAGAACCTTGCACATTCCGGAACATCAGTACTCCACCCGTATGCCTTTATGAAATCGTTACTCCTGAGCTCTTCAAGAACCTCTCTCACCGGTTCAGCCTTTTCCTCCGGGAGATACCACACGTGTAGCTGGTAGAGGTCGATGTAGTCTGTTTTCAAACGACGCATAGAGGCTTCACAAGCTTTACGAACGTATTCTGGCGAGACGTCTATCCCCGTCACCTGACGAGTTTCCTCATTGAAAACATTACCGAATTTAGTTGCAATCACCACCTCATCCCTACTGCCTTCTAAAGCTTCCCCAAGTATTCTTTCACTATGGCCGGCGCCGTAGACGTCAGCCGTGTCGAAAAAGTTTATGCCAAGATCAAGTGCACGACGTATAGCTCGTATAGACTCCTCATCATCCACCCTCCCCCAACCGAGAGGCTGGTCTCCATGCCAGAAAGGCCCTCCGATAGCCCAAGTGCCGAGGCCCATGGCACTGACTCTAATACCTGATCTCCCCAGTCTTCTCGGATGAATCCTAGCCATTTTTCAACTCCAGCATTAAATGATTCAAGAAGATGTTATAAAGCTTGACTAACTAGGATTGCCTATGCTTCTCGCAAGACGGTATGAGCGCTTTTAAAACCGGCTCAACCCACTTGTTGCTCGGAATATCGTAGAGTATGAAGTCGCTGTCGAACTGCCAGTATGCCCAGCTCCAGCCCATTTTCTCAGCCAATCTGGCAATGAAGCTGAGGTATCTTACACGCGAATCCATATCCGCCTTATCATAAACACCAAACTCGCCTAGGAAAATCGGCATCCCATGCTTCTTCGACCATGCCTGGGCCCTTTTGAAGTCGTTTTCAATAGCCTGCTTCTCCTCCGCGTACCTTTCCACTCGACCCCAACCTTGTCCTCCCGACCAGCCCATTTAGCACCCTGATGAGTAAAATCCATGGGGCTGTAGTAATGAATTGTAACTATTATATTCTCATCTTCTTCTGGAAGCTTGAGCTCATCCAGGTGATCGATGGTATTCCAATACGCTGGTCCTATTACAACAGTTCTCTCCGGATTCGTAGCGCGCGCTACCGTAGTTCGTACCCATTAATAAGGGGTATCCATTCCCCTTGCTTAAACACGTAAAGATCTCCCAAGCATCGTTAGTAGGATATTTGAGATGCGGAACGAGTATTTCCACGTCTGAGTGATAAACATCTCTGAAAGGGAAGAACTCGGAGAAATCTTTAACAAGTATTTTTCCACCAGTATATTCAACCTCCACGAGCTCTCTGCTCACTTCATTCTGCATCGCTTTCACGAAGCCGGATGTGATTATAACGTCCCCACCATTAACAAGATGATTTTTGATCTTCCCCATTATCTCTTCGTCAAACTTAGCACACTCTGTTAGAAACACGGTTTCGTTTTCCTCAGGGAGCCTTGGTGTAAGTTCAATAGGAACTTCTTAAGGTAGAATGGCGAGAAGAGACGGTTGGAATAAGCATGATTAATGATTCAGGGCATGTTTTCAGCATGAAGGATTTGAAGAAAGGTGCGGAGCAACTAAAACTGTATTTTAACGACTCACCGGTAGAGGCAATGATCAGCGTTCTGAACCTCTCCTACCCTAGGCTGAGAAACCCGCCTGAGAAGTTTAAGAATAAGGCGATCAGGATCCTGGAGAACCAGTCTTTCATTAAATGGCTTAAGGAAGAGGGCTTTGCGTATGTCATTGAAAGCATTAGAATAACCGGAGAATTAGGAGAGTGGAGCATGGTTTGGACTTCATACGCGGAAATAGAACTGCTGGTTGAGGGGATTGAAGCATCCTGTACCGTAATCTTTAATGAAACCTATAGAATCGAGTCTAATGCTAACGCGTTCAAAGAATTGCGAGTATCCCTTTAGGAGAATAATAAGACCAATGGGATCTGCGTATATATTTACAAATATGGTGAAGCATATGTCGTGGGCACGATAGTCGGATCCAAAAACCCGTATGATCCAGGGTATACTTACAGTATGGATGAAGCATGCTTAAAGAATAGCTCAAACGTTTGGGTTTCGCCAGCTGTATTCGCAAGGGTTTCGGTTATTAATACGACGAGCGAGCTTGGGCAGAGAATAATGCAGATACTAGGTAGCAATAGGCTTACAGCTAGGCTTATAGAGTCCGGTTGTAAGGTAAACCTGATGATGGCGGAATATTCTTTCGACGAAGCAGACCGATGCTTTAACGCACATCTATACCATGGAGAAAAAGAAATAGTGCTGGATCTGAGGATCAATCCGGACTCCGGAAGAATTGAGAAAATATCTTTCAACGCCCCGGAATAAAATTTTAAAAGAGCTTGAGAGAGGATCTTACAGATGGCTTCACTTGAAAAAAGGCTTGAACCATACGTCTTATTGCTGAGCCTACTCTTCCTAACCATATCCTACTCGGTTAGCAAAGGGGGAGACGATGAGCAGATGCAACCGGCTTATTATCAGCTTGAGGAAGCCGTCTTAAAATCCGGGATGCGGAGGGGGATAAACATCGGGAACGCGTTGGAGGCGCCTAGGGAGGGCGAGTGGGGGGTTTACATTAGGGACGAGTATTTCAGAATAATAAAGGAAGCGGGCTTTGACACTGTTAGGATCCCTATAAAATGGTCAGCCCACGCGGAAATTAATCCACCATACAGGATTGATGGGGACTTCTTCAAGAGAGTTGATTGGGTTGTGAACAAGTCGCTGGAGCAGAATCTCATCACCATAATAAATATCCACCACTATGAAGAAATAATGCAAGATCCCTTAAACCATAGGAACCGCTTCATAGCATTGTGGAGGCAAATATCCGAGCACTATAAGGATTACCCTGAAACACTTTACTTCGAGCTGTTGAACGAGCCTTATGGAGAGCTGACAGACGAGAAGTGGAACGAGCTCGTCCAAGAGGCTGTTGAAACAATAAGGGAGACTAATCCGTCGAGGAAAATAATCATAGGTCCCACGGGTTGGAACAGCATCTATAATCTTAAAGGGCTGGAGATTCCTGAGGATGATAATATTATCGTCACCTTTCATTTTTATACACCGTTTGAATTCACCCATCAAGGAGCAGAATGGGTCAGTCCTTCCCCTGCCGTTGGAAGGAAATGGCTTGGAACCGAAGCTGAGAAAAAAACAATCCTGGATGAGTTGAACATGGCTGTCCAATGGGCAGCGCAACACGGCAATATTCCTCTTTTAATGGGCGAGTTCGGAGCATACAGTAAAGCCGATATGGACTCCAGGGTAAGGTGGACACGTTTCGTCGCAAGGGAGGCTGAGAAGAGGGGAATAGCCTGGTGCTATTGGGAGTTCTGCGCAGGCTTTGGAGCCTACGACCCGGATAAGGGAGAGTGGCGTATTGATCTTTTGAACGCATTGATTTCAGAGAAGCATTATATCACTGTGGAGACGGAGTATGGAAAAGCCTTGGGCGCAGGCTGGTACGACGAGGGCTCCTACGCCCTCATAAGGATGAATGCGACAAGCTGGGGCTTCTTTGTTTTCGACCATTTTGAAGGCCTGGGGCCTAGAGACATGGTGATAGACGAGAGGTCTGTAGAAATCTATGTTGACGAATCCAAGGTAATTAAAGCGGTTTGGAGAATAGACTATGTTAAAATATTAGCAGTGGCCCTAATATGCGTTGTTGCCTTTGCAGTAGCAATCCTATACAAGAAGCTAAGGATCGGAGGAGTTGGCGACTAAGCTTTAAGCAGGTGCTTGAATCCTAAAGCCTAGAGACTCCTAATCATCAGGAGCGCGTGTTTTCCTGACCTCGACGCATTCGACTCGTCGAATGCTTAAATAGCTTGCTCCGCAGAACAGTTAGCATGATCATCGACATTCATGCGCACTGCTCTCCAAGACCCGGTTGGCTTTCATACGACCCTGTTAAAAACAGGTACGTAAGGTGGATAACCGTGTCTGAGCTTGTTAGAAGGATGAGGAAGGAAGGGATAGACAAGACGGTTATTCTCCCACTGCCAAGCCCGGAAAGCTCCATAGAGCCTGTGGCCACCCGCGATGCTATAGAGTTTTGCAAGGAATATGGTGACAAGCTAATCCCCTTCTGCAACCCGGATCCAAGGCTAAACGCCGGCTCGGAAAAAAGTCTACGATTCATAATTGAGGAGTATAAAAGCGAAGGATGCAGAGGAGTGGGTGAAGTAACGGCCAACATATATTTTGATGACCCAAGGGTCTTGAGCCTCTTCAGGGTTTGTGAAGAATTGGAGCTTCCAGTATTATTCCACATTGGTCCCAACATAGGTGGATGTTATGGCCTTGTGGATGAGCCCGGTCTGCCTAGGCTTGAAAAATGTCTAAAAATGTTTCCAAACCTAGTATTTATAGGACATTCTCAACCATTCTGGGCTGAAATATCCGGAGACCTAAAGCCGGAGGAGAGGAACAGTTATCCAACTGGCAGAGTTGCCCCTGGAGGAAGAGTCGTCGACTTATTCCGAAAATATCAAAACCTTTATGGGGATCTTTCAGCTGGCAGCGGGTATAACGCTATCTCGAGAGACCCGGAGTTCGGAATTCAATTCTTAGAGGAGTTTCAAGACCGGTTGATGTTCGGAACGGACTTAGATATGCCGAATCAAGACATACCTCAACTGAAATACTTGCGCAACTTGATGGAAGAAGGAAAAATATCTCTAAAAACTTATGATAAAATCATGTATAGAAACGCCACCAGGGTTTTGAAGCTTGATCTGGAATAAATCTATGCAGGCGTCTACAAGTTTTTAAATCATGTCAACGGCAGCCTGACAACTTGACCATTCTTACTGGACTGGTAAATAGCGCTTATAATTTCGATAGACTTTCTACCCTCTTCGCCAGAAACCTTAGGCTCTCTATCCTCCAAGATGGCTTGAGCAAAGTCCCTTATAGACGCGGCATGGTTCAACGGTGGTGCAGCCTCTGGCCTAGTCCAAGTTTCTAACCCGCCTTTAGCCTCTTTTTCAGAATAAGGTTTCTCCCCCTTTATGTCCAAGAGTTTAATCACCTCTCCCTCTATGATGGCTGTGCCATTCGTCCCGTAGAGTTCAAGCCCGGTTGGAAAGCCAGGGTAAAGGGCAGTGCTGGCCTGAACAAGGCCTAAAGCGCCGTTCTTAAACCTTAGAGTGGCGACAGCCAGATCCTCAACCTCTATATTATGGAAAACAGTACTACATTGAGCCCAAAGATACTCCACAGATCCCATAATCCAAACAAGTTGGTCTAACGTGTGAATAGCTTGGTTTATGAGCGCCCCACCGCCCTCAGTAGCCCATCTCCCTCTCCAAGGGCTTTTATCATAGTATTCTCTCGTCCTGAACCATTTCACAGTCGCCTCCCCGTAGAAAAGCCTACCCAGCCTACCTGTGTCAACCGCCTCCTTTACCTTTAGAATGCTGGGGTCAAACCTGCCCTGAAGGTTTACGCCAAGCTTCACACCAGCTTTCCTAGCCCTTCTTATCATCTCATCAGCCTCTCTGACGCTTATAGCCATGGGCTTATCGACAAGCACATTTACACCAGCTTCTATAGCATCTATAGCCATTGGGAAATGCAGATAATGTGGTGTTGAAATGAAAACAGCGTCAACCCTTTCCTCGACGAGTAAATCTCTATGGTTGAGAAAATACTTTATCCCGAACTCCCCAGCAGTCTTTCTAGCTAAATCTTCAACAACGTCGCATACAGCGACTGCTTTAACAATTCCCTCTTTCTCCTCCAGAAGCCTCATGGCGCGGAGGGCGAAGCTGGCCCCCACCCCGGCGCCGACTACACCAAACTTAACTTGTCTCATAGACTTTTCTCTGGAGAACAGGCTTAAAAATATTAGCTGGTATTCCGCTTCATGGCGTACTGGAGTCATCCAGCTAGTATAAATGCGGTGGAGAAAGAGTGCATGGTTACCTAGATTAATTTAACCTATGCTGGTAGACTAGAGAGAAGCCTTTACTTTCTCAAGATATTCCTTTATGAATCTAAGGTTCTCAACCGTCTTAGGAATGAAATTCGCATACGCTAGGCTTCCCCGATATCCTTCATCCACACCCCTTATAACTTCATCAATGTTTTCCTTTGTTAGGTTTTTCAACTGCTCCTTGAGCGTTTCCAAGCTTTTTATAGCGTTACTCGCCTCGGAGGAGAACATCCTGTAGGGCTTTAGCTCAGCTATGCATTCATCAATCTTCGCCTCAACTTCAGACATTAAGACCACCATGTTTTAGTTGGTCTTTAACCTATTAAGCTTTACTCCTTAGAAAAGGTTGTGGAAAAGAGGAATCAGGTTTAATCAATCATATTTAGATAGTTCTCCAACTCCAGTATACGTTTCTTAACCTTCCTTAAGATTTCCCTCAACTCTTCGAAGTCTCCCCTCGACAAAGCAGTATTCAGGCTCTGAACCATTTTGGATAATTCTTCAGCACACTCTATTGTTTGCTCAATTCTTCCAGAATCCTCTTTCTTACCCTGCTCCGGCCCGTCCTGCATTTTTAACTACCTGCATCGCCACTTTATAAATGTCTTGAAAATCCTGCTCGTTAATAATCCCCATCCCAGTGGCGGCTGAGCTACAAAATGCTTCACTCAAAGCCTTTAGAATAAGCCTGTCGTCTACAGGCTTCTGCCTGCCAGTCAGCATGTTTATGATGAGAACAACCTCTTCATCGGAGGCTTTATTGAGTAAACCTGCTAAGCTTTTAACCTTGGAGGCGATACTACTCTTTCCGCTAATCTCACAAGCCTCAAGCATTCCTAGATAGGCTTGCTCAATGCTCAATTCCTTTTCGAGAAGTATACTGCTCCTTCTTTTTAACACGTCATCCAATCTTCCGGATCGCACCAGTCTTTCAACCATATCCTGTTTAAGAGGCGTTATTCTGGCTAGAGCTTCTGAAACTATTCTCTTTAACAAATGTGTACCAATAAGCCTCGAAGCCTCACCAAAATCCATTCTCATTATCCTGAGAAGAGTTTCAAGGCAGTTGGCGTCAACCTTTTTAAACAAGGCAACCATCACTCGGATAGCATTCTCCTCGTTTAACTCGTTCAAGCGGTTAAGCACTTCAGCCACATTCTGGAATCTTTTGCTCTCCATCTTACTGGAACCCCTCGTATAAGATTCTCGTGCTTCTAGGTGGTGGCGGCCTCCAGCGGGCTGCAGAATCCGAATAACCTAAGGGGGTGAGTGAAACCGCTCTATATCCTTCAGGGGCATTAAGGATCTCTTCGACACGTCTCTCGTCGAAAGCTCCGATCCAGCACGTTGACAATCCTAAACTAGTGGCTGCCAGCATAAGGTTCTCCATGGATGCGCCGACGTCCAGAATGCTGTAAAGTTCAACTCCTCTCTTTCCATATGCTGAAGCCTCCTCGATGGAAACGAGGTATACTATCACGATGGGAGCCTGAGATATGAATGCTTGGTTTAAAGCTGCCTCAGCAATCTGTCTTATTTTATACTCATCCGTTACAACAACTATCCTGTAAGGGTGTATGTCTCCTGCTGACGGAGCCATAAGGGCTGCTTCAAGAACCTTGTCGAGAAGCTCTTTAGGCACTGGCTTCTTTAAGAATGACCTTACGCTTCTCCTTTTCAAGATGCATTCAAGCGTGTCCAACGCTTCAAGAAAACTTTGCTCTTGAAGATAAGGTTTTCCATCAACATGCCCAGTTCAATCTAGGAAAATCCTCCCGCAGCGGTTCAGCTTACTTTCAGGCTAGAGTATTGTTATGTTTCTTTCCGAGAAACCGTTTTTAGAAAGATAGTTGTACACTCTCTGCCTTTGGTCACCCTGAAGCATAATAGCATTGTTTTTAACCGTTCCTCCACATGCGCAGTAAGTTTTAAGCTTCTTAGCAAGGCTGTTTAAGTCCACCTCCTTAGGATCAATGCCTTCGATTATAGTCATCTGCTTGTTCCACCTGGTTACTTCAAGCCTTATAGTTATTACCTGCTCCTCCTTGCTTAGCTCCTCGAAAATTTCCTTGTCGTCAAATGGCTTTATCCTTTCACCTAATGTTTCTTCTATCCCTACCATTTAGGCTTTATTCAGGAAAGAATATTCTAAGGATGCTTAAAAATCTTTTCCATCCGGCTCGATACTCGTTGAAAAACGAGGTTTCAGGCTTCAACCTTAGCCTCCTCTATTTCGAACCCAAACATGATGTCCCTGAGACCATCAGCAATACCCTTTAAACGCTCTTTCAAAGGATAGTTCTTGTCGACGTCTGCAATAACCTCCCACTCAGCCAGCTTACCGGGAACAAGGGTTGTTGAACTCGTCGCCACAAGGTTTATTCCTGAGGCTGCAAGCGAGTTAGCGACTTTAGCTAATGAGCCTGGCTGATCAGATATTTTAAAAACTATTCTTACGAAGTTCCCACCTTGCCTGACGGGCATCAACGTGAAAACGTTTCTTTCAGAATCATATGTTCCAACCGTCTCAGACTGTGGTCTAAGCCCCATAAGGTCTCTGACTGCTTGAGGTATAAGTATTCTGCCTCTATCGTCTATTTTAAGCAGGTATGTCTTTGGCATTCTGCCTCCTTTTTAGACGCTTGGGAAAAGCTTATAAATATGTGGGTTCAGAATGGAACTTCATTCCCATGAAGTTCCCATCAAAGCCTATACGGCTAGACACGAATGAAAATCCGTTCGGCCCGTCACCAAGAGCCATACTAGCCTATTATAAGACAACCATGCGCCTAAACAGGTATCCGGATTACGCTGATTATAAGGAGTTTATCTCAAGCCATTTAGGACTACAGCCCGTTGAGGTTCTTCCAACCCCAGGCAGCGACAGAGGGATACAGGTCCTACTTCAATGCTTGTCGAAGAAATATGAACGCGTCGTGATACCTTCACCAGCCTTCTTAATGTACACAAGGTTTTCCAGGCTTTTCTTTAACAGGGTTGAGCAGACACCAGCCTGGCTGGGGAGAAGCTGGGACACTGTTTTCAGCCTCTCAGACAGTAACGCCGTTCTATTGCTAGGATCGCCAAACAATCCGACTGGGGAGGCTGTTGAAGAAAGCATTTTGAGAAGGCTTCTGGAGGAATTCGGAATGGTTATAGTGGATGAGGCCTATACGGAGTATTATGGTAAAAGCTTCATCCCACTTTTACGCGACTTCAGCAACCTAGTGTTAGTCAGGACTTTTTCTAAAGCATATGGATTAGCAGGCCTAAGGTCAGGATATCTCTTGGGGGAGAGCTCTTTTTTAAGAGAAGTTGAGAAAGCCATGGGTCCTTTCGACGTTCCTGCTCCTGCTGTAGAAGCCTCTAAGGCGGCTCTTGAAGACAAAGAGTGGCTTAGAATGATTGTTGAATCAACCTCCTTTAACAAAGCCTACATGATCGATGCGTTGAACAGGCTTGACGGCGTTAAAACCTGTGATTCTAAAGCGAATTACGTGCCGGTCTACGTTGAAGACGCTCAAAGAATCTTCGAAAAGCTTCTTGCTGAAAACATAAGGGTGCGTTCAGTGACATCCGAATGGGGAGGTATTGAGAAGTCTTTTCTAAGAGTCACTGTTGGAACCATGATTGAGCTGAAATACTTTCTACATGTTTTAAGGAGGGTTCTGGCAAGTTGAGCAACCAGGTTTTCCTAGCTCTTCCCAGCAAAGGAAGGTTATTCCAGCCTTCGCTTGAACTACTAGGCTCATCAGGTCTGATAACTTACTTTCCTAATGATCGGAGTTACCAAGCTATCTCCCGTTTAAAAGGGCTTGCGGTAGTGTTCAACCGTGCGGCAGATATTCCGAGGATGGTTGAAAACGGTGTTGTAGACCTAGGTATTACTGGAAGAGATCTCGTTAAGGAGTCAGGCGTAGACGTTGAAGAGGTCCTTCCACTTAACTATGGTCATGCTAAGCTCGTGCTTGCAGCACCATCATCGAGGTTCAACGACTTAAACGATCTGCTCAAAAAAGATGGTTTCAAAGTAGCAACAGAGTTCCCAAACATATCGAGAAGCTTCTTTAAAAGCCTGAATGCTAACGCAGAAATCATAAGTGTTGAAGGAACCTCTGAGACAATGCCGAACCTAGGTCTATCCGACTGCATAGTTTCAGTTATGAGCACAGGCACAACGCTTCTAATACACGGGTTGAAGGTTCTTTCAACCATTATGGATTCGCAGGCAGTGTTAATAGGCAATAGGAACAGCCTTAAAAACTCCGAGAAGCAGCAAATTATTGGAAGCATCATATCCATTATTCAAGCAACGCAAATGGCCCAAGGAAAGAAGCTTCTAATGATGAATGTTCCCGAAGAATGTCTGAAGGAAGTTGTCGGCTGTCTACCCTGTATGAGCGGCCCAACGATCTCTAAAGTAGAGTCTAAGGAACCCATGTGGGAAGTCATGACTGTCGTTGATTCAGATAAGGTTTTCGAAGTGGTTTACAACGTTAAGAACAAGGGTGCGCGGGATATCCTTGTTCTCAATATTGATAAGGTGATTATTTGATGAAAATAGTTCCATCGATAGACATAATGGATTCGAAGAGGGTTGAGGTAGTCGGTCATGTTGCGAATAAGACCCTTGAAGACTCCGATCCGGTTACAATAGCAATTTATTGGGAGAAAAAAGGTGCCCGCATGATTCACATAGTCGATATAGATGCTTCGTTAAACACGGGAAGAAGCAATACTGAAATTGTTAAGAGGGTTATACGCTCAGTCGGGATACCGGTTCAAGTCGCTGGCGGAATCAGGAGCAGGAAGCAAGTTGAAGATTTTATTCTAAACGGTGCTTCAAGGGTCGTCGTGAGACTGAAACCCTGTTCGACGAATGCCCTTTATGATTTCTCAGGCTTGGGGAAAATTGTTCTAGGAATAGACTATCTGGGAAGAAACATGTTTAGAGGCATAGGTAGGGAAAGCATGATTGCCTTGGAGAAGGATGTCGCCAAATGGGTTCTGAAAGTCGATGAGACAATAGGTTTAGAAGGAATTCTAATAACCGATGTTGGAAAAGAAGGCTCGTTAGCAGGGTTACGCTATGAAACGCTTTCCTTCTTATCCATGCTTAGGGAAACAGGTTTAAAGCTCACTTATGCTGGAGGAGTCTCTTCTCCGGAAGATATTTTGACGTTGAAAAAAACCGGCGTGGAAAGCGTAGTTATTGGTAAAGCCTTATATGATGGGTTGCTAAGCCTAGAGGATTTAAGGAGGATTGCTGAGGATTGACAAGAACATCAACAGTTCGTAGGGAAACAGTTGAAACAGTGGTTGAACTGGAGCTTACCTTAGACGGTGAAGGCGTGCACACCATAGAGACACCCTACCCTATGTTTAATCATCTCCTTGGGAGCATGATCAGATTCTCAGGCTTCAACCTTAGGCTGAATGCTAAGAACATTGTTGAATGCGATGAACACCATTTAATTGAGGATGTTGCGATAGCTTTAGGCGAGGCTTTAAGGAGGGCTTTAGGTGAGAAAAAAGGGGTGAACAGGTTCGGCTATTCTGTTATTCCTATGGATGAGGTGCTTGCATGTGTTTCACTAGACTTAAGCGGAAGACCATTCTTCTCCCATAACATGCGATTTAACCAGACAACCCTCGGAAACATTGGAGTCAGCATGATTCCACACTTCTTCCGAAGCCTTTCAAACTCATCTGGCGTAACGCTTCACATCCTGGTCTTTAGAAACGGTGATCCGCATCACTTGGCTGAAGCCGTTTTTAAAGCTGCCGGGCTTGCTTTCAAACAGGCGGTTACAATAACAGGTTCAAATATTCCGAGTGAAAAGGGGGTTTTGTAGGGGAAATGGGTTTAACCAAGAGATTAATTCCATGTCTTGATGTTTATGACGGTATTGTGGTTAAGGGTGTCAAGTTTTCAAACCTTAAGAGAATAGGAGACCCTGCGGAGCTCGCCGTCAAATACATGGAGCAGTCTGCTGACGAAATAGTTTTCCTAGATATTTCAGCCACGCCGAAGGGAAGGGAAACAATGTTGGAAGTGGTTGAGAAGACTGCTGAAAACCTTTTCATTCCCCTGACTGTTGGAGGAGGAGTTAGAAGCGTGGAGGATTTTGGAAGACTCCTTAGGGCTGGTGCAGATAAGGTTTCAGTCAATACTGCAGCCGTCAGGGACAGGAGCCTGATTAGAAGGGCTAGCAGTATTTTCGGGCAGCAATGCGTAGTGGTTGCTGTTGACGCTAAGAGAGTTGAGAAGGGATGGGAAGTCTATGTTAAAGCTGGAAAAGAACCGACTGGGCTGGACGCGCTTGAATGGATTAAGACATGTGAATACGAGGGTGCTGGCGAAATACTTTTGACAAGCATAGACGCGGATGGAACCAAGTTAGGCTACGATGTTGAACTTTTACAGGCGGCGAGGAAAAGCGTCAACATACCTATAATAGCTTCAGGCGGAGCCGGCTCGTTACAGCATGTTTATGAGGCTCTTACCAAAGGGGGTGCTGATGCCGCACTCATTGCTTCACTCCTCCATTACGATCAGTACAGCGTTTTAGATATTAAGAGATGGTTAATGGAGAAAGGGGTTGAAGTAAGGCTTTGACCATCGAGTACTTGGGCGAACTATTCGAAGTCGTTAAAAACAGGGTGCGTGAGAAGCCGGAGGGATCCTATGTCGCGAGTATTGTTGAAAGAGGAATGGATAGAGTGCTTGGAAAATTCGGGGAAGAGGCTTTTGAATTCGCTTCAGCAGTACAGGGTAATGGTGACAAAGTCGCGGAGGCAGCTGACCTACTCTTCCATTATCTCATAGTTCTGGCAGCATCCGGAGTAGAGCTTGAGGAAGTTGTGAAAGAGCTTGAGAGAAGGCGTAGGCACAGATGAAAAAAATACTAATACTCGACTGTGGGGTTGGAAACCTGGCGAGCATAAGCGCATCCCTGAAAAAAGCAGGGGCAGAACCCAGAATAGTCTCGTCAATAATTCTTGAGGAAGATTTTGACGGCCTGGTTATTCCAGGGGTTGGAAGCTATTCCGCTGCTTTTGAGAAGGTCGATGAAGAGAGAGAAAGGATTATGAGTATTGCGGAGAACGGTTATCCTATACTTGGAATATGCTTAGGTCTGCAACTCATGTTCAATGGAAGCGAAGAAGGGAAGCCGAGTGAGAAAGGCCTCGGATTTTTCAGGGGTCTTGTTAAAAGGATCCCTGTTAGAAGGCTTCCACACATGGGTTGGAACAATATAGAAATAGTAAGGAAATCTGTTATTCTGAACGGCTTAGCGAACGGTGCCTACATGTATTTTGTACACTCTTACGCACCCTTGGATTATGATGCTGAAGACGCGTCCGCCTTTACTAGCTATGAGGGTCTAAAGTTCCCAGTTGTGTTTGAGAAGGGAAACATTTTCGGCGTGCAGTTTCACCCTGAGAAAAGCTGGCAGGCTGGGCTGAGAATCCTTGAAAACTTTTTAAGGCTCTGCGGAGGCGGGGCAAGTGTTTAAAATAAGCTTTAGAAAAACCAGGCGAGTCCTTTCTAAACTTAATTTTGAAAACGGCCTTATCCCAGTGGTGACGATGAATAGTGAGGGAGAAGTCCTGATGGTTGCTTTCATGGATAAGAATGCTCTTTTAAAAACCCTCTCAACCGGATTCATGCACTACTATTCGAGGAGAAGAGGAAGAGTCTGGATGAAAGGAGAGTCCTCTGGCTTTGTTCAGAGGGTTTTAGAAGTGAAGATCAACTGTGAAAACAGTGCTCTACTCTTCACAGTTGAGCAGGAGGGCCCAGGAGCTTGCCACATGGGCTATAAAACCTGTTTCTACAGGAAGATTCTTAAGAATGGTGGTTTAAAGATAGTTGAGAACAGGGTTTTTAACCCTAAGCGCGTCTATGCTGGCCGGCGTGGCTGAACATTACGGTAAAGGCTTAAGTATCGGCTAATGTTTATTCCTTTCTCGACTATGAGCGATGAGCTTGTCCCCTATCTCAGTGAACTACTTACGGTAGCCAAGCAGGTGTCTATGAAGAAGATCATCAGCGACGTTGTCCTAGCTGAGCAGCCCTTCATAGTTTTGAGAAACTGGCGTGAGAAGTTCGGGATCTCGCAGAAAACCTTAGCAAGCAAAATGGGGATTTCAGCTTCAGTAATAAGCGACTATGAAACAGGCAGGAGGAGAAACCCTGGAATAGGTTTTCTAAGACACTATGTTCAGAACCTTGTTGAAAGCGATGCTGAAAGGGGCGGTGCACATCTAATAGACCTGCTGAAGACGGAGCCGATTCTTAAAGGGATAATCCTGGATATGAAGGAGTATTCTAAGCCTGTTTCCATGCGGAAGGTTGTTGAGGCTGTTGAGGGCAGGGTGGAAACATTCCCAGACATGCTTGACGATTTTGTCTTCGGCCACACTGTGCTCGACAGCGTTAAAGCAATACTATATTTCAAATGGTATGACATGGTTAATGTTTTCGGCTACACGAACATAAGGACGCTTGTCTTCACTAATGTTCAACATGGAAGAAGCCCGCTCGTTGGGATACACTTATACCCTTTTAAGCCGAAAATGATTGTTCTCCATGGTCCTAAGAGCCTTGACCCCGTCGCCGCGGAGATAGCTAAGGTTGACGGGATAGTTGTAGCATTGTCAAACCTAGGCTCTGCTAAGGAGCTTATAGAGAGACTTACCTCCCTAGGCTAAGCTTAAATAGCCCTCTGAGAAGAATCCTCCAGCTTTTGATGCTCGGCGAAATACTCGTTGAAACGCTCGTGATAGTCACGCTGGCGGTAGCAACCTATTTCTCGCACTCCCTAACCTTCTCCGGAGTCTTAGCCTCTATTTTTCTAGGAGTAGTAGTACTCTTCCTAGGAGGCTGGGACTGCTTCATAATACTGTTAGCGTTCCTAATCTTGGGCGTTGCTTCCACGAAGTATCGACGTAGAGACAAGGAGCAGGATGCTTTAACCCAGGAGAAGGGCGGGGTTAGAAGCTGGATTAACGTTCTCGCAAACGGCGGGCCGGCTGCGGTATCTATTATTCTTGAGCATGTTTTCCGGATGGAGGTGTTTCTCGTCTTCTTCACCACCAGTGTTTGCTCGGCTGCAGCAGACACGCTGGCCACTGAAATAGGCTTGTTAAGCAATTCTAAGCCGAGGCTTATAACGAACCTTAGCAGGAAGGTTGAGAAAGGAGTTTCAGGGGGAGTCACCCTATTAGGTACTTTAGCAGGGCTTTCAGGAGCCATGGCTATAGCACTTGTCGCGCTGACGCTTCAGGCTAATGGTGCAGGCATCCTTTCTAGAGTTAATGATGCTCAACGCTTACTAGCGGCATGCGTAACAGGCGGGTTCCTTGGAATGATTGTGGACAGCCTGCTTGGAGCAACCATTCAGGGAGCGTACGTTTCTAAAGCGGACGGCAGGCTTTGTGAAAAACCTGGGAAGCAAGGGGAATATGTTTTGGTGAAAGGATTTAGGTGTTTCGACAATCATACGGTAAACCTTGTCTCAAACCTTGCAGCAGGCCTTTTAGGCATCATGGTATATTCCCTACTGTAGCATTATAAACAGGTATGTGTTAAATTTTTGTTGAAAAAGAAACATGGAGTGTTATAAAATTTATATGCTCACTTGACCGCACGAATGGGGATGATCACACTACTATACTTGACACGCTACGCTCTGCGGGATATTTCGAGCAAGAAGCTTAGGGCAGGTCTTACTATACTGGGTATTTCAATAGGCATAGCCTCCCTCGTCTCGCTCTTTATAGTTTCACTCGGCATGCGTGCAAGGGTTGAGAGTGAGATAAATACTCTACTGGGATCGTCGATAATAGTTAGGACTAGGAACAGTGAACCCATGTCGATCTACGTGGTTCATCTTCTAAACAATATTCCTGGTGTAGAAAGAGCTGTTCCAGTCATAATCGGCTCAGGCCTAGTTGAGTCGAGCAACGCGTTCATACTGGCTGTGCCAGTAGAGGAGATAAAATCGTTCCAGACGATTTTAAGCGGCTCAGGAGTTTCTTCTCCAAACGCTAGAGAATGCTTAATGCCAGAGGAGTCTGCTAAGAAACTACGTGTTTCAGTGAACTCAACCGTGAGGATTGTGACATCATACATGCAGGAGGGAGTTACTTTCAAGGTTGTTGGTCTTTCCGAGATCGGTGGGCTTTTTCAGGCTGCGCTGGCAGGGCCCGCTTCGGTTGTTGTGATGAGTCTTGAGCAGGGGGAGAGGATTCTGAATAAAAGGGGGCTTGCGGACATGATTCTCGTGAGAGTTTATAATTCAAGCATCATGAGCAGCGTTGTCAACGCTATAAGGTCTACTTACCCTGGTCTTTCAGTCTCAACCGAGGAGGATGTCCTGAAGCAGAGCCAAGCTATTCTGGATACGATAGACGCAGTAATATTCACCATAAGCGCCATAAGCATAATAGTAGCCGGCGTTGGAACCATGAACACGATCACGATGAGCATAAGGGAAAAGATAAGGGAAATAGGGGTTTTGAAGTCTATAGGCGCTTCACCTCTACAGGTTCTTTACATTTTCCTAGTAGAGGGAATCATGCTGGGCCTTTTAGGAGGATTATTGGGATCTGCCCTAGGCATGGGCTTGGGCTACGTTATTGTTGTTTATCTGCTCCCAAGAATATTCAGGTTTCAGATAAATCTGCCATTCATAATCAGCTACGAGCCTGTTTTAAACGGTCTTATTATCGCGGTTTCGGCGAGCTTCCTGAGTAGCCTGCTTCCATCTTGGAACGCCTCCAGGATAAGGCCTGTGGAGGCTTTGAGATATGAGTAATCCAGCCTTAGAATGCATAGACGTTTCCAAAACCTACGTCATGGGGAGAGATATAGAGGTGAAAGCTTTAAGAAACGTTTCACTCACAATAAGGAAAGGAGACTTCGTGTCTATCGTCGGCCCCTCCGGCTCAGGAAAGTCCACACTGCTTCACATAGCTGGAACCTTAGATAGGCCTACTTCCGGAAGGGTTCTGGTTGACGGTGTGGATGTAACTAAGCTTAGCGAAAACCAACTATCCGTTTTCAGGAAAAACAAAATAGGTTTTGTCTTCCAATTCTTCAACCTTCTAAGAAATCTTTCAGCCTTGGAGAACGTGATGCTCCCTATGCTTCTTTCGAAAAGATATACTTTCAAAGAAGCTAGGCTGAAGGCTCTTTACTTACTGAAGCTGGTCGGCTTCTCTGAAGACAGGTTGAGAAACCCTCCGAGCAGACTCAGTGGAGGCCAGCAGCAGAAAGTAGCTATTGCGAGGGCTCTGGCTAATAATCCAGCCTACATACTTGCAGACGAGCCTACTGGAAACCTGGACGTTTCTTCATCAACAGAAATAATAGCGACTTTCAAGCTCCTTAATAGTTTCGGAAACACGATTATTATTGTGACCCATAACGTGGAACTGGCCCGCATTACTAACAGAATCCTGTTCATGAAGGATGGTCAAATATTTGAGGAAGCCCCCCGAAGCTTCCTCGAGGGTCTTCCGATAGATGATGAGTCGATAAGGCTGAAGAAACAGGTTCAACTCGACCTTTTAAAACTGGAGAGGGAGAATGTTGAAAGGCTTTTCAAAAAAAGGATCATAACGGGGGAAACCTATGAAAAAGCCTTAAAATCAATCGAGGAAAAGGAGTTGATAGTGAAGCAATGAAACGCGTTCAAGCTGTTTTCCTAATTCTGATGCTGATGATCCCTATAGTGATGAAGGCTAATCCGGAAGAGACGCAGGTTTCTGTGAGCGAAAGCCTCACTTATTTACTGGACCTAAACCCGTTAACCGGGGACTCCACGGTTGAATTCAAATCTACTGTTACTGTCAAGAATATTGGCCAGTCGACTGTCCCGTACCGTTTCACTCAAAGACTGTTCAAGGTAAATGTTTCAACCCTAGTGTTGCCGCCGGAAGCACGTATCCAACAGGATTCAGGAGACTTCTGCGTGGTCGAATGGGTTGTTCAGGCTAATCCTGGTACAAGCGTTTTCGAGGTTAGCGGTAAGCCGCTTTGGCTTCCACTAAAAGTTGAAGCAAGCCTAAGGATTAACGGGGCGGTTCCAAACTATACTTCGGCTTATGGAGTATTCTTCGTAAGGTCTGAAGAGGGTGATTCCGCGGAATGGGTGGTAAGGCTTAAGAACAATAATCCTGTTCTACTCGACCCGTTGACAAACACCTCCTCGAAGCCTCCAGTATTCGTCTCAGTAACGATAAACATTCCTCAGAGGTACTTTGGAAAAATTGTTTACAATCCTCCTGTGAACATGACTAGCCCTCTTGAGAAGGATTCTGTTTCATGGATGCTCATACTGAGGGAGGAGGCGGAGATAAGGGCGGAGGCTGTTGTAGAAGGATTTGATGATTGGGGCACCATTCCTTTGACAACGATCTCGATCTCATCCTCCCCCATGGGGGAGTCTGTGAAGAAATCGGTGCTTTCCCAGTTAAACGAGCTGAACATGACTATGCGCATGATGAATATGATTCTGACGCCCATCAGCAATCTCACCAGCTTCACTAGCCTGATGACGGGAATGCTTGGCAACCTGAGCTCCGTTCTGGAGACTACTGGTAATCAAACCGTTATGATTAGTAAAGCCTTGAAAGCAGTGAGTTTCGGACTCAGCTCGGCAGCATCTCAACTTTCCGGAGTAACTTCGCTACTATCGATAGTCGCTGAAAACGTTTCTAAAGTGGATTTCAACAGGCTGAGGCAGGGGCTTAACTCCTCTCGACAGTCAGCCGGTTTAATCCTGAACGAGACTTATAGAATGATCGTTGACGCGGAACAAAGCCTCTTAGAGATTAACAATACTTTAACGACCCTCAGAGAAAATTTGACCGACCCTAGTCAGATAAGCCTGCTGGAAAACGCTACCCGGAGAATAACCAGCCTCTATAATCGTTTAAGCATCGTTGAAAGCTATTTTGAATCAGCAGGTCCTCAGCTGAACACTCTGTTTGAAAGCCTAGGATCATTCATAAACATGCTGGAGGAATATGGTTCCAGCATCGTGAAGATGAGCTCAGGCTTAGGATCAGGCCTCTCAGCATTATCCCAAGCATCCTCGGCACTGGCGGAGATGAGCTCAGCATTAAAGCTCATTGGCGAGGCTAACATGATGATGGGAGGCAACCTTACTAGCATTACCCCGATGCTTGAAAACGCCACCTCAGGCTTAGAGAGTGTTCAAAAAAGTTTGAATGAAAACGTGATTTCCCTGAGGAATGTTTACGATGAGCTGTCACTGTTCCTCCGGCTGATAGAGTATGGCGAAGCCAGAACCAGCCTTCTCGCTCCGGATGTTCAAAACAGGAGGAATATTGTTTTCCAGCCTGAGTTGGCTGAAGAAGATTTTCTAAGACTAAACGGTCTCTTCTTCACGAATGAAACTAGGATCGGCGTTAGACGGGTTGAGGTCAGCTACAATGGGAGTTTCGAGGGAGTCTTGTTGAACGGCTCAAGATACGTTGCAAACCTTGACCAAATGGGAATACGGCTTTCAGGAAACAGAGTCATCATAGAGCCATTCAGGTTTTACGACGAGGGTAATATTCTAACCCTCTGGAACGGTCAGGAGGTTAACCTGCTCTTCTCAAAGGGCTCCGAAATCAGGGTTGAAGTAGACTACTCTATAGCCAGCAGCCTTGGCGAGAAAAGCGAAGCCTTAAGTTACTCGATAATCCAGCCTACTTTCGGGAAAAGCGTCGCCATTACGGTGAAGCCTGGTGGAAGCACAACCCACCTTAAAACTGGTTTGAACATAATTATGATAGCCTTGTCCGTTGGAAGCATAATCATCGTAATACTGCTTTTATACGCGTTTCGTAGAAAGGAAGAAGTAATAGTATCGTGAAATATTTTTAGCGAAACTTTTTCAGGAAAGTTTATTTTCACCCGCCCGGGTTCACTGCTCGGGTGCATGAGCTGTGCCAATAAGGGAAGTTGAAAAAATATGGTTCAACGGCAGGCTCGTCGACTGGAAGGATGCCAGAATACATGTCCTTACGCATGGTCTTCATTACGGCACCGGTGTCTTCGAGGGCATAAGGGCATACGAGACGAGAAACGGCACGGCGATCTTCAGGCTGACAGACCATTTAAAAAGATTCTACCGTTCGGCAAAAATATACTTCATGGAGATACCTTATTCTCTCTACGAGCTGAAGGAAGCATGCAAAGCCGTCGTCAGGGAGAACGGTCTTAAGAGCGCGTATATAAGGCCAATAGCCTTCAGAGGCTACGGAGAGATGGGGTTGTACCCTTTAAACTCTCCGGTGGATGTTGTTGTAGCAGCATGGTCCTGGGGAACATACTTGGGTGATGAAGGCATTAGAAACGGCATAAGGGTTAAGACGTCGTCTTTCAGAAGAATAGACGTTAACACTATCCCAGCAGGGGTTAAGGCTACTGGGCAATATATCAACAGTGTTCTGGCAAAGGTTGAAGCCAAGATGGCTGGCTATGATGAGGCAGTCATGCTGGATTCCCGCGGCATGGTTTCAGAGGGAAGTGGAGAAAACATCTTCATGGTTAGGGACAACACTATCTATACTCCGTCAACCTCGTCAGGCATCCTTGAAGGAATAACGAGGGACACGGTGTTCCACATCGCCGAAGACATGGGTTTGAAGGTTGTTGAAAGAGATCTTACAAGGGTTGATTTCTATTATGCTGACGAGGCCTTCATGACCGGGACTGCTGCGGAAGTGGTGCCTGTGGTTGAGATGGATAATTATAAGATTGGAGACGGTAAGCCCGGCCAAATAACAAGAAGAATACAGGAAGAGTTCTACAAGATAGTTAGGGGAGAGTTGGAGAAGTATTCCCACTGGCTTGAGCCAGTTTAATGGTTAAAAAGACTTAAGCACTCGCCTAGTTAAAAAAGACGTGTTCATGAAAGACATAGAGCGGTATTTAAAATCCGTTCTTATCTTCATCACGACGGTAAACCTGCACCGGATTAGAAGGATAACTGTGTACAGCAGGGTCAGGAATTATGTGCTAAGCCTACTAGTTCCCTGATACTGCTGAATCCTTTGGTTGTCAGATACTCGATAATCCCCTTCTCAATCTCGTTGAAAACGTTCAGGCTCATCTTGCGATAAGCTATGGCTGACCCTATCTGAACAGCTGTTGCACCAGCTAGCATAAGCTCGACAGCATCCTTCCAATCGTAAACCCCGCCACACCCGACTATCGGTACTTCAAGCTTCTCATAGAGCTCGTAGACTATCCTGACCGCCACAGGGTGTATAGCTTTCCCCGAGAGACCCCCGTAAAGGTTTGATAGAACAGGCTTCATAGCGTTCACATCTATAGCCATCCCTCTCACCGTGTTTATCGCCGTTATAGCGTCAGCGCCAGCGTCAACAGCACTCCTAGCCACGTCTACGAAATCCGTGACGTTGGGACTTATTTTAACTAGTACTGGTTTCCCGGTGGATTCTCGGACAGCTTTAACGATTTTCCTAACCGTCTGCACATCAGAACCCACCTCCAGTCCGAGGTTCTTAGCATGTGGGCATGAAACGTTCACTTCAAAACCATCCGCGACACTGTTTAACGCTTCAACCATTTTCCCAGCCTCCTCACCGTTAGAAGGCCCGATGCTAACTATCAAGGGAACCTCCAGGTCTCTTTTTATCGACGCAAGCTCAACCTTGTAATCCAAGTACCCTGGGTTTGGAAGACCCATCGCGTTCAGGAAGCCGTATCCGAGGTCAACGACAGTAGGATTCTCATACCCGTTTCTCGGTTTATACGTTACAGTCTTAGTGACTACCGCACCTACGCTAGGGTTCTCTGACACGTTTTTAATCAGGCTTCCAGAGGATCCTAATACGCCTGAAGCCACTATCAGAGGCGACCTGAGAACCAGGCTAGCAACCTCCATCTTCATACGAGGGTTCATGCATCTTTCTCAAGGCTTCTAAACCTTATTAACCTTGCCGGCTATTCAACATCTTAACCCGGTTTGCCGCGCATAGTAATGCTTTTCAACGCTTGTTTGAAACTTTTTAAACCTCCTTCCCATATTCACGCCTAAAACCATATATTTTTCCAAAGCCTTTCAAAACCATTATCTCATTACCCTGGAAAACAAGCTCACCCCTGACGAGCGTTGCCTTAACCCTTCCCTTGAGAACCCTGTTTTTAAAAGGAGAGTGCTTAGCCTTAGTGAAAAAGTCTTCAGGGTTAACTCTCCACTCCTCCTTAGGGTCTAGAACCGTAAGGTTTGCAGTCTTCCCCTCAACTATTTCCCCCAGTTTGTCATTGCCGAGGAAGCCTGCAGGCCCCCTGGTGAACGCTTCCAGAACCCTGTGGAGATTCAAAAAACCCCTGTTAACCATGTCTAAAAGAACTGGGAACGCTGTTTCAAACCCTGGTATGCCGGAGGGAACCTCATCGTAAAGAGTTGCACTCTTCTCCTCAACCGTGTGCGGAGCATGGTCCGTAACGATTATCGGAATCTCCCCCCTGTTAAGGCTTGCAATAAGCATGCTTCTTTCCTCAGGGCTTCTAAGAGGAGGGTTTACTTTACATATGCTTCCCATGGAGGACAAGTCTTCATCAGTAAGAGCCAAATGGTTCACGCTAACGTCGAACGTGAAACCATTCTCCCTAGCCTTCCTTAGGCTCCTCACGGTTGTTAAATGAGTCGCGTGGGAACCTGGCTCCGAAATCTTTCTGAAAAGGTCTAGGGCTGAAAGCTCTGCTTCAACAGGCCTTATGAAGCCATGTTTCTCAACGCCCCTCAACTCCTCCGGGTATTTACTCCTGCTTTCCCGTATTACTGAAAGATCTTCAGGGTGAAAGACTATTTTACTTCTTGACTCCGCAACAGTCTTCAACATTCCAGACACTTCGTCGCCCATCCCACAATAGTCCTCAGGGTAAAGCTTAATCCCTATTGCAACAGTCTTCAGAAGCCTTTCAAGCTCCTTCTTGCTGTCTGGCTTACCAAAGTAGAATCCAACGTCGACAACTATCTTATTCCTCGCCTCCTCAATCTTCTCCATCATTCTAAGATAGTTGTTAGTCGGAGGATCTGTGTTAGGCATGTCTATAACTAGAGTAAAGCCCCCTGCGGCTGCCGCACAAGTCCCAGTTACGAAATCCTCCTTATGCTTAAGCCTCATGTCTCTCAGGTGCGCGTGAATATCTATCAGGCCTGGGACTATCAGGAGTCTTCCAAAGTCAATCTTCTCGTCGTAAGAGGGGGCATTAGCCTCCTTGCCGATGAAGACTATTTCTCCCCTGCTTACACCTACGCACCCCTCTATAAAGTCGCCCCCGTAATATATTCTACCGATTAGAATCCTTTCTAAATGTGTCATTGAACAATTTCAATCCTCCTTCCAGCCTCATCTCTCATGAATCTACCGAAGTCGGAGCCTAAGATTTTCTCGCCGTAAAAAACCGGTCCGTCTACGCAGACCCGTAACCCAAACGGGTCGAGTACGCATGACCCGCATAGCCCCAGCCCGCATTTAACGATCCTGACCAGTGAAACCTGACAGGAAATTCCGTAGTCAACGCATTTCTCAGCTATCTTAACCATCATTTTCTCAGGCCCGATCGTGAGAACGTTTTCAAAGCGATCTTTTGAAACCAATTCCTCGAAGAACTCTGGCAGGGTTCCCTTGAAACCCTCACTTCCATCGTCGGTTGCAACCTTGAACCTGACTCCAAGCTCCTTAAGCCTACTTATGTAAACAAGGTTTTCCGTATCCCTTGCTCCAACTAGGAAAAGAGCTTCAACACCCTTGCTTGCGAGACTCAGGTAGGCGGGTGTCAGTGACGCTGCACCAGTTCCACCTCCGATAAGTAAGTATCTTCCGGGAAGACTGAGGTTAAAGCCATTTCCCAAGGGACCTCGCAGAAAAACCTTCTCACCAGGTTTAAGCGATGCAAGCCTGTTCGAAGTGAAGCCCACCTTCTCTATAGTTAGGCTGAGGGTCTCACCCTGGATTAGCGAGGGTGTTACCGGTATCTCCCCTTCGCCCGGCCTCCATACCATCAAAAACTGTCCGGGCGCCATGTTTAATCCTTCATTAAGCCTGAGGACCAGCGTATTAACCCTTATAGTCTCCCTAATGTTTGAGACAACGTTAGCCTCATGATAATAATGTGAACCTCTCATTCCTTCATATCAAACCCTCTTGAACCCTCTCAATGTCAGTAAGTATCAAGCTTAGAACAGCCATTCTCACAGGTATGCTGTAGGAAACCTGTTTAAAGTATGCAGCGTAAGGCGTGCCGTCGACCTCGCTTGAAAGCTCCCAGACCCTTGGAAGAGGATGTAGAATACGCAGCCCCCGCTTCGCGCGTTCAAGCGTTTTCAGGCTTATGGAGTAGCTTCCCCTTAATGCTTCAGCCTCACTCCTATCTCTAAACCTCTCGACTTGAAGCCTAACAACGTAAAGAACATCCAGCATCCCTATAACATCCTCAACCCTTTCGTAATGGTTAAGCCTAACGCCCCTCGCGTTTAAATCTTTAACGAAAACTTCCTCAGGCATCAGCTCCCTTGGCGTTATCAGGTTAACCTCTCTGACTCCGAACAGGCTTAAACCCCTTATGAAGTCCCTAGCAGCCCTAGCGTGCTTAACGTCGCCCATGACGCCGTAATTTAACCCTTCCAACATACCCTTCTCCTTAAAAATAGTGTATAGGTCGATTAGCGCCTGCGTTGGGTGGCGGCTCTGCCCCTCGCCAGCATTTATCAAAGGATTTTTAGCAAGCTGAGCAAGCCTCTGCATCACACCGTCTTCACGATGCCTCATAACTATCACGTCACAATAGTTGTCAAGCATTCTAACAGTATCTTCAATGCTCTCGCCCTTCTCGACGGATGTGCCCTCAGCGGAAGAGAACCCTATCACGGAACCTCCAAGCCTATGCATCGCGGACTCAAAGCTAAGCCTGGTTCTTGTACTTGGCTCGAAGAAGGCTGAAGCCATAATCTTTCCTTCAAGCATCTTATTAGGTGCCAGCCTAGTTTCGAGGAATAAATCCGCCTGCTTAAAAAGAGTTTCAACATCTTTCCTAGTAAACTCTGTTAAATCGATCAGATCCCTATTCCTCCACATTTCGAAAACCCTCCAAATATTTCATTATCCTCTCATACTCTAGCTCAGATATAAGCTTGTCCTCTAGGAGTATTCTGAGAAAACTGTCTATCTTTATAACGGAGTAAACTGTAACCCCGGCTTCCCCTAGTCTTTTAGCACCATTCTGAAGCCTGTCTAGGAAGACGAGTGCATACACTACTCTTCCCCCTGAAGCATTTATCGATTTAACAGCACTCATAATGCTTCCACCTGTTGTTAAAACATCGTCAACAACAACCACTCTACTCCCAGCCTGAAGCTCCCCTTCAACCAATCTCCCAGTCCCATGCTCCCTTTCACCACTCCTAACGTAAACCATCGGCGTACTAGTCTTGAAGGATATTAGGGTTGCGATGGGTATTCCCGCGGTTTCAACACCAGCTACAACATCAAAATCCATCCCGATGCTCTTCATCATACCGATGTATGAATCAACAAGTCTTTCGAAAAGCCTCGGTCTGGAAACGAGAGTCCTCAGATCCACGTAGTAAGGGCTTAACCCTCCTGAAGTCAGTTTAAAATCCCCTGTTTTGAAGACACCGGCCCTAAAAATATCTTTAACAAGCTCTTTGACCAAGTATTCTTCCATGCTCCATCTTAACCTCCAAAGCTTTTTCAACAGGATTGAGGGAACTTGTTATGCTCCTCCCGATTATTTCGAAGTCAGCCCCGGCTGAAAGCCCAGCGCCGTAGGGTGCTCCCTGAGCACCGACACCAGGAGTCAGTATTAGAAGACTGCTGCCAACAGTCTTCCTCACCTCCTCTACTATTCTGAGCCTTGTGGCCGGAGCCACCACACCGTCTGCCATGTATTTCAAAGCGATTTGAACAAGCCTATCTGAAACCGGGTCTATGAAGTCCTTTGAACCCGGGTGGCTCATGCTCACCACGATTATCACTCCTTTACCAAGCCTCTCAGCTTCGTGGAAAACACCTTCTAAACCACCCTCGTAGCCTATGAAGCCGTGCGATATAATCGCGTCGAACCCAGTCTCGTAGAGAAGCCTAGAGATAAGGCTGTTAACATGTGAAACATCAGCCATTTTAACATCCGCTATGAACACGTAATCCTCCTTGAACCTTTTAATAAGCCTGCTGAGACCTTGAAGACCTGATGAAAGCATTGTTGGCAAACCTATCTTAACCCCCACCACGTGTTCCTTAAGGCTTTCACAAAGCACGATAAGCTTGTTGACAGCGTCTTCACCATGCTCATCGAAAGCCAGGATTACTCTGCTTTTTTTCTCAAAAGCTTTCTCAAGGATTCTCCTTCTAAACTCGCCCTCTAACATCGCTTCTCATGCTTAACACCAGCTTATTTTCTTTGCGGATAACCTTTAAATAGGCGGGACAGCACCTTTCTCTCCTCGAATAAGTCTGTGACAAAAAGCAAGAATGGGAATAAGAAGAAGGCAATCATAGTTCTTGCAGACGGAACTGTTGTTCGCGGCGAAGGCTTCGGTGCCGTAGGCGAGGTTGACGGCGAGTTTGTCTTCAACACCGGCATGGTTGGGTACGTAGAATCAATAACAGACCCATCATACTGGGGGCAAATACTCATTCAAACTTATCCACTTATTGGAAACTACGGAGTTAACCCTGATGACTTTGAATCAGACAGGCCGAAGATCAGGGGCCTCGTCGTAAGGGAATGCATAGACACGCCCAGCCACCGCACCTCGGTGATGTCCCTGTCAGAATGGTTGGAGAAGGAGTCCATACCAGGCATTTCAAGGGTTGACACGAGGATGCTAACTCAGAAAATAAGGGTCATGGGAACCCAACTCGGTATTTTGAAAGTTTATCATGAGGATGAAAATGTGGATGTAAACACTCTTTTAGAAAAAGCGAGACGCGTCCAGGATCCGAATAAGAGGAATCTCGCTGCAGAGGTTTCTACGAGCAGGATCATTGAGCACGAGCCAGCTAAGCACAATGGTTTTCAAGCTGTTCTCATAGACCTTGGCGTCAAGAAATCCATAATCGCAAACCTTCTAGTACTCGGCTTTAAAGTGATCCAGGTTCCTCACAACACCGTTTTAGATAGAATCATGAGTTTTGAGCCGGATGGCATTGTTGTTTCAAACGGTCCAGGTGACCCTGCGCTTCTAGAATATGTCTTCAAAACGGTAAGGGGGTTAATAGAATATGGTGTCCCGGTTTTCGGAATATGTCTAGGCCACCAGCTGATCTCGCTAGCGCTCGGAGCAAAAACCTACAAATTGAAGTTCGGGCATAGGGGACAGAATCATCCGTGCCTAGATCTTGAAACAGGAAAAATCTATATAACTAGTCAGAACCATGGTTTCGCAGTCAGCAGGGAAAGCTTGGAGGATTCAAGGCTAAGGCTGACACATGTAAACGTGAATGACGAGACCGTTGAAGGAGTTAGGCTTGAAGATAAGCCGGTTTTCGGAGTACAGTTCCACCCTGAAGCGTCTCCAGGCCCCTATGATGCGAAAATATACTTCGAAATGTTTCTGAAGCTTGTTGAAAAAACAAGGAGGGCTGCCTGAATGCCCAGGATTAGCAATATAAGAAAAGCGCTCGTAATAGGAAGCGGAGGGATAGTAATAGCCCAAGCGGCTGAATTCGACTATAGTGGGAGTCAGGCGCTTAAGGCTCTGAAGGAGGAAGGCATAGAGACGGTTATAGTTAACCCGAACATTGCAACCATTCAGACGAGCCGGAGAATGGCTGACAAAGTGTATCTTGAGCCGCTGACCGTTAAATCTGTTTCAAGAATAATTGAGAAGGAAAGGGTGGATGGTATTCTTCTGGGCTTCGGAGGTCAGACTGCTCTCAACCTTGGCATAGGCCTGCATGAGGCAGGCATCTTAGACAAGTATGGCGTTAAAGTACTCGGATGCTCTATTGAAACAATCAGGACAGCTGAAGACAGGGACCTGTTTAGAAGGGCAATGTGGGAGATAGGTTTGAAAGTTCCTCCGAGCAGTGTTGCAAAAACCCCGGAGGAGGCGGTTGAGGCCTCGGAGAGACTTGGTTTCCCGCTTCTCGTTAGAACCTCTTTCACACTTGGAGGTCAGAGTTCAGGAATAGCTAGGAATCGAGATGAGCTTTACGAGACGGTTTCAAAAGCGTTGAAATGGAGCATTAATAGGGAGGTTCTCATAGAGAGATCCTACTACGGGTGGAAGGAACTTGAGTACGAGTATATGAGGGACTATTATGGAAATAGCGTTTCAGTCGCGACGATGGAGGGTTTCGATCCGCTTGGTGTACACACTGGTGAGAAGATAGTTGTTGTTCCTATTCAGACACTTACGAACAAAGAGTATCATAGGCTTAGGGAAGCTGGCCTCAGAATCGTGGATAAGCTGAAAATAGTTGGAGAATGCAATATTCAGTTCGGCCTTAATCCTGAAAATGGGGAGCTGATCGTCATCGAGGTCAACCCGAGGCTTTCAAGGTCAAGTGCACTAGCGTCCAAGGCCACCGGCTATCCTCTGGCGTACCTTGCTACGAAGCTTGCCATAGGATATCGTATAGAGGAGCTCACGAACAAGGTTACTGGGGTTACGAAAGCCAGCTTCGAGCCCGCGTTAGACTATGTTGTTGTGAAATTCCCCCGGTGGGATTTCAAAAAATTCCCTGGAAACGTTGACAGAACTGTAGGAACCATGATGAAATCCGTTGGAGAAGTAATGGCTATAGGCAGGACTTTCGAAGAAGCCCTACAAAAAGCTGTTAGAATGCTTCAAATAGGTAGGGTTGGCGTAGTTGGGAATGACGGTGAGGAGGACGGAGTTCCGGCAGATTTAGCTGAGTTTCTTAAGCCCAGTGATGAGAGGCTTTTCAACCTCGTCAGGGCTTTAAAGTCTGGCGTTAGCGTAGACGAGATAAGTAGGTTGACGGGTATAGACAAATGGTTTCTCTACAGAATACTGAACATAATACGGGTAGATTCTGAGCTCAAACATCTTCGCGGAGAGAAGGATGAGGAGAAGATCGTTGAAAAAATTAAGGAGGCTAAGAGACTAGGGTTCTCAGATATTCAGATAGCAAAGAGGCTTGGCTGGAGTGAAGACGATGTTAGAAGTTTTAGGATTAAGCATGGTGTTAAACCTGTTTTCAAACTGATAGACACGATGGCTGCGGAGTGGGAATCCGTTACAAACTATCTTTACGCCACCTACGGTGATGAAGCCACCGATATTTCGGAAGAAACTGGCAGAAGGAAGGTTATAATACTTGGGGCAGGGACTAACAGAATAGGGAGCAGCGTTGAGTTTGACTATTGCACGATGCATACAGTATGGTCTATGAAAGAAGAGGGTTTTGACGAGGTCATTGTAGTGAACAATAATCCTGAAACAGTCTCTACGGACTACGACATGTCGGATAAGCTGTATTTCGAAGAACTTTCGTTTGAAAGAGTAATGGACATTGTTGAGGCCGAGAAGCCTGAAGGCGTTGTAGTGACAATGGGTGGGCAGGATCCGATCAACATTAGTCAAAAACTCTATAAGCATGGTGTTAGAATCCTTGGAACATCTCCTCTAAGCATAGATTTCGCTGAAGACAGGGCGAAGTTCAGCCTCCTTTTAGACAACCTTGGCATAAAGCAGCCGGTCTGGACGAGAGTAACTAGCATGGAAGAGGCTGTTGTGAAAGCAAGAGAGATAGGGTATCCTGTTTTAATAAGGCCTTCCTACGTGCTGTCCGGAGCAGCGATGAACGTGGCTGCAAACGAGGAGGAGCTTGTAGAATATATTCGCAACGCGACTAGAATATCCCCAGAGCACTCCGTGGTTATAAGCAAGTTTTTCGAACAAGCTTATGAAGCGGAAGTGGACGCTGTAAGTGACGGCGAGGAAGTATTCATAGGCGGAGTGATGGAGCATCTGGAGTACGCTGGAACACACAGCGGCGACGCAACTATCATGATTCCCCCGCAGAGGCTTGCTGAAGACGTTGTCGAGAAGATTAAGGACTACACGGTTAGAATCGCGAAGGAACTCCGGATAGTGGGGGCTTTCAACATACAGTACCTGGTTAAGGATTCAGAGGTCTACGTTATAGAGGCTAATGTTAGGGCAAGCAGAACAATGCCCTTTGTAAGCAAGACGAGAGGCATACCATTGATATGGCTTGCAGGAAAACTCATTGCTACGCGGAAGCTTAGGGAGTTTAAAGACTTGTTGAAGCATAACGAGAAGACTGTTGGAGTTAAAGTGCCGGTTTTCTCATTCGTCAGGCTTAAAGGAGCAGACCCTGTTCTAGGTGTAGAGATGAGGTCGACAGGAGAAGTAGCGTGCATCGGTTACGACTTCATAAATACTTTCACCAGGGCATGGGAAGCCTCAGGTCTAAGCCTGCCATCTAAGAACGACATCATATTCATAACAGTTAGGGACGAGGATAAGCCTAGAGCTTTAAAACTGGCTTCAACCCTCAAGGAAATGGGCTTTACACTCGCCGCCACTCGACGCACAAGAGACTTCTTGGTTTCTAACGGTTTGAACGACGTAATACTGGTTAGGAGGCTTAGCGAAAAGTCTGTTGACGGGGTCGACTCAATAAGCTTCCTAGCAAGTGGCAAGATAGGCCTAGTGATAAACACTCCAGACCATAGGGATAAGAGTACTCTTGAAGACATGTATGCAATCAGGAGGACAGCAGTAGAATTCGGCATACCTGTAATTACGAGTCTAGAGGTCGCGGAGAAAATAGTTGAAGCAATACAGTTTAAAAACAATAATAATGGCAGTGAACAGGAGCCATTCTCTTTAGACGAGTATCATAAGGACCTACCTCTGTCAACATATGTCTAGCTAGGGTTGAACATACGTTATGATCTTCCTTAAGAATCTTGTTTTTTCAAGGAAATCTTGAATGTTAAGCATTATGCTCAGCATCGGAGAGACGATTCCAGGCGAAACAATCATCGTCTTCCCGCTGACCATTCTACCGCCGACAATACTGTTGAATAAGAGGTCGAACTTGCTTTCGATCTCCTCCCCTGGAGAGGATACTACTGTGGCGGAGAAATCAGCCATCATTTCCTGAATCTTCATGATTCTTTCAAGAATCGGGGTTAATGCTTTTCTAGTCTTGCTAATAACATACTTCCATTCTGCCAGATTATTGGATAAAACTGTTGTCTGAAACAGGGCCGGTTTCTTCCTTCTGAGCTCCTGAAGCAGTTTCTCAGCCTCAACAGACTCGCTGACCGAGCTTAGAACAACATCCTCTTCCTCTAGGATGCTGGCTAATGCTTGCTTAAGTATGCTAAGCCTTATAGCTCTATCCGGAAGTCGGGCGGCATAAAGCCAAGGCACGACGCTCTCCATCTGGTCGACAACCTTGCTCGCAGAGTCTCGGATCAGCTTCAGCATCCTACAGGATTCAGATGCTTCCCGAAGGGTCTCCTGCTCCATAGCTTCTACAGATGGCATAGAAACCTTCTCCCCGCTCAAGTAAGCTTTCAGTAGCACAGCGTTCCCGAGCAAACCGTGTGTGAAGGGAGTTCTACGGCTCTCCACGTGAGAAAAGAATAGGACTATCTTTCCAGATCCATGTTCAGTAAACGCAATGCTGCTAGCGCCTTCCATCGTTTCCAGCGCTTCCTCGCAAGGTATACCATACTCCACGCTATTAAGGGGCAGCATTATTTTTGCGTAAACCTGTTTAGCACTGGCGATTTTAACAAACGGACCAGTGTGAAACATCGTGAGCTCACCCCTATATCCCAGTGTCAACATTCCTCTTCTCGTAATCCTCGACTTAACGAGACCTGTTACAGGGTAAGTCCTTAGAATCCCGCTGAGCCGTCTTCCTGAGAAAACAGGCCAAGAAGGCTCTGAAACCATATCGCTCACGAGTTCGCAATCAACCATCTGAAGCTCGTTCCAAGCCTCTATCTCACCGTATGCTGATACGGGCAGGTTAACTGGTTTAAGCAAAAGTAGTGCACCGGCGCATATTCCTATGTATAAGCCTCCGGACTCTACGAATTGCCTGATATTTCTAGCTTCGTCTTTCCCGAGTGACCTGAGTATTTCGAAACTATCTCCACCGCCAACTATTAAGACATCTATGGCACGCAAGTCTTCAGGCGTCAAAGGTCCTGGAAGGAGAGATATCCTCCTAAAACCCATGTTAAACAAGGTCTCCACGGTTTCCTTCAAGTACGATACTGAAACCCCGTTCCCACTGTATAATCCAATTAGCGGGACGTGCAGCCAAGAAACACTCTGATGCTCAACGTTTTTCAAAGGCTTCAACTCTACACTATACTCCTCTCCAAGATCCTTCATCAAGCATTCCGAATAATCATCTTCTACACCGATCACGAAGTCGCCAGGTTTAAGATGCGTGTCCCTGCTGCTTCTGAGCTTCACCACCCTTCCAACTTTAAACCCTGCTTCAACAAGATTGTTTACGAGCCTGTATGCATTAGAATAGGTTTCTCCACCGTCTTTCTTAAACTGTATCCTCCACCACTTCAACGTCTTCAGAAAAGTATCAGCCAGTATTTAATCTCATCTGAATAATACTTAAAGCCATATTTTAACAGGTGGTTTCCCCATGGGTTTAAACCTGCCTTTTAAAACCTTTAAAGTAGCCTTGACGGCGGTCACGCTCGGGGTGAAAGCGGCAACGCAAATCTTAGCGCTGCTTAACTGTGGCAGATCCTCAGGGGCTCCGAGCGATATGACTACGCTCTCCCTGAAGAACTCTACAAGCTTTTTAAGCATAGAGAGTTCCCGCCTGTTTTCCTGCGTATTGTAAGCCAGTACTAACAGTAGCGTATTGCTAGGAGTACTTCTATAAATCTCTCCAAGTTTCTTGCTGGAAACTTCTTCGAAGCGCTCCAAAAGATTGAACTCTCCAAGCTCTTCTCTCAAAACCTCTATAAGGGTATTCTTACCCGTTTCATCCAGCTTTTCTTCAAACCTACCTGTGACGACGACGAGAGGCTTACCCAACCATCTTAGAGGAAGTTCCTCGACACCCTTCATCAGAGCTATGCTTCGAATAAATATTTTCCAAGCTTTAGTCCGGTTTATAATACTGCCACGCGTTTTCTCAGGAGTTTTTTTGAATTTCTCAAACTTTTTAAGCTTGAAACTCAGTACCTCTAAAGCACTGTTTCTTACCTTCTCGTATAAACCCCTATCCTCCCTAGTTTTTTCAAGAATGATGTTCAAAACCTCCTGTGTTTTCTCGATTCTTCGCGAAGGCACCACTATATGGTTTCCCGCCTCCAAAGCCTTTATCGCAGCTTCCTCCGGAACAAAGTTCTCCGAGACCTGCTTATCATCCAGATAATCCGTCACAAGAAGATTCTTAAAACCCATTTCTCTCTTCACTATCCTCTCAACAACCTTAGACGATAATGATGATGGAGTATCCATGTCTCCTGCAACTGGAAGCGGACTGTGCCCAATCACAACACCCTCAACACCTGATTTGAAGGCTTGTTGAAAAGGCTTGAAATCTCTTTTAAGAAGACCGTTAAGATCTCCCTCGCCAACATGCTTCTCAAACCTTCCAGGAAAGTATTTGACAAAAGATATGACGCCACCGTTTCTCAAACCCCTTATGTAGCTGACCACGTAGCTAGAAACCTCGTCAGGATCATCTCCAAAGCAATTCTCTCCCATTCCGGTGGAGTAAAGGTTCGCCACTGGCGCCAGGTTGGTGTTAATACTAAGAGTCCTCAATTCTAGAGCAGTCACGTAACCAGCTATGTAGGCCGACTTCACGTCCCCGGTTGCACCCACACCCATTTGACTCGGCAACTCTGTTGCAGGCGGGTAGAGACCCTCAAGCCCAATGCCTTCATGCTCAGCAGCAATAATGAGGGGGAAACCCAGGATTCTTCTGTAGGAAGCAGCCAGTTCCCTCAATGAGGACCCAGGATTCTTAAGTCCTGAGAGGGCTTTCCTGCCGATTATAAACCCGCTTAAAGCGTTCTTCAACACAATCTCCTCAAGCTCGCTGAAGCTTTTCACCTCGTCAACATAGCCCATTACGGTTTGGCCAGCAAGCTTTTCAAAAGGTGTTCTCTGAATGATCCGTTCCAGCGTGACCATTCCTCAACTTTTCACCATCCTTCTATTGCCTGACGTTTTCATCAGATAATTCACCAGTACTCACTGCTTCAAAACCCCTATAAGGCTTTCCTTATGGTTTAAAACTTTTTTCCATGGCGTGTTCAACATTTTTCCAAGAACTCTCTTAACGGAACACCACCTTGTCTACTAATTTTTTCACCAGGTTTGAAAACCCTTATGTTACCATATCCAAAGTCCACTACGACGTAAAGTGGAAACCCCTCGATTTCACTAGGCATCGGTCCTTCCACGTACAGCGAATGCTTACTAGTAGACTTAACCTGCATCAGGATACACTTACCTTTCCTGAGGCAAACCAGGTCCGCCAGCCCAAGGCTTCCGCCGGACCTAACGGTCATCCAGCCGTGTCTATTTAGAAACATTCTGATCTTACGCTCGGCAAGATAGCCTTTCCTCTTAGGAGGAGCCATAGAGTATGACTTAAACCCTTTTAATCAATTTAACGATTTCCATCCCGTCGACAAGCCCGAACGACCCTTTAAACCCAGAATCCTCATTGAAAGGAAGCCCGTCCCCATTCAAACCTGGTTTCATAACAGCGAAAGGAGTTGGGTCTAACGTATGGTTTCTAACAGACACCGGCGTCGGATGGTCAACCAGAATGCTTATTGAAACGTTTTCGTCAACGGTGTCAAGTATTTTTCCGAAAAGCCTCCTATCCATCTCTTCGATAACCCTTACCTTTGTTTCGAAAGACCCTTCGTGACCAGCCTCGTCGGGAGCCTCAACATGCAGATACACGAAGTCATATTCCTCGAGAGATTTAACCGCATAAACCGCCTTGTTCTCGTAACTAGTATCATAGTAACCTGTTGCACCCGGTACTTCAGGCACAAACATCCGGGCAAGCCTACCAATCCCTTTTATAAGGTCTACGGCCGCTATAACTGCTCCTCTTAAGCCGTGTTTAACGTCGAAAGGCTCCAGGTCTGGCATTCTGCCCTGCCCCCATATCCAAGCCATGTTCGCAGGCCTCTCACCCATCCTCCGCCTACGGATGTTAACCTGGTTTTCAGACAGAATACTGACAGATTCAATCATCATCCTGTTAAGCAGCCTAGAATCCTCATTATCCGGTTTCAACAAGTGCTTGCCGTAGTCTTCACCAACAATATCGTGCGGCGGAATAGCCCTCAACCCCCCGCCTCTCTTAGAGACGAAAATATTCCTGTAGCTGACGCCAGTGTAAAACCTTCCGACACTGCTGAACCTCTCGTTTAACTCAGATATCAAGACTTCAGCCTCGCTCGTAGTAATATGGCCACCGGAGTAATCTATAACCCTGTTTTCTTCAACAGTTATGAGATTACACCTGAAAACAACCTCATCATTCCCAACCCTTATACCTTTAGCAGCAGCCTCCAACGGACCTCTCCCAGTATAGCAGGAGCAAGGGTCATACCCAAGTATGATGAGGTTTGCAACATCGCTACCTCGAGGCAGATTCGGACGAAGTGTTTGAAGCATGCCCATTCGCCCTCTTCTAGCTATCTCATCCATGCTGGGTTTCTCCGCTACTTGAAGAGGAGTCTTACCGTCCGCCTCCTCCACCGGGTAGTCAGCCATTCCGTCCCCAACTATTACTAAGTATTTCAAGCATTCTTCCCAACGATTGGAAAAGTTTTAAGATTTTCGAGCATGCTTGATAAGCTTATTAGGCTTAAGTTTTAAAGAGAACCGGGATTGAAGAGGAAGACGGAGCAGACGGATAAAATACTTGAAATGCTTGCTAGAAAAAGGCTTGAAGAGGCTGAGAAGCAGTTAGATGGTTTAAAACCTAGTTGCGAATATGAAGTCGGCTACTTCAGAGGCTTAAGAGGGATCCTTCAAACGCTTAAGAAGCCTGTTGAAGGAAGCATTATTGGAGAGCCTTCGAAGGAATTGGAGAAGCATGTTAAAAGCCTAATGGAAACAGTTGGAACACACTACTTAAATCAGGAGGAGGAAGGATATTTTGCAGCATGGATAGACTTTCTGGAGAAACTATCCAGAGGGGAATAGAATGTTATAAAGGAGGAACCATGTGAATAGCCAGGCTAGGAAAAAGCTCCCCACACCCTCTTTCCAAGCAGCACTCTCATCCTTAAGCCTGTTCCTGTAGATTCTTTTGAAAAAATAGTAGGTTAAGACGTATATTAAAAACATGTTTAGGAGTGCACTTATTATCGTTGAAGGAGGCCGCCAGAAGAAGGCGTGTAAAGCACCCAATAGGGCTCCTAGAGCCACCCTTGTCCAGTAGATGAGGCTTTCAGGTTTAAATCTGTACCCGCCCATTCATCTTGAGCTTGAAACCTATGAAAATAAGTCTTTCCAGCATCGACTACCTAGTGCTCTCCAAGGAGCTTTCCAGGGAACTCCAGGGAGCATGGGTTGACAATGTGTATAGTAATCCTGAGTACGGGTATTATCTGATGGTTTTCAGAAACAGTGGGATTGTCAAGAAGCTAGTAATGATACCTGGGGAATCATTGTTTCTAACTCGCCATGAATACCCAGTTCCAAGCACTCCTGAAGACAGAGTATTGAAGCTGAGGAGGATAGTCTGCAACCTTAGGGTTGAGAGCGTGGAACAGTATGACTTCGACAGGATTATAATCATGAACCTCTCTAAGAGAGGGTTTAAAGCTAGGCTTATCATAGAAGGATTGAGACGCGGCGTCATCGTCCTCGTCTCTGAAGACTGGCGTATCCTCTTTACTTCTCAGAGGGTCGAGACGAAAGCGAGAACACTGAGAGAGGGAGAGAAATACGTTTTCCCACCGTCTAACATATTCGACCCCAGGGTGGCTGACGGAAACCTAGAAGCTCTGCAGGAATATTCTTCTGAAAAACTCAGCAGGTTGATCGCAGGCAAGCTGGGCTTCGGATCTAAAACAATGAGCGAGATATGCAGGAGGACGGGGCTTAATCCTGACTCAAGCGTTGAAGGAAAGATTCCTCTTGCAATCGAAACCATGCGTATGCTCATCAAGGAGGCTGAGGAGTCTCCGAAGCCACGGATCTATTATTGTAATGGCCGTCCGGTGGAAGTGTCTGGAATAAGGCTTCTCTCCCTGGAGAATATGGAGCAGAAGGAGGTTGAAACCGTTTCAGAAGCTTTAGACGAATACTATGCTACACTGGGGTTTGAAGTCGTCAAGCATGAGAAATCGTCTTTAGAGCTTAGCAGGCTAGTTGGAATAAGGGAGAACCTTGCCTCCGAAGTAGAAGCGCTGAGGAATAAAGCCAGAATCATCATGGAGAACCTTGCGGACTTTCAAACAGTTTTAGACGCTGTAAAGAACAGGAGGGAAGTACCTGCCGGTTTCAAGATTCTTGAAACCAACTATGAAAGAAGAATCGTTAAAATACTGTTTAACAATTCAGAGTTTAAGCTTAACATGGATTCCTCAGCCGCGTTAAACGCCTCCAGCATGTTTGAAGAGGCTAAGAAAATAGAGAAACATCTCTCCGAGATTAATGATAAGATTGTTCAGCTCAAGGAGAAGACGTCCGTTGAAAGGAGAAAAATGGTTCCTGAGAAGAGGGTTGAAAGAAAATGGTTTGAGAAGTTTCGGTGGAACTTATCGGTTAACGGAAACCTTATTCTAGCCGGCAAGGATTCTGGGACAAACGAGCTCCTCGTCAAAAAGCATGTTTCAGACAGAAGCATAGTGTTTCATGCAGACTTCACAGGAGCACCGTTCGTAACCATACACAATGTTGAAAATCCTTCAAAGGAAGAACTTGAAGAGGCCGCGCTCATGGCAGCATGCTACACCTCAAAGGCTTGGGAGAATAAGTATTCTTCCCTAGATGTCTACTGGGTTAGGGGGAACCAGGTCAGCAAGCAGGCTCCTCCTGGTCAATACCTACCCAAAGGAGCATTCATGATAAGAGGGGAGAAGAACTTCATTAGAGATGTGGAGCTTAAGCTTTGGATCGGCGTTTCAGATGATGGTGAAGTGGTTTACGGAAGTCTAAGCAAGGTAAAGACAAGGTGCAGAAAATATGCGGCAGTCCTGCCTGGAGATAAGGATAAGAATCAGGAAGCAGCTTTACTCGCAAAAAAGTTTCTTAAAGACATGTCTCTCCCTCCGGAGGCTTTTCCCATGCTGCTTGAGAAGATTCGCAGCATCATTCCTGGAAGACACTGCGAAATACACTACATGCCACCCATTCCCCCGGAACAAGAAAAATAAGAATCCATATACTTAGCTTAAGCTTTAAAAGCAGGACATGTCGTGGAAAACCGGGTTGAAAATAGCTTCCAGAATAAGTAGGATTGTCGAGCCGCCTCACAGAAGGATTTTGAAAGAAGCAGCATCTAGGAGAAGTGCCGTGATGAACCTTAGCGTAGGGGACATTTTCATAGAACCACACCCTTTAGTAAAGGATGCTGTCAGGAAGGCTTCTGAGGAAAGCAGCCTTACATATCCTCCGGTAGAAGGGTTCAATGAGCTTAGAAGCCTGATAGCCGAATACCTGATGGAAAGCAGAGGCTTAGATGTTAAAGCTGAAAACATTCTGGTGACTGCAGGGGCTTCGGAAGCGTTTCTAGTATCATTAATGACCGTGCTTGATCCTGGAGACAGGATTGTTCTACCTGATCCCACTTACCCCCAACACACTATTGCGGCAAACCTTTTCGACGATGTTACGATAGACTATTACAGTCAGGACTCAGAAGTTAGCAGTCAAGTTGCTGGGGAGAAAGACAGGCGTAGCCTTATCCTAGTTTGCTCTCCAAACAATCCCACTGGAAAAGTTATTCCACCAAGAGACATGGAGAAGCTCGTTGAGCATGCTCGGGAGAATGATTCCATAATTGTTTCCGATGAAACTTATTTAGAAATATTTTTCAACGGAAACAAGCCCGTAAGCCCCGGAAGCTTCGACGCCAGTCTTGAAAACACTATTATCATAGGAAGCTTCTCGAAAAACATGGGTATAACTGGCTTGAGGTTAGGGTTCGTAGCCTCCGATAAAAACATGATAAGCAGGGCAGGCATGGTTAGATACGCCACCTCCCTGACGTCAAACACACTAGGGCAACGCGTAGTATTAAAGACACTTCCCTTCATCGATGAAATAACTGAATACGTGAGGATGAATGTTGAGAAGCGCCTAAGAATGTTTATGCAGGGCTTTAGAAGAATGGATCTGTTGAATGTCTATGAGCCGCAGGGCTCGCTCTACATGTTCCCATACGTACCGTTTAAATCCTTCAAGTTCTGCCTTGAACTGGCAAGGGAGACAGGAGTCGTTCTGGCTCCGGGCGAAGGCTTCGGTCCTCATGGTGAGAATCATGTGAGAATAAGCTTTGGAGCGAAAGAGGAGGATATTAAAAATGCTATTGAACTGATAAACAATTTCAAGCCCAAATCCCTTGAGAACGAGCAATAAAAGACATGCTTTACTGTTCAACTTCCAATATTCGTGACTCATCCTGAACTTTCTGGACAACAATAACATGAGCATCCTTAACCGGGGGCGGAGTCCCGGGAGTGATACAGAAGTACGCCACACCAGGATTCTTCTCAACCACATCCGATAATATTTTGAAAAATTTTATCCTATTCATTGGATCCATATGTACATCCAATTCATCGATCCCTCTAATGCTTGATCGAACTAACGATTGTAAAGCCATTAGGAACGATACGACTGTCGCGCTCCTCTCACCACCGCTCTGAGTGTAGGCGTTAAACTCTGTCAGGTTAGTGCCGCCAAAGCTTACGAAGATGGTTAGGCCAGCATTCTCAATATCCTCCAAGTTCACAAGTCTTAATTCGCCTGTCCCCCCCATCACCTCCATGTTTCTCCTAAACCCTTCGTTAACCTTGCTTATCGTCTCAACAACCTTCCTCCTCCATATTTCCATCCTGTCTTTAAGCTCGTTTTCAGCAGCCCTCCTGTTTTCAACTATCATCTTAACCTTCTGCTCAAGATCACTGTAAACATTGAGATAATTTTTGTAAAGCTCTTCAGCGTTCTCGCTGACCGTGCCGAGCGATGCTATTTGAATAATACAGTCGTTAATCTTTTTCTCCAAGACATCGGGAGGATCAGTCTCCCTGGGTGCTTCGCCTTCAAGCTGCTCCCTGACTTCCTTAACCCTGTCTTCCACAGCTTTAATCCTCTCCTGAATTCTGCGACGCTCCCTTTCAAGCTCCCTGATCCTGTATTTCAAGACTTCCGCCTTAACGTTAAGCCTCACATAGCTCTTAATTAACCGAGTTATCTCCTCATCCAGCCTACTATACTCGTCGATAAGACTGTCGTCAAACCCTTTTTCAGAGGCTTTGAAAAAGACTCTTTTAAGCTTCATCCTAACCTTATTCAGTCTGCTCCAAACCTTATCACACTTCTCCAAAGTCCGGGAGACAACCCGGTTCCCCTCAGCAATCCTAGTCTCAAGCCTATAAACATTCTCCTCAAGCCTAGCCTTTTCAGCGTTAAGCTGGCTATATATACTCCATTTAAGAAGCCTGTTCAACTCGGCGTGAAGAGCCTGGAGCTCCCTCTTCTTAACAAGCTTCTCGTACTCCGCCCTCCACATTCCCAGCGTCTCACGAGCCTCGTTTAGAAGTGCTTCAACAGACTTCTCCTCGCTGATAATCCTGCTAAGCCTCTCCTGCGAGGCCTTAATGTTCTCCCTAAGCCCAGACAGGCCGACAGCACCCTCAACAAGCCTAAGCTTTTCAGACGGTTCAAGAGAGGCAAACTCCTCAATCATGTATTGATGCATGATTATCAGCATGTTGGACGGATCTATGCCGAAGAGGGAGAGGATTTCTTCAACCTCTATCTTTGTAGCAGGATTATAGTTAATCTGGCTCCAGTACTCCCCATCTCTCCTCAAGTACCTGGTTATAACGAGCTCGTCTGACCTTATGAATGGAACAGGCCTTTTCCCATCCTGCCCCGGAGAATTGTCGAACACCAGTGTAACCCTAGCAATATCCTCCCCATTCCTAATCAGGTCGCTGAGCTTCTCAGCCCTGCCGCTCCTAGACTGGCCAAGGCCAACGGAAACAGCCAAGAGTATTGACGACTTACCGGACCCGTTGGGACCAAGAATAAGGTTAAGCTTAGGGCGAACAGGTATAGTGGCATACTTGTAACTCATGAAGTTTTCAAGTCGAACTTCTTTCAGCCGGAGACTTTTTTCCTGCTCTGTAGTTTCCACCAGTGTTTTAAAGGCTTCGAGGGCTTAAATAAGATTTTTGCATCAGGCTACGCGCTAGTAAACCTTTAATAATCGTTAGGCGGAGCTTTCCACCAGATTTTAGAAAAGTTTTTCAAAAATAAACCAAACTGCTCCACATCCAGTAAGACAATGCTTGTTTATGTCAAACGGTTCTTCTCATTCATTAATAGAGGAAATACGTTCACATTGAAACAGCTTAACCACCATTTTTAGACGCTCGGCGGCAGTGAATCAGGAGCCGTCAGGCTTAAGCCGGTTAAAAAACGTGTTTTAGAGCTAAAAATGCTGCCAACTATCTGTATTCTGCTTCGCGCGTACCGCATTGCAAGGAATAACTTGTTAAGACCAGGCTGAAAACGGTTAAAAAGAGATACTTAGCTTTATGTAAGAGAATGGTTACTGCAGGAAAGATATTCAGACTGGATGAGTACCTGTCTCAGAGCGATATTGCCCAGAGGCTTAAGGGTTACAGGGTTGAAACACCGTTAGAGGGAGTTGACCTAAGTCTGATGACTGAGATTGCTGAGCTGAAGGCTTCCCAAAACATGCTGGAGGGAATTATTAGTAGAGATGTGCCTCTGACGATTAAGAGAAGGGATAGGACAGAAATAGTTGCTAAAACAGTTGACTCAGTTTTCAGCTTCGCTTTCAGAAGGAGGAGAGTCTTCCTAATAGTGTTGGAGAAAAAACCTGTTGCAAACATGGTTGCCAACATGTTTAGCCAAGTGATCTTTCTTAAAAGCGGCAGGATTGTTGAAGCCAGGATTTCCCCAGAAGTAATGTTGAATTATCATAATGCGAATAGTGATGCTGTCAAAGTAGTTTTCTTCGACGATGTTGATATACCTAATATTAAGAAGCTCTCGCTATACGGGCCATCGCTCGCTAACACAAGTCTGTTCACAGAATACTTGAAACATGGAAACATATGGTATTTAGTTATTTCTCACAGAAAAACAGGATATGTTGCAGGTATCACTAGGGATGCTGTCGTAACGATCTTCAGCAGGATCGACCCTGCCTCATTCATAAAGTTCTGCGTTGAGGAGATAATTCCGCTGATAGAGGAGTCTGAAGCATCTAAACCCAAGACGAAAACATAGCTGCACATTATATTTAATGCTTCCAACTAAGGGTAACAGATGTAGCATACGGTCATAATCCTTTAGTCCTCGCATGACTAACGACGTTCTAAACATTGGTATAGCGCGCGCTCGCGCTAATGTTTTCTATACATTGGAAAGTAAAGAATTATATTCCTCTTCGGTTAAAGCGTCGAGTTTCTTCAAACTTCCAACTAGGCTTTTGAAATCAATCAACTCGTGCAAAGTTATCCCCTTGCTCTTCAGCCTTTTCACAGCATTCTTATTCTGACATATTATTACGACAGCCTGCTCAACCACCCCTCCCTCCGAAACGATTTTACTAGCAGTCTCCAGTATCTGTCTGCCTGTCACAACAGAGTCATCAACAACTAGTACTCTATCCCCCATTTTTAAAGGACCCTCTACAAGCTTCCCACCGCCTCTCTCCCTGACAAGCAACATGGGTTTACATGTTTTAACGCAGAGGAATGACGCGTAAGGTATTCCAGCCAAGGGCACTCCCGCGACGAACTCGAAGCTTTTCAACCCGGCTTTCTTTCTAACAACCTGGAGAAGGTTGGATGCGACCCGGAGGAAAACAGGCGGATGGCTTAGGATCGTAGTAAGGTCAAGTACAAAAGGTTGCAAGACTCCTTCATCAGTCTTATCAGGCCATGCTAGAAAACCGCCTGCCTTAACGAGTGTTTTTGCCACGAGGTCGACCAGGCTATACAAATAGCTTCACGTTTTAAGTATAGCAACTTATCTTTAAGCCTTTCCAGCTGGAAAACAGGCAATATCATTCTAAAACATCGTGTCCATTAAGAAGGGAATTGCTATTGAAACTAATACGGCTTCCAGCATGCGAGACTGTCTTACTGGCCGACCCTATACGTAAAGGGTTCTCCTACTTTAAGTATTACAACCCCTATTTTCAAGCCTTTCCTTTTAACAACACGTGGGAAAAGGCTAAGATCCTCGCCGTGGTAAGGTATAACGATTTTAGAGTTAGAGTTTTCTGCCGACTCAACCCATGAGGCAGCGTTGAGCATAGGACTGAAGCCTACAGGTATAAACGTTATATCGGGTTTCTCCTCCATCGTTATCTTTTTCAAAGCTTTAGACACGGGTGATGCACCGGTCTGGAAAATCTTACATCCGTTTTCAAGCGTAACCATGTACGTTACTGGCGTAGAAGCCTCAGGGTTCTCGCTTGGGTATGATTTTATGATTAACCCGTTGCTTACGAGCAGCTTGTTAGGCTTTGCTGCGACAAGCATCTCCTTAGGGATCTGTGACCGGAGAATCCTGTAGCTTGTTTCGTCAGCAATTATTTTCCCAGACTTCTTGAGAACGCATAATTCTGTTATGAGGTTCTCGTCGAAATGCTCAGGCTGCTCGTCAGTTATTAATGTGTAATCTACAGGCTCGATTCCACCGATGTTTATCTCGGAAGGGTTGAATAACAGTCTTTGCGTCTGAGTCGCAACGTATATGCATGAGTATTTGTTCAATAATGTTAGTACTACTTCCGATTTACTGGGCCTAATAGCGTTCAAGCCTGCGATACCCAATCGGAGAAAATTTTCATAGAAAGGGGTAATAAGCATTTCCCCGGGTGCAGACGGTTGGACACAGTATTTATCGACGTAGAAATAGCGCTTAAGACGGTTTTCCCACTTCCTCGTGAACCCTGTTGTGGAACGCTCTCACCCTCCTTCTCCACCGGTCGAAATCCAGGCGTGACGGGTAATCCATGTAGAACTGTCTAAAATCCTCCATTAGTTTAACGGTCCTGTTAAGCTTCAGAAGAAAACCTGGTTTACCGATGCCCGAGAAAAATCTTGAAGCCTTCTCAGTGATGTTAAGCCTAAGCTTCCCGCCCATGCTTGCTTCCAAAAGATCCTCGCTCTTGATAAGTCCCTGAGCCAATCCGTAATTTATCAGCTCATTGTTCAAGCCTTGCAGGAAAACCCTGAAAACATCTAGAGCAGCTTGTTTCACACCATAGTTTCTCATGTACTCTACGTTGAACCCCCATAGGGCTTCCTCGTCAACACGACCCTGCTCCAAAGCTTCTGCAGCAACTCTAGCAGCAAGGAAGCCGCCGGTCATTGAAGACCCTATTCCACCACCGTGAAGAGGGTTAACCATGAAAGCCGCGTCTCCCACCGCTATGAACCCGTTCCAAACAGCAGAGTCTATGGGCCTCCTGGCGGGAACTATTCCCCCACCCTTATGGATAGCTTTAACAATATTATCCTTGAGACAAGGAAGCTTATCGACCCATTTCTCGAAGAGAAGCTTAGGGTTCGCTGAGCCCTTAGTAACACCTAGACCAGCGTTAACCCTCCCCTCTCCCTCTGGGAATACCCAGAAGTAGCCTCCGGGAGCATCACCCATATCCAGGTAGATGGCTGGGATGGGAGGCGTTGACCTCGTTTCCAAGATCTCCCTGTAGCACACCAGTGTTTCATCATCGTCAAGCTCTTGGTCAAAACCTGCTTCCTGAAGCTCTCTGCAGAGAGCTCTTGAAACACCAGTAGCATCCACGGTCACTTTCGCGTAAACATCCTGTTTAACACCATTCTTATCCGCCAGTCTAACCCCTTTCACGCAACCCTGCTCCACGATCAGCCCTCTAACCTGAGTCTCCGGCTTAAATTCACATCCAGCGTCTAAAGCCAGTTTAAGGAGAAACTGGCCGAATTTAAGCCTGTTTAAAGCGTATGCGCTTAAGCCCTCGGCAATTATGCTGAGGCAACTACGCATGTCTGGAGAGTATATCTCTATACCTGGGTACATGGAGAAATAGGTTTCAGACGGGAGGGTTAACCCAAGTCTATCCAAATGGTGTGACCCCAGTGCATCCCCGCAAACCTTGTCACCAACCTTCTCCATCGTAGACCTGTCGATGAGCAGAACCTTCAGCCCCCTTCTAGCTGCTTCCCTGGCAAGCGTGGCACCAGCCACGCCTGCGCCTGCTACACATACGTCATACATTACTGGCGTTTTGAGATTTCAGGATAGTTAAAAGGGTTTCCTCAACAGTTTTAAGAGGGTTGACGGATACTGAAAAACGTGGAGAAACCCGGGAACGAAGTTGATTTCGAAACAATGACCATCAGGGAGGGGATGGTCGAAGTAATTGTTCCTAAGCTGGATTACTACAGGGTTTCTCCGAACGAATACGTTCCTTCCAGGGCACCTGTATTCTACAATCCTTTAATGAAGGAGAACAGGGATCTCACAGTTCTCGTTGCCAACGTGATCAGGAGGGAGGTTGAGCGGAACCTTTGTTTCGGAGACTCTATGGCAGGCGTAGGAGTAAGATCGATAAGGGTTCTTACGGAGGCCGGATGGGACGAGGCCTATGCAAACGACTCAAGCGGAAGAGCTTTTGCAACCATAGTTATGAATGCTAGGATGAACAGGCTTGAAGACAGGTTGCACGCCTCTAAAATGGATGCGAATATTTTTCATATTGCGCATTCCCTTAGCGGCAACAGGTTTGACATGCTTGACCTAGATCCTTTCGGTACACCTGTCGGGTTTCTCGACACCTGTTTTCACGCTGTTAAACACGGCGGTGTGTTAAGCGTGACAGCTACCGACACTGCCAATCTTTTCGGCGTGCATAAACGGGCTGCAAGAATGCTTTACGGTGTAAATGTTTTAAAAACCGGTTTCATGCGAGAGATCGGGGTCAGGGTTCTGCTCAAAGCAGTGGCTGAGGCTGCGGCGAGGAGTGAAAGAGGAATAGACCCTATTGTTTCAGTTACAAGAAGACACTATGTTAAAGTTTTCGTAAAAGTTTTGAAGGGTAGGAAACATGCTTTCAAAAGCGTTTCGCAAATCAAGTTTCTTAAAGTGAGAAGGATCGGGAAAATATATGAACCGCTTGGCGTGGTTGACGTTGAAGAAATCGGCAATAGTGATTCTCTACTGTTAGGCCCACTTTATACAGGTGAGACATACTCCAGAGAATGGATTGAGAAAATGCTGCTTCAGAAAACAGAGAAAACACTAGTGGATAAAGATGTCTTCAAAAATCTTGAAATCCTAGTGTCCGACAATCAGAAGATTATTGGGAGCATTGATTTAACCGGGCTGGCTTCAAGCCTGCGCGTTAACCCTCCAAGCAGAAGCCTTATCATAGAGAGACTTTTAAAAGAAGGTTTCAAAGCGTGCAGAAGTGGTTTCGATAACAACTGTATAAGGACTGATGCCGGGCTTGTTGAACTTGTTAGAATTATTAGAAGCCTTTGAAAAACTTGGCGACCAAGTAAAATTCTGAACTCCCCCTGCGGGAAGCCTTAGGCTTAAATCTTTTAACAAACCTGAAGAGTTTCGAAACATTCCTGTAAATCCTATCGGAACCCTCTCCCTCGAAAACCTTAACCACCATCGACCCGCCGACCTTTAACAGTTCTCTCGACAGTTGGATGACTCTCTCAACCATCTCAATCTGTCTAGCGTGGTCAAGCTCATAAATCCCAGACATGTTAGGTGAGAGGTCTGAAAGAATCACGTCAAACTTGTTTTTAGATTCTTTTAAAACCCTTTCAACAAAACCTTCATCAAAAACGTCAAGCAAGATTGTCTTAATATTCTCCAACCCTAGGTTTTCAACCCTCTTGATATCCACTCCAATAACCAGCCCAGTTTCACCGACCGCTTCAGAAGCAACTTGAAGCCATCCCCCGGGAGCACATCCAATATCTAATACAAAATCCCCTTTCCTGATAAGCCTGTACTCACCCAGTATTTGCTTAAGCTTGTAAGATGCTCTGCTACGGTAACCTTCTTTCTTAGCAAGTAAGAAATAGGGATCACGCTTCCTCTCTTGAAGCCATCGCCTCTTTGACTTCAGCGTCCGCTCCCCCCACGCCAATCGTAAGTATCCACTTATCCAGTAGTTCACAACGTTCAGGGCTTATTGCAGATCCTGATGAGCAACTCCTGTTGAAATGTGGGCATGAAAAACACGGCGAACCCTTTAAAGAATCTATCTTCGGAATCTTGCGTGTCGAGTAAAGCTTATAGGTCCATCTCTCCTTGTGAAGAACCTTCTCCCTCTTTATCAGCCCCCACGACTCCAGTTTTAAGCAAATTCTCGAGCCCTCTCTGCTCGAGATGTTAAGCATCTTATATAGGTCCGTCTGAACCACCCCATCCTTGGAACGCATTATGATGTTAAGTACCTTCCCCTCAAGCCTGTATCTTCTCGAGACCTTTCTGACCACCGAGGTTTTATCACCATTGTTTATAATAGGTTTCCAAGCTATAAAGATTTTCCAACCCTACGCCTTTCTAGGCTTAAAAAACACGACGTCACCTTTATCAACTCCCTTAACTTTTCTTTTTAATACAACTACGGCATACGGCTCTTTAACAGGACCTATTATGTCTGTAACGCTGCCCAGCGGCTTCATCTCCCTGCTTAGGACGAGGGAACCTAAGCCAACCAGTCCCTCAAGCCTAACCAAAACAATCCTGTTGTTAAGAATGTTTTCAACAGTTCCTTTACGTTTCAACCTGCACCACCCTTCATTACGACTCCTATTTTTTCAATAAGGCTTTTCTTATGCATATTCTTGCAGAAAACCACTATTCTCCCGCACTTTACATTGCTCGCCCTAGGATAAGCCTTGTCAGGCTCCAGCGTAACCTTTAAGCCAAGCTTTTTACACGCTTCCGCAATCCTAGCTAGGCTCGGAGAGTCGACTGCAAGACCCTTTGGGACACGTCTCCCCATTTTCCGCGAAGCCCTAGAATCAAAATACTGCGGGTAAACTATCACATAACGTTCTTTAGAAATGTTTTTCATCCTTCAGAAACCAGCTTAGCGTTCACAACCCCGTTGGAGCCTGGTTTAGAAGTCACTACAGCATTACCCACCTCAGTCTTTATTATAGCACCCCTAGTTATTATCTTCATCCTGCTGAACTCTCTGTTCGCAGGGTTGTCAACCACGTCTAAAACCTTAGCTTTCACAACCCTATTCTTTTCAACAGCGACGTTAGCATACGCAGCCTGAACAACCCTAAGTTTCAAACCTCCTCCTCTAACCCTAACCTTCTCGACAACGTTATTCTCGCCAAGCCTCGTAAGAGCCGGTGGCCTCCCCATTTCATACTTGCGTTTACCCCTATTGGGATGACTCTTACCACCAGTCTTCTTCCTCTTGAATATGTCTCCTTGATATACTGACAACCTGCCACAAACCTCTTAAAATAATGCTTAAAAACTTATTCCTGGATGCTTATGTTAAGCTTTATGAGGCTGCAGAGCGGCTTTAAAACACCCAGTTTTCGGAGGAAGGACGCTTCTACAAGTTACATTAAAGAACACTTCGACGGTAGGTTGATGCCCACATGCCGACTGATGCAGAGAGGGTTTAGAGATTGCATCTAACCAGGATCGAAATCAGGAATTTCAAGTCAGTAGGCGGTAGACAGGTTATAAACTTAAGCAGAGGCCTAACTGTTTTAACCGGTAGAAATGGTTCTGGAAAATGCATAGCCCCCTGGACAATCATAGAACGGCCGTGGGGAGGACTGGACGTGAAATCATTTTTCAAAGAATTGTCCTCAGAAGGTATAAGAATAAAGCTGACAGACGGGGAATACGTAATTCCTTGTAGAAGGGAGCCGCTCATAAGCTACCATACGCTTCTAGGGAGGAGTGTTGAAACAAGCGCTAGTGCCGTGTTCAGAAAACCTTATGAGGGATTCGTATTAAAAATTGAAACAGCAGCCGGAAGAAAGATTGAGGTAACCCCGGAGCACAGGCTGATGGCGGCTTGGGGAAACGAGACATACAGGTGGATCAAGGCTTCACAGATATCGGAAGGCATGAGGATACTGGTTGTCGACGAGGGTAAAACGCGTTTAGATGTTTTAAACAGGATCGTTAAGAAATTTTGGAAAGGAGAAGTATACGACATATATGTGAAGAACATTGGCTCATATATTACCGGAGATGGCCTGATAGTTCACAATAGTAATCTAATCGATGCGATACGTTTCGCACTCGGAGAGAATAATCCTAGGCTTCTTAGGATAGATAAACTCACCTCTCTAGTTAACGATAACGCTGGCGGGGAGGCGGAAACCTATGTGAAGATAACTATAGATAATAGTGACTCAACAATACCTGGACAAGAAAGATTTATAACAGTAGCTAGGAGAATGGGGCGGGATGGGGAAAGCACCTATTATCTCAACGGTAAAAGGACTTCTAAAAACGTTGTTGAGGACACTATTTCCTCAACAGGTCTTTCTGCAAGAGGCTACAACATAATACCGCAGGGAGAGATTTCACGACTAGCTGATAAAAATCCCGTGGAGAGGAGAAAGGAGATAGAACAGGCACTAGGCTTAGCGCAGTATGATGAGAAGAAGGCGGAAGCACTTAACAACCTGCAGCTGGCGGACAATAATCTTAGGGTTGTGCAGGCTAGGCTTCAAGAGATCGATAGGAGGATGCTTCAATTAGAAAGAGAGAGAAACATTCTACTTAGGAGAAGAATGCTTGAGAAGGAGGTTGAGAGAATGCAGATGATTATCAATTCAATGGAGTATTGGAAGCTTGTTAGAAAACTCGAGGAAATATCCCAAAGCCTTGAGGAGAATAACGCTATACGGCGTAAACTAGAGACGGAGCTTGCCTCTAGACAGGCTGAGAAAAGAAGCCTTATAGAGAAGATGGAGGAGCTCTTAGAAACCGCTGCTTCTGCAACCCCCGATTCAGAGAGAATTAGACTTCAATACGAGTTGAGAGATCTTGAAAAAAGGCTTAAAGAATCCCTTGAAAGGCTTGAGGTAAACAGGAGCGAGCTAAACACTATTAAGAGAGAACTATCTAAAACTAGACGAAAAAGAAATAGGAGTCAGAGAAAAACGATAAGTCTTACAGAGGATTCTAAATGCATACTCGAAAAAATATCTTCAATCAACACTCGAATCACCCATCTTTTAAACGAGAAAAAAAGACTTCAAGACGCTGAGAAACAGCAGGAGGCGACGGCTTATAGCCTGAAGAACAGACTGATTCTGGTCGACAGGGATTTAGACCGATTAGTGCTCGAGGAGAAGAATTCAGAAAAAATGTTTAGAGAAATCATTACTTACCATGATAATCTCAGAAGGAGAATAGAGCATTTAAGCAGGAGAAGAGAAATAGAGACAACCAGGAAAAACAGAGTTATCGAGAAACTGACTGATCTCGACAGGGTTTTAGCGGAAAGGAGGAGAATGCTTGACGAGATAATGGACACTGTTAAAATCTTGATGAACAGTTTAGATTCGTTTAGAATCCTTTTCGCAAAAGCCTCCGGAATGGCGGGCCACGCTATTCAGGATGAGAAAAGGAGAAAGGCTTTAGACCTCGTTAAAAAAGTTTCCGAGAAAAAAGGCTTAAACATCTATGGAACCCTGAGAGAGAGCCTCTGGTTTCCAAAGGAATTGAGCAAGTCCGTCGAGGCCTTGGCTGGCGATTGGATGGATGCTGTCCTCGTCAAAAGCTCTCTAGACATGCTTTTCTTAATGAATTTTCTTAGTGGAAAAGGTATAGGAGTTAAAGTGTTAACTTCCGAAGGGGAAGCGAGCAGGAAAGAAATACCGTTTGAACTCGGCAAACGTGGCAAGCATGCAATGGATTTAGTCAAATATCCTAAGAATATTGAAAAACATGTCTTAAAACTCTTCTGGAACAGCGTTGTTGTTAGCAATGCTGAAGATGCTCTCGTCTTCGCTAGAAGAGGATTCAGGGCAGCGACTGTAAACGGAGAAGTTTTCACCGTCGAAGGGGGATTAATCAGGGAAAACATTGAAGAGAAACTGGAAAGCATTAGAAGTGTCGTGAAAAACTTCTCGGAGAAAGCTGGCGAATTATTCAGAATACTTGAGACCATGAATAATCATGTTAGACCGGCTTTGAGCATCCAAATACTTGAAACTACAAGTATTCGAAGCAGACTTGCAGAGGATTTGAGCACTATCGACTCCCGTGTGGAGGAGCTTGAGAAGCAATTAAGCACTCTGACAGGTGAATATCTGGAAGCGTCTCGAAGACTGAGCCAAGCATTTAGAAAACACGATAGAAGTAGAAAACACTTATTGGGAAAGGAAAGAATGAGGCTGAAATCGTTAATCGCAGCCAGAGAGAAAAACCTCAGTAGGATTCGCAGGAGAATAAGGCTGATTGAAAAAGAGTTAAGGAGACTCGAAAAGCAAAGAAACGTTTTTAAAAACAAATTGTCACAGATCGAGAATATAGTTAGCAATCTACGTAGAAAGAATTTAGAATACAGGAATACCGAAAAGACTTTGGGCGAGAAAATATCTAAGATTAGAGAAGACAATACAGGGATTTTAAACTTGACTCGTGATTTAAATGCAAAAATAGAAGAATTGAAGAAAAAGGTGGATGAGAAAATAGAGGTTACGCGCGAGGATGTGGAGGACGAGAGGAAAGATATTGTTTCAACGATTCGGAAACTTGACAAGGAGATCGAAGGATTGAACGAAGAGATAAACAGGGTTAAAGACGTTGAGAGGAAACTGCTGACTGAAAAAGAAATGAGTGAAAGCAGGATTCAAGAGTTGAAGAGTAGGATTCCCGGCGAGCCGCTTAAAGTTTCAGAAGATAAGGAAATCTTAACGGAGAATTACTTAAAAACACTTAGAAGCGAGCTCGAGAAGGTTCAAGAAGTAAACATGCTTGCCATTAACCAGTATGAGCAAGAAGTCTATTTCTATAAGAATGCTCTTGAAAGGATTAATGAACTTGAGGAAGAAAGAAGGAGCATTCAGGAGTTTATGGAGGATATTGAAAGGAGAAAGAGGGAGGCTTTCCTAGAAGGGTTGAACAGAATAAACAAATATTTCTCAATATTTTTCAACAAGATGACTGGTGGCGATGGTTGGCTTCAACTCGAGGACCCTGAAAGACCTTTCGAAGCAGGGTTAACAGTCTACGTTAGATTCCCGGGGAAAGAGGCAAGAGTAATAAGTGGAGTAAGTGGCGGAGAGAAGTCTGTAGCAGCATTATGCCTGATATTCGCGATGCAAAAACTCTTCCCCGCAGCATTCTACATTTTCGACGAGCCGGACGCACATTTAGATTACGTTAATGTGGAAAGGATGACGGAGCTGTTGAAAGAAGTGTCGAAAGAAAGCCAGATAATAATCGTTTCTCTTAGAGACGTCGTTGTAAGCAAGGCGGACAAGGTTATAGGAGTCTATGTTAAGAACGGTTTCTCAAGGTTTATTGAAATGCCTGTTGGAAAAGCATTGGAGGAGACGACTGTTGTCGAATGAGACACGTGAAGCAAACGACATTGTGTTTGACCTGATTAAGCTGAGAAAAATAAATCCTTGGAACATTAAGATTGCAGAGATACTGAAGCAACTATCTCATGAACTGCGTGAAAAAGGATACTTACAGTTCACGCTCTCCGGACTAGTGCTTCTGGCATCCTCCATAATATATCTTAGGAAGACCGAGGCGCTTCTCTCGATAGATTCTGAGCTTAAACATACGGAGCACCTTGATGCTGAGGATACAATCGATATCCCGCTAGAGTTGCTTGAGAAAATGAATCCTCTTGAGATCCCAATCAGGCCGTCCCAGCCAGTCATAGATCTTGAACGCCTCGTGAAAGCTCTTTCTGAAATACTTGAGAAGGCCTATTCTAAAAGGGCTTCCGAGGAGGAGATACTGCCGCCCATTATACCTCAGCCTGATGATTTCATAAGAGAGATTGAGAAGAAAGTTGAAGAGTTTAGAAACACGCTATACACGATGGTCAGCCGGGATGGAAGAGTATCATTAAGATCCCTGCTGGAGGGCAAACAGCCCTTAGAGATGGCCAGGACCTTTATATTAATTCTCTTCCTTTTGTCGGAACCAGGCTTTGACATTCTCCTTGAAGAAGGCGAGTATTACATAGTGGTGGAAAATGGTTTCCAAGGATTCGGAGTATAGGAAGAGGATTGAGGCTGCTCTCTTCGCATCCGGGAGGCCGTTGACAATGAAGCAGCTAAAGTCGGCTGCAGGAGCCAGAAAGGTTGAGAAGGTTGAGAAAGCATTGAAAGGGCTCGTTGAAGAGTATAAGGCTAGAGATACTAGCCTAGAAATAGTCGAGATAGGGCAGGGAAACTATATGCTGAGGGTTAAGCCCGAGTACTCTGGCTTCGTTAAAAGAATAGGTGTTAAACCAATGATGAGCAGAGCAGTATTAAAAACGCTTACACTTATAGGTTTACAACAACCTATAGCTCAATCCAAAATAGTAAGCCTCAGGGGGTCGCATGCGTACAGGCAGATTAAGAAGCTGGTTGAAATGGGGCTGCTTGAAGCAAGCAGAGAAGGAAGGAGCAAGATGCTGAGGCTAACTCCAACAGGATTAAGCATTTTCGGCGCGCGTACCGATGATGAGCTTAAGCAAGCTTTAAGAGCACGGCTTCAAACAGAGGCTGCGTATGAACAGGATAGAAATAATTCAAAACAGGTTGAGTAGGACAGGCATAGATCTGCTCGCTTTAAAAGAGCAGGGAAACATAACCTATGCTGTTGACAGCGAGAAACCGGTTTCAGGAATGCTTCTAATACCTAGAAGTGGTGAAGCCAGGCTGCTAGTGACACCTTTAGAAAGTGTTAACTTGTCTTCCACGCTGAATGAAGTTAGAATCGTGAAGCTAGACAGAGGTGAGGGATACCTGCAGAGACTTTTAAAGGAAAAACCAGCAGGCTTAAAATACATAGAGTTCGATGCATTAGAAATGCAGGAAGCCTTAAGGCTTGAAAAAGAACTATGCGTACTCTTGAGAACCGGTAGCAGGATAGTTAGGGATATGCGACTAGTTAAGGATTCTCGAGAAATAGAAAGGGTGAAGAAAGCTGCTGAGATAGCGAGTCAAACAGTATGCGAAATCATAAGCAGGCTGACTGAGGGCACTGCAGAAGTGGAAGTTGCTTGCGAATATGATTCTAGAATAGTTTTAAAAGGCGCCTTCAAACCTGCTTTCGAAACTATAGTGGCATTCGGAGAAAACTCCTCCAATCCTCATGCAACACCCTCTTCGAGACGACTTAAAAAAGGAGATCTCGTGCTGATAGATGCGGGAGCAGATTATTTCAATTATAAAAGCGATTTGACTAGGACAGTAGTCTATGAGGGAAAGCCTGAGAGAAGCGAGGCTGCACGTATGATTGAGGCCGTTGAGGAATCTAAGAAGGCTGCTGAGAAGAAGGCGTTCCCGGGCGTCAACGTATACGAAATAGATAAAGCAGCCTGCGAAGTACTGGAGGAATATGGGTTAAGCAAGTATTTTGCCCACAGCCTAGGACATGGGGTTGGGATAGATATTCATGAGCCTCCCTCCATCTCCCCATTAAGCAGCGAGAAGCTTAGAGCAGGCAATATTATCACAATAGAGCCTGGGGTTTACATACCTGGTGTTGGTGGGGCACGGGTTGAAGACACTTACCTCATAACAGACTCCGGCCCTTTAAAACTTACGAACGCCTATTGATTGAAATACTTGGAAAGTAAAAACTGGGCTGGGCATCTGTAGGAACTTATACGTATTGTCATAGAGCACATGCTTGTTTCTGTAAACACCTCAACGTCGCCCTTATACGAAGCTTCAGCAGAATATTTTGGGCATGTCACCAGCATACGTAACTTGAATTCAGTCCCTTAATCACTTTAAAGGTGTTGGATTCGTCCCAAGAATGTCAGAGGCCGAATCTTCTATTTCTCCTCTGATACGTTCTTATTGCTCTAAGCAGGTCTATTCTCCTAAACTCAGGCCAATAGACATCCATGAACACTAGCTCGCTGTATGCTGACTGCCAGAGTAGAAAGTTGCTGAGCCGCTCCTCTCCCGAAGTTCTGATTATCAGGTCAGGATCAGGCTGTGGTAGATGAGCCGTGTAAAGCCTTTTTGAAATTGTTTCCTCATTTATGTTACTTGGCTCCAATAATCCTTCTGCTACTTCTTGAGCAATACTCTTAACAGCATCGACTATTTCAGCCCTTCCACCGTATGCGAATGCAATGTTCAGGTAGTGCGAGGAATAAGCCTCCGTTTCCCTTTCTATTTTCTCAATGTATTGCATAATCTCGCCCGGTATAAGATCCCTCCTACCTATCACCTTTAGACGCGTCTTACTTTCATGCAGAACCTTCTTATCCATTATCTCGACAAGCTTGTCCTTGAAAAGGTTGAATATCAGTTCAACCTCCTCACGAGGCCTTTTAAGATTCTCAGTCGAGAAAACGTAAAGCGTTACTGTATTGATGCCGAGTTCGTAACACCATTTAAGAACCTCGCTGACCTTTTTAGCACCAAAAACATGCCCCAAGCATCTTTCTAAGCCTTTCGATTCAGCCCATCTTCTGTTACCATCCATTATTATCCCTATGTGTTTCGGGGGTGGCAGTTGTCTAACCTGCCTTACGAGAGCTTTCTCGTAAAGCCATAGGGAAAGCCTGTTTCTCGAAATCCTTGAAGCAACGCTTTCCACGATTCTTAGCATTAGGCTATCTTGTTCTCTGGCTGATTTTAAGTATTTTCAACGAGTATAGGAGCCTCATTGTTAAGAAAACCATGATGTTTACTGCGAAAACAAGCATAAGGGTAAGAAGGCTGACCTGAAGGAGTATCCTTAGTTCAAAAGAAGGGGTTGCAACAGCCAGTCCCACTGTTCTCAGCATAGGGATAAGAGTCACTAGGTTCGCGAGTATTGTAAGCGAGTCTTGAACACTTGAAGCTGTTAAAGGGTATTTTACTGAGCCGCTTAAAAGTGTTAACGCGATGCCGAACAGCATGACATCGACCGTCTGCGCGACGAATCTTCCGATTCTACCTATCAAGGTTTCATTCGGAAGAAGCCCTGTGGAAAGCCCTGTGGAAAGGGCGAACAGGATTAGAGATATGCCTGTGGATAATAGTAACGTTTTAAGTATAAGGAACTGTGGTGGCATCTCACCCCCAAACACATGTTTAAGACCGGCTGAGACAAGCTTGTCTAGGTCAAACCCTTTCATCAAGACTGCTAACCCCACTATACTCCAGAAGGCGGTTAAAACCTCCCTTGCAGAGCCGAAGTAGCTTAAGAGTGACAATGTAATTATAAGAGTGCCTCCAAGCCCGAGGAACCACTTTTTAAACCTTGGATCTGAAAAGAGCATTTTCAAATACCTTCCAAATATTATGTAGGACGCCTCTATCGAGCGGCTCTGCTTAACCACGACTCTTTTAACGCCGACGAGAGGCAGCCTCGCCCTTATGACGGGCTCTATGTCTTCCTCTCCAAACCCGTCTGTCACAACATAGACCTCAGAGGGTTTAAAGGAGTTTGCGACACGCATTATTTCATCCATAGCTTTTCTAGAGGCTTCGAGGCCACCATCCCTTAATCCGCCGATCACACTGACCTCCGTCAAATAGCCTTTTTGAAACAGCTCGTCGGAAAGCCTGATTGACGCGAACATAGCGTTTGAATCAGCCTCCTCAGGATCAACTAGGGCAAGCTTCTCCGCTGCTTTCAACACGTTTTCCCTCCCGAGTATAGGTGTCTGTAGCCCAGTCTTAACACCCACATCGTCATCCAGATCGACGCATACGATTAGTGCCCTTTTAATACTCTCTTCCAACCGCCCTTTACTATAGGCATGTATTTCATCATTAAAAAACTTTTGTATGTCCAAAAATTCTGAAAACGACAGTAGACTATCCCACTTGGGATTGACCACCCTGTGCCTCTATCATAGCCTTAAACTCTTCCCAGTCTAGTGTCTCGCCACGTTTAAGCTTCTCCTGAGCGTCCAGAGCAAGCTTGCTTCTGATAGCTTCCTCCATTTTCAAACGCTTAGCATGCTCCTGCTGCATCATCAAAACGCGTCTCATCCTCGCCAGGTAGGATTTAGCATCGATCTCAACCATTTTCATGAAAAGCTCATCCTTCTTTTTCTTAGCCTCATCTATCTCTGAATCAAGCTTAGCAAGCTCATCCTTCTTCACCTTCTTATCATCTAAAAGCTGTTTAATCTTAGCATGATAGAGATTAGAAGCTTCCACAAGCTTTGCCTTTTCATTACTCTTCACCATTATCATGGAGGTTATTTCACCTATCTTCTTTTCGAAATCACCGATGTTCTTCCTCATGCTGACGACTGCTTCAACCTCACGCAGAATCGCTCTAGCTCTCTCAATCTCTTTAACAAGCTCAGCCTCCTCTTTAGGCTCCAAGTGCTCCGTCGCGAGTCTCCATTCAAGCCTTGAGAGCTGTGCCCTAGCTTCCCTCTCACTTATTCTTATCTTCCTAGAGCGGCTTTTTATAACAACTCTTTTACGCTCCATTTCCTCCTTAAGGTTTTTCTCTGAAGCTCTCAGTTGCGCTATATCGTCTTTTATCTTCTTAATCTGCTCGTTAAGCTCGTTTCTCTTAGCAACGTATTCATCGATCTGCTTGCTTATCGCAGCAATCTCGTCTCTCAGCTGTCTTCTCCGTGCTACGAGCTCCGTAAGCTTCTCCTTCTGCTTCTTAAGCTCCTCCTCAATCTGTCTAATATAAGCCTTTGACTCAAGGCCCTCTGTTTCCTGGAAGGCAGGCAAATCGCTGAGGAAGCTTGACAATGGTTTAATAAATGTTTCTCTTTCTGGGAAGCCTTTTAAAGAGCCTGTTCATGCGAGAATTCCTCGCCTGTTCCTAGAATTCTTGTAACCTGGGAGTAAACGTCTATAAACCCCTCCATCGTGACGGCTGAAACAGGCATAGGCTTGTTTAAGCTGCTTAAAAGAGGCAATGCTTTTGAAAGCTCTTGCCCAAGTTTCAGCTTCTCTCCCCTGTACGATTTAGTAATGGACTCGTAGAGTTTGAAAGGATTTGAATACCATTCTTCAATCTTCTTAACTATGCGGGGACTCACTAAATCCGCCTTGTTAATAACGTTTAGTTGAGGCATTGCGAGAGAAGCGTAAACAGACATGCTTAGGTAAAGCGAGGCCAGGAAGCTTAATGGTTCAAGCATCAACGCGTAGTCAAACAGATATATTACCATCTTAGGGCCCCTAAGGAAGCTTTCAGAAAACGCTCTACCAACCGGTCTAAAAGCGAAAAGCTCTATCTGGCCAGGTGTGTCAATCAAGGCAAGCTCATGACCCATTGCCTCAACTTCCTCACTTATCTCATGAACCTTCACCGCAATAAGGTCTGAAGCAACTGTCAGAGCGCTATTTGGTCCAAGTCCAATATCCCTCATCAGCTTCTCAGTGTCAACATACGTCCTGACATCAAAATCAGCAGAATAGGGTAGGCTTATAACTCCTGGATCCAAGTTAATCCTTGCAACATCCACCCCCTTATCTTCCATCCATTGCGAGAAGTTTTTTACAAAGGTTGTCTTACCGCTTCCAGCAGTACCTATTAGAAAGACAGCCTTCATAAAATAGGCCTCCCAATAAGCCTAGCCTTAACACTCGCACCGTGGAGAGGAAGCCCCTCTGCAATGCTTAAAGCCTCAACATGCCTGCTGACTGATTTCACATATTTCATGGAAAAACTTTGATAGGATACGAGCCTCAGATAGTCAAGCACTGTCACCCCGCCTCTTACTTTCGCATATCCAGATGTTGGAAGAATATGGTTGCTTCCTGAAGCATAATCCCCTACAGCAGGTGGTGAATATTTCCCAAGAAAAACCGTTCCTGCGACGGTCAGCTGACGGGCTATCGCCCTAGGATTCTCGACGTGCAGCGAAACATGTTCAGGTGCTAGCAGGTTGCATTTCTCTACACCTTCTCTAACAGAACCAACAATATATGTGTTAAGCCTTACTTTTAAATGCAGCCTTTCTGAAAGCGTTGTAAATATTTTCTTAACGGACTTTGCTATCCGAGGGGAATTCGTGACCAACACTGTAAAAGCATCAGGCGAGTGCTCAGCCTGCGCGGCTAGGTCTAAAGCAACTAAATCAGGGTCTGCACTTGAATCCGCGAGCACAACAAGCTCCGAAGGCCCGGCAGGAATATCTATCGAAGCACCGTAACTGCTTGCAATCATCTTCGCCATCATCACAAACCTGTTCCCTGGACCGAATATCTTGTCAACCCTCGGGATAGATTCTGTACCAAAAGCCAAAGCACCCACTCCCGCAACCATATTGCACCTGTAAACCCTTCCCAAACCCATTAACCTAGCAGCATAAAGTATCGCTGGATTGACAGACCCGTCTGGCCTCGGGGGTGTTAGAATACAGATATCTTTAACACCAACTAAGACAGCCGGATAGGCTGCCATAACCAGTGTTGAAGCATAGGATGCTCTTCCACCTGGAACTAGAATACCGATCCTTTCAATAGGGTAAAGACGCAGAGAGTATTCAAACCCTCCTCCCCTGAAGACAACTGGTTGAAAAGCCTTTATCTGCAATCTAACTACCTTCTTAACGCTCTTCATCAAGAATAGAATCGCTTTCTTGACTTCAACTGTTACTCTCTCCTCGGATTCTTTAATCTCCTTTTCACTAACCATAAGCTGTCTTCTCGTAAGCCTAACATTGTCGAAAGGCCTTGGACGTGAAGTATAGTCTAAAAGAGCCTTGTCCCCCCTCTTCCTAACGTCAAGCATTATCCGCTCAACATACTGTTTCTCCACGTCGCTGAAGCTATAAGGCTTAAAACGATCAGCTGGATTAGCCATTCTTGGTAATAGTCTTGGAAAACCCTAGGCTTTTAAAAATTACTCATGAGCAGCCAAGCCATCCTAAGGGTTCAGCGAAAACAATAAACTGCGAACAACTTATTTACATTTATTTACCGCATTACTAAAACGAGTGAAAATCGAAGCCGGCTTGAAAATGGTGTTAAAAAGGTTCTGCACTATTCCTCTTCTGCCGACTTCTCACCCAACCACCATTTAACAACTTCCCGTCTACGCTTCCTCCTCTTCTCCTCATCACTCTCCATCACGGATTTAAGAAACTTTTCTTTAGTGATTTTCAACTCCTCAAACTCGTAAACCCTTCCACACGCCTTGCATACATATAGCTTGGTAGCGGGTTCGTATTTTAACTCTCCTCCACATTCCGGGCAATAGTAAGCAGGCAACGTTGAGGTAGAAAAACGTAGACGTATAAACTTTTCGCATAGAATATTAGGAGCTTAGCAAGCTTGAGGTTTGAACGATAAACCGTGATTGGAGCAATGGGGTCGCCGGGATCTTAACTTAAAATATCATGAGGTTCATCACTTTTCTAAGCATAAAAATCGTGCTAATTACAATGCTTCACAAATCCTTGTTATAGCACGCGTGGAACAACAAGCTGGATTCAAGCCTAGGATTTTTTAGGTTAAACACGCGTATTTGCACTTAATTAGGTGCATGTATAACTTTTGGTAAAAATACTGTGGGGGTTACATGAATTGGTATGGGCTGTGATTTCAGACTGCCATTTCATTTAGAACTTTCTCAACCAAAGGAATTATTTCTTCAGGGATAGTGTGCGTCGGGTATCTTCTGCTTCCGGTTTTATAGTATATCTTATATGATTTTAGAAGAGCTACGTCGCGGGCTGCAGGATATTCACCGCCAAGCTCTCTTATTTTGGCCAGTATATCCGCCCAAGTGGCTCCACCGTACGCTTTATCCCATTTACCCTCCTTGTATAATTCAATAATCGCCTTAAGAAAATAAAAACCCCTTTTACCTGTTTCCTCCAATGCACTCCGTATTTCCTTCTTAAGATTTTCTTGTCTATTCTCAAGCCTAAGTCCTGTGTTTACATCAAAATAATAATGTTCACCAATGAACCTATCGATCTCGATATACCTTGGCTCCTCTTTGAACACTTTATTAAATGCATCAATAAACTTCTCATCAGAAACTTCTAAAGTAATTTTCTCCACTGCCTCCCTTCTTTCTTCATCAGCAAAATACGCGTATATATCCCTTTCAAATTTTGCTTCAAATTTGTTGAACCAAGCTATGCCAGCAAACTTTCCTATTTTATATAGGTCTCTATCCTTGTAAAACACTCTCTGCAGTAATATCCTGCGCTCTGCATCTTTATTCATGCCATGTTGTTCCTTTCAACCTAATTAAACTTTACTACCTACCTAAAATGTGGTAGGTGAAGTGTAAAGTTTAAAAATATAAGGGGAAAAATATAATGGTAAAGGAGGATTAAACATCATGCAAACGAGTGAAAAAGCTGAAGATTTTGTTGAAAAACTTACTAATGCCTTGTACAAACGTGAGTTAAAAATGGAGAAGGAGGCTAGAGAAAGATTAGAAAACGATTATAAATCTGGAAAGATACCGAAAGAGGTTTATCAGAAAATTATGCATGAAAGCATTCCTTGTGCAGAGTGCGGTTTTCCTGTTACTCCTACAGCCTACGGCGAGTCTGTAGAGACTCATCATTCGGAAAAAGCCCTTAAAATAATATGTCGTCATTGCCTGGAGCCTGTTGAGTGGTAATTTAGAACAGTAAAATGTCTTTGAACGAGTTGCTTTCTTCCTTAAGAGATATCGCTTTTCATGCTCTTCCAGATTCCGAGTTGTATGGATGTGCTTTAGCGGTAAAGGCATTCGCAGAATTATATCGTGTGAGCAGTCAAGATCAAAGAGAAGAATTGTTTAAAATTGTTGACACATGCTTTTGCGGCAACCTTACGGAGATTGAGAAACGCTTTAGCTCAAGAAGAGATGAAGTAGCAAAGCATTTTCTAGAAAAGTTAAGAGAACTCCATAAGGTAAAGGATGTAAAGTTCCCTCACCTTGACGTGTACTCAATACTCTTGCTCTCAGAATCTTTTGATAAAGTTATGCAGAAACATAGCGATGCAGCACACATTAGTATTTACTTAGGGAAAAGATTAGTCTCCTTAATATCTTTTTTAGAAAAGTCTGAAACAGAAAAAGCATTAGAAGATCTTTTAGACTACGAATACCCTTTCACGGATGAGTTGTTAAGTTCTATTAGAGAGACTATAGAAAGGTACAGGAGCAAGAGTATTGATGATCATTTTGATTTTTTACGACAAGAGTTTGAAAAATACGATCTTAATAGAAACGTGTTAAAACTAAGTGAGATGTGGTTAAGAGAAAAAATGAAAATATCTTGTGAAAAAATACTATGCTATCTTATAAGCGGGAGACGGAACGGAATAACCTACATACTTGGAAGCTCAAGGCCTATTAAGATTAAACAAGATTCAGTAAAAGTATTCATTTTCTGTAACTTTTGGCCGCTTTTTCTCGGATTTCTGTGGAAAATAGTTCTAATACATGAAGTCATTCACTCAGTCCTCAATATTGGAACATCAATTAACAAGAATTCTAACAAAAGCATAGAGGAAAAAGGCTTCATAGAATTGGAACATGCATTAGTCAATATATTAACACTCAGAGAGGCTTCGACAGACTCTTCTCTCAAACCTTATTTAAACATTGCTCTGGGTTTTGTTCCATACGGCCAGTTAATGGCAATGCTATGGTACAACTCTTTAGAAAAAAGGTGGCCCGGTGTTTTGTCAGAAATTCCGATTGCCCTAAGAAAGTCGAAAAATGAAAATCCGAGAAAAAGATTGATGCATGCTTTAAATATTTGTCTAGAAAAAATCGGAGTAGATGCTAAGCTGACAGAAGAAGAGATACCGGATTTAATATTATTCTGTCCTCAAAGAGATTTTACGCAGGAAAAATTACAAAGCAAAGAAGATACTCGTCTTAGAAAAGCCGGAGCTGTAAGATGTGTTTTCAAAATTTTACTCCTACACCTAAATAAACCGCTGCCGGTAAATGAAATATACAAGTTAATTCAAGATCCAAGGTTTAAAAAAGCTTACAAGCTTTACCTCTACATGCCGCCAGAAGGATATACTGAGGAAGAAATTTTTCAAGCTCTGAAAACCCTTTCGAACTTAGCAGTTGTAGAAATGAAAGAGAACAAATATAAACTAGTTTACGATCACCAAGCCTTTATCGAAGGCAATTTATAATCGTTTTTCTGAGTTTTAAGGATTTTAAATGCATGAAAAAGATGCGAGTAGCAAATAATTCACTCACCTTATCTTCAACCCTTTTCTCAAAGCCTCTCTAACTATCATCCTCCTAGTCTTAGAGTCTTCAAGCAAGCTTGCGAAAATCTCAGCCATGCTTTCAAGCTTTGAGTCCAGCTCTATCGCAGATTTCAAGTCTAACGCTAATCCGCATAATGAGCAGAACTTTGAGCCTGGAGAATTCTGCTTCTTGCATCTAGGGCAAACAATCGGCTTGAACTCAAGCTCCTTCTCTTCTTCAACCTCTATCCCGTGCAGCTTTAGTATTGCTGACTCTATATCTCTCTGGCTTAAATGGACGTAAGTATTTGCCTCATCGCTTCCCTGAACCCATCCCAAGTATTCGCACAATTGTGCTTCAGTCAAATGTTTAGCTAGCTCAGTAGCTCTAGAGTGGCGGAAATGATGCGGGTTAACAGGCTTGCTTATTCCAGCCTTCTTAGCCAATTCCTTAAGTATCTTGCATGCCTCAGCATAAGTTATAATCTCATTACCGTTATTAGCTTTAACCTTGACCCAAACGAAAGCCTCCTTATCGTTTTTGCAAGGATGGGAATCAAGCCATTGGATCAAAGCAGGAACACAAGTTATGAGCCTAATCTTCCTAGAGCCAGTCTTGCCGTGCAGAGTAAGCAGAGCCCCATACCTATCGAACTCAACCTGCTTAATCTTTATGGGCAAGAATTCTCCAATCCTTGCACCGCTCTCGTACAAAGCCAGAACAAAAGCCTTATCCCTCAGGTTAGAAGAAGCGGAAGCAAGCTTCTCAATATCTTCAACGCTCAACAATTCTTCAGGGAGTTTCTTATTGTTGTTCTTAACAGTAACCTTAAACCAGTCTGTAAAAGCTCTGCCTTCCTGCTCTCCTTTAAGCCACTTGTAGAACTTTTTCAAAGCAACTTTATAATCGTGCTTTGTCCAAGCAGAATAGTTCTTCTTCTCGATCTCTCCGATTACTTTAATCAAATCCTCTCTACTAGCCTTATCTAAATCTTTGCCGAGAATTTTAACTATGTGAATTAAATGGCTGGCATACTTCAACACCCTGCCCTTAGATATTCCTGACGCTAACAGATAGTCTGAAAAATTTTTGAGCAAGAGCTTATTCGTCCTGCTCAACTCTATATCTTTCAACCTTTTCTCAAACTTTTCAAATTTTTCAGAATAATTACGAATAAAATCCATGATCAAAATTAGTTTGTCCCTATTTATATAACTATTGGTCAAATGCCCCGCCTGGGAGAATGAGCGATAGTTAGGTTTTTAGGGACAAGCTACTCATTCTTATTTGTTCTTTCTTCCATCTGCTTCCATTCTTCATAACCCTGCTTCAACAATTCGTGAATCCTTTCAACAAGCTCGTGAAGATTTCTACTCATGCTCCTTTCATAAGTCTAATAAGCCTAAAGAAATCGTTCTCTTTTCCAATCAGAAATTGCGAATCATGAAATAGATTCTCTAGGAATAGTAAGCTCAATTTGAGTTAAATGACCTTTTCCCACTCAAGGGGGTAGGCTCTTGACAATTTGGACAATTAGGGCAATGAACAAGTAAACTGTTCAATGTTATTTTGGAATGAGTCTCTTCACATAGGTATGCATTTGCTACATCATTGTAAACAGGCGCGCCATTGAGAGTAGAAACTGATTATTGTCTACCTTAATCTAGTAAAAATCTAATCTAAAGATTGCAAAAATAGAGAGCATAGAATTGTTAGTTTCCCATTTTTTAAATCCTAACGCATTTCTTCAGTTGACGCATCACTTCTTCCTTATTATTTCGAATAAATTTATCAAGAGCTTCTGTCAAGTGATCGATTTCGAATGTTCCATAAAACATTATTCCTGATTAAATAATTTAAAAGCCCGCCATCTCCGTGGCGTGATATACAACCGGGAATCGCTTCATAAGTTTTAGACTTATGATATTGTGTCTATAGAGACGAGTAGAGTTCATGGATTAGAATTCTTTGAAGCGAAAGAAAATTGGGTTAAGAGTGTGTGGTCTGTCGATAATTCCGGTCTTCTTTATAGCCTATGAAGAACCTTTGGCCTTCAGTATCTTGAACCCTAAGACAACTAATACGATACCCATTAGCATATCAAGAAAAGACCCAATTACGATACTGATATTTATCGTGCTGGCTAAAGCCGATAACTGAAAGACTTCCGAATTTACCATATCTCTGATGTTAAAAACCAAACCTGATACGCCATTAAGTAAGAAAGATACGCCCCAGAGGACTGCAAAATAACCTATCAGTTTTTCTTTGGATATCTTGTCAATAACTGACATAATAAGTATTTTCTCTTTGGTTTATAAATCTTATACAGAGAGCGATCAAATTTCACATTGCAGAGGAACTTATGGAATAGGCTTTAGGTTCATAAGTATGGATTTATCCTTGTCAGCATAAAAATTAGCTTGACCAAAAGCGTTCCTCTCTCCCCGCTGAGTATCTACTTTTCCGGCGGCGGCTACCATATACTTACCATTAAGCAAATAGACTTGAATCATGACACCACTTGTAGAACTAGACGCAATGCCAGCGCCTCCGGCAACATACTTCCCAGATGAATCATAAACTGATATAGTCGCGCTCTTGAGTATCCCAGATGTGCTAACTAACATAAAGGTAATCAGATTTCCTCTCTTCACCTGAACAGTTAAGGGAAAAATGTATCCTGCTAAAGAAGTACCTTTGCCCCCCGGATTATTAGAATAAAAGACCGTTGCGGTAAATGTACCTGTAGTTGTATATTTTGGTGCGGTGACGCTAACTGAATATGTCTTGCTTTTACCTGGGCCTAAATCGCCAATAAAAATATTAGTTTTAGATACCGAAAATCCTGCGGGAACGCCTAAGACTAAATTACACAAATATGCAGTTTTATCACCACTATTCTTGATAGTTATGCTAATAGAAAAAGAATTTCCATACGCCACGTTTCTTGGGCTAGATATATACCCACTTACTTGAGGAGCAGCGTACACGACAGCTGGAAGTGTTAGCAGCACAAGTAAAAAGAGGGTTGTCACGGCAAGTCTAACTATAACTTTACAGCCCAAGTCCGTTTACTCCAATTTACGTGGCGCGCGCTGTATTTAAAATTTTCGCTCTTAATCAGGAAGTTTGTTGGTGGGTATAGGGTTGATTTCTCACCTCGCCTGATCCTATTCTATGCTGGCCGAGCTTCTTATCCTTTTCACGTGCGAGGCCTATGCCACTTGGCTTCTCAGAGAAGTCCTTACTGCAGGTCTGAGGCGGTCATCAGGTGGGCTTGGTACAGGCATGCATATCAGCGGTATCGATAGCGCGCGCTATCATAAGTTTCTTCTACATGCCAATCATTCCAAACTGAGCTTCATTTACTTCCATCGCGCGCGATTGATTTCTTGCCTTAAATATCTTCTGGCTTCTTTCTCGAGTAAATCTTCTTTAGTATCTGCCAGCTCCTTGGAAGGGACTTCGCTCGATTATCATTCTCTTCATCCATGCTTGTTACTTATGAGCAATATTCATAGATACTGCTCGCACCATTTGGCAAAAATTGCGAATCATGAAATAGATTCTCTAGGAATGATAAGTTCAATTTTAGTAGAATGGCCTTTATTAATCCTAATGCTATTAAGTTTGAGGAACCCTCTTCTCTCCAAATCGCTCAAGTAATACTCCAAGCTTCGCCTACAAACCATAAGTCCTTTCTCCTTAACAGCTTCCTCAACCAAGCCTGTGTAAATGTTTTCCTCTTTTACGCTTAACTCAGCTATAACTTTCAAAACCTCGTATTCTCTCGGCGCCTCCTCTTTCAGTTCATGCAGCTCAGATAACAGAAGATTCTTCTTCTCTTGTTCTAAGACTTTCTCCACAACCTGAGAATTTACCTTACTTAACTCTAACCTTTGTGCCTCTTCTATTGAATCTAAAAGTATTTTTAAAGCATGCCTTGCGCTTCCGCCATTAACTTCGGCGAACTCAGCTATCTTCTCAAGAGCACTATCCTCTGCAATAGGCTTTCCATAAGCTTCTAAGATCCTGCTCTTCATAATCTCGAAAAGCCTGTTAGCTGAATAAGGCTTGAACTCTATTACCTCTGGTCTTAACCTTGAGTAGAGCCTTTCTCCAACCATATCCATTAGCTCAAACTTGCTTGTTGAAACCAAAATTAAGCCGAATCTAGGAACCTTCTGCATGATCTCGTGGAAGCTCCATAATAACTGCTCAACATCCTGCATCTTGTCGAAATTATCTAACGCAACGATCAAAACATACTTTTTAAGCAATAGTCTTCTCGTAATTTCCATTACAATTTCCTGAGAAGTAAGCCTTTTACTCAATTGCCCGCAAACCTTAGAGTGAATCTCCTGCAAGCATAAGTATGGAGTTAGAGAAGTGCATGACAAATGAGCAACCACAGAGTTTTCGTTTGAATCCTCAAACTGGCTTAAGACTGCTCTTACGACAGTGCTCTTGCCAACTCCTGGAGAACCATGAATGTAGAGGACTTTAGAAGTCTTCATCAGCATGATATCTTTTAAGTAGCTCGCTATAGCATCCTGCTCATTCTCCCTATCAATTATCGCTTTAGGCAAGTACTCGTCTGAAAAAGCTTGTAGGCTCATAATGCTCCTTCAATAATTTTTGAAGAAATAGCTTAAGTTTTTAACGCGCAATTTTTGAAAGGAAGCGAGCCAAAACTTTTGTAGTTGAAAAACCAGACAGGTATGGGCGAAAACATCATAAAGTGTACTATTAAAGAACAAAAGAACAATAAATAGCGCGCTATCATAACTATCAAAGAGAAAAAGTTTATATACTCCTCTCTTCTCTAAAAATAGAGGAAGGAGGAGGAAAGAGAAGATGCCGTCAGCAGCTCTAGACGAAAAGAGAGCAAAGATAGTGAGTGCTACGATGGATGTGTTGGCACGATTTTTTCCTATCATGTTTGATGATAATAGACTTAAAGTCCTAATATGTCTTGCTAGTTGGCTAAAGAACAATCATGTAATGAGCTATTCTCAAATAGCAGAGTTCACCAATATTTCAGACGGTGCCGTTTTAACGTATACTTTGCGCCTTTTGCAAGAAGACGGATTAGTCTTTAATCAGAGAGAGGGACGGAATAGTTTTTACGGTTTAACGCCACTAGGGATGTCTGTAGCCCGCTTTTCCGTACAAGTAATTAGGCTTCTACGTGCAACTTCCGAATATAAAAGATATATCAACGAAGAACTACAAATCCGAGGTGTAAGCTTTAAAGAAGTTGCAAAAGCCCTAGATGAAATAGAAGAAAAATTTAAGGAGAAGAAAATACCCTTAGAACCTATCTATACATTCGCGTGGAATAAATTAAAGTGATAAAAGTTGTGGGCATACATTGGAATAAAAGCTAAGCCTGGAACACATAGAAGAATTCATAACGAAATTAGAGACATGGGTGCTAGTGCATATATGGTTTGTGGCGAAATTGATATAATCTGTAAGGTTAATCAGTTTAACACTATTAGTGAATTTGACTCAAAATGGCATGAACCAATAAGCAAAATAGGAGCAGAAGAGAATATGGTAAGAGCCATTCAGACATTTATCGTAGCAAAAGAAAGCCCAAGGCCATTGAAGAAGGAACCGTATGCATTTATATTCCTGAAAATAATTCCTAGTCGAATTGATATTACATTTAGTTCATTACTAAATCTAGATGGTGTAATGACAGCTGATGTAATTTATGGTGTTTATGATGTAATCCTTACTGTTGATGCAAAAGATCTAAAAGAGCTAGAGAGTATACTAAACAAAATCTTGGAAATACCTGGAGTATTAGAAACCACGACAATGGTGGTATTTCCATCCGAGGTATACACGTAGATGTATGCAGGCTGGTCTCGTGAGAATATTGTTGAGATGATTTTAAACGATATTAGAAAGGCACTCGATATTAGCCTAAAGAATGTAGATGTTAACATCGGTGTATCTCCTTTAGATACAATTGTAGAATGCGCGGTTTGGATACAGAGTGTAAAAACCAATGCGTCATTATCCATTGGAACTTATGAAATTGATTTGCTTACGGGTAAAATAATCTCTAAACCATCGAATCGGTTAATCCAAATAACGGTTGACAAATTCCGCGTAATAGAAGAAATAAATAGTCTGCTACCATTAAGCGAGCTTTTTAAGCAAATTATAGGAAGAATAAATGTCAGCGATTATGAATCTTATTATCTCTATCAAATACTGGATTCTATAATTAGAGTGCAAGATATATTCGAAAATCTTGGACGAACCAAGATAAGTAGAGCAGCCTATAAAGAAGACGAAAAACTTTGGAAGAAATTTTCCTCGATGAAAGATAAAGCGGGCCTCCCGGTATATCAGAAGGAAAGGGCATCAATATTTTTACTTGCAAGGGCCATATCTATTTTGAGAGGAGAATCCGAATATGTGGAACCAGAAGACATACATTCAGCGTATGAGCTATATACAGCGTTGTTATATATAGTCTATTCTCTCCATCGTCAAAAAGTGCCTGAATTCTTGCTTTCACCAAGCAAGCTGTCTATTAATTCAACTCAAATAAAGATTTTCGAAAGATGGAAGCCTGTCAAAGAACTTTTACAGAAAAAGAAAGATCCAGAAATGATTCTGACAATCATCGTAGCTGCTGCAAGCGCCCAGTATACTTTGGATCGGATAAACGAAATATTATCATTCAATATTGATCCCTCTCCTGATATGCTAAAATCTACTATTCCACCAAACTATCTTGAACTATTATGCGAATCTTTTGAAGAGCGATTCGCAATTCCTTTCAAAAAATATTTAAAGTTATCGACAGAAATATTAACTATGGAAACCCTTATCCCAGGAATTAAAGAGAAGGTTGAGAAGGGAATCCCTCTATCAACAGAGGAAATACAAATGGTATATAGTAGTATTAAGGATTTAAAGCTCGACATGTATATGATAGATAATATTCTTCTTCCTTTAGACGATGCTATAGAGGAAAGACTAAATGAGTCTTCTCTTCTTCCAGAAGCACGCAGATCTTATGAAAATCTACATGGTATCATTAAAGAAAAAATAAAGCAATATTTCGCTGATAACTTGCGTGAAGCCTTGGTCAAGACATATGGTGTTGAAAAAGCAGAAAAAATGCTTAACGTCAAAATCTAAATAAGAACATTCCATTCTAAAAGCTCGCTACATAATTTTATTATGGTCCAGGCTACATAGTTTATAGCTTCTTCTTCAGCCTTCTCCCTATATTTGTCTAACAAATCTTTCTTTAGTTTTTCGAACTTTTCATTCTCGAAAAAGAGCTGATTAAAGACAGTCTCCTTCTTGCTTCTCTTCTTAATTAAATAACAGAGTTCTGAAAAGTATGATATAAGGCTAATTTTCTCTACATTTCGCCTTATTAATTTATCTAGATTTTCTATCTTTTTGAGATTGCAGAGTTCCTTTTCGATGCTATATTTCGACATTATTTCATCTAATTCTTTACAGTCTAACTTGATATGTTCTTTAACCGTAAAGTCTAGGAAGCTTTCGAAGGGTATATACGGAACACTCATGCCAACTTACGCACCAAAAGACTTAAATTTAAGTTTTATTGTTAAAATAAGGCGAGATGTCAATTCCTTCGAAAATTAAAGAATTAGAAGAAGAGAGAAATAAGTGGTTAGAACGCGCCTTTGTAATTGGATGCCTAGGGCTTATTAGTATAATCGTTAGTATACCTGAGCCGAGTACTCTTAACTGGGGCATTCAAATCGGATTTTTAATCTACCTAGTTATTATTGTTGTGTGTTTGTGGCGTGGTTATATTTGTCATAAACGCATGAAAGAATTAATGCGCATTTAAGAAAACTTAATAACCATAGAGAATTTTGGAAATGCGTAGCGCGCGCTATAGTGCTTCCGAATAAAATGTTTAACAAAATAAGGTTATGAAATGCAAATTCTACTAAAGAGCATGCCCGATACTTTTTAAAGAACAATATGATTTGCTCAAGTGATGAGGAGGGACTACATAACTGTTAGGAATTTAGAGGAGCAAGGTTTTGATTTAAGGGAGAAGAATAAGGTTTTGCCTTCTGGAAACGAGTCTGTTAAGCACTTCATAGTTAAGGCCTTAATAGGGAGAATTCTCCATGAAAGAGGCTATGGCTTTGTCACTGAAGCACCTATTTCGATAAACGGCAACACTCTTTACGTGGATGTCTTCGACTACAGCAATGGCATTGCCTATGAAGTCCAGAGCGTTGTGCATGAGGGAATAAGGGAAGCGAAGAAGGAGCTTTTAGAGTCTGAAGCTATTAAGGACGTGATAATTATCGATTTAGACCAGATTTCAAACGACATATTCATAGCCTATAAGCAGCTTGAGAAGCTCGTGGTTTAATGTTTAAATCCGTTTTCGTTAAATAATTAACTGGTTGGTATGAGTCTAGGTATATCAGGCGGCAGCTTAGGCAAAAGCTCAGACTATATTCCTTACAAAAGCACTGTTGAGCTTGGTGCTGAGAAGAAGATTGCTCAAGCTAAAGCTAAGCTTAACGTTCTTTCTAACTTTGATAGGGTTAATGTTAAGTTTGAAAATGGTTTTCTGAAAAGGAGAAAAGCAAGGGTTGAGAATTATGAGGATTTCATAGAAGAGCTTTATGTTAAAGGATTGAGGAGGGAAGAGATTTATTTTGCTCTTAAAGATTTGGAGAAAGTTTGCGAAGGTGAGCTTAGGGAAAAGATAAGAGCTTTAAGGAAAGAAGTTGGTAAAAAAGAGGGTTTGTACTCTAAGCATGTTAAAGCCATTGCTTTTCTTGGCTTAGTTACAAGCGCAGCTGTAGGAAGCTATTTGGTTTACAAGCATTTGGAGAATCAGAAGAAAGAAGAAGCTAAGAAGCCTTACAAGCAGGCTGGTCTTAGCGATGAGCAGGCTGAAGAGTTCATAGCTAGTTATCCTAAGCAGAATGGAAACTCTACCTGGGTTGATTTTGCTAAATCTTGGGCTAAAGATAAAGCTTTGGCTGAAGAGAGCTTGAAAATTTTTGGTAGTTTGAAAGACAGCTTGGATTACCTTTATTTCGCTAATAGCAATGGGTATGATGGGTTAAACTTTCTAAAAGATTTTCCACAGTTTGCTAAGAATTATACACTAGTATTGCCAGCTTACTCTGCTAATTCTACTTTAGTAAAAATTGTTTACGATCAATTTCAGAGAGACAATAGGATAAGCTCAGATAGAAATGAATTGTTCTTGAAAGGATTGAAAGAATATCAGGATTTGAATTTAATTAAGAAAAATCTGATGATTCAAACTATTCATGCTGTTAACAACTTAACTCTAGCTTACGAGAAAGGCTTGCCAAGGCTTGATAAGGATTCAGCTTGGCTTTTAACTAATGCTACTCAAATCAGCAAGGATATTGCTGACTTCAGCCCGATAGTCTTTTACTCAATAGATGGAAATAACTATGTTCTTGAGAGCAATGTTCCTAGGAATACTTGGATCTTGGCAGAGCATTTGAAGAGGATTCAAGACTCAGGTTTCGAAATAATTAAGCATCCTGAGATGTTTGAAGGCTTGAACGGCAAGGTTATAGCTAACGCTTGGTCTCTATTTGATGCTAAGTATGGGATAAGCTATGCTGAGAAGGAGAAGAGCGGGAGGATTATTAAGCCTAATGATGGTGATGTTCTTGACCTTATGATGCTTCAATGGAATTTGTACTCTAACAAAGCTCCTCAGCTTAATGGGAGCAATAAAATTTACAATCGAGACTTTCCATGGTACGATTCAAATCAGCTAAAGCAGCTTTATCCTGATAAAAACGAAAGAAGGCAAGCTTTATTCTTTAAGTTCTACATACCCAATGCTACTTTTGATATGGAGAAGAG
>JAAOZP010000007.1 GCA_011605725.1 Nitrososphaerota archaeon | reverse complement strand
CCTCCCAAAGCCTGTTTTGACCTTCCCAAAGCTTGTTCTGCTCCTCTCTCAACAGCTTAACCTCCTCCCAAAGCGTATCGAGCTTCTTCAAGATCTCGGATAACCCTAGTCTTCCAGACACGGCGTAACGGAACTCCTCGTCCTTATCAAGGAGCTCTAGGAAGAGCTTCTTGAGCTCAGTGTCTTCAACTTTCATTTCCAAGAAGAATAGGAGAAAATCATATTTAAGCATATACTGTTGCTCATGAGCTAACTCGCACTCTTCAGCCCTTCCACCCATTCTCATGTGGAGCGTGCTAAGAAGCCTTAAGGCTATGAATCAGGATTTTCCAGTTCTAGCCAAAGCGTAGGCAGTATTTTCGATATTGACAAATTGGTTTAGCTGAGGCTAAAGTTTAATTCCCCATGGCATCTGCCGTAAATCAGAGTTGGGGGAAGGGAAGTATGCAGTCTAATTCGGGCGAGATTTGGAGAGAAATCGCCAAGTATGGGAAAAAGCTTTTCGACAAGGGCTACATGGTTAGTCATAGTGGGAATATAAGTGTGAGAGTAGGGGACAAGATGTACATAAAGAGGAGGGGTGCGGCTGCGGACGAGATAGGCCCTGAAGATGTTGTGGAGGTTGATCTTTTCGAGGATGATAGCTCCATACTTTTAAGCTCCTCTGAAACAATGGTTCACAGGGCCATTTACCTGAATACTTCAGCCTTGGCTGTTGTACATGCGCATCCGCCATACTCCATAGTCTGTTCACTGATTTTCGACGAGATAATACCGATGGATGCTGAAGGGGACTACGTGCTAAGGAAGATACCTGTGCTGGTCGTTAAAGAGGTGAGTGGCTCCAAAGAGCTTGAGGAAAAGGTTTCTGAAGCGCTTAAGCATTACAAGGGTGTTGTCGTAAGGGGGCATGGAACATTCACTGCAGCCAAACTCCTTGAAGAGGCATACCATGTCACCTGTATGATAGAGGCTTCTTCCCAGATCAGGTATCTTGTGCACACATCCGGCATTGCCCCGAAGAGAGATAAAACAGCCGAGTTTACCAGATGGTAGTTTCCGCTACCCGAGATTCATGGAAGAGGTATTGCAGAGGGACCGTCTGGAAGAAGAGTTATCTTTCCCCGGGGCTTAAGGTTCAAAGCAATTTCCAAGCCTTCCTTCAAAGTTTTAGCGTGCATCATATGCATTGATTCAACTGTTTTTGAATCCACGCCCCTCGAAACCACTATGACGCTAAACTTCTCTAAAACTTTAGCTAAGACCTGAGCCTCCCATTGTGCTTCCCGCCATATTTCGCCAGCCCTTAACCTCCTTAGAAACTCGCTTGGACTACTTGAGGAAGCAAGCATCTCGTAGAATCCTTGGTGTCCAACCCCGTCCGTACACTCGCCACAGGCTATGATGACCCCACCCTCTTTGGCTGTTAGAGCACCGTTTGAAATGCCTTTGACAAGCTGGTAGAGGTTTCTGTCTAGAGGATAGCCCCCGTTTGATGTCACGACTATGTCTCCCGGAACCGGTTTAACCCTGCAGCATTCCAGGGTGAAGACACGCCCGCTCCTATGGGCCTCAACAGGGTCTCCTGCGAACGCTGAAAGAATTCTCTTCTTTCCATCCAGCACCACGTTCAGTATGAAGTCTAGGCCTGCCAGACGCGCTGCCTCCAGCATCTCCTCATAAATAGGGTTTCCCTCAGCCACTCCACACCTAGCATTCGGATGGTCGATGTTTCTCGGAGAATGGTTATTCATTATTGTATCAACCCCTGAAACCCCTGGGAGAATGCTCTTAGGCCCTCCTGTGAATCCAGCGAAGAAATGGCCCTCTATATATCCTTCAGCAATTATCAAATCCACTTCCCTTAAGAGTTCGTTCACGAAAAGCCTGTTTCCAGTGGAAAGCTTTCCAAGGTTCAGAAGTGAACTACTATTTTTAGCAGAGTGAATAACAACTTCCTCTAGATGATCCAGCGCTGGGCCGAACCTACTGCTTAACTCGCTTCTACTTGGAGACCATTCGTGTAGGCCAGTTGCAATTAGGAGACGTATCGAGGCTGAGGGAGATGCTTCCTTTATCTTTCCTATGAGCTGTGGAAGAGTGACCTTGCTTGGAACGGGTCTAGTGTTATCGCTGGTGATGACGAGTATTCTACTCGCTTTCTTAGCCAGCTCTCTGAGGCTTTTAGAACCTACTGGGTTTAATAAAGCTCTTTCCACGCAAGCATCCGGGTCAGCCGGCATAGGCCAAGACGGCTCAAGAAGAGCTTGGATCCTAGAATCCTCAACCTCACACTCCTCAACCCCATTGCCGAAAGGTATCCTAATCAGCATGAAGTAGTTTGTTTTCCAGGATTTTTATATGTTTTAACTATGTTTCCCATTGGAAAACGCTTTAAGTCATATTTGGATAAAGTTTAAATATCACTATCGATATCGACACCGATATGTTCAGACACTGGATGAGACACACAGCATTCGTGCCGAAAGGCCTTCTCAGGTATCGAGTTTTAGAAATGCTGAGCGAGAAACCAATGTCAGGCTCAGAAATAATGGACAGGATAGAAGAGGAGACCCATGGGGCTTGGAGGCCAAGCCCAGGCTCAATCTACCCTATGCTCACATGGCTACAGGAAAAAGGGTTTGTAAAGGCCCTTCCCAGGGATGAGAATGGGATTAAACGTTACGAGTTGACTGACAAGGGCAGGAAGCTTCTTGAGGAGAAAAGCAAGATAAGGGAGAGGCTTGTCGAAAGAATGGTTTCTTTCCCCCTTCTTATCCCACCTCCTTTTGCAGGAAGTTTTTCAGAAGACAGGTTGAGGGAGCTTCACGAACCCATTAAACGTCTTTTCACAGCCTTCAGAGATTTCATGATTCTTTCGAGAGACAAGGCGACGAAGGAGGATATTGCGGAAGCCGGCAGGGTGTTTGAGGAAGCAGCTGAGAAAATAGGGGAATTAAACAGGAAGATTAAGGGGTAGGTTCAGAATGACTGAGGAAGTCATAGTGGCTAGAGGACTTACTAAGGTTTTCAACAGGAATCTGGTTGCAGTCGACCATGTGAGCTTCAGCGTTAAGCATGGCGAAATCTTTGGTTTCCTCGGCCCCAATGGCGCTGGCAAAACAACCACCATAAACATGCTGATAACTGTTTTAAAACCTACTGAAGGAACAGCATCCGTTCTGGGATATGACGTTGTGAAGCAGGCTAACGAGGTTAGGAGAGTCATAGGTGTTGTCCCACAGGAGTATACGGCAGACGAGGATTTAACAGGCTATGAGAACATAATTCTATGCGGAGACCTATACGGTATTCCGCGCGAGGTCTCGAGAAAGAGGGCTGTTGAACTGCTGGAGCTCGTTGAGCTCACCGACTTCAAAGACAAGAGGGTTGAAACTTATTCTGGAGGAATGAGGCGGAGGCTCGAGCTTGCATGCGGGTTGATAAACAGGCCGAGGGTTCTTTTCCTAGATGAGCCGACACTCGGTTTAGACGTTCAAACCAGGACTGCGACATGGAACTACATTAAACGTTTGAAAGAGGAATACGATATGACTGTTTTCATGACGACGCATTATCTGGAGGAGGCTGACACTCTATGTGATCGTATAGCGATAATCGACTATGGAAAAATCATTGTAGCTGGAGACCCTGAAGAATTGAAACATAGTTTAGGCGGCGACATCATAACGATAAGCATAAAGGAAGATGCTGACATCAGCAACATAATCCGTAGCATTGAAAACGTTAAGGAGGTTAAGAATGAGAATGGTTCCTATAGGATTAAGGTGGAATCAGGGGAGTTAACGGCCCCGCTGGTAATCGAGGCCCTCAGGAGGAACGGTTATACCGTGACCAGGCTTTCGCTTACAGAGCCAACTTTAAACGATGTTTACCTAGAGTACACAGGCAGGTCTATGCGTGACACGGAGGAGTCTAAAGAGGCTTTTCGAGCACATAGGATGACGATCAGGAGGGCGAGGGCGAGATGAGCAGTGTAAACGAGTATCATCCGAGCCTTATCCGCGGCCTATGGGCTTTAACCGTCAGGGAGCTTAAAAAATGGTTAAACGACCCCGTGATGCTTCTCATGCTCGTAATCCAGCCTTTAATCTGGATGGGGCTTCTAGGGAAGTCAATGAACCTGGGTGCGATGTTCTCTGCAAGCAATCTTGGTGAAATTCAGGTTCCGGAGAAGATTCCAATACCTGGAAGCTACGTTATTCCTCCTACTAGCGGAATAATATACGTTAGTGGCACAATGTTCTCCCAAATAATCCAGCAGACGGTTTCAGATATTGGCCCAAACGTTATGAGGAATATTTTTGGAGTGACAGATTACTTCAGCTACATGTCCATCGGCATGATCTCCATGATAGTTATGACCACAACAATGTTCAGCGGAATGTCTATAGTTTGGGATAGGCGTCTAGGGTTCTTAGACAAGGTTTTAAGCACACCTGTGCCGCGTGGCGCGATAATCTTTTCAAAGGTTCTTAACGCGACCTTAAGAGCAATGCTTCAGGCCACGATAATCCTGTTTCTCGCAATGATATTCGGATTGCAGTTGAGTCCAAGCTTCACCCTGTTTAACATACTTGGGGTTTACGCTGCGATATTCCTGCTCAGCGTAGGGCTTTCATCAGTTTTTCTAGCATTCTCCATAAGGTCAACTAGGTTGGAGAGACCCATGCAATTCATAAGCTTAATCACTATGCCGCTGATGTTTGCAAGCAACACTTTGTTCCCAATCTCTTTAATGCCGGACTGGTTGCAGGCAGTAGCCTATGTAAATCCGCTTAGCTATCTGACGGATGCTTTAAGACAGTTGACAATCCTGGCTTTAAACCCTTCTAAGCTCATTACAGACTTCATCTACCTTGGTTTCTTCGCCGCCGTGCTTTCCTCAATAGGAATAATGCTTTCCTGGAGGTATCTATCTAAGTAGGCTGAAGTTGAAAATGGCCAAGACCATTATTAAAACTGTTGACCTGAGGAAAACCTATATGCAGGGCAAGATTCCGGTTGAGGCTCTTCGCAGCGTAAACCTTGAAGTTGAAGAGGGCGAGTTTCTTTCAATACTAGGGCCCTCGGGAAGTGGAAAGTCAACCCTTTTAAACCTGATAGGAGCCTTAGACAAGCCAACCGGCGGGAGGCTTTTCATCGAAAACATTGACGTGTCAACCTTAAACGATAATCAGCTTGCTGATTTAAGAATGAAAATAGGTTTCGTCTTCCAATTCTTCAACCTTATTCCGAGATTCACGGCGAAGGAGAACGTTGAACTACCCATGGCGATAGCTGGCTTAAGCAAAGGTGTGAGGGGAAAACGTGCCGAGGAACTCTTGGAGATGGTTGGTTTAGCCAGCAGGATGAACCATAAGCCGACGGAGCTAAGTGGAGGAGAGCAGCAACGCGTCGCGATTGCCAGAGCATTAGCAAACAACCCTAGGTTCCTGCTTATGGATGAGCCCACTGGAAACATAGATTCTAAGAACGCTTTCGAAATAATGCAGCTCGTAAAAAAGCTTAACGAGGAGAAGGGAGTGACGATAATCATGGTTACTCATGATCAGCGCCTGGCCGCGGAAGCTAGGCGAACAGTCCATATGCTTGACGGTATGATCGTCAGTGAGACGGTGAATTGAAATGAGGATAATCGACATGTTTTCATACGCTTTCAGCGCGATAAGACTGCGGAAGCTCAGAGCCGGTTTAACAACATTAGGCGTAGTAATAGGGATAGCAGCCATAGTGGCGCTGCTCTCAATAACTCAGGGGCTTCAAACAGCAATATCCTCTCAACTCCAAAGAGGTTTTGCAACAGACACCCTAATTGTTTCAGCCGGAGGAGGCTTAGGCGGCGGTAACGAATTCAACCTGCTGGTTAAAGACGCTCAGACAATAAGAGAATTAGAGAATGTTACGGCTTCGATTGCAGTGATTCAAAGAATATGTTACGTGAAATCTAGCGGGTTGACGCGCCGAGTAACAGTAATCGGTGTCGACTTCGTTGCCTACAGGGATATTTACAGCAGCACGTTCGTAGCTGAAGACGGGGAAATCCCGCTTAACCCTGAAGAGGATGCTGTCATCGTTGGAAAACAGGTTAGCGACCCTTGGAACAACGGGACACTCTTCTGCACAACTGGCGATACTCTTGAGATAATTTGGACTAACACGACTGCACGCCCGCTTAGAAACGAAACGTACACGGGCAGAGTAGTGGCTGTTCTCCGCGAGGTAGGGGGTTTCACAGTAGGCGGCCCCTCAGACAGCAGAGTATACATTCCGATTTCAAAAGCTCAAAGCTTCTTCGGGACTGAAACCTGCGAGCTGATAATCGTTAAATTGAAAAGTGATGATAAAGCCATGATTGACAGTACTGCGAAAGCCATTAGGGAAGCTTTAGGAAGCGGGGTGACGGTGACTTCTTCAACAGCCGTGTTAAACATAATTTCAAACGTCTTCTCAACGATAGAACTCTTCCTAGCGGGAATTGCAGCAATCTCGCTCCTGGTAGCAGGAATAGGTATAATGAACATCATGATCGTATCCGTGATGGAACGTACGAGAGAAATAGGTATTCTAAAGGCCTTGGGCATGAAGAATCGCCAAGTGCTACTGATATTCCTGTGCGAGGCAGCCATAATAGGTTTCCTAGGTACTCTAATCGGCATCGGAGCGGGATGGAGCCTGGCGCAAATAGTTGTAAGAATATTCGGTTCCTCGAGTGGTGCAGGCGGCTTACGGCAGGCGGGTCAAGCGGTAGTTTCGAACGGCACCACCATAACACCGGTTTTAACCCCCACCGTTATACTGGGAGCTATAGTCTTCGGCTTGGCGGTCACAATGCTGTTCGCACTATACCCTGCGTGGATAGCCGCAAAACTTAAACCGGTTGAGGCGTTAAGGTATGAGTAGTAAAATGGCTAACGACGGGTTTAGAAGCCTAGGTATACCTATGGGTAGTCCAACAGTTTTTAAAGCTAGGTCGAGAGCCACGATAATCATAATACTGGTTAACGTTCTAATATACGCCTTAACCTCTTACGAGAACTTTTTCATAGAGGCTAACGACTACTGGGTGAGCCTATGCGGCTTCATCCCCTCACTTGCAGAAACACCGTCTCAATGGTATCGGGTTTTCACATCCATGTTTCTCCACGCGGATTTCTTCCACATACTCTTCAACATGTATTTCCTCTATGTTTTCGGTAGGGCTGTTGAAAGCACCCTAGGCAAGCTGAGGTTTCTACTGTTATACTTGGTAGCAGGAGTCTTCGCCTCCATATTCCACACCGCGTTCAGCTTTATAGGGGGGCTTTCAGCCTACACTGTTCCCGCCATCGGCGCATCCGGAGCAATTAGCGGAATCCTAGGAGTATATCTCATACTTTACCCCGGAACATATCTGTTAGTAGGCTGGAGCTTCATAATATTCCCGATGTTTTTCAGGTTGAAGGCATCCTACTACATTATATTCTGGTTTGCAACACAGGTGATTTACGGCTTCACTAGGACCGCTGGAAGCACAGCAGTATTTGCTCACGCAGGAGGATTTGTAGCTGGACTAGCGTTACTCCCATTACTCGTCGATAAAGAAAAGATTGTAAGGCTTAAGATAATGCGAGCATACAGTCTCCTCCCCTACTTGACGCCCATAAACTTGAAGACGAGAGGTTTAGGTTTTTTCTCTAAGACTATTGCAGCCATACTCATAGCCCTGCTTTCAGCCGGAGCAGCCTATGCTTCATCAGGATTAGCTGTCCAAGGCGCTATTAAGTCAACCACAATCCAATATACTTGTGAAGATGTTCCCTACGTCGACTACGTGGGTGTGCAGCTGCCTAACCTTGAGTCTCAGATCGCGAGCGCGCCTCTCGACACTACGAAAATATTGTTAAACAGGTTGAACGCGGCAGGATTGCTTTATAACGAGGCTAATTCCAACAGCGAGATAGTTTTAAACAACTGGAGCACTAAACTCCCGGTAAGAGTAATAACAGATTCGTCAGTAAGGGTTGTCAACGTGGATACGATGATACATTATTTCAGTGGAACATACGACTCAGACGGGTTCCTGAACCATGCTGAGGGAAGTTTGACGACGCGCGCAGTAAGCGTGATCCTATATGGGCAACTCTACCGGCTAGTGGAGAGCGAGCCTATTACTTACGTATTTAAAATAGCGTCTCAGACGATTGACCTAACGGGTCTCACAAGATACACTGGGGCACTATCCCTCTTCACTGCTTTGGGAGCATTATTCGTAGTTGTTAAAAAGGATGAGGAGTTAACGCTCATAGAAGAGAGACAAATATTTTAGATTAAGCCGGGTCGTTAACACAGTCTTTTCACCCATATCTTTCTCATGGAAAGCTAAGATGGGTAGATACTTGGGCAAAAAGTTGCAAAAATCTTAAAAATGTTTCGGATACAGATTGACTGAAATGTCTAGGAAAAACGTGGAAGACAGGGGGTTAACTCTCCTCAGGCGATTACATTCAGAATTCACATTCAGCGAGTCATTTTTAAATATGTTTCCCATAGACATGGTGATGAAAGCATGAGTTTTGAAACGAGTTTTGCGGTGAAGACGGTTCCTGTAGAAGCCGGAACATGGAAAACCCTAGTTCAGGCCATGGGTCTTCGGAAAACCTACAGGTCGGGAGGTAAGCAGACGGTTGCGCTTCAAGGTGTCAGCTTCAGTGTTAAGGAGGGTGAAATAGTCTGTCTTCTAGGGCCCAACGGGGCAGGCAAGACTACGTTGGTAAAGATTTTGAGTACCCTCCTTTTCCCTGACGAGGGACAAGCATTGGTCGCTGGCTACGACGTGGTTTCTCAGGCTGATAAGGTTAGGAGAATAATTGGCTACGCGGGGCAGGATAGCGAGAGATCAGCTTTCTTCAGGTTGACGGCTAGGGAGAACCTGATTTTCTTCGCCACTGCTTTCCACGGGTTACGTAAGCCGGAAGTCAACAAGAGGATTGAGGAAATGGCTAGAGAATTTGATTTCAAAGATTGCCTGGACAAGTATTTCATCGCACTCTCAGGAGGCCAGAAGCAGACTTTCGTAATAATGAGGTCTTTAATCACCCAGCCGAGGATCGTGTTCATGGACGAGCCTTCTAAATCCCTTGATCCGCTTACTGCTTCTAAAGTTAGAAAATACTTGAAGGATTATGCTCGGGCGAAGGGGGCCGCTATAATTGTAACCACGCACAACATGAGGGAGGCTGAAGAGATAGGCGACAGGGTAATCATGATGAACAAGGGCAGGATCATTTTCGACGGGACTCCTGAGGAAATGAGGGAATCCGTAACTAGAACAGAAGTCATTCAGATAAACGGGAACAATGTTCAGGAAGATGTTAGAAACCAGTTGGCTCGTTTAGAGGGAGTTATAGGTGTTCAACGGGAGAATTCTGACCTCAGGATTTACTGTAAAGATGCTTACGAAACCCTGCCAGCAGTCGTGAACATTCTGAAAAACAGCGGGCAGAGGCCCGCAATAAGAATAGAGAGCCTAACGCTTGAAGAAGCTTTCAAGATAATGGTTGAAGGTGAGGCGCAATGAGCAATATTGCAGCGATATTTAGAATGGCCGTTTGGAGAAGAATAAAGGAGATAACGCGTTACAAGCTGAACTTCACGGTGGAATTGATAATGAGTTTCATATGGGGGCTAGGCCTCATGATATTCGGATTCATCATAGATCCTGCAAAACTCGGATCAATAGGAAGCTCAAATTATGCCGTGTTTCTACTAATCGGGGTTGCTTTTCAAAACTACCAGGGTGCTGCAACCTGGGGAGCCTGGGAGATAAAGGACGAATTGACGAGAGGACAGATAGAATACACTTTCGCATCACCAGTTTCAAGATACGTATACATGCTTTCCTCATCCTTCTCCCAGGCTGTCGTCGGAACGCTTTTCGGCATAATCCCCATGTTTGCCACAGCGTTCATCCTCCTCGGCAGTCTACCTTCTCCGTCGGCACTCTTAATGACCTGTGTTTCACTATTTCTAACCTTTCTTGCCCTATGTCAAATAGGTGTGATAATGTCCAGTGCAATACTGATTTTCAAAGACATCTCTGCAGTAATGTCCATCCTTAACTTTCTCTTTCAAATAGCCACGGGAATGTTTGTTCCCCTCCAGTTTATGCCGGACCCTATAAGGATCCTCGCATTTCTCATACCCATAACTCATGGAATAGATCTTTCACGCCATTTCATACTTGGAACCAGCACCGTTTGGCCCGTGGAGGTGGAGCTGGGAATGCTATTCGTATTCATAATCGGCATTGGCCTAGTGGCTAAAGCATCAACATTCTATCTTGAGAGGAAAGCGAAGAAGGAAGGACTTGCTCTAGCATAACTACCCGCAGCGGGCACTAGTAGTTCAGAATACTGACTAACCCCTTGTTCGAGGCTTTGGAAGAATCATTTAAAATGTTTTGCCATCTCCAAGTTCTCCGGCATTGAAAGAAGATCGTCTATTACTTGGTTAACCTGGTCCGTGGATTTTGTCCTGGGGTCCGTTATCAGCCATTCGAAAAGAGTATCTCTACCGCCCTCTAAGAATGCTTCTAAAGCCCACTCCATCCTCATCATTCTAGGGTGAAGAACATAGTTCAAGATGCGTCTTGGAAGTCTTTCAACCCTCATCCTGTGCACGCCTTTACCGTCAACCCTTGCAGGCATTTCGACAGCTACATTGTCAGGCAAGCCGTTTATCACGCCATTGTTCAAAACGTTAACCTGATAGACTCCCTCCTTATCGTTCATCAACGAATCTATTATCGGAACAACTGATTCCCGGCTGAGCTGTGGGGGAAGTATGCTTGTCAAAGGCGCCGGGTCCTTTATCGCCGAGGCTATTGTGTCAAAATTGTACTGCAGCATTTTCAAGTATACTTCCCAACCTGTTTCAGAGTCCGGGCCAGCCAGCGACCCGTACCATTTCCTCTTCGTCTCTAGATTCCAGTGGTATTTCCAAGTTCCTCCTCTAACCGTATCCCCGACTGGAAAAAGCCCGTATGTCCTATACATGTCGACAGCCGCCGGGGACATCTGTATGTCAAACGGGTTCACCTGGTCTTCGCGCCACACCTTCCAGTATTGTTCAGCCTTATTCCTGATCCAGTCATCTATGAGACTGTAAGCGTCTTCACCGTTGTACCTAAACCTGGTTAACCAGATAACGTGGTTGAAGCCTATCGCCTCGAAATCGATATTCTTAGGATTAAGCCCCAGGGTGCTGGATATCTCTAAGCATCCGAGGTGCCCGTGGCAGAGTCCTATAGTCTTCGTCCTAGTCTCTCTGCTTATGAGAGTAGTCAGCTCGAAAACTGGGTTGCCAAGTTGTAGAAGCCAGGCTTCTGGGCTTAAATCTTCGATGTCCCTAGCGATGTCTAGGGCAAGCTTAAACTGGTAGTAACCCCATATCGTATGGTAGTCCGAAACCATGTTCCATTCGACACTGTTGATACCCCTGTAATAGCCATGCTTCTCAGAGACCTTTCTCATATTCTCATAGTAGTGGTGGCCTCCAGCCATGGCAGTGTTTATCACAACGTCAGAATCTCTCAACGCTGTCTTCCTGTCGCTTGTCTTCTCAAAAACCAGGCTAGCCTTAACCTCAGAAGCATATCTCTTAGCAAAAGCATGTATAAGGCTAAGTCTCTCCTCGTTTATATCCATGAACGTAACCACCGATCCCTTTAGGCTCGGAGTTAAACACAGGTCCCGAACGAGCGTTGCCGACCAAGCTAGGCTTCCCGCGCCGATAACAGTTATCTTCACCATGGCTACTCGTTTCCACATCCTATTCAGATTATTATAAACCTATGCTTAAGCCTCCAGACTTTTAACCAAAAATTAAAATACTTGGAACTCGGCTTGCCTCCAGCATGGAATGCAAGAAGGACAGAAACCTTAAGAATTGCCCGTGCACCTGGCCTAACTGCCCTAGGAAGGGAATCTGCTGTGAATGCATAAGCTACCATAGGGCGCATGGTGAGCTTCCAGCATGCTTCTTCTCAAAGGAGGCTGAGAGAACATACGACAGGTCTGTGGAAAACTTCGTGCGAGACAAGTTTCCAAATTTAAGACTCAGATAGGGTCAAGCGCGCGCTATGAGCCTTAAACAGTGGAAAAACAGAAATTTTGAAGGAGTTCTTTTAGGCGGGCTGGTTCATCAATCAGCCTCCTCCATGCAGGGAGCAATAGCAGCTCCCTTCTTCAACAGCAGAGGAGTCTCCCCGGGTCAAATAGGCATGTTGAACTCGATCAGCTGGAGCATCATCAGTTTCTCCTCCATGCCTTTAGGCAGACTCTCAGACTTCACCGGCAGGCGTACCCCCCTCATGCTTTCGAGCCTCCTAGGCGCGATAGCGTGCATACTGGTGTTTTTAAAAACAAATATTTTCACAGCCTTATCCCTATATGTTCTAATTGGTTTCTCAACAGCCTTGTTCACGCCTAATGCTAACGCCCTAATATTCGAAAACACGGAGCCCTCTAAAGCTCCACTCTTCTTCGCCGTTTTCTATCTTGCAACACTCACGGGTTCCTCGGTAAGCTCGCTCCTAGCCGGCTGGCTGTCAAAGTTTTTCGCACCAGAACTCCCGTTCTTCACGGCTTCAACACTCTTCCTCTTATCGATCCCGATTTACTACCTCTATGTCTCGAGAGGAAGAAGAACTACGGGCAACAGGCTGGATGTTTTAACACGCTCAGTCGACATTAAAACAACGTTACAGATGCTTAGGCGGAATCAGCGCCTAGTCTTCTACGGTTTCTCAATCTTCTTTCACGAACTAGGATTCTTCGTCATCTCTCCATACATCAGCCTTTTCGCCCAGAAGGTAGTTGGCCTAGATATGGCGGGGGTTGGAATGATCATAGCTATTTGGAACATTGGGCTTGCCGTCGGCTTCCTTCCCTGGGCATGGGTCACAACAAGAAAGGGAAGCTGGAGGATGATGCTGACACATCTAGCGATATCCTCGCCAGCCTGGATTCTCCTTGCTTTATCCGATAACTTCGCATCCATGGGGTTCTATATTTTCATTTTCGGAATCACTGGAGCAATGGATCTCCCCGCTAGGAGGACGCTTACAGCAGAGATTTGCCAAGGCGAAAACCTTGGAGAGGCAATGGGATTCATAGAGCTCAGCAACGGTTTAGGCGGGGTTTTCGGCGGAATAGCGGGAGGTCTTCTCTGGGAGCGTTTTGGACCAGCATCCATATTTTACGCGGCGAGCGTTCTAACGCTTTTTTCAACAGCATTATTTTTAATGATGAGGAGGACAGTGTGAAGCCGATCGACGACCCGTTTTCCATCTCGATGCTAAAAACTTAAGTAATTAAGCCAAGTGTTGAATGCATGGATTCCAGGGAACGAGTGTTAAGAGTATTAAACCATGAGGAAGCGGACAGGGTTCCCTTCATAGACTTCCCATGGGGCGAGACCCTGGAGAGATGGTATAGCGAAGGCTTGCCGCGAGGGGTTTCTCTACACGAATATTTCGGCTACGATATTTACTTGATAGGTCCGGATGTCAGCCCTAAGTATGACACCATCATAATCGAGGAGAACGATAAGTTCAGAACGTACATAGACTCGTGGGGTGTAACGGTTAAGGCCTGGATCGGTAGAAGCGGCACCCCTCATCCTGCTGGCCCCCCGTCGGTTTCAACGATTGAAGAGTTTAAAGAGAAGCTTGAGCCACTCCTGGATCCTGAGCTGCCGAACAGGGTTTCAAGCAGCAGGTACCCTTTCAAAGGGGAGCTTGAGAAAGGCATAAGGAAGCTTAAGGAGCGTTACGCGGTTTTCTGCTCCATAATAGGGCCTTTCGAAACAACTAGACACATACTTGGGGAAAGCGTGGACAAGGTTTTGATCGCCATCCATAGGAACCCTAGTCTCGTAAAATATGTTTTCAGACACTTGGGCCACTATTTCTCTAGAATCGTGGAGACTTATCTCAGGCTGGGGGTTGACGGATTATGGGTTTGGGAGGACATGGCTTACAGTAAGGGGCCGTTTTTCTCCCCGAGGATTTACGAGGAGTTCGTGAAGCCGGCGCATGTTCAAATGACCTCTGCCTACAGGGCAAGAAACATGCCGGTCATAATACATACGGATGGTAATGTGAACCTGCTTATCCCTAAACTGATTGAGGCAGGATTCACAGCGATACAGCCGTTAGAGGTTAAGGCGGGAATGGATGTTGTTGAGCTGAAAGAAAAATACGGGGAGACCCTTTCCCTCATAGGGAACCTTGACGCTAGGAAGATAGCCAACCCTAGGGAAATAGAGGAGGAAATCTCTCGAAAAATACCTGTTGCGAAAAAAGGTGGGGGATACGTAGCTTGCTCAGACCACAGTGTCCCGCCTGACGTGTCATTCAGCGCATTCCAAGAATACATAAAGCTAATTAGAAAATACGGAGCATACATGCCTTAGCAAGCGTAGCTTAAGACTATGCCCGTCAGCATACGGTAGCAATGACACGTGCACGTATCAAATTAATAAGTAGCCGTTTTTAAAACATGGAGCATGAGGGACGATGAATTAGAATACGGAATGCAGTTCGTAGACGAGGTGATGGTAGGCTCTCTCAAGCAGGTTAGAAGACACCTCATAACTCCTATGGGCGGATATTTCCCAGTTTTAACAAGGCTTCGAAACGGGAAGCTGGCAGCTGTCTTCCGTATGGGGGATTATCATGTTGGTCAGAGAGGCCGCTTAGAACTTTCGTTATCTAAAGACGGTGGGAAGACCTGGACAATGCCTCGAACCGTAACCGCGTCCCAGACTGATGACAGGAACCCCGCCTTCTGCCAATTAAAGGACGGCACCCTGCTGGTTGCCTTCGCAAGAGTTTGGGGCTACGAGAATGGATTGTGGAAGAAGGGTGGAATGAAGTGGCAAATTTTAGTAACAAGATCGACCAACGAGGGCAGGGAGTGGAGTAAGCCCGAGCTCATAGAGGTTCCGTTCGAAGGGGCAGTTTCCCCCTATGGGAAGATGCTTCAGACGGATGACGGAACTATTCTCATGTCTGTTTACTCTCAAGAATATTCTGTAGAAGGCTCGATGGAAAACAGCTACATTCTACGCTCTGAGGATAATGGTTTCACATGGAAGGATTTAACCATAGTTGCTAAAGGATATAATGAAACCGCTCTTTTACAATTGCCGGATGGAGACTTGCTGGCAGCCCTCCGCGGACCCTGTGCTCAGGGTGGTGGCGAATGCGTTGCTATCAGCCGTTCGCGAGACATGGGGTACACATGGTCTGAGCCTAGACAGGTAACTGTTTGCGGTGAACACCCTGGGGACCTCTGTTACCTTAGGAGCGGAAACATCTTGTTAACCTTTGGACACCGGAGAGTACCTTACGGGGTGCATGCAGTGATAAGCCCTGATGACGGTCAATCATGGATGTTTAACAAGAGGGTTGCTCTAGTCTCCTATGCGACAGACGCTGATTGCGGGTATCCGAGTAGCGTTCAGCTTGACGACGGAACAATCTATACGGCGTATTATTCTGCAACATGCTTAAAATACCGGGAATGGGGCATACATGCAGCAGGCGTTTCCTACACAGAAGACGTATTCTCAGTTTGAACTCACTAGAGATGTGAACAATCTTTATTCCCAGTTTTATTGTAAGGGAAAAAAGGGCATTAGCACTCCAAATCATTCTAACCGTAGCATTTATTGGTTGGAGCCTTGATGCTTCACTTCTCGAGAAACGAAGCCTTAAATAATTATTTTTTCCAAGTTTTGTCATGAGCTGGCATGGTCTTTACCCGCCTCAAGCCGTCTTCTCTAAAAGAAGGTTTAACAGGGTGATTCTCAACCCTCCTAACTTCAACCCTGGTTCCTGGTGCGGAGCTGGGAAAATATGGGTTGACGAGGAGAACGGAGAATACTGGTTGACGAGCAGGCCGAGAGAAATGAGGGACATGAGAAGGGGTTACGCTGTAGAAATATACAGGTCGAAGGATGGTGAGAACTATGGTTTAGTGACATGGATTACGAAGGAGGAGTTGAGCGGGATGATTGGAACCCGAATCCTAAGCATAGAAAACCAGCAGTTTTTAAAAGACCCTTCAACAGGGAGGTACCATCTTTATCTTTCGCTGAACGTTTCAAGGGAGAGCCTGATTGTCGAGGGAAGGGCTTTCATGGAAAGCAGGTGGGAGACGTTTCTACTGACTTCGGAAGACCCTTCAGGCCCATGGGAACCTGAAGGCTTCGTAATCAGGGGGAGCGAAGAATACGATGATGGAGAGTCGAGAGACACGACTATCGACATAGTTGACGGCAGGTATTTCTGCCTCTACAAAGCCAGGAAAGCAGGCACAGGTATCGTGAAGACTGCGCTGGCCGTCAGTACCAACGGGAAGAACTGGGTTAAGCTCGGAATACCGACTGTTGACGGCAAGAATCAGCCGGATTACTTCCTTCTCAGCGGTTCAATAATCCCTGGGGCAACAGGCATGTTTTTCATAGGTACTAAAACGCTAGACGTGATAAATGGGAACGCGCTTACTAAAAAATTCGTCGCCTACCATATAGATTTAGAAAAGTTGAATCTAGAAACTGTTTTCGAAACGATTTGGACTCCGCTTTCACGTTTCGAACATAGCGAGTACCCGATTCACACTTATGCTCAAGTCTTATTCGACGAGATAAGGGGTGACAGATGGTTGATATGGATTGAAGCAGTGGATCCGGACCACACTAAGGAGCTTGGATGGAGCACAGAGGTAGACAGACTACTCCTCTACACTTCTGAGATAAGGAGGAAACAAGTGTAGCATGTTAACTCTAGAATGGTTTAGCTGTTATCGCTCTCCCCATTATGGTTATTGCGACTGCGGCTGCGACTGCAAGCGTGATTCCGCAGAAGGTTCCTGCGATTATCACTCCTCTCCGCACAACCCATTTATCCTTACCCATTCTTCTCTCAAGCCATTTTCCGATCAGGGCCCCGATTAACGGTGGAAGCGTGTAAGCAGGAATGTTTTGAAAACCATATAGGAAGCCTATTGGAGAGAAGTATTGCGTTGGGAAGCGGGAGGAGGCGACAACCATTATGAAGGATAAGATGCTTGAGATAGCTATCACGTCAACCTTGAAGATCTCGATCGACCTGGAAACCCATAGGGAGAAGTATAGGGCTGAAATAGGCCAAGAGTAGCTGGCGTAAGGGTAGAAGGCAGACGGTATGGGCGTCATCGCCCAAAATATTGAAACATACAGCAGGGATAGGAGAATAGCCACTATGAAGAATATGAGGTAGGCCTTGTAGTAGTCTAGGGGCCTGACCTTCAGGAGCTTAGCCACGTAAACCCTGTGAGTAATTATCCCAGCGCTGCTAGTCACGTGAGTTGGAACCACCCATGGAATCACGTCCCCAGGCCTTGTGAAAGATACGAAGAACGCTTCCCTAATGTAGGGTATGGTGACAGACAACCCTGTTTCAGCCGTCGCCCTCGCTGTAAGTATGCCTTGAATAAACGGAACTATCGTCCAAGTCACCACCCAGACGAACCATAATTCTGGAGCAAGCGAGACTGAGACTAGCAGACCGCCTATAGACCCGGCGGCGATTAAAGCGATTATCCAGCCGAAAGGCAAGTATGACGTTTTAAGCTGCTCTGCTGAAAGATGCCTTAAAGAGAGGATTGCTCTCGCAATGTTTTTTGCTCCGACTGCAAGTATTCCAAGCGCGATTCCGAGTGTTAAACCCACCTGCGGGCTTGCCCACAGGTCATAGATTGCCCTCTGCCACCACCATTGGATTGACGCACCGTAAGTCCATTCTCTCTGCCACATGCTGAAGTAGGGATGGTCTATCCTGAGCGCTATAGAGTTTCCGAAGACCCAGACTGCCACTGAGCCGATGAACATCCATACCGCAGCGTTGAACGGGATAAGCCATCCCACCATGTATTGAGCAATATCGGTTCCGACCGCGAAAAGCGCGCGCGGAGCCCAGTAATAGCTGAAAGCGCTCCAAGGGAACGGCCCTGTCCAGCACGGATTAGTATTGGGTGTTATCATCCCCGTGTTGACGAGTATCAGCGGGAACAGTATTTGGAATATGAATAGCCAGATGACTATTGAGGAAAGCACGTCTAAGGGGGCGAGGTACATTATCGCAGCGTCTGCAGGTATGAACATCCACCAGGATTGTATCGTGTTCCGGGATATTGAGTTCATAAGGTCGGCGAACCACTGCTGGTAAAACTGGCCGAATGCGAAGAATACTGTCGTGAACTTGATAATGTAGTTTAACGCTCCCAGTATGCCTATTATGCATCCCAGCACTATCCCCGCCAAGAACGGGAGCTTCTTCATGTAGCTTGCGAACGTTCCTTTCTGATGCTGAGAAAGCATCTCGTTTAGCGCGCGCGCTTTTTACAAGCTTATAAAGTTTTAGCGTGATAAAGAAAATTAGACTTATTCATTTAAAAAGCATTGTTTCGAGGAAGTTACTGTTATTTTGCGGTAAAAAGTTTTTTATAACAGGGTTTTAACGTTTTCAGCAATGCTTCAACAGGCCGGCAGGCCATTGAGAAACCTGAGAATATCCATTACGGACAACTGTAATCTTAATTGCTTCTTCTGCCACAGGGAATGGAACCCTCTTCCCAGCAGGAGTATGACTATAAACGAGGTTAGAAAAATCGTCGAGGTAGCCAGCAGCATAGGTGTTGAGACTGTTAAGATAACAGGTGGAGAACCGTTAGTGAGGGAAGACGTTGTTAACATTGTGAAAGCAGTCTCACCACTCGTCAGAGAGGTCTCACTCGTTACAAACGGCGTCCTGCTTGAGGAATACGCGGCGGATCTTAAGGATGCAGGGCTGGCAAGGGTCAACGTTAACCTTCCCAGCCTCGATTCTTCAAAGTACAGCCGGATAACCGGGGGTGGAGATGTTTCAAGGGTTTTAAACGGGATAAACGCTGCTTTAGAGACTGGTTTAAACCCAGTTAAGATAAACATGGTTGTTCTGAAAGGAGTTAACGAGGAGGATGTTGAAGAAATGATGGATTACGCGAGCTCCGTAGGCGCTGTTCTCCAGCTTATAGAGCTTCAGCCGATTCCAGGCGGCAACCGGGTTTTCGAAGAGTTTCACGCAAGTTTAGACATTGTTGAAAAACATGTTGCTTCAAAGTCCGCTGGGAGAATGCTTAACCAGACTGGTCAACGCCCCGTATACAGGCTCAACAGAAACGGGAAGGATGTTCTTGTTGAAATAGTCTCGCCCACCGGGAACCCGGATTTCTGCTCCCGTTGCTCTAAGCTCAGGGTTACGTGCGACGGGAAGCTGAAGCCCTGCTTGCTGAGGAACGATAATCTGGTCGACATAGTTGGGTTGATCCGTGCAGGCGGAGGTGATGATGTTTTAAGGAAGAGGTTTATGGAGGCAGTTATGTTGAAAAAACCATATTGGGAGAAACCGGTTACCTAGGATACTGGTTCGAAAACTATGTTAAGCCTTCTAGCGTAATCGTAGGCATCCTGCATTTCTCTCATGCTGGGTCTTCTAGCAATATCCGGATAGGCTTCAGGGTTTCTCGCCACCAAGTAATCCGGATGATACTGGCTCATTATGTTTACGAGAACGTTAGGAGTGTTTTCAGATATCCATTTTAAAACAGGCTTAGTGCAGCACTCAAGATGGTTCGGCAGAACAAGGTGTCTTATTATCATATCCCCGTTTTCATAGGCAATCCTATGGTTCCTCGCCACCACTTCGAAATAATTCTCAACCTTTGAAAGCCTTCTCGCACAATCGTCGCTGCCATACTTGAAGTCGGGAAGCCATATGTCTATGACTTCAGCGAGAAGCCTCATGGCCTCAATACTGCAATACATGTTGCTGTTCCAGAGCTGCGGAATGTTTACATCCAGGTGTTTAAGGGAGGAGAGTATTGTATGAATATTCGGCGTCGGGTCTCCCCCCACGTAGTTTATGTTTGCAGCTTTCCCAGAGCTAAGTCTCCTGCTTATTAGCGCCAGCGTCCTCGGATTAACCTCGCCACCGTTCTCAGGGTCTGAAGAGATATCCCAGTTCTGACAGTAGACGCAAGGCCCGAAGTTGCAGCCTGCGAAGAATATTGTTCCAGACCCTCCTTCACCTATTAAAGGGCCTTCCTCGCCGAAATGGTGGAACCATGTTGAAACCCTGCTTACATACCCTACTCTGCAGAATCCCAGTTTCCCCTCTCTCCGATTCACTCTGCATCTCCTCTCGCAAAACTCGCAGTGTTCAACAAGTCTTTCAGAAAGCATTATCTTTACATCTAAGAAGCTCACTTCCGCAGGGTTTACCTCTCCAGCCCTACTGTTCTTTACAGACTCGTAAGCCCTCCTGAAATCTAAGCTGAGATCCTCATGGAGCCTCCAAAGCTCCTCCTCCTTCATACTATTAAGATCCCTAGCGCTGACCTGCGCCGGGATGCTTTTAGCTATAAGGAATTTCGCTGGCTTAAGGTTCTTCATAACAGCCCTATACCATGAAAGCCTTTTCTGAACATCCTTATTGTTCCACACGGTTATTGCATCACTTCTGAGAACCCACATTCGCCGAATAATGAAAATAGCCTCTCTTTTATAAGACTTTTGCCGTTTAAGATTGTTCAGGCCTATTAGAAAGATTAAAGAAAAAGCTGAAGAGAAACACTGCTCGTGAAAAACGTTAAGATACTGCTGGATGAGATGTACTCCGGTTTAAAGCCATATATGAAAATACTTGGATGGGACGCTCAGTCTGTTGACGACCTCGGTTTAAAAGGGGCGGAGGACGAGGTGATAGTTGAACATGCTGCTAGAAACAGCCTTGTAATCATCACTCAGGACCAGGTGACAGCCGATTTGGCGAGGCTTAAAGGAGTGCCCTGCATACTGATTGGGCTGGTTGAGATAGCAAGAATAGTTGACAAGGCGCTTAGAGACATGGGTGCAGACCCTTAAAAACTAGTAGTTACTCCCCCCAGCCTGAAACCTTTAGAATATGTTTTAAAACCTTAGGCCCGTGTAGCCACCTGTAGTAAACAAGGTAGGAGAATAATCCTCCGATTCTGATCAAGTGTTGAAAACCGTTTCCCCTCCATGTTTTAACATTATGTCTCCAGCATGTTGAGAAAACATCCCATTGAAGATCTGATAAACCATGCAGATCTGCATGTCTCTCCCTGTTTAAGATGCAATCCTCTTCAGACGTGAAGAGCAGCGGCACGAAGAACACCTTATTATTCTTCAACCTGTCGAGCAGCTCGAGGGTTTCAATAACGTCTTTCTCGTTTTCCGTTGGAAGACCGGTTACGAGTGTTGCTAAAGGATATATCTGGCTGTCGTTAAGCATTTCGAGTGCTTGAACCACAATATCGGGCCACTGTTCAGGCGTATACGGCAACGCTTTCCCCCTCATGTATTTCTCTATCAGCCTGACGCTTCCAGTTTCAATACCTATTTCGAAAGTCGCGTACTTCTGATTGTTTAAATAGGTCCACCTTGATTTCTCGACGAGTATGGGTGCTACTTTTTCGACAAGCTTACGATCATAAACTACTGGTGTAAGAGCAGCATGCGCCACCTGAACATACTGGACTCCTTCAACTTTAGCCACTGAATCGATTAGCTTGAACACTGCCTCCCCGTTAGGCGTGAAATCAGAATTCACATTATACAGAAACATATCGTCCGTCTGAAGAGTTATCATTCCGGTTCCGCTTCTAGCGTTCAAGTCAACCTCTTTCAGTATGTGTTGCAACGGGAAAGAGTATCTCTGTCTAAGTGTTGGAGAGCAGAATTGACAGCCTCTTCCGCATCCACGTGTAACCTCAACAACACCGAATAACGATGCTTTCTTAATGCATGGAACGTTTTCAAGCCTAGGCTTGCTGCAAACCAGCTGCTTCGGAAGCTCCTCACCGTTTAAAGCTTTTCTGAAGAGTTTTACAACATCCTCTTCAGCCTCTCCCATCACCACACTATCTATACCGAGCTCCTGCTGAATCCCTGCCTTAACAACTTGCCAAGCACCACTCCCGCCCAACACTACTCTAGGCCTATACTTCTTGAAAACAGGGTTGGAGAGGAGGTTTTCAAACTCTATTCTAGTGACGGGCTTACCGTTCATACCGATAATTCCCGTGTACGTCCTGCTTACAAAGCCTATTCCCAACGGGTCCATAGTGGAGATCCCTATGACTTTCGTCTTCCTTCCGACGAACGCTTCAAGCATGCTTGGGTAAACGGTTGCAACATTCTCCTCGCCAAATTCATCTATGAGTAGAGACTCTATTTTTCTCAAACCGTATGGAGCCTGTTTAACGGTTCCATCATCGTTTAAAGGCGGTGGAGGATAAAGCCTTTCCCTGAGAACCCTTTTGGAAAACGGTATCGGAAACCCTGCTGAAAAAGCTATGAACGGATTTTTGTTAAAATCGCTCATTTCCACTGCAGACGCGGTTAACACTATTTTCTTCCCGCCGCCCTCTCTTTCTGAAAAGGCTTTTCCAAGCAATTTCCATTCCCGTTAGCCTTCCTCCCTTCCAGGCTCACAGTATATATGCGTTTTCCATCCGGATCCTCAGTTCAATTAAACAGTAAAATCAGATAAAAGGCTCGCAAACCATATTTATTTGAAGCCTTAAACCGAAGACATAAAGTTTTATATTTGCCGAAATGTTGGAAACATGCGATGGAAACTATAAGCCTTAACGGGGAATGGTTTTTTAAAGAATGCGGGAAGGATGAGGAGACGCCGCCGAGCTCAGGCCCATGGTTGAAGGCAACGGTGCCAGGTACTGTCCATCTTGACCTTTTAAGGAACAGAAAGATTCCAGACCCTTTCTTCAGAATGAACGAGCTCGAGGTTGCTTGGGTTGAGGAGAAGGATTGGTGGTACATGAAAAAGTTTCACTTAGACAAAGGTTTTCTCAACCATGGTCGCGTGGAACTCAAGTTTCACGGCTTAGATACTTTTGCAACAATCTGGCTTAATGGAAAAGAGGTCGGTAAGACGGCCAACATGTTTCACGAGCACGAGTTCAACGTTAAAGACTTTTTAAAGGAAGGGGAAAACATACTAGTAGTGAGGCTTGACTCGCCTAAAAGGATTCTTGAGGAAACGTATAACAAGAGCAGTGTTAAGCTGTGGGGAGCATTTTATCCCCCGGTTGCCTACGGCAGGAAAGCTCAATACTCTTTCGGCTGGGATTGGGGCCCGAGGCTGGGAACCTCAGGGATATGGAGAAGCGTGGAGCTTAAAGCTTACGATGTGTGTAAGATTGAAAGCTTCTATTTTTCCAGCGAGCTTAGCAATGGCCTTAAGAGCGCAAGAATATGTATAAGCGTCTCCATAGAAGCCTTTCAAACAGAGTGTGTGAAGCTGAGGACACGGGTAAGCGGTTTCGGAGAAAACCAGGTTAAAGAGGAACACGTGAATGTTTCGCCAGGATTAAACGTTTTCAAAAGCGAGTTTAATATTCAGAACCCGAAGCTATGGTGGCCCAACGGCTATGGGGAGCAGAACCTTTACGATTTAGAGATAGTTGTCGAGGGCTCGAACGGTGTTCTAGACACGGTTGGAAAGAAAGTCGGCATAAGGAGGATTGAAGTAGTTCAGGAGAAGGATGAAGAGGGTAAAACGTTCTTCTTCAGAGTAAACAATGTCCCAGTTTTCTGCAAAGGAGTCAACTGGGTTCCTGCAGACTCCTTCCTCCCTAGGGTGAGCAGGCAGGTTTACGATTTTCTCCTAAGCAAGGCGAAGCAGGCACATATGAACATGATAAGGGTTTGGGGCGGCGGGGTCTATGAGGATGAAGCCTTCTACGAGCTTTGCGACGAGAAAGGGATACTTGTCTGGCAGGACTTCATGTTCGCATGCGCAGAATACCCTGAGGAGGAATGGTTCTTCGAACTGGTTAGAAAGGAGGCTGAGAAAGTGGTAAAGAGGCTCAGGAATCATGCTTGCCTAGCGATATGGTGTGGAAATAATGAGAATCACTGGGGGTTTAAGGCGCACTGGTTCGGCGTGAAGGATAGATTCTACGGTGAGACGATATATCATAAGATACTTCCCGAGGCTTGTTCTAAACTTGATCCTGCAACCTTCTACTGGCCGAGTAGCCCATATGGGGGAGATGATCCTAATTCTCAAAGCGAAGGCGACAGGCATAACTGGGAGGTTTGGTCTATGCTTAAAGACTACACGGAGTATCTTAACGATAAGGGCAGGTTCATAAGTGAATTCGGCTTCCAGTCAGCACCCTCAACGGAAACAATTAGAAGGTTTACTCTTCCCGAAGACAGGAATCCGCAGAGCAGAGTCATCGAATTCCATAACAAGCAGACTATGGGGCAGGAGAGACTCTGGTTTTTCATTCTAGCGCATTTCAAGCTGGCTGTAAACCTGGGCAGGTTTGTCTACCTGACTCAAATAAACCAGGGGGAAGCCATGAAAACAGGAATAGAGCATTGGAGGAGGAGGAAGTTTAAGACTGGAGGAACCCTGGTATGGCAGCTTAACGATTGTTGGCCGGTTCTCAGCTGGAGCCTGATCGACTACTACGGTAACCTTAAGGCTTCATACTATTATGTGAAGAGAGCGTTCGACCCGGTTAACGTTAGCCTTCTTGTTAAACAGGATAGGGTGGAGGCCTGGGTTTGCAACGATCTTCTTAAACCAGTGAAGGGCAGGCTTAGGCTCATGTCTTTCGACGTGAAGGGGAACAGGAGGAGGATGATGAAGAAGGAGATCGTTGTGGAGGCGAATTCTTCAAAACCCTGCATGGAGCTAAGCCTAAGCGAGCTAAGCGTGAAAGACAGGTTCAGCAGTTTTCTAGCGTGTGTTTTCGAGCCTGAAGATGGTGAGCCCAGGTATGATGTCGTATTCTTTGAAAAAGTGAAATACATTAAGCTTCCCAAGCCTAGAATTAGAGTTAAGCTTAGTAAAAAGGATGGTGCAACCTTTGAGCTCAGCCTAGTTTCGAACAATGTTGCAAAAGCCTGTGAAATAAGGATTAGAGGGGTGAAAGCAGAGTTTAGCGACAACTTCTTCGACCTTCCCCCCGGCTTTGAAAAAAGGATCCTCGTAACGCTGGAGAAGCCGCTTTCAAAAACCGAGCTCATGAAGAGAATAACAGTATCGCACTACTAGGACGGTTTTAAACGTTTTTCCACTGGAAACCTTTTATAGCCGGCTTGAATAAACCTATTCGCTGGTCGAGGAATAATGATGAGGATTGAAGTAAAATATTATGCCTGGATCAGGGAGAAGATCGGTGAGAGGGAGATGCTGGAGGCTGATGACGGGGCAACCGTTAGAGAAATCGTTGAGAAACTCAGGGAGAAGCATGCTGAGCTGGCTGGGGAGAACTTCCTTATCGCGGTGAACGGGAGAACAGTAGACTTAAACACTTGTTTAAAAGACGGGGATCTAGTGGCCGTGTTCCCTCCTGCAGGAGGAGGTTAGAATGATCCGTGTTACTGAGAAGGATTTCTCGATAGACGAGGTTGCTTCAATCCTCAAGGGAAAGGAAGTCGGCGCGGTAGTGTTTTTCCTAGGTGTTGTAAAAGGGTTTAGAGAGGGCGAGGATGTTAGTGAAATGATTGTCGAAGCATACAGGGAGGCTGCTGAGGCTGAGCTTGAAAAAATAAGGAGCGAGGCTCTGGAGAGGTTCGGAATAATTGATGCAGCCATAATCCATAGGGTTGGAAGACTTAAGCCGGCTGAAAACATAGTTCTAGTAGCGGCTTCAGCGAGAAACAGGGCGGAGGCTTTCGAAGCCTGCAGCTGGATGATAAACAAGGTTAAGGCGCGCGCACCCATCTGGAAGAAGGAGAATACTGCAAGAGGGTGGAGATGGGTTAGGGAGACGGTTAAGCCTTGAACTGGAAAGACAAGGGGCTGGAGATGGTTGACATAAGCGGGAAGGAGGTTTCCCGTAGGAGGGCTGTGGCGAAGGGCTGGATAAGGCTTAGGCGTGAAACCGTGGAAGCGATAAAAAACGGTAGGGTTGCGAAAGGCGATGTTTTAACAGTCGCAAGGGTTTCAGCAATCCTCGCGGTTAAGAAGACTCCTGAGCTGATACCTGGCTGCCACCCGATTCCACTAACCCATATTGCTGTCGAGTTTCAAACGGAGGACGACCGGGTCTCGGTGGTCTGCAGCGTCGCCTCAGAGTCTAAGACGGGTGTAGAGATGGAGGCTTTAACCGGGGTTGCTGCAGCCTTGCTAACCATCTGGGACATGGTTAAGGAGATTGAGAAGGATGAGAAGGGGCAGTACCCGTTTACAGCGATAGAGAGCATAGTTGTCGAGGAGAAGGTTAAGGGTTGGACTATTTAGAGCATAGGAAGGCTTCCCCCAGAAGCCTCGTGTTCGCAGTGGTTACGGTGAGCGACTCTAGGACTTTTGAAACAGATGAATCCGGCGCGATTGCTGAAGATATTTTGAAGAATAGTGGGCACGAGGTTTGCAGGAGGCTGATAATCCGGAACGATGAGGATGAGATAAGGAGGATTATTGAAGGGTTGCTTAACAGCGGGGAAATAGATGTCATACTGACTATTGGAGGAACCGGGTTGAGCACGAGGGACGTTACTGTTGAAACAGTCTCTAAAACGGTTGAGAAGAGGGTTGAAGGGTTCGGAGAGCTTTTCAGGTTCCTCAGCTACAGTGAAATAGGTACGGCAGCAATGCTTACGAGAGCTTTCGCAGGCGTTGCAAAGGGAAAGATACTGATATGTCTGCCAGGCTCGAGAAACGCGGTTGAGCTGGCGATAAGGAGGCTGATACTCCCGGAAATTGGCCACATGGTTAGAGAAGCGAGAAGATGAGGAATAACTGCTGAAGGACGCGATGCTTAAGCGCGCTCGACGCGTATAAAAACCTCGTATCTTCAACCACCGTCATATCCCTGGCTAACGGTAATAGCACGCTACTAACGTATCGAAGCATAATCCTACCCGTCTTATAAAACCAAATATTTTAGCATCTTAGGCTAAACGCTTGGTTGAAATGGAACTGTGCCCAGGGGATGCGCGGCGAACCGATAACGCGTACGGATTATTCAACCATCTGAAACGGAGAGTATTGAGGCTTGAATTTACGTTATACTTGTGAGAAACTACCTTGTGTTTTAAAAATTTATATTTTAGCATCCCTAATTTAAAAGTATGCCGTTGACAAGCGGCTTCGACAGGAATGATAAGCTGCTTATTATTCACGCTGATGATGTTGGCATGTGTCACACGGAGAATAAGGCAACTTTCCTAGGTTTTCAAAACGGCGTGGTTTCAAGCTGCAGCCTTATGATGCCATGCCCATGGATACTTGAGGCAGCAGAGTTCTTCAAGGAGAATCCGGGTTATGATCACGGTGTGCATTCAACGCTGACTAGCGAGTGGAGACTCTACAGATGGGGCCCGGTGAGTTCAAAAAGCGAAGTTCCAAGCCTCCTGGATGAGCAGGGATACCTGCATAAGGAGGCTAAGGATGCGGCGAAAGCCTCTAGAGAAGAGGTTGAGGCTGAACTGAGGGCCCAGGTCAAAAAGGCTTTCAGCCTTGGCATGCGGCCTTCCCATCTTGATACTCATATGGGTACAGTCTTCTTCAGGCCGGATCTCTTGGAAACATATGTTAAAGTTGCTCTGGACAACAGGCTCATACCAATGTTGATTAAGCCTACGGACAGCGCGTTTGAAGCGGCTAAGCAGATGGGCATAATGATATCTGAAGACCTTGTGAGCAGAATTCTGAAATCCGGGACGCCCATGCTGGATAATTTCATCGGAATGACCTTCGGCTCAGACCTTCAGGAAAGAATAAAATGGTTTAAAAACGTGTTGAAGGACGTTAAGCCGGGAACCTTAACTCAGATAATTGTTCACCTAGGCCTGCCTGATGAGGAGATGAAGGCGATAATACCGAGCCAAGGCGTCACAAGCCATATAGACAGGTATCTGGACTACCAACTGGTTACCTCTAGAGAAGCCAGGGAAATCGTTGAAACACTTGGCTTCACGCTTGTAGGCTGGAAGGACTTGAAGGAAGGGTGGTGATAAAATGGTGTCAACCCAGCCGTATAGAATACCGCGTGGAGCCTGGTATGCTGTCTTCGTATTCTTCCTTTTCATGGTGCTTCATAACGCCGATAAATTCTTAATCTCGCCCCTCTTAACCTCAATACAGGAAGAGTTCAGGCTTACATATACACAGCTTGGCACGATACAGACGGGTGCTGCAATAGTAGCAGTTATATTCATGCCTGTCTGGGGCTACCTTTTCGACAGGTACGCTAGGCCTCCACTAGCAGCCCTAGCCAGCGCAATCTGGGGTGGAACAACGATCCTCTCCACCTTCTCAACCAACTATTTGGAGCTTGCTTTCACGAGAGCCCTGACGGGAATAGATAACGAATCCTACAGCGGGATATACTCGTTCCTGGGAGACTCTTTCCCCCCGGAGAAAAGGTCTACTGCATTCGGCGTGCTGAACACTTCAAGCGCGATCGGAGCCTTAATCGGCACCCTTATTGGAACTATCGTGGGCAGCGCGCTTGGGTGGCGCAGCGCCTTCATGATAACCGGAGTACCCGGCTTACTTCTAGCGGTCCTAATCCTGGTCACGTTGAAAGATAAGCCTAGAGGATCCACTGAACCTGAGCTAGTGGCTGTGAGAGACAGGTTGAAAGACAGGTTTAAAAAAGAATCCTTGTTTAAAGTGCTCAAAAGAAAGTCGATGGCCTTCCTTTTCGTACAGGGTTTCTTCGGAGTTTTCCCATGGCAAATAATAACCTACTGGCTCTTCCTATACATGGAGAAAATTAGGGGTTTCGACGAGGAGTCTCGGCTGCTCATCATGATGGTTGCAATTTTAGCCATGGTTATTGGCAATGTGGTTGCTGGTCTGGTGAGCGACTGGGCATTCAGGAAGACATTGAAGGGAAGAGCGATTTTCGCAGGAGTCTCTGTTGCTATTGGACTAGTATTCTTCGACCTGACGCTTCTGACAAGGGGTGGAGTAGAACTATTCCTCATATTCGGAGCCTTAACCGGGTTCTTCATACCCATGGCTGGCCCAGCAGTATCAGCCTCCCTCCAAGACATAACTCTACCGGAGGTCAGGAGCACGACTCACTCGATACAGGTTTTTGTTGAAAACGCCGGCTCTGCTTTCGCACCACTGATCACAGGCTACTTGGCAGACTCTATTGGACTAGAATGGGGAATGGTGGTGATAATAACCGTAACATGGTCCATATGCGCCGTGTTTTTAACCTCCGCCGCGTTAACCCTGCCCAAGGACATAATGTGGAAGCATGCGGAACTAGCTGAAAGAGCCAAAAAACTGGCCTAGTGAGACGAGTAAAGCGGCATGAAAATTGACTCTAAAAGCCTAAATATTTGACTACCTATTTGTAGCTGTCATGCAGAAGTTTGAGTATACAAAGGAGGAAATCGTTAGAGACTTAACAAAAACAGGGATAGAGAGTGGAGACGTGGTTCTTGTCCACAGTTCTTTAAGCAGCATCGGATACGTGCCTGGTGGGGCGGAAACACTTATAGATGCTCTGCTTGAAAGCGTTGGAGAGGACGGTACGATAGTTGTTCCAACAATAACCGGTCAAATATTCGACTCCCCTGACAATCCTCCGAGTTTCTCCGAGAACAAGCCTTGCTGGACAGGAGTGGTTCCGGAATCCTTTAGAAAAAGAAAAGAAGCCTATAGGAGCAGGCACCCGACCCATTCTGTTGCAGCCATTGGAAGAATGGCTAGGAAAATAATAGAGGGGCATGAGGAGGCTGAGACTCCTTGCGGCAGAGGAACTCCATACTTGAAAATACCTGAGCTCGGCGGGAAAATACTGTTTATCGGAGCATCGTTAGAAAGCAATACGAGTTTCCATTCTGTGGAGGAGCTGGCTAGGCTCTACTATCATTTGCAGCCTGAGCCGACGCGTTGCAGGATCGAGATGAATGGAAATGTCGTTGAAAAAAATTGTTTTCTACATGCCTACGGGACTCCTAGGGCCTTCGACGAGAAAGAGGGGGAACTCTTGAAGCATGGAATAGCCAGAATCGGCTACATCGGTAGGGCGAGAAGCATCCTGATTGACGCTGGGAAAATGGTTGAGTTCACTCTGGGGAAAATCGAGGAGGACAGGCTGTACCTGGTTAAGAAGGACTGTGTTGACTTATGGAGTGTTTCTTCAAGCATCAGCCTTATTCAGGAGAACAAGTTCAACTCGATAAGAATAAGCCTGTACGTGCCTAGAACTGCTACTGTAAGGTTCTCCGGAAACCATGTTGCTGTAAGAGGCGTGAGGATTAGGCTTTTCGGCTTAAACCTTACTGAAGGCTTTCTGGAAACACGGTTGAAAACGTTGAACGAGCTGGAGCTCCAAGGAGGCTACAATTACTGGATGAGGTTTAAGAAGGCGGGGAAGGGGATCAGTATAGAAGTGCTTGATTCTAAAGAGTCCGCTTCAATTTTCAACCTTTAGCCAAACGAGTTTAGCCTTCGAAGAGAAGGTTTATTAGTTTAAAAGCCATGAGCCCGAGGGATGCTGGTTAAAAACGCTAGGATTGTCAACCCGTGGGGCGAATCCTTCGGGGATGTTCTGATCGAGCATGGTAAGATAAAGAGGGTAGGCAAGATTCACGGTTACACTGGCAGTGAGATTATTGATTTAGAGGGAGACTTTTTACTCCCAGGCTTCATAGATGTTCACATACAGGGGGCTGGGGGAGCCGACATTCTTGACGAAGACGAGGAGGCAGTTAGAATCGTGTCTGAAGCATGCGCCGGGTGCGGGGTTACTGGCTTTCTCGCAACAACTGTTTACAAGCCTGGGCTGGAGAACAGGCATTTGGAGAAAGCGTTGAAAGGAGCTTCTAAGGGCCTAAGGGGAGCGAGGTTTCTAGGATTCCATTTGGAGGGCCCGTTCATCTCGATGGAGAAGAGGGGGATGATTCAGGAATCCTCAGTCTGCAAACCCTCTGTGAAAATCCTTTCGGAAATAATTGGTAGATGCGGGGGTTGGCTTAGGATGATGACTGTGGCTCCTGAGCTCGAGGGCTCTGACGAAGTAATAAGGCTTCTGGTTGAAAACAATGTTATAGTTTCCTTCGGGCATTCTTCAGCAGACTATGAGCAGACGCTGAAGGCTATAAGAATGGGAGTTAAGCATGTTACCCATTTCTTCAACGCTATGCCGCCTATTCACCATAGGGCTCCTGGCCCTGTGCTAGCCATATTAGAATCTAATGATGTGACGGTGCAGATAATACCTGACGGTGTTCACATCCACCCGTCCATGCTGAGGTTCGCGACGAAGGCTTTGGGTGAAGAAAGAATCATACTGATAACGGACGGTGTTAGGTCGACTGGCTTGCCTGATGGCAAGTATGTTTACGACGGTGTGGAATTCATATCTTCAGAAGGTGCTGCGAGATACTTGAATGGCATGTTGATCGGAACATCCGCAGGAATGAATGAGCTGGCTAAACGTTTTATAAGGTTTACAGGCATGCGTTTGAGCACTGTTGCTAAGGTGGCATCGTACAATCCTGCTAGACTGCTCGGTGTTGAAAAGCATAAGGGAAGCATAGAGGAGGGGAAGGATGCGGACATGGTTGCGATAAGGGAGGATTTCAGCGTTAGAACGACTTTCATAGGGGGCATCCCGTTGGAAAAATAGTTGTTGGCTGAAACATCGGTTTCAACGCGTGTGAAAGCAGAATACCGTGCGGTAGCATGATCATTTAATACTGGAACTGGGCATGCGCTACATGCTTAATGTTTCACACGCTGTCGACCGCTAGACCTCTAACACTGTGTAAGGGTTTAGAATATTATTTGGGTCGAAAAGCCTTTTTATTCCTTTCATAAGCTCGATGCTTTTCGGATGCGTAAACCTGTAAAGCTCCTTAACCCTTATTTTCCCAACTCCATGTTCTCCGGTAATAGTTCCCCCGAGGCTCACCGTAGCCTCGTATATTTCTCTTTTCAACACCTCGTATTTTTCAGCATCCCTCTTCATAATGTGGGAGTGAACATTCCCGTCTGCAGCATGGCCGTAAACAGGAATATACGCGTCATGATTCTCAGCAATAGCGTCGATAGCGTCAGCCAGCTTTCCAACTTCAGATGGCGGGACTGTAGTGTCGAGAATATCCATGGAGTCGTGTTTAAGAGCAGTATAAATATTGCTTCTAATCCTCAAAATTGATTCCTGCTCATCCCTCCTCTCCGCCACTGAAGGCTCGAGCCCATTATTCTCAACACATATCTGGGAAAGCTTTTCAGCTTCAGAGTATACAACGTTCTCCTCCCCAGCCAGTATCGCTATGAGAAAGACTTTTCCGTTGAAAACCCATTTCTCACCCAAGTGTTCAGCAGACCGCTCCATCAACTCTTTCTCGACATACTCCAGAGCGAGAGGAGTTACTCCGGAGCGCAGTATTCTCGGAACAGTATTAAGAGCGTCATGCCTCGAGTTGAATGGGAGCAGCAGGGTGAAAGAGTATGGAGCCTTAGGATTAAGCCTTAAAACAACTTTAGTTATTATACCGAGTGTGCCCTCGCTGCCTATAATCAGATGCATCAAGTTGTAACCCATGTTGTCTTTCAGAAGCTTGCCGCCGAGAGTTAGGATTTCCCCAGTTGGCAGAACAACCTCTAGGCCCTTTACGAAGCTCCTCATAACGCCGTACTTAACAGCCCTGGCTCCACCAGCGTTGCAGGCTACGAGGCCGCCTATCTGCGCACCCTCGTCCCCTGGATGAGGCGGGAAAGAGAGGCCTGCTTCCTCAGCAGCCTTCAAAAGCCCTCCCAGTGTCGCCCCTGCTTCAGCGACAGCCATCAGGTTTTCCACGTCTATTTCAACCCGATTCATCCTTTCCAGAGAGACGATTATACCGCTTCTAGTTGGAACAGCTCCTCCTACGAGGCCTGTTCCGCCCCCCCTAGGGTATACTGGAACCTTTTTCTCGTTAGCGAGCCTAAGGATTTTCGAAACCTCCATGCTGTTCACAGGCTTAACCAGTATGCAGTCTGGTACGGCGGAAGGCCTCACAGGGATACATGTTTCGTCGAACAAGTAGCTCTCCATCTTTTCCCTGCTGCTTACCACAGCCTCCCTGCCGACGATTCCCTCAAGCTGCTCCACTAGACTCTCCATCAACCAACACTACTCCTCCTGGCTTTTATCTCTTTTATCATTAGGGGTATGACTTGATAAAGGTCTCCAACAATACCGTAGTCAGCAACCCTGAATATCGGTGCTGAAGGATCACTGTTAATCGCCACTATGGTTTCAGCATCCTTCATGCCGAACAAGTGTTGCGGTGAGCCCGAGATTCCGCAAGCAATGTACAGCCTAGGCTTAACAATGCTCCCACTATAACCGACTTGATGCTCCTTCCTTATCCATCCGTCATCCACAGGCGGCCTGCTTGAGCCAACCACTCCTCCAAGCAGGCTGGCAAGCTCCCCTAGCAGTTTAAATCCTTCCGCTGAACCCAGTCCTCTGCCGCCTGCAACTATTATTTCAGCATCCGTTATGTTAAGCCTCTTTGGGACTGCTTCCCCAACAAGCCGGATCCTGTCTTGAAACAGCTTCTCAGCGGTTTTTTCAATAATCAGCCCGCTTCTACTCTCATCCTTCTCCCTGGCCTTCATAACTCTGTAACGGACTGTGGACATGACTGGTTTAGTCTTAGTCTTAATGTGTGCCAAGATGTTTCCAACGAATGCTGGCCTTACCTGTATCAGCTCACCGTTCTCATCAATCCTTAAATCTATACAGTCCGCTGTTAAACCTGTTTTAAGCGCGGCTGCAACCCTTGGACCCAGAGACCTTCCGAAGCATGTTGCTCCCATCAGGATTATGTCTGGCTTCTCCTCCCTGCAAAGCTTCACCAGGTTATACGCGTAAAGCATCGGGTTTAAAACGGAGAAAACAGGATCCTTGAAGAGGAAAACCCTGTCTGCACCGTAATGTATTAGTTCTGAAGCCTTAGCCTTATCTATGCTGCTTCCGAAAACCACGCTGTAGACCTCTCCACCAGTATGCTCCACTATCTCTCTGCTTTTCCCGAGAAGCTCGAAAGTAACAGGATGTATTGTCTCCCCCCTGAGCTCCGCAACCACGAGTATTTTTCTCCCCTGAGCCTTATCCCCCATTTTTAAACCAGCCCTTTAGCCTCTAAAAGACGCATTAATTCCTGAAGTCCGTCTTCAACCTGCCTGTGGATCCTGCACTGCCTAGTCTTCTCCTTCTGAACAATCACTTTCTGAACCCAGGTTGGGGAACCAGCGTAGCCAGCCTTATCCAGGTCGAGAAAACCACTCAAATCCTCCGCATGCCAGATTTTAACCTCGCTTTTCATAGCCTTCATCTTGCTCTTTAAAGTAGGCAGCCTAGGCTTGTTGACATCCCTTGTGACGCTGAGCAAGACGGGGAAACCCGATTCTAAAGTGTAGGAAGCATTCTCAGCCTCCGATACAACTGTAATAGAGTTTTCAGAAACACGGATAATTCTTGAAACATAGTAGATATGTGGTATTTCAAGCAGCTGAGCAACCTCAGCGCCAACCTGCCCCGTGTCACCGTCTACAGTCTTCTCCCCGCAGAGAATAATATCGTAGGAGCCGATCTTCCTGATAGCGGCTGCAAGCGTATGGGAAGTTGCTAGCGTATCGGCTCCTGCGAACCTCCTGTCCTCGAGGAGAATCGCGTCGTCAACACCCCTGGCCACAGCGTCCCTCAGGGAGCTTACAGCCTGCATGGGGCCCATGCTTAAAGCAGTGATGAAGCCCCCCATCTTCTCCTTAATCTGTACAGCCGCCTCTATAGCGTTCAGGTCAAAAGGGTTTATCTCTGCCGGCGCTGAACTCCTGTCTATCCGGCCTGTCTCCACGTCGAACTTCACCCTCTCAATATCCGGAACCTGCTTTACGAGAACAATTATGTTCAACAACTGTTTTAACAGGACGGAGGTTTTTAAAGAGGTTTTTAAACCTTCCATTTAGAATCCTACTCCGTTCTAGAGTCCAGCTGGATTGAGAATGCCGAGAAAAAGCGTTAAGCAAGTATTTCCGGTTAAGAATTTTCCTCGTAAATAATTATTTCCGCCTTCTCTAGTCCAAAGGGTTTTAACACGTACTCGTCTGTCCAATGCCTCTCGTCTTCAAAACTCTCCGGCCCTATGTAGAGAGGGTCTCCCCCAGCATAGTGCAGCGGCCCGAAAGCGTTTCTCAGAGTCCCCACGATCCTGATCTTAAGCTCGTTACTCCCCTTTCTCACAAGCCTAGTCAAATCCAGCGTGAACGGATGCATGAAAACCCTACCGGCCTCCTGACCATTCAGATAGACTATTGCAAGCGAAGCCTTTAAACCGTCTAGCCTTATGGTAACCTTTTTCCCGCAGGGGTTCTCACCATATTGAAACTCGTTGCTCAATTCGAAAGAGCCGACGTAAAACGGGTAGCCGTGTTTAGTCAGATCCCTGGTTTCAGCTGGGGCATGCTCTTCAACAATCACCGGGTTTCCGCCAGCAGGAAGCTTAACCCCGAAGTCTCCGATTAGAAACATGTTCTCCAGCTCAGGCTCGATGCCTACGGTTCCCTCAAGCTCAATCTCGTTTAAGCCTTCTTTCAAATAGTCTGTTACACTCGTCATTCTGAGACAGTCGTCAACCCAGTTTCCCTCATCCCTCCATGCTACGTCTTTCCCGTTTATCCTAATCCTGAACAAGCGTGGAGTCTCCATTGCCAGCTTAATCCCTTCACCTGACGGGAGCTTCTCCAGTTCAAACTGGAACTTTAAAGTAAACCTTGTTCCAACACCCTCTGCAACTATCTGTTTTCTAGCCCTGCAAAGAGGCATTTTCTCGCTCCAATCGCCACTAGTCCTGTACCTACAATAGTCTAAAACCAGCACGTTAGGATCTACTCGCTTAACCTTCCAGCCTCTGGACAAGAATATTTCCGAGGCTTTTCTAGGTTTAGAAGCCCTGTTTTTCGGCGTCCCCGGCGAGAAGACAAGCAGGAGCGAGGAGACGGGTTCAAAAACGTGCTCGAGAAACGTCCATCCGTTCTCCACGTAGCCTTCAAACTCCGATATGGAGCCGCTTAAAGTATCTAAAAGCTTAATACTGTATGAACCGGGCAGCCCGATTCTGGCGTTCACAGCCTTATCCCTGCTCGCGTTGAAAACGAATAGAGTCATGTCTCCCGAATCATCCCTCCTTAAATGATAGAGGAGACAACCATCCTCATCCCCATCTATTTTCAAAGGCTTACGACTATCCGGTAGAATACTGCTCAGAGACTTTGCGCTAGCATCCTCTTTAACCAAGCATCTCTCTATGAGCTTAGTCAACTCTATGCTCGGCTTCCCGTCAACCAGGCTTGGAAGCGGTTTAACGAAAACCAGTTCTCCCCCGGAGTCTTTAAACTCCTTTAAAAGTTTAACCGTGCTTCGTGAAAGCGTTAAGCAAGGAGGTACGACGACAACATCGTACGAAGAGTGCCCGATCTTTAGACTAGAGCCCTCGACAACCGCATGTTTCTCCATAATGATTTCGTCACCAAGATCGAAGTCAACATGCATCTTCAAAAGGGACATTAGTAATTCTTTAAGCTGATTATCCAGCGTCTTTAGTCTAGAATCGTTTAGCGGAGAATAGCTTGCCCAGGCACTTCCTATAGGATGGATAACAAGCACTTTTACAATTCTCCTCCCCCTAGAAAGCACGTAGCACAGTCTAGAGAAATGATCCTCTATGTACTCGTTGTAACCCCACCATGGTTGCCCCCAGTGAAAGTTTAACCCGTAATCTCTTTTCCTCCTGCCTCTCATCGAATACGGAACAAGATGATGACACATCAGGTTCACACCCATTGTTATCAGCCAGTCGCCAATCCACTTCCTATCTTCGAATGACGGGTAATTCCCAGTGCAACCATAGACTTCGCAAAGAACCCTCTCTTTTCCAAGCTGATTAGCCACGGAGGAAACCTGTTTAGCGGTTAATAGGCTTCCCCAGACATGCATCCCCAAGTGGTCTATTCCTGGAACATGCTGATACTCGTAATGAGGCATGGCTGCACCTATCCGGATTGTTTGGCCGAGAAGATCATCCTCGCTCAAATAATGGCCAGTGAACTCTAGACTATTATTGTCGCACCACTCATATATTTGTTTCGAGAAGGATTCTAGGAAAAGCAGGGTGACAGTCCTCCAGAAGTCATACCGCACCTTCATGTAGTCGCCAAAATCGAAGAAAAGCTTCGGAAGATGATCTATCAAATCATACCCGTTGACCTCCCGGAACTTCTCCGGAAGCCTGTCTGTCCATGGTATTGAGAACGGGGGTATTCTCGGCCCCCTTGGAGGCATTGCTTGCCTCGGAGGCGGCCTGCTGGAGGAGAAGTTCGGCTCATCAGTGAAAACCCCTGGAACCGTTCCCCCAATATGATTCCTGAAAACATCGACATAAGGCTTGTAAGCCGTGTTTAGGAATTGCTTAACAGTCTCGTGGTCAAGCAGGTCGACGTAACACGTCGCATTATACCAGGCTTCTCCCAGCGGTGCAACATACCTTATGAAAGTCAGGTAGAGTTTTCCCGAGTCTGCCTTCTCCTCGAAGACCCTTTTAAAATCTTTGGGAACCCCGTTTTCATCCGCCACGCATTCGAAGCTCGCAATAACGTCTTCTCCAAAATAGTTCCGCGTATCCATCGCCATGACCAGTGCTTTAGCCCTATGCTTTGAGCTTGAGTAAGGAACTAGTCCCCCGGCGAACCCTGAGGGCCACCAGAGCTCGTCGTAAATCCATATGAACATGTTGTTTCTCTCAGCCTCTTCAACAGCAGCTCTGAAAGCGTTGAACCACTCCTTGCCTAGGAACGGTGTGACGAGGCCCTCCCTAGCGTGAAAGAAGGCGCCGCCGTACCCTGCCCCTCCTAATAGCTGAACCTCCTTTTTAACCCTGTCCTCAGTAAGAAGGTCGTTTATAGACCAGAACGGAACACCCTTAAATTTTGAATCGGGTTTTCTAAACTTATTCTCATCTATCATTTGGATTTTCGACTCGTCAAGGAGTTATTTAACTTTTTCAAGCTAAGGAATGAAGGATCTGGTTCTGAGAAAGTCTAATGGTTGAAGGAGATTGCTTAGCCGCTCGGAAGATTACGAGGAGCTTACGATTACGTGTCGAAACTAGTAGCAAAATGGTTATTCGAAACAAAAAGTTTATATCACGAGGGAGAGTAACCTTAACGTGGAAAACGTTGAGTAGAACAGGAATATTATTAGGCTTCTTAGCAATCATAACAATCGTATGCTCAACAATACCCTGCGTTACGAGAGTGACTGGAGACGGGGCAATTCTGCTCTCCAGAACTTTCCCACCGACTGATGATGCCTCTGTTTGGGAGGGAGACCCGAATAGGACTGACAACCTTGATTACCTGTACATTCAAAGTCTAGCTGATAAAAATGGACGTAGTTTCATAAAGTTCGATCTTAGCAACATACCTCCCGGCTCCGTCATAGATTCTGCCTTCATTAAACTATTCATGTATGAGGCTCCTTCTTCAAGCAGGACGATGAGTGTCTATCGTGTCACCGGAAGCGACTGGTCTGAATCAACGATCAAATGGAGCAATCAGCCTACTGCAGATGTTTTTGTAACCTCTGTAACAGTCGGCATTAATCCGAATGTTTGGCTTATTTTAGACGTAAAAGGTTCGGTTGTAAAGTTTGCATCTAAAGACACCTACGTGCCGAACTACGGTTGGATGTTGAAAGACAGCGCTGAGTCAGCTCCCTCCACGATTAGATTCTATATGAGGTCGAAAGAATATGATGACCCGAGTAAACGACCATATCTTGAGGTTAAGTATTATCCTCCGCATTTAGAGCTTAGTCTTGAAAGCACTACGCTTGAAGCCGGTAAATGGGTTAAGATGAGTGTCTACAGGAAGACTAAGGATAACGAGGCTGTGACGCGCGGAGACCTTAAGGTTAGGCTTAGCTCAACCTCCACCTCGACTAACAAAAAGTTTTCTCTAACCCAGGGTGGGGCGGAGATAACCGAGCTTACGATACCTAATGGTCAAGACCATGCGGATTTCTACTATTACGATGATAAGGCGGGGACATGGAATATTCAGGTTTGGACGGACGACTATATGTATTGGGCTTGGAGCGGAGGCTTTCTCGTGGCAGTGCCGAACTATGGTGACGATAAAAAGCAGTTGACCGTTACACCCGGTCCGCTTGAACGCTTCGCCTTCGACACAATATCCTCTCCGAAGCAGGTTGCAGTACCGTTCTCCATAACGATTACTGCTTACGATGCTTTTGGAAACGTTAAGACAGACTATACTGGGTCGAACTCGCTTTCAGACACAACTGGAACAATAAGCCCAACCGTAACCGGCGCCTTTGTAAACGGGAAGTGGACCGGAATGGTTATAATAAACAAGATAGGGAAAAATATTAAGATAACTACCAGCGGAGGCTTACTGGTATCTCCGAAGACCGGCGAGAGCAACTTTTTCGACGTTAAGGCTGGTCCACCCGCTAAGCTCCTCATAGAGCCTTCAAGCTTCACGATGGCTGCGGGAGTAACCTATTCCTACATTAACATTTCGCTCAGGGACGCTAACAATTTTGAAACAACCCACACCTCCAGCATAATCGTGAGTCTTTCAACAACATCTCCTGACGGCGAGTTCAGGGAGTTCGGAACAGCAAGAAGGATAACAAGCATCACTATTCCAGCTGGCTCAAGCACTGTTAGGGTTGACTACTACGATGTTAGAGGAGGAAGACAGACGTTGACAGCCTCAGCCACAGGCTTAACCTCCGCAACCGCGACGGTGAACGTGATTCCAGACACAACCCCGCCCGTTACAGCGGTAACAATCGGTTCCCCGAAGTATTTAAGCGGCGCGACAACCTTCGTCTCAGGCTCCACGCTGTTCGAGCTTTCAGCAAGCGACGAGGCAAGTGGAGTGAAAGAGACCAAGTATAGGGTTGACGGCGGCCCGTGGAACACTTACACAGCAGGCTTCACTCTTTCAAGCTTCGCCGACGGCGCCCATACAATAGGCTACTGCAGTAGTGACAAGGCTGGAAACAGTGAGGCTGAGAAAACAATACCCGTTATTCTGGATAAAACTCCACCAGTGATAAGCGGGGCTTCACCCACAGGGAGCCTTATTCTGAACTCGTCCCTAGTAAGGTTCATCGTCAGGGTTGAAGACTCCGGATCAGGAGTTAAGGAGGTTAGGCTAATGGTCGACGGTGTTTCCCAAGGCACTATGACTGCTGGCAGCGACTACTCTAAGACGATAAGCCTTTCAGCAGGCTCTCACACTTGGAGCGTTGAGGCTGTTGACAATGTGGATAACACTGCAACATGGAGCGGCTCCTTCACGCTTACTGTCGACACTGCTCCCCCCGCGGTCTCAGGCTTGTCAACATCATCAAACCCTGTTTTCGGAGAATCGACAACAATAACATGCCAGGTTTCAGACGCGCTTTCAGGCGTTAAGGAGGTTAAACTATACTATTCTACAAACGGAGGCTCCTCGTGGACGGAGGTTGCCATGACTTTTCAAGGAGGAGCCTACGCTTGCTCAATACCTTCTCAAATGCCTTTCACAGAAGTCCAGTACTATGTTAAAGCGGTGGACAACGCTGGAAACGAGACTAGGACGCCTGTTTCAAAATACACAGTCAACATACCCGTATGGCTCTACATTGCCGTCTTAGCCCTAATCGTCATAGTTACGGTTGCGCTACTATTGAGAAGAAGAAAGCCTGCTTACGTTCAAACGCTTCCTCCACCACCTCCCCCTCCCAGATAGCTCTTCGCCAAAACCCTGGACGCTGTAAAACCGGAATACCTAGTCTTAACTGTGAAAAATGCTGAAAAGGAAGGTTAATATATGTTTTAACAAGACAAAATAACGTAGAGATGGATACGGACAGGGTTGCAGGCATAGCGCTGGGCCTGGTTACTATTCTAGCAACGTTCCTACTCCCGTTCGGCTCCTTCATGCTTCCCTCAGGCCAGACTGGAGAAACAACCTTGTTCAACATGGTGGTTCAATTCGTTCAAAACATTGCAAACGGCGTGCAGCAGCCCATGAGCCTCATAATCTACGAAATAATCATCCTAGTATCATTCATAATTCTGATTGCTGCTGGAGCCCTCGGGCTATATCCTTTGCGCTCCGGCGTCATAAGCATCCTTGGAGTAATCCTCTTAACCACAGTAACAGTCTTCAACCCTGTACTGGGCTTCAACATGCCGAGCTACGGAGCTGGCTACTTCACAGTCTGGGGAGCCTCCGTAGCAGCAATAGTAATAGGAAAGTTTAGACCCAGTGCGAGGAGAAAAGTCGCCGCAGTAGTTTCGCAACCCCCTGCGGAGGAGGTTGTTGAAACATCCAGCCCGCCTCTGGATCTTTTTAAACCATTATCAGGCGAGGAGGAGACGCGAACCATTCAGGAGGAATCCTCTTCAGCATCCGAGTCGACAGCCGGCACGCCCCCCCTACCGGTCAGCCTGAACATTATAGAGGAGGAGATTACTAGAGTAAGGGCTTTTCTGGTTGTTTTAGAGGATGAGAAGAAGGATAACATAATATCTGGAGGAGCCTACGATAGGCTGACTGCAAGGCTCCGGAGAATTCTTGACGAGCTGGAAGCTGAAAGAAAAATCATGCTGGAAAAGTTGAGCGAGAAAGGCTCCCCCCATCAGGGCTGACTCTTAACCGGTATAGCAGTCGGCAACCGGAAACCGTTTGCCGGAGGAGAGGAATGTGATTCTTGAGCCCGCAGGCTGACAGTGATCTCGCAGGCGTAAAACCGGCAACCATTAATAATTCCTTTTCCCCAAGGGTAATAGAAGCATGAAGCAGGAGAAGAAAGCGGGAAAGTGGGTTTTAATAGTTTTTCAGCTAGCAATAGGCCTACTCATCCTGGTAATCCTGCTTCAGCAGGCAAACTTTGAAGAGACTTTTAAAACCCTGCTTTACGCTGATGCTAAATACGTTTTAGCCGGCTCCCTCCTGATACTGGCTGCCTCAACAATGATAGCGCTATCCTTCTACTTTATCCTGTCATCCTTAAAACATAAGGCTGGGCTTTTAAGCTGTATTCAGGCGAACTTCGCAGGCCAGTTGGCGAGTGACCTTACACCTGGGCGTTCAGGATACTTCATAACTCCCTTCGTAATGGAGGCGCTCAGCAAAACCCCTTTCGAAGCATGCTTAGTGGCGACAATCCTGTCGGGCATGGTTGACTTCATCGTAAGGGCTTTCCTAACAGTAATTTCAGTAACGTATCTAATCGGCCCAGTGGAAACTATTTCTGGAGTCCAATGGATTGTTGCTTTAAGCGCCATCATTCTGGCAGCCAGCGCCCTATGCTTCGCAACAATCCTCTGGTCCGATAAGCCTAGGAAGCTTGCACGGAGGCTCAGCTCGTTCAGGTTGATAGGTAGAGTTCTAAACCCCTACTTGAATAGGATCGAAAACTTTCAGAGAGAAGGTGTTAAAGCGAAGAAGGCTCTGGGACCAGTTGTTTTATCCATGTTGTCGACATCCATTCTGGACTCGGCGGCCCTCTGTTTTTTCTCTCTTTCCGTCGGCGTTAAGCTGAGCCCTGTGTTATTCATCTTCATATACTCGCTCGTGTCGAGCTTCACATACTTGCCTTTAACACTAGCGGGTCTAGGGGTGCAGGAGGGTGTTTTAGCAGCGTTGCTACAGCTTTTCGGAGTTCCTCTTTCACAAGGCGTATCCATATCGCTGCTTTTCCGATTCTTCTACACGGTGACTGACTTCATAGGTTTACCTTCTCTTTTGAAGATAGGTTTCTCCAAGGTTTTTAACAAGCCTGCAAAATAATGGATTACTCGGATTCCTCCTCACATGCTGTAGAAAGATGATGTAGCAAGCATGGTCTTACGCGTCGTCAACATGCTTGATAAGCGGATTCCACTGGCTGAAGCAAATATAGACAGCCGTGAAAGTTTAGCGCGTTACAACGGTTTACAAGCGTTTCTGAAAAAGTTCAGCATTTGAAAAATACTCTTGCTTAAAATCTTGAAGAACCGTGATAAAGCTTAAATAATGGCTTTAAACGGGCTGAGGCATGAAACAGTTCAACGCCAGAGAATTCATAGAGGAAAAAACAGGTTTTTTAAGAAGAGAGGTCGGCGGCGAGACAGCTATCGTCGCCTTATCCGGCGGGGTCGACAGCTCCGTAGTGGCTGTACTGGGTTTTAAAGCGGTTGGCGGAAACCTTAGAGCCGTCTTCCTGGATGACGGTTTCATGAGAATAGGGGAGGCTGAGAAGACTAGCAGGGTCTTCAGAAACCTAGGGATAAGCGTAGAGGTGCATGATGTTCAAAAAGATTTTTTAAAGGCTTTAAAAGGAATCAGGGACGCTGAGGAGAAGAGAAAGGCTTTCCGAGAAACCTTCTACGAGACTTTTTCGAAAATAGCTAAGCAGGCTGGTGCAAAAATCGTTCTGCAGGGAACGATAGCGGCGGACATAGTTGAAACCGCCGGAGGAGTGAAAACACAGCATAATGTTCTGGAGCAGATAGGCATAAACCCGCTTGAGAAATACGGTTTTAAAATAGTTGAACCCTTGAAAGAGCTTTACAAGAATCAGGTCAGGATGGTTGCAAGGGAACTGGGGCTTCCGGATGAAATAGTTAACCGTAGACCGTTCCCAGGACCCGGGCTGGCAATCAGGGTACTCGGTGAAGTCACTGAGGAGAAGCTTTCAGTAATAAAGAAGGCTACAGCCATAGTTGACGACGAGCTTGCGGACATAGAGTGTTTCCAAGCCTTCCCAGTTCTTCTCGAAGGGAGGGCTACGGGAGTGGAGAAGGATTCGACAAGGAAGTACGGGTACATGATTGCCCTGAGAATCGTCAAGTCTGAAGACGCTATTACTGCGAAGTATGTTAGGCTCGACTGGGCTAGGCTTGACAGGGTGAGGGACATGATAATCAGTAGTCTTCCTGAAGTCTCAAGGGTGCTTTACGATATTTCTGACAAGCCTCCTGCAACAATAGAGTTTGAATAAACCTTGCTAAGCTTTCTTAACACCCATATTTATAAATAGCGTTTGCAGACTGATCTCAGAAATGGAGGAAAAACCCATATTTGTAACCGTAATAGGAGAGAGAATACACGGCGTTATGCATGTTCCCGATGAAACGCCTGCTCCGACAGTAGTTTTCTGCCATGGTTTCACTGGAAACAGGGTTGAAGCCCACAGGCTGTTCGTACGCGCAGCTAGGAAAATGAGTAGAGAGGGCATCGCAGCCGTTAGATTCGACTTCAGAGGATCCGGCGAGAGCGAGGGCGAGTTTGAAAACATGACGGTCTCCTCAGAGATAACTGATCTTAACTCTGTTTTAAGCTTCCTGCTTGAAAGGAACGAGGTTGCGCGCGATAAAATCGGCGTAGTAGGGTTAAGCCTTGGAGGAGCAGTCTCTATCCTGACTGCTGCACGAAACCAGATGGTGAAGGCAGTATGCAGCTGGTCCTCGCCGGCTGAATTCAGAATCATGTCAGACGGCTTGAAAGCTTTCGGAGCCGATTTGAAAACAGTCACGGAAAAAGGCTACGTGGACCTGCCGAGCGGCTTCAGAGTGGGTAAAGACTTTTTCACGGACATTTTGAAGCACGATGTACTGGATGCCTGTTCAAAGATCACTCCAAGGCCGATTCTTATTATGCATGGTTCAGGAGACACTGTTGTCCCAGTTAAACACGCGCACATGCTTTATGAGAAAGCGGGGGAACCCAAGAGGCTCGTAATAATAGATGGGGCAGACCATACTTTCACCGGGAGAGAGTATGAGGATAGAGTTATCGAGATTACGACGGAATGGTTTAAGAAAAACCTTTAAACGGTAAAGGTTGAGAGGAACGATACGGCTATGGGTAGAAGCAAATTATCCTCTACCGTGTAGGCTTCAACAATCGCTGCCATGATTGAAAGCATGAGGGCGCTCAACGGGGAAACACCTGTTAAAAGCAAGACTGTGAAAAACGCTGCGAAGCCTGAAACACTTCCTTCAAAAGTCTTGCTTGTCAACGGAAGCCTGTGAACACCAGTTAGACCACCCACGAGTGTCGCTACAGCATCCGTCGTAGCCAGTGAAACAACCCCGTAGAAAGCGTAATCCTCGAACAGGAAGTATGATAAGGTTACTCCAAGTATTCCATAGGTTAAACCTATATATCCTCCTCTCTTCTCGTAGTCTCTCTCAACAGTTGATAATTGGTGGTCTATAAGGTCCTCTATCCCCCTAATCTTCTCCTCAACCCTGTCTATAACCTGAGCAGTAACCCTGCTTCTCAAGGGCAGGTAGTTTCTAATATCGTTGAAGAATTTCTCCCTCTTCTCTCTCATGAAGCCCTTAACCTCGCTTCTTAAGAGGGGCCGCTTAATCTGGATCGCGTTCAGCGTCAGGGCCACGATGCTTAAAACAGAGTAGAAAACCCTTGTGTCTAAAACTATTTCAAACCGGTTTAACAAGAACGGTAGGAGGAGTATTAGCGAGAGGAGGAAGTGTAGACTCTTTCTCAGGAGCTCGCTGTAATCCAAGGCTTCACACGTATTTCCAGGCTTCTTGGTTAAAAGCTTTAATCCGCTGTCGAGTCGCCAAGTACTTTAAAGGCCTTCTCACCCTTCTTGTAGGAATATATGAATGGAATGGCGAAGTCTACTTTCTCGTTCTTCTGGAACTCTTCGAATATTTTCTTGTTTATCTCGTGAGCTATCCTAGGACGGTCCACAGCAAGCGTCATGTACCTGAGCCTAAGGTATACTCCATAATCGTAGAAATCAGACCTAACATACGGCTCAACACCAGTCTCCTTTATTATGTCCATAGTAACCTCTGTCGCAACCTTCTTCATTATCCTCTCCGCCTCCTCCCAGTCAGAATCGTAAGTTATCCTGACGACAACCTCATCCAGTATATATGGCTGAGTCGTCTTAATCTCGCTCGTATAGTTTATAATAACGTTTGAGAAAAGTATCGCATTGGGTATTAGAATTCTTCTTCCAGAAGGCTCCTCGCTTCCTATAGTTCCACCAACCTGGTTAAGCGTCGTATACATCATTCCAACGTCTAAGACATCGCCTATCAGACCCCATGCGGGAAGGAAAATACGGTCACCAACTTTAAACGGACGCCTTATGTTTATCAGGAACCATGCTGCAAGCCCGGTGACGGGCTGCTGCAGAGACCATCCTAGAAACATTCCTCCGAAGGCTCCGAGGGCTGTGGCGAATGTTAACCCGCCTCCGGTGAATATGCTTATAATCAGCAGGACTCCGATGAAAAACATGATTGAACGCAGAAAGCTCGTCAGCATCTTCACGTCCCCACGCTTTCCGCCGGCACGCACTACCGTGGAGGAAATCGCGTAGGATATTATTACATACATTATGTAGATGCCTGCTGCAACCAGCATGGCTTGAATGAAAGTCCCCGGCTCAATTTCAACGGTGAAAATCGGCGGTAGGAAAGGTATCACTGTTCTACCGTAGAGGATGAACAATACCAGGATGACAATTACGGCAACGATAAGCCCAACCGTTTTAAGACTTCTCATACGACTAATGTTTTCCCCAGCGTTATTTAAGCGTTCACGAGTGGAAACGGGGAAACGGAACCATAGGGCTTAAATAAGTTTTTACATTGTTAAATCAAAAAGCCTTAAATAGAGAACCGCGTGCAAGCAGCACTTTTAAGGTTGGAGCATGTTGAAACCAGCGGAATCATTCTAGAGAAACTCGGCGAAGAAGAAAGGAAACTGGTCGAGAAGGAAACGAGGCCTGAAGAAACAATTCTATCGATCGCAACAGGCGACCTGAGTGACGATGGCAACTACTCTAAATACTTATTCATAGTTACAAACAAAAGGGTTTTGAAGCTGGATGAGAAAGGGCTTAAGCAGGTGGAATTAGAGATAGGAAGGATTACGCAAGTAGTCTTCAACGATTACCTTGGAAACAGCGAGCTCATTCTGGTTGTCGATGGTAGAGAAGTCCCTGTAGCGAGGTTTTCGAAAGACAAGATAAGCGAGTTTAGACATGCGGCAGGAGTGGTAAACGCGCTTCTCCAGTATAAAGACCCTAGGGAGATAGAGTTCAAGCTATACTTTGAAAAAAACGGGAAGAGCAGGAAGAGCGCAATAATCTGGCTAATGTCTTATCTCAAGCCCCATTGGTATCTCGTGTTGACTGGTTTAACCCTATCCGTCGTAATCACAGGATTAAACCTAGTGCCTCCCTCCCTGCTTAGGACACTCATAGATCAAATAGCAACCCAGAAACAGGAAACCACGCTTCTAAACCTAACTGCCCTCCTAATAACTATCTACGCGTTGAACACTCTTCTCGGAATACTTCAAAACTATTCGCTTTCACTTTTAAGCCAGAAACTGGTTTACAGCATGAGGAGAGACCTCTACAGTCATGTCCAGGAACTCTCAATGTCGTTCTACGACAAGATGAGCACCGGCAGGGTTATTTCAAGAATAACTGATGATATTGGCAGGGTCCAATGGTTCCTGGTTTGGGGGATACCAAGCCTAATCATAAACGTCCTCTCCATAATTGGAATAGGCATCATAATATTCACTATGGATTACAGGCTCTCTCTTTTCGCACTACTGCCTTTTCCACTCATAATCCTTGGAATACCACGGTTCAGGTCTAAAGCCCGGCTTGTCTACCATAAGGCTTGGCGAAAATGGGCTGACGTAAGCTCTCTACTCGTAGACACGATACCCGGAATATCTGTTGTGAAGTCTTTCGCTAAGGAGAAAGGAGAGGTCAACAGGTTTATTGAGAGAATGAACGAGGTTGTTAAGGCAAACCTGGACATAACGAGACTACACCTTAGCTTTTTCCCAATCCTAGGCTTCGTCAGCTCCGCGGGAGCAGCGATAGTATGGTACGTTGGCGGATTACACGTTATAAGTGGAGATATTTCTCCCGGCACACTTGTCGCATTCGTCAGCTACATGTGGATGTTTTACGGTCCGATTCAAACAGTAACAAACCTTGCTGAGCCACTGCAGCAAGCAGTAACCTCCGGGGAAAGGATTCTTGAAATCCTAAGGATCGACCCTGCGATTAAAGATGCTCCTGACGCCCAGGATTTCGAGATCATGGGGGACATAAGGTTTGAAAACGTTACGTTCGGTTATGAACCGTTCATCCCGGTTTTGAAAAACATAAACCTTGAAATAAGAAGGGGCGAGATGGTTGGAATAGTTGGGCAAAGCGGCTCAGGCAAGACAACACTGACGAAACTACTGTTAAGATTCTACGACGTAAATGAAGGCAGGATTCTGATAGACGGTGTCGACATTAGGAAAATCAGGCTGGAAAGGTTGAGGAAAAGCATAGGGATAGTTGCTCAGGACCCGTTTCTCTTCGACAACTCCGTATTGTTCAACATAACATACGGCCTTGAAAAAGTGGATTTGAAGAAAGTGATAGCTGCAGCCAAGGCTGCGAATATTCATGAGACAATAATGAACCTCCCCTTAGCCTACGATTCGCCTGTTGGAGAGAGAGGCTCAAGACTCTCAGGGGGAGAGAGACAGAGGATCGCGATAGCGAGAGCAATAATTCTTGAGCCTAAAATTCTAATAATGGATGAAGCAACATCCTCTGTGGACACGCTTGCGGAGAGACAGATACAGCAGGCCTTAGACAATATCTCGAAGGAGAGAACCACAATAGTTATTGCGCACAGGCTCTCAACCCTTCAAAGATCAAACAAGATAGTTGTGATGGATAAGGGTAGGATTGTTGAAACCGGTACGCATGAGGAGCTTTTGAGGCTGAACGGGCTGTACGCTAAAATATATAAAGCACAGTTTGCGGAGGCTGAGAAACAGGTTGCCGTTGCTTGAAGACTTCCTTAGCAAGACGTGGGTTCTGGATGTGAAAAAGACAAGGATCCTTAAGGGAGAGAAGCCGAATACTGTAAAGATAGTGGGAAGCAACGGGGAGTTTCTCGAAGTAGTTCCTAAGAAGCCATTCCCAATAAGCAACCCTTATTTCCTGATATTCACCGATGTTCAGGGAAACGAAGTATGCGTAATGGAAGATTATAGAGAAACGGATGCTGAGTCGAGGAAAAACCTTGAAGAAACATTGGAAAAACTCTACTTCATACCTGTGATTAGAAGGGTTAGGAAGCTGGAGACAAGCGGAGACGAATTCATATGGCATGTTGAAACTAATAGAGGATCGAGGGAGTTCAAGACAAGGGGGAGGAGGAGTGTAAACAGGTCTGGAGAAAAGATCGTTATCATCGATACTAACGATAATGTTTACATTGTTGAGGATATTAGTAAAGTCGACGAGCATAGCAGGATGCTTCTTGAAACAGTAACTTAAAGCCCTCTTCCCATGAGCCAGCTTAAGCTTTGGCTGAAAATAGATGCTTAGTAATTTTTAAATAGCGTTATGCAGAGTGGTTTTAAAAATGCCTGACAGCAGTAAACACCCGTTCCTAAGGATCCTGGAATATGTTAAGCAGGAAAAAACAATATTAGCGTTAACACTAGTCATGATAATTCTCGGAGCCCTGGTTAACATAGTCAGCCCAATAATAGCGGGGAGAGTTATCGACATAACGATTGTGAAAGCATTGTCAGAACTATGGTTTTACGCGGCGGCAATAATGGTGTTGACGCTTTTAGCAGGAGGAATATCGTTTCTGAATGAATATTTAAGCGAATCATTAGCACAGAGAATAGTTTACAGGATTAGAGTAAGCATTTACCGGCATCTTCAAGACTTATCGTACAGCTTCTACGATAGAGTTGACTCCGGACAGATCATAACTAGAGTAACCCGGGATACTGAAAACATAGGTAGGCTGCTTGGCTTCGCGCTTCCAAACATAATAGGTTCAACAGCCACACTGATAATCGTCATCACAATCCTTTTAACGATAAATCTTAACCTAGCCTTAATAGCGCTAGCACTAACACCTTTCATCGGTATTGTTTCCCTTTCTTTCAACCGTTTCGTAAGACCCTTGTTCGAAAGAATCTGGAGGGAGACGAGCGATATGAGCGCTATGATTCAGGAGGCTGTTTCAGGATTTAAAGTTTTGAAGACGCTTGGCGCTGAAGAAGAGATGTTTAAAAGGTTTGAGGCGAAAAACAGGGAGATATATAGCATAGGCATGAGGAGCGTCTTCCTAAGCTCACTAACATGGCCTTCGCTGGGATTGATAATCGGAGTCGGCTCTGCAGTCGTATACTGGTATGGAGGCCTCCAGACTATTATGGGCAGTATTAGCCTGGGCCAGCTCGTTACCTTCACGATGTATCTCGGCATGCTTGTTTGGCCAATAATGTCAATAGGATTCGTATTGTCAAGATATGCGGAAGCAATGGTGTCAGCACGAAGAATATTTGAAATCCTTGATACTGAACCCGAGGTTAAGGAGAAGCCTGATGCAATAGAGCTGAAAAACGTTAGGGGGGAAGTATGTTTCAAGAACGTAGTGTTCGGCTACGATAAGGATAAGCCAATACTTAAGGGGATGAGTTTTACAGTGAAGCCTGGGGAAAAAGTAGCTTTAGTCGGGGCAACAGGATCTGGGAAAAGCACCGTGATCAAGCTGATACCAAGGTTTTACGATCCTCAGGAAGGCTGCATTCTGATAGATGGTGTAGACATTAGGGACGTAAAGATAAGCTCGCTCAGGAGAAACATAGGCATAGTGCATCAAGATGTTTTCCTATTCCCGACAACTATAAGGGAGAACATCGCGTATGGAAAGCCTAACGCTACTCAGGATGAGATAGAGAGGGCTGCGAAGGCGGCGAGGATACACGACTTCATAACAAGCCTCCCGAAAGGATACGACACTGTAATAGGAGAGAGAGGGGTTACTCTTTCAGGCGGGCAGAGGCAGAGGCTAGCTATTGCGCGAGCCCTGCTTGTAAACCCTTCAATACTAATTCTGGACGATTCGACTTCAAGCGTGGATGTGGAAACAGAGAAGGAAATATACGAATCGTTGAAGGAGCTCGTTAAGAATAAGACTGTCTTCATAGTTACTCAGAGGCTTTCAACACTGAAGCTCAGCGAAAGGATAATTGTTATTGAAGACGGAAAGGTTGTTGAGGACGGGACGCATGAGGAACTCATGAGTAAAGGAGGAGTCTATGCTAAGCTGTATGTTTCACAGTATGCTTTTCAGGAGGTGAAACCGTAGCATGGGTTGGCATTTCCGTCAAGCTGCTGAAGCCGAGGGGAAACCTAGGGAGATAGCTTCCAGAACGCTCATCGCATGGCTCCTACGATGGTTGGCTCCGATGAAGCTCAGCGTACTCATGCTTATCATCGTAGCACTAGCCTCAATAGGGGTTAACGTTGTGAGCCCGTATGTTGGCAGGCTTCTTATAGACGAGGGCATTATGCAGGGTAATCCAGACAGCTTAGGGAAATATGCCCTCATGCTGGTGGGGGTTGCTGCAGGAGGATGGGTGTTGGGTTTCGCAAGGGGCAGTTTAACCGGTAGGATAAACCAGAGGCTTCTTTACAGCATGAGAAGCACCGTTTTCAAACACATGGAGGAGATGGATATTGCGCATGTTAACGTTGAGAGAACCGGTAAAATCATTTCACTAATAATAAACGATATAAATGCTATTGGGGATGTTACGACTTCAGGAACAATAGAAGTACTCATAGGCTCAGCAACACTCCTCGGCTCACTCTATGTCATGCTCACCCTACACGTGGGGCTGAGTCTAGCAACACTCACCGCAATACCTTTAATGCTGCTTCTCTCAAGGTATTTCGCGGTCAAGACGAGACAGGCCTATAGGCAGACCAGGGAGAAGCTTAGCGAGTTGACGAGCAGCGTTGAGCAGAGCGTCTCAGGCTCAAGGGTCTCCCAATCTTTCGCAGAGAGGAGAAACGTTGACATTGCTTCGTTCGACAGGCTGAGTAATGAAACGATGAAGACAAACCTTCGAGCCAGAATTGTTTTCGCAATGATCAGGCCTTCGCTCGACGCTGTTAGAACCATCTCCTACATTATACTGATACTTTACGGTGGAAGCCTAGTCGTATCCGGAGAAATCAGCATCGGGATTCTAGTTGCATTCTACAGCTATGCCGAGATGCTTTACCGGCCGATAATCACTCTAACAACCTTCTACAGCACGTTGCAGGCAGCGTTGGCGGCGGCTGAAAGAGTCTATCTTTTCCTCCAGGTGAAGCCTAAAGTTGTAGAGTCTGAAGGAGCAAGATGGATAGAGATAAAAACAGGTAGAATCGAGTTGAGAAACGTTTATTTCGACTACGATGGGAACACTGTTTTCCAAGGGTTGAACTTCCAAGTCAACCCGGGCGAGATAGTTGCAGTAGTCGGTCCAACGGGAGCGGGTAAAACAACCTTGACAAACCTTATACTGAGGCTTTACGACCCTAAGGCTGGAGAGGTTCTTATAGACGGCTATAATGTTAAGGATTTCACGTTCAAATCCCTCAGGAGACAGGTAGCACTTGTCCCGCAGGAACCAGTGCTTTTTAACGGCACGATCATGGAGAACATAAGGCTGGGAAACACGGAGGCTTCAGATGAGGATGTTAAGAAGGTTGCTTCAGAGCTTGGGTTAGAGGAGCTGATAAACAGGATGCCGCAGAAGTATGAGACAGCAGTATCCCCCGGAGGAAGCAACCTGTCGCTCGGGGAGAGACAGTTAATAAGCTTCGCAAGAGCAATGCTTAAGGATCCGAAGATACTTATACTGGACGAGGCTACGAGCAGCCTAGACTCATACACTGAGTCGCTGCTCCAGAAAGCAATGGTGAAACTCATGAAGGGGAGAACATGCATAATTATCGCCCACAGGCTTTCAACCGTTAAGCTTGCACAGAGAATAGTGTTTCTAGAGAACGGGAGAATAATCGAGGAGGGGACTCACGAGGAACTGATGAAGAAAGGCGGCGCGTATGCTAAGCTTTACGAGCTTCAATTCGGTGCAGCTCCTGAAATAAAGGCAAAGTAGTCAAACCGCTTGCGAAGATTCTTTTCACCCTGGATGGAAAGCACGCGTCGTAAACAGGCTTCCAAACCCTACATCAGGTTTTCAGCCTCAGTCAAAAGCTTCCTAGCATCCGTTTCGGAAACGCAGAAAGTCTGGACTAATACTTTCCTAGAGCCAAGCGCCTTAAGCATTGGAATAACCTTTTCCCTGGGCATGTAAAGCACTAAAAGCTTCCCGGCTTCCAGGATCTTCCTGTAAAGGGGAATCCATTTTTGCGACCCACAGTCATTCCCCTGCAGCTCTTCTCCCGCACCGGGTACCCACTGGATGCCGTCCAGCCTCTCAACTTTAAGCAGCGAGTTTAAATGCTGTATTTGACCGGGACCGTCGAGATGATATATTACCCTGTCAAGCCTTTCACACTGCTCTTCAACATGTGGAAGCACAAACTCGTCGAAAAGCTTCGGGGAAAGCATGAAGGCGAAATCACACTGAATCGGGTACCATCTTTCAGGACACCATATGCCCATCCAGGCAGACGTGCCCTCTACGCGCCTCCTTATTATCCTGTCCAACTCTTCGTAGCACATGTGCCAGTAATCTATAATCTTGGAGGAGAGTGATTTAACGTCCGCGGGATTCTTCACAAGGTCGACGACAAGGTTTTCAGCTCCCCGCAGCGAGGCGGCGACATCCAGTATTCCACCAAGGTCAGTCATGCCAACCATGCTGAACCCCGCCAGGGTTTCAGAAGCTGCTTCAGTTATTCTCTTCGTAAGTATCCACCATTCGTTAGCCGGGTCGAACTCTAAGCGGCGTAATTCCTCCCAGCTTTTCCCAAGCGCATTGTTTCTCTGAGCTCCAAACCATACTGTTTCGCTCTCCAAGACCGGTTCCGCGCCTAAGTATGCGCCAAGAACACCGGCGCCAAGGTTTATCCAGAGGTTCGGATAGGCTTCACCCCCGTAATAGGTTTCTGCACACTGCCTCCGAAAACCCTTTATGTTTCCGCTTATGGCAGCAGGATCCTTAATTTTTCTCGGAAAACCCCAATGATCATAGTCGAACTTCAAATCCTCTTCCGAAGCATACTTGGGTTTGCTCCTTGGAGCATACACCTGTATAAGCGGCCTGTCTAAAGAATCTTTCTCCCACCAGGCTGAAAGCCGTTCCTTAGCCTCCGCCCAATCCTCTTTAAAGAACATTGAGCCTTGTTTAAAAAAGCCGGGTAAAAGCTTTTCGCTGAAACACCTGCTACTCGAACTGTTAAAAGCTAAACGTTTTTTAAAGTTTATATTTACTGTTTAACGGAGCTGCACCCGTGCCCCTGGTAACGATTCAACCCGAAGGCATTAGGATTCAGGCCCCATACGGGTCGAACCTGCTAGCCACGCTTAAAGAGGCGGGTGTTAATATTGAAAGCGTCTGCGGAGGGCGTGGCGTTTGTAAAAAATGCGTCGTCGAAGTCGTCAGCAACGGGTTGAATGAGCCGACTTCAATGGAAAAAGAAGTGAGAAGCCTGTCGAAATCCTTCAGACTAGCCTGTCAAGCACGAATCATAGGCGACGTCACCATTAGGATCCCCCAGTCTTCTAGACAGACCAGGGGCAAGATACTTGAATGGGGACGCGTTAAGGATTTCGAGCCCCATCCTGCAACTAGAAGCTTGAAAGCCAGGATTCCTAAGCCTTCGCTCACAGACCAGAGGTCTGATGCTGAACGCCTTCTTCAGACTTTAAACGCGAAAACAATCGACAGCCTGCTTCTCAAGAAGCTGCCCGGTAAACTGAGGGAGTTAGAATGGGATTTAGAAGCGATTCTGCATGAAGACGAGATCCTGGATGTTAGACCGAGCGGCCGGGATTTCTACGGTGTCGCTGTAGACATAGGTACAACTACCGTCGTTGCCTACCTGGTCAACCTGAAAACCGGGCGAATAGCATCCGTAAAATCAGATTACAACGGTCAGATAGCGTATGGTGACGACGTAATATCCAGGATAACCTTCGCTTTGAAGGGAAGCCAGAATCTGAAGGAGCTTCAAAGCAGAGTAGTGGCGACAATAAACAGGTTGATTCAGGAGGCGGCTGACGAGGCTGAATGCTCCCCCTCAGAGATTTACGAATTATCCTTCTCCGGAAACACTGTTATGACCAGCCTTCTTTATGGAGTGGATGTTTCAGCGATAGCGACAGCACCGTATGTTCCACCCTTCAGGTCCAGCCTAGTGTTCAAAGCGAGAGAGATAGGCCTTACGGCGAACGATTCCGCAGTCTGCCATACTTTCCCTTTAATCAGCGGCTATGTTGGCGGAGACGTGGTTGCAGACATACTTGTCTCAGGAATGCATGAGCAGGATGAGAAATCCATGCTGATAGACCTTGGAACCAACGGTGAAGTCGTCTTGAAAGCAGGAGACTTGATGCTCGCATCATCCACGGCGGCTGGACCAGCCATCGAGGGAGCTGGCCTTTCTAACGGCATGAGAGGGATGGACGGTGCGATAGAATCGGTTTCCATCGACGTGGAGACCCTTAACGTCTACTATAAGACGATAGGCGACACGGATCCGAGAGGAATATGCGGCTCAGGAGTTGTCGACGCGGTAGCATGGATGCTTATAGCTGGAGTATTAGACCAGAAGGGGAGGATTGCTGACCTGAATAATCCGAGAATCGTGAATACTGATGGAGAAAAGGCTTTCGTGCTAGCTGTTAACAAGGAGGGTAGGAGAATCTGCATAACGCAGAAAGACGTTAGAAGCTTCCAGCTTGCGAAGGCAGCCATATTCACCGCATGCATGCTTCTCCTAAGGATTGCCGGAGTAAGCTTGAACCAGGTGTCTAAAGTATACGTTGCAGGAGCCTTCGGAAACTATATTGACCCGAGGTCGGCGATGATAGTCGGCATGATGCCTGAGCTCCCCTTAAGCAGGATCATACAGATAGGGAACGGCTCAGGCCAGGGAGCGGTAATGAGCCTCCTTTCAAGAAGGATTAGGGAGGAGGCTGAAACCGTAGCTAAGAAAGTGAAGGCTATTGATTTAAACACGGTCCGCGAGTTTCAAAACGAGTTTATCGACGCGACGCAGTTCCCACATAGGAGGACAGACATGTTTCCAAGAGTAATGAAGGCTATAAGCATGAGGACTCCCCTGCTTGATTAAGGCCAGTAATCCCTCTCCCGGAAGGTCGGCAGCCTCCCTGCAAAAACCCTACACATCCTTTCCCTGAATACTTCCCCATCCTCCGGAAGAGAATCAGCAATGCTCTTAAAGCGGGAGAGAAAGCGGAGCTCAGGAGGGCTTAAGCGTAGAAGCCGGGAGCCCTCCAGGATCTCAACTGTTTTTTGGCATGCAGACTTAACCCGCCTATAGTAATCACCATGCTCGGAGACTATTGCTTCCGCAATCTTAACAGCAACATCCGGGGAGAGAACAAGGGCTTGAGGATCGTCAAACTTGTCCGACAGGACAAGCATATCTCTAAGCTCCAGAGCTTTCCCAAGCATTACTGCTTTATTCATCAGTTTACAATCATAGTGGAGAACCTCAAGGAAAACCTGGGGCGCTGACCCCCCGAAAAGCCTTAGGTTTTCAACCTGCTCGTTAGACCAGAGGTCACAGCATGCGGAAGCAACATTACCTATTAGACTGGAGTGCGCGCAAGCACTGCTTTTACCCTCCATCGACATTGGGAAGCCGGTTATCGCTTTCAGGATCACGTTCTCATAGCCACAGTCCTTCCCTGGACCTGTTGCCCCCTGCTCGTAAGCAACTAGAGACCTTGCTGCCGACATGGCTCTCACAACGGCTGCAAGCGTGTGGGGCAGCAGCATTGATTTCACATCGCCCGCTAGCTTCATCGCCGTGTTTGCAATAGCGCAAGCAGTATCCCCGCCAGCGATACAGCCGTTTCTCCTCGCAACGTTAACAATATCCCTCCAGATGAGGCTCATGTCTAAAGACGCCAGCAGGACTGAGAAAACTATTCCCTCAACATCCTGCCTGATCAAGCTATGGTTGAAAACGTCTTTACCGCCTTCAGACTCTATAGACAGGACGTCTGCACCATTAGAGGAAACAGCCTCGAAAGCCTCCATCATGAGACTATAGTTCGCGGTTGATCTTAAACCCTCCCGGAAATCCCTTATGTCTGCAACAGTAACTCTCAAGCCAAGCTTCAAACCATTCTCCTCATGGTATTTCTCCATCAGGGATTTCTGCATGCTTACTACTTCGCCTGCAAGCCTAGGGTTCCTAGTCTCCATGAAGGTCAGCTCAGTCTCTATCTGAAGAGAGGGAACGCCTAGTTCAACAGCCCTGTCGAGAACCTCCCTCGTTATGGCCTGCACCTCAGCCTTAAACCCTGCAGGATCCTTGCCGGAAAGAGCCCTAGGGAAAAACTTTACTTCAGGAACCACTTCACCCTGCCCTACTTTAAGCCCGAAGCCGTAGTTCAAAGGATGCTTAGCTGATCCGAAGACCAGTTCAGACGGGTCTTTGAACTCTAAGCGGCTGAACACGCGCATTTTCCAGTCAAGCGATTCAACAGCTTTTTAAATATTGCGGAGAGGTTTAGCGCGCTATGAAGAGTTTGATTTTCCCCATTCCTCTATCGGGCCTTCAGTAATGTAGAAGACCGGGTGTTGCTGGATTCCCTTCACCATCCTTAGCCTAACGTATAGCTCTTCGTCTCTTTCCGAGAGCTTCTCCAAGAGATGGTTGAACTCGTATTTGATTTGACCTCTGGCTACTGGGTATTCTAGGCATGCTTGTGTTGAACACTCCTATTTTTAGCGCGCGCAAACTCAGTGTATTTCAACAGTGTAGGCAAGTATTTTTCGAACAGCTTAACCAGAGCTTCTTTGCTCGGCGCCTCCCAGCAGCAGAAGACTCCATAAGGATCGTCTAACCTTGACCAAGTGTAGTGCAGTATTATGTCTTTAGGAGCCTCTCCCTTAAGCATAGCGCGCGCGGATGATGGCATAAAGTTAACAGAGCGCGTTATAATGAGCAAAAACTTTATATACTCTTTTACTGTAGAGATTATTTAGGGATTGGAGTATGACTAGGAAGATAAAGACAAGCATAGTTATTGATGGAGATCTCTGGGAGAGGTTCAAGACTAAAGTTGTAGGCGAGAAAGGCTTAAAGGGACTTAGCAAGGCTGTTGAAGAGGCCATAGAGGAGGAGCTTTGTGAAGATTTGAT
>JAAOZP010000006.1 GCA_011605725.1 Nitrososphaerota archaeon | reverse complement strand
TAATCCTCCACGTCTGGCTGACCAGCCTAGTCCTGTATTCACCGATTGAGCTGTTGCTCCTTAGCAAACCCGGCTTAACGCCGAGAATTTCCGCAGCATTCTTCTCCTCGAAGACCCCGACCTGCTCGAAGTATGGCTCGATGCTGAGCAGTATGAAGTCAGCCTTGGAAAATGCCTCAGCACCCTTGGAAGCGTTCAGCTCCACAGTCCCCATTGGGGCTAAGCGTGAAACAAGCTCGAAACCCCCGTAGTGCCCCTGGAAACTGGGCATTGCCGCAACCATTTCTGAGCCGGGGCTGCTGAACGTCAACGTGTAGAACCTCACGTGGGTAGAATAGTTTAGGCCCGGTATGAAGACCCTCGTAGCCTCCTCGTGCTCCGGGACGAGGACTCTGATCTCCTCGTAGTGTTCAGGAACCCAGATGCTCCGCGTCCAGACCCAGGCTTCCGCCTCAGAGAAATAATTATTGCCCTCCTCATCCCTATAGTAAGCCCTAATCGTTACTTCTGAGGAATCCTTCTTGAGGCGGAGCGTTAACTCTACTCTCCTAAACCCCCCGGCTTCAACGTCTCCCATGCTTAGGCTCGAAGGCTCCGCGTCGAGGCCGCTTGCCTGAATACTGACGTTGCGTGCAACACTCCCACCGTTGTTAACAAGCTCTAAGAGAAGCCCGGCGTGCTTAAGGATGGATGGGTCCACGTTGAGAACCCTTACGCTTACGGATGGCGACTCCGGGCCCACGACCAGGATTGCGTAGGAGACCTGTTCGCTGGGAGGCCAGGTGGCGAAGCAAGCGTTCCCGCTTAAGACCAGCGTGACGTTGTGGAGCCCCGGTTTAACAGCCCTTAGCCTGAAGACTCCTGAGGCATGCGTGTCGTTAAGAATCCTCTCGACACTGTCTATCGGTTCAAAGGCGTCTGGAGCGTTCAGCCTAAGGGAAGCATTAAGGGGTGTTGGCACCCCATTCAGAGAACTGTACTCTGCCCAGTAGGATATTTCCAGCGTCCCGCCTAGGGTTAGGCTCGTCTGGGAGACGGTGGTGTATATAATCCAGCCCTCAACGATAACAGGGTCGTACGCTGGGAACAATACCCTGTGGCTCTCCTCATGCTCAGGGACAAGGGTCTTAACCTCCTCGTAGTGACCCGGTACTGCTATGATCGGGTTTCCCAGGAACCACGGCCAGTTCTCCTCAGGATGGAAAAGCATTATTTTCCCAACTTCTGGCTCAGGGTAAACATTCACAGTGAGCCTCGAGACGATGCTGAAGACAACTCCTTCCTCAACATCTTTTATGACATACCTGTATAGGCCTGTGCGCCTCTCAACCATGTAAAGCCTGACAAGAGTCTCGTTCCAAGCCTCGTAAAGCATCTTTACACCAGTAGAGTTGTAATGCGTGTAGTTCAGAGGCTTGCTGGAGACAACCGGGGTCTTCACCATAACGCTTCCATCCTCATGCTTCTCAACAATCGTGCTGCTGAAGTTCAGGAAGAACCCGCCGGTTTGAAAGCCGTTTTGCGAATCCTTTTCCAACACACTCGTAATGTTCTCTCTGGACGCGCCCATGCTCACCAGAGGCCCGACAATCCTCCAGAGCCTCTCAGCCGTGGAGGCGTTGAAGCCGTCAGGAATAATGTACTCGCACTCCTTTATCGGGTCTGACTCAGGTGGGAGAGCATCCTTAAGATAGGTTTCAAGCCTGCTCAGGAAATCCTCGTAGCCATCCTGCTGAGCTAAGACTCTTGACGCCAGTAGTTTCGGAGTGAACTCCATGCTGACGACTAAGATGGCTAGGAGTACTCCAGCAGCCTTAACCCTCAGCCTGCCCATTTCCCCACCCTTAACCTTCTAACGGTAACTGTGAGAAGGAGAGCAGCCACCGCCACGCTTAAGAGGATTAGGAGAAGATTGTTCTCAAGCCTTAGCCTATCGATGCTCATGCTGAGCTCAGCTGTCTGACGCTCCAGCCTAGTATTGTTCTCCATCAGCCTCCAAACTTGGTTTTGAAGAATACTGGTCGCATAATTCGCGTCCCTAACCTGGGTTCTCAAGTTCTCGTTCTCCGTTTCAAGGGTTTCAACCATCCTGCGCAAAACCTCTGAAAACTCTTGTAAAGCAGTATAGTTTGTTGAAAGAGTTTTGAAACGTGTCCTCAGGCTGGCGTTAATCCTTAAACCGGCTCCAACAACATCTCCCCCGGCAGTTTCAACTAGAACGTTCAGCAGCCCTGTCTCGTTAACCCTGACGGTGATGCTCCACCCCTCCCTGGAAACACGGCACTCAACAGGGTCGCCGTTAACCCTAGTCAGCCTTGCCCAAGCATTCTTCACCTCCCCGGGATAGTTGAAAACCATAACTGTCTCCTCATCGTTGAACTCTACTGAAGCAAGCCTGAGCTCGGGAAGAGTTGGAGCAGGCTCCCCCATGACTCTAATCATGAAGTCTCCCGGTTTCCCGCTTGTCGCGTTCATGTGGAAAAGAGGAGTATGCCTATCCACGTTCATGATGAGGCTCGTGTTGGAGAAAGGCGGATTATTGTCGACGCTTATCCAGAGCTGAGGCCCGTCAAGGGTGAACATCGGGATGATGACGACGTAGAAGTCTCCGGTAACGACAATGTTTGGAAGCCGTATCGTGTACCAGTCTAGAGTAGCGTTTTTGAAAACCCTGTTGAAGAGAAGCGGCTCAGAATACTTAGTGTTTAAGCCAGCATCCCATATCTGAATGTAGAAGAGCGACGCCGGACCCTTTAGGATGCATGCTGCATGAATCTTTACCGCCGTTATCCTCCAGCCGGCAGAAGGCGGGGAGAACAATACTGCGGCACCGCTAGGGTAGAAGTCGCTCCAACCGTAGCCAGCCTTACCGTCGTCGCAAGCAAGCTCGAAAGGAGAAGCGTAGGCAGGTGTTTGAACAGTGTTGAAAAACATGGTTGAAAAAGCTAGAAGCAGCAGCATGAAACCAAGCCTCTTCAAGCCTTCTCTTGGAAACGGGTTGAAATATAAAAATATTGTGCTGCAAAAATAGCGCGTATTCAAAGTTATCATTTTCGATAACCATGAAAACACGTTTCTACACATAGAGGCATGAGAAGCTTCATTCAACTCCAGCCTTCACGGTGGAGAGCGCGGGTAAGCGATTCGACAGCTGTTTTAAGCCTCGCAAAACCTTGTTCTGCCAAGTATCGTCGTCCTCGAACCATTAGCTTCGAAGCCGACCTGGAACCCCAACACTAAAGGAAAGCCCCCTATTACGAGACTAGCAAGCACTCTGCTAAAGTATTTTGAAAGCCTTCGCGCGCTCTTCGAGGAGGAACAAGCCTCTGAATACAGCGAGTTCTCCAAGCTTGGAGACAGGCGTTAAGGTCAGGGATGATATTAACAGGTACCATATGCGTCACAAGGTTGCGATTATCGGCCAGTATATCGTCTTGATCGGAAGCTTCAACTGGACTAAACAGGCAGACGAGAAGAGTAACGAAGAACTGCTTGTGATTAGAAGCGCCGAACTGGCCAAGGTGTTTGAAAAGGAGTTTCAGAGGATACGGGTCATTAAAAGAGAGGTCTGTCGAATATGAAAATATTTCTCACCAGCCATCCACTCATATCTCAATCATTCGCGCGCTACCCTGGTAAGTTAAACATTTTCTTAGCTGCATGGCTGGTTGCAGACTTCCGATAGGTTGACTTGCTTCACGTTTTCTTCGGGTGCAAAGGTGAAGCTGCTTCTAGAGTATATGCAGTAGACTTCTTTCCGCCCTTCTTTTCCCCATTCGAATTCTCCGGCTTTTCTTTCGAGCTCCCGAAGAACAGACCTGTCTAAAGGATGTTTTGACCATTTCGCCTCCATGAAGTATGCGACTTTGTTCTTCTCGTCGATAGCTATCCCGTCTATCTCCACTTCGCCCCGCCACCACCTACCAACTTTCAGCGCGGGCACCGAATGGGAAAAGTGTTCGAGTGCAATCTCCTCAAAGATTCTGGAAACGTATTCATCCAGTTGCTCTGAAACCCTTCTAGCTACGCGTTCTACTTCCCCGAGCTCAAGAAGGTGGAGGCTTGGCCTAACGTGCTTGAACCAGAAGTGGAGGAAATTATCCTTTATAACATACCTGGCTCTTCCACGTCTCCCCTCCTCTAGCAAAGGATATCTCTTCTCCACAATGTCGAGAAGTGCTTCAAGGGTCCTCATATACCTTGGCAACTCGCTTGATGAGAGCCCGCTTTTCGAAGCTATCTCGCCGAGGGTTGTGGATCCGGATGCCATCGCTTCCAGTATTGTCATGTATCTTAATGGTTCTCGGGTCTCAGCTGCTAGGAGGAAATATGGTTCCTCGTGCAGTAATCCTCCCGGCTCAAGTATTAGATTTTTAATGTTTTCAAGAAGACTCTTGGAGCAGTCGAGCAGCGATAAGTATGCGGGAACCCCTCCAAAAGCTGCATAAGTTCTGACCTTGTCCTCACACGACCACATGGGGACAAACTCCTTGACGCATGTAAATGTGAATGGCTTCACTTTAAGTTGCCCCGTGCGTCTCCCGAAGACGGGTGAAGAAGACGACAAGGCAGCTCTTTCAACAACTCCTACTGAGGAACCGCTTAGCACGAGGAAAACCTTGGAGTAGCTGAGAAAATCATCCCAAGCCGCCTGTAGTTCTGTGAGAAACGTGGGGTCGTATTCCGCCAATCGCTGAAACTCATCGATGACGAGGATGATCCTTTCATCACTGCTTTCCTTCGCTATGTAGCTGAATAAATCAGTGTAGTGACGTAATAAAGGTGGATGAACACCTAGTTGTTCACCTATCGCCTCCGAGATCTCTTGAAGAGTATTGCCTAGCCTAGAAACCACGAAGTACACGCCTCTTTTTCCTGAGAGAAACCTCCTCAAAAGGAAGGTCTTTCCCACCCTCCTTCGCCCATACACCACTATGAGCTCAGCCTTGGGGGAGCGGTACCTCTCTTCTAGAAAGCTTAGCTCCTTGCTCCTATTTATGAACGTGTTCATCATGATTACAATCATCATGAACATATTCATAAACTTTCCTGTAAAGTTGTAGAGACATTTCGAGACGCGTTGGCTCTACTCTTCGCTTTTCAGTGCCTAAAACATCTTTTCCTGCCGTAAATATCTCCAGGAGGGGAAAGAAGCGCTAATACCTGTTATCCTTACAATTTTTGAGTATATATTCTATCCTCCTCTCCATTGGAGGGTGATCCTCGCTTCCCCAGTCAAGAGGGAGAAGGTTGTGCCCAGCCAGCTTCCTCAATGCAGAGATGTATGTTTCCTTTCCCACAACACGCGATGCATATAGGTCAGCCTTAAGCTCCATTCTTCTCCAGTAATAAGATGATATGAAGAGGGAAAAAGAATGCTAGCAACATTGAAAGAAAGAAAAGAATGTCCCCAGCCCTGTCTCCGACAAGCTTATAGTAAATGGATAGGGCAAGAATCTCGATGCCTATTATCCATATTATAAGCCCGAATAATACTTTAGGTGGTCCTTGTTCACAATGTGCCCTATCTCGTGGGCAACAACAGCTTTTACCTCATCACCATTCAGGAATTCAAACAGGGGAGAAAAGAGTATAATTCTGGGCCGAAGTATCGCGCACTTATTTAATTCTTAAACTTTCAGTTTTCCTCTTTTGGAGAAAGGATGAATCCTAAGCATCAAAATCTTTAAGTAATTTATCATCCCAATATGCAATAACAACAACTTTTCTCTTTTTTTAATTCACCGTTCACTTTCATTATAGAAATATAAACTCTAATTCCTTATAAACCTTTAGAATTCACAATTCTTTCCTAGCCACCTGAAGAGTTTACCAAGCTCGTTGTGAAGATTTAGAAGCCTGTAGGTATGAAATGGAACGGGAAGGGTCTAAGAAAGTACATTCAATCTTTGATAAGGAAGGGGTCATAAGCGATGCCAAATTCAACGGGTATATGCAGAAATTAAGGTCTGCTTCAGGAGGGGATAGCAATTGACTGAATATCTACTACGGAATCAAAAGATAGAGATTCGTCTCAGCATTTTCCTAAAATAAAAACGACCCATTTTATTCACAGTGATTAGCATCCATCCTCTCTGAACGCAACCAGAAGTGCCACTTGCCCACTGTCCGGTACGTCATAGTATTGATAACCATTATCTTCGATCAGGCTATTTACCTGTTTTATTAGCCGCTCAATTTCCAAAAGTCGCAATTAAAGCTAAACTGGATCCCATGCCTCTTTCCTCTGGAAGTGAAGTAAACATTCGAGTATCAGAGCCCAGACGTTTTTTCCTTCTCGAAAAGTATTCTTGGCCAGTCTTCTTCTATGTCTGTAGGTATAAAGACCCCTCTGGAGATAGATGCTAGTTTACTCAGTAATTCTATACACATTTAGCACGCGCGCTTTAGAACACGCTGCCTGGGCGATCATGGAAGCGTCTATTCCGATGGCTCCATGAGATTCCAACCGTGTTATAACGTTTAAATACCGTAAGCCTCACTCTCTTTACTAGAGTAAAATGGGGCATTCTTGGGTTGAGATAGAGGTGTCAAGCTTAGAAAGGAAGAAGCCTGTAAAATTGAAAGCATTGGTTGACACGGGGGCAACTCTGACAGCGCTGCCTGAAAAAATCGCTAAGGAAATTGGGATCGAGCCCGTCAGCGAGGAGAAAGTCATGACTGGAGCCGGAATGGTTAAGGTGAAAAGAGGGAGGGCATGGATAAGGTTGAAGGATAAGGAGGGGCCTTTCGACGTGTGGATATCTGATTTCATAGACAGGGTTTTGCTAGGCGTCGTTGTCCTAGAAACCCTCGGCTTCGAAGTCGACCCCGCAACCGGAACTCTGAAGGAGAGACCCCTATTATTGTACTAACACACGTTCTACTGAAACCAACTATTCTGAAAGTCTTGGCGCAGATTTTTAGGTTCAGTTTTACGGCGGGACATTGATTTCCAAAAGCTTTCAATTCTCCTTTGAGATTCTACATTCCTATAAATAACTCTAATAATGCTTTTTCATAAATCCCTTCTCGATTTCGCTGACTGTAAGCTTCGTGTCCACGCGTTTTTCACGAATCTTGTGTATGGGTCCCAAGCGCGCAAAAAGTTTATAAATTATAATTCATAATCCATAATTGTGAGTACCATACCTGTGAGCAAGGAGACGAAGAAAAGATTGGAGAGCATTAAGGGAGAGAAAGCATGGGACGAGTTCCTGAACGAGCTCGCGAACATAGCTCTAACTGAGAACAGGCTCAAAAATAGGAAAAGAATGCAGAAACTTCTGGAAATGGGATATGATGAGGTCAGGGTTAAAAAATGGGCGAGAGAATACTAGTGGATACAGACTGTCTAATCGATTACTATAAGGGAGGACTGGAGTTAAACCCGGAGGATTCACATTATGTGTCGGAAATAACTGTCTACGAGTTCATCAGGGGGACGAGGAATGTGAAGGAGGCTAAGAAAATACTGGAGAGATCCTTCAGCATTGTTTGGCTCGACAACGAGATTCTGGAGAAAGCCTCGGAAATATGGAGGAGCCTCAGGGCCTCAGGCAGGCTTGTTGAGGACAGGGACCTAATAATAGGTGGCACAGCAGTAGTGAAGAGATTTAAGCTGTTAACGAGAAACATTAAGCATTACGAGGGGCTGGAAAAATACGGACTAGTTTTTTATTGAAATTTTTTTCGACTGTTTCTACGCATAAACTATCTTTTCGTAGCGCGCGCTGCTTCCTCTAAGGCTGAAAGTTCAGCTTTCCTATCGTAAAATGGTATACTCACGGGTATACTTTATATAAACCTTTTGGAAACTGAAAACTCAAGGCTTTAAAGGAAATCTTTTCCTAGAGATTGCAGTTTATACTAATAGTATGCCCTTCGGCAAACCCTTTGCCCATTAAGCCTAGTTTAAAGAAAGCACGTTTTATTCGACGAGCGTTTTAATCAACGTGGATAAGAGCCTCCCCTCATCCGTAGGGTACACGTATCTCTTGTCTGCAGTGATAAGCCCAATATCTACAAGCATCTCTATGTGCCTCTGCTCTAATCCAGTAGTCACTATCTCCGTCTTACCCCCCTTCAATATTTTCGCCAGATTCCCCAGAACCCCCGGGGGAAAGGGGACAACCGGAATCCTAACCACAGAGTAGGTGCTCGGATGAGGATACATCAGAGGGTCGAACAAATCCCTCTTACTCAAGTAGTAAGCTCTCTTATCAACCGCCCTGCCGAGCTCCTCGATCTCATGCTTAATCCTCTCCAGCTGTACGTTGAACGTCTTAACATCAGGCATCACGATGTGAAATATTCCTGAGACAGGCAGGAACTGACAGAGCGTTGAAAGCGCTATGAGCGCATCCTTCCTACCTCCGGCAGAGTTCACGTAAATCTTACTGGCGTTAAACTGCTCCACCTGATTTCTAAGCAGCTTAGCCACGTCAAGCATAAACTCGTAAAGCCTGTCCTGAGAATCAATATCCTCGAAACCAAGCTGATGCCTGTGGAAATAAATATGAGGATACCTATCCCGGACAGCTTGCTCAGCGAGATCGGTGCAACTCAGAACATAAGGATCACTAGTGCTTATAACCGTAAGATCACTAATACGCTCTCTCAAACCATCCTCAACATATTGAACAAACTCCGTAACCACAGGCGGAGAAGTACCTATCGGGGCAATTACCGAGAGCTTCAACCTCAACACCATATTTTAGAAAGTAAAATCGAGTAATTAACTTTACCTTTTAAGCCGTAGTGTTAAAAAGCAAAATTGAAAGATAGACCAAAGAATGTACCACTTTTTACATTTTTATAGGTGTTTCTACAGTAATAAATCTTGGTGCAGATATGAAGGCCCTGATATACCAAGTTCTTGGTAATCTGGAAGGATATTCAAGCGTTACTTATGAAATAGAAGACGGTGATGATGCAGGCAGTTTCATAAGAAGGGATTTTAAGCTTTCATCTGAAGTTCTATATTCTTATTATAGGGAGAAGAAAGGATATGAAGCCAAGATAATATACGTTTGTCCAAACAGCCTTTACAGAGGGCAGGACATACAAAAGTATTTAACAGACAGAGTTTCATTAGCTGAGAGCCTCCGAGACAAGATAAGTAATATAAGCAATTACAAAGATTTTGAGATCTTACCAATTAATGCTATCGGAAACTATATGATCGGTCAAGAAAGATTTAGCTTCAAAAACACTCCTGGCAATGTTGCTGTACAGATATTTCTCGACATAATGAAAAGAATTAATGAAAACGGAGAGAAAACAATAGTAGTTACAGACATGTCTACCGGATACAACATTTACGTTACCTCCATGCTGGAAGCCTTAAGAGCTATAATTGTCTATGATAAGTTAAGAAATGGAATAACTGAGAAAAAAATTAACGCTTTTTACGCAATCTCTGAACCAGTAACTAAGCTTAGTGAAGAGTTGCGTCACACCATAAGAATATTCGTTAACGAGTATGATGTAAAAGCATTTTTCACTTTACCAATCAAGCCCCAGAATTTAGAAACTTTATGTAAAATCGAATACTATGTCGAAACTAATCCAGAGGAGAAAAAAAGGATTTCTTATGAAACTAAAGACGAAAAGACGAAACTGAAATATTTGTTAGACAACCTCGTCAAAGCATTTCATTCTATAAAGTATAATGTGCCTCTAGCTTTTTATAGCGGGTTAATAAACCTTGATCAAAAAGTAGAAGTTCTTGAAAAGGAACTAATATGCTTCTTCCTAGAAAAAACGAAACCAGTGCTAAGCGAAAAAATAGTCGCTGTCAATAACTTGAAGTGGAAGGATGTTTTCAACCTGTTCTATTCACTTGCCTTATTCAAATGGATATCTAGCGAAATGGAAGGATTAGAGATAAAAGATGGAGTGAGCATTACTGAGATTAAAGAAAGATTCACCGAAATCTATGATAAACTAGATCTATCGTTAAATAAGAGGTTTCTAGAAAGAGACCTAAGTGAAATAGATAATAAGAAGAACAAGGTTACCCAGCAATGGACTTGTCTAAACGAGTTATATCAAGAAGGGACTTCGGAAGAGAAGAAAGAAAAGGCTCTAAGCACATCAGATATTAAAAGAAACTTTTTCGCGCACTCGGGATTAGAAAGAACTATGGTTGAAGTAAGAAAACAGAATGAAGAGCTAGAACTAAGATATATAAAAGAAAAATTACCAGAAATATGTAAGTGGTTATTTAACCCGGAAGGATAATTTGTAAATATGCCACCAGAAGGAAATCGTATCTACAAGGTTGTTATAACTATGCTACTATTGAGTAGAATATATAAAATTCTTAACTATTTCATTAAGCTTAGAAAAATGATGAATTGAAAAATTTTTGTCGTGATCTTCTTTAGGCTCTTCAAAGGTTATGAACTTCAATACGCCCCTCCGGGTATTCGACGTTTTCAAGTAAATCTCCAAGCTTTTGGAACTTATCTTCAGTTTTCTTTATCCCATCACCAGATAATGATGAAATTTGAATTTCAATTGGGAATATTTTAGCGCGCGCGCTTTAATCCAAAAAACAAAATTAGCTACGATTTTTTTTAAAAAAAGTTATCTTAAATTTTTTTATTTAAGAATAATAAATAAAGTTATCGTGCTCATTGTTACTAACTTAAAAATAAGCCTTAAGTTGACAGTCTCTAAAAACGAGGAAAGTTTAAATATGGGAGTTTTACTTTACTTACGGTTGTAAATATGATTTCCGATAAGGAGGCTCTTGATATTGCTACAAAAATAGGGGTACAGGCTAAATTTGATGGCTTAACAAAATCGCAATTCGAAAACCTCTTATCATCCTTAGATTACGTTCAAGATCCTAAGGCAAGCCTACTTGTTGCCGCTGCCTTTGCCTACAGACAGACCTCGAGGCTTGGAAAAGGGAAGAGAACAGCCGATTTAGTGGCTAATGCACTAGAGCGAATATACCGAGAGGGAGGAAAGGAAGATGCAAGGAAACTTCTTGGATTAGCGAAATGGATCTTCGAAATAGTTGAGAAAACCAGACTTGAAAGGACCCCTAACGAATTCACAGACTTATTAAGAATGCTAGCGGGAGTACGCGCTACGTGAATGGGAGATGGAATACAGAGATTTTAACCTAATAAAGCTCATTACGAAGATAGAGGGAGAGCTGATCAACGAAACACCGCTTCGTATTGGCACCGGCAGAGAGCCACCACTAGGTGCTGCAGTAGACGTTGCTGTGTACAGGATTGACGGGATACCCTGTATCCCAGGGTCCAGCTTAAAAGGTGTTTTCAGGTCACTGGTCGAGTCGATAGCGTTATCTAAAGGAATGCGTGCCCATTCTCCCTGGGATGAAGATGAAATTAAGCAGGAGGCTAAAGATGGAAACTTTTGTTCCATATGTGGAATATTCGGCTCAACAGAATTAGCGAGCCATATCAAGATTTACGATGCGTATCCTAAGAATGGTTCGGCACGCACCTTCACTAAAACCGGAGTCAGCATTGACAGGGAATTTCATGCAGCGAGACCCGGGCTTTTATTTACTGAAGAGTTAGTGGTCCCAAATACTCTCTGGTCGTTTAGAATGGATGTCTTGAACATCAGATTCTTACCTGAACCGGATATAGACGATCCGAGGGCAGAGTTATTGGGGGGCTTGCTTGACTACTTGCTTAAAATGGGAATAAGTGTAGGCGCGAGAAAAGGAGTGGGATGTGGTCTTTTAAAGCTCAGGACAGCCAAGTGGTCGACATACTCCTTGGAAGGCGGAGAAATCAAGATACTATCGGAAGGTCGGTTAGGGGGAGGTAAATAATGTATTGGACATCTTCGTCTATCCTGCTTAGAGAGACAGTCGTAGAGGGGTATTTAACGAACAGCTCGCCACTTCGTATCGGTAGTGGTAGAGAGCCTCCACTGGGTGCAGTTGTTGACCTAGCCGTCCTCAGGATTCCATATAAAGATGAATTTCTTCCGTACATTCCGGGCTCAAGCATCAAAGGCATTTTCAGGAGTTATACATCGAGTATGGCGAAGAGCGCTAAACTCGATGTGTGCACTGGGTTAGCCAAAGAAACATGTATGGATCTTAAGCAGATAGAGGATCCTGAGCTCGGGGAACAGACCCTTGGAAGATACGTGGAACTTAAGTTGAGGAGTAGGAATTCGAAGGATGCTATGGATGCCTTCTTCAAGAAAGCATGTTTAATGTGCAAAATATTTGGTTCACTGGGTTATGCAGGCAAAATCCGCTTCAGCGATGCATATCCTCTTGATGAGAATGGAAACCCGCTTCCAGTCAGGCTTGGTGCGAGAACCGGAATAGCAATCAATAGGAGAACCGGGGCCGTAATGGAACATGCCCTTTATACTGTGGAGTATGTGGAGCCAGGCGCCAAGTTTAGGTTTAAAATGGAGTGTACAAACCTTCCAAATTACGCGCTAGGCCTCTTAGGCATCGTTTTACGCATGATTAATGAAGGTCAAGTTAAAATAGGCGGATTCAAGACAAGGGGCTTCGGAGAAGTCAAGTTTGAGAATATAAGATTCAAGAATAGGGAGTTCCCCCAAAGTGTTGATGGAATATTAAAAAGTTTGGAAGAGGGTCTTGACAGTGAAGTAAACTTACAAGGGATTGTTAGAATTGAGGATGGGTGGCAGGTGGCGGAGGACCATGACGTATGGAGCGTTTTAGAAAAGCTCAAGGAGGCCTGGATAAATGCAATCTCTAGGAGTCGAAGTCATTAGAGCTCGACCGAGGGATAGGAGCAGGTTTGAGCATCTAGTAGGTTCTCTCTCGGTTACTATCGAACCTATTTCCTATTTGTATATTGGCTCGGCGCAAGAACAACATCTGATGAATGAGGAAGAATTGATTAAGGTTCTCAATAAGTACGGGGGCTTAACAAGCGAGGCTATATCCAGCGTTAAGTTTGAGGAGAAGTACTCGAGTTTCCATACGACGAATAATGTGCCGACTATTCCCGCATCCTCTGTTAAAGGAAACATCAGGTCAAGGATTGAACTCAGCTTCAGAGCCAGAAATGGAAAAACGAAGTCATGCTTCATACGGGCTACTGCTCCCACTCGTCCGCCAGTTGCTCGTCTCCATGGATGGAGGCACTATAAGATTTGGGGGGAGGTTCTTATGGAGAATAGAGGTTGGTCTTGCGATTCAACGAGGAACCAGCAAGTATGTTTGGTCTGCGATTTGTTCGGCACGAACGGCCTCCAAGGTCTTATAAGCTTCTCAGACTTTAAGGGAGAAGGAATCCGGTTGGAAAGGCTTGATCTGGAACATGAGGTGAACGTTCTCGCCGCTCCCCCGAACTCCAAGTTCCGCGGTTCCGTCAGTTTTCTCAATCTCAGGCAAGAGGAGCTGGGCCTCCTTTTTATTGGAATGGGTTTGAAAGTTTCGGCTAGAGGCAGGGCCGTTCTGCTTGGTAGGTTTAAATACAGAAAGCAGGTTGGAGGATATGAACTCGGTAGGATAATATACCACTTGGAAAGGCTAAAGCTTTCTGAGTATTCGGAGCATATAAAGTTTGAAAATATCTCCATCAACCCTGGGGGGAGCTTAGAGGGAGAAGATCTGAACACTCTTGTTAGGACCCTTGTTGAGAGCGCCATGAGAACCTACGAGGGAGAGCTAGACGTAAAGGACGAGGTGTCCACCATTGAGAAGCTTTGACGAAGTGAAATTTGAAGAACCCGGTTATCCGGTCTTTAAAGCATTCTTTGTTCCTTACAGGGATGAAGACAGAGTAGTTTCGACGAGAAAGGTAACACCACAAGACGTAGAAATCTGGAAAAATGTATTACGAAGGTTAAAGGAGTTCCTATCCGAGGCGTTAGAATTCGCTAAACGCATGCGAGAGGGAAATTTGAACCAAACAGAGGAATTGGAGCTACTCGCCGACTTGATAGCGCTTTTTCTAAGGGTTCCATTGATAAGGGAAACAATCCCTGCGGTGATGCCAAATCCCCTGAAAACTTACCTGCTTTACAGGCTAATCGGCTTCGAAAAAATTCAGGACGAGATCAGGAGCCCGGTGAGGTTCATTGAATTAACCTACAGAGAAGATATTGTGAAGAGACTCAATGAACTAAAGCCCATAGCCATCCTTTCTGATGCTGACCTCTCTGAGAAAATCGAGCACTGTTGGTTCGCTCTGCCTGCGGACACTAGGCCCCCCTTGAATACTTCTGGGCTTCTGCCTCATCTCCTCCTCGCTTCCGCTATAGCGTGGGCTAAGGCCACGGCCAATGGGCTTCCTAGAAAAGAGACGGCTATGTTAAGACTGGCAGCCATGTTGCGGGATATGGGCAAGCCCTTCAGATACACAGATCCTGTCACGGCTTCATCAGAAATAGCTGAGATCCTTTTAGAAGGAAAGAGTTACGTGAGCGAGATAAAGGAGATTCAAAGCAGAGAAGCCCAGATGTTGTCGGAAGCTGATGATGCTGCTACATTCTTCGATGGACTTATAAGTTTGGGCGGGACGATAATTGGTGAGAGGATACGTAATTTATCTAACAAAGCAGGGATTAATGAGGATGCTGCTTATAGGGCTGGGCCAGAATGCTGGGAATTTTGGAAAAAGCTACATCAATATGACAATGCATCCATAGATGATCTCAGTAGGATGTTCGTTGAAGAAATACGCAAAAGAGCAGAGAATTACACAAAACCCGTCGAAATGGCTGGTGGTAGAATCGTCGATGGCGTTGAGATGGCGTTGATAGACGTTGGAAACATCCAATCCTTTGTCTTCAAGTCTGAGGAACTCAGGGTGGTCGTTGCCGCGAGCCTTATGATCGATGCGGCGGTGATGGCTCAAATACCGTCTATGATTCAGCACCATGTAAGCCGCGATGTTTGGCTCCCTTATGAGGCCATAATTTACTCGGCAGGAGGAGTTATACAGCTAATCCTTCCATCGAATTTAGTCGGTACGCTGGAAAAGGCTTGTGAAGAGATAAAGGAGATATCCGTCAGGTTTGCATCAGTCCCCTTAAGTACTAATTATAGAGAGACCACGCAGAACCTCACGGAGAAAATTCAGTTTAAGAAGTTCAGCATGAAGCCGGAAGACCGGTTTGTAAAGACGAGCCCGGGGAAAGGCGTTAGGAATCTATGTAAGCTCTGTTACCTTAATCCTCCTGAAGAGAAGGTCTTAACCCCTGAAGGGGAAAAGGAGGTCTGTGGAACGTGTAAAAAGTTGTATGAAATAGGAGGAGATCTTCACTTTAGAGTAAAATATGAATCCGAAATTATTGTGAAGAATAGGACATTCGTTCCTAGACAAGTCTTTCATGCGGATTGGGACGGGGCAAGTAAATGGATAGTGGAACTCATAGCTGGTCATAATAAGGAGGAACTAGAAGGGAAAATCCGCCTTAGAAACCTTGGAATTATGAAGGTGGATGGAAACCTTATGGGCGTTTTCATGGCGACTTGTCTCTCTGCTGCAGATGCGTATGAGAGAAGCGCTAGGATAGACTTGGCGCTAAAGAAGGCGATCGAATATAGTGTTGAAAAGATATGGGAAGGCGTGCAGAATATTTCTAAAAACGATGATGAAGCGGCTAGAGCAGCGGTCTCAGTGAAACTGGGGTTATTGTATGCTGGAGGGGACGATGCATTATTCTTCATGCCCTCATGGGGCATCCTGCCGTTTGCCTTAGTGCTTGGAAGAGAGTTTTCTGCTAACATGGGAGGCGCAAGGGGGCTATCAATGGGTTTGGTATCTTCGCCGGCAAGGGCTAGCGTATGGGCAATAGTCTCGGCGGCCTCCATGCTGATGGGAAAAGCTAAAGCAGAGGCGAGGAAAAATCCGTCATTAAGTCTATTCTGCTTCGACGCTGTGGATAGCGGAACACTATCGGATAGTTCTGCAGAGGCAAGATTTGATTTGTTGAAAGAACAATTCCTCAGTTCACAGCCTTATGGTGTAGAAGACTTGTTTAGAATCGTTATAAATGGGTATTCCAGCGACGCGGAGGCATTCGGAAAATGCTACGCTCTTTCAAGATTTCCTGAGTTATGTGGCAATGGATTTAAGGAAAGTGTGAAGAAGGAACAGGATAGGGTTAAGGGGATTAGGAGCGCGATAGGTAGCTCGCTTTCAGTGGCCCGTTCCAGGGTTAAGAGTAATAGCTACATACCTATTGTGGCACGTCTTTATGGAATCCGTCAAGCGACGAGAATGGGGAGTTCATCTCCCTATGCAGAGATCCTGAAGCTGACTCCACAGAAGGTTGGAGAAAGTTCATGCTTGATCGATGCAGACAGAATGATAAAGATAGTTGGAGGTGGAGCCATATGATAACTTTCTCCGTCAAGATAAAGACGATTGGTTTAATGTGTGTGGGATGGAGCCACCCGAGTGCAGCTGGTTGTGATATTCCATTTACACGTGTATTGAGGAAGAAAGGGAGGGAATATTCCTATGAAATATACATTCCTGGATCAAGCTTTAAGGGAAGCCTAAGGTCTGCAACAAGCAGGATTGCAACCCCCTATGGCTTCAAGAGCTGTGGAGAAATCAGCCCGGAAGGGATTGAGAGAGCACATTCCTCAGGAGGAGTTTGTGACGTCTGCGAGCTATTCGGATATCCCAAGGGGAGCGTGCCGAGCAAGCTTCTAGTCTCAGACTTCGAACCTGTTAACCACATGCAAATGTTTGAGATGACGAGAGTTCGTATAGATGACCAATCGATGAAGGCTGCAGAAGGAGCTTTATTCACACTCGAGTATGTGCCGCCCGGGAGCGTCTTTAGTGGCAATATAAGCGTGCGAGAAGAAAATCCGAGGCTATTGGGCCTATTGCTTCTCGGCTTAGCAGAGCTGAGAATAGGACGTTTTGGCAGAGCTTCAATCATAGACTTAATGATAGAAGACGAGGCTCCTCTTAGAGAGAAGCTTGAGAGGGATTGGTTAGTTCTTTTGGAAGATTTGAGGAGGTGGTTATGGGAATGAAGTTTTACGAATTACACTTCAAACTCATATCGCCGGCAAACATCACGTTTAAGAAAACAGAAAAAGGATTTCTCTCTGCCCTTAAGTACATTCCTGCTTCAATGCTAAGAGGAGCATTGATCTCAAGCCTATATTGGAAAGGAGCATTGGATGAAGAGCTATTAAAACGCGAGGCGACAGAGCCCCGGATAATTGCTTCACCAGCATATCCTATTGACGATGAGAAAAGGGCATATCCCTGCCACCCGTTTGCATACGAGTGTAAAATTCCCCATGAAGATGCTCCAGAGGGCAAGGAACGTATTAACTATGTGGATGAAGTGCTACAAGATTTTATTGCTCGCAATCCTCAGAAGTATAAAGTGTTATGCTCTAAAGGGCATATGGCCATCTCCCCTCTTCATCCAGATCCGGTTATTCCTATCCAGAATCGCCTAAGAGAGGTGAAGGTGCGTTCATACCGTACGGTATCCGTTGGAATGAATAAACGTAAGGGTTCCCATCAAAGAGGGATGCTGTTTGAATACGAATCGATTTCGTCAGGTCAAGAATTCTGGTCAACGCTATGCGTCCCTGATGAGGTAAACTTAGAAATAGGTATGAAATTCGCAGTTGGCAGAGGAGTTTCCAGAGGATTTGGTAGAGCTGAATTGACAATGCTTAAAGAGATATCACTCGACGAAAAGGCTGAGTCAGTAAAAAATGCGATTGAAAATAAAGCTACTCTTGTACTGTATTCTATTTCCCAAATGATCTCAATAGATGGCGAGAAGTATTATACTTATCCACATGTTATAGAACTTGAGAAAATTGCGAAGAGAATTGGCATGAGTGTTAAAGGAGTATTAAGGATAGGGGCAGCTTACGGTAGGACTAGGGAATTAATTTCCGGATGGGATATGGCGAGGAACATGGAGAGGCCGATCTTCAGCTTAAGCGGCAATAATGGCTCGATTCTAGTAGCAAAGGTAGAGGGAGAAGGGGAAGTAACAAAAGTCATTAGTGCACTCGAGTTCTTAGGAACTGTGGAAGTAGCGGGAGGAGTACCAGTTACTGGCGTTAACATGCTCACCCCCCTCAGGGAACATCCAATGGGAGGTAGAGGAGAATGATTCTGCATTTAAATCCGATAAAGATGAAAATCATCGGGATCGTTGAGTTCGAAGCTAAGTCGCCAATACACGTGGGAATCGGCGGAGATGAGGTTGTTAGGGACCTCATCAGGCTTCCGGGAGGCGAGTTAGTAATACCGTCATCAACATGGAAGGGCATGTTTAGGAATCTGAGCGAGCAACTAGCAAGACAAGCCAAGTTCGGAGGACTCGCAGGATTGGCTGTCGAGCTTTACTCGGAGAAAATGGGAATTAGTTATCGAAGTAATGAGGAAAAATTCAGGAAATATTTAGAAAACTTCGTCAGGGCGCTTCAGGGAGGAGAATCGAATATACCCCATGGAGCCAGAGAACTGGAGGAAATCCTCGTTGGACTGGGCTACGCCATAGAGGAGGTAAAAGAGGTGAGGGAAAGAGGCTTAAGTGCTGAGAAGGAATTGCTTGAAGCCATGGCAGAGGAGTACCTTGCGTTACACTGTCCCGTAAGCAAACTCTACGGCAATAAAATGGCTGGGAAGATTAGGTTTTTCGACTCGCTGATAATGGCAACTCCTTCACTAAGGCCTGGAATAGGGATAGATAGGAAAAGCGGGAAGGTCAAGGAAAACTTGCTATACTTTATTAATGCCATGCCAAGGGGACGCATCGTGCTTAAAATGGTCATGGACAACCTTCTACGGGGCGAGGAGGATTCTAGGCTTTTTGCGTCAACGCTTAAACTTGTCAAAACACTAGGTGTTTCAATCGGTGCTAGAAAGAGCGCGGGCCTAGGTCATTTGGAGCTTATTGGTGGAGAGTTTTACATATTGGATACGGAAAGTGATGGAAGAACTGTGGAGTTCAGGATAGGAAATCCGCTGAGGAAAGCTGAACGGGTCAGCTTTGATAGGTTCGTGGAATGGCTATGCCCATAGACTGGTACCAATATCTGTTAAAGGAATTCGAGCATACTATTCTTGAATTTTTGGGATAAAGAGAAGAGAGAAGAAGTCAAAACAGATTTTGAAGAAAAATTTAGTTGGATGGACGAAGATGCGGTTCTTGAAGAAATTCGCCCCAAAATTTTCGAAGTAATACTCTCCATACTTGATAGATCGATAAAGAGATTTGACGAAAGCGGTTCAGAAACCCGATTTTTAGGACATGATCTATTTTCAGTTTTCGTGAATTTAGAATATAAGAAATTATTTTATAGCATTAAAAGGGAACATAGGGTATTAAAAAGTATTAATAAAATGCTTGAGAAAAATAAAAAATGCTACCTTAATGAACTGCGAGATTACGGTAATGAACGTGTAAAATCTTTACAAATCTTTTTCCAATCTTTAAATAAAGAGCTACAAAAATTTTCAAAGGAAAAAAGAGGTTTTCTATCAATTTATGCTTGCGGAAAAGAATTAGAGCAATTAATTAGTGAAGGAACAGTTAGGTTGCATAAGGAGAAAATAGGAGAAACTGGAGTCCAAGCTTACTTTTGCGAACTAGTTGGAACTAAAGATCCCGTGCATATTTCATCCCAATTAATCAAGTTACTCAGGTTAGTTGATGGATTTACTTTTGAAGATGGAATATTGGTAAATTTTACTGACGAATGGAGAAAAAGCAAGAAGAGAGCATGCATAATGCTCACAAATAAACTGTGTCAGTTAGATGAATTCAAAAACGCGGGAAGGACTTTATACAAACAGCTTAATTATATCTTACCTCGAATATTGCCTGATGAGCCAGATTTTCAAACCGTTAAATCTGCGTTGTCGTTAATGCTATGCGAAAGAGGGATTTTGGAGCTTGAAGTCTTTAGGGAAATGGTGAACAGTGGAATACCCAGTATCCCGAAGTTAGAAGTTACGGACGAAGGCAAGAAAGTAGGTGAATGCGATGTATTTGCAATGATAGAGGAAAACAGGTTCATCGGACTAGAAGTTACCCTGAGACGTGAATTAGAAGATAAGAGGAGTAAACTTCGTGCCTTAGCGCGCGTTGACTTCGAAGGGTTTGAATTTCGATTATCGCATACTTGTCGACGAGCGGGCTGGGAACCTAGGAGATGATGTAATAGAGCTTACAGAATTTGATGTCAAAAAGCTATTAAAAAATCTGAGTTAATCCTCAGAAGCGCGCGAGATTCTTATCGTTATCATTAACCACTTATGATTTCCCTTTTCGAGATTCTTATTTAAAGCCTTAGCAACTATTGCTATAACCCTTTAATCTCTTTGACGAGATTCAACTAGCTCGGGAATAGCTGGTTCTCCCCGAAATACGTTATTTCAATTCTCCTTTGAGATTCTACTCGGCTTCAAATTCGAGGAGGCTGAGGAGGAGCATGAATAACTTTCAATTCTCCTTTGAGATTCTACACAGGTGGAATGATTTTCTTAAGGATCTTTCAACTCTGCCTTTCAATTCTCCTTTGAGATTCTACATGCTCCTCCTCAGCTACGAAGCCGAAGACATCATCATAACCTACTTTCAATTCTCCTTTGAGATTCTACTACCTGCTAAATCCTTCTGGACTAGGGTTTGGCTGCAGCACTTTCAATTCTCCTTTGAGATTCTACTACCAGCCAATGCCTATTTGCCGCCTACGATTTACTTAAAAACCTTTCAATTCTCCTTTGAGATTCTACCCGAAGGGGGCAACCTGCAGTTGCTGCCCCTACTGGTACTTTCAATTCTCCTTTGAGATTCTACTTAGGAAAATGACCCGGCTGCAGGTCTCCAAGATTATCGACTTTCAATTCTCCTTTGAGATTCTACTGGAAAGCCTTGGCAAGGCTATGAAAACAGGCACTGCATGTACTTTCAATTCTCCTTTGAGATTCTACAGGGCAAGCTACACGGCATTTCTAACTCCCATATTGTTACCTTTCAATTCTCCTTTGAGATTCTACCCGTGTGAAGGTAACACTGCCGGACGGTAGTGATTATAGTATCTTTCAATTCTCCTTTGAGATTCTACGATAACAGCATGGCAGAGAGGAATGGTCTTCGTAGGCTACGACTTTCAATTCTCCTTTGAGATTCTACCGTAAGCATCCTTGATTAAAACGTGGTTCTGGGATCTTTCAATTCTCCTTTGAGATTCTACTTGGACGGTATCAAGCGATTAACTGGCTGTCGATATTCGACTTTCAATTCTCCTTTGAGATTCTACAGAGGAAAGAGATGGGGAAACCATTCCCAGAGGGGGACTTCGTCTGTGCCTTTCAATTCTCCTTTGAGATTCTACAACACCTATGTTGCCCAGAACCCCGGTGGCACGATGACGGCTTTCAATTCTCCTTTGAGATTCTACAACCAAAAGAAGAAATAGAGTGGTCAATAAATAAAGCTCTCTTTCAATTCTCCTTTGAGATTCTACACGAGTTTTGAGCCTCCATTTAGGTTAGTAGAGCAAAAACTTTCAATTCTCCTTTGAGATTCTACTGGAGCGGGGGCTTTAGGAGTAGTGCTGGCCGTCTATATCTTTCAATTCTCCTTTGAGATTCTACGGGACAAGGACGGACAAGCAAGCGGGGGGAGACCACAAGCTTTCAATTCTCCTTTGAGATTCTACAGAGGAAGAAACCACATTATTCGTAAGGAGAAAAGCCGGCTTTCAATTCTCCTTTGAGATTCTACGCAAGAAAAAAGGCTGAGGAGGAAAGAAAGAAGAACTTTCAATTCTCCTTTGAGATTCTACGGTGGTGAAGAGTGGCTAGAGTCGTAGGGTATTACACCTTTCAATTCTCCTTTGAGATTCTACTAAGCCTTTAAGCCCCTTTCCGTGAAATCTCCCCGTTTCAACTTTCAATTCTCCTTTGAGATTCTACGAAACAGAGCGATATTAAGTGCAGCGTCGGCGGGGAGAAGGCTTTCAATTCTCCTTTGAGATTCTACGGAGATCTGGTCGACGATGCTCCCCCTGTAATCGTTCTTTCAATTCTCCTTTGAGATTCTACCGAAGTACTCGTCCCAATGCGTCTTAGCTCCTGAATGAGTCTTTCAATTCTCCTTTGAGATTCTACGCGGGTGCGGTTGTCGACCCTCCGTCCAGGGTTTTACTTTCAATTCTCCTTTGAGATTCTACGCCCGGCATCTCCCTTGTTCAAAGAGTATTCAGGAGGCTTTCAATTCTCCTTTGAGATTCTACAACAGGAAACCAGGGGAGTGGGAGGAGCTGCTGGAGGAGGCTGCTTTCAATTCTCCTTTGAGATTCTACGTCTTAGCCCAGTTTGCCGGAGGAGTAAACGTGACTTCACTTTCAATTCTCCTTTGAGATTCTACTCGGCAAGCTCCTTGATCAACTTGCTCGCCCTATCTATCAACTTTCAATTCTCCTTTGAGATTCTACTTGAAACGACAAGGAAGTGACCTGGAGGAACTCTATTCTCCTTTCAATTCTCCTTTGAGATTCTACGCCGATTTGGACGAGCTGATAAAGAGTGGGGAAACGACTTTCAATTCTCCTTTGAGATTCTACGAAGGGTATTCGTTTGCCATAGGGCAGTTGCTTCTCACTTTCAATTCTCCTTTGAGATTCTACATCGCATAGAGGTTAAGCGACGCATGGGGAAGCCACAAGCTTTCAATTCTCCTTTGAGATTCTACTTAAGGAAAAAATCATAAGGTTATTCCCGATATTCTTGGTCTTTCAATTCTCCTTTGAGATTCTACCTGAAAACCCTTGGAATGCATGGGTTGCCGTTTATGACTTTCAATTCTCCTTTGAGATTCTACTTAAGTTTCATGGTTATACTCATGCTAACAGATATAACTTTCAATTCTCCTTTGAGATTCTACCTGACCCCATCCGACACCATAGGTACGCTTGTTAAACTCTTTCAATTCTCCTTTGAGATTCTACCTCTTTACTACCTGGGGGAATCGGATGCAGACTACCACTACTTTCAATTCTCCTTTGAGATTCTACGCCAGAAAATCGTAGAGCCATCGGTATCAAGCCAATAGCCTTTCAATTCTCCTTTGAGATTCTACTCCGTCGGAGAACCCTTGGAACGCATGGATTTATTGCTACTTTCAATTCTCCTTTGAGATTCTACATCGCCTACTGGACCGAGGGTTCTGGCAAAAACTCGTTCTTTCAATTCTCCTTTGAGATTCTACAAAACAAAACAGCTGTTGTGAACACCGCTAACGTATCCTACTTTCAATTCTCCTTTGAGATTCTACACTAAGGAGGAGATTCCAGGAGGAGGACTGCCGGGAGGCAACTTTCAATTCTCCTTTGAGATTCTACAATATGCGCAACCCCAAGACATCCAACCAGCTTTAGCGCTTTCAATTCTCCTTTGAGATTCTAC
>JAAOZP010000018.1 GCA_011605725.1 Nitrososphaerota archaeon | reverse complement strand
AGATGTGTATAAGAGACAGACTATGTTTCTAGGAGTGATCGTGTTGTTGTAAACACTGTTGAAGGCAAGCAGTCTTGAGCCGTCTGGCCCCTCCCAATAGAATATTGGATATCCTTTTCCACACCTCGTGAAATAATAGTAGTCGACTCCGGCTTTCTTTAAAACCTGCGGTAGCGTCCAGATGTGGCCGAAAGTATCCGGCTCCCATCCTACTTTTATTTCGAAGCCAAATTTCTCCTTCACGTATCTTTTTGAATACATTATTTGTCTAACCAGTGTCTCTTCCCCTATCATGTTGAGATCCGCCTCAACCCACATCGAAGCCGTAACATCCCAGTTTCCAGAACGAATTTTCTCCCTTATTTTCTCGAAAAGAACAGGGTTCTTCTCCTCCACCACTTTGTATGTTACTGCCTGGCTTTGAGAGAAGTGGAAATCCGGATAGCGATCCATTAGATCCACCATTGTTGAAAAGTCTCTTTCTATGACTTTAACCGTGTCTTCCCAAGGCCAGAGCCAATTCATATCTATGTGGGCATGCGCTACGAGGTGAACTTTAAACTCTTTAGCATACTTAGAGAGAGCCTTTAGCTTCTGCCTCGCCCTCTCTATTTCCATCAGGATGCTTTCGGCATCACGTGAAAAAACATTGAAGTCGAATTCTTTAACAACCCTGTTCAATGTTTCAGGCCCACCGGGTAGGATTTGAGCAAAACTCAACTCTTGAATGAAAGACTCTATTTCAAACGCGATGTTGTCGACAACATCATATCCTAGTTGAAACAAGGGTATTCCTTTTTTCTCCCCCCTTGAAAATGGTCTTTTTTCATAGGCGTGTATAGCCACTACATGAATATCTCCGGGTCTCGCTTTCTCCGCAATAGTTATTCTCGGTCCCCGGAAATCAGTCCAATAATCCTCCTTCAAGACGAGTCTGGAATCAACATAGACCTCGCCGCCGGTTATCATTGCTGAGGAATACATTTCAACCTTCGAGCCTGAGACCTTAATCCCCTCAACCTCGTCAGGAATCCTGATTTTACATCTCAGCCATACGTCGCCTTTCAAAGGATCCCATTGAAAAGGCAGTGAAACAGCCTCCCACGAGGAATCGTCAAAATCCATCCTGTGAGCCTCTCTTATGTTTCCCTGATAGAATATCCAGGATAGTTTAGAACGGTAGTCGGTAAGCCTTCGATACGTTTCCTCCAGCTTTAACTTCAGCTTTTCAGCCTCACTTTGCCCGGCCATCAGCTCGCAATAATAAGCTTAATATATAAAGTTTGAGTCAGATTCGTTTAACCTGAAATTTTCGCGTTAAATATTAATCGGATACCTGCCGTACTTCTCAGCAGCCCTATACATTGCTAAAGCGTTTTCAGGCGGCACATATCTCGTTAACACATTAGTCGTGCTTAAAATATAGCCTCCACCAGGAGCTACTTCACGCATAAGCCTCTTAACCTCTGCCTCAATATCCTCCGGTTTACCGAATGGTAGGAGAGTGTCTAAATCAACGTTCCCCATTAAACACAGCCGGCTTCCCCAATGCTTCTTAATCTCAACTATATTTACGCCAGCGCTCGGTTGAAGACTGTGTAGGCCGTCGAACCCAGCCTTAACAATATCCTCCATTAGTAGCGTGATATTTCCGTCTGAATGCAGTATTACGGGAAGATTAAACCGATGCGCAGCCTCAGCCTCTCCAGTCAAATATGGGAACACGTATTTTCTGAGAAGACTCGGAGGAACGAATGGCCCGTTGTCATATGCTAGGTCATCACCAACAAGTATCACGTGCGCCCCTGCTTCAGCAAACATTTTTATGACTTCTAGGTTGAACCTGTAGACCTCTTCGATAACATGCTTAAGAGCATTAGGACATAAGTAGAGTGCTTTAACATAATTTGTTAAACCCATATAGGGATAGATTGAGTCGAACACTCCACCTACTTGAGCGAACACGCAGAAATCGGTCTGCCCAACCCATCTTCTTATGCTTGAAGTATTGAACAGGTTTATGCTGGGCATGCAGAAGTTCTCCATGTCCTCCACACTGGAAAGAGCGTGTTTTAAGTAGCGGCGAGTTTTACCGCTTTCAACCCATTCTACTCCAAGCCAGTTCCTGTATATTGGATACCCCTCCTTCGTGACTCCTACGAGCTCCACCTTGGGTCCGCCTTCCAACCCTAGGTTCACCAGGTCCATATTGAGCAGTCTCCGGACCTTTACTTGGGCTTCGAACGAGCTTCCAACTGGCTCGTCAAGAAGCGCGGAGACAAGCTCATCATGTATTCCTAGCTCTCCTTTAGGCACCTTATCCGCCTCCTCAATGTTTAAAGCCCGGTAGACTCTTTCAACCTTATCCAAAGACATCACCTGCCAGCAACTTTACCCCCGATTACATCAAGCCTATTAATCTTTTAGAGCCATAGCGCGCGTTTCAGAAAGAACCCCGAGAAAAATCTGAAAAAACCGGGTTTAAAGATAAGAATAGAGGAACTTTCAGGCGCGCTACGGGCACCAGCTAGTTTCTAAGGCGCATTATGTTTCGTCTTTCAGAAAAGCTTTAGGGCTGTTTCATACATGGTCTAAAGAAGGTATGTGTACCGGTAAAGGGAGCAGCATGCCAAGTTCCCTTAGATCCCCGATGTTTACTGCAGCACCGCCGAGGAAGATGCGTACGGCTTCACGCTCGTCAAGCTCTACGTAGTTTCTTGAAAAAACGCCTTTTTCAATGTCAACCTTGCCGTTGTTTACATAAATTGTGGCTGTGTCGACATCATCGCCGAGCCTTAATCCAATGGAGAGTTCGAAGTCTCTCACCATTTCTGCTCTGCTGGACATAAACTCTTTAAAGGCTTCAAGCAGGCCGGTTATGTCGATTATTCTAAACAGTCCTTCAGGAACTATTTCCCAGTACGAGGCTGCTTTAAGCAGGCGTTCAAGCCTTTCAGTGTCAAACGCGTTAACCTCTATGGAGGCGGAGTCTCCGAAGCAGCGTTCCATAACGCCTCCAACTAATTCCGCCTCTTTTCCCTCTGGCGATGCAGCTTCAAGTATCCTTGGCGAGCCGATTTCGCCGGAAGAAATAGCGTATCCTTCTTTTCCAATCCATATTCTTATACCTTCCTTCTTTAAAATGAACGCATGATTCTTACGTTCAACCCTCATCCTGAGGAAACCGTGAAGTTTCTCCACGTTGAGAACGGCATCTTCAGGGGAAACCTCCTCTACTTTAACAGGCTTCACATGCGCTCTTTCAAGAGAACGGGCCGTTATTGTTAACGAGTATTTTAAGCCAGCAATATCCCATCCAAAAGGATAGTATCTTTGCCTGTCCCCCCAGAGGACTGACAGCGGTAAGCCCTTCTGCTTCATCAGATTGCCCACATGCTTCAGAAGCATCGACATGTAGCCTTTCTTCCTTTCTTCCGGCAGGGTTGCGACGCCGCCTATTCCGCCAATCTTTATGCGGGTCCCTAAGCTAAATAGCTCGAGGGGGAACAGCCCCACGTGTGAAACTATTCTCCCGTTTTCCTCCAGAACTATGAATGATGAAAGAGCCTCTTTCTCTTGCCTGTAGAGCTGTGGATAGTAACGGGGAAAATAGTTTCTAGAATGCCCGTAGCTTCTTTCAAGAAATCGCATGAAATCATCCCACTCCTCCGGTTTTAAGCTTCTTATAGCAGGAGTCATTTCAGATATTTTAGTAATTCTTATTTATTAATTTTAATCAAGGATTTGGCTTATTCCGGGTTTTAATGAACTCAAGAAGACTATTTTAAATTGAACAATAGAAATACGATTTAACACAAGTGTTAACCCGAATTATGCAAGACTCTTGCTACTGATAGCGCGCGCTTTGAAGATCTGGATTCGAATAAAGCTTAATAATGATTGGCAAAATGTTTGTTTATGAGTAATTCTCTGAAAATAGTAGTGGTGGGCGGTGGTGCTGCAGGCATGGCTGCCGCCGCCAGCGCCAGAAGAGTTAACCCAAGTGCAGAAATAATCGTGCTGGAGGCTTCCAGACATGTTTCCTACGGATCATGCGGTATCCCGTATTACCTAGGAGGCCTTGTGGAAGACGTTTCAAGACTCGTGACCTATACTCCTGAAGAATTCAAAAGAAGCAGAAGAGTCGAAGTCCAGATAAACTCGTATGTAAAGAGTGTCAACGCTAAGTCGAAAACCCTCGTGTACGTTTCTGGAAAAGGAGAAGAGAAGGAAATGGGTTTCGACGTTCTTATTCTTGCAACAGGTGCTAAACCACTCGTTCCAAAAATGGAGGGCCTTGGTCTCAAAGGTATCCATACTGTTCGTTTTCTCGAGGGTGCCGTTAGGCTGAAAGACGACCTGACCCATTCAAAGAGAGTTACAATAATAGGTGCTGGCTATATAGGTTTAGAGTTAGCTGAGAACCTTAGGAGGATCGGTAAAGAGGTTACGATTCTCGAGCTACTGCCACGTCCAATGCCTAATGTCGACCCGGAGTTGTCTGCAGTAATAAGCAGGGAGCTTACTATAAACGGTGTGAAACTCGAGCTTAATAAAAGGGTTATCGGTTTTAAGGGCAGTGAAAGAGTTGAGAAAGTGGTTACTGAAGATGCTGAATATGAGACTGACCTTGTGGTTATAGCTGTCGGCGTGAGGCCGAATGTCAGCTTAGCGAGGCAGGCAGGTGTTGAACTGGGTGAAAGCGGCGCGATAAAGACTAACAGCAGGATGGAAACGAGTGTTAAAGGAATATTTGCCGCAGGAGATAACTGTGAAGCGCAACACGCTGTGTTGAACAAGCCCGTCTATATTCCTCTTGCTCAAACAGCCAACAAGATGGGTTACGTTGCCGGTGCAAACGCTGCCGGAGGAAACGAAGAGTTTCCCGGAGTTGTTGGAAGCGCTATAACTAGAGTCTTCAACCTTGAAGTAGGTAGGACAGGGCTTGGTGAGGAGGAGGCTGAGAAACACGGTTTTGAAACTAAGAGTGTTTTTATCAAGGCTAGGTCGAGAGCAGGCTATTTTCCAGGGGGTGGAGACATATGGGTTAAACTCATCGTAGAGAAATCCAGTGGGAGAGTTATCGGTGGACAAATGGTTGGTTACGAAGGGGTTTGGAGCCGGATTGTAGCATTATCATTAGCGATTATGAACAGGCTTACTGTAAAGCAAATCGTGTTTTCAGACATTCCTTATGCTCCCCCGTTCAGCCCCGTTTGGGATCCGTTGATAACTGCTGCGAGAGTAGCCTTAAGACAGTGACGGTTTCACACAGAAGCTTCTTGCGGAAGCAATTCGTCCACGGCCTCGTGCAGGCTTTTCCTGATTTCGCTAGACCTTTTTAAACTGAAAAGAGTCTCTTTAAGCAGACGCATTGCGAAGACGGAGGCGATCCAGCTGTTCGTCCAGCCTGACTCCACGCTCCAAGCTCCCCATCCCGTGTCTGAAGAACTTCCCCAGTACTCCCATTTCTCATAGTCGAAGCTTCGCATCCAGCAACCGTCTAAATAGGGATGGTTGTTTGAACGAACCTGTATTCTGCACAGGAATTCCGCCAACTGGTCCTCAGCATGTTTAAACCTTATGATTCCGCATGCGGAAGCTAACTCATGCAGGCCGAGAAAAGCAAAGTTTGAGGTGTAAAGCAGGTCGCATGCAGGATCACCATTATGCTGGATTACTGGGGCTTCTGTCGTTCCATACTGCTCGTTTGAAGCAGGCGGCGGGTATTCTCCATTACCATCAGGACCCAACAGTTCTCTAATAGCACCGCATGGCTGCTGTTGGGAAAGAAGGTCTCCACCTATTTTATTAATCCACGTCCTGTATTCAGGCTTGTCTTCAACTCGAATTAGGAATGCTAAAGGCAGAGTCATTCTAGCTAGCTCTTGAGTAAGTCCATTAGTCCATCGCCAATCCGGGTATTTTTCAACAGTCATCCGGATTGCTTTAACGGTTTTCTCGAAGAAGCCCCGGTACCCGGTTAATAGAAACCCCCATAGGAAACACGCCCAGAGGTAGGCCTGGTAATGTGGCGAGTACGAGGTGACAGGGTTTTTCCAATAGTATTCCCATCCGTTTCTAATCAACTCCGGAAGGTCGATCCTGTTTTTCCTGAATCCCAGTGGACCAGTGGTTCTGAAGTTTGCGAGAAGACAGAGAGCCAGAGAACTGTCCCAACGGTCCTCCTCCAAGCTGCTGCTGGCCGAGAGTGTTGAAAGAATGACTCTCGCATTATCATCCCCATAGAAGACAGGGAGCCCTTCCATCCAGTTAACCAATCCGTATGCTGGGCTGTTTTCCTCAGACTGTTGAAAAGACCATACGTAGTCGAGGATTTTAGTAGCAATCAGCCTGCTCCTAGGGTTTCCTGTTAGCCTCCAGTCGTAGGCGAACACCATAGCTGCTTCAGCCAAGCAGTCTGGACGCACCAGCACTCTCTTAAGCTGATGTCCCTCGTAATCTATATTAGACTGATACCCCTCAATCACCCCCCTGCTTCTCTCAACACCGAAAAGAACATGTTTACGGAACCACTCTACAGACCTCCTGTAAGCCTCTTTCTCAATGTACTCAGGCAACGGTTCGTTTCTTCCGAATGCTGTTCTAACAGTCGGGATCCAGGATAAATCATACTTTTCTCCAGTCAGCCATTTCAACAGCTTAATCCATAACTGCTTCCAAGCTTCACTAGGCGCGTACCTTCCTGTTTTAAACTGGCTCAGTTTACTTGTTGAGATCATTATGTTACTGGAGTACTCGAATAGAACAGGATACGGGTCCTCAGGAAGGCCGAAAACCGCTTTATCATAACCCGCAACCTTGGCTAACATTAAGTGGGAACCTCTTTTTTCAACAGGCAGAAACCAGCAGTCATGCATATTCAATATGCTCATTCGAGGAAGCTCCGGCTCGAAAAACCTTGAAGTGACAACCAGTCTTTCCCACTCCACAGTCCGCGGTTCACCCAGCACAATATCTGGAAGAACTGACGGATACTCTATGTAGAACTTCAAATCTTTTTCTTCAATCTTCTCCAGCAGGGTGGGTTCCACTACCAGGCTTGGAACAGGATACGAGTCAGATAAGACGAGTATCCCGTCGCCAGGAGAAGCATTGTTAACCGCCTCGTTTAAGCAGTCATAACGTACCGGAGTTCTCCCGTTTTCTCCAAGCACAATGTAAAGATCGTTTTCAGGCGAACAGCACAGTATTAGCTTTCCCATGGTTTTTCGATTTTAAAGTCTTATTTAAGCTTGAGCTCAGCCAAAGAGGGAAGATTTTTTATCTACCCTGTGTTGACAATAATCATGGTGAGAGCCGGATCAAAAAAGATATGGAGCAAAGGGGACAGGGTTTTAGTCATACAGGCACATCCTGATGATGCGGAGTATCATGCTGGTGGAACAATTGCAAGAATGGTTGAAGAAGGATGTGTTGTGAACTATGTTACCGTAACTGATGGAAGCAAAGGGACTTTCAACGTGAACATGGATCCTAAGGCTTTGAGCGAGACTAGGAAAAGGGAGCAGAGGGCGGCGGCAGACGTGCTGGGAGTGAAAGACCTGTTTTTCCTAGACTATCCTGACGGCGACTTATATCCGTCTCTCGAATTAAGGGGTAAGCTTGTGGAAATAATAAGAAAAGTCAAGCCGAAAATTGTTATGACGCTTGACGCTTGGCTTCCGTATGAGGTTCATCCTGATCACAGGGTTACCGGGCTTATGGCTTCTGAAGCAACAGTTTTCGCCGGTATGCCGAGTTTCCACAAGGAGCAGATCCTTTCAGGAATCGAAGCCCATAAGCCTGATTTCATACTCTTGTTCGCTACAGGCAGCCCAAACTTTTTCACCGACATCACAAGGTTTATAGATAAAAAGGCTGAGGCCATTATGAAGCACGAGAGCCAATTATCCCTATCGTTTCCAGAGGATCTGGTGAAGAAAGGCTTAGAGGAAGTAAAGAGGGAGATGGTGAGGTGGTTGAGAAAAAGAAATCGGAAAAAAGGGAGATTCGTGGAACCCATGAGAATGTTCAGAGTGGGAGCAGGCCATTTCATAATAAATAACGTTTCATAAGGCCTCATGAAACTCAGTATGCATATTCTCAAAAGATTTATATAAATGCCGCAACTGAAAGGCTTCATGCGGACTATCCAGGAACTTGAGGCAAGGCTGGCCCTCTTGCATGCCGTATCCTTCAGGAATGTCAGAATACTGGAATGGGATTCTTTCACTAATAACAAGGCGACGATAGCCTTAAACGCTGCAGGAGAAAACTTTCAGCTTCTAGTTCTTGATTACAAGGGCTCTGCCTTAGTAAAGCTAGATTCGAAACCATATTTTGCCTTAGACGGCTATCATCATGCCATACCGGTTCCACAGGGCCGTCACTTGTTGGAGGCCGAGTTCTCGCCTTTTCTAGCATTCGGTGAAAAAGCGGATGTTAACCCGGGCAAGCCCGTGAGCGTTAATAGAAACATGAATGCTCTAAGACTCTGGGTGTATGGGAAATCTGTCCTAGAACTGGCTCGCGTAACAAAGGACGAGGAACTTAAAGAGGATCTTCTAAGAGTTTTGAGCGATGCTCTTAGAGAAGCCCCTTTTGAAACTGTCTCTAGGGAGCAAGTTTCACTAGCTACTGCTTTCAAGACAATGATAGGGGGGCTTGACAGTGTTCCAAGACTGTTGTCAGACGATATTCTTCCGGTTTTTTTGGAAGAGCAGAATACGGAGAAATATGGAAGAGCACTCAGCCTGCTTAAGAACAGTCTGAACAGTCTTGTTGAAAAATACGGTAAAAGGGGAAGCATGGTTGCGCTTGCTCATGCACATATAGACACTGCATGGCTCTGGCCTTTTGAAGAGACTAGGAGAAAGGTTTTCAGAACATTCTCAACCGTGTTAACCCTGATGGAACATTATGATTTTAAGTATATTCAGAGCGCCGCTATATATTACGACTGGATTAAGAGCGAGGAACCTTCAATCTTCGAAAGAGTTAAGGAGAAAATCGCAGAGGGGAAATGGATGCTTGGAGCAGGCTGGGTGGAGTTTGACACTCAAATGATATCCGGCGAATCTCTGGCTAGACAACTCTTATATTCTCAAAGGTTTTACCTGGAGAACTTTGGAAGAACTGCCGACATACTATGGCTTCCAGACACATTCGGGTTTTCACAAACACTCCCCCAAGCAGCTGGGCTTGGAGGAGTTAAAGTCTTTGCGACTCATAAAGTCTTCTGGAACGATACGAATACTTTCCCTTACAACGTGTTCCTCTGGATCAGCCCGGATAACAGCAGGCTTAAGGCAGTGGCATTCGGCCACGGGAAGGGAGGCTACAACTCTGATTTCACGGCAGATAGTGTTTACGAGCAGTGGCAAAACTGGGTTAACAAGGATCATCCCATGCTTTACTCGTACGGCTATGGAGATGGTGGCGGGGGTCCCACTGAAGAAATGCTTCTGAGGGCAGAGGCAGTTGACTTGCTTCCAGTTCTACCCAGGGTAGAGCTTAAGGGATCTTTAGAATCGGTTGTACGGGACCCTGTTTCTGAAGAATGGAGGGGGGAGCTTTATCTTGAGGATCATAGAGGTGTTTTCACGTCGCATTCTAAAATGAAGCTGTTAAACAGGAGGGCAGAGCTATCTTTAAGAGAAGCGGAAACATGGGCAACTTTCGCCGGAACCTATGATAAAGAAAAGTTTTCAAGGCTTTGGAAAACCCTGCTTAAAAACCAGTTTCACGACGTTTTACCGGGTTCCTCCATAAGAGAGGTTTACAGTGAGGTTTATCCTGAGCTTGAGAAAGTGATCTCTGAGGCGGAGAGGATTTCTGGAGAAGCTATGAGTAAGATAGCTGGAGAAGGACGTACAAAACTGGTTTTCAACTCACTGCCCTGGGAGAGGGAGGACTACGTTATTATAGGGGAGGAAGTAGACGGGTCTCAGAAGGTTCCTGAAGGCTTCTTGCTGAAGGCGAGGGCACCTCCAGTCGGTTATGCTCCGCTCACTGCAATCCCGGCGACTTCTCGCGTGAAAATTTTTGAGGAAGATGATTCCTACCTGGTTGAGAACAGGTTTTTCACAATTAGGATTTCAAAAACCGGAAGGCTGATTTCCATATGGGATAAGGAAGCCGGTAGAGAGGTTTTGAAAAACCAGGGGAACAGACTAGTTGCTTACGAGAATATCCCAGGATGGGCTGATGCTTGGAACGTTGAGAAGGGCTATAAGGAAACGTTTTTCGAAATAACTGCCTCCAAGAGTTGGATCGTTAGCAATGGTCCGCTAATGGTGTCTATATGCTTCACCTACCCGTTCAGAAGGTCTGAGATCAAGCAGGAGGTGAGGATTTTCTGCGATTCTAGAAGGATTGATTTCGAAAACACCATTAACATGAAGGATAGGGAGCTTCTGGTTAAAACCTGGTTTGACTTCGACGTGAACACGGAGAAAGCTGTTTCAGACGTTCCTTTCGGAGTTGTTGAGAGACCCACGACTAGGAATACTTCGTGGGAGAAAGCAAAATACGAGGTGGCGGTGCAGAAAATGGTTGATCTTTCTGAGCACGACTATGGAGTAGCATTGTTAAACAATGGGAAATACGGGGTCTCTGTAGAAGGCTCTTCAATAGGGCTTTCATTAACAAGAACACCCGTCTTTCCAGACCCGTCGACAGACCTTGAGGAGACAACCTTCACATACTCCATCTACCCTCATGTTGGAGACTGGAAGAAAGCAGGAGTGTTAAGGAGGGCATATGAGCTAAATATTCCATTGAAAGTAGCTGAAGGAAGAGAAAGCAGTAAAAGCTTCCTGAAAATAGGCTCTGAAAACTTGATGCTTGAAGCTTTGAAAGCCGCGGAGGATGGTGACGGCATTATTTTAAGGCTTTACGAGTTTTACAATGCAAGGGGTAAGACGCGTATTGATCTTGCCACCGAGGTGGATAGCGTAGAATCTATGGATATACTTGAATTGAACAAGATTAACAGAGACGTTAAGATAGATGGAGGAAGCCTCGAATTCACGTATCGCAACAGGGAAATAATCACTTTAAAAATACGTGAAAAGTGTTCTTAACCGCTTTCAGCCCTCCAAACATTGTAAAGCTCTCGTACAACATCTTTCTCAGCACCGTCAAAGTTCCAGTACACTAATCCATCAGCGTTGCCGCGTGCCGCCGATTTAACACTCTCCACGAAAAACTCTCTCGTAGCCATGGAGATGTTCGAAATACGTTCATTAAGCAGATGGTGCACGATGTCGGTGCGGAGGATCAGTACGACTGGCCATATTCTAGCTCCTCCAATATTCCAGTAGGAGATTTTCGCAAGACCCGCTTCTATTGAAGCCGGAGGCAATCCTGAAAGCCTTGATTCATCATAGTTTCGCGGCTCAACTATAGTGCTTAATCCAGTAGCCACGTAGTAAAACTTGCTTAAAAGATTCTTGTCGACACCGTAAGCATGGCTGAGCTCCTTGACTGCTGTTAAGCCTTCCCACTGCATCCAGTCGAAATATAGCATCGGCTCAATAATTTCGAGAATCCTGCTCAAAGCCCTATAGCTTTGACCTGCCAGAAGGCTCCACCAGGGTGACAGAAGATTTGCGCCAACGACTGTTCCACGGCCTCCTTCCTCTTTAACTGTTGAAGCAAAAATCTTAACAACGCTCTCGATATATTCGCTTCTATACTTGAACCATTCGAAAACTCCGGGAAACTCGTTGTAAAGATCCAGAACGTCTGGAGTGCTCAGGGTTCCCTGTTTAACTATCTCTTTTGGAAAGCCTCCTTTACCGAGGAAATCCATCATTCTCAACCAGTCTCTCTTGATTGAAACAGGGTTATAACCTAGGCTCCTCATATTTTCGCAGCAACTAGGGCAGAAGCATGTTAAGAAATAGTCTAAACCAGCCATTGGGCTTTCAAACCTGATGAAGTCGAGTATGACTCCCTCAACCCCATATAGTTTCACGAGGCTTCGAAGATCAGCAACTATTCTTCTTAAAACATCAGGGTTTGTTGGGCAGGCACGAGCATAATGAGGCTTTCCAAGGATTGTCCATGCGGAGTACTCTGCTCCTCTTCTAGCTATCTCCGGCCTGCTGAAAACAGGATAACTGGCAAAGATTTTCAAGCCTATTCTACGCAGCTCTTCGAGAAGCCTCTTAAGATCACCATACGATTCTTTCTCAAAGTTTTCCGGGAGGCATTTTACACCACTGTAAAGCTCTCTAGCCTCCTCTGGGAAAACAGGTAGATGCGTATGCGCGTATTCTATACCATACTCCTCTAAAAGCCGGTTTCCATACTCCTTCAGAGCCTTAAGGCTGATGAAAGCACCTATGGGCTTCATTTTCCAATAGCCTCCGAAATCCTGCTAATCATGTTTTTCTCCTCCTCTCTGAAGGAAAAGAAGTCGACCCCGTCTAACCCTGTTTCAGAAGCAAGCCTAACAGCCTGCTCTATTTGCGGGTCATCCAGCATTATAATAGGGTGGAGCTCACTCCTCCCCGCTATAAGCCTTTTAGCGGCCTGAAACTCGGCTTTAAGCACGGATAAAGGTAGGCAATCTTCAAACAGCCTGTTTAAGCGCGCGCGCGCGCGCTATTGGAAAACCTTCTTCCTGCAAGCCAAAAACCCGGTAAAGCAGGCTTATAAGCTCAGCCTCCGGCAGCCAAGGATTCCAGCGGAGCAAGTCCTCAGCGATTCTAGCCAGTTCAAAGTTTAGGCAGGCGACTCCACGCCCCTTCCTATACACCATGGGTTTTACGAAATCCAGGTAGCGCCAGAACTCTCGATAGTTCTGACCGACTAGAAAGGCTAGTGAAGGAGTGAAAACGTAAGCGCCGAGGCTAGCCTTCCTACTGTACGACTTAATCAGGTTTCTAACTTCAACGATGAAGTCTGAAACACTGCGCTCCCGGAACTCGAGCCAATCAAGCAAGCCATGCTTCCCCCTGGCAAGATCTAGGAAACCTGCTGGAGAAGAACGGTATGCTTGCAAAACATCCCAAGCCTGTTTAAAATCGTAGAAAGCGTTAAGCATTTTTTTAACCGACTGCTTCATCTCTTCAAAACGATAACCATATTCCTCAGCCTTATTCCTGCAATTTTCACAAAAACATGTTGCAAAAGCCTCGATCCCGCTCCCCATGGATGCGAACCTGATTCCATCGAGCAAAATGCTGTTGACACTATGTTTCTCAATGATCTCGGATATCTGGCGTAGGGTTCTACGCCTTATATCAGGATTATTAGGGCAACCTGACCCAAACCATATGTGTCTCCTGCCGTACGGATCTTCCGCTAAGAATCTTGGATCTCGAAACTCATTGTCCAAACGAAAAGCCCCGACGACTATGTGAACGTTAAAACCTTTATCCAGAAGACCTTTAACCAATTCAGGATCATAACTGACAACAATATCTTTAAAACCGTTTTCCAGAAGGAGATCAGCGTATTCGAGACGCGGGATTCCAAACATCCAAAGCCTCAAGCTGCTTTCACTGTCTCAACCTGTTTAAACAGTATTTAAGTGTAGCTGTTTGAAAAAGCCGGAGACCAGTCAACCAAACAGTATAAATCTGGATTTCACAATAGGAAGACAGGTCTGCCGCTTGAAATCCGTTTAACGAGAAGGCTTCAGAGAAGAAAGAAATTTTTAAAAAGTCCGTTTTAACATTTTCATTTCAAGCCGGTGATCAGCTTGCTCACTGAGAACTGGGTAATTGGGACTGGGGCTAAAGGTTTTGCATCAAACGTTAAGCTTCCTGTTAAACGCACTATTAACCTTAATGACGGCTGGATGTTTGCAACCGACCCGGATGGAAAGCTCACCCCGGAGACTGTTCACTCTGTTAAAGAGGTTAGGAAAGCAAGGGCAGGCCTGCCTTGGGAAGCACAGTTTCCAGACCTTGTGGATTATGATGGAGCCGTGTGGTATTGGCGCAGCTTTAGAATACCGAGCGTGCTGATGGGTAAGAGGATTATTTTAAGATTTGACGCTGCCGATTATGAAGCTAAAGTATGGCTGAACGGAGTCGAGCTTGGCTCCCACGAGGGAGGCTACACTCCATTCGAATTCGATGTAACAGGCATCGTGAAATTCGACGATGAGAACCAGCTTATGGTTAGAGTTTACGATCCTCAGGACTGCTCTGAAATCCCTAACGGTAAACAGTCTCACTATTGTAATATTGGTGGCCTATGGCAGGGAGTGAGTCTCCAAATTAGGGAAAAGATTTACGTGCATTCGGCATTCATACTACCGGATGTTGACAATTCAAGGATTAGGGTCCGCATAATCGTCTCTCATGTTGAGGAGGCTCCTGAAGAGGGACTTAAACTAACTCTCAAGATTGTTTCAAACGGGGAGGAGAAAATCGTTAAAGTGGTTAAGGACGAGCCTGTTTACGAAGCCGAAATACCTATCCATGGGCTGGGACTATGGTCTCCAGACTCCCCTTTCCTCCATAGGCTTGAAATCCTTCTCTCCGGAGCAGGGATTTACGACTCCTGCTTTATAGTTTTCGGCATAAGGAAGATTGAGGTTCGGGAGAACAGGATTCTCCTCAACGGTGAACCCATATACCTTACAGGGGCGCTTGACCAAGATTTCTACCCGGACACGATATACGGCACGCCCTCAGACGAAACGCTTCGCGACCAGTTTCTCAAAGCTAAAGAACTAGGGCTTAATTTTCTTAGGACGCATATTAAGATACCTTGTCCAAACTATCTTGAATGGGCAGACAGGCTTGGAATAATGCTTTGGATAGATTTTCCAAGCTTCTACAAGTTCACTGTTAAGGCGAGGGAAAGGATGAGAAGGCAGCTTGAAGAATGGGTCTGGAGGGATTTTAACCATCCGTCGGTCTTCTGTTGGTGTCTAGTGAACGAGGAATGGGGTGTCCCGATTGCGAACGAGGAAGCAGCAAGAATATGGCTTAAAGAGATGTGGCACTTGGTTAAAAGGCTTGACCCCACTAGGCTTGTTGTTGACAATTCTCCAGCAAACGCTGGACATGTTGTGAGTGATATTGAAGACCAGCATGTCTACAAGGCAATACCTGATCATGCTCGGGAGTTCGAAGACTGGGTGGAGGAGTTTTCTAAACATCCTTCTTGGACTTTCAGGTTCCCCGAGTCCGTTAGAAGAGGTTTTGAACCATTAATGGTTTCAGAGTTCGGCAACTGGGGGCTTCCGGATGTTGAGGAGATTCTACGTTACTATGACTGGCGGGACCCGTACTGGTTTAACCAAGCGAGCTACGGCGGGCCAATTCGCACAGGTGTTAACGAGTTCTTTAAGCTAGGGTTGGATGAAGCTTACGGTTCTTTGAAAAAGCTTGCGGAAGCCACTCAAAAACATCAGCTTGACTCCTTGAAGTTCGAGATAGAGACAATGAGGCTTCATCCGGAGATTGTTGGCTACGTAATAACCCAGTTTACAGATTTAAACAGTGAGAGCAACGGTCTTATAGATATGTGCAGGGGCGAAAAATTTCTACACCGTTTCATGAAATTCTTCCAAGCGCAGGATGTTATCGTAATAAGACCTGGAAAATGGAGTTACCTTGAAGGTGAGGAAGCCAGGGTGAAAATATATGTTTCAAGGTTTTCAGCTGTTGAGCCGAAGACCGTGGAATGGTGGGTTGAAAACACTCCTCTGAGCGGTGTCTTCAAAAAGGTGGAGGTTAAAAGAGCTGGTTGCGTTGAAGTCGGAGAGGTGTGTTTCAAGGTTCCGGAAACACGCTATCCGGGCAAGCTAACCATATGGGCGAGGCTGCTGGATAAAGGTGGGAGAGAGATCTCTCGAAACTATCAGAAGCTTCTGGTCCTACCCTCTTGGTCCGTCAGAACCAGTGGGGAAATCCGCGTGTTCGGAGTAGAAGAGAACATTGTGAAGAGGCTTAAGGAGACGGGTTTAACCATTGTTGAAGCCGGCGAATCCAACATAGCCGTGTCCTCAGGTCTTGTTGAAGAGGCTGTTAGCCTTGTTGAGAAGGGGGGTAGGGTGCTCTTTCTGCTGGAAGAGTCTCAACCAGGGTCACTATTGTTCAGCAGGTTCCGACTGGCCGATAGGAGGGAGAAAGAAAGATGGGGCGACTGGTGTACATCATTCCTCTGGCTTAAGAATGTTTTTACAGGGAGGCTTTTTTACGAGGGACACTTGGGAATGCCGTTTATAGAATGTGTTCCAAGCATGGTTTTAGAAGCTCTAAGCCCCCGCGACATGAGGAGTGCTCTAGGCGGGATTTTCACCGGCTGGATGCGGGAGCCGGCTGCTACGATTGTTCCCGTTAAACTGGGCCTCGGCCTCGCCGTCCTATGCACTTTCAGGCTGATGAAGAACCTTGTTAAAGACCCTGTTTCAACCGCATTATTCTGCTCGCTGGTTGACCTAATGGCTTCATGGGAAAGCTCAGCTGATAAGTTTTGCACGGGCAAACAAGTTTAGAAAGACAGTAACACCTGCCAGATGAATAAGTATCCGAGTGAATCGATCTCCTCCCAGATCCTTTTTAACAGACCCTCATCCCCAGAGATCCCTAGAATCTCTCTACGTTTCTCATCCCAAGGAATGCAGGAACCAGGTTTCACACCCGGCTTTTTCAAAATGGCTTTCGGCCTATTAGCAACTGTTTCCTGACTAGAATGCTCCAAACCCTCCGAGCCCCGTTCATACTTACCATAGTTGCGTGTAAAATCAGTCATCGCCTTCACGTTTTCCACCTTGGCATCGTTCTGAATAATTGCTGACGCATCCATAATGTATCCCCCGTCTGAAGCAATGGTGTCAATGATCTTCTTACAGTAGCGGCAAACCTCGTCAGGCGTCCCGATGGTAAGCAGCCAGTTCGGCAGGCCTCCGCTTAAACAGAACCTACGGCCCAGCTTCCTATGCGTTTCAGAGAAGTCGCTTCTATCTATGTGGAAGACTATGCTGCCCTCGGGAAGTTCAGCAAAACTGTCTAGGTGCGGCGTCCAGTCTCCTTCAGCGTAGAAAAGAACTCGATATCCATGAGCCCAGAGCTCCTCTATGATAGGCTTCAGAGTGCGCCAGTGAATGTTTTTAAAATGGTTCATGCTGATGAATGGTATAGAGGTGCGATGCATCCAGAAGCCTATTGGCACTTTCTTCTCAGGGTCGGCGGTCATTCGTGCGACCTCTGTCAAGTGTGGAGCAAGTGCTTCACAGGCTTCAAGCACTTTTTCAGGTTGCCGGTGCAGATCCTTAGCTAAGCCGACATAGCCGCGCAGCTTATCAGCAATAATATCGAGAGGGGCTTTGAGAATACCTGCTATAGCGGATACGGTTCCAGCCTCCCTTCGCATTCTCTCCACTTGGTGTCCAAACGCGTTAAAGTATTCACTCATCGCCATGGCTCCCTTTACTAGCGCAAGCCTGCTTCTATACTGGGAGCCTGATGCTTCCACACTTACTTCGCTTGAGACGCGTGGCAGCCAGACGTTGTACAGGAAAGCCGTCGGGTCGTCAATCAGTAAGTTATACTCATCCGGCTTCATAAAAGCTTTCTCCTCAGGAGGCTCAAGATATTGGAACGCCGTGTTGGGAGGAATGTCTACGCCGGGTGTAGCATAGTACTTCAAGCCCAAGGCCTGTGTTAAACCTGTCCAGACGTATACCATGTTGGCGACCATCGCATCCCAGTCGAAATCCCTGGCGCATTTCAACACTGCTTCAAAAGCCTTCCTGTAGTCATGCGTCACCTCCTGACACGTATAGCCGGCATACTTCGCAGTAAACTCGGCGACGAAAGGGCGAATCGGGATGCGATCAGGTTTTTCATTACGCATAGCGGTTAAATAGCGTTTTAACCTTTCCTGGTAAAGCTGCTCTTTTTCACCCATCTCAACGGCCCCCGTCAGTCTCAGTATTTCAACCAGTCTCATCCTTAAATGCTTTACACTGTTTGAAGAAGAATTAGAAGGCTCCGGACTTTTCATCCGAACGGAGAGAGGGGACGGTTCACGAGGAAAAGACTAATATTCTTTAACTTCTCTCTAAAAACGGTTAAAAATGGGAAGCCTGAAAATAGGTGTAGCATTATGGTCGTTGGGATTAACTAGGAACGAGCCAGAGTTTAAAGCGGCTCTTGAAACAGCAAGTAGAATCGGCGTCAAAGGCGTGCAACTCTTTTGCGTCGACTACTCGTCTTCGGAACCATGCTTCCTGGACCCGGATAGGTGTGTAGGCGTTGAAAGGAGGAGGATTCTGGAGCTTGTGGAGTCATATGGGCTTGAGATAACCGGGTTCTGCGCTCAACTCACAGGACCAATGGACCCCGGTATGCCATGGCCAGGCTCCGCTCTCGGAGACCCGAGGGGTCTTGAGAAGAGGATTGAGAAAACCATGAGGGCTCTGGAGCTGGCTTCAGACATGGGTTCGAAAGTGGTTACGACCCATCCCGGTGAAATCCCTTCGGACGCGTCGAGCAATAAGTATAGAGTGATGCTCAATTCCTGCAGGATTCTTGCTAAGCATGCTGAACAGGTTGGCGCCGCATTCTGCATAGAGACAGGGCAGGAGCCGGCTGAGGTCCTTAGGCGTCTGCTGGAGGAAGTTGGCAGCGAAGGACTGAAGGTTAACTATGATCCTGCAAACATGCTTCGCTACGGTGTGGTTGAGGGTGTGAGGACCCTAGCCCCATGGATTGTACATACTCATGCTAAGGATTACAACCCGGTGACGAAGCGTGCAACAGTGGGTGAAGGCCTAGTGCCCTGGGATGATTACGTAAACGCGTTAAAGTCGATAAACTATTCAGGATGGTTCGCGATCGAGGATGAAACCGGTATTGACGTTGTCGAATCCATTAGGCGTGGCAAAGCATTCTTAGAAAAATACTAGCCGGATTGCCCAGCCTTTAACACTCAACACTTTCACCCTTCCACTTAAAACTCGATAAAACCCTCAGCCTGTTTCCAGTTCTCGAGGACTGAATCGACTTTATCATTATTTCACTGACATGCATACCCCATTCTAGGCTTGGAAGAGGCTCCTCATCGTTCAGTATGCAGTTGAAAAAGTGTTCAGTTGACGCTCTATAGTAGTTCCAGGATGGGAAATCCTGCTTGGGAATACAATACCAGCCTTCCGGCGAATAATACTTGCTATCCTTACGCTTCGTCATTACGGATATCGCTGCCGACCCGCCTAGGAATAGGGCGCCATCACTACCGTAAATTTCTATATCAGGCATGTTTCCAACACCATTCCTAAGACCGTCTGGAGTAACGAAGTTGGCTATGACACACCCGAGGCTTCCACTCCTCATACTTAACAGCGTGAACGTGTTGTCCTCCGCCTCCATTTTTATCCGTTTAGTGGGTTTTGCAGTAGCAAGCTTCTTCCAGAACGGCTCGTAGGGCTTTTGGGAAAGGTGTTCCGTAAAGAATTCTTCAGGAACTATGAACCTCTCCGGTATCGAGATCTTCGCCATTCCAGTCACTGATGAAGCCGGGCCTAAAAGGAAGGTTAGTGCAGCTATTTGGTATACTCCAAGGTCGAAAAGAGGTCCTCCTGCCTGCCTAGTGAAGAAGGTTTCCTCGCCCCAAGTGGGTGGGCCTCTCCCCAGTCCTGCTCTAAACCAGTAGACCTCTCCTATGGTTCCTTCCTCCAATATGCTTTTAGCCTTCAGGTATAAAGGGTTCATCTGCACGTTCGGCTCGACAAGCGCCTTAACACCAGCCTTTTTAATCGCGTTGAAAACTTTCCTCGCATCCCTCATGGTTGTCGCCAACGGCTTCTGAATCAAGACGTGTTTCCCAGCCCTGGCTGCCCTCGTTGCATGGTCTGCATGCATACCCATGCCTGAGAGTATGAAGACAGCTTCGATATTGGCTTTTCTCAGCATCTCGTCAACATCCGTATAGTACTCTTTAGCACCCCACAGCTCCATGCTTCTCCTAGCTCTTTCCTCAATCTTGTCGCACGTTGCCACAAGCTCACCCTTTTCCACTATGGCTGGGAAATAGGCCTCGTTAGCAACAACGCCACATCCCACGACTCCACATTTCACCTTCCGTTCTCTCATCGCCTTCAAATCTCAGTCTGCAATCTTAAAAGGATTCATTTAAAGTTACCTCTATTGGCAGTAAAGTACATGCTGCGTGTCGCAATGGAACTATTATTTGCAAACCGACTTAAAAATTTAAGTATAGTATGCTAAAAGGATCCACTTATGAAGATTAGGTATGAGGAGATGACTCCTAGGGAATTTCTAGAAGCTGTTGAAAAAATGCCTGTCTTCATAGTTCCGACGGGTCTTCTCGAATGGCATGGTGACCATCTGCCCCTTGGACAAGACGCGTTAAAAGCTTACGGCATATGTCTGCGGGTCGCTGAGAAGCTTGGAGGCGGCATAGTTCTCCCCCCTAACTATTGGGGGAGACCGGGTTTTTCAACATACGTAGGAACCTTAACGTTCAGCGACGGTTTGATTCGAATGCTCTTCTGGGAGCTCTTTGAGCAGCTGAGGAAGGTTGGGGCGAAGCTTATACTCGTCGTAACCGGTCACTACGGTCCCTGTCAAGTCGACTGCCTAAAGGGAGTGGCGGATGATTTTAACAGGTGTCACCCGGATATTCATGTGACTGTCCAGCCTGAGTATGAGGGCGTTGAGGTCGACGGGGAAACGCCTGCGGATCATGCTGGCAAGTGGGAGACCTCGATGTTCTGGTACATGTATCCCCACCTCACGGTGCTTGAGGACTTCAAACCCGGGAGGATTAAGGTGCATAACTATCCTGATGCGCCATACAACTATTATCGTGAAAACCCGGTGTGGGAGTGGCGGGAGGACCTTAGAACTGTTGCCTCGCGGGAGCTTGGAAGAAAGGCTGTAGACATCATAGTGGACCATCTGGTTGAACTGGTTAGGAGAAAGCTGGAAGAGCTGGAAGGACGCTGAGGCTGTTAAGCTTTCCTTCTTATCCCGATGACGATGATGAGGCACGCTATAAGCATTAAAACACCCATAGTGCTGAAAGTCAACCTATACCCGTAGGCCTGGCTAAGCAGGCCGATCGACATCGGGGTGAGCATGCTCGCTATGTTCCGGGAAGAGTTGAACAGGCCCATGGCAAAACCCTTTTTATCCTGGTCGACAAGCTCGGAGGCAAATGCTGAACTAGCCCCGGAGAAAGCCCCCCAGACGAAGCTGTAGAGCACCATGGCGAGCAGAGCCCCTTCAAAGCCACTGGCCGTGGAGTTGGCAAACATGTATGTTGCGCACAACACGTAGGCGACCAGCACTATTGTCTTACGCCCAAGCCTATCCGAAAGGTGGCCGAAAAACACGTTAAGCGGTATTTCTAGCCAGCTGGCGAGACTCAGCAACAGCGTGGCTGTCACCATGCCGAGCCCCAGCTCAAACGCGTAGAACATCGGCACATACACGTTCTTCGTGAAATCAGCCATGAAGAAGAGCATGCTTCCGGAGAGAAACGCTAGAAAAGGGGTTCCCAGCCTGGAGATGGGGCTCGCGGAACCGCCTCCGATCCTCTTCCTCGTATTCGAAGCATGGCCTTTAACCCTTAAGCCGAGGTGAACTATGGTGAGCGAGGCGAAGTAGAGGAGTGAGCAAAGTCCGAAAAAGTAGCCTCCCCCCAACTCGCTTATTACGAGGCCTGTAAACGCGACTTAGGAGTTAAACCCATGCCTAAATTGATCAGCTCAGTGGTAATGTTCAGATATGGGAATGGAAGCTTTTCAACATCTATCCACAGTTTTAGCGCGCGCGCTGAAGCCATTCTAAGATCCTTTTTAACGATTCCGAGCCATGGTGGTCCAGGATTTATGGAAACCTCTTTGACCTCTGTCCTAGTGGCTGCGGCGAGGCTTTCAAAGCCTATTCCAACAACCTCTCTGATAAGCCATTTAAAAGAATAGGCGGCTAACGCTAAATAGATGAGGAAGGAGCCTACTGATAAGGCTACTATCCTAGGGTTATCGATGTTGAGGAAAGTGGTTAGTGAAGCAAGGAATCCGAGCGAAAACGGATACAGCAATATAAGCAGGTATGAGAGGCTTGAGTAAGGGCTTTCATCAGGCTAACCATCTGTATTGCGAAACTCGTAACCATGTACATGAGAAACATCGGGATAACCCAGATCAACATGTAGAAGAGCCTCATGAGCATCCTCCACGCCGACCCTCCGCCTCCCCTAACCACTTTAGAGTAGAATGAGAGCGCTAGGAAAACAGCTATTGTCAACGCGAAAACCTCTGTAATCACAACGCCCAGAAGAACTGTTAAAGAACCCGGGATAGAGCAGTATGAAACCCCGTAGGCTAAGGGGACGATTAAGAGCGCCGCTATCAACGGGATGTCGAAAATCCTTACGAAGCACGCGAGGAGGATTTTGGATACATCCCTGCTTGAAACTGGGAGAGGAGTAAGAAACTCTGCAACCCTGGAGGAGACGAAGGATGTTGCAACCTGTAGCCCCATGAAAACCATCATAAAAGAATAATAGCTGAGCCAACTGGCTTACTTCGACAGCTTTGAACCTGAGGAGCATCTTCCTCTCTCTCGCGCAAGGTGAAGACACGGAGAAACCCATAGTGGCAGCGATAACAAGCCCTTTGACAGAAGAATTACTCGGCCTGTGCGGATTCACATGGTCCTCAGCCCATAGAAGCCGGGAGCACATGGTTAAAGCAGCTCTAGCTGCTAAATCAGCAATAGGCTTTGAGACAGTTCGAGTTCCTTTCGACCAGTGTGTTGAAGCCGAGGCTCTCGGCGTTGAACTCGATTTCGAAGGCTATTATCCGAAGCCGAGAAGGCTGGTGGAGGGAATAGGCGAACCCGACTTTTTAGGGAAAGGCAGAACAATGATGGTTTTGGACGCCATAAGAGATTTGAGGAAGGCAGTGGGACAGGATTTTCCTATACTTGGTGGTGTGGCAGGACCTTTCACCCTTATCAACTATCTACTTGGCCCCGCTAAAACAATGTTACTGGTCAGGAGGAACCCGAGTGTCGTAAGGAATTACGCTGACAGGCTTTCAGTATCATTAGCGAATTACGCTGAAGAAATGGTTTCAGCCGGCGCGGATGCTATTGTGATCGAGGACATGGCTTCATCACCCGACGTGCTTAACCCAACAATCTTCAGAATGGTTGAAGTAGATCCTCTTAGACGTTTAACATCCATGGTGGACGCTCCATGCATACTTCACATCTGTGGAAACACTTTAAAGATCCTGAGCGACATACCTAGGACAGGCGTTAAAGTCTTCCACATAGATCCTAAAACCAACCTAGGTGTTGCAGTAGACCTGGCTCGCGGCGTAACGTTAGCCGGAGGGGTAAGCACGTTTCTACTCCTGGAAAGCAGCGGGAAGAGTATTGCTGAAGCCTCGCTCTCATGCTTAAACTACGGTATTAGAATAGTGGCTCCTGCCTGCGCCCTACATCCGAAAACTCCGATAGAAAACGTTAAGACAATGATTAAAGCTGTTAAAAAACTTGATTAGTGGATCATTAGGAAATACAGTTCTAAACAGTATAGCGCGCGCTAAAAAAAGCTAAACATTCCCAGCAAATACGAGTCTTACTTTCACAGTAGCTCGCTTAACTCCAGTCTTTCAATAGTCTCCTTCATAGGTTCACCATTCTCGTTCCAGCCTCTAAGCCTATAGTATTCGGAGAGCATTTGTTCAAGCTCAACCACCTGCCCCTTCGCAGGTCCTTCCGCCATGGGCTCGTTTAAGAATCTGCCGGGCAGAGTGTCATCCTTCCTCGTCAATCCTTCTCTCACGTTGAAAAGCCTCGTCAGATTATAGATTCTTTCCCCTATCCTCATGAATTCATACCAGTCTTTATATGGCTGTCCAGTGCAGGCAACAACCATGCGGTGAAGCTCTTTAAGCGTTATAGCGTAGAACGCGAAGAAGCATAGGCCTGAAGAGTCTATCACAGCCTTCTCATCCTGCCTATCCATTACTAGCTTAGCCTTGCCCTCGACAGTGTACGGGTCTACACCTCCACCATATCCAAGCAGCTCCTGACCAGCAGTGTATCCTCTAAGATGGCATGCTCCCCGGTCACTAGTTGCGTAGCCAAGACCCATTCCTTTAGCAGCCCTAGGCTCGTAAGCAGGCATCTCCAGCCCCTTAACATGCATCGCGAAGCTCTCGCTGCCAGGGAACTTTCTACTTACCCTAGCTACACCCTGCTCAATCATTCTTCCACAACCCTCGCCCTTGCAAGCCTTCTCCACGAGTCTGAGAAAGACCTCGTCGTCCCCCCAAGTAGGCTTTAACCCGTCCAGGTCCTGGATGAACCCTTTCTCATAGAGTTCCATTAGGAAGCTTATGGTTACGCCCGTGCTTATCGTGTCTAAGCCGTAGGCGTCGCAAAAATAGTTAGCCATGGCTATCGCCCTAGCATCCTTGACTCCACAATTGGGGCCGAATGCCCATATGGTCTCGTAGTCCGGTCCGTCTACCCACGTGTCGTTCAAGACAGCGATTTTTCCACATCTTATAGTGCAGCCATAGCAGCCCTTATCGGTCTTCCAAAGGCTTGACCTCCATTTTTCGCCTGAAAGCTCGCTTGCATCTTCAAACCTTCCTTTCTGAAAGTTTCTCGTGGGAAGAGCACCCATCTCGTTAACAGCCTCTATTATGTTCACCGTCCCATGTCTAGGAAGGCTTCTCGCAGTAACCTCGTGCAGCCTAAGCATCCTTCTAACAACCCAGGCGGCCCTTTTCATCCCTTCGACATCATAAACCTCTATTGGTCTCCCGCCACCTGCCACGATTGCCTTCAGCCTTTTAGAGCCCATTACTGCCCCGGAGCCTCCGCGGCCAGCGGACCTCGCGTCATCCGTCAACAGCCCCGCTATTGGAGCAAGCCTTTCACCAGCTGGCCCAACTATAAGAAAGCTGTAGTCTGGAAACTCTTTCTTAAGCTCCCTGATGGTTTCAAACGTAGTCCTACCCCATTGTTTGCAAGGCCTAAGCTCAGCACCATTTTCATCAACTATTAGCATAGAAGGCTCTTCAGCGGCTCCTTTGACGATAAGCATGTCGTAGCCGGCTCTCTTAAGCTGCACCCCGAACATTCCGCCGCAGTTTGAATCTAGAAAAACACCGGTCTGAGGGCTTTTAGTCACGACGCTGAACTTAGTGCCTGTTGGAGCAATTGTTCCAGTCAACGGGCCGGTCGAAACTATGATTGGGTTTTCAGGAGAAAACGGATCCTCCTTGCCCCTTAGGCTCCTGTAGAGATGGAGGGCTCCAAGACCTTTTCCACCAAGTAGGAGGAAAGCCTCTTTCTCATCAAGATTCTCAACCCTAGGCTTGTTTGAGGAGAGGTCGAAGCTTAGAACCCTGCCTGCATAGCCACCCTTCATTTCAAACACCTTTTTCAACAACCCTTATGGCTGCTGTGCCACACCATTCTGAACACTGTGGAACTCCGCCGCAAAGGTCGCAAACAAGAGGAACGCTCCTCTCCTCGTCGAACCTAATTACCTTCTGAGGACAGGTTTCCACGCAAGCCATGCATGACGTGCAGAGGCCGTCCACAAGCTCAACATTACCCTTTAAGCCCCATTTTAAGGCTCCAGCTGGACAGACGGATATGCATTTTCCGCATTGAACACATATGACCGGTTTGGCTCCACTCGGCCATTCCTGGATAATCCTGAGCCTCGCACGCCCAATATTTATTTTTCCATCATGGTAGAGGCTGCAGACAGCGGCACACAGGTTGCAGCCTACGCAGGCAGCCGGATCCACAGTAAGGGAAATCCTCCCCTTCTTAGAGGCTCCCACTACTTCCAAGACGCTTCTACCCTCATGCACCACAGCCTTGACGAGCCTCACCATCTCTCCAGGATCCTGGGCCTGCACTATATTCCTTCCGTAGACGATTCCGGAACCACCTGCCTGCATCACCTCCTCAACAACCTCCAGCGAGTCTCTCACAGTGACTCCACTGTATCCGCCTAAGGCTAACACAGGTATTCCGTCAGTAGCCTTTACAATCTTTTCAAAAGTGTATGGGTCGCCAGTGTACGGGACTTTAAGCGCATCTGCACCAAGCTCTGCAGCAATCCTTACTGAAAGAGCAACCAGGTCAACATAGTTTGCCTTCGTCACCCGTTCACCCATTGGGAGAGGCTCGACAATAAGGGGCATTCCTTGTTTCTCGCATTCGCGTGAAAACCTTGATACTGTTTCAATGTTTCTAGCCTCCTCATCCTCATCGCCTAAACCCATGAAAAGATACACTACTATTCCGGAGGCACCTAAGGCTGAAGCATCCTCGACTCTCACCGTGTTCACGTCGCGTACAACTCTGGCTGGAAGAGTATACGTCTTATCCCTAAAAGCGTTCGTCCAATCAGCCCTAACTAGAAGTGCCGGCGCATCCCTCCCGTAGAAAAGATCAATCAGGCTAGATGCTTGCCCAGGGGTTAGAAGAATAGCGTCTGGACCGCCTTGAATAACCCTGGTCAGTGTTTCCCTCAGGTTGACAACTCCCCTTATCGGCCCAAGCATGAGCCCATGGTCAGCAGCAACAACCACAGCTCTCCCGTCTCCGCCGAATATTCTTTTCAGCCTAAGCTTCTTTCCAGTCCGCATCCTTAACACCCGTGGACAAGAAGCCTGGCCTCCGCAACGGTTTCCTCCACGCCGCCCGAGGCAAGTCTTTCCCTTAAGAGGAGACCGGTGCATCCTGACGATAGAGCACCCCTAAGCTTCGAGAGGGGGATCTCGGGGTCGTCAACAGCAACAACCGGGGTTTCACCAGCCACTTCAACGATTGCGCGCATGGACTTCTCGTCCCCAACATACGGTGCTGCAACTATATCGGCACCCGCTTCAACAGCCATCCTGACAGCAAGCTTTAAACAGTCTAAACGGTTAGCCCGAGTGACCCGTTCACCTATTGCCATCGACTCCACGAGCAGTGGAAGCCCGAGTCTTCTGCAGCCAGAGACAAGTGTTGAAACAATTCTAATACTTCCAGCCTCCGCATCCTCGTCTCCCACGAGAAGATAAGCAGCAACGCCTTCAACACCCAGGGTCAACGCCTCCCTAGGGCTAGCTAGCTTAACGTGTTCGAGTTTTTTACGCGGCAATACTGTATAACCCCCCACAATATTCGTGAAGTCGGATCTTAAGATGATGGAGGGTCCCCTGCCTCCAATAAGACTTTCAAGCCTAACAACCTGGCCCCTGGTAAGTAGGACAGCGTCAGGATTAGACTTTAAAACACTAGTCAATACGCTTCGCGTTTCCAACACGTTTTCAACATGTCCTCTCGTGAAAGCAGCATCCAGACTTATGATCAGTGTTTTCCCGTCTCCAGAGAAAATCCTGCTTAACCTAAGTCCTTTCCCTATTTGGGCAAACAAGACGCTACGCCTCCATACGCCTACTCACCATAAGTGTCAGTTCAAACATCTGTCCATCTACCCTTCATACTCTGCTCAGAGGCTTAGCAATAATCTCTTTAATAACCATATCGAATATTCTAGAAGAGTTAGCGGGCTGGACAATAATAGCGGTGTCGGCGCCTCTACCTGTTCCAGCTATGCTCACCACATCCCTGTCTACAGGTATTAGACCAGCGTCCGCAGCCATGGCTACGATCTCGACAGCCACCTTCATGCCCTCGCAGAAAAGCCTTAACGTCTGAGCCATTATCTCAGCAGGATAGGCCGTGTCAAACTTGCTTCTTATCGCCCTTTCAACATTCATGAAGACATGAGTCCCAGTGTAAACCTTCGCCCCGTTCGCCTCTATTATCCTGCGGTTCTCCTCCGTTAACTCCTGTTTACCAGGTTCTTTGAAACCAGTATGATGAGTTACAACAACCAGGTTGAAGCCTTTAAACATCTGGGAAGCCTTAACACCAGTTTCCCCGGTTGTAGATGCGACGACAATGCTTCTTATGCCGAGCTCTTCAGCCCTTCTCCTCGCTAAAGCTAGCACAGTCTCGGTATTGTTTCTCCCAGGCGTGTTGAAGTAAACTATCTTTTTCTCAACCATGCTCATGAAGACGTCGTTTTAAAAAGCCTCAATAATCTTTTAAGCCTTTTGCTTTGAAAAATGCTTAAAGATTTTAAGGCAGGCTAAGGCTGGGCTTTTGATCAGTAAGCATAATGCGCATACGGCTAACGCCTGCAACACTGCAACGGGTAACTCCTCAATTTTAAAAACGCCTTTACATACTCGTCAGCATTTTCAAGAAGCATGTTAACGATGACACCGTAATAAATGAACCCACCATCATGAGCCCCGGCGTGAAGCTGGCTTGCAACATATTCCTCTATCAGGTTTCTAGGCATCTTTTCCAATTTATAAGTGGATGGTTGAGGTATCAGAGTCACCTTGCCCCCGTATCTTTCTTTCACAGAAGCGAGAACCATGTTTTCAGCCTCATCCAAAGGATTTAAGCCGTCGAACCCTGCGTTCACAATCCTGTCGAGAATGAGGTTTAAGTTACCATGGCTATGGAGGAAAACGTAGGCTCCCAGCCTATGGTATGTCCTGCAAAGCTCACGGTCAAAAGGTTCAAGAATTTCACTGTAGAGCCTCGGCGACACGAATGGGCCGTTACTATCCCCCAAGTCGCCTGAAACCCAGACAGCGTTAACACCAGTTTCCTCTATTATTTGCCTCGACATTTCCATGAGCCTCTTAACTCCGAAGCTGAGAATCTTTTTGGCGAAACCCGGGTTCACGACCATGTCTGTAAGAAACCGTTTGAAACCCCTTAAAGAGTATGCCGCGAAGCCGAAAGGACTCTCGTGACTTATGAAGGTGAAGCGGTCGCTGTTTCTCTCAACATTCTCCCTAATCCTCTTAACATGTTCCCTGGATAACTCGAGCTTCAACTCTTCAAGCCTATCAAGATCCTCTGGTTTAGAGACAGCTGGCTTAACCAACTCCCTGTAACCGTAATCCACTTTATAAGAGATACGGTGCACGTCTCCGAAAACCGATTCTAAAAGCCTGTATTCAGAACATTGTTCCACAACCCTAGTCTCCGGAAGACTCCCGACTCCAACAAGGTCTTGAGGCAGCTCCCTGTTTCTAAAAGCTTCTTGAAGCCGTCTGAGACCGTCTGCCACAGCCCAGAGGCAAGGAACCATGTCAGGCTCCTCATGATTAAGCGTAGTGAACACACGGTCAACAGGCTTCAATTTTCACCTAGCATACCGCTTAACCAGTATTGCTTTAATCAAAACGATTTAAGGAAGCCCAGGGTTCTTCTTAACTCTTCCTCAGGATCGCCGGGTATTCCGCATTCTAGAGTAAGATAATTCTTGTAGCCTCCTTCTCTCAAAACCCTTAAAGAACTGAAATCAGTATGTCCTCTTCCAGGCGTCAGCCTGTTGCTGTCGGCAAGATGCACGTGGGCAATCTTGTCAAGATGATTCTTTAAGCTTAACCCGATATCAGCCTCCTCAATACTCATGTGGAAATAGTCAGCCATTATTCTCACCTCGTCTAAGCCGACTTCTTCACATAGCGAAGCGGCTTGGGAAAGCGTCTTGAGGAAGTGGGTCTCATACCTGTTAAGCGGCTCCACAATCACTATGCTTCCAACATCCCTCGCGTGCTTCCCTAGAATCCTGTATTCCTCAACAGCAAGCTTCCACTCCAGTTCAAACTTGTCCTTGAAAAGGGGGGAGAGATCTGGAACAGTAGCTTCCCCGAAGACGGGCACAGTTATAACCCCTACTGCACCAAGCCTATTGGCCCACTCAAGCCTTTCCTTTATTCCTTTCAATGCTGCTTCCCTATCTTCTCTTCTTGGAGAAAGCAGGCTTCCCGAGTATCCTGAACAAATAGTGCTCACCTTAACCCTGGCTGTAGATAATGCGTCCAAAACATTCTTTAAAGCTCCACCGAGCTCCTGTCTACCCCAAAGCTCAATACCGTCATAGCCATAGTTCTCAAGCCTCCTCAGTTTCTCCTCCAAGTTTGCACCTGGGACAAGGTTCTCCTGAACTGAGAACTTCATTTGCCTCTCTTACTCTCTCCAGTTACTTTTTAACTTTACTTTACGTAAAACTACAGCTATTCCGCGCTGCAGTAACTCTGCGAGTAGAGCCTCACAGCCTGTAAACCCAGTATTTCATCCGCCACCCAGCGGCGGGAAGACAGCTAGAACATCGCCGTCTCTAACTTCCGGATTATCCCTGACTATATTCTGGTTTAAAATAAGTATCGCCTCCTTATCAAGCTCGACTTCAGGATGTTTGGAAACTATTTCTCTAATAACCTCTTTAATGGTTGAGCCGGGTGTAAGCTCCAGCTCCTCCTCGCTCTTTCCCACAGCCTCCCTGTAGGAGGCGAAATACTTAACCAGAATCCTCATCCCGTTTCCCTCCAGCCCCTTACGCTTATATGTTTATAGTTCCATCTGCAACACACTTATAAACACTGCGAAACATGCTTTCCCGACATTAAAATGGCTGGCTGGATGGGCTCCATCGCAGAAGTAGACCTGTCTAGTTCAAAAATAACTTTTCGCGAGTGGGACGAGGATGAGAAGCTCAGGTTTATCGGTGGAAGAGGAGTAGGAACTAAAATAATATATGACAACGTGGGCCCAGAGGTTGATCCTTTAAGCAAGGACAACGTGCTTGTGTTCGCAGTCGGCCCGCTGACGGCAACAGCTGCACCGACGTCAGGCAGGTTTTCAGTGTCAACCAAATCCCCGTTGACAGGCACGGTGTTCGACGCGAACTCTGGAGGGTTTTTCGCAACCAAGTTCAAAGCATGTGGCGTCGACACTCTCGTAATCCGGGGAGCGGCTAAAAACCCAGTTATAATATACATGGACGACAAGGATATACAGGTTTTAGATGGGGAGAAATACTGGGGCATGAGAGTGTTTGAAACCACGGACAAGCTGATTGAAAAATTCGGGAAAGAGGCAAGGGTAGCGTGCATAGGTCCTGCTGGGGAAAACCTTGTGAGGATAGCGGGTATAATGAACGACTACTATAGGTCTGCTGCGAGAGGTGGTGTGGGTGCAGTAATGGGTTCAAAGAGGCTGAAGGCAATCGTTGCAAACGGAAGTAAGACGGTTGAAATAGCTGACAAGGAGACTTTCCTCTTCGTAGTTGGAGAATGCAACAGGGTTTTCGGCCAAAACCCTATTACTAGTAAAGCCCTACCCAGGTTTGGAACCGCAGTCCTCGTAAACCTTATGAACGAGCTTGGCGTGCTTCCTGCTAAAAACTTTCAAGCAACCTTCCTACCTGAAGCTAAGAATATTGCTGGCGAGGAGATAACTAGGAGACTGCTGGTTAAGCCTAAGGCGTGCTTCGGATGCAGGATCGCGTGTGGCAGGGACACTCGTCTAGACAGTGTTAGAGGCGAGGGACCTGAGTATGAGACTGTGTATGCGCTTGGCTCATGCTGCCTGCTTTGGGATCTGGAGACGATCTGGAGGGCGAACCATTTATGCAACGATCTTGGGCTGGACACTATTTCAACAGGCGTAACAATAGCCTGCGCGATGGAGCTTAGTGAGAAAGGTTTGACGCCTGAGAAAGTAAAATGGGGTGATGGTGATAAGATGATTGAGCTGATTGAGAAAACAGCTTACAGGAAGGGTTTCGGGAACGATCTTGCAGAAGGGTCGCGTAGGCTCTCTGAGAAATACGGGGATCCTGATGCAGCTATGCAGGTTAAAGGCTTGGAGTTGCCCGCTTACGACCCGCGTGGAGCTAAAGGACAAGGGTTAGCGTATGCTACAAGCAACAGAGGAGGCTGCCACCTGAGGTCCTACATGATAGCCCTGGAAATACTGGGGGTTCCGAAGAGGATAGACAGGTTTTCAACAGTTAACAAGGCAGGCCTAGTTATATACCAGCAGAACCTCTACGCAGCCATGGATACGCTTGTAGCTTGCAGGTTCACCGGATACGGGCTTGACGAAGAGTATTACTCTAGAATGCTTTCGGCAGCAACTGGGGTAAAGTATGCTGCTGAGGACCTCATGCTTGTGGGCGAGAGAATATGGAACCTAGAGAGACTTTTCAACATTAGAGAAGGTTTCGGCAGGAAAGACGATACTCTTCCAAGGAGGCTTCTGAGCGAGCCCTTGACCATGGGGCCGACTAAGGGGCAGGTTGTAGAGCTAGAACAGATGCTGGACGAGTATTACAGAGCTAGAGGATGGGATAGTGAAGGACGCCCAACGAGAAGAACGCTTGAAAGACTGGGACTCGCCTAGTTGAAGCAGTAAACCAGGCTTAAGTTCCCATTTCGTTATCCAGCCCCCTGTTTTAAAATACAAAATGAAAGGAATAGGTGTGATTCTCTTGACAGGACTTCATAACATATAAGCTGGAGGGAATTTCTTTTTACACATACCAAATAAATAAACACCTCCCCTTTCCTCTTTACTTAGGAAGTGATAAGAGAGGGTTGAATAATAGTGGTCTTGTTAGTCGCGCTATACCAATAAGAAACTCGAATCCAGTGCACACTTTTATTTCGCTATTAGTATTTCGTATAGGAGTATTAATGAAATTATACTAATATTAATTATTAAAATAATATCTTTCGCTACTCAAATCGCTTATCTTACTTACATCATTGCAGCCCTCCTTTTTGCTCTCATTGCGGGCTTTCTTGCACTCCTAATGGAGCGGTTTCATATCAACATGAGAATAGCCGGGTGTGGTGCTCTCCTATTCCTGTCTCTTTCCGACTTCCTTATTGCATGGCCTTTCATAAGACGATTCATGCCGCCTCTTGAGACCTATGTATTCGTCCTAGTTTTTGTAGCTCTCGCAAACCTAATGCATGCTAAAAAACCTCCTTAAAGCATATCGAGAAACCGGTATAAAAAAGGATTCCTATAAAAGAGATCGAGAGTAAGGAATGTTACAAAGATAAAATCTTAGAGAATTCACTCAGATCCCTTAAAGATTTTGAACAGAACGTTCCGGATCAATTGTCAACGTATTGATTTTATATTACATTAAAATATAGTGTTCTATATTAACTCCTGCGTTTCAATTGTTCTTCCGAAGATGAGTTCAATCCCATTTCTTTCAGCCTCTTCCTTAAGCCTTTCCAGAACCTCCTTAGAGACGTTTCCCACGGCAAGGAAAGCGTATTCTACTTTTCGCCTGAACTTTTTCTGCACAAGGTTTATTCTCCTAACCACCTTTCCTATCTCCTCTATTGCTTTCTCCTCGCTCTGTATGCAGGTTGTAACTTCGCCCACTACGAGCGGGTCTTCGTTAAAAATGTTGATTTCCTCCTCCTCTTTTTCGTGCTCTATTCTTCTCCTTCCAAGCCTTATTTTCTCCCTGGAGTAGCCTCTTTCTTCCAAGATAATTTCGACGAACCCCATGGTGTAGTCCTCTAAAGTCCTTCCGACAGCTCTTCCAAAGCTCTTGAGCTCAGCCCTTATGGCCTTCATTTCCCCTCTTATGCTCTTAACCTCCTCCCAAAGCCTGTTTTGACCTTCCCAAAGCTTGTTCTGCTCCTCTCTCAACAGCTTAACCTCCTCCCAAAGC
>JAAOZP010000002.1 GCA_011605725.1 Nitrososphaerota archaeon | reverse complement strand
TCTTGAAAACCTCAAAGAACTCAGTCGCCTCTTTTGCAACCAGCCTGTTTTTAATAATTTCATATACATCGCTTTTCCTTGGAAGACGTATTCGCTTCTCACCTGGTTTAACAGCATGAATGCAGACGAAGTTTCTACCCGCATACAATACATCGTCAGAGTAGCTATATATGTGGACTCCAGCATATTTTGCGATTGAGCGGAGTACATTCGACGGCACGTTCGGAGCACCTATGTAGATTGATTTCCATTCGCTGAACTCTTTAACAGCCATTCCCGGCACGCACATACCCCTATTATAGACAATGGTTCCGAGAACCACCGCATTCGGATCCTCGACATACGGTATCGGCCCCACATGGAGATCTGTTCCGAAAATCGTGTCAGCCGGTAAATCCCTAGTTATGGGATGGTCGAAACCAGTGATCAACATGGTTACACCCCACTCTGTCAAGTCTAGGCTAAACTTTATCCCAGTAATATCTTCCATGTTCTCTGCCGAAACGTCACGGTTTATCAGACCTGAAGCATACATCCAAACAGATGTCTTCCCATCTCTACGCGTTACCTTCTTTATCAGGTCGCGTTGCACATCATCCAGATGAAACGTATTCAGGAATATGTAACACTTGTATTGACTAGGCATTTTATCCAGGTCGTTCAATAGATAAATATCATAGGGTGTTCCCATTCTTGATAGGCCTAGATGCCTCTGCCAGTAAACGAGGGGCCAGTCAAGATTCTTAACCATCTTCTCGTAGATGAAGCTCTTTTCATCTATGATAAGAGCCACCTCGCTGGCTGGGGACCTGTTCAACCCTAGGCTCTTCTCTCCCGCTTTCATGAAGCGGGATATAGTGGTCATGACTTCCTCATCCCGGTAGTAGCCTCCATACCATATTCCGCATGACCTCGTTAAAACATGGCCAAAGGTTCGAGTCAGTAAGGACACTGTTTCCTCCGCGTTTTTCGCCCTGCCGTACTTCGAATCAGACGGTGAGAGATGCGTACGAGTATCATCTTCAATAAAATATAGTTTTCCATGGAGCTTTATTGATTCCGTTATCGACATTACTGCTGAGTCACCTCCTATTCCGCGGAACCCGTAGCTGTAGGGGCTTGCAATAAAGTCCACGTAAGACGAGGCCAGCACCTTGCTTAGAGCCAAGTGTCCAGATCTTTGATAAGCAGAATACGCCATGTTTCTACCCTGATCGAAGAACCAGTTAGACCAGGATAATTCCATCAAGTATCCGTAGAATACGCCTGCAAGCATCTCAAAGTTACTAGCTTCTTTAATAGTCTTACAGAGATGGGTGATATCGTTGGCAGTAATGTCTGACAGAAACTCGAAGTAATCTATGACTTTTCTCCCCTTTGAAGGATCTCTAAAGTGATAGAGATCAGCGTTTACCTGTTCTTCGGGCGATGGGACTTCAATATTGTTGAAATGTATGTAAGGATCGTTCCAAGCTTTCCTGAGAGCCTCCAAGCTTCCATACTTTGTGATCAGCCAAGCTCTAAAAGCATCTCTCATAACTTCACTGTAGTCCGTAGCATAACCCTCCATAGCGCTTTCCTTTACCCACTCACCCGCATGGCCCGCGCAAGGATGGATTCCAATAACCCTTAAACCCGGGTCCGTAGTTCTCAGATGATGTATGAGAGAAGTTAAAAAGCTCGAGCAGTCTTGGAGCCATTTTCCTGAAGCGTATGATTGGGTTTCGGCTCTCCCATCACTGTAAATTTCCAGTTCTCTAGGGTTCCTCTGGCGCCACCAAAAGTTTTCGGGGCCCAGCATCTCTAAACCCACCCTTAAAAGCACATAAGCGTTTGAATCCACTTCTAACAATCTTTCAATCTGCTTATCAAGTTTTGAGAAATCATATTCATAGCCTTCCTTTTGAGGACTGAACGAGACTGCTAATGCTTTCTTACTATCCTTAGCATTCGTCACAAGGCCTTCTCCTTTCCATAGGTTGACAAAATCCCCAATGTTCACTCCGAAAGTGTAAAGATGAACACCTGCTTTGGCAAAATCCTTAACAGACTCCTTTTCAACCCAGTCGCCTTCCGTAGGAGGAGGATGAATCCAGTGAAGCATTGGGAAAACAGGCTTATCATCTATGAAAAGGGCTGGTCCGCCTTTTAAAACCCTCACTTCAGCCTTAACCATAAGGCACACCGACAGATATTCCGTATTCATTTTATTTAAGATTTACGCAACAGTTCATGAAAAGTAAAAATCTAAGTCAGCAGCTTAATGTGCATGCAATTCTTATCGCGATTAAAGGACATTATGACGCTAACTAAGAAGCTTAAACACTAATGTTAACACTTTCTCGCATCTTTCAAAGCCTTTTCAATCTTCCTGGTAACCATCTGGAAGCCGGATGGTTTTTAGACTACAAGTTGTGCAGCATCTGAACAGTTTTCTCCACCAGCATCTCGTCCGTTCCTTTCTCCACATAGCTGTGGAAACCCGTCCATGTCTGATAGCCGCCGAGCTCGTAAGCCTGCTTATCCGGAATGTAACCTATCCAATCATTAGCAAGCTGTATTATGAAAGTGTAGCGGAAGGGGGAAAGGCGCTTCATGATGATTCCAAGCTTCGTAAACAGTTCTCCAGGGACTCCTACCAAAGCTATGTCTCCGAGAAGAATTGTTTGCAGCCATGATCTGCGCGTCTCTCCCTGATGTGTAGACAGTTCCCTCCGCATTCTCCGGAATACTTCTATTACTGGTTCAGGATTATCAACCCTCTTTTTGCAATAGTATGACACGGCTTTCTCCTCCTTCTCCTCGTTAAACCTTCTAACGTGATACTCGAACTCCTTCTTCACTGACACTATGCGTTGAACTGTTCTGGGCTTAGCCTGAAGCATGGCTTCCCTGATAGCATTCTTTATTCTCAGGATCATCTCGTCCGTCGGCAAAACAAGGTTGTGCGTCGAGCCTGAGGCTCCAGGGAGGAACAGAAAATTCCCGCCAGCCTCCTCCTCAAGTTCTTGAGCAGCCAGACCATAGAATCCTGGGGAAACAGCTCCAGGATTTATCGAGCCAATGTTGTGAGTAGAATGGTTGAAAACAACAGCCTCTGAGTTTCCATCCTCCTTTTTAAAAAGAATAACCGGAAGATCTGGGTCGAAAGGACCTGTGGGTCTTAACGCGTCGTCCCTAGGCCCAACCCAATATATCGTATTGTCTGAAAGGAGGAGGCGACTATTCTGGCCGACGGTTGATTCGATCCCAAGCCAAAAACTCATCCCAACGCTTTTCAAACTATGAGTGGCTGAGTCGACAGCCTTTAAAACAGCCTGCTTAACGTTCTTAACAAACAGCTCGTCTCTCCCGTATGCGTGTATAGTCACGGTTGACGGTGCATGATGAGTATGGGTGGCGGTTATGAGAATATTTTCAAACGGGATTCCGAATTTCTCCTCAATCTCTCGGCAAAGCTCGTCGCATAAATCTCTCTGAAGCGCCAGCACGTCGCATGAAACGATGCAAACCCTATCGTCTTTTTCAATTATTAACGCGGAAGCCCTTATGCTTCCATCCCTGCCGGAGGCAAGCCTAGGATGTATCCCGCCAGCGATAACCATCGATTCGTCACATGCTATCTCTGCCGAGGAGGAACCGGTTTTCAAACCATCTGAAACCATAACTCTTCTTCCTCTCTTGCGAGACCCGCGTAAAAGTTTTACGCTCGCATCAAGATAGTGAGAGTCCGCAAACGTTTTTAATTCGTCAAGCATTTGAAAAGGCACTGAGAATGGGAAAACCAGTGGTGCACGTGATAAGCCAGTCACACATCGATGTCGCATGGCTCTGGCCATACTACCCTGAAACAATCCACGACTGTGTTAAGCTGACTTTCATCAGGGCGATTGACAATCTTAAAATGCATGAAGCTTATACTTTCGCGCAGAGCCAAGCAGCCCTGTACAAGGCTGCTGAAGAATTCTTGCCGGAACTGTTTTCCGAAATAGTTAGGCATGTTAAGGAGGGACGTTGGGATGTCGTGGGCGGCGCATACGTCGAGTTTGAAGGCGGCGAGCCTTGTGGAGAATCTCTAGTTAGACAGTATCTCTTTGGACAGAGGTATTTCACGCGAAGGTTCGGGGCTAAGGTTAGGGTTGGATGGTTACCTGACAGCTGGACTATCCCGTGGCAGCTTCCGCAGATACTTAGGAAAAGCGGCATAAACTACCTGGTTTTCTACAGGGGGAGCATAGGGGAGGACTTATTCTGGTGGGAGGCTCCTGATGGTTCACGAATCCTAGCGTGTAGGCCTCTAAGGGGGTCGTTCGCATATAGACCGTTTCCGGAAATCCGGGAACTGGTTGATGAAACACGGAGAAGATATGGTGTTGAAAACATTCCGATGATTGTTGGAAGCGGCGACCATGGTGGAGGACCGACCTATCAGGAGATACAGAACATCCAGGAGGTTAAAGATGCTTTGAAGCCAGAGATAGAGATCCGTTTTAGCACGCCCCATCAGTTCTTCGAATCCTTGTCGAAGGAGGCTAGCGGCCTCCCGGTTTTAAAGAGAGAATTAGACTGGGAGCTTGCAGGAGATCTAACTAATTGCGCCAGGTTGAAGGAGGGGAATCGCTTAAGCGAGGTTAAACTTCTGGCTGCGGAGAAATTCTCTTCGATTGCGATGCTCATCGCGGGAATGAAATATCCACAGTCTGAGTTGAACTCCGCCTGGGAGAAGGTTCTGTTCAACCAGTTTCACGATATAATCGGAGGAAGCGTCATTCCATCGGTTCAGGCAGAGGCTGGCAAGGCCTATGAAGCTGTTTTAAGAACAGCTGGAGAAGTCTTGGAGAAAGCCCTACAGGAAATCTCCTCTCTCATAGACACCAGTGACAGTGAGCTCAGCATCATAGTGTTCAACAGCCTGTCCTGGAGCAGAACTGATATAGTTGAAACGGAGCTCAATCTTCCAGAAGGCTGGAAGAACGTTAGGCTTGAAGATCCTGATGGAGCAACGGTCCCGATTCAAACAACAGAATGTTGCGATGAGAAGGGGGAAAGATGTTTAAAGATTATTTTCATAGCTGAAAACGTTCCGCCATTAGGATACAAGGTTTACAGAGTAGTCCCTGCCAATGGGAACGTTTATGAAACAAGCCCTGTTAAAGCATCAGGCAACGAATTGGAAAACCGCTTCTTCAGGATCAGGGTATGCGGAACAACAGGAGACTTAGAAAGCGTTTTTGACAGGGAGAACCTTAGGGAATTGCTTGAGGAAAACAATCATGGTAATGTCCTCAAGTTGATTGAAGACCCGGGGGACTCTGAGGGCAGGCTTACTCCAGGGGTAGACAGGCCGAACAGGTTTACAGGAATAGCAAGGAAGATTGAATCCAAGGGAAGCATTAGGGTTGCGGAGAATGGGCCTGTAAGGGCTAAGTTAACCGTTAAAAAAGCCTACGGTAACTCAACATACGTACAGGAGGTTGCTGCTTATTCAAGAATCAGACGCATAGATTTCAGTCTTACAGTAGACTGGAACGAGGTTCACACCGCTCTTAAAGTAGAGTTCCCCCTAAACATAACTAGCCCACTGCTGAACGTGGGGATACCGTATGGCAGTGCAACGAGGATTCCGAATGGGGAGGAACAGCCGTTTCAACAATGGATCGACATGTCTGAAGCCGACGGTAGTTACGGTGTTGCTCTTCTAAGCGATGCAAAGTACGGGTATGATTCAGAGCATAATGTTTTACGCTTAACCCTGCTCAGGAGCCCGACTGAACCATCATACAACACGGATAACGGGAGGCATGTGGTAAAGTATGCTCTCTACCCGCATGTGGGAGAGTGGAAGACGAGTAGCGTTGTGCAAAAAAGCTACGAGTTTAGCAACCCTTTACTGCTCCGCTTGGAAAGAAAGCATGGCGGAGTTTTAAGTAAAACCGGCTCCTTCATCAGCGTGAAGCCTGAGAGTGCGATTATCGAATGCGTTAAGAAGGCGGAGGACGGTGAAAGCCTAGTATTAAGACTCTTCCAGCATACTGGGGTGAGAAACAGTTGCGAAATCCTGTTAAACCTTGACAAGACGTTGAAAAAAGCTTTTAAGACGAATCTTCTTGAAGACGAGGTTCTTGAGGAAGTAGGGGTTTACGCGAACGGGTTGAAGCTCTCTTTAAACCCTTACGAAATATGCACGTTGAAAATAGTTTTAGAGTGAAGCATGTTATGATTTTGAAGAATTGTCACCTACCTAGTATGGAAGCATCCACATGGCTTTTAAACCTATTGTGAGAGTGATCAACATGGCGGTTGCTGAGCCGTATCCTATGAATACGCCAGCGTAGAAAGGCCACTTATACTTGTCAACATTCTCCTTTCCAAATCTTGAACATACAGCTCTGTAGACGATATATCCGATTAAAGCAGTTATAGCATAAGGAGGCAGGACGCTTCCCCCCACTACGAAGGCTACTGGAGAGAAAGGCAGGTGGGTCACTTTAGCAATCGCGTATGCTAGAGTCATAATGATGAAGGACCCCTCTAAAAGGGGAGGTGTACCTGGGTTTATTATTGCTGACTTCAAAACCGTAACTGACCGGGTGATCCATAGCGCACTTTGAATAACACCAACAGGCCAGTTTATCGCAGCCCAAGGATAGACTTGAGAAGGTATTGGGCTGAAAGACCATATCACATTAGTGTATATGAAGCTCATGATTAAGGACAGCGGGATAGCTATCATGACGACCGCCTTAACCACGTCTTTAATAGAGAGCCCGACGTATCTCGCAGTGTAGAAGTGGCCAACCCATGTTTCAGCTGAAGGATAAACGCCTACTGTAGAAGGCAGGGGAAGGAACCAGACGCCTACTCCCAGATTGCTGTAGACAGGTATATTGTTAGCCGTTAAAGTTGCCACATAAACCATCTCCCTCATCGGCAGGGCTGCGACAGGATATCCTACTTCACCAAGAGCCCTAGCGTTTATGAGCGCAGTGACAAAAGGCCAGACAACTATTAGGAAGGCGAGCGGCAGTATTGGGAAATCTGGGAGAAGCCAGTGTGAAAGAACAACCCATATTGATGAGCAGACAGCGTACATAAGTATAAGATACCAGAATGATGAGCCTTTCGAACCGCCGATCCTCTTCAGCGAGAACAGTGATTTAACCACTGATCTTCTAGCATCTATCAGTTGCGTTATCGCGATGGCGAATGAGAAACCGATCATAACACTTGCCCAAGTATGTAAGAAAGAGCGTTGATACGTTAAGGCCAAGCTGAAACCCGATGTCCACTCAGGCAGGAATTCGCTCTTAAAATAAGTAATCCCAACCATATTGCCGACTATCCATATAGTAATAGAACCGATAATCATGCAGAGCACTGATTTCCCAGGTATAATGAATCCGTTAAAGAATGTAAAAGGGTCAGTAGCTATGCCTATGAGAGCCCCTGGCAGGAGATGCTCAGTTCGCGATGTAAAATCTGCAAACGGCACTGGAATAGCACTCATTGGAACACCTATTATCGGACCAAGTATATAAGGCCCATAGACGATCAGCGAGTATGAGAATGTAATTATAAACCCAATTAACATGAATCTCGTTTTTCTAGGATCTCTTTCTCCAAGCGTTATAGCTGTCTCAGCCTCAGCTTTAGCAAGAGGGAATACAAGATTCTCCTCAACCACGTATGTCTGGTATGCGATGTAACCGAGAAGAAGCTGTATGGGTAAGTATAGTATGACTGAAGTAAGCAGCGATATAGCTATCGGCATTATCCAATCAGTGTGAAGAAGTGTCCTTACTGCTTGACTGCGTATAAGCGGGTTCTCAGGCACCCACCAGGAGGGAATAAACTTGGTGATGCCGAACATGTAAGCCTCTGGGCTTCCGGCGAAATAGGCTCTGTTAATGAAGGTTGCAAAGAAAGGAACATAGGCAGCAATCCCAATACCGATGTTTATGAGTATTATTTCCTGCGGAGTAAGAGGGCTTCTTCCGAAATACTTTGTTACGAAAATGAATAGTAGGATTGTGGTGAAACCTAAACCAGCGGCCTGACCACCAACCAGCTGCATCCATATTGTAACCGGCATAAGTATGGTGGCGGCGAAAACAATAGCCAGCATAGAGCGAAACGTTAACCCAGATTTTTCACTCTCCGTCATCTAAACATCTCCTCCCCAAGCTTTAGAAACTTATTTTTCTCCTCGCTGCTCAAAGATTTCCATACGAGCATTGTTTTTCTAACCATATCGACAACCCTTAGATGACTGCCTACCCATAGGACTCTGGGTCCGGAAACAAGGTTTGCAACCAACGTGATCACGTACCGGTTTTTAACGCGTGAAGCTTTGAAAATCATTTCCTCAGCTAGACCGGTTTCATAAGGTCTTAATCTAATTACGGCCCTACTCATATAAACATTTTTTCCTTCCTCAGTCTTCTTCTCGTGCGCAAGCTTTTCAACCATGAAGCTAGTTGCCTCACTCCCATATGATTTTAAGTACTCCGTGATGAACGCGACCATTCCAACAGCCTCTTCTTCCGTCTCCATCGCTATTGGGAGAGGAATATCCCAAGTATTACCCTTAGGCTTCGTAGGAGGACGCCACACTCGTTCTAGAGACGGTGTTACGAGCTTAGCAACCTTACGAAGCGGATAGATCGAGGAGGACAAGATTATCAGTATTGAGGAAAGGATCACTATGATAACCGAGGTGGAAGCATAGTTTGCAAACACGCTTGAAAAGTTTCCAAGTATGGAGCTTAAAATATAACCTAAGGGTGCACTTATCAACGCATATGCTAGGCATTCGCCTAGGAACATTCCAACAACGTTCATAGGGTTCAACCCTATTACTGAATAGATATAGATCTCCCTCACCCTTTCATACACCGCCCCAGTTATCGTGGATAACAGTACTAGTGCGCATATTACTATTGGAATTAGGGAGAACTGCCAGTTTGACACGTCGAACATTCTTTCAGAAGTGTATCTGAAGCTTCTATTTGAAACCACATCCTCAACCGCGAAAACATAGTGGGAAGTTAGACCAAGGTACTTCGCAATCTTCTCAGCCACCTTGGAAACAGTAGACGAGTCTTCAAGGCTTACTGCTACTGAGTATGTTATTCCCCCCAGGTCCATGGCGAACCTGTAAGGAATGAAGATTATTCCCCAATATACTCTCGGCCTCGGTGGGCGAGTAGTCAATGGATCGAATGGAGCAACTGGAATTCCATCAATATCTGTAACATTGCTGAGACGCTGCTGGCTTATGACTCCTAGCACTTTCAGTTCGACACCGTAGAACACAACTGTTTCTCCAGGCACGACATCTAACTCTTTAGCAATATCCTCAGTAATATAGCAGACATTCTTATCCTCCTCAGTAAACCATGGCTTTAAGGCAGAAACACCCTTGTAATCTGGTATTATGGTGTCCTGAAGGCGCAGGATGCTCTTCTCTTCAGGCGCGAAGCCGAAAACCCCAGCTATAAGTATCTGCTTACCCAGCTTATTGTACAGGTAGCTTCCTCCAGTGCTTACGGGTATTATCGCCCTCGGCGCAACAGTTACATCATCTCCTGCCAGGTTGCTAGCGACACTGGTCACAATCGGGTTTATGGGGACGAAGAAATCAGTACCGGTAATAAGTACTCCCTGATACCTTGCTTGGAATCCTCCTGAAGACTCAACTGGAAGCCTCACCGTTATTTGGATAGGGCTAATGGAAATGAAGCTTGCAGAAGCAAACGTTATGATTGCTAGACTGGAGAGGACAAGAATGGTGCGGAACTTTCTCTTCCGCATATTCTCAACAGCAAGCGAGAAGGACACCATTATGGATCCGAGAGTGTCAGCCTGGACGAAAGAGACGCCTATGAGTCTCCTTCTCAATTCCCTAAGTACTCCAGCAATCTCGTTCGACATGAAAACGAGAATTAGAGCCACTAAGGATAAACATATGAAGCCGAGAGCGGAAACCATCGAGAAAGGAGTTACTCTGAAACCGGGATGGATTAGAAACAGCATTATCATTAGGATTACGAAAACCACGATTATGGTTAAGACCCTTCTATTCCCTTTAGCAGAGAAAACCAGCCTTTCGATGAGAAAAGAAAACGGCACGATTAGAATAAAAAAGAAGACTGCGGTGACTGATGAATCCATTAGAATGCTTTTAGTTTCAGAATAGGCGAGCTGAATATAGTACCAAGACTTTAAAAGGGCGAGATAATAGTCGCCATGCTTGTTCTCCCCTTTTAACTCGCGGGCCGACTCTAACTCCTTAATGCTCTGGCTATAAAGTTCATTAATGTAAGCACCTTTCCCCCCTCCGGCAAGCTGTACTGCAGTCAAACCGCTTACTCTTGCTTCAACCAAACTCATAAGATCACGTGTAAAGTGCAACGGGGTTGGAATAATATTCAAATATTTCTCTGAAACCTTAATCCCATCCCCGTTATTGGTTAATATACCTAAAGCGGTCTGCTCAGTCATGAAAAGTATTTTTATTCTGCTATCAGGAGGAACAAAAATTACAGCTTCATAACCTGAAGTGGGGTCTCCCAGCACAATGTTCTCTGCGCTTTCAAACGACGGTGAAGCGGACATTATGTAGCTAAACTGGGTTAATTCCACATCACTCGTATCAAGGATCCTAATATAAGACCCCATGCTTGGAGTTAGGAGAGTTCTTGGGTCAAACAGGTCGTGAAGCGCTATTGTACTTGCCTTGAACATACTGAGGTTTACAATTTTATCTCCACTTCCATCAATAAGGGGATCGTCGAAAGTGAGGAACCGGTAGCCATGTGGCCAAAGATACCCGCCATACACACCCATGTCGGGAGCATACTCAATATCTCCTGTGGTCCTGTTTATGAGATACGGTAGAATCTCATACTCAGCAAGAGGAGCTGCCCAGCCTAGGCTCGGCAACATGCCCTTTGAAACAAACGTACCGTCATCCATATTCGCGAATTGAATCCATTCATGACCATACACGTCAGCCCTGTTGGTTATACGTATAGAGAGCAGAATATCACATTCCTCTCCAGCTATACTCGTCCAGTTGTACTCGTACCAGTTCCTTGTTATATTCCATAAGCCAACGCGACCGTGGACAACAACGTAGCCAACTCCAGCATCATCCTTATGCTTATGAGTGAAGAAAGCACCTGCTTTTTGACCCCCGCTGATTGTTACTTTGCTAAAATCAAACCACTCCGTGTCATTCAATATTGCATTTATCAGTGCAAACGAGAACTCGACCTGTGGAACAACATTTTCAAACTTTATTCTCTCGAACAAGTTAAACGGAGTGTTGTAAGTCAGCTTAATGGAGAGAGCAGTGGTGAAGCAGATTCCCCATATTCCTGTTCTAGCGAATATTTCCGCCTCGTAGGTTAATGCCCCTGGGAGATACTGGTTCATATCTAGTTGACTCGCCCACAGTCCGAATGCCCTGTAAGCCGTGCGCGACGCATTCGCCGGCAAAACGTCTTTTCTCAAGCGATAGATGTTCTCTGAAGGACTATACTCCCCATATCGTCCCCCTGTGAACAGGAATCTTGTAAGATCCTTATCATAACTATACCAATCATACCAGGGACCGCCCAAACCGTAGAAACGCCCGTAACCAGCCACCGCTATCGCGTCGGAATCAGACGAGAAATCTAAGCTTATAGCCATTTTTATCGCATAGGGAGCTAGATTCTTGTTTTCAGTAGTCCCTATGTGGTCATAGTGCCATACGAACGGTTTAGAAGCCCCGTCTCCACTTTCAACCAACTCTTCACTATGCCATATGAAGTCTCTTCCCCCAGCCATTGCCTGAGTATGCCCTGAGAAAGCTATGAACCAGACTGGCCTCCTCGGAGGATTCTCCTTCAGCAGGCGAGCCAGTTCCAAGAGAGAAGCGATTCCAACAGCTTCCTCTGCTCCTGGTGAGAGAGCGGGAACTATGGATGCTGAGTCATAGTAAGCCATTAAGGCGATAGTGTTCTCCATCTCCTTCGGATCCGTCCCGTTTAGCACCGCAATAATGTTCTTCGCCTTCGCATGGATCCATTTCATGCCCACTCTAACGGTTGTAGTTACACTTTTCCCAGAAACAGCTAGATTTCTAAGGTAAGCTCCGTCATCCCTCGAAACATAAACCCTTGGGAATTTCAGAGGAATATCCAGATTCTTTCGATCGCTTTCGCTGCGCATAGTATCGTTCGGAGCGATGAAGACAACAGCTTTAGCCCCTAGTCGCATAACGTTTAACCAGTTGTATCCCGAGTTGAACTCCATAAGAGCGATACTACCGTTTATCTCTCCCTTAACATTGTTAAGATCATCTATTGTTCCAAACCCGCAGTATACTAAATAACCAGTATAGTTGCCGTAGGAAGTCTGCACGTTGTTTGGAAGCAAAGCATATGCTTCAACGATCTTCATTACCCCGTCAAGGTAAACGGTTATACTCGAACCGTAGTCGAAAGGTATTGGGAGCTCGTACTCTTCAATCCAGGTTTTCAGCCCTAATGTTTTACTTAAGTAATTAAAAATGTATTTCGATGCTTCTTCACATCCAGGATAACCCGTGTATCTGTTTAGCGAGGACAAATATTCTAAATGGTTAATTATATTCCTAAAATTTATACTGGACAACCCCGCACCAGTGGAAACTGCTCCCTCAACAATACTTTCAGCCTGATTGGATGACGTTAAGCTAAAAACCGTGTTACCAATAGTTAAAGATAATGCCATTAAACTAAAAATAAATAGGGGAAAAAACCTTTTGAGCGAGGGGAAGTCACCTCCCCAGTAGGAAGCATACTAGCGCCCTGGTCGGGTAGAAGCCTATGTACCCGCCGAGGAATAAACCCAGCGCTAAAGGCAGACCCTTCTCCTCCCACGCTTTAGCACCGGCTATCTTCAACACTAGGAACTTGATTATGTATGCAACAAGACCGTAGCCGAATCCATAGAAGCTGTTTGAGAACATTATCATTCCTAACGGGTTCAGTGGGAAACCTGATATCGTGATTCTAGCCAAGCCTAATCCGATTGCAACTACTGCACCGAGAATAGTCCAGACTGTTCTCCCAATCGTCGGCAGGGTTATCCCGCTTCTAAGAGCATTAGCTGCATCCTGATTGCCTATGCGGTCAAACTGGCCGGATGTCCACCAGTCAGAGAGGAATCTCCTTGCCCCAAACTGCGTAACGTTCATCGATAGGAATAGGAATGTTAGGAAGGTCACTACGATAGCTACAGGTACTGCAACAATCACGACATCCCTAGGGTTGGTTCCTGTTTCTTCAGCAAGCTTCAATGACTCCAAGGAGGCGATTGCCGGTGTCCACAGTCCGTAGTAACTGGTGACATTCAGGAAACCACTGGTAACGTAGATCGACCTCGCCACATCTGTACTCACGGGCACGCCACTTTTAGCACCAGAAACCACCTGGACAACTGCAACAGGATTCAGAGGATTTGTGCTGGAGTTCTGCACTTGAATACAGCACCAAGCATTAGAATATCCTGGCCACACCTCCCCTCTTACTCTTGCGAGAATGAGTATGGCGAAGGCGAGAAGAGCCACAGTAACTATAGATGACAATATGTCGGCCCCACTCGCTGTTAAGAAGCCGGTTAGGATTATTGCCGTAACTACGATTAGCATCCATATGGTTCTATATGAGAATGGCCTCTCATCTCCCGTCCCTTTGATAGCGTGTCTAACTGACTCTATCAAAGGTTTCCTAATAACCCATAGAGCCAAGAGACCTATACCGATGTATGCACCCACGTCAAGGAACGACTCAGGCACGAAGACGTCGCTTGAGTTAACGATGCCGTATGCGCCCCATTCTCCACCACCGGGCTGAGGTTTAACCAGCCCTGTTGATACCTGGATTATCGGCCATATTATATAGCAAATCACGTGGAATATTATTCCTGTTAACAGGACATCCAGGGGGAACAGTAAGTACAGTCCTATTCCAAGGGCGTCGAAATCCCATGCCATTACGATGTTCGTGAATGGGGATGGAAGCTTGCCACTTAGGTAAGTGTAGGCCATGTAAGGTTCTGGAGAGGGGTAGCCTAGGAGAAGCTCCAAGCCGGAGCCCTGTCCACCACCTCCAGTCGGACTGTAATAGAAGTTAACCAGCCAACCGATTAGGAAAGCGATCCAGAACATTTTAGCCTTAAGTATTGCAGGTAACCCTCCCTCTTCAGCAGTAGTTGCTTTCTCAATAACAAAGGAGGCTGGCGTCAACATTGGATAGGGCAATTTTTCAACCTCTAGAAAAGGTTTCCTCAGAAGAAGACCTATCGAGTAGCTGAAAACATAGAGAACAATGGTCACGGTAGACCAGAGGATTGCTATTGGGATGAATTCTGAAAGCCCGATTCCTCCTGTCCAGATGACGTCTATCCCGAGCGACTTAGGTAACCAGAAGTCCGGCACAGCCTGCCAAACACCTGGATAATCCCCTACTCTCAACGGTGTTAGGAGCCAAGAGTACTCAACTATTCCAAGCGCCCAAGGAATTGGAAGGGTAGCAGCCAGGATAGAGTATATCACAGTTAACTCTTGACTAGAGAATGCTTTATTGAGTGACTTTCTAGTAATAACCGCCGTTATACCAACTATGAAAGTTAGAAACATCATGTGCATAGCCATAGGAGAAAGCCTTCTAACCGCGAATCTTGCTGACTGATATCGCATCCACCAGATTAACGGGACTGTGTATAGAAGGGCTATGATTGTTGCAACAGCGATTGCTCTTACGGTTAACCCACTTTTAAGCGTTTCTTTTGACATTTTACATCGGTATTATTTTCTCACAAGAAATATTTAAGCTTTATGACTAAAAAACTGAAACTTATCTCTGAAAAACATCATAAACTGAGGCGCACCCCCTTCTCAACCATGAGTAAACGTGGCTCTGAGAAAGCATCTGACATTGCTGCAAACTGAAAGGATTTCTCTGTAGTGCCTGCTCCGAAACAACCATCCTTGTCAAGCGAAACAAACGATATACGGTCTATTCTTCTACCAATTTTGAGAAGATGCTGCACTGTTTTTTCTGCAGCTTCGTCTGCGGGAATCCCCTGCTCCATGAAACCCACCACCATCCTTGAAACATTGTGAATCATTATGTTTTCCCCCAAGCCAGTTGCAGCTGCACCCCCAAAGCTATTCGCATAAAGCCCAGATCCTATTATTGGAGAATCGCCAACTCTTCCTACGAGTTTAAAAGCATAACCGCTGGTTGAGCATCCGGCAACAATATTCTTATTATCATCCATGGCTACACAACCGATTGTGTCATGATTGTAATGTCCTTCAGCAGCCATTTTCAACCAGAATTCGATCGTCCCTTCCTTTTGGGGGGTGGAGACGGCGGTTTTCAACCGTCTCTCCCATTCCATCCTTGCTTCAGGCTGAAGATCAACCTTCTCCACGTATAAGCCGAAGATCTTAGCCAGCTTGGTTGCACCCTCTCCCACAATCATGACGTGTGGAGTTTTCTCCATGACTTTTCTAGCAAGGGATATCGGGTTCTGAACATTTCTCACCGCTGCGACTGAGCCTGCTCTAAGGGTTGAGCCCTCCATTATTGCAGCATCCAGCTCAACGAATCCAGCAATATTAGGATACCCGCCTAGCCCCACCGACCTGTTTGAGAAATCATTCTCTATTTCCCTTATGGATGCTTCAACAGCATCTAACGCGGATCCACCGTTTCTGAGGATTCTCCATCCGGCTTCAACCGCCTTCAATCCAAAGGACCATGTTGCTATTATCGCTTTCATAGTCTTCTAGAAAATAAGATGGGTTTTAAGCTTTAACCAATAACTGTTTCGCTAGACTCAGCTGGCCGATGCTTTGAAAAACTTATCAACTACTGGTCAGGCTTCTTGAAGAGGATTGGCGCATTTAAAATTGGGAGTGATTGTCGGCTTAAAACCAAAGATGGAGGAAGAGTTTAAAAAACTGAATGAGTACGGGTTTCCAACGGCGCAGGTCTCCTGCTGGACAATGGAGTATTTCAATGACGAGATGGCGATTATGCTGAAGAAGACCGCTGAAAAATACAATGTTGAGATAACAACCATATGGAGCGGGTTGCCAGGCACCCCTGTGTGGAACTTCGTTCAAGGACCTTTAACCATCGGGCTGGTTCCACTTGAAACAAGAGAGGCCAGGGTTAAGGCTTTGAAGAAAGCCTCAGACTTCACTAGGAGGGTTGGCGTTGGAAGCGTTACTACGCATGTTGGCTTCATACCGGAGAACCCGAACGATCCGCATTACATTACTCTGATCCCTGTTCTCAGAGAACTCGTAAGCTATATTGGCGGAAACGGCCAGGAATTCTGGTTTGAAACAGGCCAGGAAACCCCTGTTACACTGCTCAGAACAATTCAGGATGTTGGGCTTGACAACGTTGGAGTGAACTTCGACGCTGGAAACCTGATTCTTTACGGTAAGGCTAACCCTGTGGACGCTTTAGACGTTATCGGGAGGTATGTTAAGGGTGTTCACGCTAAGGACGGGGAGTACCCGAGAGACGGATATTCTCTCGGAGAGGAGAAGCCATTAGGAGAGGGAAAGGTGAACTATAAGATCCTCATTCCGAAGCTTGTTTCCATGGGTTACAGGGGTGCAATAACGATTGAGAGAGAGATATCTGGGCCTAAGCAGGTTGAAGACATTTTGAAGGCGAAGAGAATCATTGAGGATGTTCTGAAAACCTGTTGACTCTCTTGCTCCCGGAGGAAGAAGGAAAGACTTATAAGTTTCCCTGAGAAACACTTGGGAAAAATGGTGCTGTTCGGAAAAAAGAAGAATGAGAAGACTAGGGCTGAGAAAATAGCGGAAGCATTGCTGAATAAAATTGGGAAGGATAAGCTTGACGATGAGGCTACTAAGCTCTACTTTCAAGGTGTTCGAAACTTCGACGAGCAGATGGAGATACTGGCTAACAAGTACGAGATAAAAGTCGATTAACAGGAGCCAGCATCCTATTGCCATGCTTCCAAGTGTCAGTGCGCACTTAGCTACAATAGGTCTTTCAATAATGCTGAAAAAGGAGGATTCATCGGGTTTTTAACGATACGTTAAACTGTTTCGCCGGTAAACTTGTTATGCGCGTGCTAAAACCCTTAAATACTGAAAATTAGAGTAAAAACATTGAATGAAAGTCTCGCTAGTATTGAGAAAAGACATTGAAAGAATTGTTTCAATCAGAGAATTAATGGACGCCATGGAGGATGCTTTCCGGGCTAAGACCACGGGTAGAGTGCAGATGCCGACTAAGGTTTACGTTTCCCTTCCAGATGGCGATTTCAGGACGATGATGGCCTACATTCCTGACCTTGAGATGGCTTGCGTCAAAGTGGTGAACGTGCATCCGAAGAACCCTGAGAAGCATGGTTTACCGACTGTTATGGCAACGATAATTCTTATAGAGCCGAACACGGGGAGGCCGCTGGCCATAATGGATGGTACCTACTTAACCAATATGAGGACTGGGGCGACTGGTGGAATAGCTGCGAAGTATCTTGCAAGGAAGAATTCGAAGATCGTTGGGATGGTTGGTGCAGGAGCTCAGGCCCGAACGCAGCTTCTAGCTTTAAACGAGGTTTTTAGGATAGAGGAAGTCAGAGTCTATGCTAGAACAAAGGCGGAATGCGAGAAATTCTCGAAGGATATGGAGCCTCTTGGCCTAAACATTCTGATCGATGAGAACATTGAAAAAACAGTGAGGGGTTGCGATATCCTCGTAACTACTACACCAGTAACCCAGCCCTTGGTTAAAAACGAGTGGGTGGAAAAGGGCATGCATATTAATGCTATAGGTGCAGATGCTCCCGGAAAGGAGGAGTTGGACCCCATGATTCTTAAAAGGGCGAAAGTCGTCGTGGATGACTATGAGCAGGCTTGCCACTACGGGGAGCTGAACGTTCCGGTTTCCAAAGGCATTTTCGAGCGTGAGCAAATACATGCGGAGTTAGGGGAAATCATAGTTGGAAGAAAAGCTGGGCGAACTAGTGACGATGAAATAACTGTGTTTGATTCTACTGGTTTGGCGATACAGGATCTGGCTGCGGCAGCCCTAGTCTATAGGAAAGCCAGAAAACTCGGCATCACAAGTGAAATCGACCTTCTCTAGATATTAATTAAAAATTCGTAATATTGGTGCCAGAAATGGTTGTGAAAGTAGAAAAACCTGGAAGGGAAAAGCTTATTTTAAAGCCTGCAGAAACGAAGACGGCGGTTTAAAGCGCGCGCTACGGTGGCTCCCCAAAGCATCAGGGACAGCAAAGAGAGCCGATACTTCCACCTGAAGGTGAGGGTTTTAAAGACACTCTCAACCTCACATGGATGAGCCTTAAGATAACGGGATATTTCAAGGTAAGGGACTGCTTTAACGTTTAAATACCGTTATGCCGATTTCCTTCTAAAATAGGAAAATTGGAGGGAACACGTATTTTATTGGGGTTGACTTAGGCACGCAGAGCATGAAGACGCTGCTTATTCGAAGTGCTTTAAAAATTTTTGAAGAATGGTGCTAAACGATTATAACAATGATCTGCGAGCTATAAAAGCTCCCATGTTGATCTCCTTAAACCAGGGTCTAAAGTTATTCTGAAAAGCAATTTAAGCATTAGATCTCTTCCGATAAACCCTTCCCTGTTTGGGTTAGCGAGTCTATAGGGGTTCAGCTCCACGTTGTTCCAGTTATCAACACCTTCAACTATTTTGCTTAAACATCGATTTCTCCTCCTATCTGTTATTCCGACCTTCATCATCCTTGGAAAGTAAAAATAGCGTCTTCCCAGATGATACCCTACTCTTCTCAGCGGTATTTCGCTTTCCATCCTTCTACAGGTCTTCTCATCTAAAACTGTATACTCGGGATTTCCTGTGTCGAAATCGCTCCTAACCTTAATGCCTTTCTCAAACACGTCATCATCGCTCCAATCAATTCTTCCAAGATATATTTCAACGGTCGGATAGTAGTCGCTTTCGCTCAGGAAAGACCAGTTGCTTCGCTCCTCTATCAACGGCTCGCCAGTTATGACATAGCACGGCTTCCCCATTTTCTCCTCCATCTCCCTCACTTCCCCGTCGGATGGCTCATACCTGTTTTTCGAATAGAAAACCACCTTCCTATCGCAAACGACTATTGACTGGGCTTTGGTCTCCCTGAACTTCTCCCTTATCCAGTCTCCATAAAGCTCATCCAGCTTTACCAATATCTGATTCGCAAGGCTGCTATACCTCTCATCATTCATAATCCTTCTATACTTATCCAAAGGTATGTCGAAAGGATCAATGCCCCTCAGGTACTCTTCTATTTCCTTTAACTCCTCCATGGGCTCAATAATAACTAAAAGCCCTATTGCTTAAATCCTTTTCCATACCAAACGCAATTTCATCAAGATCATGAGGGGAAAGGTTTTCTCAGCATAAATGTTCTAAATCTTCATGTTGAAGACTCACGATGAGCTTTGGAAGTGCGAAGTCTGCAAATCAATAATTAGGAGAGACCGGATAGAGGATGCGATATTTGCGGTAAAAAGGACGCGCGCTTAATCGCTTGCCCAGCCCGCTTGCAATACGGACAGCCCTCAGCAACTATGAGCGTGCGCTTATCCCGTTAGTTGCCAGTTTTTATCAAAAAATCCAGCAGCAAGATAGCCCTTCCATCCTTCTTCAATAAATGCATTATTGAAAACGACGTAATCCGGAAGCATTACCCATCTATTGTAGAGCTTCTTAATGTTCCCCATCCCCTTCACGGTAGTCGACGAATTTAAAAGCACGTACCGCGTCGGGTTAAGCGGGTTTGGATAGATCATGATAAGCGACGCATCATTTCCTGCAAACCTCTGAGAACCTACACAAATAGCCTCGTCCTTAAACTTAATCCGCAATTTTTCATTTATTCGAGCCACGAAAGCATTCGTCTTCGGATTGCCGAAGAGAACGAGGTTGTAGTTCATGATATCCTGGACTGCAATATCCATATCGGTTTTAACCTCACAATCCCCATTGGCATATGATTTCCGCCATGTAGCCACATCATGGGCTGCTCTTCTGTTCGCCTCGACCTCCACTTCACTACCCTGCGTCCCGTAGATGAGGATGAAAGGACTGTTAAAGGCATCCGTAATGGGGCCGAAGATGCTGGGCGTTTTCCTTAAGCCATTACCTTGGGGCGCTATGTGAAGTATTTCTGTTATGCCTTTTTCATCAAGTCTGCCCCACACTGAAAACTTGGTTACCCTCTCAGCTTCCTCGGGGTTGAGGAGGAGCAAGTATCCCGTGGCTTCGCCCTTCTCGTCGAGTATTGCCCTCAGCGTAACCTTTCCGGACTTGGGCAGGGATTCTATCCGAGCCTTAAAGCCGTTTACAATAATCGTGAGCGCTTTATCCATATCTATGCCCAAATCTTTATTGAGCCTCAGGGTGAATTGGACGATGTTACCGGTTTGTATCCGAATCATGTTGTCCTCGAGAACCTCAGCCGTAATTTGAGCCGCCTCATAAACCGTGTCCATTTCATCGATTTCAACCCAATAGGCCTTGTTGAACCTGAGGCTGTTCGTCTTATAGCATACTTTCCTTGGATACCGCTTTCTCCGATGCTTATGAAAGAAGTTGGAGATTATGGGCCTGTCAAGCCACTCCTCTCCCCACCATGGCCTACCCGATGAGCTCCAAGTATGGCCCATTCCGGGCCTCTCATCGTATTCAACCGCATAGCCCATTCCCCTTAACAACGCCACCATACGCCTAGAATGCTCTACGGGAACGACTTTATCCTCCGACCCGTGGGATACGAAGATGGGGAGGTTCAGGGCGTTCTCGGCTAGATGTATTGGACTCTCTTCATCTCTGAGCGCCCGTAGGTATTTTGGGGCTTCCACGTCCTCCACGTACGTTCTTGCCGATAGGGGTGCGATAGCAGCCCAGACATCTGGCCTACGGAGCCCCAAATACCATGTTCCTCTTCCACCCATGCTATGCCCCGTAAGATAAATTCTGTCTTCATCGATGTTGTAACGTTTCTTCACGTCTTCGATGACCTCGAAAACATCGCGCTCCCCTATCTCTTTATAGGGAACCTCTCCTCGGCCATAGATGCCTGCAACTATGCACCATTCCTTCAGGGCATAGCCGTCGATAGCCCATCCGCCCTTATAGCCGTGCAGAAGCACAATGAGAGGATACGAACGATCCCTATCGTAAGACGTGGGCACGAGAAGCCCGTATGGCTGAACGGAACCATCAACCTCAGAACGATACGTAGCCATGAACCATTCGTCGCTTTTCCGAACTACGGGCTTTAGGGTCACGTTCAGGGTTTCCCCATCGGCCTCCACGCATACATTCAGCTCCAACTCTTCACCGGCTTTAACCTCACGTTTCGTGGATATTTGGAAGGGAATTCTCCTCCATTCTCCAGCATCTAATTCCCCTGCCTCAGTTCTGCTCGGGTTAAAGAGGTTGTTTTCCAAGACCCTTATAGTAACATTGTTAAGTCTTTGTCGAGTCGTGTTCAGCACGGGAATGCAGGCCCAGCCGCTGAGCTTCTCACCTATTCTAAGATGGGGCACAATAGCCCCCGCCTCATTGACGAAGAGCTTCCCTGTGGCGTTGAAGAGTTGGAGATAGAACCCCCATCCCCCTGCGTATCTGGCAACCTTCACAAGAAGCTTGTTCATACCTGATGCCAAATCCGACACGAACATATCCTGTCCGGGACTGGGAGTTCTGCCAATGTTATTGTGGTGAACCAGCTTCCCATTTAACCACACCATCACCGAGTCCTCGCTTCCCAAGAGGAAGACTACTCTCCTAGGCTCCTCGTACCGGATCGTCGTGTAAGCATAAGCTACGCCTCCTCGGAGGTTCCAGAAGTCCACGAAGGGTTCTCCAAAAAGTTTCACGAAATCCACAAACCCGTTCGGCTCAGCAACATACTCCCTCCACTGAACGCTCCCGGATTCTACACAACTGCTCGGATGAGACAGACCAACCTTAGGCTCGATCTGTTCCTCTCCTCCTGCATTCTTAAGGAAGTCCATGTAGAAGCTATCTCTTCCGCTCGGGTGAGGGCCAATTCTGGGGAATGGTCCGCATATGAGCCAATCAACAATGAAGCCCTTACTAACTGCCGGATGAACCATCGCATAATTTACCCTTATTATAAAGATATAAATTTTCTGGAACTTCTTAAACCCGACCGGCTGCTTCAAAAACTCTTTTCTAGCGCGCACTAGTCTGTTGGCGACTATTCACATATCTAAAAATCCCAATGAGCACGCTAGGACGGTTTGTTCTGGACGCCGACACCTTCAGACAGAGTATACTTTACATAGGGCTTCGATCGGGCAGATTCAGGACACAGGGCATAGTTGGCTTCATTGACACATTTTTCTTAATCTATAACATAAAGTCCATATCCTGTTCAACTTGCATGGCGACCGGAAACTCTCAAGAGTAAGAGACGGGTCGGGTCTTTTTCACTAGGCTCGAGAAACTATGGATCTTCACCCGATACTCTTTCTCTATAAGGCTTTTTTTCGAGTGTATCAGGCTGTCTTCCGTTGCCAAATCCTCGCCTAACACTATTGCTGTTGCCAGTATGACGCAATCGATATAGTCCGGTATTTTTCTCCTTAATGAGAAGCTCACCTCCACCACTTTCTCCGCGTAAAAAGGTATCACTCTAAAAGCCTTTTTCACGGCCTCCAAGGCTTCGGATACGATTGAAGGAGCTACGCCGAGTTTTGCAGCCTTAGCCTGAAGCTCGAAAAGGGATATGAGGCTCACAGCGATCTCCTCCATCTTTATGTTTACTTTGCCTTTAACCATGGCTTCCAGGAGGTTCGTGTCAACATCTATCCTTGCAAGGGGTAGAAGATAGGTCGTGTCTATTATCATTCTTCCATTCTCCTTGAAAGCTTTCTTCTAAACTCCTCGAACTCTTTCGCTGTAGTGCGAGCAACTTTTTCTTTTGAAAGAAGCTGAACAACCTTTTCGCCGTCGAATAACGTCTTGCGCAGAAGCTCATTTACTACTTGGGAAAGCTTCTTAGAAGAACCGTGCCTTCTGATGCTTTCCCTTATCAAGTACTCGTAAAGATCCTCGTCCAGTAATATGGTTGTGCGTTTAACCATATTACTGTCTAGCTATCAGGATGCTTTTAAAGCTTACGCCAACCCTCTTCCTTTCAGCACAACCTTGTAACTTTCCTTATCCTGCAATTCCGTCAAGTAAGTCCTCCGCATAACCCATGGCCGCTTTTATACCAAGGTAACGCCCAGAACGAATATGGATCGAATAGGAAGAGCCTGTGGCGCGCGCTAGCTGGGGGTTCAAGAACGTGGCTTAAACATAGTATGGGTATATTTAGTGCTGAGGTCGTCCACATGAAGATCGATGAGGATCAGCTTAGCGCAGAAAGTTAGCGTTATCCCATTCCATAGAATAGTTTAACCCATTCTTTCCCAGGGAGGCAGTAGAAGTCCTCAGAATAACTTTGGATGCTGCTAATTATCCCTAGGTCCTCTGAACAGAAGATGAACTTAGCGCGCGCTAGCGCAGGTAAGAGAAATACGGCCTCTTTTAGCTACTTCTACAATTTCTTGAAAACTCAGCTTATCATGACGATGGCCATGTATCTGAATTTGAGCTAGTCCGCGGAAAAGCGCCATTTTGTCCTTCTTGTAGATGATGACTTGCCTTAAAAGCCTGTGACCTTCTAAGAAGCAATACCGGCCTTCCTTTTCTAATAGATATTTTTTCATTCCATTTGACAACCATCCTGGGTTCCATCACTAAAGGCAAATCGTTCAATGTGCTGACGGTAACAATCGTTTGAATATCCTTTATCGGTTCTACCTTTTCACCTTGGTCACTCGAGAAGTATAATACAATCGGAGGAAACTTTTACGCGCGCGCTACGATATTGGTGGTTGGAAAAGCTTATTTTTAAGGCCTGTGGAAGGGAACATGATCAAAAATGTTCCTACACTCTCTTCCAGAGTTGAGCGACGCAGAGACACGATCCATCTCAGCTGAGAATCCTACTGGTGAAAAAGGCAGGGGCGCAATGGAGGCTCCGGATGAGAGAAGCCCAGCGTCAAGGCTTGGAAAAGGATGGAAGGTTAAGCCCTGCATAACACTGCCGAAAGGGGAGACCGTCAAGCTTGCAGACATAAGGGGAAGCGGGTTCATCCGCCACATCTGGCTGACTGTGGATGCTAAGGCGTATAGAAACTGTGTTCTACGCTTCTACTGGGATTGTGAGGAGAAGCCGTCGGTTGAAGTTCCTCTTGGAGACTTCTTCGCAAACTGCCACGGGTTGAGGTATAATGTTAACTCGATACCTATTGCAGTAAACCCATCCGGAGGGTTCAACTGTTATTTTCCAATGCCGTTCAAGAGGAGTGCTGTAATAACTGTTGAAAACCAGTGGATCGAGGACATAGGGGGATTCTACTATCAAATAACCTACTCGCTTGAAGAGGTTAAGGATAGAATGGCGTATTTCCACGCCCAGTGGAGGCGCTCCATGACAACAAGGCAGAACCCGCAGCATACTATTCTAGACGGTGTTAAGGGAAGCGGACACTATGTTGGAACCGTGTTAGCGTGGACGCAGCTGTCTAACGGCTGGTGGGGAGAGGGGGAAATAAAGTTCTTCATAGACGGGGACACTGAGTATCCAACTATCTGCGGAACAGGGACTGAAGACTATTTCGGGGGAGCATGGTGTTTCGGCGGCGAGACTTTTTCAACAGCTTTCCTAGGCTATCCTCTCTACAGGAGGGAGCCGGGTGAGGTCCCTAGGCACACACTATACAGGTGGCACATCCTTGACCCAATACGGTTTAAGAAAGACCTAAGGGTCACGATTCAAGCCTTAGGATGGTATCCTGACCGTAAATTCCAGCCTCTTACTGACGATATTGCTTCAGTCGCATACTGGTATCAGACTGAGCCGCATGCACCATTCCCAGTGTTACCTCCTCCTGAGGAACGCTGGTCAAGATAAGGCTTCGACTCAGCGGCAGCAGGGTGCGGAACGCTCTTCGTTTAGATAAGGAGAGGAATGATTTATTTTCCAGTTATTTCTTCAACTTCCTTCCTGCCCTTCTCAAGCTCCAGAGCCTGCTCCCCGTCTATTTTCAGCAGGAGGGCTTGGAATTCTCCCACGTGAGTCTTCTCCTCCTTAGCTATGTCCAGCAGGACTTTCTTAACGTCTCTGCTGCCAGCAGCTTGGGCAAGCTGCTCGTAAAGGTTTACAGCGTCTAGTTCAGCAATGATAGCTACACGCAGAACCTCCTTGTCAACATCCTTCCTACTTAACTTTTCTAGATCAATAGGAACCTTCGACATCATTCCGGTATGATGTGCAACAGGTTTCTTTTAAACATTTAGCATGGTAAACCCGGTGGTGCAAAGATGGTTTCAAATGTTTACCGCAACAGGTACTTGTCGACCCACTGTATCTTTTTCTCCCTATGCACATTGTGAGATTCATGGCCCATTCCAGGGTAAACAGCAAGCTCCTTTATTCCTGAAGCTGTGTGGTTGAAAGTTGCGAAAATGGTTGAAGGCGGACATACAGTATCAAGGAGGCCGACTGACATGAGGACTGGACACTTAATGTCTGGAGCGAAGTTCATCGCGTCGAAATAGGAAAGTGTTTCGAAAACCTTCTCAACACTTTCAGGATGCGTCTTGAGATAGCGAGAAATCTCTAAGTATGGGTCTGAAGCCGCAACTTCAACAGCCCTTTCGAAATGGCATAGAAAAGGTATTTCAGGCAGAGATAGGGAAACCTCTCCCATGGCTGAGACTATTAGTGTTAAACCTCCTCCCTGGCTGGCGCCCGTCACACCAATCCTTTCCTCGTCAACATCCTCCCTCTCGCACAGAACTCTGAGTCCGCGAAGACAATCCATGTAAACATACCTGTAGTAATAGGTTTCCTTGTCAAGAATGCCTTTAGTCATGTGTCCTGTAATGCTTCCAGAAGGGTATTTCGCGAAGTCTGGTGTATCGCCGAACTGCCCCCTGACATCTATCGCCATAACGGCAACGCCCTGGAGAATCCAGTTCAAATAGTCTGAGACAGTGCCCCTGTTTCCACCGTAGCCGTGGAGAACTAGAAGCGCCGGGAAAGGACCTTCTCCAACGGGCTTTAGAAACCAGGAGACTATTGGAGTCTTATCTGTAAAGCCGTCGAAAGAAACCAAGAATGCTTCAAGCCTTTTCACAGGATATTCGAGCCTCTTAAAGACAGCGTTTAAAGGCTGCTCCTCAGAGAGCTTCCTGTTGTGGTTCCAGAAGCTTTGGAAATCGCTTCTCCTTGTAAGCGGAGGCTTGTAAACCTTAAGCTCCTCCAGTGGAAGATCCACTATGGGCATGCTTCAAACCGCATCCTGCCAGTATATATGGTTAATGGTTTCAACAAGACTGTTAGGATCACTCGGCACAACTCGCTCCCACGTGGCGATGCAAACCATAGAGCACTAATAGCATGCTTAACACGCGCGAAGCCTCCTGTAGCGCTGAGCATAAGCATGATGAGTATTGTAAGCAGGTTGCGGCTACACGCGTATTGCGGAAGCTTACCCGACACAGTCCTTAACCTAGCAGAACGGTTCAAAAGGTGACGAATATGAGTTTCACGACTCCGTGAAGAGTCAAGGCTTAAATATTCTGAGATAATACTTGAGACAAGGTTGGAGGAAAACATCTATTTCATAGGTGTGGATCTGGGAACCCAGAGCATGAAGACCCTTCTAGTACATGGGGAGACCGGCACCGTGGTTGGTAAGGCCGTTGAAAACTATGGTTTGATAGAGAATCTTCCTCCGGGCCATAAGGAGCAGGATCCTCAGGTTTGGATTAATGCTTTCCATAAAACCGTTAAAGAGGTTTTTTCCAAGACGGGGGTAGACCCTAGGGGCGTGAGGGCTATAGGGGTTTCAGGCCAGCAGCATGGCTTCGTCCCCCTGGACGAGAAGGGCATGGTCATAAGGCCTGCAAAGCTTTGGAACGACACGAGTACAGCTAAAGAGTGCGAATACTTGACTAGGAGGCTCGGCGGAGTAAAGAATGTTTTGAGGCTCATAGGGAACCTGGTACTTCCCGGCTACACTGCCCCCAAGATACTTTGGCTTAAAAGGAACGAGCCTCAAAACTATGCTAGGCTGCGCCACGTCCTCCTGCCCCATGACTATCTGAACTATTATTTAACGGGAAACATGGTTATGGAGTATGGCGACGCCTCCGGAACAGCGATGATGGACGTTAGGAGAAGAGTCTGGTGTAGGAAGGTCATAGATGCTATTGACCCTGGGCTCCGGGACAAGCTGCCTCCATTGCAGGGATCTGATAAGCCTGTTGGAACAATCAGGAGGGAGGTTGCTGGCGAGTTCGGCTTCAGGGAGGATGTCGTAGTCAGCGCTGGTGGTGGGGATAACATGATGGGCGCCATAGGGACGGGTAACGTTAGGAAGGGCATTGTGACCGCAAGCTTCGGAACATCTGGTACGATTTATGCTTACTCTGAGAAGCCGGTTGTCGACTCGAGGGGGGAGATAGCTGCCTTCTGCGACTCGACGAATGCTTGGCTACCGCTCCTGTGCACGATGAATGTTACCGTGGCTACGGAGTATGTTAGGGAGCTCTTCAACATGACGCATGACGACTTAACAAGGGCTGTTGAGGAGGCTCCTCCCGGCTCTAATGGGCTACTCTTGATCCCCTACTTCGAGGGAGAGAGGACGCCGAATGTACCTGAGGGTACGGGCGTCTATTATGGTTTGAACAGCAGGACTTTCAACAGGCAGAGCATTACTAGGGCAGCTATGGAGGGCGTTACACTCGGGATGAACTACGGGTTGAACAGGATGAGGGAGCTTGGAATAAAGCCCGGTGAAATAAGGCTCACCGGCGGAGGTTCGAAAAATAGGGTTTGGAGACAGATAGCCGCAGACATATTTAACACAGAGGTTGTCTGCATAGAGATAGATGAGGGTGCAGCATATGGCGCCGCCCTCCAAGCAATGTGGTGCTACATGAACTATTCCGGGGAGAAGATGAGCATCCGGGAAATCTGTGATCGATTCGTCAAGCTGGATGAACAAACGCGTGTTAGCCCCAACCCGTTGAACGTGGAGAAGTACAAAGAGCTTCAAGAAGTCCACAACATGGTTAGTAGGGACCTACGGAGGTCCTTCAAGAAGCATAGAGCATATATAAATAAATACGTCTCCTAGTGGGTATAAAAGTATATACGTTCATAATGACCTAGGAAGCCTTTGCATAACCACAGCTACTTGACCCTTTCTACAGGAAGCATTCACATACCCAACTGGAGCTTATCTTCCTGTTTTCATGGATCATAATCTGTATTTGACCATTGTGGGCCCCGCTGGTTTGCGCAAACAAATGCTATACCTCCTCTAGCAGAAAATGCCATTTTTACCATTGTAAAAAAAATTAAAAACCCTCTTAACAGAAAACTCTGTTGAGGTGAAAGGGGTGAGCGAAGTGGAAAATTGTGAAGAAATTTATGAAGCCCCAAAAGTATACTCCCCATTACCATCAACAGTAGAGCCAGAAGGGCATGGTCATGCACATTTGAAGTATGTAGCAGACGCAGATTATGACACCAGCCCAGCATAACTGGTGTAGTAGAGATATATGAACGAGGTTCTTTCTAATGATGTAGTAGTCCCGAGTTCAGGTACCCGCTGCTTGAAAAAGAATGGGGTGGAATATTTTTTATTATTAAACGAAACTCTTTTTTCTTGCAGTAGAATTAACCGCTCTGCAGCCGAGATAATAAGTCTTTGCAATGGTGTAAATACGTTAGAAGATATTTCAAAGATCTTAAGTGAAAAATATAAGGTTGAACTCGAGCGAGTTAAGAAGGATGTTAAACAAACGCTTGATACATTACTCTCTCTCGGCTTACTGGTAAAAGTGGGAGAGGAAGAGAGGTCGCCTCGCGAAGATTTTTCCATTAGTAGAGGCCCAGGCGAAATTTGGTTATTTGTAACGAATAGGTGTAATCTAAGGTGTACAACGTGCTTTAAGAACGCTGGAGTGGAAAAATCTAATGAACTGAGCTATGACGAAATCAGGAAATTTATTGACGAGATCATAACAGTATTCCGTCCCCGCATGATTATAAGTGGTGGGGAACCTCTTTTAAGAAGGGATTTGAACAAGATCCTTAGCTACCTAAAAGATAAGGGATTATATGTTCACTTGACTACGAATGGTACACTTATTGATAAAAATATTGTGGAGGAATGGAGGTCTATTGGTATTGATTTTGTGCAAATAAGTTTAGACGGAAGTAAACCGGAGATAAACGACGCAATTAGAGGGAACGGTGTTTTTCAGCGTGTCATTAATAATATCAACTTATTAAAAGAAAACGGTATCAAATTTAGTCTATATCCTACAATTACTAAGTTAAATCTAGAGGATGTTCCATCGATGATTGAGTTATTTTGCAGTTTATCTGGTAGAGAAACATTTAGTGGTGCCTTCTTCGCGCCAGTTGGGAGAGGTTCTGTAAATAAGGATCAACTGTCGCCAAGGGCAGAAGACTACATCCAGTTAATAAGCAACCTCATTAATGAGAGAAAAACAATGCTAAGATTTAAAAATCTCATTGGCTTTGAATCAAAACTAGATAGAGTTCCTGGTAACCTTACAAGAAAACTGAATTGTGGTCTCGGAACTGTAACTATAAGTATAGACTCTGATGGCTCTGTTTATCCCTGTCACTGGCTACACCTGACCGAGTATAGGGCAGGGAACATCAGGACCAACAGTTTTCGTGAAATATACTTTGGCAGCGAGATCCTGAAAAACCTAAGACGGTTACGTGTAGATCAGCTAGAATGTTGTTTGGGTTGTCCATGGAGATATCTTTGTGGAGGTGGCTGCAGAGCTCTTGCTCTATTCTCAACAGGTCTGCTAACGGGTGCAGATCCGTACTGCAAGTTTTATAAATTCTACTTTGAACACGCACTTTGGGGGAACTGGGTTTAATATGTATGCGATTGAGACTATTGGGCTGACGAGGACCTATCTGAGGTATAATTACAAGGGTACGCACGTTTCCATGGATAGGGATGACAACCCGGGAGGCTTGCTTCTATCCCTCTACAATAGGTATTTTAACAGGAACGTTGAAAAGGAGGAGATCGTCGCAGTCGATGACGTGAACCTAAAAATCCCGCAGGGCGAACTTGTCTGCCTCCTTGGGCCAAACGGCTCCGGGAAAACTACGTTACTAAGAGTCCTAGCCACCCTGCTAAAGCCGACAAGGGGGACTGCCTACATAATGGGCCACGATATCCTGAAGGAGGAAGACGATATCTGGAGACACGCCACGTATATCGCCGGTCTTCTCACGGGTGGAGCATGGATGGATGCCAGGCTTACACCTAGGCAGATACTCCTAATCCAAGCAAAGCTCTATGGTTTTCCACCTGAGAGAATCGATGATGCACTGAAGCTCTCCGAGCTCGAGGATGTCGCGGATACGAGGGTCGCGACGTTCTCCACGGGGATGCTGGCTAGGCTTTCCGCAGCGATAGGGTTGCTTAGGGATTCCCCTGTATACCTTCTGGACGAGCCGATGAGCGGAATCTCAAAGGAAGTTACGCAGGAGTTATATACTCATATGAAAGAAAACATCGTAAGGAAGGCCAAAGCGACGATCCTATTCGCGACGCATAACCTCATCGAGGCTGAAAGGTATGCGGACAGGGTCATTCTGATGCATAGGGGTAAGGTGATCGCCCAGGGGAAACCGGAGGAGCTCATCATGAGCATATATAAGGAACAATCCATAGAGTTCGAGGTGCTCAATTGTCCGCCGGATGTCGTGAAGTCCTTAGAAGGGTTAAGTGGGATCTTGAAGTTTGTGGACTTAGGGAAGGTTGATGAAGAAACCATTAGACTCGTAATGTACACTGAGGATCCGAGGAAAGTTCTACCTAAAGCGATCTCCACAATCGTTGAGGGTAGCGGGGAGATAAAGCACGTAAAGGTAAATAAGCCAACGCTCGAGGATATATTCATCAGAGTTGTCCGCGAAAAGCTGGGGTGAGGTCGCTTGAATATTGATCGCATAAGGACGAAGATCTCTCTGTTTACAGCCAATTTCTTCAAGTTCTTACTGTTTAATCTATTCATGCGCTATTATTGGATAGAGTGGATGTTACCATTTCACGTAACCAACCTTATGCTCGGCGCTTCAACGTGGCTATTCTTTGGAAAGAGCTTTGAGGGTACGAATCCGATTTACCAGCAATATGGAGCGGACTTCATTTCATTCCTAATACTAGGGCTGATGCTTAACAGTTTATTTTCTTATACGCTAGATGCGTTTCGCATTGCAACCCTCTTCACCCTCAGGGGGAGGGTTGGGAGCATGGGGCAACATTTGAGCATGTATGATTACGTCAGGCTTTCAGGGGTACCTTTTTCAGCGCCAATACTTGCCTTCGTAGTGGACGGTTACATCGAGCAATTCATAACGATGCTCGTTTACCTATGTGTGGGATTACTTTTTGGATTGAAGATCAGCGGGGGGAACTACGCCGTTGCCCTGCTAGGAGTATGCATCGGATGGCTTGCCGTCATCGGAATCGGCTTAATCTCGGCGAGCATGATAATGATTATAGGTGCTTGGAAGGGTATCGAGCCGATAAGGTGGCTCGTCGGTGTTTTGACGGGACTGGTCAGCGGGATCTACTTTCCATTTGAGGTCCTCCCAGAAGGGATTCAGGTAGTTTCCCGGATACTACCCCAGACATATGCGCTGAGAGTGGCGAGATTAGCCCTTCTACAGGGTCTTGGGCTCAGCGATCTTGAAACGGATTTGGGGGTTTTAATGCTGATGGCGCTAATCCTCTTCCCCTTAGGAGTTGCCCTTTACAAACATTCAATTAATTTATTGAGAGTGAAGACATTTGTCGAGTGACCTAAGAGCATGCTTCAAAACCTTTCCTCCTCACTCTTATAGCATATCAGTGCGCATGCCAGGTTTATGAATTTTGAGGAATGGCTTTAAGCATCTCCTCTTCCTTTTTTAACATCAGCCTTAAAAAGTTCCCCTTCTAGAATTGAGACAAACCTAAGGGCCGGTATGCTATATTTGTTTCATTAGGTTTTCCAAGTAGGTCTTGGAGTTTATATACATGGTGTCGATGGTTGGCTTTAGCTCAGGTTTTCCACCTACGTCGACGCCAATGTAACCCTTGTATTGGTGCTTCTGAAGAGCTTTGAGGGTACTCGTCCAATCAATACTTCCCTTTCCTATCTCAAGATGATCCTCTGTTAAGTAATTGTTATCGCTTGCATGCACATAGAAGATTCTTTTACCCAATATCTCTATACATATAACTGGTTGCATCTTCTGGGCAGCTAAGTGAGCCACATCAAGAACTGCACCAAGGTTTTCGCTGCCTATCTTCCTCATTAAAAGTTCTAAAGCCCAAACGTCCGATATGTTTTCCCAAGTTCTGGGTTCGATGCAAAGTTTTAAACCATGATCTTTGGCCATATCGTTGCATTCACTAACGGAGGATACCAAAACTTCATCAAAATATTCCCAAAAATCGAAATTTGGTTCCACTCGGAGTTGAGGCGCTTTGTAGGCATACCGAAATTCTTTTGAGATATCGTATGGCGGTTCCACGTGAATGGGAAGATGGAACGTATCTACTTGAACCATACCCGTTTCGAAGTAAGAACCGAGTTCACAGCCTAGCCTAAAATCTTCTAAGGCCTTTCGTCTTTTCTCCGAATCCGTGGACATGATATCTGGTAAGACGGGAACGAAATCAATTAAAGCGATACCATTTTCCTTACATCGCTTTTTGATGATCGCCCTGTTTTCCGCAACAACGTAAAGTTGAGGTCCTACACCTTCCAACTCCATGTACTGAAAACCCATTCTTTTTGCATCATCAATCGCTAGCAAAATCTCTTCAAGGCTAGGCACATACCGATACTTGGTTATGGCATACAGCCAACACATGGCCAAACCCCACTTCATCTTTCCACCTCCGAACTGACCTTAACGTCGGCTACCATAAATAAAGCTATTGGTTTGTATTTCAGAATGCAATACATCCCCCTAACTTTTAAATTGAGCTCCTTGCAATGAAAAGGTGAGAATTTGGCTAGATTTGAAAAAAACAAAAGCTCATCATAAGTAGCTACGATATACATGTCTGAAGGCTTCTAACAAGGTTATAATTAAATGATAACTTCTTGTAAGGTGGAGAATGTTACTTCGTCGGTGTAATATTTCTTCCTTCCGATATCACCTTGGATATTAGAAGGAGAATCTTGCATCAATACTAGATTGAACCCGATAGGTCAAAGTTATAGGTTGATAGATATTTTCTTATTATTGAATCTTCAATGAAGTGGTTTAGAATCTTCTCGGCCTTATCGGGTGAAGGCGTTAATGGGTCTAGGGCTATAGCCCGCACGAGGAGATTCTTATCCTTCTCTATGATTCCGTCGATCATTACCTTAAACTTTTCTAAGTGTGCATTTAGAATGTTCACCACAGTTTCTGGAAGTTTAAACTTTCCTTTTGGTGTTATGTTGTTTCCATCTATTACAGCTGGGATCTCGACTATATAGTCAGGATTTATCCCCGTTATGGCTCCTCTGTTCTCTATGTTTAAAGCCATGACCTCTGTCCTCTTCTTGTGGATGATTGCCGAGGCTATATCTATTGCATACTCCCCCGAGGGATGTATGGTAATTCTTTCCTCACCCTCAGCCATACGTATCATTCTTTGTTTTTCCTCCTCCTCTCTCTTAACCACTTCTTTCCTAAGTGTTTTCTTATCGTAGTCTATGTATCCACTACTTTCCATGAGTATGGGTCCATAGATCGGATTTTTAATCCAGTCATATAAATAGTGGAAGAACTCTGACGTATGCCTATCGCTTAAAGTCGGTGGAATGCCAAACACTTTATATAATTCCCTTCCGACTAAGTATGGATGTTCCCTCAAGACCTCCTCTTTACCCCTTATAAATAGGCTTTTTAAGAACTCCTCATAAATACTTTCACCATCATACGTTATATTAGTTGTCCAAGTCAGGTGATTTATTCCTGCACCTTCAATTCTGATCTTTCCAATCGAATATCCTAAAAGTTTAGATGCTAAATCGCAAATATTATGATAGCCATGACAGAGCCCGATGATCGAAGTCCTTGTAGATTTCCTGATCGCCATGCATGCTGGCGTCATCGGGTTTGTGAAGTTCATTATGACAGCTTTTGGAGCTATGTCCTTAACATTCTGAGCTATATATAGAAGGGCCGGGATTTCTAACATACCCTTAAGCACACCGCTCGGACCAACAGTATCTCCTACTACTTGGACCGCCCCAAATTGTAGAGGTATCGTTATGACGGTTTTAAGGGCCTCTAGGCCGCCATGACGTATGGTTGTAATCACGAAGTCTGTGTCGTCCAAGGCTTCATTTAGGTTCACGGTTGCAACTATCTTTACACCTATGCTCTCTTTCTCTGTAAATCTCTTGAGGATCCTTTCCATAATGCGTAACTTTTTCTCATCGATGTCCATCAAAACGAGTTCGCTTTCCTGCATGTCCCCAATCCTAAGAAAGTCGCCGAATAAGCCCATTGTGAAGTGACTCCCAGCTCCAACTATAGTGATCCTTGGGACATTCATATACCGAGCTCCCTGAACTTTCTGTTTTTATACTTTATGCCATATTGGAACTAATCGAGTGGAAGAATCCTAAGAATGTGTTTTAAAACCTAGCTAAATGTTTTACTGTTCAGCTTAAGGCCTTTTTTCTTAAGCCCATCCTCTCAACGAAGGTAATTCTCTCCTAATCGCTCAGGCTCATTATCGCCTTCGCCGCTGCCTGAATGAAGAATATCGTTCCTAGGTCTCTGATGTAGTAGGGTGAGCTGTCCGTTCCATCCGGTTCCAAGACCTTCTCCAAGATTGCGCCTTTAAGGTTTTGATCCCTTGGGTTTCTGAACTGCATCATCATGCAATACTTCAAAGCCTTTCCCATCGGCTCAACGTATCGTTTATCATTCAGGATACGGGTTAGCTCAATCCACATGATCGTTGCGCATGCTATACCGGATGTCGCATGGCCGAAGCTATTGGTATTGAAGTCTATGAATGTTCCGCGGAACATCCCTCCATCCTTCCGTTGGGCATGGGCGTACCAGTCGGCAGACCTGATAGCACATTGCAGATACTTATCGTCCTTAGTCTCCTCATAGGCCATGATCATTGGATAACCCCACCAGTATGCGTGTCGTGGATGGATCAAGCCCCTCTCCGGATCGCATGGCGGATGGCGAATCCAATTCCCAGGGGGATACTCATCCTGTAATAGGCGATTCACTACCTCGAAAAAGATTTGACGAAACCTCTCATCGCCGGTTTTGTAATAACCCCTTAAGAAGACCCCGTCATCACCTAGGGGACGGCCGCCTGCGCTGCCTGCCCACGACGGAACCTTAAAAGTCCTCTCCCTCGGCATATACATGTCTCGTAACAGCCCTTTTCCCATGTAGGCCTTATTAGCGATCCAGTTCAATGCGTCTATGACGATGTCCCACAATTCTTCTTTACCCGTGGCCTCGCTGAGGTGTATCAGTCCATCGAGGCATTCCATTATTGCCGACGTGTTAACTCCATCACCATAATCCTCATAACCCAGGATCAAGCCATAATCCGGGTCACTCTTGTCCCTTATGCTTTCATTCACGATGAAATCAGCTCCCAGCTTAGCGGCTTCCAGCAAACGATCATCCTTAAGGATTTTATGGGCGAGCGTCAATGCCTTTACCGCTTGACCAGTATGCCAGATCGGGCAGAAGAAGTCCCACTTCCCCCTAGCTACGGAATATTCGCCCCTGGTTGCACCACGCCAATTCTTGTGTTGATGATGCTTGGAGTCTTCTTCTATCGTGAGTTTCTCCGTCTTCACCTGAGCTGTGTCTATAAGCCAATCGCACGCCAGCCTCATTGCCTCCGTTAGTTGGGAGGGGTCTAAACCCAAGTCTTTAAAGCCGAACATGAAAAGAAAGGGTTAGTCAAATAATAATAAACGTTTAGTTGTCGACGCTGTTGATAGTTTTGTCTCCTCTGCAACTTTGCTTCATGTCTCTCCGCTTTTCTCAAAAGAAATTCAGGCGCAATGAAACCAAAACTTATTAATGAGGAGCTGAGGAGAAGGTTGAGGATGGTAGATTTGAGGATGAAGGAATCATCTAGAAACCTCTATGTCATCTTCTCCATGGACTGTGAGAGAATAGCGAACGAATCTCCTGAAGGAGAAGGACCGAGAAGCTGGGAGATAGGAGGGGAAGCGATATCGAGATTTAGCGAAATCCTCTCAAATGAAGGATTTAGAGCAGTATTTTTTATTCAGCCTGAAACCGCTGAAAGGTATGCAGGCCTCTTCCTTAAGCTTAAGGATAAGGGTTTTGAGCTCGGCCTCCATATCCATCCTGGAAATTTTAGAGACCATAGCTTCAAGAAGTATCTCGGATCTTACTCTCCCGATGAACAGCACCACATACTTAGCTTAGCGATAAGCGACTGGAGGAAAGCCCTAGGATTCGAGCCTAAGTCATTTAGGGCCGGTTTTTTCTCCACGAACGATTATACATATAAGATTCTATATGAGCTTGGCTTCAGGCAAAGTTCAACCTCCAAGCCGAATAGGACCTTCCGGAGGTCCATGCTTCCTGGGTTGGAGCATATCCGTATGGACATCACGTTAATCCAAATAATAGGCTTATACCTGGAACACTAGAGTTATACGAGGTGCCCATATCCGTAAACCCTCAGAAAAGGCGCACTTCAGGCGATCCATTAGATCTACGTATAGAGGCGACATGCACACTTGAAGATCACGAAGAAACTATAGACCTTAACATCAAAAAGATGTTGGAACTCAACATTCCTGCTAAAAGCATAGTTACCATTACACATAACACAGAATCCTTTCTATACAATCAATCGGTATTAAAATTCATAATAAGCCATCTTAGGAGAACTGTCGCAAAACATGATCTGAAAATGGTGTCCATAACCCTTGAGGAACTACATAATGTGGTATGTGAATTCAAGTAGTAAAAAAAAGCTCGTCTCGTTTTTCAACTCGAATCTTAAAGGGTTAAAGAGGATGCTTTTTCGCCTCCCTACTTAAGTTGATTGATGCGTTGGCCTATGCTGACTTTCTCCCTCGTCGAAATAACCCTCGCAACTCTGCCATTTCTACGTAGTTCCTCAATGTTTGATGCCCCGGCGTAACCCATCGCAGCCCTTATGCCCGCGACGAACTCGTTTATCACCGAGGAGACTTCCCCCCTAAACGGTATCCAAATCTCCGTTCCCTCTGGAATGTCCTTCGAAGAATACCTGTCGACCGCCATCCTCTTCTGCCTAGCTGATTGGCTCCCCATCCCCCTATGGAGCTTAAAGTATCTTCCGTTCATCATCGTCATCTGGCTTGGGCTCTCCTTGCAAGCAGCGAAGACGTAGCCCAGCATAGCACAGGAGGCTCCGAGAGCAATGGCTAGGACGACGTCGCCGGGATTTCTCACACCTCCATCCGCAATTATCGGTGCTTCAACACCGATTTCCTCAAGCGCGTCAGCCGCCTGAGAGACTGCGAAAAGCGTCGGTGCTCCGACTCTGGTAACCTCTGTCGTTATGCAGACCGAGCCGCTTCCAATACCGACGCGCAGGCCTGCAACACTATCGATTTTTGAGACAGAGTCTAGAACACCTTTTTTAGTACCCAGGCTTCCAATAACAACATCAACCTCCACCTCCCTCACCAACCTCCTAGTAGCATCGATCACATTTTCGTTGTGAAAATGTGCAACATCTATAACCAGCGCGTCAGCATGTTTCGACAGGAGTTTGGCCCTCTCCACATCGAACGGCGAGACTGCTGCAGCGACCCTCAGCCTTCCCTCCTCATCCCTAGTGGCACCTTTATACTCTCCTCTTAACGCGACATCCCTGTAGGTTATTAATCCCACTAGTTTACCATCCTTATCCACGACAGGCAGCTTCTCCACCTTATGCTTCTTCATGAGTTCAACAGCCTCCTCCGGAGTTACTTCAGGCCTCGCCACGACAACATTCCTAGTCATGGCTTCCCCAACGCTCACGGAGAGGTCGGTAAACCTAACGTCCCTACCGGTTATTATCCCCACCAGCTTATTGTTTTCAACAACCGGAAGACCTGAAATCCTGTTTTTCCTCATTATTTCAGCAGCCTCTCCTACTTTAGCATCCTTGCTTATCGTCACCACTTCCCTTATTATGAACGACTCCGATCTCTTAACGATCTTAACCATTTCAACCTCTTCCTCAACCGTGCAGTTACGATGTATCACCCCGATTCCCCCGTGCCTAGCCAGCGCTATCGCCATCTCAGACTCAGTCACAGTATCCATCGGCGAGGAGACGATTGGAATGCTGATCGGGATGTTTTTTGAAAACCTGGTTGCCAGATCGACCTCCTTAGGCTCCACTTTGGAAAAGCCTGGAAGCAGGATTACATCGTCGAAGTTGAAAACTGTTTCAGCCCCGTTAAATTTCTTCTGAAACCTTCCCATATTCTACCGGTTTAAAAAGAAGATATAAAGCTTTCCCGGGTAAGCTTGAAAAAGAAACAGCTTAGGCTGATGTTCAACCATGTTAGCAGCGAAGCCGGTAAATAAGGCGGTCTGGAAGAGGCTTCAAACCTTAAGCTGCATTTATAAGGACCGAAAAGCTTATTGAGCCTCGTTTTCATCCGAACAGTCAGATGGAGGAGCTTTCTTCAATTCTGGAGAAGCTTCCGGCTAAGTATGCTGATTTAAGAATCGTTAGACATAAGCTTGTTCAGGTGGCTTTAAGGACTGATTCATCAGACTTGCTTGAAGAAGAGTGGACGCGTGTCGCGTGTCGAGTGGTTACAAACGGCTATGGCGTTGCGAGCACGGATAAGACTGACCAGGCTTCTGTCGAGCAGGCTGCGTTTTCAGCTTTAAAGCTGTCTAAGCTATGCGACCAGCCTGTTGAGCTTCTTCCAACAAGCCCGGAGCAAGGCCGGGTTGAACACGTGTTGAGAGAAGAGTTTCAGCCTCAAGAAGTATTTCTGTTCCTGAAAAGCCTCAGGAGCGAGCTTAAGTCGAGGCTTAACGCGCCTGCAAGGATAGAGCTGATTGCCTCCCATCTTCAGAAGCATTCAATCCTTATCACGTCTGAAGGAACGAGGGTGGAGGAGCATACTCCTTTAACGGATTTAACGATTTATATTGTCGCCAAGGATCTTGGAGAAGGGTTTGCAAGCAGGACTGTAGGCGGAAGAGGAGGCTTCGAAATCATTAGGCAGCAACCATGGGAGGGTTTGCTGGAGAAACTAGTCAGGAGAGTTAAAGACTCCATTACCGCCAAACCCTCAACCATCCTCCACTTCTCCTACCCGTATTTAGTTGGGAGGTTCAAGGTGGTTCTTGACCCTGAGGCTGCAGGAGCACTTGCCCACGAGGTGGCTCATTTTCTGGAGGCGGATGTTTACCGAGAGACGTTTTTCAAAGGCTTAAAGTATGAGTTTCAGCTCGTCGATAATCCTCTTCTCAAGGATGCTTACGGCTCCTTTCATTGGGATGACGAGGGAGTGAGGGCGAGGGTTAAAAACCTGCTTACGGAGGAAGGAGTAAGCCTGCTTCACACTAGGCTCACCGCGAGAAACAGGGGTGAAGCTGGGAACGCGCGTGGAATCACTCATAAGCCGAGGCCCTGCGTAAGCAACGTTTACATTCAGCCCTCTGATTGGAGTGAAGACGAGATTTTCCAAGATACTCAGAACGGGGTGTATGCTGAGGGCCTCGTCAGAGCCGAGTGTAGGCTTGATGATGGAAGGATTGAAATTGAGCCGGAGCTAGCGTATGTTTTGAAGAACAAGGAGGCTACTACTCCGGTTAAGCATTTAAAAATAATCTGCAGCCTTAGAGACATCAGGAGGATCGACGCAGCCGGTAAAAGCTTCTCGCTGAGACCCGGATATGAGAAAGGGTTTCCAATATCTGAGGGTGCTCCCTTCATAAGGATAAATGGAGCAATATGCCGGTAGCTCTTGAAGCTGGAGGTAAACATGCTGAACTATTGCAATTGGAAGCATGCCCCCGAAAAGTTTTAAAAAACTTTTCGTCAAACAGAGGCATGCCTGAGAAAATAAGGATCCTGGTGGCTTACGACAGCAATACTGGAAACACTGAGAAAATGGCTGAAGCAGTGGCGGAAGGCGCTCGGAAAGCAGGCGCCCAGGTTACGCTGAAAAAGGTTTCAGAAGTGTCTGCTAAAGATCTTCTGGAGAACGATGGCTTCGCCTTTGGAACACCTACGCATTGCGGAACAATGTCCATAAGGATGAACGAATTATTCACGAAAAACGGTATGCCCGCATGGGGTAAGATGAGGGGGAAGGTTGGGGTTGCGTTCAGCAGTTCAGGAGGGTTGGGAGGTGGAAACGAGATCGCATGCCTATCCCTCATTCTGTCGATGCTGAATTACGGAATGCTCGTATTCGGCGTTCCAGACTATGTTGCTCCCGGAGTCACGCTGCATTACGGTGCAGTCTCCGTCGGCAAGCCGAATGAGGAGGCTTTAAAAGCATGCAGGCTGCTCGGCGAGAGGCTTGCCGAGTATACTTCAATAGTTAAAAAACGGCATGTTAAACTCTAAAGGCTGAACCCTCGTAAGATTCATATTCAACGAGTATATGGTGAGAGCGTTGGAAGAGCTTGAAGAAGCGTTGAAAGAGGCGCTTAACTGCACTAGGTGCAGGCTTAGCGAGGCAAGGACGAGAGTCGTCTTCGGCGAGGGCGATTTGAAAACAAGCGTGATGCTCATAGGCGAGGCCCCGGGTTTCAACGAGGATAGGGAAGGTAGGCCTTTCGTGGGTCAGGCAGGGAAGTTTTTAAACGAGACGCTGCTGAAGGCAGCGGGCCTTGAGAGGAGCAGTGTTTACGTGACTAATGTTGTTAAATGTCGTCCCCCTGGAAACAGAGAACCTACTGACGATGAGGTTGAAGCATGCTTCCCATATTTAAGTGTGCAGATAAGAGTCATAAGACCTAAAATCATAGTTACATTGGGTAACGTGGCTACTAACACGTTGTTCAGAAAGTTCAACATTAAGCCGGCTTACATGAGCAGCGTGCATGGGAAAGTGTTCAACGTGAACACGTTGTCTTACGGAAGCTTCAAGATAATCCCATCGTACCACCCTGCCAGTGCTCTCTACAACCCAGGCATGTCGAAAGTGATGATTGAAGACTGGTTGAAGATAGGAATGGTTGTGAAAAACCTTTAAGTAGACTTTTTGAAAGCAAGACAGTTGTATAAAAATTTTTACCTAGTTTCTAAGGGAAACTTTTTAACTACCCCGGAAGACATGGCCACAATAAGCTTCATGAGACAACTAGTTCACAACGGAGTGTTCATCCCGCCATACGAGTATAAGGGGCTCTCCATCACAGTTAACGGGGAGAGGGTTAAACTTACTCCTGAGCAGGAGGAGATGGCAGTAGCCTTCGCTAAGCAACCCCCTGAAAGGTTGGAGGATAAGGTTTTCGTGAAAAACTTTCTCAAAGACTTCTATGCAGCGCTAGGTCTTAACGGCTCAACTCAGAACGATCCCATAGATTTCTCCGAGGTTAAACAATGGGTTGAGAGCGAGAAACAGTTGAAGGAGAGAATGACGAAGGAGGAGAGGAAGGCCTCAAGCGAGAAGAGGAGGCTCATGAGGGAGGAGCTTAAACAGAAATACGGCTACGCTATAATAGACGGGGAGAAGGTTGAGATAAGGTTTACTGTTGAGCCGCCCTGCATATTCATCGGAAAAGGGAAGCATCCTTTAAGGGGAAGATGGAAGCCCCGGGTTAGATATGAGGATATTACTCTGAACCTTTCCCCCGATGCTCCTACGCCACCGGCTCCGGATGGAGGATCCTGGGGCTGTCTCTTATACACATCT
>JAAOZP010000020.1 GCA_011605725.1 Nitrososphaerota archaeon | reverse complement strand
TTGTGGATGGTTTTGAGCTGCAGCTTGAGCCGGAATGGGATAGTGAGAATCCTCCTTTGACTGACGGGGATCTTGCAGATTGGACCAAGACCCCTAAGTATACGGCTAGGGAAATACTGGATGTTTTGAAAAAGGAGGCACTGCCTATATTATCCGTACATGCGAGCAGAGACATTGGCTGTTATCTTTGTTCAAGCCGGGAGCGCGATTGGGAGAAAGGGAAACGGGTTGCATATGATGCTTTACTTATCGCCAGCGAGCTGAGAGCAGGTGTCTGTGTATTCCACCTTTGGGATACTTGGGCAAAGGGCTTCGACCTAGGTCGTATACAAAAAACTTTCAATGAAGTTGTGCGCCAATTTCCCGGTGTAAAGGCGTCTGTAGAAAATATTCCGACTCATTTGGAGGGTTACACGCCTTTCGCTTTAGTGAAACTTTTCGATTATGTAACGCTTGATCTGCGGTGGGCTATTCTCTATAACGAGCTGGACTCTTTCGAGTTGATTGTTGATAAAATAGTAAATGTCCATTTGCGGGGAAAGCTTTGGCAGGGCAAATGGGTTTTAGATCATCCTGGCTTCGATTTCTATGGAGCTTTGAAAAGAATAAGGAATAACTGGGGGTATGAAGGGCTGCTGACTATGGAGCCCGACGGCACAGTCGATGGTTCATTCGACAGGTCGTGCTTTCATAGCTTTGTTGAAGCTATGAAAACACTGCGCACTGCTTAAGATTTTACTTAATTTTAATAGGCCTTCATCTCTCGTGGGTCAGCCATTTTGCGCGCGCGCTTAAGGTTGAAACTGTACTCACCAATCTTCTCCTCATCCTTCCTTAATCGGATAGTTCGCCCCTCCCTTAGCTGTAAGGCTTAGAATAAAACGTTTTCCTTCTACCGTTTTTGAAACCTTCCCTTCGCCCACCAACCTTGTTATCCGGTTTCTAATCATGTATTCTGGGAAATCTATTAATTTACGAATCTCCTTAACGCTTTTAGCGCCCTGTTTTACTGACTGAAGCATCACGATGTCGATGCAGTGTCTTAGGAGAGGTTTACGAATTAGGATAGTAATCTTCTCCCTTTCCTGTAGAATCTCTATGCTGTCCAGTATTTTAAAGCAGAGATGCCGTTTAATCCTTTTCTCCTCCTTGAAAGCACGCGTTTCGTGCAAGCCTTATTTTCCCCTGTTTCTCGCAATATCCCCTCTTTACAAGAAGCGCCCTTAAGTAGATACTGAACAGAAAATATAAAAAGGCCTGTAGGGAAGGTTTTTCTTGGGCCCGTCGCCTAACCTGGATATGGCGGCAGCCTCCTAAACTATACAAATATGTAGATACGTGAAGAAAGCTGTAATGATCTGGGTTCAAATCCCAGCGGGCCCGTTCTTCCTCCGAATTATTGTCAGCACATGTCTGTCTAGAAATAGATGTTGAACTAATCCTTAATAGGAGGTGAAACTTTTATCACTAAGTTTAATGCAGGAGTGGGAGGTGATATGATAATCTCTGTTGCAAGCGGTAAAGGAGGAACAGGAAAAACCACAGTGGCAGTAAACATGGCTCTCTCTTTAGAGGGCGGAATCCAATTGTTAGATTGCGATGTTCAAGAGCCAAACGACCACCTGTTTTTCAAGATGAATAGTTATGAGGAAAAGAGGATATATTCTCCTACACCTAGAGTAAATACGGAGCTCTGTGACAGATGCGGTAAATGCGCAGAGGTTTGCCAATTTAACGCGATTGCAGTGCTGCCTAACAAGATCATGATATTCGACCAGCTTTGCCACAGCTGCGGCCTGTGCAGCATAGTCTGCCCGAGAAAAGCAATCATCGAAGAAAGCAGGGAGATAGGAGTTATACGAATGGCTGAACAGAATAATATTAGGCTCGTTTACGGAGTATTGAATCTGGAAGAACCAGTGGCGGGACGCTTAATCCGTGCAGTCAAGGATGAGATTAAAGAGGGAAAGGACGTGATAATCGACTGTCCCCCTGGAACCTCATGCCCGGTTATAGAATCCGTCTACGGTAGTGATTTTTGCATCCTTGTAACGGAGCCCACGCCATTCGGTTTACACAGTCTTAAACTGATGGTTGATATGCTGAGGGAGATCAAAATACCTTTCGGGGTCTTAGTGAACAGGACGGGGATAGGAGATACACGCGTCTACGAATATTGTAGAAACGAGGATATTCCTATACTTCTCGAGATACCCTATGATAGGAGGATTGCAGAGCTATACTCTAGGGGAATACCGTTCGCAGTAGAAATGAAGGAATGGAAACCCAAGTTTCAAGAACTGTTTCAGAATATTAAGGTGATGGTTGGAAAATGAAGCAGGTTGCGATTGTCAGTGGAAAAGGCGGAACTGGTAAAACCACCATAGCCGCAAGCTTTTCATGCCTGGCTAAGAATAAAGTAATCGTGGATTGCGACGTTGACTCAGCCATGTTACATCTATTGTTGAAACCGGAAGTCATATCAAGTAGAGAGTTTCATGGCTTGAAGCTCTTTGAGATCGATGAAGGCAAATGTAAAAAGTGTGGTCTATGCGAGTCCTACTGCAGGTTTAATGCTGTTAGGAATTTTCAAATCGATCCGTTCTTATGCGAAGGGTGTGCCGTGTGTTATTATGTCTGCCCAGTAAACGCGATAAAAATGCGTGAAAAAACATCGGGTTATATGTTTACTTCAAAGACTAATTACGGCCCGATGGTTCACGCAAGACTGAATGCCGCTGAAACGAATTCAGGCAAGCTCGTGACAATGGTTAGGAATGAAGCGGAACGAATCGCTGAAGAAGAAAATGCTGACTTAATTCTAATTGATGGTCCTCCTGGATTAGGCTGCCCGTTATTTGCAACACTGACAGGCATAGATATGGCGATTGCGGTGGCTGAGCCAACCATGTCTGGGATTTATGATTTGAATAGGTTAATACAAGTTATTACACATTTTAGAATCAAACCGATTGTTATAGTGAACATGTATGATGTTAATGAGAAGAATGCTAAGGAAATCCTGAATTACTGCGAGCAGAATGCTGTTGAGGTTGCTGGGCTAATACCGTTTGACAGGATTGCTGTAGACGCTCTAGTCAATGGATTGCCAGTGATCGAGTATGCTCCGAATAGCAATATTGGCAAAGCAATAAAGCAGATCTGGAATACAATAGAGGAAGTTATAGGATGAGCAAGAGCGCATCTTGCAAAAACAATATAGATGTCAGCAATAAGGAAATGAAAGCAATCGGGGTTCTTGGTTCTCCACGTGAAGATGGAAATACGGCTTATTTATTGGAGGAAATTTTGAGTGTTTTAAGAAAGGAATTAAAAACCGAAATGATTTTTCTTAAAAACTATGAGATCAGGCCATGCGAAGGATGCTGTTTCTGCGAAGAGAGTCACAAATGCATAATTGAAGATGATATGCAAAAGCTGTATCCAAAGATTATGGAAGCCAGCGTCATCATTTTGGCTAGTCCATCATATATGGGGGGCGTAACATCACGTATGAGAGCTTTCATGGAAAGAACATGGTGTTTGCGAAAAGGGCAGCTTGAAAATAAGATTGGGACTTGGATTGTTGTCGGAAGAAGAAGGATTGGAGGCGCTATAAACGAGATGAACGAGTATCTGGACAGACTGAGAGTAATAAAGGTTCCGGGATGCTCAGGTTACGCATTCCGAAAAGGTGATATTTTAAAAGACAAGGAGGCATTAAAAGAAGCGCGAATGCTGGGAGAGCGTATTTTGAAAATAGTAAAAAAAGTTCACTCATCCTAGCTCCCTTCCTCAACTCTAATAGAAGGAAGCTTCCCTTTCTACGTGTCTCTTGCCATAGCTTTATTCAGGTAGTAGTCTCCGTAGGATGAGTAGGAATATGATGCACCTTTTGAATAAATATACAGAAAGTATTCTGGTTCACCGTGAAGGTGATTATCTCTTAGCATCGCCTTTCTGCGAAGATTCTCGCAATCTATTTCCGCGAAGGATTCGTGATTAAGACTTTGGTGATTCTCTTTGCTATAATTTATATCATACCTTTTTATTTCCTCCAGCTGAGCGCCGCGATAAAACTTTTTTTTAAACGCTATTACTAGCTCAAGTAGGATGAAAATAGGAATGGCTGAAGATGTTAAGCTCACCATAGTCTATGACAATAATGCATGTGATGGAAAACTAGAAACTGCTTGGGGATTCGGTTGTTATATTCAGATTGATAACGTAACTGTTCTTTTCGACACCGGTGGAGATGTTCGGATCCTACTTAGTAACATGGCTAAGTTAAATCTGCCTTTGGAAGAAATAGACATGGTCGTCATTTCCCACATGCATGAGGATCACACCGGGGGGCTTTTCAAAGTTTTAGAGTTGAATAGCAAAGTCAAGGTTTATTTGCCAGCCAGCTTCCCTATTGAATTCAAGGGGAGAGTCAGAAAATACGGTTGCGAGCTGTTCGAGATAAAGAATGCGATGAAGATTTGCAACGGGTTGGCAACAGTGGGAGAACTCAATGGGATTAAGGAGCAATCTTTGATTGTCTCCTCGTCAAATGGCCTTATCGTGGTTACTGGTTGCGCCCATCCGGGGATCGTAAACGTCTTGAAGAAAGCAAAGGAGTTAACAGGTAGAGACATTTATCTTGCAATAGGAGGCTTTCACTTAGGTGGGGAATCTGAAAAGACGATCCTGTCAATTATAGGGGAGCTTAAGAGATTAGGGGTAAAGAAAGTGGCCCCTTGCCATTGTAGTGGAGACTTGGCTAGGAGGCTTTTCAGGGAAAAATTGGGAGAGGATTACATGGAAGCAGGAGTGGGAGCACGCTACTCTTTCAGCATCTGAATATGAAGAGCATTCTAATTTTAAGCCATAGCAAAAATCTTACGGTTTTAAGTGTCTCTAGGTCTCATGATTGACCGCTGCTACTTTCAGTTTTATCACCTCTAGAAAGAAATATACTTAAATAGATTGATAATGTTGATCAAAAGCATTTTGATAAAAAGAAGATAATTAGTAGTAAACTAAAGCTAAAGCTGTCTATATGCATCTAGAGCTGCCATTATAACTGGATTTACTACAGGAGATGCCGACAGCCTCGGGTGGCCTCCATATTGCATTGTAGTGATTTCGTCAATTTTCATCTTATTCTGGACTGCTATTGCAATGGTGTTGACAAGCTCTGCAACTTCATCACATGTGCAAGATGCTTGTGCTCCAATAAGGGTTCCATCTTTTAGAAATATTAGTTTTAATTCTGTTTCGCTTGCGCCGGGTAAGTGAGCAGGATGCCTGTTAACAACCTTTGACCTTCCAACAACGTATTCAACGTTCTCTTTCTTAGCTAAGCTTTCAGTAACACCGACACATGCTAATGCTAAGTCCCCAATCTTTGTCGAAAAAACTCCAACCTGACCGCTCATCCTTTTACTCACTTTTGCACCATATAAGCTCATAACAGCAACTCTTGCTTCTTGACAGGCAATTGAAGCTAGCATGATTGGCGTGGGCTTTCCAAAGAGGAAGTGCCTTTTTTCGGTCATGTCTCCAACTGCAAATATATTAGGATCGTTTGTTCTCATAAACTCGTCGACAAGAACGCCGTAGTCCCCAATTCTTAAACTAATTTTTTTAGCTAACTCTATGTTTGGACGATAACCGATTGAAACAACAACTACGTCTGCAGGTATCTTCTCTCCATTTTCAAGCTCTACTCCTTCCGCTTTTTTTTCACCATAGATCTTTTTAACAGTTCTACTCGTTATTATTTTTATTCCCTTTTGCTTCAGCTTCTCTTCTGCTTTAACCGCAAATTCTTCGTCAAAATTTAAAAGTAGGCAGTGTGGAAGCATCTCTACTATTGTTACATCTTTTTTAATGTTTGACAAATCGTCCGCGAGCTCCACCCCTATAAAACCACCACCAATTATGACAATCTTATTTGCGTTTCGTAATGCTTTCTGCAAAGCTTCAACTTCTTCATACCTCTTGGAGACTCTAAATACATTCTTTAAGTTTACACCTTCTATTGAAGATGGGACAAAAGGCAAAGAGCCGGTGGCTAAAATCAATTTTTCATATTCATAAGAATTCCCGGAAAAAGTAATTACTTTTCTACTATTTCTGTCAACATCAATAACATCATCAATCACAACTTTTACTCCTTGATTGGTTAGAAGTGCATACGGCATTAAATCCTTATCGCAACTTTCTAGTGTAGCCGCTAAGTATGGTATCGCGCACGGTATGAGTGTTTTACCTTCACTCTTTATAAGAAGAATGGATTTGTCTTTATAAAGCATTTTAGCTGTATATGCTGCTGTAAACCCACTTGCACACCACCGACAATCACTATGTCATACTTATTCTCGTTTTTCATAACCTCGGACCAAGCTTTTGTAATATTTTAAGCTTTACTTGTTGGGGGGCGTGTCCAAAATTTTTATTTTTCGCCTTAAGCTCACAGGGATTCTACATGAAGAGCTTAAGCGTTTTGGAAACAACGTTAGAAAGTCTTTCCTCGTATGATTAAAGGAGGGATTTGCAATGGTTTTCTGGCGTAGTTGAAAGCTAGAGAAGCTTAAAACCTTTATATGGAAGCTTTGTTTTTAGAGAGCGCTAAATGTCGTATAGAGTGTTTGAACAATTTTCAGAATACTACGATTCTTGGTATTCTCAGCACCCTGAAGTTCTTGAGTCGGAAATACGGGCAATCAAGGCCCTCGATCTTAATGGGTTAGGGCTTGATGTGGGTGTCGGCACCGGTATTTTCGCTAAGGAAGCGAAAGTGCAAATCGGGATAGATGCTTCCAATCGAATGCTAAGAATCGCTGTGAAACGAGGCATACAAGTTATCAGAGCCCTAGCGGAGTTTCTACCGTTTCCAGACAAAATATTCGACTATGTTTTGATGACAGTTACTTTATGTTTTCTCGATGATCCGGAAACAGTCTTGAAAGAGATTTATAGGGTTTTGAAACCTAATGGTGTTCTAGCAACGTGCATCATCGTCAGGGATTCGCCTTGGGGTCAGCTTTATGTTGAGAAGGCTGAAAAAGGTCATCGCTTCTACCGTTATGCACATTTTTATAGTTTATCGGAACTTGAAGAATTGCTTGGAAAACACGGTTTTAAAATCCTAGACTATAAATCAACTCTAACCTATCCGCCTTCATCCATCCCTGTTGTAGAAGACCCGAGAAGCGATCCGCATCAAGGAAGTTTTCTATGCGTAAAGGCCGTTAAGAGATAGATGAGTTTTTGACCAAATGACGGGTAGCCGCGTAAGGTGCAACCATATAGTAATTGGGCAAATAGGCAATACGGCCCGTATTGAAAAGGGTATTATTTATTTTTCCTTAAAGTTTTTATACAATATTTTATGCATGAACTGCGATGCATCTAAATGGAGGAAAATGAGGACAGGGAGCTTGAGAGAATTAAACAAGCAAAATTGCGAGAAATGATGAAGAGAACGGCTAGCGCACCCTCTTTCGAAAAACGGGAAGCATCCTTGGGAAAACCTATTGAGATAACTGATGCAACCTTCAAAGAAACAATTCAGAATCATTCGCTGGTGGTTATTGATTGCTGGGCGCCTTGGTGCGGCCCATGCCATATGGTTGCACCTATCATAGAGGAGCTGGCACGAGATTATTCTGGAAAAATCCTGTTTGGAAAGCTTAACGTGGATGAGAATCCAGAAGTTAGCACACGGTATGGAATAATGAGCATCCCAACACTATTAGTGTTTAAAAACGGAAAACTTGTAGACAGGATTATCGGCGCAATGCCGAGACGACTGTTGGAATCAAGAATAGCACGTTATCTATAAGATTAATGAGATTGATTGTGAAATACATAGAGAGATAGGGCTATCACATTAGAGTGGTTTGGTAACATGTTATACCCATAAATCCTAAAAAAATTAAGCACTTTTTATGCGCGCTTCAACGCCCTTCATCTTAGCTTTTTATTCCGGTGGTAGTCTTCGCATGTAGTACGTGTTCCCTTCATATTCAAGCTCTCTAAGCTTGCCTCTTCGTAAGAGTTTCTCTATAATTTGCCAATCTGCATTCGCCTTCTTTAGAAGCTCTTCAACCGCTTCTTTCCGCATGGGATGCACCGCTGTTATTTTAATAGGCTATGAGGGAAATGCCTTCGCCTTTACAGGAAAACTTGAAGAGGATCTGCTAAGCTATTCGACTCTGCCGGCGCCAAGTTTTTCGGAAAAGGCTTGGAAGGCCGGGTTTATGGTTTCCTCCTTGGCCGGCCTAACCCATTCCTCCGCCGGCAGTCTAGTTGGAATAGCAATGTAGGCCTTATCCAGCCTCTTCAGATTTCCCAGGAATTCTACTATCTCTTTAAACTCGTCTCCGTAGTCGATGCCATCTATCAACATCGTCTCGCTTATGATCGCGCCTTTAAACTCCTCCGAAAACCTCTCTATCCCCTCTAAGACAGCTTTCAGCCTCAGGTCCTTATGGGGCCTGTTTATCATTCTCCACAAGTCTTCCCTGATCGCATCCAATTTTAGGGAAACCAAGTCCGCTTCCATTAGGTTTTTCCTGATAGGTTCCTTCCATATTAATTAAGCATTGGTTAAGACGGCTATTGGAATGCCAAATGTCTTAAGGGCTGAGATCCGTTTGCCTAATTTAAGCTCCAGCGTTGGCTCCCCGTCTAGAACAAAAGACAAATAATCGATTTTTCATTCCTTAGCATCACTTCATGACTTTCTTTTTAACATCTTGGAAAATTCCTCTGTTTCATGAAAATCATTCTTTCGACGGTCATATTCGTAGTTTTTCCCGATTGGCAGTAGACGCAGGAATACGTGCAAGTTTTTGCTGGAATGTTATTCACTCCTAGACTCCTGCCTAAGCGTCTTGATGGAACGGGACCGAAAGCTAGCATCCCGGGTTTGGAGGAGAGTCTTTCTGCCTTGACATACGAGTCTTGGTTGCTTGATGCATATCAGCTGAGTTGCAGCTCAACAGTTTTAATGGCTTCTTTCACTGGCGTGCCCGGCTTTACAATGACTTTAGACATCTTATGGTCTTCAATTAGTTCTGAAGCGCTTGGACCAAGTTCACCCGATACTACAACATTAACATTCATGTCTATTAGGGTCTTGACCAAAATAGGGCCGGCGCCGAACCTGAAGGACGCGGCTGGGTTCTTAAGCACCTGCACGTTCTTTACTTCTCCGTTTATAATGTCTACAATTGTAATAGTATTCGTTCTACCAAATACTTCTGCCACCTCGTCGTCTAAACCCTTCTCCCCTTTCGTCGAGATCGCAATCCTAAGCTTCCCCATTCCTATCACCTTCACTCGGACTGGGAAGATTCCTGATTCGCGTCCTTAAGCTCTTTAAGCCTCTTCTTTATCTTGTTCAGTTGCTGTTGCAGAGTCCATTTGTCTCTCTAACATCAGTATCTCTTCCTCTCTAGATGAGAATGTGGCTTGCATCGGTCGGCCTACGGGTGCTTGAGAAGGCTGAGGAAAGAAACGCCCCATGCCCCTACCCATCCCGGTTCCAAACCCTCTACCCCTGCCTGGGCCCGCCCCGAACCCGGGAGAACCCAGGGTGGTGGCATCTTGGAGCTCCCCTCTTTTAAACATCTCAATAGCCTCCCTCACTGTGCCGGATGCTCCTATCAAGACTCTGATTCCTGCGGAGGAAAGCACTTGATATGCATTTGGACCAACGTTTCCAGTTATCACTGCCTCGACACCTCTGCTCGCTATCTCCTGCGCTGCTTGAATCCCTGCACCACCCATCGAATTCACGCTCATATTTGGAATGGATTCAAACGACATTGTTTCAGTATCAATAATAATGAAGTATTGGCACCGGCCAAACCTAGGGTCAACCGGGGAATCTAGGCTTCTTCCAGCTGCGGATACTGCTACCTTCATCTCGCGTCACTGTTTCTTAAGCTCTTCAAGCCTCTTTCTAATCGCATCGAGCTCCTGCTCAAGCATTCTCGCTTCCTCTTGTAGTATCGCTATTTCATCTTCCCTCGACATCGGAAGCATCCAAGGTGTTATTGGACCATATATTCCTGTCCACCACCGTCTTGGAAGCCAGGGGAACCATCTGCATCTCAACCACCAAGCCCAATACGGGTATGCGAACCATCCCCACGGTCCCATACCGTATGGCAACGTGCTCACCTCCTACTTAGACTCCTTCTTCTCCAGGAGCTTCCTCAACTCTTCGATCCTCGCCTCCACGCCTTTAACCTCCTCATCTAAGTGCTTTCTGTAGTCCTCAAGCAGAGCTAGCTCCTCCTGTGGAGATGGACCCATAAAAGGAAAGGGGTAATTAAATTCCCCTGAAGAGCCTTTCTTCAAATTCTCTAGTCTCCTTCTCGTTGCCTCAAGCTGTGTTTCAATGGATTTGGCCTGCTCCTCCAGCATTCGGATCTCGTCCTCTTTGCTTACAGGAGCCCAGAGCATGTACAACGGGATTTGTGATGCACCCTTGTTAGTAAGATACTGCCTGTATTGCGGCATTAGACCGCTTGAAATAATCCATTCCGCCGTCGGTGAAAGACCTGTAGGAGACCTGCCTACCCATCCTGGCGAATAGCCGAATCTCATCCATCCGGGCAGCCCCGTCAAATAGTACATTCTCCTCCGTCTATACCCCATTCTTAATCACCTCCAAGCATAAGGGTAATAGTACAGGCTATACGGTGGGTAATAGTACGGTGCGATCGCGATATATGGGTTGAACAGCCACCAGCATGCGCCCCTGCCAAACCACCAGCCAGGCCTCTGCCATGGCGGTAGGAAGCTGAACGGTCCTCTTCCAGGCCATGGGCTGCTCCATCCTCCGAAACCTCGTGCATACCATCCTCCTCTCCATCCCATCTTCTATCACCGCTATTTTTGTGCAATCGCACATATATAAATCTTGCCCTTGCACAAAATTCTTTAAAAAACCGTTTAGATCAAAGCTACGCGTCAAGCATGATAACTAATTCCCGCCCTTCAACAAGCATAGTAGCCACCTTTTTCCGCGCACTATTTAAACACCGCCACACAGTGCCTCGTGAAACACCCATTCTTTGAGCAGCCTCCTCCTGCAGCAGGCCCTCGTAATCGACTAGCCGTAACGCTTCATACTCGTCAATAGTCATTTTAACCTGTTCTTCGCCTGGAACGCTGGATTCCTCGAGAGACGCTGGGATGAACCTGTTAGCCTTCGGCAAACCATTAATCACCCTAGGCTTAATGGGTCTTCCTGGGCCCTTTCTCCGCCAGCCCCAACGATAGCCGAACAACTTTTTCTCATATTATGTTTTCACCTAGAACATATATTAGTCTATAGAGATGTTGTCCCAAAAACTTTCTTTTTAAAGTATATGTTCGTAAGGCTTTTCGAGAATACATGGGATGCGTTGCTTTCGGCAAACGGCTTCATAAGGCATTGCTATATGCAATTTAAGGAAATGGTAGGGAAGGCTTTAACAGCATGCATGAAGTTTGACAGGATCTTTGCTAGAATAGATGGAAGGAGAAACATGTATGTCCTGTATATAATATTCTCATGGTTGGACAGTCCTTCTATGCTAATGTATGCGATGCTGGTGCATTCATCGATAACGGCAATAGTTTATGCGGTAAGAGCTTTTCAACATATGAGTGCTGCAGGTAAGGCAGAGGGAATTAAAGGATGTTTTTAAGCTTTTGGGGAAACCTAGCTAATTCTTCGCCAAATATTCGTTCTTTACTGTCGAATATTATTGTATTTCTCTCTCAGAGCCTTCAACATCTGTCTTAATTCTTCCCTGGAGGGGAAGCTTATAGCTCCGACTGGACACCTGTGTTTGCATGCTTCGCAGCCCACGACACATTCGTATGGCTTGGAAACTACAATCTTGTCTCCTTGCCTTGAATATACCCCGTGCATACAGAACTCGACGCAGGACCCGCATTTGATGCAGAGATCTTGGTTTATCCGGGGATACCAGTCTATCTCTTCCCTCGGAGGCCATAGGTTTGCCTTACTCATCCTCGTAAACCTCCATTTTTTTCAACTGGTCGTTAGTTTTTCAATTGTTTCAGCAACCTTCTTCATGGCTTCCGGAGTCTCCATGTTCCTTAGGTCGAGCGGGACCACTTGCTTATCGAAGTCTAGTCCTTTCTCGGTGAAAACATCCTTAAACATTTTTCTCTGCATTCTCGGGTCGCATCCTCCGATCACGTAGATCCTATCCTTATCCCCGTCTTTCAAGAGGTCTCTCAGGAAGTTGTCTCCATCCGTGACGCAGAGCTGCGGGTGGATAACAGCGTACTCAACATCAAGCTCGTTTCTGACGAAGTTAACTAGCTTCCAAAGCTCTAGCTTCGCGAATCCTGGGCATTCTCCAGTACAGAAGCACATTATGAATCTGGGACGGTTTTTAGCGCTCTTCATCCTGAGAGCCGCAGCTTTCCAGTGAGGTTTTTAAATCTTTCCCCGAGGGTTTATTTTCTAAACTAACGATAACAGGCCATACTTTTAAAATAAGTATAAAAAACACTAGCACGCGGGATGTTTAAAATTTTTCTTAATCCATGTATTTAAGGTTTAAAGCTTCGCTTCATCGATGATTATCTGTGCTATTCTCTGAACATCCGCCTCGTATATGTCTAGAGTCGGTATTTTTCGCAGGTACTTAGATATGTCGATCTCGTAGTCAATCTTTTTCCCAGCGTTCTCTAAAACTTTAGAGGCACACCTGTTGCCACACCCGTTTATAACTATGTTTCTCTTAGCTCTTCCAGCTATATCCAGATGCGGTTTTGAGCCTGCTGCGACCGCGGTCGTGCAGCACATTCTGGCTTTACCTAGGTTTGTAAGCAAAACCCCTATCTCGTGCCCTATCTGCCCAACGTTTGCAGCTCCGTCGCAGACCCAAACCATATTCTCCTGTTCTGCAACCTGGTGGCACGGGTGTAGAATCCTGGGTTGAACACCTTCCTTCTCATTGGGCATTAACAATCCACCTCCTTATCATCCTCCTGTCTTAACACGTTTTTATCCGTATCCCGAACATGCTCGGAACAAGTCTTCATCTCGACACCGCTTTTTTCGGCGAGGAAACCCCATACTTTCTCAGCTATTTCAGCGAAGGATCTAGCTGCGGGTAAGTCCTCTTGACTCATTATGAAGGGCATGCCCTCGTCTGATGCCTCACATACGCGTGGATCTAAAGGTATTCGCCCTAGGAAACTGATGTTCATTTCCCTTGCCATTTCCTCTCCCCCTCCTGATTTGAAAACATCTATTCTCGTCCCGCACTTTGGACATACTAATCCACTCATGTTTTCAACTAGCCCTATAATAGGTACGTTAAGCTCTCTAGCAAACGTTACTGCCTTCCTAACCACGTCTTTAGAAACCTCTGAAGGTATTGTGACGATAATCACACCATCCATCTCCGGTAGTAGCTGCATGACGCTGAGTGCTTCATCGCCAGTACCCGGGGGAAGGTCGATGAGAAGGAGGTCAAGCTCGCCCCAAGTAATATCGGATAGGAATTGCCTTATCGCTGACATCTTAAGGGGGCCGCGCCATATAACTGGCGTCTCCTGATTGGGTAGAAGGAAGTCTATTGAAACAACTTTGATCCCTAATGGACCCGTTGCTGGGAATGCTCCAAGCGGGCTCACTCTTAGAATACCTCCCTTCATGCCAAGCATCCTGGGCACGCATGGACCGTGAATATCCGCATCGAGAATACCTACTTTACCTGGATTACACTTCTTAGCAAAGGCTATTGCTAGGTTTACTGTCACCACTGTTTTACCTACTCCACCCTTGCCGCTGATTACCGCGACCTTATGCTTAACCCTGCTCATTTTCTCTCTAAGCTTTTTCTCCTGCTCCTCTAACTCTTCTCTTCTTAGCCCAGCGTGTTGTGCCTGTGATTTTCCGCCCATGAATGGACAGTTTAAATCATAAACAATATTTATACCTTCCGTTTATGACTTAAACGCGATGGACGAGGTGGATAGGAAATTAATATCTCAATTACAGGTCGACGGTCGCACAACTCTAGAGAAACTGGGAAAGATGACTGGTTATACGAGTATGGGGGTTAAGAAGCGGCTTGAAAAACTCCTTGAAGACGAGGCGATCAGAGTATCGGCTCAATTGAACCTGAAATATTTTAACATGCGTCCAGCAATGGTCCTAATTGAAACAGATGGGGCTGAGACTATTGAGAGGCTTCTTAAACGCTTCGAGGAATGTCCCCGGATAATCTATATTTTCACGCTGATTGGCGGGTATAACATTATGGCTCTAATAGCGGCTGAAAACCAGAAGACTCTGGAAAGCATCTCCATGGGGAAATGCTCTTTGAGAAGCGGAAGGGGAATACGTAGGTCAGAGTTCTACCAGATAAAAGACGTCGGTTACTCTCCGCTTATGCCTGTAAGAATACGCTTAACGCATAGAGGTTTGAAAGAAGCTCCTTGCGGCGTTAATTGCAACTACTGTAACAGGTACAAATATGAAGAATGCGTAGGATGTCCAGCTACTGAGTATTATCGCGGAAACCTTTAACCGTTAAGTTGATTAAGAAACTATAGTTCGCCTAAATGAGTTTTAATCTTAACTATAGCCTCCACCACATCATCCATGTCCTCCTTAGTCCCTAGGAATATTGATTGAGGCAGTGTAACGGCTTCTCGGATGGCGCTCTCCGCCACAGGATATTTCGGCTTTCTTATTATTCGCGACCTGGAGCCGCGGGCTGTCAGCGTCATGCTGAGAGGCGGATGGTCTATTGTGCTGCAGGGGATACCTTCAGCCTTAAGAGCCTCCACGAATCTTTCAACCGGAATGTTTTCGAAACATTTCGAATCGTATTTAAACAAGTATGGCCAAGGCTGATGCCTAGTCAGCCTTTCATCGATCTTAAGCGTGGTTATTCCCTCGATTTCACTCAGCCTCATGCTCAAGTATTCACTGTTAGCCTGCCTGGTTTTCGTCTGTTCCTCAAGCCTTTCCAACTGGACCAGCAGTATTGCTGCTTGAAACTGCGTCATCCTGAAATTCCACCAGTTCCACCAGTATTCAACCCCCACGCTGTACACGTCGTCTCCCCTTATTCTTCCGCATGTTCTTAATGCTCTGCATCTTTCAGCGTAAAGCCTATTGTTAGTTATTATTATTCCCCCTTCTCCAGCAGTCATGAATTTCCCCTGTTGAAAGCTGAAGCACCCAATGTCTCCAATCGATCCCGCCGGCTTGTTCCTCCACATGAAGCCGTGGGCTCTCGCGCAATCCTCTATTAACGCGAGACCATGCTTCTCCGCGATTTCAAACAGCTTATCCATGTCTGGAGAGTTACCGTAATTGTAGACTGAAATTATGGCTTTGGTTCTACTCGTAATGCTTTTCTCAACTTCTTCAAAGCTCATGCAATACGACTCTTTGTCAACATCCACTATGACTGGGTTTCCTCCAGCCATTAAGACGGCACTGCCAGTCGCCCAGAACGTGAGCGCGGGCACAATAACCTCATCCCCCGCGCCTATTCCGATTGAAAGAAGAGCCAGGTGTAAGGCTTCCGTACCGCTTGAAACGCAAACCCCGTGGCTGCAGCCGTGGAACATGGAGAATTTTTCTTCAAACTCTTTTTCCTTAGGACCGCTTTCCCCAACGCCTCCTCCCCAAAACCTGCTTTTCAAGGTTTCTTCAAGAGCCTTCGTTTCTCTTTCATCGTAGACGGGCCATGCTGGCCAAGGCTTGGTTCGAACCGGTTTTCCCCCTTTTATCGCCAGCATGCAAATGTTTTTTCAACAGCTAATTTAAAGCTTACCATTAACTGATTGAAACACCATGCTGCTTCAAACAAGGGAGTGGACGGGCATGTTTAGCAATAGTCTTTAACAGCTGAGATGTTTCAGGGATTCTCGTTTAACAGTGTCATAGATTGCAAGAATGTTTTCCAACGGAGTGTCCGGCTGCAGAGAGTGTGAAGGGCCAAGGATTAGCCCGGTTGATCCGAGTTCCCTAATTCTTTTCCTAACCTCTTTTCTAACGTCCTCAACGCTACCGAAAGGAAGCGTTTTTTGAATAGAAAGCGTGCCTTCAAAAGCCATCTTGCTTCCGCACAGCTCTCTCACCCTAACAGGATCCATGGTTTCCGGTTGAACTGGGTTGAGTACGTCAACACCTATTTCAATCAAGTCATGAATAATGGGCTCAATCCAACCGTCACTGTGAAAGAAGAAATACTTACCCTTAGAATGAATCAAGTCTGACAGGAGCTTGTACCTAGGCTTGAGAAACCTTCGCCAAAGAACTGGAGATATTATCATGGTGTTCTGCGCACCCACGTCATCACCATCGTAAACAATGTCGACACCAGCCTCCAGCAGCATTTTAGCCTGTTTCAAGCGTATATCGTTAAGCGTGTCGAGAATTTTTCCAATCCTAGGATCGTTCCTCCTCATCATCACCATGAGCTCGTTAAAGCCCGTCAGCTGCCACGCGATCTCGAAAAGATGTATCACGCCACCGTAGACGCAGAAATCTTCGTTTTCCGCCCTGTATTTTTTCACAAGCTCGAAGCTTTCTTCATTAACTTCGGGCCAGACATAGTCTTCAACATCTATTGTCTTAAGAGGGTGATCGACATACTGGTAAGTATATGTTTTACTCGACCACTTGCTTATTATTCCCCACCTGTCTTTCCTAAGCTCATATTCACCGCTCCACCCAATCGTGTAAGCAGCCTCATACGGTCCCTCCTTAACTTCGACTCCTTTTGGAATATAGCCGCCGGTTAAGCTGATGGCTGGGGCAAACCTGACATCAACGTCGAGTTTAGAGCAAATATTGTCAAACCCCTTCACGTTTAGGTGTTCTTCAAGCAGTGAAATTACTTCAGGCCTCGCCCTAAAGACGGTGGGCACCCGGTCTATTTCCTCGAACTCGATGGATTTAATACATCTTTCCCTTGGATTCATCCTGATTTCTAAAGCATACTGGAATTTAATCTTTACAGCAGGATTAAAATGGAGCAATGCCTTTAAATCCGGGCAATACGGAAATCCGAGGCTTCCATATTTGAAAGCAATACGGGTGTTTAAGCTTGTTCAGCCGATTTCAAGAGGCACGCCTGTTTCGCTTGACCTAATAATAGCGCTTATGACTCTCGTCACTATGAGGCCATCTTCCCCAGTTACAGGAGGCTTAGAGTCATGAATCAAGCACTCTACAAAGCATTCTAACCCAGCCTTGAGGAACATGCTGACTTTTTCACTGGGCAAAACATACACGTCGGGAAAACTCATCTTATGATCATTCACGATTCTTACGCTGCCGTGATGAGTCCTATCTATTCTGATTGCCCCTTTCTCTCCGAAAACCTCCATTTTAAAATCCACTATGAATGGTTCACCCCTGGGGAGGATCCAACTGTTCTCCATCACGGCTGTGACTCCATTTTGAAACTCGATTATAGCCTGATAGAAGTCCGGGGTCCGGATTCCCATTGAGTTTAACACAACCGATCTTGAAACTCCGAAAACTCTTTTAGCCTCGTCTTTGAACAACCATCTAAGCAGGTCGAAGACATGGCTTCCGAGAAACCAGAGAACACTCGTCTTATCCGACCATTTTATCATTTCAGTTGGAACATATATTGTATCGCTTAAACGCGCATACGCGTTGACAACCCTACCAATCTCGCCTTTCTCTATCGTGTCCTTAGCCAACTGGAAGGGAGGGCTCCATCTGTTGCTGAAGTTAACCATTAGCTTGAGGCCGCGTTTACTCGCCTCCTCAACTATCTTCTCAGCGTCAGACACGTTTGTCGCAAGAGGCTTCTCCACGAGCAGATGCTTATTGTTCTCGAGAGCCGCGAGCGCAGGCTCCGTGTGTAAGTGGTCCGGTGTACAGATGGAAACTGCTTCAACATCAGGATCTTTAGCGAGACCTTGGAAATCAGGGTATATTCTTGGAACATTGTATTTTTCTCCAATCTCTCTAGCCCTTTTCACGTTCGAATCCGCTACTGCTAGGACTTCGGCGCGCTCTATTGTTTTAAATGATTTCAACTGTTGTTCACCCTGAATCCCGACACCGACGATTCCCATCCTAATCCTTCTCATGAGGGAAAAACACCGTTGGAAACATAATAAAGTTTTTGAGTGTGAAAAAGTTTTCACATTGTTAAATCAAGACACTGGTTTTTAGCCTTCTCTTCTATAAGGCACGCCTAGAGCCGCGGGTGCGCCAAGCTTTTTCCTCAATAAGCCTAGTGAGCTGGCGACCAACACTATGATTGTAGAAACATAGGGAAGTGCGCCAAGTAGGCTTGCCGGAACCCCGTATTCCTGAAGGTGAAACTGAAGGACTTCGACCCCTCCGAAAAGATATGCTCCGATCAAGCTTCCAAGAGGATTCCATAAGGAGAATATTGTAAGCGCTAGGGCTATCCATCCTCTACCCATCATTACACCCTCCCTCCAGCCCGGAGTATAGGAGAGGGTCACGTAAGCACCGCCGAGCCCCCCGAGCACTCCGCCTAGAAAAACACAAAAGTATCTTACAAAGTATACGTTGACCCCTGCAGCGTCTGCAGCTTCAGGCTTCTCACCCACGGCTCTAACTATTATTCCAAGCCTTGTTTTAAACAGTATGAACCACATTAATATTGAAAGAATCATTCCCAAATATACGACTGGGTCGTGGCAGAAGAAGCCACCTGCCAAAGGGATTTCCGACAAAACCGGTATTTGAAGTATGGGGAGACGGTCTCTAAGAGGTTGTCCTACGTATTTTGCTCCCAGCAGGCTGCTGACTCCTGTCCCCAGCATTGCGAGAGCCAGCCCTGAAACAGTCTGGTTGACTCCAAGGCTTATGCTTGTGAATGCATGTATTAGGGAGAACAGGCCTCCGACAAGAATTGCTGCAGCCAAGCCGATCCAGACAGACCCTGTGAGCCATGTTACGGCAAAGCCTGCTAGTGCCCCCATCGTCATCACACCGTCAAGCCCAAGGTTTAAAACTCCGGATCTTTCACAGTATATTTCTCCCAGGGTCGCGAGCATTAGTGGTGTTCCTGCTCTAACGGCTTCAGCCAGTATTGAAGCAGCTATATCCATATTTTTCTACCACCTATTTTAAACAGTATTCTGTACCTAGCGAGAACCTCGCTGCTTACAATGAAGAGTAGAATCACGCCGTTGAACACGTATACAAGGCTGGATGGCAATCTGAGGGAAACCTGTATCGCGTCGCTCCCAACCATCAAGCCGCTTATGAAGAACGATGCTACAATGGTTCCGAGAGGGTCAAGCCCCCCGAGCCAGGCAGGGATTATAGCGGTATAACCGTATCCGGGGGATATTCCCCTTATGAGGCGCCCATGTATGCCGGCGGCCTCCCCGACCCCGGCAATCCCCGCAAGCCCACCGCTGACCAGCATGACCAGCAGAATATTCCTGTTAACGCTTATGCCAGCATATTTAGCTGCCTCAGGATTACTTCCCACAATTCTGATCTCGTAGCCGATTTTAGTTCTCTTCATCAACACGTATAGAATGAGTGTCGAAACCAGGAGTAGTGCAAGAGTATAGTAGTGTATTCTGGTTCCCCCTATGACGGGGAATCTGGCATAGCTGGGGAAGGGATCAGTCTGGGGAAACCCCCATTGCGTTAACCCTCTCCATGGGCCGGTCACCGCATAGTCCAGCAGCTTCAACGATATGTAGTTCATCATAAGAGTCACTATGACTTCATTAATATTTAGTTCCGATTTCAACACAGCAGGCAACAATGCCCATAAGGCTCCAATAGTAAAACCTGCAAGCAGCATAATGATTGTTATTACGCTTTGCGGAAGACCAGAATACAGTGCAACCCAGGTTGCAGCAATGGAGCCCATTATTAGCTGCCCCTCAGCACCTATGTTTAACACTCTAGCCTTATAGGCGAAGGTGAGCCCGACAGCGCATAACCCTATTGGCAGTGTCTTCACGATTGTCTCGGAGAAGCCATACGGGCTTCCAAATCCCCCGGTAAAAATTCTCAGATAGGCGTCAACCGGGTTCACACCGTAGGCGGCGAATAAGAGACCTATAAACGGGAGTGAAAACAGAATGGCGAGTATTCTGACAGATATGTTTATCCTTCTAGATACGGTTGGCCTTCTCTCCAGCCTTATCTCCAATCTTCACACCGCCGTTTCAACACGCGTATCCTGATGCTTCTCTTTTTCATGACTACGCCGCTCCCACGGTCATCGCAAGCCCGACTTCGCTTATTGAAGCTCCCTCTCCAAATTCTCTGACTATTTTACCCTCCTTCATCACAAGTATCCTGTTGCTTAAAGCTAAAACCTCATCCAAGTCTTCGGAAACAAGGAGAACACTGCCACCGGCTTCTCTAAGCCTGTGGAAAACCCAGTGCACATAGTTTGTTGAAGCAACATCCAGCCCTGAAGTAGGGTTGCTTGCGATAAGTATCTTAGGATTTATCGAGAGTTCTCTCGCCACTATCAGCTTCTGAATATTCCCGCCTGAGAGAAGGCTTACTGGAGCATTCACGCTTGGCGTAACTATCTCAAACTCCTGGACAAGTTTCTCAGTCTCTTTTCTAATTGCCTCACTATCGATAAATATTTTCCTTGAAAACTTTTCCCCATAGAGCTTCATAACCATGTTTTCTGCAACACTAAGATCTGGTGCAACACCATACCTGAACCTGTCCTCGGGAATATGGGCAACACCAAGCCGGATAATATTCTTAGGAGAAGCGTTCGTAACATTCACTCCCATTATTTTCACAATTCCTTTTTCAACTTTCCTCAGACCTGTGAGTGCTTCAACAAGCTCCCTTTGCCCATTCCCCGCAACCCCGGCTACACCCAGAATCTCCCCCTCCCTTAGGATGAAGGAAACATCCTTGACTGCCACGAGCCCCCTGTCATCCAAAACTCTTAGGTTCTCGACTTCTAAAACCGGCTTACCGTTTTTCTTGAAACTGTCAACACTAGGCCTGAACTCCAAAGGCCTGCCGACGATCATGTTAACCAAGTCTAGCCTGCTTGCCTCACGCGGCTTAACTTCAGCCGCCACAACTCTCCCCTTCCTTAGGACAGTTATGGAATCACTGGCCATAAGCGCCTCGTTAAGCCTATGCGTTATCAGAATTATTGACTTGCCCGTCTCAACCATTTTCCTTAAAGATTTGAAAAGCTCCTCCGACTCGACGGGTGTCAAGACTGAAGTAGGCTCGTCCAAGATCAGAAGTTTAACATTCCTGTAAAGCGTTTTCACTATTTCAACCTTCTGCTGCTCCCCTGCTGAAAGCTGCCAGATTTTCGCATCAAGATCAATCTTTAAACCATACGTCTTAGAAAGCTCCTCCACCCTACTCCTGATCCGGTCGAAGCCTATCCTGAAGCCTTCCTCCACAAATAGGGCAATGTTCTCTAAAACAGTAAGCTTATCCACAAGCATGAAATGCTGGTGTACCATTCCTATCCCCATTTTCAACGCATCCCTTGGCGAACCTATGATTACCCTACGGCCCTCCACAATTATCTCCCCAGCGTCAGGCTTATACATGCCGTAGAGTATTCTCATAAGGGTTGTTTTGCCAGCACCGTTTTCGCCTAGAAGAGCATGTATTTCACCCTGTCTAACCCTGAAGTCAACATTATTCAGCGCGACAACCGTTGGGAACCGTTTAACAATCCCCCGCATTTCAACAAGATAATTAGAATTATTCGTCAAGCCTTGTCGACATCCTTTGGAGAAAAAACAGGTTGGGGTGAAGTTTCTAGGATCATCCTGACGGCGATCCTACTATGTTTTCCAGGAACCAGTTCATTTCCTCTGTGAAGAGCTGAGCTATAGTCGCCCTCTGGCCTGCCGGAATCTTAACGTTTCCAGCCTGGTCTCTAATCGGTCCGGTGAACGGGTCGAAAGGCACGTTAGCGTCCTTCATCAACGCAAGCCTAGTTATAACAGCATCGTACACACTTATTGATTGTCCTGGCAGATACTTACTTTTCAACTCATTTACGAACTTCGGGTTTATCGGTACTCCGGGCTTGCCACCGAGTTCCACCGCGCCTTCCTTGAGCAGCCAAAGGTAGTCGACATTAGCCAGGTTAGTATTATTGTATATGCCTAACCTGATCTTCATAAGTATGTCGGCGTAAATAACTTCCCAGTGGACTATCTGACCGCTTACAACAACGTCGGGACCAACATCCTGCATCGGACTGTAGTGGGAGAAAACGTAGAGCGTCTTCCCCTGCCGGTATTGTTCCTGAGCGAACTCGACAATGGCCGTGGAGTCCTCCGTGAAAGCGATTGTATCGACGCCAATGCTCACAAGCGCCTGAGCAGCCTCTCTAGCGTGAGTCGGATCATACCATGCGAAGAGCCATTTCACATAGACCTTTGCCTCAGGATTAGCCTCCTTAACACCCAGTGCGAACGCGTTGATGTGTCTGAGGACCTCCGGTATCGGGTAGGCCGCTACGTAGCCGACCTTATTACTTTTGGTTAAGGCACCAGCCATCAAACCGTTCAGATAATAAACTTGATAGAAGTCTGCAAAATATGTTCCAGAGTTAGGAAGTCTTTTAAAACCACTGCAGTGGAAGAATATCTTGTTAGGATATTTTTTAGCAACCTCTATCGTTGGATCCATGAATCCGAAGCTTGTTGTGAAAACCACGTCGACATTTTCCTCAGTAACAAGCCTCTCAATATACCTTGCAGCCTCAGCCTCAGGAACAGACTCTACGTAAACAGTTTTAAGCCATGGAAAGATTTTCTCAACATACCTCCTAGCTTGGTCGTGTGCAGCAGTCCAGCCGAAGTCTTCTACGGGACCGACATAGATGAATCCAGCCTTAAGCTTCCTGGTAAGCGAACTGACGTTCTGCTGAAGCTGGTTATACAGTGTTTGAAGCTGGTTGTAAGACGTTTGAAGCTGGTTGTATTGTGACTCAGAAACTTTGCCAGCCCCGCCTATGAAGTATCCTGCAGCCAGTCCTATGATGAGGGAGATTGCTATGAGAAGAACCGTCATCCCGCCAAACTTGGATTGGCTCATTTTAGGTTCGAACACCGATGGGAAAACTAGCATTTAAGTTTTTACAAAAAGAAAGGCTGCATCCCCCTTTGAATTAACACGATAATGTTAAAAACGCGATTTTTCTAACGGCAGACAGAGCCCACCGGTACTGTTAAACAGACTCCTGATCAACCTAGGATTGAAAGCACAATGATACTCGTATGGGTAAAGCATTCTTCTCCGTATTGCTGAGAATAAGTTGACTCGCAAGCATCAACTGCTACTAGGAGCTTTAGTAGCAAAAAACTTATAACATGAGGCTCCGGGTAAGAGCTAAGGATGAAAACAAGCCTCTCTCGAATTGCGTTAAGCTTACTCGTAGCGATGCTTCTCCTGAACTCTGAAAGTCTCTTTAACGGTTTAATTACTGTCTCCGGTTTGGTCGTTGTTCCTATAAAGATTCGTTTTGAAGGAGAACTTAAATCCGGAAGCATAACAGAAGGCTCGATTCTAATAACCTCAGGCACGGTGACTCTCGGCAACGCATTGTTTCAGGTTTCAGCTTCTCCTGCGGAAGAAATAATTAAACAGTTCAACGATTCGTTAAACTATGTTATGGTGAGCTCGGGAAACCTATATTCGACAGCGATAAGCCTCGGAGGAAGCTACGTAATGGGTTTGGCGGCAGTCTGCGCTGTTAGTGATGCTAACACTATTCATGTAAACTTCGGCTACGGAAACGGTTATCCTGGTTCAACAACAATATCAGTACCCCGTGGCTACGGTAGAGGGGACATTCTCATCCCTGTTAACGCTAGCGGTGTGCTAACCTTATCGGGGAATCGTGTGACGATCTCTGCTGAGGGAAGCGCGTTTCTGCCTGAGGCAGCAGAGAAGCCGCGAAACGGATGTCTCATAGTCATAAGTAAGGAGGCCCCAAAGGAGGAAGAAGCCTACTTTGAGCTGGGGAATATCTGGAGAATGGGCATTTGGGAGGATGATAAAAATTATTATGTACCGGTACCTCAAGAAGGCTTGACGACAATATTCTTCTTGAACCCGAACAGTAGGCTAGCCGGACTGCTGAGCAAGTATGGCACTACGCGTGAGCGCACCCCTCAAGGCGCAGCGATACCAATCACCATTTCCTGCGAAATGAGCAATACTAGTGTAGCGCTTTTAGAGGTTGGACGCCTGAAAGAGTTTCTAGAATCCTTCGTCTCCGAGGAACGAGGCTTTCTGTCTAAAGTCGGTTTTGACGCAGATAAATATTTAAAAGAAGTTGAATATGCCATTATGTTGCTCAGGGAGGGCGAGACTGCTTTTGAGAAGGGCGACTTGGAAACAGGCTCCGGATTATTCGAGAAGACTATTACTAAGGCTGAGAATGCTCTAGATGCCTTAAGCCAAGCTAAAAGTGACTGCATCGCCATGTTCCTCTTCCTAATCACATTTACCTTCTTCATATCGTCTATTGCAGGTGCGATAGTCGAGAAAAAGAGGAGGCTTGTGATCACAGGGCTGTTCGCGGTTCTCATTCTGTTGGAAATACTTCTCATCCCTCAGGCCAAGATGGCTATCGCAATGTTTAACCCACAAGTTATTTCTAGCTTATCAACAACATTCGCAGTCTTGTCACTGCTCACAGCCACCCTTACGCTTGTAGTAGTGGGCATGCTGGTGCTTGAAGCCAAGGGAACGCTTCTAAGCGACCTCTTCTGGTTCGCCGTCAAGAGTATGCGTAAAAGAATGTTACGGGCAACTCTGACCATAATCACCATAGCAGTGGTTTCCGCAGCCTCAGGAAGCCTTCTGGCTATCGGCACGGTGACAACCATCAGGGAAGCAGCCTATCCTTCAGAATTCCGTGGATTAAGCATCAGTTTCCACGTGACCACGGTCACCACTATTTTCAGAGGGATGGATCAGAAGAACGAGGTTCTGGTAAAAGAGTTCTTCGAACCCATACCGGATTGGCAGGTAAAGTGGCTTTCAAGCATGGAGGGAGTTAAGAAAAAGTATATTGTTGCAGCGTCGCAAGTCCTCGTATCTAAAGGCGGTAAGAGAACCAGGGCCTTCCTGATAGCTACCAACGCCTCAGCGCTAAAGGGGACAGCGGTTTCAGCCGATTTAGCGGGAACACTGGGCATAGAAGAAGGCGACTCCATAATCATCACGGGCAGAAACGTCTTTGAAAGCACGGTAAGCACGGTGCTGGAAGAGCCTGTAAAGCTGGTGGATGGGGTTCCGCTGGACGAGTTTGAAGGACCCATAGTAGTGACTAGCTTGGAGTCTTTTCCGGAGGCTTTAACAGTCTACAGGCTTTTGCTGGAAGGTAATTTTTCAAGCGATTTTTCAAAGAGGCTTTTAGAAACAAGTTATGAGAAGGATTCGAACTTCACAACCATAATGGGAGCCCAGATAACAACGCAGATCTTTAAGTCTTTCAGAACATGTTTAGGCACGGGTAGTGAGACGGAATGCCTTCTTATAGTTGGCGAGTTCCAACAGTTCGCCAGTGTTCCTGAGCTTCTTGTCCTAATGGGGCTCTCCTCCCTAATGATCATAATGACGCTCTTAGGTTCGCTCTACGAGCGTCATGGAGAATACTCAACCATGAGTGCCCTTGGCGCTAGCCCTGGCCACGTGTCTCTCCTGATGCTCGTTGAGGGCTTGAGTTACGGTCTCTTAGGAGGAGCCCTAGGATACGTGTTAAGCCAGTTCCTTCAAGCATACATCTCAACTCCTGTGAGCCTGGTGAAACCCTATGTGTTCAGCTCAATGCTAGCCAGCTTCCTTGTGGCATTATTATCCTCCTTAGCGGGAGGCCTCATACCGGCTAGGAAAGTCATTCTGAAAGTTGTGCCCAGCCGGTTCATGTTCAAGAAGATTGAGGAAGCTAAGCTGTTCAAGGATCATGCTGAATCAGTAATACCCTTAAGAATAGTTGATGACGTGAACTATTTTGTCGATTACGTTTCCTCGCTAACCAAGAGGCCGCCGCCAATGCTTTTGGGGCCGATATATACTGAGGCAACACCGTTAATGGAGAAGGGCAGGATTAACGGTGTTGAAATCCTTTTAAGCTACAGGGGGGAGAGGGTGGCGGCTTACAGGGTACGCTTAGTCATACCTGAGAACCCTGGAAAAACTTTGAGAGCACTAGCTTACTCTGCCACAGGCCGCTGGGAGATCGACCATAAGTTCTGCGCTAGGCAAATGCTGACGACGCTTAGGGAGGACCTGTTGCGATACGTAGAATGGAAGAAGCAGGTTGAAAAGGATGCGGGTAAAGCGGCAAAGGCAACTGTTCCCTCGAACAATAGAAAGCATGGATGAAACAGCATTATTTAGATGAAGAAAAAGTCCCCCACTATAGGATTAACTCCAGTTCTCAGCTACAACTTTCACCATTCTCTCAGCCAATTCAGATATTTTAAGCTCCCCCAACCCTGATAACGCTGAATCCAGCGTATTGTTCAAGGGCGAGTACCATTTTTCCGGTATGCGTTTGAAGCCAATCATAGCGCCAACTATGGATCCTACTGTCGCACCGTTGCAATCCGTGTCAAGCCCGCTGGACACGCTTAGGCACACGGATTTCCCGAAATCACCCTCACCGTAAAGCAGAGCGAGAACAACTATTGCAGCATTGTTTATCACGTGAACCGGGTGGTAACGCCCATGTTTTAACATTGCTTCCCCGTAGGCTGCATCAAAATCCTTATGCTTCCTCCAAAGGTCGACGCAGCGTCTGACTGCTTCAGCCAGCCTGCTTTCCAAAGGTATGCATGAGAGTCCTTTCTCCACGATCTTCAGCGGCTCCGGCTCGGAGAAGGCTGACGCGACCATGGCTGCCATCAGCATCTCTCCGTAGATTCCATTCTTAACGTGAGAAAGCCTAGCATCCCTGTAAGCCATCTCCGCCGCGCTCCAAGGCCTCATAGGGTTCGCGTATCCCCATGGGTCGGCCCTTATCTGGGCTCCTATCCACTCTCTGAAAGGATTCCAGAAGGTTGCTGTTTCAGGAGGCTTCAGGCCGAGCGTAAGGTTCCTGTAAGCCTCTCTCTCAGCAGTGTAGGTGAGGTGGAAGGGCAACCGGTTTAACCATTCTTCGGCAACATCATCCGTAGTAAAGCTGAAGCCCTTTCTCTCCAAAAGGAGCAGACCCAATACAGTATAATCCAAATCGTCATCCCTCAGAGCCTTGCTCAAGCTTCCGCGGAGCCCGCCTACCCTATAGTACTCTTGAAGGCTCTTCTCAACATGGGGAATAAGCTCCGGAATATAGTAGTCAAGCGGGTAGCATCCAGCCTTCTTAAGATACTCTTCTATCCTATTCTTAGGCCAGCCTTCCACAGGTTTCCCAAGCATGTTTCCCACTATTCTTCCAAACCAGGCTCCCAGCATTCTGTCCCGAAGCTCATGCCTGCTTATCCAAGCCTCCTCATCCTTCGGCGGGTTCGCACACCTCCTTATTTCCTCTAGGCTGTCTGGTTCAACATACGGCCAACCAGCTACAGTGGGCGAGGACAATATCTCTCCGTAAAGTTCATCCAGCTCCCTGTGTCCAGTTTTCGACTCGTCGAGCAAAGCCAGCTTCTCCCTGTATTTTTCCACATCCTTCCCTTCTTCAGCTGCCTGAATAAACTCGAACCTCAGGAGATCCATCTTCCTGCTAACCGTTAACATGTATGGATAACCTAGGGAAAAACAGTTAAAGTTTTCGAATAATTCGAGAGCAACCGTCTTTCAAACATTTTATGCTAACCCGTCTTTTTCAACCCGTATTCAACTCTAATCTTCCCCGGCGCATACTCTTTAAAGTTTAAAATCTCAATGTTCATGTCGATGAAGCTCTGAAGCTCATAGATTAAGTCTTCAAGATAATCGTATACTCCACAAGTCTGACAGAAAATTCCTTCGAAATCAATAGTAAGCCTATCCTCCTGAATACTGATGAGCCTAGCCCTAGCCTCAGGACTCCTATACTTGTTATATTCGTCTACAGCTTTTAAAACTGCCTCCTCAAGCTTCTCCATAGGAGCTTTCTACAAGCATAACAGGTTATAAGGCTTGTTTTCCAGTATATAGCTGAGCGCCGCGAAGCCTGTTTCAATTTATTCTCGGCTAGTCCTAGCGACTAGCAGGTCGGTAAACGAATGGTTTTTGATTCAGCATAAGTAGCACGATTAAACCGGTGCCTGCAGTCATTTTCCTTCCTCATAGTGCGCTAGCGGTTTGCCTAAAGGTTAAACCCTCGCATACCTTACCATGCCACAGAGTTGTCTACAGCGATGGAAGACTGGGCGGTTACGGAGGCATGAAGAGAATGAGGGGAAAAGCCAGGATACTAACTAAGGATGGGGTTAAAGTTGAGAAGGGCAGGATATTTGATTTTGAAAAACGTTACTTCAAGATTAATCCTTAAACTCCATTTTTCATATTCAACCTGTTTGAATATGGTAGAATGTTTCTACATTGAAAAAAGACCTCTAGTCTTCTAGACGCAAAGGTTTAAGTTTAAAATAAATTCTCTCTCAGAGAACACTTGGGGAGAGACTGTTGGGAAGATGTTTGATTTGTGGAGACGAGTCTCCTCTGACAGCTGACCGGTTGGGCGTCTGTTTAAAATGCGTTAGGAGGAGACCGGATGAGGCTGTTGAAATAGCTAAGCGTGTTCACGCTGATACGAGAATGGTCTTCGGACTTCCACCGGCTCCTCCCAGGAATCCTGATGGCTTACCCTGCGGCACCTGTGCTAACTATTGCAGGATCGGCCCCGGGGAGAAAGGGTTCTGCGGCCTAGTCTTGAATTCTAACGGCCTGTTAACCAGGCTCGGCGGGACGCCTGAGAAAGGGCTTTTAGAATGGTATTATGATCCCCTGCCAACTAATTGCGTCGCATGGTGGTTCTGCCCAGGCTGCACGGGATCAGGCTACCCTAAGTATGCCTACAAGCCTAGTGTTGAAGAAGGATATGTGAATCTCGCCGTGTTCTACGGGAGCTGCAGTTTTGACTGTCTTTTCTGCCAGAACTGGCATTTCAGAAATATGTCTCAAAATCTGAAGCCTCTCTTAGGCTCTGAGGAGCTCGCTTCCAAGGTTAACCGGAGTGTTTCATGCATCTGCTTTTTCGGTGGAGACCCGTCTACGCAAATGATGCATGCTCTCGAAACCAGCCGGATTGCCCTCCAGAAAGCTGAGGAAGAAAAACGTATACTTAGAATATGCTGGGAAACCAATGGAAACATGTCTAGGAACTTGGCTTTAAAGGCGGCGGAGCTCTCTCTAAAGAGTGGCGGCGTTGTCAAGTTTGACCTTAAAACATGGGATGAAAACCTTAGCAGAGTACTGTGCGGGGTTTCGAACAGGGTTTCGTTGGATAATTTCAGGGAAATAGGTGAGAGGTTTTCAAGAAACGGCCTGAAGTGCCTGTTTTAACTGCCAGCACGCTACTTATCCCAGGATATGTTGACAATGTTGAGGTTGAGAATATTGCCAGATTCATAGCTGAAATTAATCCTGAAATACCATACACGCTTTTAGCTTTCTACCCGCAATACGTCATGGATGATCTTCCCACAACCAGCTGGAGACAGGCTCGCAAATGCTATGAGGCAGCTAAAAAACATTTAGAGAAAGTTAGAATAGGAAATCTCCACCTCCTTTCCGAGGGATAGCCAACATGTGTGCGGTAGGAGCTGGTTTATCGCAATCTATAACCCGATGGGATAAGGCTCAGGTCAAAAAGCCGTGAACCTCATGCTAAATATGGGTGTCGAGCCTCTGAAGACTATAGGGCGATAGTTTTTCAACAGCCTGCTCGACTCTAAGTTCCTCCTGGCTTTTCGTCTCCATGTTTTTCAAGGTGACAGTGCCAGCCTCAGTTTCCCTGCCTCCGATTAACGCGACATACTTAACGTTTCTCTTTGAAGCATATGAGAGAGCCTTGCTAACATCTCTTCTAGTGTAGTCAACAAACGTTGGAACTCCCTTCGCCCTCAGCATGCTTGCAAGCTTCGCTGCGATAATATCGCCCTCCTTAACCATGCTTACAATCATGCACACCAAGTCGTCCCGGATAACAGTCTTCTCATCCATTGCAAGGCTTAAACGGTCTATTCCTGGTGCGCAGCCAACAGCCGGGACATCCCATCCTAAGAGACCTGCCAGCTTATCGTATCTCCCGCCACCGTTAACGGCAATTTTAAGGTTTTCCACATAAACTTCGAAGATCATTCCAGTGTAATAGTCGAGACCCCTTGCAAAGCCCATGTCAACGAGAAACTCGCCCACTTTACTAGCTTTGGCAAGCTCTATTATCTCCTTTAAGTTCTCCAACTGTTCAATCGCTTCAGGTATTTCTTTCAAAACCCCGCCTGCTTTTCTAAAGGCTTCATCCGGATCTTTACTTTTAATCTCCCTCAGACTCCTGATTATGCTGATTGCTTCCTCACCTTTTCGGAAAGAACTGAGTATTTCGAAGGCCTCTCCAAGCCTTTCCTTATCTATTAGGCCTAGAACTCTATCCTGGACATTCTCATCAATGCTGAAATTGGTTAATGCTGCTCTTAAAATGCCTTCATGCCCTATTTTTATGTAGTAGTTCTTTATCCCAAGGCCTTCCATCAGCCTTGAAGATATTTCAAGAATCTCCGCATCCGCCAGTGGACTCTTAGTCCCAAATATTTCGAAACCACCCTGTTTAAACTCCCTGTATCTCCCGTATTGAGGCTCATCATATCTGAAAACGTTTAACACATATCCTATTTTTATCGGAAGCGGGGCACTTCGCAACTCCTGCACTACAAGCTTCACTATGGATGCTGTTACCTCAGGCCTTAAAACGACTTCCCTACCGCCGAGATCCGTGAACCTGTACATTCTATGCCGAATCTCCTCCCCGGATTTAAGCTCAAAGAGTTCAAGCGGCTCTACTGTAGGTGTTTCAACTTCCTGAAACCCGTATATTTTGAAAAGCCTCCTTATCTCGCTCTCAATCCTGTTCAGTTTCGCCTTTTCATCCGGAAGCAGGTTCCGCATTCCTCTCAGAGTAAGATTTTCTCCTCTCATTGTTCTCCTCTAGTCTCTTTACCCAGTAGCAGTGAAGACAGCATGTAATAAACTATTTCACTCCTCCTGTCGACCGTAGCAACTATCAGCGTCTTTCTAAGGGAGTAGGAGTGTTTCAAGATGTTATAGAGCTTCGTGACAGGCATGGGTGTTCCTTCAGCAACACCGTATACAAGGTATTTCGCAGGCTTCAAACCATAGTCGCCAGCCTCATAAACCTTAAAATCTATGTCGAAACCATACCCGTCTTTAACGACATACCCCTTGTCCCTCAGGTCCTTGTATATTAAGTATCTCAGCCATATCTTACTATCAGTCTTTTCAAGAATCTTAAGGTACTGGTTGAACATTAACTGCTTAGACTTGTAGTATAGCACGAGCTTATTCTGACTCATAAGGTATAGGGCTTCGAAGGGGCGGAGCACTAAAAAGTCTTCCCTAAACCTGAAACCGTAGCCTTTGGAATCAAGCCATTCTGCAGCATCTCTGTCTGTAACATGCACTTCGTCTCGGATTTTTTCAGCCACGATTGGGAACCTGGGCTCTCTACTTGTTTCCACGTTCATTAAGACCACCAGCTGCTCCGCAAAGTAATTCAACTATTTCGAATGCTGTGAATGAAGCCTTAACCTTCTCGTTAATAAAGAATTCTGTAACCTTCTCGGTTAAAACGGTTTCATCTATCTCTTTACCCTCCAGCATTTTCTCAAAGTCACTAAGCTTCTCGGAAGGCTCGAAAATAAAACTCCCGGATATGCTGATCTTCTCCAGAGTCTTATCCTTAATTTTAAGCCGCATTCTCAGGAAGCCGTTCATCAATCTTTTTGAAACAAGGATAGAATCCCCCTCCTTTAACAATGCAGAATGCTTCAGTTGAACAGCCTCAGAAATACGGTTGTTTTTAAGCATGTTTCGATTCTTCCAGAAAAGCTTCTTTTCCCCAAGCCCTAGTTTGAAACCCTTTAGTTTAAAGCCAAGATCATCCGTTAAAACCGTCTTAACCGATTCTAAAAACGCGTCTGCGGAAACCTGTTTTTCCAGAATCTGATCTAACCCTATATAGTTCTCCTTAAGCTTACTAACCCTTTCTTTAATCAGCTGTTCTTTAGAGAATTTTAAGCCAGCCATCTCCTCATAATTCCTCTTCAGATAGATGAATGCAAACCAGCTTGAAACCCCGTTCCTCTCTGCATGGATTACTTCTCCTAGAACCTTGTTGAAACACAGTATACAGTCGTCTGTAACATTAATGTTTAACACACCGTTTCTTTTCATTAGCAGGGTTATTAAAGAAATATATGTTTCTCGATACTTCTCGTCTACGGGCGTTATCAACGCGATTCCCACCTGGTTTTCATCGTGAAGCATCAAGTCTCCACCGTGAAGCCTGAAGAAGTATTTCAAGCCCTTTTTATGCAGAAAGCCTGTTAGAAAATCCTCGCCAGCAAGTTGGAAACATCCTAGGCTGACAACCTTACTCTTGTTACTATGCAGAATGACAAGAGGGCATTCTGGCGGTTTCGGCCTACTGGAAAGCGCTTCGAAAACGGATAAAGCCTCCTCAACACTCCTGTTCTTAAGGGTTAGAAGCTTAGCCTCGAGAGCTGTCCCCTGGTTCGTGGACTGGGTCAACCTCCTACTTCCTCTGCTCCACTTCCAAAAGCTTCGGGTTTACCTCCGTAAAAACGTAGATAGGCGCGTTTGTCGTCTTCTGAAGCTTTTCCCTCCAATCTTTACCGGTTGCAATAAGGATGAAAATACCCACTATATTAGCCTTAGCTTTCTCAACTAGTCTTATTAACGCGATGTCCGTCTCCCCAGTCCTAATGGCGTCGTCAACTATCAGGACATTATCGTCCTTCTTCAAGGCATTCTTCGGAATATATAGGGAGCTTACAACAGCAGAGCTGCCTATGATGTATGTGGCTTCAAGAAAATCTTTCACTCCGACCTCCTTATATCTCTTAGCTATTACAAGCTCGGCGTCGAGCTCCTCGGCAACAAACGACGCGAGAGGAATACCGTCTACTGCAGCCGTCATAACCTTGTCTATCTTCCTACCCATGAAAGGAATCACAGCCTTATGGCTGATGAGCCTTAGAAGATTCACGTCCCATATTACGCGTGAAGAATCGAAGTAGCCAGACTCATCCAGGGTAAGCCTACTGGAAATAAGTTCTTCAAGCGGAATTTTCTCCGTGAGAATCCTGTAGAGCTCGTCAGCCCTTTCGTCAGATGGTAGAACACTCCCATTAGCATACCTGGCTAGAACAGTGATAGGCAGCCCAGTGAGCTGGGACAGCTCGTTATAAGTATACCTGCTTTTAACCACTTTAAGCAGGTGAACCACGTTAATCTTCTTCTTGACCTGCTCCATCCGCGACCTGCTCATGGCCGAGGTATGTCCTAAGCCTCGGTATTTAGCATTTTCATGTAAAAAACTTAACTATCATCCTTGAAAACACCATAAAAAATAAAAAACCGGCAGAACGCTGAATCTAGGCTCCTAATCTGCTTTTAAGCCTAGTTAAAAACGGTTAAGCAAGGTGCTGATAAATTCTCGGCACGCTCACTATGAACCCGCCTATAGCAGGCTTGAAACACTGGGATCCTGAATGCTTACACACCATAGGCAGGCCAAGAAGGACGTATAACGAGGTCTTCAGCAAATAGTCAGCTGCATACCGGAAGACCCGCGTCCAACCCGTTAATAATGCGAAAACGCTGTACCCGGTTGCTGAGGCTGTGAAGGGCAGAATCATAGCGACCCCAAAGAAGTCTTCTGTCAGCGGGTTCAGACGTAACATTCTTCCCAGAATTAAAAGTCTAGCTCACCAATGCCAGAAGCTCTTAGTCGGCTTGAAGATAAGAGTCTCATGCTCAAAAAACAGTATGTAGGGCATTGAATACGGGCCCGCTGGGATTTGAACCCAGATCATTACAGCTTTCCTTCATTTTCCACCTATGATAGAGGGTTCGGCTTTTTCTTTCTGAACTGCCGCCATATCCAGGTTAGGCGACGGGCCCAAGGATTCTTTTTTGCGAAGGTTATTAAATTTTTTCAGCCACCGTTGCTTTAATGAGCTTGCCTAAGAGTAAATTGTTTTACTATTTGCTGAATGCTGATTCATTAGGCACCATCTTATTCTATTAGTAGTATTGGTCTGCCTGGCTGCGCTGGAGGCTTTTTCCCAACCAGTTCCCCTAGTTTCTCTCTTGGAACCTCGTCCTCACTGAGTGTTTCAACACTGCATTTAAACTCTTTCTCGAAGAATGGTTGCGCCTCCTTCAGTATGTTCTTCTCGCCTTTCTCCAACACGTATTTCAGAATCTTTCTGTGTTCCTCCGTCATCGTTTGAAGACTCTTCATCACTTGCCCCATGAATCTTCCGAGTTCCTCTTTGCCGACGCCGGCTGCGTGTTGAGCCAGGATTCCTCTTGTTTTCTCAGGATTTATCTCTGCCGTTTCAATTATTTCCTTGAAAGCGTTATTCTTCCACTGTGCAGCGGTTATGAGCCTCAACCTGTTCAGCGAAGCCTTCTTCAAAGCCTTTAGGATTTGATACGTATCCTCTACAAGCTGCTCCAAGTATTTCTCTACAAGCAATGGTTTCTCGTCTACTTCAGCAACAATGGGCCACGGGTGGTTGGCTAGCAGATTCTTCTTACCCAGTTTGCTCCATAACTCTTCTGCGAGATGCGGTATGAATGGGTATAGCAGGTTGAGCCATGCTTCAACCGCTTCTCTTAAAGCCTCGGAATCAGGCTCCTTAACCCTTCTCAAGTACCATCTTAAGTCGTTCCTTAAACCATAGAGGGCTTCGCTTGTTGCTTCTCTTATCTGCATGTTTTCAAGCGCATCCGTAACATTTTTAACACGAGTCCTGACCGAGTTTCTCAACCAGTCTTCCATGTGACTGTTTCGGACTGGACCTTTCTCCCCTATGAGTGAGAGAATGAACCCGTAGATGCTTCTCAACAACTCGATGTTTTTACTAGCCTTCTCGCTCTCCCAGTTGGGGTCCTCCAGGCCCTCTGCAGAAAGAAGCAGGGTTATTCTCGTCGCATCCGAACCATATTTTTCGACAGCATCCTTGAGGGAGATGAAGATTCCTTTAGACTTATGCATTGGCTGCCCCTCTATCCTTAGGAAACCGTTTACCGATATTTGCCTAGGCCACTTCTCCTCCGGGAAGATGGCAACATGATGAAAGATGTAGAACGTTAAATGGTTTGCGACAAGATCTTTGCCTGAATTCCTAAGGTCAACCGGATACCAGTAGTCAAACTCGTACCTAAGCCTTTTCAGAAAATCTGCTGGCACACCTGTTTTATTCCCAACCTCTTCTGGCACGCCTATGCCGAGCAACACGTAGTCGTAGAATTCTTCAGTAAGGTTTTCAGGCTTCAACATTCCATTGTTAACATATTTCGAAACAATGTAATACGCCATGTACACGGTGGAGTCGCTCAGTGTTTCAACAATATGACCAGGAAGCCATGGAACAGGTGTCCCCAGTCCTGAAGTTCTTGTGAAAGCCCAATCATCATACCAGTTTATGAAATAAACAAAATTCTCTCTAACCTCCTTAGGGTATATGCTCATTCTTTCTAGCGCTCTCAGGGCTTTAGCCTTCCATTCGGGCCAGGAGTATCTCAGGAGATACTGGTCCTCCAAGATTTTAACGTGACACCTCGTTCCACATCTGCAAACTACTGGCGACGGCAATTCTAGAAACTGGTCTCCTGCACCGGTTTTCCTCATCTCTCCTATTACAAGCTCTTTAGCCTTCTGGACCGGGAGACCTGAAAACCTGCCGCAGTTGCTAAGCGTCACACCCTTGTGAAACTCTTCCTTATAGACTAGGCTCGTAGCCTCTTCCAGCTTAGGGTCAGACTGGTTTTTAATCCCGAGTTCCGCAACAAGTTTCTCAGAGGGGTTTGAACCATACTTCTCAGTCGTTATCATGGATATTGGTTTTATCGAACGGATTTCATCCGGGTCGAGACCATACTCCTTGAGAACAGCCTCGTTTCTCTTCAAGTCTTCAAGAGCCATGTAATCATACGGAGCGTGTGCCGGAACACTATATACCACGCCTGTTCCAAGAGAAGGATCTACGAATGAAGCTGGTAAGACTGGAACCCGATGACCCGTGAAAACAGCCTCAACCATCTTCCCGATAAGCTCCTTACCTTTGAATTCACGTATCTTGTGAACTATCCTCATCTGGTCAGCAAGCTTATCAAGCGTCTCAACGCTAACAATCCATTTCTCACCATTAATCTCTGCCTCCGCGTAAACAGCATTCGGGTTAACCCAGACATTCGTGACTCCGAAGATCGTCTCAGGCCGGAAGGTAGCGGCAACGAGATGAGAACCTTCAAGCCTGAATTTAACTAGATAGAATTTCTCTGGGAAAACTCCTTCTCCGCTAAGCCTATCATGATCTCCAGTGGAACTCTTGTCTCTAGGACACCACACGACGGGGTGCACCCCCTTAGTAACGTAACCCTTCTCTTTCAGCTTCAAATACTGCCATTGAACAAACGTGCTGAAGCCAGGGTTTAGACTGGAAGTGTGAAACTCTCTACGCCAGTCTACAGCAAGACCGTAATCCTTGAGAGCTGCGCGATTCTTCTCAGTATAGTATTTGGCTAGGTAGACAGGATCTTTGAAACGCTCTATCTCCTCTCTTGGAACACCATCCATCTTCTCAAGTATTTCAATGGTTTTCTCATCCCCACGCCTTATCCTGTCAGAGATACCGGTTATGGTTGTCCCAGTCCAGTGGAACGCGAACGGGAAAAGGACGTTGAACCCTCTCTTACGCTTATATCTTGCAACAATATCTAAGCGGGTTAAAGTATAGGCTGTCCCTAAATGAACAGGCCCCGACATGTAGGGAAACGGGAAGGTTACGAAGAACTTTGGCCTAGAGGGGTCTGGCTCAGCTTCGAAAACCTTCTCCTTATCATATACTTTCTGCCACTTTTTCTCGATCTCTGAGAAAGAGTACTCAGACTCCTCCAATGTTTTACTTCACAAGCCTCTGGAAGATACTTAAAGGTTTAACGTTAAACCTTTTAACCTCTTTGAAGGACATTGATTATCGCTTTTAAAGCCTTTGACTCGAAGACTTTAGTGTCAACCTTAGTAGCTAGGCCTCCTTTCGCAAAGTTCCTCCTGCCTCCAGCCCCTCCGCCAACTCCGATTTCGCTGAGAATACGGCGCGCCAAAATGGAGCAGTCGACACCCTTCTCAAGGGCTTTTTCACCGGCGAACACGGCGAACTGGGCAGTTGGAACGAGGGACATCACGACTGTCAGGGAGCTCGGTTCCTTCTCAGAGATTCTCTCGCCGAGGCTTATAAGATGGTTTATCTCGAGCTCTTCAGAGCTGTAGAGCACGATTTTAACACCGGATTCTTCAATAGCCCTGTGAAGCAGCCTGTCTGCCAGCATGTCAAACTGGTTCTCCAACACTCTTTCAAGCTTCTTACTTAGGTTTTTCAACTCACTCCTGACTCTTTCAGCCTCCTGAACTATCTTGTCCTTTGGAACGCCCAGAATATTCTCTAAGCTAGATATTTTGTTTTCAAGCGACCTAACGTAATCTAGGGAGGAGAAACCTACTCGAAAAACTATTCTTTCAACGCCGTCCTGAATCCTCTCGACTCTAACTATCTTCACCAGCCCAATGTCACCCGTCTTATTAACGTGAAGCCCACCGCATGCTTCAGCATCAAAACCATCTATCTTGACGATCCTGAGTTCTTTACCAGGGACAGCACCACCCTGGTATATTCTGAAACCATACTCCTTCTCTGCGATAGTTCTAGGCAGAACCTGTATTTTAACATCAATGTTTGACAAGACTATTTCATTGGCCTTACGCTCTATCTTCTCAACCTCTTCACTTGTAAGTGGGAGAGGGTGAGTTATGTCAAGTCTGGATTCAACAGTATCTTTCTGGGCGCCTGCTTGCCAAACATGGTTACCCAGCACCATTCTGGCAGCAGCGTTTACGATGTGCGTCGCAGTGTGGGCTCTTCTAAGCTGGAGACGCCTTTCAGCGTCAACAACCATTTTAACAATACTGCCTGCATCAGGAGCAGGGCCTTCGATGAAATGTATTATACGGTTATTCAAGTTCTTAACATCTTTCACCAGAGCCTCTTTCCCGCTAAATATGAGCCTACCGTTGTCAGCAGGCTGGCCACCGCCCTCAGGATAGAAGACCGTTTGGTCGAGAATAACCTTGTCTTCGAAAACCCCAAGAACCCGGGCCTCGAGTTCCAGTAAATCAGGATTCTTGTAATAGAATTTCAAGGTTTCAGGGAAAGTCTTTTCGTCGAGGTCTAGCGTGACCCCTTCCCTTTCCCCAAGGCTCTTAGGCTGTTTATGCCTAGATGCTATCATGCTGTAAAAATCCTCCGGAATCCTTATTTCAACGCCTTTCTTTGAGAAAACATCTGCGACCTGCTCAGGCGTAACACCGTGAGAATCATAGAGCTCAATAAGCTTCTCAACACTTATTGACCCTGATTCTTTAACGAGAGATTCGACATGCTTAACACCCTCTTCAACACTCCTCCTATATTTCTTAAGCTCTATTTCGACGAGCCTCAGGATACTGTCTTTAAGCTCTTTAAGAACCGGAAAATCCCTGCTCCAGTAGTCAACCTCCCATGAAACCATGTCGAGCAGGAGAGAGTTAACATTAAGCCTATCCAAGACCCTAGCCGTCTTTCTGACGAGCAGCCTAGCCAGATAGCCCACTCCAGTGTTAGAAGGCACAACGCCTTCTGAAAGAATGAACACTAGGCTCTTAACATGATCCAGAGCCTTGAAAACATTCTCCATAGTCTCAAGCTTAGTTGAAAAAGAGTCGGGGAGCTCGAGATCCCTGACAAGCCTAATCCTTTCCACCGGGCTGAGGAACTTGCTCTCAGAGAGGGAAACCCTGACTCCATACTCCCTTAGAAGCTCAGAGGGGACCTCAATGTCTACCAGCTTAGAAGCCTCTTGAAGAAGCCTGCCGTAGAAAGCATGGAAGCCTGTGGGAGCACCGGTTAAAAGCCAGTTTATCCTCTCCATCCCGTATCCTGTGTCAACCGTTCGAATAGGCAGCTCCCTCAGAGAACCATCGGGATAAACCTTATACCTCATGAAGACTAGGGTCGCAACCTCCAGGCCGTGTGAAATAACTTCGAAGCAGGGCCCAGCATTCCCACCTCCACTCCAAGAGCTTTCGACAAAAGAAAGATCCTCACCCTTAACCCCCATCTCCCCCGTGAAGAATTCAAAGCCGTATCTCACAGTATCCTCCTTCCAATAGACCTCTTTTTCCCCACTGTTGAAAGCATGGTGACCACCCATCTCGAAAATTGTAAGATGCCTTCCGAGAGTCTTTCCAACCAGGTCGATGTCAACCAGACGTATACATGGCTGGGAAATTACCAAGGGATTAGCCGGGGGAGGAATAATGCCGTCCGTAACATAAGGCTGGAAATCAACTATGCTCGCGTCAGTAAGGTAAAGATCATCTCTCCACCTACATACAACAGGATAGGGTGAAACAACCTCGTGCCCTCTCTTCCTGAAAAAGCCCAGGAAAGCATCCCTAACTTGGCTCAGATCATCCATACTCCTGCCCACCCTCTTGCCAATGAAAGTATAGGGTGAGCAGGGAGACTCTCCGCAGTCTTCCCTAGACGGGTCGAGAGTCCAGAAGAACCTGCCGCATTTAACGCATCTTCTTCTGGTGAACCCTCCTCTAATCAGGAACTCCAGACGATACTCGTCCTCGCTGAAATCATGCTTCATTGCTTAAACCTCCAAAAAGGGAATACAGGCACAATTTATGTCTTCCTACCGGAATCGCCTAACTAAAAACAGCACGAGCACCTATTTATCTTGAATACGAATAGAGGCTTGTTAAGAACACGGAGCTGAATAGACAGAACACCCGAAACAACAGGAAATTTTAGCCCCAACATCAAGTGTACCAGTATTTTTAAACGTTTTCCAGAAGTCAGGATCATCAGCAATACGAACAGTATTAAAAATCGAAGCCTAACCCTTTTTTTCAGGAGCAAAAACACGGAGGCTCTAAAATTTGAAAAACCGGTTGAACAAGCCTTAAAAACCAGAAGAACAAATAAAAATATCTCTAACCTCTCGGGAGAGCAAAATTAAAATATAGGATCTTGGACGTGAATAGAAGAAGGCGAGGTAGCTCAGCCTGGGAGAGAATAAAAACATTCCCAAGAGCGCCCGGCTGAAGAATATAAATATAGAAATATGTCGATACCGGGGTGTCGTCGGTTCAAATCCGGCCCTCGCCATTTTTCCAGCCGAGTTATTTTCAGATCTACAGTCATGCTTTTGGGCTTACATTAATGGTAACGGGCCTTGCGTTGAGGAGTAACGCGCTCTCGAAACCCGTCTTCGCCAAATGCGCCATATCCCCTTGCCTGGAAACATCTTTCCGGCCTTGCGGCATCTACTCTTTAAATCTTTTTCACGCTCTTCAATTTCTCGAGTAGGGCTTTTCTGAACTCAAGGTATTTCTTATGATTTTCCTCCGATATCCATCCATATGTCCCATAAGCGCTGTACGCGAGCTTATACGCAGCTGTAATGGCCTCAACCCTCTTCTTAATCTCCTCGAGCTTCTCCTCCTCGCTCATATTGCTTCCATCGAACTCCGATATTAATCCGGAATCATAATCGATCTCATCAATTTCCACTTTGACATCAATCCCATATTCCTTCGAAACTCTCTTAGCTACCTCGTCGAACCATAATAGTCTTATGAAGGCTTCCCTGTAGTTCTTCTTAAGATGCTTCTCTAAGTTCTTCCTGTTGATGTAGTCCCTATATATCTCTTTCTTCTTCTTATCAAGGGCTTTCCAAACCTTATCCTCTTCCTCCTTACCCTTGGCTTCAGCCTCCTTAAACCTCCGACGATAATTCTTAACTAAGCGTTCACCTATGTAGTCCCCGCCCTTGTCCACCAGTTCTGATTCCACGGCTATCGTTCCATCGGCACGAAACTCTACAGACCTAACTGCTGTTATGCTTTCCGTATGTACCTCTAGGTCTCCTGTTTGATATTTCACTATTCTAAACGGCTTAAACCCAAAGTAGAGCACCTCGTCCTTCAGCCTCTCATTCAGGTAATCCCTTAATTTCTCGAGGAAATTCAGGCTCACCTTCGGGGCGACATCGGCCGGTGTCTTTCCATCTTTATTCCTAATGTTAGGGTCAGCTCCCATTTTGATCAATAGCTCGACGATATGTGTATGAACCATTTTTGCAGCATAGTGAAGTGGTGCAAAAATGGACTAACCTGTCCTCGACTAACCTGTCCTCTTCTAGAGGATTGAGAGGGAGCTTGCAAGGCAGAGACAGATAGAACTGGGGAGAACGCATGGCAAGACCCCCTTAAGTTCAAATGAACCTAAGGGTATCGTTGGGGTCAAATGGCCACAACGAGCAAGGTAAAGCTAGAGATATTGTTGCTAAGAAGATCGGTTTATCTCCAATAGCGCGCGCTACAACACACGCCTTGAGCGAGCCTCGATCTTTTGATATTCCTAAGTAAAGCCATCGAATAATGTTTGCATTTGAGGAGATATTTCATAGAATACGGTTTCATGGCCTGTTCGCTTTCCTTTCTCATAAGACGTTATGAGTAATTTCTGGTCTCCAATAAATGTCATTCTAAATGACGGTAATTCATCATAGAGGCTACATACTATATGGACAGGTTTTTTGTTTTCTATGAAGTATTCACTCATTCTCTTTAGTATTTTGATAGCGCGCGCTTAGTCACGATATGGTGAAAGAAGTTGCTTATTCGCAAGTAGAAAACTTCAAGAAAGCTCGAGAAAAAAATCCTAGAAATTCTAAGAGAAATAGACAAAAATCTCGTAGTAGACGGGGAAAAAGCTTTTGTGAATGAAGAAATTTTTTACCAAGCGGAAGAAATCATAACGCTTAAAGGAGAGAGCAAAAAGTTAATGAAAGTTGCATTTGCAAGCTCGTATGTGCTAGCAAATTATGGATATTATAAACATATTCCTTTGATGGCATATGAATATGGGGAGAAGGCACTATACTATTCTGAAAAATTAGAAGCGTGGATTGAAGCACTGTTTATGGCTGAACATGCGTTAAGATATGCTTACGAACTGTTAATTCCAGAGGAGGAAGCTAGAACTTTGTATAACAAAGTGAATGAAGCATTTCCAAAGGCGCTTAAGTTAGATGAAGACTCGGCAAGGTATCACTATGCATTTGCAATGATAGCATGGGCTTTCTATGCTCTACATTCATTAAACAATACTAAAGAAGCTGATTCGTCTCTAGAGAAAGCTCTTAAAGAAGTTGGAAGTAAGGATTCAAGAAAGATTAAAGATGAGCTGAAGTGGTATAGTGCATACTCTGCCATACTGACGGTTAAGTCAGATTTACTTCGTCGTAAGAGAGATTTAAAAGAGGCGTTAAGAGTTCTAGAAGAAGTAGAAAGGCTGTTAGAATACCATAAGGATAAAATAATAAATAGATGGGGTGAGAAAGGATACTATAATGATAAATCTGTAATTATGGATAGACTTGGGGTACTAACGCTTGATATAGCAGAATCTGAGGACGACTTAAAAAGAGCCCGAGAATATGTAAAGAATTGTATTATATATGCTCTAAAGGCGGAGAATAGACTAAATGCGGCTGCAGGTAGAGCTCATTTAGCTAAAATTCAAATGATGCTTGCCAAAAACAAAGACGATTTTAAGAAAGTTTATGAAGAAGTAGAAGGAATTAGTCTTGAGGATTGCATCAAAATTTCTGAAGAAATAGGAGATAAATATGGTGTGGCCTCTGCTAAACATTGCATGGCTATTTGTTGTCTAGCTTTGAAACGTGATGACGATGCCATAAAGTTTGTTGAAGATTCGATAGAAATTGTTAAGAAAGGACCTGATGAATACTTGAAAGCATGCTACGAGTTAACTTTAGCATACATTAAGATGACTTTTGGATTAAGTGATTTTAAGAAAGGAAAATTATCTGATGAAGTACATGAACTAATTCAAAATGCTTATGAAAGACTTGAAAAGATGAGAGTAACCAGCCGATTCATTGCGCTTGCTGTAGAAGCAATTGCAAAATACTTAAGGAACGAAAAAAGCTTTGATGAGCTCTTAAAAGAGTTAGACGAACTTGCCGAAAAACTAGAGAATGCGGATGATAAGGTAGGGGCATGGATTATGAAGCAATTTAGAGAATCCATTAAGAAAAAAGGAGATGTTGATGAAGATTTGCTGAGGCTTGAAGGAGTCAAGCTTCTATTGGCACTGTAGTCCTCATGTGCACTTTTTAACTGTTGAATAAGAAATAGATTTATTCACACTTATATGAAGCGCAAAGTTATGTGTAGGGGAAAGAAAAAACCAATTATTTTTTTTCCATGAGGCATGGAGGATTAAAATTAGCATTTGCTAAGAGTTAGGACCGCCTTCACAGGGTTACCCCTTCCTCCGGCAGCCCTGTTTTTAGCGCTCATGTTCATCGCATTCATGCTCAGGGGTAACTTTAACGGGCCATATCTCTAGGGAGGGGTTTGCCTCGTCCAGAATACGGGTTACGCTCTTCCTCTCGAGGTCCAACCTGCTCCCTATGGGTTTGCAGACAAGCATGGTTGAGCCGTTGAGAGAATATGGAATAGAGATCACTCTCATTGAGAGGGTGAAGTGTGGCTCGTCGAAACGTGTGTCAAGTTGTCTAGAGAGGTGGAGCGTGTAGCAGAACCTTGCGACCTCGTGGCTCTTAACAGGGTCATGCTCATTATAATAAGTCCAGCCCCTAACCTCGAAGTCGAGCACATGAATATGGAAGCCCCAGCTCCGCTGAAGACAATCACAATGTTACTGTAGTTCTCCTCGATTATCTCGCTGAGCCTAATAGTGTACCTCCTGGCGATCTCGAGGCATTCCATGCAGATCCAAGTCCTAGGGTGCTCTTGGCTATCTGCACAATCCTCTCAGGCCTGAACGTTCCCTCAGTATCTATGAAGAGAGCACCCGCCTCCAACCCGCCCCTGTCCTTAGGAAGCTGGACTGTCACGCATAAAGTGTGGCGGAGCTGGGTCTTCCCAGTTCCGAGCGCGCGCTTGGAGCGCTGGGAAGGGACTTGAACCCTGTGTGTGCCCTCTTGCTTTTTATGTTTTCCGCAGAATCGAAACGAAACCCTGGAAGCATAGGCTTTTCTTCCCTATAAAAGACCGTTTAGAAGGGTGTCTTCCCTCAATGCTTCTAAAACATGGCTTTGAGGGACTGAAAGGCTATACTTTTTAGTTCTTCCATACCTACCCATGTTAACGAGTTTTGAGGAGATTATTCCCGCTGATTCCAGCTCGTTAAGCAAAGAAGAAAGCCTCCTGTCAGTCAACGGTTCTAAACCAATATTTGCAACAAGGTTCCTGTACTCAGCATATATTTCTCCACTGGTATGCTGAGCACCCTGATCTCTGAGATTTCTTAAAATAGAAACTAAGAGAATCTTGCTCTGAATCGGAAGTGTTTTTATAACTTCGTTAACCTGATCCCTCTCTATCTTCCTAATGGCTTCCTGCACACACTCTGTCGTTATAGCTGATTTACCCGCTCTCTCCGCTGTCTCAGCCGCCACTCGAAGTAGGTCAAGCGCTCTTCTTGCATCCCCATGCTCAGAAGCAGAAAGCGCTGCAATATATTTTATTACCAATGGGTCACAAACAGCATCAAAAAATGCTTCCTTAGCCCTCTCAGAAAGAATATCGAAAAGCTCGTCTGAAGTATACGGTTTGAAAACAAGCTCCTCTTCGCTTAAAGCACTCAATATTCTCGGATCGAGAATCTGCTTGAACATTATTTCATTTGAAATTCCTATGAAAGAAACCCGGTGAGAAGAAAAGTATTCATTAATCCTCGAAAGTTCGTAGAGCAAGTTTTCTCCTTCTTTTTTAACGATTACGTCAACCTCATCCAAGGCAATAAGAAGATAAAGGTTGTTGGCTTTTATATAGTTAATAATCCTTCTGAAAACCTCAGCAGTAGCCAACCCTGTGAAAGGTATAGAAAGCCCTATTTGCCGCGATATTGACGCAAGGATCCTGTATTCTGAACCCTCTATCCTTGAATTAACCATGACACATTTTATATTTGCTCTCAACTCGGTAGCTTTTTTAGAAAGAGCATTAAACACAAATCTTACAACAGCTGTTTTCCCTGTCCCGGGTTTACCGTAAACAAACAGATTAGAGGCCTTATTATGAAGAAGAAGAGGAGCTACGACCTCACCAATATACTTAATCTCGTTTTCGCGATGGGGAAGATGATCAGGAATATAATCGTGTCTTAAAGCATCTCTATTGCGGAAAATGTTGCTCTTCAAAAACATGTTGTTGAATACCTTATTCAGTATTTCAGTGCTTTCCTTCGCAGCCTCCATTAGAAAGCTGGAGACTTCTTTCTAAAGAAAAATGAATTGGAGAATTGTTTAGAGAAAAAGGTACAAAAAAATAGTAACAAGTCGCTCGCACCCCTCTATTTCTTCTCCACACGCTTTTAGGAGAGATTCATTTAAAAATTTAGAGATAATTATTCTCCACACTGCTTCTTTCAATGGTGCAGAGAATAAAAAGCTTTCATTAAGTATCTTTTAGTTTAAGATAAATTTTATTTTCCAGAGATTCTTTTTCCCAGATTCTTTTTCAAAAGAAATGAAGGGGTGTAGGGGATCTTTTTCTGTTCTCTTCTGAAGATGTGTTTTCTTCCTGTCCTTTTCCCTCCTTCCTTCTTTTCTTCCCCTCGTTTTTCGTTTTTCCTTAACTTACTTCTTTTTTCTCTCTCTTCTTCTGTATTTAACCCTCACCCCTGCATTTCTACTGGAACTTGGAAAGCTTCACTTTTTTCTGCTTTTTGTAGAAGAAACCCTGTGAATCGCATCGTTTTTTTAAAAACAACTGCGTTTTAAGCTTTTTTATTTCCACTGGAAAAACTGCTTGTTAACACTTATTTACCTAAGTTATATCCAAAAATCAGCTGAACGCTGTGATTAACAGAGATAGCGGGAAAAAACTTGAGATCCGTTTTTCCGATGGTTCAGACGTACTTATCTCACTTAGGTTGGAAGGAGAGGGTCTCGATAAATATGCATCAATACTTCCCAATCTTCTTCCATTAATGCTTCTACGGGAAACTCTTAACCAAGATGTGCTTTCCATTTCGTCTCAGGAAAAAATAATGAAGAAAACTAATGACGGATACGTCTTTGAAGTATTACGCAAACAGGGAGAAACATTAAGCAATATTTTGAAAGTTATAAGAGAATTTAGAAATATGGATTTCTCTTCAAAAGACGTTAAGAATAGATATGAAGAGAGAATCGGTAAACCTATCCAACTGAGTACAGTCGCCACCTATCTGATGAGGCTGCATGATAAGGGGTTCCTAGTGAGAAGAAAAAGAGGAAGAGAATACATTTACCAAGTTGCAACCATTCTTCTAAAAAATGAATAGCATCATTCATTACTCGGCGAGCTTATAGTAAAAAGTTTTGCCCCTTCTTTCTCTTTTTAAAATGCCTTTTTCAACGAGTCTTTTTAACATTCTGCTTACATGTTCCTTTGATCTTCCCACACGCATGTAACATTCGCCTACAGTCAACATTCCTTTACTCCTGATTTCATCTATGAGTTTCTCCTCTGTTTCAGTAAGATACTCTTCCCTTGAAGATTCTTTCTTTCTAATTGTTTCGAAGGGTTTCTCTTCTAATTCTTGCCTTACTTCTTCTTTCGACGACTCGAGATCTTTCAGGTAAGTGATTATCTTATAAACCGCTTCTGTTAATAGTCTCGCTCCCCTTTCTAGTTTCTCTAGTTTCTCTAGCGTTTCGTCAAGTCTTTTTTCTAAGGCGTCATTCTTCTCTTTCAACTCTAAAAGTCTTTCCTCGACTTCTTTCTTCCCCTTTCCGAATAATGATACCATCTGTTTTTGATGCTAAACTGATGCTATTATATTTTTACTTTTCATCAAGACGTCAATCTTAGTTATTATGCCCTCTAATCGCCCGTTTCTGGTTACTAAAACGGCATTATGCCCCTTCAAAAGGTAATCTACAACATCCGTTACGCTCGTATCCGGTTCTACCATGGGGTATACTGATGAAATGGCTTCTACCACTTTTTTCTGATAAAATTTGTCTAGATCTTTCTCCTTGGAAAAGGCCTTTAAAAGTTCCAATTCCTCAACTGCTCCTATCGGGGTCCCATTCCTCAATACAGGTAGCTGCGATATGCCATATCTACGCATGAGCTTAACGGCTTTTTCAATAGTATCATCATGATTCACAACTATGACGTCACGTACTGCTATATCTATGGCTCTTGTCCCCTTTTGGTTTTCTTCCTCTATTAATGCTTCAACGATCTTTCGTAGTGTTGAAAGCCGCGGATCTACCTGTTGTTTTTCAATCCTTGCTATTAAGGCTTGACTTACTTTTGCTTTTTTAGCTAGTAAACTCTGAGTTAACCCTTTTCTTTTTCTCTCTTTCCGTATCTCTTCTCCTGGCCGCTTTAGAAGATTAAGTAGATCCATTGCTTGCTTACCCTGTGCTGGACTAAGGTATTTTTACTTTGCTCTTTTCCTAATGTCAACGATAACTTTGAGTTTTTCTAAGAGCGTCCTAATCAAATCCTCATCTTGACCTTTGGATTGCATCATTATGTTCGCAATTTGCATGATTGCACTAAATTGATCTACATCCATTAAGCCTGTATATGACATTAATATCAATGTAACTATTGATTTTCTAACGTTTTTCTTGGCTTGGCTTAATATCCTGAAGAAGGCGCCTTTAGAGACTTTTTTACCATCAATATCTACGTATCCGTTCTTGACTATTCTCTGCTCTATGCTACTGGAATATAGTAACAGGGCTTCAAGCTGTTTCGGAGTAAGGTTCGAGTCCTCTAAAAGTTTTCCAATAATAATATCGGTTTTCCTGTTCTTTTCTGCCATATTTCTATTTTTGTTAACGGCGACCTGTAGTTATACTTTTTTGTATACCCTATAGGATTTTCGTGAGCACTCCTTCTCTTCAACCAGGCTGCGAAGAAAGGGAAAAATAGGTGCGTGGAGAATGTTGAAACATGGCTAGAAGAAGAAGGAGAGAAGCTAAGGTTATTCGTAAGGTTATTCCAAAGATTTTTCCCTGCCCAAAATGTGGTATACAAGCAGTTTCTGTTATTGAAGACAAGGCTTCGGGAAGTGTGAGAGTCGTATGTGGTAATTGCAGCTTGGCAACGACTCTAGAATATGTTAAGAACATGGAGAATGTTGATTACTTCAATAGGTTTGTAGATAAATATCATAGTGGTGAGATTTCCTAGCGCACGCTTTTAGATTTATATATTCTCTAACTTGCTTTAAACAGGTTGCGAATAGGGAAGACAGAAAAATACTTGTACGAGAAGATCGAGGAGAACGGTTTCATACATATCACCTTAATCGATCCTGAGAAAATGAGCAGGATTGAGGAAGTAGTTAGGGCGGCTGAGGCCTCTGGCACATCTGCATTCATGGTCGGTGGAAGTACTTCGCACAGAACTTCTGACTATGAGGAGGCTATTGTTAAGATTAAATCTAATTCAAAACTACCTGTGATTATTTTCCCCAGTAATGTTGCAAGCATAGCTCGAGGTGCTGATGCGATCTGGTTCATGTCTCTTCTAAACTCGTCAAATCCATACTATATTATTGGTGCACAAGTCCTTGGAATCAAGGCCATAAGGGAGTTAGGATTGGAAGCCATTCCGATGGCTTACTTGATACTCGGTACTGGCGGTGCAGCTGGGTACATAGGTGATGCCAGGCCTCTTCCTTTTGAAATACCTGAGTTAACAGTAGGTTACGCTATGGCTGCTGAAGCTCTTGGCTTCAGGTTTATCTATCTTGAAGCAGGCTCTGGTGCTACGTCGCATGTTCCTGAAAAGTTGATAACCATGGTTAAAAAATGTATTAGCATTCCGCTTATTGTAGGTGGAGGCATAAGAGATGGCTTAGCTGCGGAGAATGTCGTTTCTGCCGGTGCTGACGTTATAGTTACAGGCGATGTTTTGGAGGAAACCAGCATTCTCGATGAGAAGCTTTCTGAGATAATGGAGGGTGGGCGGAAAGGCGCATTGAAGAAAGGCAGCGCTAAAGATGAATATCGAAGCATATAACCACTTTATACGGGAGAGATTCTGGGAAGCATACAGATACGCCGTCCGAGCTAAGGAAAATGGCTATGATCCTGAGAAAAAACCAGAATCTATAATCTCATTCTCCCAGGCTGAAACAATCGAAAAGATACTTGGCTTAAATGGGTTTAGGGAAAGGTTTGAGGAGCTTAAAAAAACTCTGCCTCCGATTGAAATACCATTCAAAATAGCTGAAGACATCGTACTGGGAAGATTCGGGTCATTTTCTGAAGAAAAAGCAGCGGAACTAGCGTTGAAGGCTGCGCTTGCTTCATTGACTCCCCCGGGAACTACAGCGGCCCCCATAGAGGGCATAGAGAAAGTTCTGATAAAGAAGAACGCTGACAATACTAGGTACTTGGCTGTTTATTTCTCGGGACCGATGAGGTCTGCCGGAGGCACGGAGCAAGCCCTCTCCATAATTCTCGCAGACTTTATAAGAAGAGTGTTGAAACTTGATAGATACAAGCCTACTAAGGAAGAGGTTTCGCGTTACGTGGAGGAATTAAGGTTATACGAGAGAGGTAAAAACAGGTTTCAATATAAAGTTGCTAAGGATCAAATTGCTGAAGTTATAGAGAATCTTCCTGTGGAGATTACTGGTCCACCCTCTGAAGAAACCGAGGTGGTCATTTATAGGGATCTTCCGAGAGTTGAGACGAACAGGCTTAGGGGTGGTGCTTTAAGAATTATAAACGATGGCATAATTGGTAGGGTTAAGAAGTTTGAAAGTATAATCAATAAGCTTAACATATCCGGATGGTCCTGGATATCTAGAATTGAGGTTGAAAGCACAAAGTCAGAATACCTCAAAGAGGTTTTAATCGGGAGGCCTTTCTTCTCATCTTCTGAAGCTTTCGGAGGGTTCAGAATAAGGTATGGAAGAGCTAGAAACACCGGGTTGATGGCAATGGGAATCCATCCTGTGGCGATGGAGCTCCTCAGGGGATTCCTGTCCATAGGCTCCCAGCTTAGGATAGATCGACCTGGGAAATCAGCTATAGTGATGCCTGTGGATTCGATTATGCCTCCCATAGTTAAGACGCATGACGGCTCTGTGTATCTTGTTGAAAATGAGGATAAGCTTAAAAGGATTCAACATAATATCTCTAAAGTGCTTTTTCTTGGCGATATCCTAATATCTGTAGGTGACTATATTGAGGGGAACACTCCACTTGACAAGGTGGGATACACTGAAGAACAATGGGCTGCGGAGCTTGAAGCCGTCCTTAAGGATAAGGAGGCTAAGATTAAGAGCCTTCCTTTGGAGGCTAGTTTCCTCTGGGATATCGTTAAGAATCCATTTATCAATATTGATTTTGGAACAGCCCTGCAGATAAGCTTGGCCCTAGATATCCCTCTTCACCCTGCCTTTTACTTTTTCATAGATAATCTGGACGCTTCCCAGCTTCTTCACGTGATTGAATGCTTCAAGAAGGCTAAGGTTGAGGAAGATCATATTGTTGTTCCAATAGAGGATAGTGCTTTGCTAGACGAGTTAGAGAAAATGTGTCTTCCTTTCCAGGTTGAAAACGGGTATATTAGATTATCTAAAATGCACGCTGAATTCCTAATATATCTTTCAAGATTCTCCTTGCCTCCGGCAGGTTCCGAAAAAAACTCTATCGATTATCTTAACACTGTTCTCCAGTTTAAGATCAAGCCTAAAAAAGGAGCCTTTATATCTGCTAGACTTGGAAGGCCTGAGGCAGCAAAACTTAGGGAAATGGATCCTCCTTCTCACGTATTGTTCCCAGTAGGTTTAGAAGGCGGTCCAAAAAGAAACATTGTTGCTGCAGCATCCCATGGACACGTAGTCGTAAACATTTGTAATAGGTATTGTGAAAAATGTAACCAACTTACCTTCTACTTGCATTGTCCTCAGTGTAAGTCTAGTACCATACCCATATACTATTGCGCAAAATGTAATTCGTACTCTAAGTCGGAAGAATGCGAAAAATGTAGAGGTAAATGCAACTCTTTTCATGCGACAAACGTTCCACTTCAAAGCATTTTAGAAGATGCTGAAAAGACGCTTGGGATTACCGCAATTCCTGAAGTAAAGGGGGTAAAAGGGTTAATGAACAAGAATAAAGTTCCTGAGCCGATTGAAAAAGGCATTCTTAGAGCTAAGCACGGTTTGACGATATACAAGGATGGAACGATACGATTCGACGCTACTAATGCTCCTTTAACAGCTTTCAAGCCTGAGGAAATAGGGGTTTCTGTAGAATTGTTGAAGAAACTAGGCTATGATAAGGATGTTGACGGCAATCCTCTTGCTGAAAGTAAGCAGCTTCTATACCTTTATCCCCAGGATGTAATTCTTCCTAAAGAAATAGGTGATTCTTTGGTTAGAGTTGCAAGTTTTATTGACGAGGAGCTCAGGCTTTTCTATCATGTGGAGCCATACTACAACATTAAGACGAGAGAGGATCTTATTGGTCATCTTATCCTAGGGATTTCTCCTCATACGCTTGGAGCCATCGTGGGTAGAATAATTGGTTTCACCGATTCACAGGTTGTCTTTGCACACCCCTTCTGGCATCAGGCTAAAAGAAGAGACTGTGATGGAGACGGGGACTCTATAATTCTTCTCTTAGACGCCTTCTTAAATTTCTCGAAGCATTATGTTCCTGATGCTGCAGGAGGATTGATGGATACTCCACTTATAATAATGCCTATTTTAAAACCTGATGAAATAGACGATCAGATCTATAACATGGAGAACATGACAAAGTATGATAAAGATTTTTACTTGCTTGTGGAACAAGGCGTGAAGCCGAAGGAGCTTTTAGATATAATGCGTTTAGTTAGTAAAGATGACTTCAACATAGCTTGGTCTCATAATACGAGTAGTATTGTAAAAGGTGTTAAAAGAAACGTGTATAGTACTTTAGGCTCTATGGAGAGAAAACTAAAACTACAGCTGGAGGTTACTTCTCTCCTAACCGGGATAGATGAAAAGGGTTTTGCGGAAAACCTTTTAAATTCTCATTTGTTAAAAGACATTTCAGGGAACATTAAGACGTTTCATATTCAGAAATTCCGGTGCAAGAAGTGTGGTAAAAAATTCAGGAGGCTCCCGCTTATTTCCAAATGCACTTCTTGCGGGGGCGAGCTTCTTCCGACAGTTTATATAAGTGGTGTTAAAAAGTACTTGACTCTTGGGAAAAAGGTTTTAGCATCTTATCGTCTGGACCCGTATTTTTCAAGCAGCCTCGCGCTTCTGGAGAAGGAGCTTTCATTCTTTCTTACGAAAGAAGATAATGCGTTTCTCACGCAGAAGAAACTTAAACACTACTTCTAATAAGTATTGTCTCTAATAACCTTCTTTACGCCTATCAACCTGTATCCGCACACTGGACAAACAGTTCCGGTATACCCGGAATATCTCCTTTTGCAGGCGGGGCAGTACTTGACATATATGTATGTTTTCCTTATTTCCTTAATTCCTATGGAAATATACTTCAGATTTAGAAGGGCTGCCGTGTTCTGAATATCGTAATCATCGGTTATTATCTCTATATCATAATCCTCCTCGCTGTGTAACTCGTAGCCCAGAGCCAGGATCTTAATGTCTGGTTTTGAAAGCTTTTCGTACAACCCGTATTCCTTGACGACACGCTCTACTTTCTCCATGCCTCCGACAGAAGGCTCCCGGATTACCAGTTTTCCAAGCATCATTGCGGTCTTTATTCTCATCCATCTCCTGCCTATTTCCCCAATCTCGTCCAGAAGCTCTCTTATTGTGAAAGACTCTCTCTTAAGAGAGTTTGGGTCCACTCCTTGTATTATCGCTGTAGAGTCTAGAACATATCCCTGCTTAACCGTTTTCAATCCCTCCTGTCAACCTGCCCATACGCTTAATGTTGAAAGAACTGGAGAAACGTATAATATTAACTGTTTCTGTCGACCCCGTAATCTCTATGGTTTCCTTAGGATCCACCTTTAACGCCTCCTCCCCGTCTATTATCATTTGTATTTCTTCTCCACTTAAATATTTCACTTTTATTACCGCGTCCCTATTAACTATCAGTGGTCTTAATGGTCTTCTTGCGCACAATGGAGTGCATACTAGGATGTTTACATTGGATAAAACAAACGGTCCTCCTGCATTGAGAGAGTAAGCAGAGGATCCGATTGGGGTTGAAACTAAAACCCCATCCCCCTCTACTATGAAGCTTCCTTCCTCAAGCTCCACGGACAGTGTTACTTGTTTTAAACCTATTATGTTCCTAATCACAACTTCGTTTATTGCATTAAGCATCCTGCCACCGTAGCTTATTTTAAGCTTGAAGCATTTCTCAACTAAAAACTCGTTTTTTCGATACTTTTCCAGATAAGAAGGCAGTTTCTCAGGATCTACCTCCATTAAATAGCCTTTCTTACCCATGTTAACAGGAAGAATTATACCCCCGTTTTCAACCACCCGGCAGGTTCTCACCAGCGTTCCGTCTCCCCCTAGGCAGACAATCAGGTCAAAACCTCCCAGCTTTTTTCCTACGAGGCTTAACAACGAGTGTTCTTCAATAGACTCTGGCTTCATAACCCTATTAACCGTCTCAATGACCCTCAGAACTTCAGGCTCCTTGGTTTTATAGACTACTGCTATCTTCTTAGCCTCCGCCATCTTGCTGCATAAGTTTTTTAAATATGCCGCTTATTAGTTTTCTCCAAAATGGGTAAAGTAGTCGAGCTAGGGGAGTTGAAAGAGGGGTCTTGGATCATGATTGACAACGAGCCATGTCAAATAGTAGAGGTTTCACACTCTAAGCCAGGCAAACATGGTAGTGCTAAGGCCCGTGTCGTAGGCATAGGATTGTTCGACGGGTCTAAACACACTCTGCTAAGCCCTGTTGACGCTAAGGTGGAAGTCCCAATGATAGAGAAGAGAAACGCGCAGGTGCTTGCATTAGTAGGCGATAATGCGCAAATAATGGATCTCGAAACCTACGAGGTTTTCGAAATCCCGCTGCCTCAAGACCAGGATCTTAAAAGCAGTATTGCTCAGGGAGTGACTGTGGAGTACTGGAGAGTCGGTGGAAGACAGAAAATAATGCGGGTCAAGTAATTTTTTACAAGAAAAATTTAAAAGATTCAAGCATACTTATCGATGATGCTTTTAATCTTTTCAACTTTTTCAAGTGTTAAAAATTCTTTATCTCTTCCGCCGGATAAAATCGCCATTATCTCATGTTTACTCTTCGGAAGTATGTTAACAAGCATCACGGCTTCTTTCCTAGTAAGACCCGCCTCCTTCATAAGCTCCTCCAATAGTTTTTTAGCCTTATCTGCAGGGAGTTTAGAAGCCTCTTTTAGGTAGTCCAAGACTAAGCGCTGATACTGTTTCAGATCCTCCTGTGCGGAGAGGATCTCAAGCGCCTCGGGTATCGTTATATCTGTTTCAGATATCTTTTGAATTCCCATTGCCTACAGCCTCTTCAAATGTTCTGGTCTTGCAATTAAAGTTTTTGTTTTATCTCCATCTACTACCTGAATAACATATGCTCTCCCCCTTTTGCCGACCACTGTCCCTATTTTACCGTAGAACCTCCTGTGAGGCATCCCCTTATGAACCGAGGGGTCGTATTTTAAGACCACTTTATCTCCCGGTCTATAGTCTTGCAAAAGGTACGAGGGAGGTTTTATTCCCTTCTCTCTAACTCTTTTCTTAAGCAGGCTTCTCGTTTTTATCCTTCTCCCGGAGGTTTGAGGCATTTTTGCTTAACCACCTTCAATACCCGTTACCTCCATCTCCACTATTTTAATCTTAGTGTTAAGAAGTCCCGCTACGGAGGGAACTGTTCTTCCCTCATCCCCATGGAAAAGCTCTTTGACATAAAGCCCTCCGCTACACGTTATAGATGCTTCGTAAAGATTATTTTCGAGCCTTTTAAAAACAGCCTTATAGACTACTTTTCTCCTAACCTTGTCCTTCCTTCTTTTCAACACTCTTAAAGGGGTTCTCTGGTTAACCACGGTTCCAGTAAACCTTTCCGACAGCTCTCTTAACTCTTCCTCCGAAATCTTTCTCTCAGTTTCGAACACAACTCTGTAACTCTTCTTATGGATTTCCGCTTCAAGCTTAAGCCTTGGAACCTCGGAATAGGCTGCATTTTGGAATTCAGCTATCTCAACCATGTCTCCAAATCTTCTGTTAAACTCTAAATGAAGTTTCTTTAGATCCACATTTCTAATCCTAGGCTCAAGTATTTCAACTATGAAGGGTCTTCCTTCTCCAAGCATCTTTACATCGACATCCTCTCTTCCTGCACCGTGAAATTTTAAACCACTGCCATTGTAAGCCGGTAAAAGAACCTCTTCTAACATTTTTTCTATGGAGGGGGTCGTATTCTCACTGTCGAGTCCCCGCCACTTGGTCTGAGCGATTCCTTTGACAAGCTTTTTATAGCTTGACTTGAGAAAAATCGAGTTTATCTGTATCGAAACCTGTTTTCTCACAGCATCATATATGAAGAGAACGTCTGGCCTCTTCATCTCCGGCTTTCTCTGCAGCGTTTTCCCCACTTTCCTAATTATCTCTCTATTAAGCTCGTTTTTCAAAGCCTCTCCAAACTTTAGCTTAAAGAAAGACTTTACCTTCTCATCTTTCTCCTCTATGGAAACCGGTAGTGTAAGCCCTACGTAAAAAGTTTTGAATTCTACTTCTGACGATTTCTCAATAATGCTGGCGGTAGCGCTCTCTATTAAAGAGCTAATTCCGTTTTCACAAACATAGCAAGGCTTTGAAACTACATCTAAACCCAGATTTTTCTTCATAAAGCTCAGTGAAGGCTCGTGTCCAGATTCAGCTAGGGCTTTGACTATTTTCAAAGACTTTCTAGGGTTTTCTTCCCTCGCTCGCATTTCATTCATGAAAAGAAAATCCTTCAAAACTCTGCCTTTAGTCTCATTATCGGAGGTTGGCATAAGGTTTGAAAACTGTCTGCCCAAACATCTGTCACAAAGTGGGATGGATATTACAATCTTTTTCAAATGCTTCAATAAATCCATTTTTAAAACCTCAAATAGGAAAGTTTTCTTAAAGCTCCTTTAGACATTTTTCTAACAGCTTTCTTCGCGACAGTATATTGTTTTATTAGCTCTCTAACATCTTTCTCAGAAGTTCCCGACCCCCTTGCAATACGTTTAACCCGTGAAGAGTCTATTATCGTAACATCATTTCTTTCCTCCATGTTCATTGAGTTTACAATCGCCTTCCACCTTTTTAACCTCCCTATAAACTCTTCCAACTCTTTCTTATCCAACCTCCTTCCTCCGGGAAGATTAGATAATAATGCTTGAAGGTCACCAATTTTTCTTACAGTTTCAAGCTGCTGTACGAATTCTTCGATGGTGAACTTACCTTGAGCCATTTTCTGCATTCTAAGCCGCTCCTCCTTAGACATTTGTTGAATCCTGGTCACAATAGCCTCTAAATCCGGCCTTCCAAGCAGCCGGGAAACAAATTTAACTGGGTCAAACTCTTCAAACTCTTCAAGGCTTTCACCAACTCCAACAAATACTATTGGTGCGCCAACAGAAGCTACTGCTGAAAGCGCCCCGCCGCCCTTAGCCGAACCATCAAGCTTAGTAACTATTACGTATCCTACTTTCGCAACCTTGTTAAAGGCTTCTGCCTGAGCTCTTGCCTGCTGGCCTATCATAGCGTCTATGACAAGTATCGCTGCGGTAGGGTTAATCTCATCTATTATCTGCTTCATTTCATTCATTAAAGATTCTTCTGACTTGTGTCTCCCAGCAGTATCCACGAGTACGACTTCAAGACCTAGCTCCTTAGCCCATTTTACACCGTTTTTAATGACTTCTACAGAGGATTTTCCTGAGGGCTCTGCATAAAGCGGAATGCCGGTGCCTTCTAATAGTTGTCTTAACTGGTCTGCGGCTCCCGGTCTGAAAACATCGCCAGCTATAACCCCCACCCGCCTCTTCTTCTTTTTAAGAAAATAGGCAACCTTGCCGACGCTTGTAGTCTTCCCTGAACCCTGTATCCCCATAAAAATGAAAATGTTAAGCTGATTAGGCAGAATGCGAAGTTCCTTCTTCTCGCCTCCAAGTATCCGGATAAGGCCTTGGTAAGTCGCATAGACAACCCTGTCTTTTAAGGATACTCCATACTCCTCCCTCGTCTCTCTAAGCTCTTTCCTAATATCTTCAGTGAGTTGGCTTACAAGCTTAACGTCAACATCCCCCATTAGCAGTGCTCGTTGAATCTCACGTAAATACTCTGCAATCTCCTTTTCACTCACGTAAGCCTGCCTAGTGATAAACCTGAGTGCATTTTGAAGCCTCTCCGAAAGGCTTTCAAGCATTTTTAATCCTCCTCCTCAACCAGCTTCTTAACTTCATTCCTGAGAATAATCGGGTCTGCTCTTCCGTCAAGCTTTTTTTGAACCTCTCCGCATATAAAGTCGATTATTCTTTCATTCTTAGAAGCGTTTTCCCTAAGATTCGGCTTTTCCTCTAAAACCTTCAGGATTACTTGCTTAAACATGTTCGGATCCCTTATTATACTTATGCCCTTCCGCTCAATATACTCCTCAACGTCTTCTCCCGTTAAAACCACGTCCCAGAGAACACTTTTCGCCATACGCGGGGTCAAAGCTCCCTCCTTAACCATGTTGACAAGCTTCGCTAGATTCCTCGGTTTAAACTTGCTTTTTCTACAGTCCACATCGCACTCCCGCCATCTTCTCACAACCTCGTTAGTAAGCCAATACGCAACCTCCTTAGGATCGTTTGAAAACTGTAACGCTTCTTCAAAGAAGTCTGCAACAGGCTTCTCCATCACCAGGATTGAAGCCAATTTTTCAGGCAACTTGTAGGCTCTGATAAATCTTTCTAGCCTCTCGTCAGGCAGCTCGGGCAAGTGTCTTCTAATTCTTTCAACAAGCTTCTCGTCAACCAGTATTGGCGGAATATCTGGCTCGGGAAAGTAGCGATAATCCTCCTCAGTCTCCTTTTCTCTGGATGTTGCCGTAACCCCCTCTTTCTCTCCCCATCTTTTAGTAACATTGCTTTCCAGCTTAGGGAGATAAGCTAACCTCAGTTCTTCGAAGCGTAACGCCTGCTCCACTTCTCTGAAAGAATTAATGTTTTTAATCTCTATTCTTGCTCCTCCAGCGTAGGAAACGTTTGCATCACACCTCATGGATCCCTCGAAAGAGGGGTCGAGAACACCAAGATGCTCTAGGGTTGTCTGTATTTTCTCCAACACTAAGCGTGCCTCTTTAGGTTGATGCATAACCGGCTCCGTAACGACCTCTACAAGAGCTATCCCCGCCCTATTATAGTCTATATAGGTTTTTCTTACGCTTCCTTTTTCAACATGGACTAGTCTACCAGGGTCTTCCTCAAGCTGTATCCTTCTGAAAGGTATTTCTCTCCTTTCTCCATCCATGCTTATCGTGACGTGTCCTCCTATGCCTATTGTCGCTCCCCCTGCCTTATCATACTGCGTTATCTGATAGTTTTTATTCATATCCGGGTAGAAATAGTTCTTCCGACTGAAAGCAACGTAGGGCTGTACTTTCGCTTTGAAAGCAAGGCAAACAGCTATAGCGCTTTCAATAGCCTTACTGTTAACCTGTGGCAGTGTGCCGGGTAGCCCTAGGCAGATTGGGCAAACATTTTCATTCGGCTTCTTACCACGATAGTCTGAGGGGCAAGGGCAGAAAAGCTTGGTTTTCAGATTTGTTAGCTGCACATGGATTTCGAGCCCTATCTTAAGCTTACTTGTTTCCTCTTGACTCAGCATACTCTCAGTTTTCCCTCTATCAGGTCGTTTATGAAACTCCTTAGCGAATCATCACTCAGGCTTTCCTCGACAACTTCCACTATAGGTTTCTCCAGAACCTCCATGTTTAATCCTTCTTCCAGAATCGCCTGTACTGAAACCAGTTTAGGCTTATTAACAGGAACTCCTATTTGGCTGAGAAGCCAGACGTAAACCTCTTCAACGCCATCAACCTTTTCAATAATATCGTTAGCAATTTTGAACGATAGAAGATTGTATATTTTTCCAACATGGCTGACTGGGTTCTTGCCGGCAGCAGCCTCGGAACCTGCAGGTCTCAACAGAGCTATAACCCCGTTTACTCGATTACCCCTCCCAACCTGCCCGCTGTCACCTGCTTCGGCAGAAGTACCGGTAACAGTCAAATATATTCCGTCTTCACCTCTCCCCCGTGTATCCAGACTGTTTAATGTAATGCTTACTTTCTTAAAATCATAATTATCCTCAATATAAGTCTTCAAATGTTCAACAACTTCCTTCTTAGACCTGAAATAGGTTTCCTCGCTATCTATGAAGCGGTCCACATAGGACATTGCTATTGTCAAGTCAACCATGCTGTCTATCCTGCAACCCATAACCTTTACATCCTCACCTGTTTCTTCAAACTCCTTCTTAAAATCCCTACTGTTCAAATGCTGCTCAACGTCAAGAACAAGTTTCTCCAATTGGGATAGTGGAGCATATCCGACAGCCGCAGAAGTATCGTTAGCACCCAGAAACTCTCCACCCCGCTTAAAAATATCCGCCAGGTTCGCAGCGCTTCTCCCTATCTGAACCTCGTAGGAAACATGCTTATCCGGATCGACAAACCTCAGGTTCCTCTTAAACCAGTTTTTAGCAGAATCCACAGCAAGCTTCTCTATAGGCAGCTCCCTGCCGTTGAAACTGTAGGTCGCCCTGTCTCCGAAAATAAGCTTCATCGGCTTCTTAACAACCCCTCCTCCAAACCTAGTCTCAGACTCCCCGGCAACCAGCAGACTCTTATCCAGATTATAGTGAAGAACCCTGTTGAACTCCTTAAGGTAAAGCCGGCAAAGCTCAACCGAAAGCTCATTCATAATCATGTCTGAAATAGTGTCCGGATGCCCAAGCCCCTTCCTCTCCACAATCTCTATCCTCTGCTTTGGAACAGGATATGTTCGAAGTTGATTCACGTTTATCGCCAACTAACCTCTTTAAAAACTCTCAAGCCACGTTAAATAAACTTTATTCACCCTCCTCCCACCATAGAACGGGAAAGTCATCACCCAGAGCATAAAAAGACAGCCATAAGAGGGCGAAACCCCACATTATTCTCAAAAGAAACCCTCGCCACAACCAGACGAATCAAAAAACTTTTAATCCACCATCACATGAAGAAAAATGAAAGCAGGATAGCGGGGGTCGCCAAAGCCAAGAAGCGGCTAAGCCAGGTTAAAGGCGCTGGACTGAGGCTCCAGTCCCGTAGGGGTTCGTGGGTTCAAATCCCACCCCCCGCACTTTTCAGATAAGCCACACCAGAACTTCGTCTCCCCAAATGTCTATGTATTCAAACTCAGATGGAATCCCAAGTCTTCAAACATTTCTTCTAATCCTTCTTTGTAAGATAAGTGAGTATGAGCATTCTTATTCCATGTCTTAGACAATGATAAAGAACCCATGTTTTGAAGCGATTTTGCGAATTTAAGAAGAAGTAATCGTATGATAATTATGGGATGGTACACGCCTCAGGATAGACGCGTCTCCTGAATTATGGGCTTACTTCTGGTTGTCTAAGCTCACGAATCCACGTTTTTATCGAAAAGCTTGTTTCTCCGCTCAAGCCGCACGAAAACCATCTCTTTACGCTGGCCAATGTCCACAATCTCGAGGCTGTCGGTGCTACCGGTACGCAGACCGTAACCTAAAACGCGACTCGCCAACTCTTTCTCTATCAAATCATCAATCAGCGATTTAACGAAATTGCTCAGAAGCTCGAAATCCCAATGAATTGCATCTATGACTACCTTATTAGCAACTGTGGATTCCAATTCGCATATCAGGCAAACATCCACGTTGAATTCCACCTTCTTTACCTTCGCTATAGGCTCTATCTTGGAGTCGCTTCTGAACCTCTTGGCAACTTCTTTAATAAACATATCGAACTCATTTCTAACTTCATCTATTGATTTCCGACATACTACCTTATTTGAAACCATCGAGTCGAATAAGTAGGTGTTTACGAAATCCACCTTAGTATCTCCCTTAAAGAGTGCTGTGTAAAAAAGATCCTCTGCTATCTTTTCCACATCTCTGGGACTGCTTAAGTATACAGTAAGCCAGTAACAAACGCCATCATTTCTCTCCCTAGCCATGATCTCTATCTTACACTCCTTTATGTTTTCCTTCCACCTTTTGTCAACATGTTTCTTACAGTTTCTACCAACATCCTCGAACCTTTCCCCCCATCCCCAAACAGTGGCTGCATACATTTTCTTTAATCCTCCCTCCTTCCGTTTATCGATTTTATCAGCTCAAACTTCCTTTTAAACTCCGCTTTTCTCGTCCCTATTTCTTCTATAAATTTCAGATGGTCTTCTTCAGGAATAGTAAAGTAAAATCGCTTTCTAATCCCCTCGGGTGTTATTTCCTTATCTTCTTCGCGAACTTCATGAGGGTGAAACCCTAGCATCTCAAACATTTCCCTTATCTCTTCTAAACCCTCTCTAAAGGATGAATATACACGAAACTCGTGCTGCCCATCTTTACATAAAGAGACGTTTCCGTCACCTGAAAAGAACCCTCTCAGGTATGCTTTGATTCCCTCTTCATCCAAGTGCTCTATAGGTGGATGGAACTCATAATAGCCAGGTCCCTTAACACCGAACATCCACAGATCATAGGCTACTTTCTTGCTGTATATTACTGCTCTGTAGTATTCCCTTTTCTCTCCTTCCTTTGTTACGTGACTTGTAGAGTATAGGTGTGGCTTTATATCATAGACTTCATCGGCAAGCCTACAAAAACCATCGATAAGCTCACAGTCCACGTTTTTAAAGGAAACCTCATGTGTTCTCACATATTTACAAATGGTGCCATCCGAGGCTATTAAGCCGCATAGCTCCGCTCTTTCAGGGCTGAATGTCTCTCTAGCTCTCTTCTCAGATACTTCAAGGTTCACTCCATGACTCAGCTTGAAGATGACCTTGCCCTCCTCAATCTTGGCCTCGGGAAAGATTCCGACGACCTCTCCGCTCTTGAGCAACTCATACCCGCCTCCCTTGGATTCGCGAACCTCATGCTCTCCGAAGATTCATACGGTATGGAATGCTTTCTCTTCTCTCTCCCCGCGTTTCTGCTCCCCCTCGAAGAAT
>JAAOZP010000014.1 GCA_011605725.1 Nitrososphaerota archaeon | reverse complement strand
GCTTTCAATTCTCCTTTGAGATTCTACTAGCTGGTGCTAACTCTAGTATCCCTTCTTCAACATATCTTTCAATTCTCCTTTGAGATTCTACATAGCGTCGCTAGCCGTTATGCTTATTTCTACGTTTGTCTTTCAATTCTCCTTTGAGATTCTACAAGGGAAAATCCTGCTGGCAACAGATAAAGGCCTGTTTCTTACTTTCAATTCTCCTTTGAGATTCTACGTGGATAAACAAACCATAGAACTGGGTAAAGGAGTAAGCCTCTTTCAATTCTCCTTTGAGATTCTACGTAAGTATGACTGAGGAGCAAGCACGCAAGCAGTTGGCTCCTTTCAATTCTCCTTTGAGATTCTACGTGGAGGTGGAGTATCGCAGCCCCCCGGCGAAGCCTTGCCCACTTTCAATTCTCCTTTGAGATTCTACTACCGAGGTTAAACCAAGCCCCATTGTTGTAAAAATCTTTCAATTCTCCTTTGAGATTCTACGTTTGGATATTGCATAAAGAGGATGGAGTATATGGAGCTTTCAATTCTCCTTTGAGATTCTACGGGAAGAGAAGTTTGCTGAGGAGTTGAGGACAGTCGAATCTTTCAATTCTCCTTTGAGATTCTACAGAAGAAGAGAGTAATGTTGAGGAGGCTAAGGAAAAAGTCTTTCAATTCTCCTTTGAGATTCTACACAACTATACTCTCCGCCTCAACTGTAAACCTGTCCCTTCCTACTTTCAATTCTCCTTTGAGATTCTACCCAGAGGATAGAAATTTCTCTCGCTACCACTCAATATAGTACGCTTTCAATTCTCCTTTGAGATTCTACGCCACATGGGGGGAAGGGGCTTCCGGTCTTGACGGTGCGCTTTCAATTCTCCTTTGAGATTCTACTCCCTCCCTTTAGCCCTTCTCACCGCCATAACCTTACTTTCAATTCTCCTTTGAGATTCTACACGCTATATATCAAGAGGACTATGGATGAGCTACCGATCTTTCAATTCTCCTTTGAGATTCTACGCTAAGGCTGGGGGGCGGTATAGGATTAAGGCTTTATCTTTCAATTCTCCTTTGAGATTCTACCTCACCCTGAACAGGAGGACGTCCTTGTTTAAGATTTCACTTTCAATTCTCCTTTGAGATTCTACAGGTAGTAGTATAACGGTGAATGGAGATGGAAGAGAAAGTTCCTTTCAATTCTCCTTTGAGATTCTACTCTGCATGCATGAAGTCTGTAGGGGGACCTGCTAAAGAACTTTCAATTCTCCTTTGAGATTCTACTTTAACGGTAGGGGAAACGGGGATAAGGTTGAGATGGCTGCTTTCAATTCTCCTTTGAGATTCTACCGTTGCCGTACGACATGTTACAAACCATAAACAGCATAGTCTTTCAATTCTCCTTTGAGATTCTACAAAATGAGTGGGAAGATTTATTTCTCAGGGTGGTTGAGATCTTTCAATTCTCCTTTGAGATTCTACAGAGGCAGATGAGAAAACCATGATTGGAAAGATTCTGGCTCTTTCAATTCTCCTTTGAGATTCTACCCTCCCTGAACTCCGGAACCTCCCTGCCAATATTGTACTTTCAATTCTCCTTTGAGATTCTACTGACGTATAATTGCTTTCCATATTCCAGCAGGAGGAAAGAACTTTCAATTCTCCTTTGAGATTCTACCTATAGCTAAAAAAGAAGCCCGCAGGAGAGCGTTTGAAGAGCCTTTCAATTCTCCTTTGAGATTCTACTCGAAGAGAAGCTTAGGAATCTTCCAGAAGATGCGGCTTTCAATTCTCCTTTGAGATTCTACTCTGTGGGGCTGACAGGCTTGAGGTAGACGGACAGGTTGTGTTGCACGGGGGTTACCCTTTCAATTCTCCTTTGAGATTCTACCGAAGGGAGACGGAACCAACGCTGCAACAGTGTACTCTGCTTTCAATTCTCCTTTGAGATTCTACTCAAAACATACTGCTCGTTAGTCTTAGGCGTTAGAGAGACTTTCAATTCTCCTTTGAGATTCTACCTAAAAGAAGTCGCCGAAAAACAACAAATGAGTATCTTTCAATTCTCCTTTGAGATTCTACGGATAAAGCCGATAAGCCTTATAATAAGGCAGGATATAAGCTTTCAATTCTCCTTTGAGATTCTACATGCTGCTGACGTGCTAGCTAAGAGATATGCAAAAGTTCTTTCAATTCTCCTTTGAGATTCTACCCTTGGCAATATGCTTCAATGAACCGTCTATCAACCCTTTGTCTTTCAATTCTCCTTTGAGATTCTACGAGGAGGAAGGAATGAAATAATGGATATAGACGTTAGAGGCTCCTTTCAATTCTCCTTTGAGATTCTACTGAAGCCTTAAATATCCCTATTCTGATTTAAGATTTTCTCCGGCGTTTTTAAGATTTTCCTGTAAGTTTTAAATCACCCATGTGTCAGGAACTATTTAAGCAAATCTCGCTAAAATATGCCTGAAAACTTCCTATTTTTCTGAAGGCCTTCTAAGATGCGTTTATTTATAAAGGCGTCTGAAAAAACATGAGTATGAGGGTGTTTACCATTTAGACTTGTATGGTTTATACGTGGCTTCTCCTCTTATTGCAGACGCTAGGAGCCTTGCTTGAGAGATTATTTGCCTTTTCAAAGCCATTTCGTTACCGTATATGGTTGACACTATTTGTCTCCATATGATGGGCAGGGTTTTATCCCTCTCGTCAGGTAGATTTCTTACTGCCTCTTTCTCTTTTCTTGCAAACGCTATGAGAGGTCTGTCTACAGCGATCGGTCTGAATTCCTCCATCAAGTCGAATACTAACGACATTTTTCCAGATTTAGGTTTGTGTAGGAAGCCGACGTAGGGATTTAATGCTGCTAGGAAAACTGCGTTCCAAACTTCTTTTTTCAAGACTGCGTAGCCTATGTTTAGAGCTAGATTAAAACCGTCTATGCTCCTTTCAAACGTAATCCTTTGCTTGGTTAGTCTTTGAACAAAGCCTATTTCTGGCGGCAATAGTTTTGAAACGCCTTGCCAGTATATTCTTGCTGCATGCGCCTCTATGTTCATGGCTTCTTCGGGAGATGATGTGTTGACAATACTGTTTTCATACTGGCTTAACTCGAACGCTACGTTTTCAAGGTCCCTCATCGGTTTACCTTTTGCCCTCTGCTTATACGCATATTCCATTATAACCATCCTCTGGTTGTGTATCTTACCCTCTACGAATTTCTTTGAAAATTCTGTTTTCCTATACTCGTTTTCGAACGCCTTTAATTGCTTGTTCCATGTCAGCATCGTCGTACCGTATTTTGCTGGGACCAGTCTTGCTTGCGGAGAGTTTCCCTTCATAAAGACCATGTCTATTCCGAACTCGTTTGCAAGCACGACGGCTGCGGCAGATAATGAGCATCCTTCTTTTACGAAGACTATAGAGTCTACTTCCACCGGCGCTAGCTCCCACTTGACCTCGCCGCCGATTTTCAATTGAAATCTTCCCTGTTTAACCGAGAGAAAAGCACCGTATTCATCAACTAATGCTACTTTTCCTCCCATCGATAATTTTTAAGTTTACAGTATGAATGATTTAAATCTAAAGCTTGCTGCAAACTTCGTAATAAGGGCATTCGCGACTACAGTAATCTGGTTTTCCAGGATCCACGTTTTCATCAATTATTCTTAATGCAGAATCTCTTCTTTCTATCATCATCGTTCTTAGCGAGTCGGTTATTGGAACCAATTCTTCATAAACCTTTATGTCTTCGGCTTCTTTATCAAGCTTCAGGTTTAAAATAAGAGCGTAGTCAACCGGTATGTTGAAAATGGATTCGAAAACCATTGCGTAAGCAGTCAAGCCAATTTTATGCTCTTGCTTAACCTCTCTTGTTTTCAACTCGACTATTAGGAATGGTAAAAGTAATGCGTCAACCCTAATGCTTTTCTGAAAGCCTAGGTAAGTACCGTCCAATGGGAACTCTGTCACCATTGGAACTACGTTTGAAACAATACCGTCTAGAGAAAGGTAGGGAGACCTTGTGACTGTTTCATCAAGCTGGTGGGAATAGGCGCTGGCAGCTATGCTCCAAATCTTGTTAAAAATCCGTTCAAGCTTTTCTTCACCTTCCCATTTTGAAAGTAGGCCGAATTCCTTAATAAGGGCCGGTTTAATCTTTGTGCCTTCATCTAGGAAACTTATTAGAAATGACGAGCTGTCTTTAACAGTCCCGCCCAATATGATTCTTTTCGCAGTTGTTATTGCAGTATTGAAAATACTGTGAATATACCTGCCTCTTGCCAACAACGGTTTCTCTGCTTCCTTAGCTTTTTTAACATACCTTAGGAAGAACAGTCTTCCTGTTTGACAGAATTCTAGGCTTAGGTCTCCTACAGATATTTTCGAGTTTGACGGAGGCCTTACTGGATAGTCCGAATACTTCCAGCCTCTTAATTCTTCGCTAACGTCGATTTTTGACATTTGAATCCTTTGGAAAATTTTTGCAGCATCATCTATTGTCAGGAATAACCCCATTATTCTAAGCCTATAAGTTAAGGGGAGGCTTAAATATTTATTTGCAGAATATGTTTAAACCTCAACGTTCTGAAGCCAAATAAATAAAACTTAAAAACATTTTTCCTCTACCTAAAGTCAAGCCTAAAGTTGGAGATAATAACATTGGTTATTTACGATATTTCTTCAGATGAGTTAAGGGAGAAAGTAGCGAGTTTCCTTAAGGGCATGGGCCTTAAGAGGATTCAGAAGAGTGCTTTTGCAGGCTCACTGTCGCATTCTAGAAGGGTTGAAGTTATAGCTGGCTTAAAGAGGCTTTCGAAGGAGGGACCTGTCAATATTCAGGTTTATCCTTTGACTCCGGCAAGCTTTAACCAGAGGGAGATAATAGGGGTAAACATAGATTACGATAAGGGGGAGGAGTTAGTAACTTAAATTGGAGGAAGAAGACTTTCTAACACCTACGGACGTTAAGAGGTTCGTATACTGTCCAAAGATCATCTACATATCTAGAGTTCTACATCTTGAAGAGAGAACTACAGACTATATGGAATTCGGAAGAGAGAAACATGACAAATCAATTATCGCGCCTTTAATAGCTTCTCTAAAAGCCAGTAGAGTTTTGGAAGATGTCGAAATGGAAAGCCAGAGATTGAAGATGAGGGGTAAGATCGACTATATTATTGTAACGAAGTTTAACGAATACGTGCCGGCTGAAATAAAGTGGGCAGAGGCTTCTCAAAGCGTAAAAAGGGATCATGCACTACAGATGGCTACGTATTCGCTTTTGATAGAAGAGAATTTTAACACTGTTGTTAAAAGGGGAGCAGTATACTACTTGAGGTCAAAGAACATATGTGTCTTATCGATAAGTGAAGACCTTAAGAAAGAGGCTAAGAGCATCATAAAGAAAATAAGCGAAATCATAGATAACGAGTTAGAGCCTGAGGTTAAGGTTATTAAGAGCAGGTGTATGAACTGCGGTTTTAAAAACTATTGTCTAACCTTTTGACTCCTCAGCGTATTCTAAAGGTATGTATTCAACCATCCCGAGGCCTGCAGTCCTGCCGCCGCCCACGTTAGAGAATCGTGAAAACCTGAGTAGAGCATCTAGATTCTTAGCAAGGCTCTCGTTGAAGAGATCATTTGGAACAGAGAAGCCAACCCTGCCAACGAATCCTACGACCCATTTATCAGCCTTCTCATGCTCGTAAAGCCTGTATGTTCTTATTCCGCTGGGATAACCTGATACCGCGATACCGCCAGCACCAACCCAAGATATTAGACTTGTGAGATTAAGCTTTATGGGTGAGAAGGCTCTCCATATTTTCGCTATACTCCTGATCAAGAGAGAGGGATCTGGAATAGGATAATACCGGTATGAAGCCTTTTCCTTAACGCCTGCAAGCTCAAGCCTAGCCTCGTAGCGGTCAAGCAATACTGGTGGGAGCCTAAAGTAGGTAGGAGTAAGAAAAACTATGTCGAATTTCTTAACTGGCTTAGAAGACTCTATAAAGCTGTTCCAGTCAATCTCTTGCATATCTATGTGGCTTAAAGGAAACTTCTCGTTGAGCAGAGTGACAGAACCTTCTTGAATAACGTGCTCAAGGAAACTTCTTGAAACTTCCTCGTTGAAAATGGAGTACTCGAAAAAGGCTGGAGAAGGATTACTAACCTTGTTAAAAACTATCCGTCTACCATTAGGCTGTTCTAAAAATATGGTTCGGGAGGAAAACGGGGCAAGCACCTTGGAATTATGAATCTTCTCAGCAAGCTCGGGATTAGAATTTCTCAAAGTCGAATAGAAGAAGCCCCTTACGTAATAGCCTGAGAAATAGTTGAACGTAAAACCTTTATAAAAGAAGAATTTGAGCGTTAGAGTAATTAAATTCATGATTCAAAGAATCTTAGGCGTTAGGTTAATAAGCTTGTAGGTAAGCTAATGTCCCACGTTTTTAAATAGTCATTGTAGAATTCCTCGAGAATCTTTGTGAAACCTGTAGTCGTACTTTTTCTTAATTTCTGCGCGGACAAATTATCTACACATACGAGGACGGAAAGCACCGAGTAGGCTAGTTTCTTAAACCTTATACTATTCTCATCGTTGCTTGTAATTTTTTCCCATAATTGGCAAATTCCTCCTTCGGAATCTCTTATTATATAGTTAATGTTGATACTTCCATTAAAGATTTTTTCGGATATTTCGTTAATTACGGATGAAAGAATTTTGAATTCATCTGATGAAATACATCGATCTACCGTTAGAGATAAGTCGCTTAATAAATCTTGGAAGACATTATAACTTATCTTTTTTAGTGGATCAAGGTTTTTAATATTATTGACTCTCCGCTTAATACCCATCGCATGGTGATGGAAAAATACAGAGAATAAAGCAGTGTCTGCAGTTATATCTATTTCAGGGTTTTCTTTAAGCTTCTTAGCGAATTCTTTAAACATAAAAAACGAAAGTATTTCATGACCAGTGAAGGCGATATACCTTTTACCTCTCCCATATTGATAAAAGACTTTCCCAATGTCATGAAAGAACACGGATAGTCTGATGGCTTCACTAAAATCTTCATGTAAGGATGTGCAAAATCTTCCTATTTTTGACGATTTCAACTCTCCTAAAAATTCTGAGCATGTTACAATATGGTCTACAAGATATTCTGACACTATGTCAAGACCCCTTCTTTCACAATAGCTTAATATTTTCTTATTACTCACTCCGTCTTACCTCCAAACCCAGTTCATCAGAATATTCTCCTTCGACAATAAAAGCTACGAAATCGGAAGACATTACGTGTCTAAGAGTCTTTATACTATTGTTTATTGAAAAATTTATCTGTCTTTTTTCTACTACCATTTTTTGATCTTTCTCTGAAATAACAATCTCTTCTCTAGGACAAATCTTTTTAATCATTGAAAAGTTAATGGGGATTATGAAGTCTTCTATTTTTTCTAATGTCAAGTCTTCTCTCCATATACTTGAAGGAAGCGACGGGACAATAAGATCCTCTCTTATGAAGCTTCCTTCTAATTCTACAAATTTCTCTATAGCCTTTTCCGGGGTTTCTAAAATGTATGGTATTAGGGTTAAATCTCTTACCTCTTTTTGTTTCACGACGAATGAATCTCCGTCATAGACTTCATTTAAAAGCTGTTCATATTCACTTGGAATATGGATGTTCATACACCCTTTACTTTCAAGAAAGTCGACAGTTTTTCTAATGAAATCTGCTTTATAAACTCCCTTATAATACTCTTCATTCTCGCTGAGCGGTTCATACCATATTAGAACACGTCCACTCTCTTCTTTGTAGCGTAGAAACCTACCAAGCCTTTGAATAAGTGAATTAGCAGGAGCAATCTCAGTTATGAAAAGGTTTGAAGAGATATCTATGCCAGCCTCTATCACTTGAGTAGATATTATTACATATTCATCGGTTGCAAGCTTGTTTTTGGTAACCTTTTCTAAAAGCTTTATTTTATTTTCTCTATCGTTTTTAGTAAATCTGGAATGAAGAAGGATAATTCTGTCTTTCGGGAAATCCAATTCATTTTTACACTTGTTATAAAACCTTATTGCATCTTCAACAGTATTGAATATAACAATAGCTTTCCGAAATTCTTTAATATTATCTCTGAGCCATTCTAAAATCTTATCGAGTTTTTCTTCTTTCATTTTTTCTAAAGTAATGTCATACTTTTTGTTCTTTCGTTGACTAAGAAAATGTTCATCCGGATTTTCAGAAAACTTTACGAACCTGACGTTAAGATCACTCGTGTTTTCTTCTATAACTTTTTCAAGCTGTTTTGGAATTGTTGCAGACATGAAGATCAATCTTTGCCCATGGGATGCAATTATCCTCATAAGGGCTATTAAGAAATTAAGTGATTTAGTTGAATCGGCTAAAAGATGAACTTCATCCAGCACGACATCAGAAAGAAGAACGGATGTTCGGGAGAAGAGATAATGCCCTAAGCTTCTGGTAGAAGTACCATCCCAATACTTGAAAGCTTTTTCTATATCTTCTGGAGGTATACCGAAAAGAGTCATTGAAAGAGTATCTACCGTAGTTAACGTAATGGGTTTAATTAAATACTTTGACCCAGCATAACCCATATATCTGGCACCGATAAGGTCTCCTCTTATTGAAAGCTTTGAAAGTAGTTTTCTAAATTTAGATAATTGGTCTTCAAGTAAAACTCTAAGGGGGAAAGCTATTATCGATTTCAATCCATTGGCTAAGGAATATAAAGCGACTGTTTGCGATATTACAGATTTACCATAACCGGTAGGAGCCTCCACAACGATAAAAGGATATTTCTCAGCATATTCTATAACGTGCCTAAGAAAGGGTCTCTCTTCCTTTTCAGTAAGAGAATTTAGTACAGCGTTAAAATATGGTTCTAAACAAATCATTGCCACTCATATAAAGTATGCGAGTTCTCTTTGGATTCGAAGATAGGATTTTATTCTCGGATTATTTGGATTCTTAGCTTCAAGTATTTTGCAAGCGTTCTTTAAGTAATGGAGGAAATCATATAGTCCCTGAACATCCGCTAACACTACAAACCTGTAGAGACTTAAAACTCCTTTCAATATTTCGTCTGCCTCATCAAACTTATTCCTCGTATTAAAAGACTTTAAAGCGTTGGCTATCGTTTCACCGGAGGAGAGCACACTTGATAGAATTTCACAAATTTTATCAGCGTTTCTAGTCTTTTTGGCGAGAATATCATAAAAAGCCGGTTCCTTGTAGAGAGTTATCGGAATGATTTCATATATCTTATAAGTTTGGCCTTCAGGAGAAACCTTAAACAGAATAAGCCCTATTTTATCTAAACCCTTTTTCCTCATACTTTCTAGGAATTTCGTGTTTAGCATTATTTCTAACAGAAGAAACTCGTTGACTATTGAACTGCTAAGAATATCAACAAGTCCTTCCATTATTTCTTCCTTCATAGTAAGATAAACGTTAAGTTGTCCCAGATCACCATTATTGAGAAGAGACACCACCTCCTCTGGGGCGAAAAAGAGAAAGTAATGATAAACGTTTTCCTGCCCTCTTACAGTAGTGACATGGGAAGAATATGTACCTAAAAGACTTAGAAGTATAGTTTCAGGAGACATTCTAAGTCCAAGTTGTTCCGATATTAATTTAGTCTCAAAAGAAGATATCCCAGTATATCTGTCTACTTTGAAAAGCTGTGGGGCCGCTAAACAAACTTTCCTATCAGAGTCAATAAGCATGTTCTTTTTTTCTAATTTTAATAACAATTTAATATTATCAGGTTCAGGGATCCTTGTATCGTTGTTTTTAATAACTTTTATAAGTCCTCTAAAAGTTTTCTTAGGTTTTTCACTTATTTTTAGTGTTTCCAAAAGAGTTTCTATTTTATCGTTTCCTGTAAAAATAATCGTTATTTTATCAATTCTCTCATCTTCCAAAGATTTATATGCCTTTTTTAAAAAGTCTTTGGAAAAATGTACTTCTTTGGCTGAAAAAGTATTAGTGTTCGAGGAGGAAATGGAAAATAAGATTCCTTCATAGATTGTATGACTCAAAAAGGTTGAGTCTATAGGAATTTTCAACTCCAAGAGCGTCATTGTTTCTCCCATCCTACTACGTATTCGTCTCTAATCTTATACGCGACTGCTGGTTTGCTTACTTTTATTCTGAATTCAGGGTCTCCTGTCTCTTTTATCGGTATACTGTAAGTAACAAGGTTTTCTCCCATCATATAACTGACAAGAGGATTTTCTGTCTTATCATATCCTAACTTACGCGGATCAGTATAAATTTCATACATCCATCTGACTTGGAGCTGTTCCTCAGGAGTAACTCCATCAACCATGGGGAAGCTATATTTTGTTACTATCATTCCAAAATTTTCTTCTATGTTTTCAACAACACCTACATTTAAAACGGAAACTCTGCTTTCCTTTGAGCCTAACCTATGTATTGCCCAAAAATATTTTTTATCTAAAAGTGAAAATGTCTTTCCGTTAAAACTTAACTTATTATCATCTAATACTAAGAGCCACCTTAATACCGGGGGATTGTCATCGTAACTCATCATCAAAGTTTTTCCTCTAGCAGGGGAATCGAAAGACTTTGTGAAATCTCTAGGATCTGGAACAAGTCCAAGTTCTCCTAATATTCTGATTGAGATTATTCGATTTATATCGGAATATTTTATTGGAATACAGTTTATTGGTCTAATGCCCAATGCTAAGACTTTTTCTCCCAACATTATTGCAATCTTTTTTCCTTTATCCTCTCCCAAACATGACTTTCTCGCTATTGCTTCCGCTATGGCTCCTAGGAATGTTGTTGGAGGTGGATAGTAGAATGAGGGTGTTGTTTTAGATAATCCTACTACTCTAGCTTGAAAGCCCCAAGCAAATTCTGTATCTACTATGATGCCGAACATAGTTTATTCTTTACTGACTCTACTTTTTGCTTCTTCCACAGCTTCTTTTACACATTCTTCAAAATTGTAATAGATCTTAACTTTATTTTCCTTCCCCTTAGCCGTTTCTATAAAGTCTGCATACTTCTTCTGGACTTTAGAAACATATTTCAAATCACCGGATTCAACGAGCTCATTAACCTTTCTATCTAGAAATTCTTCAAGCTTTTTCTTCTTAAACTCCTGCCAGTTCACTATGTTCACATCGCCTTTTTCTTCAAGCCTTTTCTTAAAGTCTTCCAAAGCTTCATAGAAATTGTTAAGCAGCTCCTCAGTTTTCTTCTTCACGTATACACTTGTATCTTCAAGAAGGGTAGGATTAATGTATACGAAAAGCTTTGTATTCTCATTAGTTTTCTCTAGCTTTCTTAACGAGTTTTCTGTATAATTGGTTGTGAACGGGCTTGGTGTTGTCCAAACATCGTCGCTTAATGCCATTATCATAGACTCCCAATCGACAACTGGTAAGAACCTTGTTCTCTTCGCTCCGAACAGCGTTTCCCGTAGAAAGTTTGACACGGCATTAATCGAAACACTTATTCTTTTTTCTCTACTATCTCCTTGTCGAAATGTTACTGGTTCTCCAGCTTTTTCTAAAACAAACGTAGTTCTCCCTATAAATTTAGAATCCAAGTCAAAGCTGAAAGCGTATACTGCTGAAGAAAGTTCTACGTAATATAACATTTGGCCCATTTGTTCTCTTTCGACAAATGGGGTTCCTAGAGCATATCGAGAGTGAAGTTGAGGTTCTATTACTGTTCCTTCAAGCGATTCTTTTGTTGGTATCATATATCCAACGAAGAAATTAGATGTTCTTTTCACATTTTTTCCTCCAGCTCTTGGCGCATAGAGAAAACCACCTACATCCTCTACTAAACATTTGCTTATTACTGTCCTTTCAAAATCTGCCTCACTATCCGGTGGTTTAATGCCAAAAGAGCTTTCAAATACCTTATCGTTTGTACTTTTTAGAAAATACCCCTTTTTGCATAAATTGCACACTGGTATTCCATTCTTTTCTGCTTCTTCAGCCAGTACTGCTTGGTATCCGTGAGCTATTGATTCCCCGCTTACTGCAGGAACGAAATAAGTAGTGTATGTTCCAGGCATTATTACTGGTACTCTTCTATGCTTAACGTAGTTTCCAACGCTTTCAGTCATGTTTAATGCTTCAACATTCACCAGGATTCTTCCTCTTATAGATAGGAAGATGTTACTCATCAAGATCATCCTCCAGTTTGTTTTCCACTACTCGTTTCTGTTTTTGCTAATGTGGCCGCCAGGGCCAAGGCCTTGGCTGTGATGAAGGATATTTCCTCCCTTAAATCTTTGATGCTACTAACCTTCTTTATTTTCTCTAATTCAGTAATTGCCCTTTCCATGTCTATTTCCTTCGCCTTGTTTTTTGCCTTTTCACTACTCCATTGGGATTCCGGCTTTTTAGAAATAGAGTGGAAATCTCTCAAGGCTTCTCTCAAATAGTATAATGCTAGGTCTTTTGACGGAGCATATCCAAGCTTATCGACGTAGGTATAGCTTTCGTTTTCAGCTATTAGAACTGCAAGAAGTTCCGGGACACTTCTATACGGGGGTGACATCATTTTCTGTTTATTTTAATGTAGAACAGAGGTATTTATACTTTATCGTATCTAAGAAAACTTTTTCTTTTATATGAAAACGTTCCCGTTAAAAGTAAAACATTTATTTACCTGGCGATCTTTCCTTAATGTCATGAGGACTTTCATAGCAACTATAGGCTGGACCGAGTGGCCCATAGCCTCCGCTTTATTGAAGCATGGTCTTTCGAAAGGAGATAGGATAATTCTACTTTCTCCGGAGAAGAGGGATGAGAGGTCTAAGGAGGCGATTAATGAGGTTAAAGGTTTTGTTTCAAGGTTTGTCCCTGGCGTGAATGTTCATGATATTCAGGTTCCTGTTTACGACCCGGTGGAGGCAATAGCTTTTTTGGCTAAACGGATTAACAGTGAGGCTAAAGAAGGCAGGAGGCTGATCGTTAACTTAAGCGGAGGAATGAGGATACTAGTGGCTGAGGTGCTTCTAGCATTGACTCTTCTAAGGATTAGCGATTTGGATTTGGAAATTAGGACTGAGGATAAGGTTGACCTTAGTATTCCGAAAGTGTGGATGCAGTATCCTGATTTCAGTAACAGGGAGGTCATGGTTCTGAGCATGTTGGCAAACGGAGAGGAAGTGTCGTTAAGCGAACTGGCAAAGAGGCTTAGGGTCTCCGTCTCTACGATGCATAGGGTTTTAAAGCGGATGGAGGAGAACGGTGTCGTAGCTTCCAAGAGAGTTAGTAAGGAGAGGATCGCGGGATTAACGCTTAAAGGCAGGGTTTTATCGAAACTTTTCCGAGAATAGACAGATTTCTCAGAGGCAGAAACTAGCATATGCTGTAATCGTAAGTAGCACGCTAACCCATTTTCTACTGCAACACTTCTAGGCGCGTGCTAATAAAGGATCCTAATGCTTACAGAAGCTTGGGAAACTATTCTGGTTCACGTTCCACTGCTTCAACCAGGCCACTAAATCTTTATGGTGTGGGAACTAATGAGGCTTGAAGCTTGAATCCTTAATCCAAAGTCTAAAACTTAAATAATGGTGTGCGTTCTGTTTTTGAAATTGGCTAATCCCTATTTCCAGAGGAAGCTTGAGTCCATTGAAGTTGAGAAGGGCAAGACTATTTCGCGGCTTCTACAGGAAATGGCGAAAACGGGTTTCCAGGGAAGAAAGCTAGGTGAGGCGGCTCAAGTATGGGAGGAGATGCTTAGGGACAGGGATTTAACGATCTTTATGGGCTTCGCGGGTTCCATGAGTACTACGGGACAGTGGAAAATAATAAGGTGGCTTATTGAGAATAGGTTTATAGATGTGCTGGTTTCAACAGGGGCAAACATTTCTGAGGATATTCTTGAAGCAATGGGTTTTAGCTATTGGCAGGGGAGTCATCTTGTCGACGACCATGAACTCTATAAGCATAGGATAGATAGGTTTTACGATGTTTTCGCCAGCGAGATGGAGTATAGGAAGATGGAGAGCCTCATAGGAGAGTTTACTGAAACGCTTAACCCTGACTATGCCTATTCCTCGAGAGAATATCTTTATCTTTTCGGCGAATTCCTTAATAAAAAGGGTATTAACAGCATCGTTGCCGCAGCCTATAGGAGCGGTGTGCCAGTGTTTAGCCCTGGTCTTGTAGACAGTGGCTACGGGATGGCTAACATCATACTCAGGTTTAAGAAAAATAAAAAGATAATTTTGGATCAGATGAAGGATTTTGAGGAAATCGTGAAGATAGGTGTTGAAAGCAAGGAGACAGGAGTAATATATATTGGGGGAGGAGTGCCGAAGGATTTTATACAGCTCATTGCTATTGCACTAGAATTTGTAAATGGTAGGGATCGTCCGCATAAATACGCTATTCAATTTACTACCGACAGTCCTCAGTGGGGAGGATTATCAGGCGCGACTTTTGAAGAGGCGATAAGCTGGGGAAAAGAGTCTCCCACAGGAAGGAATGTCGTATGCTACTGTGACGCCACGATTGCTCTACCGATTGTTGTTCACGCTCTTGCTGAAAGAGTTGAAAAAAGAAGTTGCGCGCCTGATTTCCAATGGCTATTAAAGTCTTCACCATAGCCTATGGAGAAAAAAGAAAACTATTTCTCTACATGCCTTTCATCTCTGTGCCGGATGAACCTCGATTGCTCCAAGTCTACTCGGCCTGAAAAACCTGCTTAAAGGCCTCTCTACGACCAAGATTATTAAAGCCCATACTCCTGAAACCGCCATCGTCATCGGAACGCCGACGGTAAGCATTTCAGGAACCACGTGTTCTACGCCTGCTGTCAGGAACGGAGGATACGGGACGATTTCCTTATGCGCCAAGTGTTCAAGGGCAAGCCCTAGCGCACCACCCCACAGAAATAGGTTTAGAATGTTTATTCTAAGAGCCTTCGGGCAACGTTTTCTCAACAGGCTTGTAATGATGGCGATAGTCATGGGTACTAGAAAGCATGCCACTGCTATTCACCTCCCCTCCGTGTTTTCCCTAGCAGCTATTCTTGCCCTCGAAACAAGTACTGCAATCTCCCACACTATGAATATGGGTATCAGCATAACTGCTCCGAGTAGAGCCCCGTTTTCAATATATCCTTCAGTAGTCATTTCTATGAATTCTCCCCCCTCCGTTATAAATCCTATTGAATGATCTACGAGAACCATTATTGCTAGACCCCAAAGCATCAGGCAAAGCCAGTCCAAGCGATAGTTCACCGGATTCTTTGTAAAGATATACGCGATCGTAGCCATTATGGCTGCCCACCATGTGACTATCAGCCACATTTTTTATCGCGGACGGCTCCGTAGAAGCCGTATATAAGTGTTATTACTTTTTATGGAAAAAGTAATACTACAATCCTAGGTATGTATCTTAACGCACCGAAGCCAGTTTGAAGTTGCAATAGCAACAGCCACGCTCGTATTCGGCGTCAATTCTGGGGCGGCTCTCGCAACCGTGGTCGGCCCCCTGTGGGAGGCCCCGTCGATGCTTTTATTCGTAAAAATAGTTTCGAAAACCAAGGAACGCTTGTTCATAAACCGTTAAAGTGTGCGCAGAAACCATTGGTCCTGGTTTATAGCTACATTATTCCAGCTTTTCTCAAAGCATTCTCTATTTCAAGGATTTTAACACGGATCTCTTTTAAACTTTCCTCTATGTATTCTCTCAAGTCGATTCTGAGCAGCCTTATCTCCTCCCTGGTTTTTTCAGATTCATCCTTTATCACACTCCTCGTCTTCTCAGACTCCTCTCTTATCGCTCTAAGCGTCTCCTCCCCTATGTTTACGGCTTTCTCTCCAAGCCCAACGCTTTTCCCACTCAGCTCAACAGCCTTCTCGGCAAGCTCAACATTCCTTTCACCCAGCTTGACAGCCTTCTCAGTAAGCTCAACATTCTTCTTGCTTAACTCAACAGCTTTTTCAGTAAGCTCAACGTTCCTCTTGCTTAACTCAACAGCCTTCTCAGTAAGCTCAACATTCCTTTCACCCAGCTTGACAGCTTTTTCAGTAAGCTTAACGTTCTTTTCTCCAAGCTCCACGTTCTTCTCCGCCAGCTTAACGGCTTTCTCGCTGAGCGCAACATTCTTTTCACCGAGCTCAACGCTTTTCTCTCCAAGCTCAACAGTCCTGTAGAGAAGTCTTCCAGCAGTATCGAGTCTTTCGAAAAGCTCTTCAGTCCATTCGCCACGCCTTATCTCGAAAAAGCTGAATTCTCCTGTTGCCTCCTGCCAGCTCACCTCGATGTTTTCAACGAATATCGGGTATTTCCGGATTTTTATGCGTTCCATGAACAGCTTCAGCTTCTCCTCATCGCCTTCAGCCACGATCCTGACGTCGTAGGGCTTCACGTTTTCAACGTAACCCGTCAGGCCCAGCTCTCTGGCGGCTTTCTCAACCTCGTCTCTGTAGCCGACTCTTTGAACATCGCCCTTAGCCACTGCTACAATCCTCTTCATGCCGAGCTTTATCATTTCTCAGCCTTACTAAGCTTATAAACGTTCTTAAATGCCCATGAAACAATCGTCTTAAATAATTAGTTTCTCTGGATAAAACAGTTTTCGCCTGGGAAGGATAATGCTTACAGCTGAAGTGTTTAACAAGCAACCTTAGCATAACCCTGCGTCTTAATTTCTTCAAAGAGGCTTAATCCGTCCCAGAAATTTGATGTTAGGAAAAGTCATCCTGGTTCTCTTGAGGCTGAACGCTGCCTTGAGACGTGCTAGCAATGTTGTCGGGTGGCCATAAAACCATATAACCGTAAAGTTTATATATTGTTTTCTAGGGGATACGCATGCCGTATGGTGAAAACGACCATAATTCTAGACGATGAACTTTACAAAAAGCTTGTTCAGGAGGCTTTGGAAAAATACGGGACGACAAAGAAGCTTTCTCAACTTATAAATGAGAAGCTAGGGGGCGGGGTTACTCAAGGGATGCGTAGAAAGGAGAGGCTTAAATTGAAAATCGGAAGAAACCTTAAACCGGAGGATGTTGAGAAACTTATTGAAGAAGGCTGGAAGGAGATAGTGAGATGGAAGCCGTAATAGACACGAACGTCTTGGTTTACGACACGATTGAAGATTCTGCTTTCCATGAAGACGCTAGAGAAAAGCTTTCCACCCTGAAAAAATGGGTTATACCGACGGTTGTACTGGAGGAGTTTGCAATAGTCCTGTTACAGCTAAAAGTGGAGAAAGGCTTCATCGTGAGAAAAATGCTGGAGATTCTTCACGATGAGAAAGCGGAGATCGTCCCCATTACAAGACAAAACTTCCTAGATTCCATCAATATTATTTCGAAGGAAAATATTTCTTTCAAAAGGTTTAACGATAAACTTATAGTTTCAGTTGCAAGAGCAAGGAGGCTTCCAGTCTTCACTTATGATAAGGAGATAATGAAGGAGTGGAAGGAGATTAAATAGGATACGCGGCGGGGAGGCTCTGGAATTGTTTAATGCGGCCGTGTTATTTTTCTCTCGTTGCAAAACGGATTTAGCGCGCACCCTGGATTCTTAATTGCTGCACACCCGTCTGGGGGAAACACGCGTATGCTTATACTGGCTCATTAACTTTTCTCCCGGTTTTGCTTGTCCATTCGCTGATTGAAACTGCAAACTGTTTTTCAACATCGTTTCTGTGCAGACTGTTATACGTGCAGAAGGATCTGATTTTCCCATCTGGAGTAGCATAGTGGATCGCGCATTTCTGCACTCTGTCCAGATCCATGTTCCAAACGTCTTGGAAGTGCATTATTCCTATCATCACCATCTTATACATGAGTTCACCTAAGGCTTCATAACTACCCTTAGTCACAACATTCTTAACCAAGCCTCGAATAAGGTCTGATTTCGCTAGAGATAATAGGTTTAGAAGCTTGGTTTTAGCCAGCGTCTTCTCCCCTCTGATACCCGCATAGTATACTTCCCAGAACGTGTTTGCGAATTTATCTACGTCAATAATTTTCGTTATAGGCTTGTAGGAGCCGTCGTCCTCCACAACTATGAAAGTGGCGGCGCCGCACATCGGGTGCATAGTGAACTCCGGATATGTTCTGCTCTTCAGAATCTCCATCCCCTTAGAGACTGGAACAGGCCAGTTGACAGGCCTCCAGTCCCAGCGGGTGATTGCTCCCTGAGTCTGCTCCTCTATAAGTTTAATAGCGTCAGGTATGGTGATGCGCATTTCCCTCATTTCTTCTTTCCTAGCTCTTCCAGCCATAGAAATCGGCTGAATATTAACGCATCTGACAACATCCCTGTTCTTAACCGCGTAGTTAATTATGCTGCCTAAATCCTTATCATTCACGTTCTTCGCCAGGGTTACGACCAAAACTATGGATTTCAAACCGATTTCCCTCGCGTTTTCAATAACCTTCTCCTTGATTGGAACTAGATCCGTTCTACCCCTTAGTTTCCTACATGGTTCCTCTCTCAAACCGTCAAACTGGAGGTAGAGCGTGTCCATTCCGGCTTTTTTCAGCGTTCTGAAGTATTCTTTGTCTTCAGCCAGGCGGAGCCCGTTGCTGTTTACTTCAACATGCCTTATGCCTGCTTTCTTAGCTTCCCTTATCAGGTCCGGCAGGTCGTTTCTCAACGTGGGTTCGCCCCCGCTAAACTGTAAAGAATTGCAAGCCCAAGGTTTATTGCTAGTAAGGTTTCTAATCATCTCGACTATTTGACTGTACGACGGCTCGTAAACATAGTTTGAGGCTCCAGCGTACGCAAAACAGATTGGACAAGCCATGTTACACCTGTTCGTAACATCAATTATTCCGAGAACAGTATGGGTTTTATGTTGAGGACATAAGCCGCAATCATACGGGCAGCCTTTCATAATTCCTGTATGCGGATTCTCCAACCCATCGCCCACGTATCTGGCTGTATACCAGTTTTTGAAGAACCATTTATAGAGTTCAGCGTCTCCCCAGTAGACGTCTTCAAACTCTTTATGCTCGGGGCAAGTCTTCTCGAGATAAATAACTCCGTCTTCCTCATAGATCCTCATAGGAATCCTTCTTTGACAGACGGGGCAGATGCTTGTCGAATAGATTTCAAACTTTTCCTGTTCCTTAGCCTCCACCATACTGTTCACTCCGTTTAAAGGAACTATATTAAGTTAAACCTAATTCGCGTTAACCCTTTCGACGAGCGTCATGGATGGAGAAACCTAGGGCTAGTTATGCTTTGATTAGAGTTTTTCATCTTGCTGGGGGAAAACAGGTTGAGAAGGGAAGATTTAAGAGCAGGAGGGTGAAACCCAGCGTCTTGCAGCCTTAGAAGCATGGTTCCCAAAGCACCGGGTTTCAGTCTAAAAGTTCTCGGCGAACAGCTTATATGCGGGGCTGACGGCTATTCTCCGGTTTGGAAGAAAGGAAGACGGATTCTGAAGCGACGCTTCAAGATTTGAAAAACAGTGTTAAAGCCTTCGTCTCTAGAAGAGGCTGGGAGAAGTATCATAATCCTAAGGATCTTGCTGAAGCAGTATGCGTCGAGGCTGCGGAGCTTCTCGAAGTCTTCCAGTGGTCCACAGTTGAAGAGGCTTCATCCTGGGGGAATGACGCTTCGAAGATGGAGAGGATTAGAGAAGAGTTGGCAGATGTTTTAATCTACTGCTTAAGCATGGCTAATGCTCTAGGCATAGATGTGTCTGAAGCCGTGTTCAGAAAGCTTGAGAAGAACGAGGAGAAATACCCGGTGGAGAAGTATTTTGGACGCGCCCGGTGAAAGGAGGCTTACGCCACCCTAAGCGTGCGCTTAAGCGTAGAGTCCGGTTTCTCAAAACCCTATGTTTATATAAATCCGGCTCGCGACAGATGTTTATGAGTCAGACTCCACAGGTGTTTGAAGAAGAGGTTGTGAAGAAGGTTTCCATCAAATACTTGCTCTATCTTCCTAAGGACTATGACAGGAAGCCTAGTGTCAAGTGGCCCGCCATCCTTTTCCTGCATGGAATGGGTGAGAGGGGTGATAATCTTGAGCTCGTCAAGAAGCATGGGATTCCGAAGATCGTTGAGAAGAAGAGAAGCTTTCCTTTCATAGCTATTTCGCCGCAGTGCCCGTCGTACTCAATGTGGCCGATGATGGTGGATGAGCTTCGCGACCTGCTGCTGGATGCTTTGAAACGCTACCGTATCGACGAGACGCGCATCTACCTGACTGGGCTGAGCATGGGTGGTTTCGGAGCCTGGCACCTGGCCTCCACTTATCCTGAGCTCTTCGCCGCCGTCGTCCCGATTTGCGGAGGCATGTTTCCCGACGACAAGTTTCAAGAGAGGATCAGGGCTTTGAAAGATATTCCCATCTGGATTTTCCACGGGGCTAAGGATGAGCTTGTGCCCGTTGACAATTCGAAGCAGCTTTATGAGGCTCTTAAGAAGATCGGTGGGAAAGTGAGGCTCACGATTTACCCCGACCTGGGTCACGACTCTTGGACAGTCACCTACGATAACCCTAGGCTCTACAAGTGGCTGCTTAAACAGAGGAAACACTGGTCTGGGAAAACCCGTTAAAGCGGGGCTGCTGAACCCTACTATTAACCTGTTTCACTCTAGCGTGCCCACTCGGGTGTCTGCGCCTTCTCAACAGAGTCCGTTTTCGGAACATAGGGTTTTATGTCGATCACCGGAGATTTTTCAAAAGCATCCAGCCCTTTAACCACCAGAGTGTTCCCCTTCTTTTCCAAGAGTTCGACGACACATAGCCCAACCGGGTTTGGGCGGGCTGGGCTCCTGCAGGCGAAGACCCCGGTTAACACGTTAACCGTATGCTTCCTCGGGTATACAAGCATGGTTCGCCTCTCCTTCTCGCCGCAAAGGTGGAGCCAGTAGAGCACTATCAGGTGTGAAAACTCCTCTATGCCTTTAAGCCCGCTGCAGTACTCAGGGTAGATCCTTATTTTCGCCCAATCCTTTTCAACGCTCTCGACGAAGCCTATGAAGCGGACCTCGGCGCGTCCATCCGCAGTATGCTCTACACTCTCTTCCCCCATTTCTGGAAGCCTTTAGAAACCGTTGCCAGCTGGATTAATATTTTTTAACAGTGGCCTGCGGCGCGCGCGCCTGTAGCAGCCCTCTCCGCACAGGTTTCCGTCATGCTAATCCTCATGGCCGGAACGTTACTGAGAATTCCCTTATCGGCGTCTCACATCCTCATCGGGGCCGTCACAGGGGTCGGGTTGACCAGGAGAGTTTGGGTGAATATTGGGAAAATAAGGAAAATCATTTACGCGTGGGTTACTACTTTTCTCATTACGATGCTTATCTGTGCAACTATTTATTCACTTGTTTCCGTGTTCTAGTGGAATGTGCTTACGACATTATTCTTAGGAAGTCAGCGGTGTTTTCACACTCGTCAGCAGCCGATTCTAAAGCTCTTAAGAATTCTACTAGAAGCAAAGGTAGCGCGCGTCAGGATTAAGACCGGTGTCCTATACTAGTCGTAGCACGCACGTTAATGCTTAAATGCTTCTCCCATTGTTTTTCCACCAGGGGTTTCCAAGTATGGCTGAAACCAGGGTTCGCGTCTGCTTCATAGGCTGCGGCCACCATTCTACGGAGAGTCTTCAACCCGCTGTCTCCCTCATACCGTTGTTCAACTATACTGCTGCCTGCGACCTAGTAGGGGAGAAGGCTATGGAGGCTACTCGGCGGTTCGGCGCCAGGAAATGGTATACTGACTATGTTGAAATGGTTGACGAGGAGTCTCCTGACGCCGTCATAATCGTAGGCCCTCCCCAGCTGCATGAGGAAGCCGGTGTCTATTGTTTGAAGAAGGGTCTGCATGTTTTCGTCGAGAAGCCTCCGTCTTTAACCTTGGACGGTGCTAAGAGGCTTATGGAGGCGATGAAGGCTTCTGGAAGGATCTGCATGGTTGGGACACATTGGCGACACATGCCTGTTCACAGGGCTCTTAAAACGCTTTCTGAAAAGGAGGTTTTCGGCGAGGTTTTCCGTTTAGAAGCCACTTACCTTGCGCCGGATACGCGTGGAGCCTGGGGGCTTTCTTTCGAATGGGGGTTCATGCTTAACCAGGCTATACACCCTATGGACTGCCTCCAGTTTCTCGGAGGAAGGGTGATCGAGGCTGAGGCTTGGGGCGTTGCGGAGGAGGGTAGGAAGCTCGCTGTCTCGGCTTCCCTTAGGTTTGCCTCAGGAGCCGTGGGCTCGTTCACGCTCGGAGGCTGCTCACCCGTGTTCTACGAGCGTGTTGGTGTTCAGGGGACCGGCGGCTGGGCGGAGGCTGAGCAGTTTAAGAGAATGCGGTATGCCGGCAAGAAGGGGTGGATTGAGCCTACGGATCCTTCTGCTGTTCAGACTCTGGTTTTCGAGCATGGGAGTCATTACCGGGGTGTTTCCCGTCCCGGTTATGTTGAGGAGCTTGAAGTATTTGCGCAAAGCGTTGCTTCAGGGGATCATCCTCATGCTGATGCTGAGGATGCTTACTATGCTTTGAAAACTCTCGACGCGATTGTTGAAAGCATTCGAAAAGGAGGAAGGATTCGAATAGATTAACGTTTTATTTTTTCCCCGCCGGCTTAAAGTTTTTAAGATTGGAAACATGTGTGGAAACATGTTTAGGAATCTGAGTCCTGGAGCCATAGGTGTTCAGAAGCCTCTGGCTGAAAACATTACGCTGGCTAAGACAGGGGGTTTTCAGGGTGTTGAAGTGGATATGGGCGAGGTCTCTAGGCTGGTCGGCGAAAAGTCGTTGAGCTATGTGAAAAGCCTGTTTGAAAAAGCAGGGGTAAGGCCCGGGGGCTGGGGTCTGCCTTTCGACTGGCGTGGGGAAGAGAATGTTTACGAGAAGGGTTTAACGAGTCTCAGCCGGTTGGCTTCCCTGGCTGCTGAAATAGGCTGTCCCAGGGCTTTCACTTTCATAATGCCTTTCTCCGACGATAAGCCTTTTGAAGACAATTTTAATTGGCATGTTTCCAGGCTTAAGCCAATAGCCAGAGTCCTGTCTGACAACGGCTGCATGCTTGGGCTGGAGTTCATCGGCACCGAGTCGCTCCGTGTAAACCGTAAGCATGTTTTCATCCATGATTTAAACGGGATAATGAGCCTGTGCAGAGCCCTGGAATACGGGAATGTCGGCGTCCTTCTGGACAGTTGGCACTGGTATGCTTCCCGTGGGTCTATCGATGATGTTTTGAGGCTTAGAGGAAGGGATGTTGTCTACGTGCATGTTAACGATGCTCCTGTAAACGTGTCTTTAGACAGGCTTCTCGACAACGTTAGGTGTCTACCCGGCGAGACGGGTGTAATCAACCTGACTGGTTTTCTGAAGGCTTTGAAAAACATTGGTTACGACGGCCCGGTTACTCCTGAACCGTTCAGCGAGAAGGTTAGTAGGCTGAGCCCAGAGGAGGCTGTGAAAACAACGGGTGAAGCCTTGAAAAAAGTCTGGGTTGAAGCAGGCTTGCCTGTGTGAAACACTGGATGAGCATGCCGGTTTTTTAGAAACGCTTAAATGCTGCTTAGGCTTTACGCTCCGACTCTTTGCCCGGCTTCAACTGGTGGGAAGGGTTTCAAGCCAGGTTTGGCGTGATGCATATTCAAGACTTTCTCTCGCTTGAAGACTTCAACCAAGCGGCTAATGCGATGAAGAATGCTCACTGCAACGGTGTTCTGAACGCCTGTGTTGTGAATGATTTCATTCCACAGGATAGGCTGAGCGAGTCGATAAGGGTGTTTGAAAAAAATGGTCTAAAAATGGTTGTTATGGTGGTATCGTTCGAAGGGGAGAAATCGGTTGAGAAGATCGGGATTCCGTTTCCGGAGTATCATGTTGAGGAGAACATTGAGGGTGGTAGAAGCGAGTGGGTTAACCCGTTAACCGGAGAAGTCGAGAGCGTCATGTGGTGTCCAGTCAGGCCTGAGAGACGTGGGAAACTCGTAGAGATCTGTCGTAAGCTTGCTGAGCTGGGTGTTCACGGAATCATGCTGGACTACATAAGATACGGAGGGCCGGGCTACTGTTATTGTGAATACTGCAGGAAAGAAATGCTTCGAGACGGGATTAGCGTGGAAGGCTTAAGCCTCAGGGACACGGTGAACCCGAAGAACCCTGTTAGGCAGATGATAACTTTCTGGAGGGCTGAGAGGATAACTTCAATAGTTAGGGAAGTGAGAGACGAGGTGAAGAAAATAAACCCCGGCGTTCCTTGGCGTTTACACTGTTAACCATTCCTATCCGGAGGTAAACCTGTTCAACCTTGGTCAGGACTTTGAAAAACTCTCTGAAATAGTTGACTTCATAATGCCAGGTTCATACTACGCGGAGCTTTACGGCTCCACGTGGCCGGGTGTTGTCGCCGAATACATGAAGGCTTTGACGAAAAGAGCTAAAATCTGGGTTGGGTTAGCCAGCTACAGGCTTAGAACAGGCCAGATGCTTAAGCTTAACGTGTACGAGGCTTTAGCCCATGGGGCTGACGGGGTGATAGAGTTCGGAGGCTCTCCGCCCGGTGTTGAAAGCCATGATAGGCCGCATCACTGGGCGGCTTTAAGCCAGGCCTTTGAATTCGTTGAAAAAATGGAGCATAGCCTGTCTGAAGCCAGGATTAAGCCCCTGGTTGCCCCGTATTCCATGCTCACCGTGAGGACAAGAGGCCTGCTGGAAGGCGTGGAGTATACTGATAGTTTCAGAGAAATGTTTCAAACCTTCATGGGGATAGGGGTTCCGATAGCTGTTGGGATGCCTGGAGAAAGCGGGTCGGGAATAGTTCTCACAGGCCTTGAAGCCTTAACCCTGAAAGAGGCGGAGGAGATTGGGAAACTGGTTTCTGAAAACGGGTTAGGCCTCCTCGCTTTCTTCCAGTCTGGACTCTACGCTGCAACTGAGGGGAACAAGTGTGTAAAGATGCCCTTGCTGACTAATATTCTTGGAAACGTTTACGAGGAGCCGCCGCTGCTGGTTGAAACAGCCAGAATCGTTACGCCAAGCCATCCTGCAGTGGAAGCGTTCAGGCGAGCCGTCTCGCAGGAGGCCTATCCTGTTGGGGAGATGAGGGCTAACGTTAAGCCCCTTTCCTCCAGCATCCTGATAAAGACCAGTTTCCCGGAGAAGGCTCTTCTAACTGCTAACACGCCTGGTAGGGGCAGGGTTATACATTTCTCTTGGCTGGTGACTGAGGGAACCAGTTATCTTAAGGATGAGTATGGCAAGCTGTATAAGAATGCTTCTCTCTGGGTTCTGAAGGAACCATTAGCATACGTTAAATCTGACCACTTTCTAGACTTGACGATTAGAGGAGGTGGGAAAAAGGTTTCAATATGCTTGGTGAACATTATGAAGGGTTCGACTCTTTACAATCCTTCTGCAGCCCGGGATGTTGAGGTTTATTTGAGAGTACCGGTTGAGCAGATTGTTTCTGCAAGGGCCTGCAGGGGGGCGGATGTTCAGGTTGAAGCCTTCGGAAGCGGAGTTGTTTTGAAGATTTCGGTTGTCGACGATGTTGAATGGGTGGTTGTGAACCTGAAATAGTCGCGTAACGCTAATCCGGTAGCAGCGGATACCTTGTTAAGAAGGCGAGCAGGAAGAGCACTACTGTGTAGACGAGGCTGACTATTCCGATTGCGAAGAGGCTAACCATGATTAGTCTAAGCCTTCCTCCTTTCTCCAACCCGGAGTACAGCAGTATTGCAGTAAGCATTGCTAGAAGGAAGCTTATGTTCGAGGCTGTTGCTGTAGCCAGCATTATCGAGGCCAAGGTTCTATTAATGCTGACTGAAAATACTGCTGCCATCGTCCAAGCACTGCTTATTAAAAGCATCAGGAGTGAAACGATCATTATCCATACCGGGGGCTTCTGCTCGTTCAAAGCCTTGTAGAGAAAACACGCACTGCTTTTTAAATACTTGCAGTACTCTTTCCCAGAGAACCAGGTTTCCCGGCTGCTTAAAAACAGTGTCTAAACATGCTTAGGGAAGCATAGTCTAGTCCGGGTTAAAACAGGTTTAGCAAAGCATAATTACTCGGAGGCGGTTTACTACCTGTGACCCCTGGTGTTCAAACACTGGAGGGTTCTGGCCAGCGTCACCAACCTGTTCGTTTTCTGGATTCTCATTCTGCAGACTGTCGGAGTCACCCAGTATTTTGAGCAGCGAGTCCTAGAGCTCACGCTAATCATCCTCTTCTCTTCAGCAGTCCCCCTTCTTCTAATGAGCAGCCAGGTAAAGGATTTAAACGGTTTCCGGCGAAGCATGAGCGGGGAGCAGCTTACGTTCCTGGCTACAGCGCTTTTCGTCATACCGACGGTTTTCCTCCTAGACCCCTTCACACCCGCCTGCGGAATACTTATCCTTCCAATTCTGGAAGAATGGTTCTTCAGGGGGCTTCTCCTCTCCACTCTGGCAGAGATAAATCCTCACATGGCGATATCAGTAAGCAGCCTAGTTTTTGCCCTAACGCACTTCTTCCACTACGGGCTCGGCGGCTTTCTCTGGCCCCTTTTGTTCGGCGTGGTTGCAGCATTATGCCAGGTTCGCTATAAGAATATTTTTCTCCCCATGTCTCTACACGTGTTCTGGAACTGGTGGAATAACTATAAGGATAATCTGCTCGGCGGGTCCGGATTAACATATTTCGGCGGATTCGCCCTCGGCATCTCATATGTTCTCAGCAGTCTTGTCGCAAGGATAATGGAGCAGATGCAGGCTAAGAAGAAAAGCTTCTGGTGAAGCGCACGCCAGCCTCCTAAGCCGGAGAGGCTTCAATATCGACAGGTTTTGGAAAGCATGGTTGAAGATTTCCCGAATCCAACTCGAGGGTTAATGTTTTAAAGCACCTTAAAGCTTTAGGCTTAGCCGTTGGCGACGGAGGCCCGGGCTGCAGGAGTTTCTCCCTTAAACGGTTTAGAGGTGAGCTTGAAAAATGATGGAAACCCCTAGGGATAGGGTTTTGAAATGCGTGGATAATGGTTTACGCTGTTTAGGGGAGACTGTTAAACGAGTCTTATACTGGTATCTTGAGAACGAGCAAGGGTTGAAGAGGGAGGAGATACCTGATAAGCCGGGAGAATTCATCACTGGCCTGGAGAAAATATATGGTCCAGGAGCCAGAGTCATAGAGAGGCTAATAGTTTCAGAAATGGCTGACGAGTTTGGAATAGAGACTAGCAGTTTCGTGGAGGGAGTGGAGAAGCTTCTTCCCATTAGTCAGGCATGAACCCTCTAGCCTGTCTAAACCCAGTCTTCCGCTGACGCCTATAATGCTTTAAGAATGTCAGGTTTATCGCTAGTTATGCCGTCAACTCTTTTCCCCGCATACTCTGAAGCCTCCTTCTCGTCATTCACCGTCCAAACTATCACTTTCAAACCGTTTTCATGCGACTTTCTGATTAAATCGGAATGTGTGAAACGGTACAGTGGCAACAGGTAGTTCGCCTTCAACTCCACGGCGGTTTTCACCGGGTCATTGTGCTTCACGAAAATAAACCCGGTTTCAACATCCTTGTCAAGCTCCCTAACCCTTCTTAACGCATCCTCCAGGAAAGATATTATTATCACGTTTTTCTCCAACCCTTTTTCATGAACAAGCTTCAACACTTTCTCCTCGACACCGGCCTCCTTAAGCTCTATCAGTATCTTCACCCTATTATCCAGGAAGTCGAGCACTTCCTCTAAAGTAGGTATCTTCTCCCCTTTCCCAGCGTCGAGGCTCCTTATCTCTTCCAGCGTGAGCCCGCTCACCAGCCCCTTCCCGTTCGTAGTCCTGTCAACCTCAGCATCATGAATGACCACTAGTTCACCTCCCTTGTTCTTCTAACGTCCAGTTCAACAGCATTCGCGCCAAGCTCCAATGCTTTCCTGAAGCTTCGCAGCGTGTTCTCCGGCTCGTAGAATTTCGCACCCCTGTGGCCTATTTTCAGCACGCTGTTCAGCAGGCGAAACACGCTTATAAATTTAGGGTGCTTCAAAAAGCTTTTGACACAGGCCTTATCACATGCTTAGACTAGGGGGTGAAGACGATCGGCTGCTCCTCGCTGAACTTTAAAGCGTTCACTACCTCGCCTATTACTAGAACATGGTCTCCTGCTTCCACTGTCTTCACAAGCTTACACTCTAACGCTACGGTTGCTTCCTCAAGTAGCGGGACCACTGTTTTCTCGCCTCTCCTAGCTTTAACCCTGCTTTCAGCAATCTTATCTATCCCCCTGCCGGTCCTGGAGCCGAATATGCCGTAAGCAGTCTTCTCAAGCGTTTCCCCGACAATGTTGACTGCGAACTCCCCGTTTCTCCTTATTAGCTCTAAAGTGTATCTTGACGGGGCGATTGAAACCATTATTAACGGGGGGCTCATTGACACCCTGCTGACCCATGCTGCAGTCATTCCTCCTCTCTGACCCGGTTTCTCAAAGTCTCCTGCAGTAACTATTACAAGGGGCTGCGGCAAACAGTTGAGGGCACTATCAGGGTCTAGTCTCAAAGACATTCGGCTTAACGATTAAAAAGAGTTTTAAAAGCTTTAAGGATTTTTAATGCCGCGTACGCTTGCTAACTGCGTTTCCACCTTTACTCTAATAGCCTCCCGCTCCTGGGCTGGCAGGCTAGAAGGGTTTTCAACTTTATTCGGAGCCCCGCTGGGCTCAGGCTGTGGAGGCAAGGCTTGGCTCAAGTCTTTTTTCCCACCCAGTACCCAGCCTGCTAGACAGAATACGCCTGAAACCAGGGCAGTCCAAAACTGGACAGTGAACCTAGATTCTGTGCTGATTTTCACAGAGCCGTTGACACCAGTAAACGGATACAGGTTGATGGTTAAGTATTTGCCTGAATAAGGCGTTAAAGCCTCGGCTAGGTTTGGAAGAGCCTGGGCTACGGAGGGTGCGAAGCTTTGGACAAAGGTTGCTAGGACCGTGGTTAAAGCAATAGTCAGGATTCCGAAGAACACGGGCATCGTTAAAGGCCTGAGGTTAAGAAGCCTCCGGGACCAGGGTTTCCCCGGGAGCAGTGAGCCAATGATCACCGTAGCCGACCCAAGGAGGGCGAGGAGTCTTTCTGAAGTGAAAAAAGCATTCATGAGTGGAGACGGGTTGACAGCTCGTGCTCCGAGAAGCTCAACCCTAAATTCGAAAGGCGAGAGCCCAACGTATAGAACTGGTTTAGAGGCTTCTCCTGCGACAAGCTCCCACCAGGAGCCTCCGGCTGCAGACACCGCCAGAAACAAGATGCCGCTGATAAAATAGAGTATTCTAAACTTCTCCAAGCATGATCACCCTGGGGGAAGGAAGCCTGTTGAAAGGCTTGTTATCTCCAGGCTTATGGGAAGCTCAGCTGAATCCAGCAGTACAGTGGCTTCTCCAAAGAGGCTTGCCTGAGACTCTTGGGAGAGTAGCCTGAGAAAATCCTCAACAATACCGTTCTCCACACTCAGAGAGAGGCTTACTCTTTCCCTGCCTGCTGGCTTCACGATGAACGGTGATTGAAGCACAAGTCTCCCACTAATACTCATGTTCATCGAGGCCACTGTTATCCTGCAGTCAAGCTCTTTCAAACCGATTCCGATGCTTCCCGCATTGAATAATCCTAGGTTTAACAGACACTCGTCCCCCGCAATGCTGTAATCAATAGAGTATACTTGGAGAGAATGGGGAATGTTAAGAGTTGAGCTTAAGGGAATGGTTAAATCCGGCACTATGAAATCCTGCAGCGACTCTGAAGCGAAATAGTTGACAACTATAGGTATTAAAACCACCGTGATCGTTAGGATTCTGAGCAACCATACTATGGTTGTTTCGCTAACCATGATGATGCAACCTCGCAGCGGAATATAAGCATTGAAGCAGACTAAAAATTTGTCTCTATTATAGCTATGTCTGTTTGCGCGCGCAGTCTTGAATAGTCTTATCGACCTGAAAATCTCCCTGGTTCTCAGAAGAGTCAGGATAGTTGGATGACCTGTTGCAAGACTTATATGAGTCAAACGTTTCTTCTACGGCTGGTGGCGGCAGTATGAAGCATGTTCACTATAAGCCTGCCGACGGGTTTTTCGGCGACGCCATACCCTTCTACTGGAAGGACAGCTATCATGTTTTCTATCTGAAGACGACGCGGAAAACTGGCGACCGCCTCGTCTGGTCGCACATTGTTTCAAAAGACTTATTGCATTGGATAGAGATGCCTGACGCTATCCTGCCCGGTGAGAAAGATGCTCCCGACAGCGGGGGATGCTGGACTGGATCCGTGGTGGAGAGGAATGGTGTTTTCCACGCGTTTTACACCGGGTGGAACCCGAGCAACCGTTTCCCGCAGACGATTTGCCACGCTGTCAGCAATGACCTTGTGAAATGGGTTAAGGACGAGCATAACCCGGTTTCAGTGCCTGATGAACGCTGGTATGGGGAGGCTGACTGGAGAGACCCGTTCGTGTTCTGGAACCCTGAGGAGGAACTATACTTCATGCTTGTTTGCGCAACCACTAGAGAAGGGCCTGCGGCGAAGCGGGGATGCATCGGGCTTGCCAAATCCCGCGACCTGGAGGAATGGGAGTGTCAACCGCCTTTCTACGCGCCGAATATTTGCGGCCCCATGGAGTGTCCAGACTTATTCAAGATGGATGGACACTGGTACCTGGTTTTCTCAGAGTTCACTGAGAAGCTTCAAACGCATTACCGTGTGGCTGACGATTTAAAGGGTCCTTGGCGCGTAACGGTGCCGGATGTTTTCAACGGGCAGCGTTTCTACGCTGCGAAGACAGCTGGAAACGGGGGGAGAAGAATCCTATTCGGATGGATCCCGACCAGAGAGAATGAAAGCGACGAGGGTAAATGGCAGTGGGGTGGGCATCTGGCTGTTCCCCATGAGTTGAGAGCTGAAGCTGATGGAAGCCTCTCCGCGCATTGTCCAGAGGAAGTTGTGAGCGCATTTCAGTTTAAAGACCTAGATGCTCGGGGAAACGTCTTAGGCAGGCTTGGCGGATGGAGGTTTCACGGGAACAATGCGTACGGGGAACGGTTAGACGGGTTTGCCTACGCCACCATACCCTGCCTGAAAAACAGTTTCGCGCTGGAAGGCGTATTCTCCTTTAAACCGGGTACCCGCTCCTTCGGACTACTCGTCGGAACCAGTTTAGACTTCTCCTCCGGATATATGCTGGAGCTTGAGCCCGCTGGGAACAGGGTAGTGTTCAACCGTTTCCCAAGAGCGGGTGACGCGCCGCCTCTCGCCGAGTGCCCGTTGTTTCTAACACCCGGTAAACCAGTGTCACTCCTAATTTTTGTTGACGACAGTATTGTGGAAGCCTTCATCGGTGGACGTGTTGCACTATCCTGCCGGGCCTACGGGCTTCACGATAAGCCAGCAGGCCTTTTCGTAACGGAGGGTGCAGCAAGCTATGAAAAAATACGGTTTGCCGAACTATAGTTTTAATACTTCGCGCGACTCTTTATTCCTGGATTCCCTACCCAATAAGAAACGCCTATCTCCTTTCCCGTCGATACGTTAAGACGGTTAAACCTTTCTTCACCATCCTTGTTAAGCTTCACATAACACTTCGTTTAATATATTTTTAAGCGCACTAATATTCAAGAATTCCCCCATAAGAAAACATTTTTATCCTGAAACATTGCCATTATGGGATATGTCGCAACGCTGTCATGTCTGCGGCAGGATGGGTGAGGACTGCAAGCCCTGCCCACTGTGCGAGTGGGTTTTTTGCGAAAAACATATGGATCCGGAGGTGCATGACTGCATCTCCCTTAAAAAGCCTAGGGCTATTCTAACTAGGCTTGAAACACCGGGGCCAGTGAGCAAGCCGGCAGAGTCGGCGGAGAGCTTCCTAGCAAACATTACCAGGAGGCCTGGAGAAAGTATTCTTGACGAGAACCTTACTAATGGTCTTAAGAGGCTTGGCTGGATGCTTCCTCTTTACGTCGTCGGCTCCCCTCTTGCCGGCACAGTAATCCTAATGTCCGTCGCCGGCTTCACGACCCTTATCGGTTTCAACGTTTCCAGCGAGTCTATAACCATGGCTCTAAGCCTCTGGTTCATGCTTCAAACCATTCTCGGAGAATACTCTCTGCTCGCGGCACCAATACTCATGCTCTTCCTGCTGGCTGTCGGCGGAGGGTTATTGATTCTTGCATTAGAATACGGCCTTCTTCTCCCAGCGTTCGAATATCTTAAGAGGCATGATGCGTCTTTCAGAGCCTCCTCAACGCTTGTTGAAATCAGCTGCACCGGACCCGCGTTTCTCCTGATAGCCGTAGCAATGTTCGCCATGGAGGTTTCAAGCAGGAAACCCGTTTCAACGATCCCAGTAATACTGTTCTGGACTGGGGTTGCTCTACTAGCCGTGGGGCAAACAGGACTGGTGTCCGGGCTTTTCAAACTCGGTAGAAAGCTTGAAAAACCAGGTTTTTCACTGGCCGCAGCCATGTTCACTATAAACCTTCTGCTAAGCCTGGCGCTTAGCCTGCTTGCCGTAATAGCTGGGCTCGCAGGATGGGTCCTAACCCTTGCAGCATGCAGGTCAGTGTTGAAGAAAAAGTAAAACAGAACAGGTTCTCAACAGTATTCACGATTATTGTTAAACTGTTTAGCAGAACATTAGGCTTCAAACACTTCATGATGTTGCAACTGTTATCCCCCTGATCTCGTGATACTCTATCTCGCCCATTCTCCTGTTTTCCGCCGGAGTCACCGCGCAGTAGAAATGATACAGTTTCCCATTCCGAAAAATGACGCTTGGCTTATGAGCGTAAAGCTCGTCAACAGCACCCCTAGGGCCGACGTCTATAAGAATCTCCCCCGACTTCTCCCATTTAAAAAGGTCACGGGAAAAAGCTACACTGTTCCTAGCATGCCCGTCACTAGAAAGCCCGTAGTAGAACATTATCCAAAACCCATTATGCTTCAGGACACACGGGTCACTGGCGAAAACATCGTCGAAAGAGCCTTTTCGCCCAATGGTTAACACAGGGTTTTTCTCGAAGCGTTTCCACTTCTTCAAGTCCAGGGATGTGGCTAAGCCTATTTGCTCAACCCAAGGCCACTCCGGCCTATTCTTAGCATTATAGAACATGTAGTAGACTCCTTCGTGTTCGAGCAGGCAGGACTTATAAAGCCCTCCTTGTTCCCAGTCGCCACCCTCATCAGGGTAGAGAACAGGCTTGTCAAGAACCCAGTGCCGCAAGTCCTTACTGTAAGCCAAGCCTATCACAGCAGAGCCTGCTTCATAGCCGGGTTTAGGGTACGCATGGTATGTTCCAATAAAAACCCCGTTAACCTTCTTCAAGCAACCTTCACCGAAAAGATCGTTGTCGCGGAGAATCCATGTCAAGGCGACGTTGAACTCGGTTGGTGAACCCTTCGGCCCACGATCTATTATCATTCCCTCTTTTCTCCAATGAATAAGATCATTCGACGAGGCTAAACCAGTTCTATACCCTATAGAGTCCCATCCAACATAAGTCATGTAGAAGCATCCCTCATGCTTAAAAACGAATGGACAGTCAACAAGATGGCTGTCAAACTCGCCCTTCTTGTAAGAGGCTGAAAGAACAAGCTTCGAAACCTTGTTAGGCGTCCTTATCAGTTTCAACAATTCTTCAAATCCCATTGATAAACTGGTTATGCAATACGCATTTAAGCATTCTTCAAATCCTTAACGCGAAGCCGACTGAAGCATATACGTTATAAGCCGAGTATATTCGTAGAATTCGCAAAGCAGAAGAAACATTCCTCCATAAGCGTTAAGGTTTAGAATTAAGCCTATGCTTAACCCTTTCTCAACATATTCCTCCTCTTTCTCCCCCTGCGGCTACGATCATCCTTACGCGTTATGAATAAGGAGAGAAACATCATTTTCGAAACGTAATCCAGATTCTTGAAACCGGCAGCATCCTTTAGAAACTTCTCGACAAACTCCTCTGCCGCAGACACTTTAAACCAGCCTGTAAAAGCTAATCTGGCTTCGCCTAATAAACCTATCAGTACCATAGCTCTTGTCGAAGTAATACTGCCAATTAAAGCGAGTCCGACGGGAAGGCAGTGGTGGCAAGAGAGCGCTATTGAACACGACTAATATGCGGCATCAATGATGCCTGGCTAATCTCCTTGCTAGGAATGACCCTCTGCTTCGAAGTGCGCGCGATAACCCTGAGGCTTCTATTGCAAACATGGCGTCTAGGGAGAAGAACTAGTTTCCCGAGACAACTGCCTAGTGCCCAACTCCATTAGACTAAGCCCTTCAGCTTCAGCTCCCCTGTATCTATTCTCAAGGGCCATATCCAGAACGCCAGCCAATAACAATGCTTCCTTGAGGAGTTCAGAATTCGCGCCTATCTTCTGCCCTATTTTACACCCTTCCCTAAGTGCTAAAGTTGTGGCCCAGAGATACTCGTCGTGAAACCTGTACTCCGGCACTGATTTCCCCTTAATCAGGACCTCGCGAGACGGTGCTTTTCCTTTGAAATGTTTATGAAGCCTTTCATAGCCCATTTCTTCCAAGACAGCGGCAAATTTTTCAAGTTCCCGGATAACGTGTTCCAGGTTCTTCTCGTATGATTCGACGATGATTTTTCTGATATCTTCAGGAGAAGCATTATCATCTAATTCTTGAAGCTTTTCACGTGCCCACTCGCCGATAGGGGGAGGAGCCACGAGCCTTTCAAAGGCAATTAGTTCAGGATTCAGGAGCTCCAATTCCCTCAGGGTCTTTTCGCCGAAAGCCTTTCTGAGCTTCTCATAAAAACCTTCTTCCACGTATTCAAAGAATCTTCCGATGAGTGTTCCAAGACACTGATCTGCTGCTAATCCCCGGTACCTAGCGATCCTCTTCCCATTGACCTCGCTAAATATCAGCGGGGAACCCACCAGCATGCCTTTAAGCTCCTCTGCCTCCTTAGAAGCCAAGAGTGCATTCACTTCGGCCCTCGTGAAACTCAAGCCCATCCAGTCTAGGGCAATCCCAATCCCTATCTCGCTCAGCATGTAGGGCTTAGTATTACCATATTCGCTGACCTTCAGTACTTTCTCCTCAACAAGGTCGAGCAGGATGCTCCGAACCGTGCTTCTGGGGAGACCAAGATTCTCAGATATAGAGAGTTCTGTGCATTTCCCGAGGTCTATCCCATTGGCTATGATGTACTTGATCACGACTTCCGCGAGCTTTTTCTTGGCTTGAGCAACTGATTCCAGAGCTTTTGAATAATGGCTTGCAGCCGCCCTAAGATCCAACAATGATGTATGTTCGGACATTATTGTTTTATGAGGCGAAGATAGAGGCCTTGAAGAGCATGGCGCGCGCTATAATCTACCCTGCCCTTTGGCCTCATTATTCTAAAACTTGAAAATACGTGTTTAAGGAATCGGATCAGACTATTCCAATCTTCTCCTTTATCCTCGCTACCTCCGTCTCAAGTTTTCGAAACCTTTCATCCATGTAGGTTTTAAGATCCTCTCTAAGATTTCTAACCTCGCCTATTAGGGTCTCCTGTTTCTCCAGCATCAAATCCTGTTTTTCCAACATGGAATCTTGTTTCTCTAACATCTTATTCTGCTTTTCCAGCATACTTACTCCAACATCTACAATCTTTACCAGCTGACTCGTGTCAAAGCCCCTGTGGAAAACTTCAATAGGCATGACGCTCCCCCCATAACTCTCCACAACAACTTCTCTAACCACAGCGTGCTCCGGGTAGTTGGCCTTCGCATACTCTACGAATTCCGCAACCCTGTCTTCAGTACCCTCAACGAGAAACTCAACATAGTCTTCAATGTTCCTAGCTTGAGAACCCTTCAAGCCGAAGGACTCTGCGGCTTCCAAAAGGAAAAGCCTGTAGCCAACATCCTGAACCTTCTCGCCTTTCACCACTATCTTCTTCTTAACCAACCTCTTAAGAAGTAGGCATCATGAGGCTTTTAAGCATATACGGTAAATTTTTACATCAGGAAAAGATAAGTTGAATTCAAACTTAGTTTTTCAAATGATTGCACAGACGGGATGGTGGAGACAGTAATCGTTATTGTTAGTCGAAGGAATTAAAAAGCGCGATAAAGATACCCTGTCTAGAAGGATGCACCTTCATCTTAACTGTTAAGGTATAAATGAACCTGATTATCTTAGGTTAATCAGTATATGGTGCACGCTTACAGATTTTCTTCATTTTCTTGGAGTAGTGAAATCTATCATGCTGCTCATATCTGTCTTCAATGCGTCGATGACTGAGATGCCAAGTTCCTCCACCCTACTGAATATAGTGCTCATGGAATTTTTTTCATAAACTTTATATTCTTCTTTATGCTTCACTCACCTCGTTGGACAATTATAGCAAGGCTAGGGACAGGTTGAAAATGAGCCTAGAGGATCTAAGAAGAGGCTTAGCAAGATACTTGGAGGGTGACTATCCGGACGCTGTTTTCAGATTCCAGTTATCGGTTGAAAACGCTTGCAAATCGATCTTAAGCTTCTTGGGCATAGAGTTTGAAAAAACGCATTTCCCCAGCGTCCTGATAGGAAGGCTTGTTTCAGACAAGGAGAGGATGAAAAAGCTTAATCTAAGCAGGGAGCAAATAACCCATCTGACGCTCACAGTCTCCCATGCTTCGGCTCTTGAATCACAGGGTTCGATGCCGAGATACGGTTGGGAGACGGAGGAGAGGATCATAATGCCCTCAGAGGTCTACGTAGAGAACGTGGCTAAGGAGCTTTTAAGGTCAACATTGGAAGGCTTAAGCAGCGTGGTAAAATTCTTCAACGAGTTTAAGAACTTGCCGCCAGACCTCTCAGGCATGATTAGCCAGTTAAGAAGCCTGGTGGACGATGCATCTGGAAAACTTGGATAAGATTAGGGATTCGGAGTATCGAGAACTCGTAGAGCAATACATAGAGAAAATTTCAAAGCTTTTCAAAGAGAAAATAGTGGGCATCTTATTATTCGGCTCGGTGGCAAAGGGAAAAGCTAAACCGTTTTCCTCAGCGGAGAGCGATATCGATTTAATACTTGTGGTAGAAGGACTGCCGAAGCTCCAGGAGAGGATACTAATGGCTTCAAAGCTTATTGCAGAGCTAAAGCTGCCGAGCATAGTTCAAGCCATATACATGACCCCTGAGGAATTCGAAACCCATACTAAATCTAAAAGCGGCTGGATCATCGACGCACTGATAGACGGCATAATCCTTCATGACCCTAAAAGCTTCCTGCAAAACTCAAAGGAGAAGCTTCTAAGAGAACTAATGGAAAAAGGAGTGGAGAGAACCAGCTACGGATGGGCATGGCCAATAAGAGCAGGAGAAAAAACATGCTGAATTAAGAATAGGGTTTTATCGCACGCTAACACGCCGGAGGAGGTCAACTACATCATGGTTGATAAGGATGGCGAGAAAATATGCATTCCAGTGATCGCGACGAGGATAGTTGATGAAGAAAAACCTGATAAAGAATCGTACATCGTATCGGTTCCTCACGACGCCCAAGCATACCTTAAGGAGATTGGGTACCTGCCGGGGGAAACCGGGCTAATCCTGTTCACGGAAGCCGTGCCGGAGAACGCTAGGGTAATCATGCCCGTCAGGGTTGAAGAGGAGGAAGGAGGAAAAATAGCGTTGACCGAGTGGCTTGAAAGATTCCTCCACAAGAATGCGGAGTGGAGGGAGAAGTACCTCATCCATACGGAGAGGGGCTACGTGCTGAACTGGGAGAATCTGGACGAGGACCATAGGGTCTTGAGGGTAAGGGCTACGAAGGATGGGGAGGAGTGCGAAAGGCTAATCCTGCTGAAGCCTCATGAACAGGAGATCGTCAGGACAAGGATCGGCGGCATAGCGAAACCAAATGAGATTGTAGTATGCAAATTCAGCTTCGAACAACATGAGGGGCTGAGCATAGAGCAGGCTGAGGATGTCCTTAGAAACCAGTATCTGCTTAGCAACGAGAAGCTTATCGAAGACCTTGCGGGAAGATTGGCCGAGGTAATGACCTTGCCAGAAAAAGACTTGGACACATTAACCGACACAGGTTGCAAAGGCAAGTTGGCAGAGTTCATAGCCTTCGATAAAACCATAGATTATGCTGAGCCGATAGCGTACCAAAAGGATTTCGAGTATAAAGATAAGAGCGGCACTGAGAAGCATATCGTCATAGACTTCGTATATGAGCATGATAATTTGGATGTGAAGTACCGTGAGCCAACTTTTCTTCAGATTCCAACGGAGGTGGATGAATTCCTAGAACAAATGTATGGATATAGAGAGGCTTGGAAGAAGACTGGGAGAAAAGCTGTGTACGCGTTTAAAAAGCTCCCGGAAGACAGCTAGAACCTTTTGAAGAGCATAGTCGAGAAAGAATTCGGAGATACGAGCGAATGGCTTGTACTGCTAAACGGATGGGATGCGTTGCAGCAATACATGAAAACGAGATATGGAGGATAATGTTGCACGCTAGAACGTTTAAAAACTCTCTGTTAAAAAGGTATACAGAAGGTTATAGAGAGGAGTACGTCGGATGATCAGAAGAAAAAACGAGGCTGATGACGAATTCTTAAACGAATGCGTTCAGAAAGCGAGATCCTTGAAATCTAAAGCTTCTAGCGAAGCTAAGGAGTACTATGAGGAGGCTGTAAAGAGGTGTGATGAGCTACTAAGGTCCAACCCAGAGAATCCCTATCTACATTGTTGGAAGGCAGATATCCTTTACGAGCTTAGAAGGTTTGAAGGACCTGATAGTCTTTACGTGAAAAGATGTAAGGATGCACTTGCAGAGATAGATACAGCGATTGAGCTGGATCCTGAGGTCGATTTCTTCCACCTCATTAGAAGCGAGATCGTCGGAGAGTTCATGTATCTGCCAGATTGGAGCATCGAGGCAAGTATGTTCAGAGAGCTGGACATGTGGGCCTGCTTTCACGCTATCGGTCCGCCTTCCATTTACGCCAGCGGCTTCGCAGTAGATGCGGATGGTGGGACTTTTGAGATATACTCGTATAGTAAGCTTAATGATATTGAATGGGCCTTTAAAGATTATTTAGAGAGATATCCAAGGGATCCGGATTGCTACAACAACTTGGGGGTAACTCATTACATGCTTGGAGCATGGGATATGTATGCCTACAAGGTTCAGAAAGCCCTTGAGGAGTTAAATGAGGCGATAATCCTCAATCCAAATAACCCCGCGTATTACAATAACAGGGCCTTGGCATCGCTGAGCTTAATCATATTTAAAGAAAGAACCGATGAGCTTAAAAATGTTGAGATAGACGCTGAGAAAATGCTTGAAGCGATTCTCAGCGATTTAGAGAAAGCTGTTAAGCTAGATCCATACAATCCCTATTACCGTTACAATAAAGGCTTCGTGCTTTACGAGATGGAAAGGTACGGAGAGGCTATGAAAGAACTCGATGAAGCCATTGCCATAGACCCGAGCAACCACTATTTCTACCATAAGAAAGGGATGGTGTTCTACAAACTCGGAAGATATGACGAGGCACTCGAGGAATTCAAGAAGTCCTTGGAGCTCGATAAGGATAAACGTGTTGCCAATTACATGATTATGCTCGTTAAAAGGGTTAAGAGCAAGAAGGCCACCCGTCCAGGGATTGGCAGTGAAGCTAATACGGAGGCGAGATCCTAAGGAGGAGTTATTAAATTTCAGGTGTTAAAAGATGTCTTGGCACTCTGTTACGATAAGGCTTTCGTTCATGACCCCGTGGAGTGCTCTCAGCGAGTTAAATAAGGTCGTGGTCCCCCAATTCCTTTGGACCAGCATCGAGCTCATGCAACTAAAGGGATTAAAGTACATACCTGCAATTATCTACACCGGGAACTTCATATCATCCGACTCCTCCAAGTACAGTAAACCGTTTCTCGACTATGAAGTTGGACTACCGTCCCTGTGCCTAGAGGAGATTAATAGGGCATTCGAGTTGCTAAAACGGAAGGTAGATGTTAAGATAGCGACGAGAGAGTTTAGGAAGGAGTATGCGAAATGGCCAATTAAAGTCTTAGACCTAAAGGAGGTTAGGGATGAAATAAACCAGCTTGTAGCTAAGCCCCTATTGTCTAAGGAGGTTCCCGAAGATAGGATGATAGCTAAGAAACTCGGTTTAGGAGGCGGCTTATTAGATTTGAACGATGTGCACCATGATGAGAAAATAGATGCAGTAATAGAGAAGATGAATAAGAGTGTGAGAGAAATTGCCGATTTCTTCCTGAAAATCTTGGAAATCTATAAGAAGTACCCTAATATGTAGTTATTGTTCCATACAGAGGTCTTTTATTATTAGAAAAAGTTGAGCGATTATAAGAAGCAAGCATCAAGTAGCACGTGTTAACACATGGAAACGAAATACGGGAAGTAGTGCTTGGGCTAGATTTGTGCTGAGCCAGCATCGGTATATACCATCACAGAGTTTCCGTCAAGTATTCTATCATGCTCACGATCTCCTCCACCCAGTTTCCTCGGAAGGGGGCATACTCCTCTCGCCTCCTCCGTTCTGTTGTCTCCAGCTTGCGGAACTCTTCTTCTGTGACTAAGTGAAGAAAATTAACCCTCATGTGCTCACCAAATATATCTTCTACCTTGAAGACGTATCCCTTATACTTCAACGTGAACATGCAGGAGGATTCTTCGCCGCCACTAGAGAACTGGAAAGGCGGGAAGTACCATATGAGTCTGTAAACCGCTAATGCCTTACGCCAGCAAAGCTCTCTCCACGCCCTTTCACAAGCCTCCCTATAGAACAGGCTTGTCGAGCCATAATCGAAGTCTATCCAACCTGCCCGTATGGTTAAAATAGTAAACTCCACCGGTGTCTAGATGCTTATTCCACCCTTACTTCCTCTTCAGAAAGCTCCTCAACCCTAACCCTCTCCCCATCCAGCTCGACATCCACATACTTTCTATTAAGGTCGCGCTTCAAAACCCTTATTCTATGCTTACTTTCTCCCGCATTAGAATACGCTTCAACGGTATTTAAATCTCCATGCGAGAAGCATAAAAGACAAATATACCGTCGGAGAGGAAAGGCTTAATAACCCGTTTTCAAGGGAACCTTCGTCAACTAAAGGTGTCAATAGGACTTGCCAAGGTACAAGACAACGGAGGAAGTGTTGAAGCTTTCGAAAAGTCTAGAAAACATTAGAAATATTTCTATATGTGCTCATGTGGATCACGGAAAGACCACGCTATCAGATTCCCTGCTCGCCGCCTCAGGGCTCTTATCGCCAACAGTGGCCGGTGAAGCACTAGCACTAGACTACTTGAAGATAGAGCAGGAGAGGCAGTTCACATACAAGGCTGCAAACGTATCATTATATCATGAAATAGATAAAAATCCTTATATAATTAATCTCATCGATACGCCCGGGCATATCGACTTTACGGGGAATGTGACTCGTAGTTTGCGTGCTATTGATGGTGCTGTTATTGTTGTGGATAGTGTTGAGGGTGTTTTGGTTCAGACTGAGACTGTTACTCGTCAAGCTTTAGAGGAGTATGTTCGTCCCGTGTTGTTTATCAATAAGGTTGACCGTTTGATTCGTGAGCTTAAGCTTTCTCCGCAGGAGGTTGAGAAGACTTTGCTTCGTATTATTGCTGATTTCAACAGGCTTATTGATCTTTATGGTCCTGAGGAGTTTAAGTCTGAGTGGCGTGTTGATGCTTTGAAGGGTATGGTTGCTTTCGGGAGTGCTAAGGACCGGTGGGGCTTCACTATTCCTATGATGCAGAAGGCTGGGTTGAAGTTTAGTGATATTGTTTCTGCTTACGAGAAGGGTAGGCAGGCTGAGCTTTCTAAGCTTCTTCCATTGCATGAGGCTGTTTTAAGCATGGTTGTCAGGTTTCATCCTCCTCCTGTTGTTGCTCAGGCGTATAGGATTCCGAGGATTTGGAAGGGTGATTTGGATAGTGAGGTTGGGAGGGCGATGTTGAAGTGTGATCCGAATGGGCCTATTGTGATGGCTGCTTCGCATATTCGTGTTGATCCTCAGGCTGGTGTTGTTGCTACCGGCAGGCTTTTCTCTGGGACGGTTTACGAGGGTCAGGAGGTTTATCTTGTTAACTCTAGGGCTAAGGGTAGGGTTCAGCAGGTTTGCATCTACATGGGTCCGCACAGGGAGGTTGTTGGCTCTATGTCTGCCGGCAATATTCCTGCGCTGCTGGGTTTGGACGCTGCGAGGGCGGGGGAGACTATTACTACTGTTCAGGATCTTGTTCCGTTTGAAAGCATCAGGTATGTTTCTGAGCCTGTTATGACGATTGCTGTTGAGCCTCGGAATCCTGCTCAGCTTCCCGAGCTTATCAGCGCGATGCATAAGCTTAGTATTGAGGATCCTAATCTTAAGGTGACTATTAACGAGCAGACCGGGGAGTATCTTTTATCTGGAATGGGGCAGCTTCATCTTGAGGTTGCTACGACCTTTATTCAGGAGGCGGGTATTCAGATCGTTACCTCGCGTCCAATCGTCATTTACCGTGAGAGTATCCGTAGGAAGGGTGGGCCGGTGATGGTGAGGTCTCCGAATGGCCATAATAAGATTATGATTGAGGTTGAGCCTCTTGAGCCTAAGGTTATAGAGCTTATTGCAACCGGTAAGATTGGGGAGTTTACTGACAGGAAGGAGGTTGCTAGGATGCTTAGGGAGTGCGGCTGGCCTGCTGACGAGGCTCGTGGTGTTGAAGCGGTTAGCGAGAGCTTCAGTGTTCTGGTTGACGCCACTAAGGGTGTTCAGAGGCTTGAGCAGGTTTCCGGAAGCATTAGGATGGGTTTCATCGAGGCTATGAACGAGGGTATTCTGGCTAGGGAGCCGGTTAGAGGTGTGAAGGTTAAGCTTCTCGACGCGACTATTCACGAGGATCCTGCTCACCATGGTCCTGCGCAGATTATTCCGGCTGTGAGAAGGGCTACGCACGCCTCTATTCTTCTGGCTGACCCTGTTATTCTCGAGCCTATTCTCAGGCTGGATGTTAGAACCGGTATGGATCAGGTTGGAAACGTGACCAGGGTTATCAGCCGTGCGAGAGGCAAGGTTTTAAGCATTGAGCAGAAGGGTTTGATGACCTATATTGTTGGAGAGCTTCCTGCTGCTGAAAGCTTCGACCTTTCAGAGGTTTTGAGGAGTGCAACCGGAGGCAGGGTTTTCTGGGACACTAGCTTCGCCAGATGGGAGCCTGTTCCAAGCCAGCTTTTAGGCAACGTTATCGCTGAAATAAGGAGGAGGAAGGGTCTTCCGGCTGAGGTTCCTAAGGTGGATGACCTTATAGAATAGGGTTTCTAAGTCTTCGCTTCAACAGGCTTTATCATGCTCCAGTCTATTCTTTCAACAAGCTTCTTGAGAGTGTTTTTCAACTCTGCTAACGCGGCTTCTCTCCCCATTTGGCTTGCGTTCCAGGTTACGAACGGAGGGTAGAAGCTTGCTTCCTTAAACTTCGGCTTACCGTCGACTATTTCAAACTTTATGTATCCTACTTCCCTAAGGTAACAGTTGTCGTTTGGACACAGAATATCTATCTCGTTAAGCTCTTTCTTAAGATATAGGAGTTTAAACTCGGAGGCGTCCTTAATAATCCTGCCGCAGGGACAGATTAACTCTGGGCTCATTTCCAATATTTTAGAAGAAGGTTAGACTTAAGTTTTTACCTTTTTCAAGGCTTGAAATAAAGTTTTTATACCCCTCTTTATTAATCGGGGTTCTGAGGTGAGATTGAAATGGCTACTGCTATACCTGCAACAGTAGGTGGAACACCAGTATTAATCCTTAAAGAGGGAAGCACTAGGACGAGGGGCAGGGAAGCCCAGAGGAACAATCTTAACGCTGCAATAACTCTCGCAGAAATAGTCCGTTCATCACTCGGTCCTAGAGGTATGGACAAGATGCTTGTCGACTCGCTTGGCGACGTGACGATAACCAATGATGGTGCAACTATTCTGAAGGAGATGGAGATTGAGCACCCGGCTGCGAAGATGATGGTTGAAGTCGCTAAGAGCACTGACGTTGAGGCTGGCGACGGAACCACTTCAGCGGTAGTCCTCGCCGGGGAGCTTTTGAAGAAGGCTGAAGAGCTTCTAGACATGGATGTTCATCCGACGATCATAGTCGACGGCTATAAGAGGGCCACAACCATGGCGCTCCAGTTCCTTAAGGAGATTGCTCAAGAGGTTAAGCCGACGGACAGGGAGGTTCTCAAGCTGATAGCCATGACTGCTCTGAGGAGCAAGGTTGTCAGGGAGTATAGTGACCAGCTTGCGGAGATCGCTGTCGACGCTATTCTGAAGGTGGCGAGGGAGGAGAACGGGAAGTTTAACATTAGGCTTGACGATGTTAAGGTTGAGAAGAAGGCCGGCGGCTCAGTGATGGAGACCAAGCTGATAAACGGCATCGTGCTGGATAAGGAGATTGTTCACTCTGGGATGCCGAGGAGGATTGTTAATGCTAAGATAGCTATTCTCAACAGCCCGCTTGAGATCGAGAAGACTGAGTTCGACGCTAAGATAAACATTGAAAGGCCTGAGCAGATTAAAGCATTCCTGGAGGAGGAGCAGAGGATTCTGAAGGAGATGGTTGACAAGATCGTTGAAGCTGGTGCAAACGTGGTTCTCTGCCAGAAGGGTATTGACGACATTGCTCAACACTACTTGGCTAAGGCTGGGGTGATCGCTGTGAGAAGAGTCAAGGAGTCTGATATTGAGAAGGCCTCTAAGGCAACCGGCGCCAGAATAGTTACCAGCGTGAACGAGCTTACTAAGGACGACCTTGGCTACGCCGGCCTAGTTGAGGAGAGGAAGGTCGGTGAAGACAAGTGGGTCTTCATAGAGCAGTGCAAGGATCCGAGGTCTGTAACCATCCTGATAAGGGGTGGAACTGAGAAGATGGTTGACGAGGCTGACAGGGCTCTCCACGATGCTCTCTGCGTTGTGAAGGATGTTGTCACATACCCGTATATCGTCGCCGGCGCGGGAGCTCCTGAGATAGAGGTTGCGATGAGAATAAGGAAGAAGGCGGAGACTATAGCTGGCAAGGAGCAGCTTGCAGTATTAAGGTTTGCAGACGCGCTGGAGTCAATACCCTCAGCGCTTGCTGAGAACGCTGGAATGGATCCGATAGATATCATAGCTGAGCTCAGGAAGCAACATGAGTCTGGAAACAAATGGCACGGCGTAGACATTGTGTCTAAGAAGACTGCTGACAGCTGGGCTAACAATATTCTTGAACCATTGCTCGTGAAAGAGCAGATAGTGAAGTCTGCAAGCGAGGCTGCAAGCATGATCCTGAGGATTGACGACGTGATTGCCGCGGGCAAGCTTAAAGAGAAGGAGAAGACTCCGAAGCCACCGTCTGAGGAAGGCGGTGCTGGAGAACTAGACTAAGACACTTAAACCAAGCTTTTTTTTCTTTTTTCTTATTTTTCTAAGGAAACATTCCAGCCAGGCTTTTCAACATTCTTAACGGCCTCAGCCACGCGCGCTCAAGACTCTTGATTCTGCTTAACGTTTTGAAATGCGGCGCCCGGGATTTGAACCCGGAGTTCCCAGCTTGGGGGGCTGGTGTCATAACCAGGTTAGACCAGCGCCGCTGTCTCACCAATGGATGGTGGTGGTTAATAAAAGTTTTAAACCTAAACCATCCTAAACAGTTCCTTCTCAATGCTCGTTTTTACCCGGGTTATTAATAGGCCTCTGCATGCTCATTTCCCAGGCTCTGTTTTCTCTCACGCCCGTATTCTTCAGGGCAGGTAAAACGTGTAGTCTCATGCTGGGAACAGGTTCTTTTTTATTCTACAAGCCTTTGCGGAAAGCTTAAAAGCTCCTGTTTTCGGATACTCTTAACGCGGTGGAAGACGATGAATTCTCTGGCCTTTGAGCCGTGTGCTCGTGATCTTGAGTTATGAGCTTCCACCGTGAGGAGGATGTTTAAGGTTGAGTCTCGCAGAGCCCGTTGGTGCCCCGTTGAAGGTTTCAGACGTCTCCTTCAAGAAAAACGGGCATATGTTGCTTTCGAAAGTAAGCTTCGTCCTGGATAATGCTGAAATACTCGGGATTGTTTCAAACAGGACTGAGCCGGTTGAATGCCTTTTCAAACTCCTGCTTCTCCTAGACAGGCCTTCCTCAGGCAGCATAATCTACTTTAACAACCCGAGGTTCAGCAGGAGGGATTTCAGCAGGAGGGTTGGTTTTTACTCGTGCACCATGAACCTGGTTGAAGACTTGACGGTCATGGAAAACTTTCTTCTAGCAGCCTCTTTGCACAAAGTGCCTAGGGATAAGGCTGTTAAAAGAGTTGAGGAGCTGCTTTCCCTTTTCGAAGCGGCTAACGTTTCAAGGGTTAAATGGTCCAAGCTTTCCCTCTCCATCAGGAGGAAGCTATGCTTCGCCTCAACATTCATCCATGATCCGGCAGTGGTGCTTCTCTACGATCCTTTCAGGGGGGCAACTTACGACGTAGCCTCCTTCATGCGTAACTTCATAAAGACTTCGACGGACTTGGGTAAGTCTATAGTCGTGTTTTCAACAATACCCATGCTCCTGGACGATGTTTGCGACAGGATAACCATATTCCACAATGGGCAGCAGGCCGTGTTAGACCATACGGAGAGCTTCATCACCGGAGTCAGCGGCCCCGGCATGCTTTCCATACATGTTTCAGGCTTCAGCGTTGAAAGCAATATTGAAATGCTTGAGAAAATCGGTGTAAGCTGGTACGCAACCGGTGAGAAGGAGGCAATAATAGAGTTTGACAATACTCCTGAGAAAATCCAGAGGACTCTGGAGTTCCTTGTTAAGAACAATGCTTCCATCAACAAGATTGTAAGCAGCAGGCAGCACCTGCTTGAGTCCGCCCACAGGTTTATGGAGGAGTGACGAGTTTTGGCTAACCTTGTTGACCGGGAGCTGAAGCTCTTCTTCACTTCACCGCTCTTCATGACCCTGGAGTTTGCCCCAGTAGCATTAGCCGCCTATACACTACTATGCCCTGGTTCCTTCGAACCTATTGTTAGCGTGCGCGCTTTACTCCCAGCAGTATGGTTAGTTATAATTCTCTGCTCAACCCTTTCTGAGCTTGAGATTTGGCGCATGGAATTTTTAAACAAGGGTTTTAAGCTAAAGATTTACACAGCCATGTCTGAGTACATACCGTTTTTAGCGCATTCTCTTGTTTCCCTCATCCTGCTAGAGCTTAAAACACTTATAGTTTTAATACCTGTGTTACGATCTCCCCTTATCTTCAATGATTTTAACGGTTTGATTCATTTCCTATTGGCAACGCATGGTTACTGGCTTTTCTCACTAGCCGTCGGATATGGTCTTTCTAAGGAGGTTTTAAGAAAGCTCGCGAACACTACAGCCATTTTTCTCTGCGTGATAATCTTCAGCGTAACGATATCTCCTTTCTTAATAACCCAGGAGGCGAGCCAGCCGCAGGGTCAACAGCTCTTTCTTAAAGAGTTTACTGTTGGATTTCGCAGTATATTGATACTGGTTGTTCTGCTTGTTTCCCTGCCGCTCTACGTCTTAGCCTTGTATGCCTGCTCGGTAGAAACCAGGAATATTCGTATCGACGGTATTTAGCCAGCTTAGGGGGGAAAGATTAATATAGGCCTCTCAATGGGCACACTGCTTAGGAGGTGCGCTGAGTGTACCATAATATTCACGCTCCAAGGGGGCGGGACACCGTCCACCAACTGCAGGAGTCCCGCTGCAAACCCAGCCTCCGCTAGAGAAAACAGTGGTTTTCAAAAAGCCGTTTGCAAGAGGTGTTTCAAATGGTTTCAGGGTCTAGACTACTAGTTGAGAAGCTGAGGGAGAACGGGGTTAAAACCATCTTCGGAGTACCCGGTGGGGCTGTGCTCCCGTTTCTAGACGAGCTTTATAAGGCTGGCGACATAGAGTTCATTCTCGCGAGGCATGAGCAGGGTGCTGCCCACATGGCTGACGGGTATGCTAGGGCAACCGGCAGGATTGGCGTTGTCGTCGCCACATCCGGCCCTGGCGCCACTAATCTTGCAACAGGAATTGCCAACGCCTACTTGGATTCCTCGCCGGTTTTAAGCATAGCCGGCCAGGTTGCGACGCCTCTCATAGGTTACGACGGTTTTCAGGAGGCTAATGTTTTCTCGATGATGATAGGGTTGACGAAGATGAACTTTCTACCTAGAGACTTAAACGAGCTTAACTCTGCGCTTGAGAACGCTTTTAAAATAGCCTTATCCGGAAGACCTGGGCCTGTTCACATCGACGTCCCTAGGGATGTTCAGCTGATGGAGGGCGAGCCTGATGACGATTTCTACATCTACTCTTATACTCCTCCCTCTCCCTCCGACGAGGAGATTCTAACAGTCTCAAAGATGCTGGTTGAGGCTGAGAGGCCTGTGATCATAGCTGGAGGCGGAGTAATAATATCAGGCGCGTCCAGCGAGCTTATCGCCCTTGCTGAGCTTCTAAACGCTCCCGTAGCGACGACTCTAATGGGCAAGGGAAGCATTCCTGAAGACCATCCGTTGTCCCTAGGCATGGTTGGAATGCATGGGAAGCTAGGCGCGATCAAGGCTGTTCAGGAGAGCGACCTGATTCTTGCAGTAGGCATGAGGTTTAGCGACAGGACTACTGGTAAGTTAAGCGGCTTCGCCCCGGGAGCGAGGAAGATACATGTTGACATAGATAGGTCTGAAATCGGGAAGCTGCTTAAGCCCGACCTTGGCGTCGCCGGTGACGCTAAGCAGGTTTTAATCAGGATTCGCGAAACGATTCTCAGGCTTTTCAAGAAGGGCAAGGCTGCTACGTGGGGTGAAAGAGTTAAACAGCTCAAGAAGGAATCTGAGTTCCTTTACGATTACGATGCTGTTCCGGTTGATCCAAGTACTGCCGTAAGGGTTCTGAACGACTATGTTAAGGCTGAAGACTTTGTGACGACGGAGGTAGGCCAGTGCCAGATGTATGCTTCACTCCACTTTACAGCTAAGCGTCCGAGACAATTCATATCCTCCGGCGGACTTGGCACAATGGGCTTCGGGCTTCCGGCTGCGATCGGGGTTAAAGCAGCCTTCCCGGAGAGCCGTGTTTTCGACATAGCTGGAGACGGTAGCTTCTTCATGACTTGTAACCAGCTTCCGGTTTCAGTAGACTATAACCTGCCGATCATAGTCTTGGTTCTTAACAATTATTTCCTGGGCATGGTTAGACAGTGGCAGGAGCTTTTCTACGGCAGGAGGTATATGGCTGTGGATTTGAAGGGCAGAGCTGACATAGCTAGGGTTTCAGAGGGTTTCGGCGCTAAAGGGTTTAAAGTGACGAGGATAAGCGAGCTTAAAAACGCTCTTGAAACCGCTTTAAAGCAGGATGAGACAACTGTGTTAGACGTGATTGTCGCGAGAGAGGATAATGTTTTCCCAATGGTTCCCCCGGCTGCCCCGCTTGACAGAGTCATCGTAAGGAGGTAGGGTGGAAAATGGCTTCAGACGAGAATAAGAGGTTCGTTGTGCTCAGGGTTCTCAACATGCCTGGGGTGATGGAGAGAATAGCCTCAATATTCGCGAGGAGAGCAATAAACATTGACACGATAACTGTCGGCATGGTGAACGGGAAGACCTCGGAGATATCTCTAACCTTCAGCCTGCCTCAGGAGAAATTTGAAAACATAGTTAAGGTTCTTGAGAAAAACCCATGTGTCTTCGAGGTTAAGATAGGTTCTCTCGAGTACGATGTGATAAGGGAGGCTTTCGTAGCTGTGCTGAAGGATTGTGACACTAGTGTGAGCGACTATATCAGGGTCAGGTATAGGGCTAGAACAACCTTGCTGAGCGGCTCCAGGCTTCTCGTCGAGCTCCTCGCCGACCCTAGGGTTGTCGACGACTTTAAGGAGGAGTTTAAAGATCGTGTTGAAAGCTTCTCGAGGAGCGGTGTGATGATTCACACTTTGAACCGTTTCAGAAAGTAAAAAGCTTAAAAGAAAACGTAGCCGTGGAGTAGGGGTGACTGAGGATGGCTAGGATAATAAGGGATGATGAAATAAGCATCGAGCTGATTAAGAATAAGACTGTCGCCGTGATAGGCTATGGCTCCCAGGGTGAGGCTCAGGCTAAGAACATTAGAGACAGCGGTGTTAACACGATAATAGGCTTGAGAAGAGAAGGCTCGTCTTGGAGAAGGGCTTCTGAAGACGGCTTCGAAGTCTACGAGATAAGTGAGGCAGTTAGAAAAAGCAGCATTATTCTAATGCTTATTCCTGATCCTGCTCAACCGGCTGTCTACAGGGATCATGTTGAGCCGAACATCTCTAAGGGTTCAACACTTGTTTTCGCGCATGCTTTCAACATTCACTACAGGCAGATAGTTCCTTCTCCCTGGCTCGACGTTGTCCTCGTGGCTCCCAAGGCGCCTGGTCCTGCTTTAAGAGAAGCATATGTTCGCGGAACCGGGGTCCCCGGCTTAATAGCTGTCCACCAGGATTACACGGGTAATGCTTCAAGAATAGTCAGGGAGCTGGGGAAGGCTGTGGGGCTAAGCAGGATCGGCTTGATAGAAACCTCGTTCAAGGAGGAGGTTGAGACAGATCTTTTCGGAGAGCAGGCTGTGCTATGCGGCGGAGTCTCGTCGCTTATTAAAAGCGGCTTCGAAATCCTTGTGGAAGCAGGATACCAGCCTGAGGTGGCTTACTTCGAAGTTTTAAACGAGCTTAAGCTTATCGTCGACCTGATCTGGTCTAAAGGCTTATCCGGCATGTGGCAGGCTGTCAGCGATACTGCTAAGTACGGCGGTCTTACGCGCGGCCCCTATCTTATAGATGAGGATGTTAAGAGGAAGATGAGGAAGCTTCTTGAAGATGTTCAGACAGGTGTTTTCGCAAGAGAGTGGATACTTGAAAACAGTTCGAACCAGGTTGTTCTGAAGACTCTCGTTGAAAGAGAGAGAAACCACTTGATAGAGACTGTTGGAAGGAAAATAAGGTCGATGGTGTACGGTTGAAAAAGACTTGATGAGGAGCGACGCTGTAAAAAAAGGTGTGGACAGGGCTCCGCACAGGTCTCTGCTTCACGCCATAGGCTTGAGAAACCAGGACTTCGAAAAGCCTTTCATAGGTGTAGTCAACTCCTTCACTAACGTTGTCCCAGGACATGTTCACCTCAACGTGCTTGCGGAAAACGTTTCCAAGGGTGTTAGAGACAGCGGCGGGGTGCCTTTCATCTTCAACACGATCGCTGTCTGCGACGGTATTGCGATGAACCATGATGGAATGAGGTTCTCGCTCCCAAGCAGAGAAGTCATAGCCGACTCGGTTGAAATAATGGTTTCAGCACACGTGTTCGACGCCCTGGTTTTCATATCTTCATGCGACAAGATTGTTCCCGGCCACCTGCTGGCAGCAGCCAGGCTGAATCTTCCGTCGATATTCGTTACAGGCGGACCCATGTATCCGGGGTTGTTCAAAGGCAGGAGGGTTGACTTGGTTTCAGTCTTCGAAGCGCTCGGGGAATACCGTGAGGGAAGGATTACGCTTGAAGAACTGAGGGAGTTTGAACAGGCTGCTTGCCCCGGCGCCGGAAGCTGCGCCGGCCTTTTCACTGCTAACACTATGGCTTGCCTGGTTGAGGCGATGGGCATATCGCTTCCCGGCATGGCTGCTACTCACGCTGAGGACGAGGGTAAGAAGACTCTTGCATACGAGTCTGGAAGGCGAATAGTGGAACTCTGGAAGGAGGGTTTAAGGTTTAAGGATATTGTTAAGCCTGAAAGCATTGTTAACGCTATAATTGTTGATAATGCTCTCGGAGGCTCCACCAACACTGTTCTCCACTTGAGCGCTCTAGCCAAGGAGGCTGGGTACGAGCTTCCTCTAAAGACCTTCGACGAGCTGAGCAGAAGGATACCTACGCTGGCTCTAATAAGGCCGTCCGGCGAGAGCTTCATGATCGACTTCTACAACGCGGGCGGAGTCCCCTCGCTCATGAAGACTCTTAAAAAATATCTTAACCTGGATGTTTTAACTGTTACCGGTAGGCGTCTCCGGGAGCTTGTTGAAGAGTTTCCAGATCCAAGGGGCATGCTTATACGTTCTCCGGATAACCCGTATAGAGGTGAAGGAGGCATAGCGGTGCTATGGGGGTCCTTGGCGCCGGAGGGCGCTGTGATTAAGCTTGCTGGAACACCTGTTCAGCTTAGAACGTTCAGAGGCAGGGCTAGGGTTTTCAACTCTGAGGAGGAGGCTGTTGAAGCGCTTGAGAAAGAGGATTTCACTGTGGACACTGTAGTTGTCGTGCGCTACGAGGGGCTTCTAGGCGGCCCCGGTATGCGTGAAATGCTGATGCCGACCTCGCTAATAGTTGGCAGGAACCTTGTTGAAAGGGTTGCGCTGGTTACTGACGGAAGATTCTCAGGGGGCACGAAGGGAATTGCCATAGGCCATGTTTCCCCAGAGGCCTACTTGGGGGGACCTATAGCGCTCGTGGAGGACGGTGACGAGATACTTGTAGACGTGCCGGAAAGAAGGCTGGACCTGCTTGTCGATAGAGACGAGCTTGAGGAGAGAAGGAGGAAATGGGTTCCGCCGGCTAAGAGGCTTGAAAGCCGGTTTTTAGCTAAGCTGAGGGAAAACAGGTTTTTCACCTAGCCAATGTCCGCAGCGTTCAAGGGTTTTTCAGTTAAGCTTGACCGTTTCGCAACCCTCTGCTTCAAAGGGGGAGAGGCTTTTCTGAAAACAGGCTCAGACGAGTCTTTCAACTATCTTTTCATATCTCACGCGCACTTCGACCATTTAGGCAGGTCTGACGCGAAGAAAGCCTCAGCAGTATGCTCGGAGGAGACTCTGCTTCTTTCCACGCTCAGGGGGCTTGAAGTTAAGCGTGTTGAGAACAATCCTTTCACCCTTCTGGACTCAGGCCATATTTTAGGGTCTAAAGCCCTGCTTGTTGAAACCGATAGGGGAGGGATTCTTTACACGGGAGATGTTAACACTTCACCGGTTGAGGGCATACCTGAACCGTGCTTCCCAAGGGTTCATACTCTCATAATAGAGTCTAACTATGGTCGCCCCGGCCTGGTTTTCCCCTCGAGAAGACAGCTGATAGGCGAGATTGTCGACTACGTTAGTGAAACAGTGAGAAGAGGCAGACCCATAGTTCTAATGGGATACCCGCTTGGCAAGTCTCAACATGTTCAAATGGTTTTAGACCCTGTTCTCCAGGATGTTGTTGAAACATATGTTTCACCATCTATAGCAGAGTATAACAATGTTTACAGGCTTTTCTCAATGGGGATAAGTGGGAAGAAGGTTTTCACACCCCAGTCTCCAGAGCTGCCTGAGGGATCCTGGGCCCTATACTATCCTAATGTCTCCGGTAGAAATGCTTTCATGCAGCTTGTTAAAAGGAAGTATGGTGCTGTCTTCATAAGCTTCTCAGGCAGGTCGATTTTCGACTGGTATAGCGAGGCGCTGGGCGTTGACAAGGCTTTCCCGTTGAGCGATCATGCTGATTTCAACGGCCTGGTGGAAATCGTTAGGAAAACCTGTCCGGAGAAGGTTTTCACAGTCCACGGTTTCCCGGAAGAGTTTTCAAGGGAGCTTAGGAGGCTGGGCTACGATTCTCAACCGATACGTCCAAGCATTGAGGCCAGTTTCAGGCTTTAAAGTTTTTCAGAGTTTACGTGTGAAAACAACATACTCGTCTGCATAACCAATCTTGACGACACGGTCTCTGGTTGCAACCCTCCTGTTGACTAGCCAGAGCCTCTCGGTTTCAAAACCGGTTTCCCCAGCTATTTCAACGAATATTCTCTCTGTTTCTACAACGCCCGTCGGAAAGACTCCTTGAGCTATGACGAAAACACCCATCCCGTTCTTTTTAAGAACACGGTGAAGCTCGGACAGAACCCTGCGGAGGTCTCGGAAATAGGCTTCAACTATCGCCGGGGTGTTTCCGGTGTTTTCAGAATCCTCCGTCAGCCTAACGGCGTCACCTATGTATGAGCGTAGCATGGGCTCGGAACCCTTGAAGAAAAGCTCGTTTTCAACCCTGTAAACCCTGGTGTACTCTATCTTGTTCAAGTAGGGTGGTGAAGTAACGACCGCGTCGAACGTTTCATCCTCCAAGAACCATAGGTTTCTCGAGTCAGCCTTAAAAGTTGACACCTTAGGGTTAAGCATTCTGGAGGCTTCAACATCCTTAATCATCCTCTTAATCCTGTTCTTGTAAAACTTTCTGAAAGGCGGGATGTTCCTCTCCTTAACTATTCTAAGGAGGCCGCCGTCCTTCACGACGTAGGATGCTTTCATAGCAGCACTTATTAAACCGAGTTTGAAGAAGTTTCTCACAGTCTCATCCTCAATGTTTTCAACAATCTCTCTGAAGAACAATATGTCCTCTAAAACATGCTTGGGAAAAGCTCTTCTAACAAGCCTGCTTAAACCACCTAGGCTGGGTCTTCTAAATTTTTCCGAGAAAACTTTTTCAGAAACCTTCCTGAGCTGCTCAACATCATAGTCGGCAGTCTTAACCCTGGAGACGAAAACAGGAAGCTCAGCCACGTCGACGCCAACAGTATTTATCCCAAGCTCCTTTCCAGTTAACTGGGTTGTTCCGACGCCGCAGAACGGGTCCAGCATCCACGAGTCTTCGCCAAGCCCCAGCCGTCTACTCACAAGAACTACGAAGTCGCGGGAAAACCCTTCTTTATAGAAAAAACCAATTATGTATTGGAATATGCTTGTTGGGCACGAATGTGACGAGTCTTCCGAGATCCAGCTTCTCCTCTATAAGCATGACGAGTTCCTCTTGAAATACTTGTTTTTGAGCCTTTTAAGTTTTGCCCGCTGCTTTTTGCGCGCGTAGAAAACCGGGGGAAAGGCTTTCCGTGGAGTGTGATTCACATGCTTCTGGACTACCGGAGGCGTCTCAACCCTTGTAGAATCTTAGCTCGCCACCACTTGTCTCTAGGGAAACCCGTAAAATGCTGATCGCTTTTAAGCCTTCAGAATGTTTCAAACCGTTTTTCATGTAACCCTTATTAGCATGTTTCTGCAGGTTCATCCGGCTTAGGGTTGTCAATGGAGCAGGATGCTTCCGGAGGCATATATAGGAGCAGGCTTGGACCGGTTTCCTCAGAGGCCACGAGATACGTGTCCAGCATTAGGGAAGACGCTTGGATATTTAACGAGGATATTGAATGCACGGTTGCGCACGACCTCATGCTTATGAAACAGGGCTATATTACTGAGGAGCAGCTTAAACAGATTCTTGAGGCTCTTAAAAGGCTTAGAGAGGAAGGTTTGAGTCAGCTCGACCTTGAAAAGTACGAGGATGTTCATGAACTCATAGAGTCTTATGTAGTTAAGCAGGCTGGGATGGAGGTAGGAGGCCTTGTTCACACGGCTCGCTCCAGGAATGATCAGGTTGTCACGGCGGTGAGGCTTAAGACGAGGAGAGAAGTCTTAAGCATTATGGGAGAGCTGCTTAAGCTTGAGGCAACTCTTCTAAAGAAGGCTGGAGAGACTCTTGACGTAGTTTTCCCGTTCTACACTCATCTGCAACAGGCTCAGGTTGCTCCTCTTTCACACTATTTCCTAGGGTATTTCGACGTGTTTCTGAGAGACTTTAACCGACTCTCAGAATCCTTTAAAAGGGTTAACCAGAATCCTTTAGGGAGCGTTGCTATAGTCGGCTCCTCGCTTAAGATAGACAGGAGTCTCACTACGAGGCTCCTAGGGTTCGACGGTGTTGTGGAGAACTCGTTCGACGCTGTTTCGTCAAGAGACTTCGCGCTGGAGGTTGTTTCAAACCTCAACATTCTCATGCTTAACCTGAGCAGGATTATGGAGGACCTTATAATCTGGCTTTCCTCAGAATACGGTTTCTTCACGCTTCCAGACGAGCTGGCTTTCCCATCGAGCGCGATGCCACATAAGAAGAATCCTTGCATACTTGAGCTGACCCGTGCGAGAACAGGAAGGGTTTTCTCAAGTCTAGCTCAGCTCTCGATGGTTTGCAAGGCAGTGCCCAGCGGCTATGTTAGAGATCTTCAGGAAACCAAGCCCCCGTTGATCGAGGCTATTGAAACAAGCAGGGAAGCAGTTAGAATCGTTAGAATTGTTCTTGAGAATCTTAAGGAGAACCGTGAGAGAATAAGGTCTTTAACTGAGCCAAACATTATTGCCTTGGATGTTGCTGAAAGAATAGTTGAGGAAGCCAGGGTTCCATTCAGGCTTGCCCACAGGTTGGTGGGGGAGATTGTTAAGCTCAGCGTTAAAACCGGCAGGAAGATGAATAGTCTCAACGAGGAGGATTTAAAAAGTGTTTCCCTGAACGTGTTAGGCAGAGACGTTAGCGGTCTACTGATGAAAATACTGAAAGAGGCTGACGCGAGTGCTGTCGCTTCGAAGCGAGTATCCTTAGGCGCAGGCTCTCCCGAGGCTGATAAAATGATGCTCGCAGACAGGGAGAACGTTTTAAAAGAGTGTTTCTCAAAGCTTAGCCTGATGCTTCAGAAAGACACGGAGGCTAGGATGCTTCTGGAAAACGCTGTAAGCAGGCTTGTCAAGGGCTTCTCCTTCTCCACGGTTGAAAAATGCCCTTAGAGGCCCTCTAATGCCTTTAAACTGTTTCATTGCCTGTTTGACACAGCATCTAAACCGTTAGCATTGTGTACTAATATGAAGATAAAGAATAAAAGTCACCCCGGGAGAATTTCCCTACGGGTTGCTAATTAGAAAAGACAAGATAATAGGCCTCCAGGTTTACGATAAGAGGGGCCGATACGTCGGCACTGTTAAAGACATAGGGTTTGTCTTAGGCGAGAACCTAGTTGGAATAGTTGTTGTCGGGAGAGACAATAGGGAGATGGAGTTCATCTGGAGCGAGGTTGACGCTGCTGAAGACATAGTGATATTGAAGAAAGAGGTTACTGTTCCAGCTGCACCCCCTGCGCCGGCGAAGCCGGCTGTCGAAACGCGTGAAGAGCCGAAGACCCAGGTTAGGGAGCAGGTTTCAGCAAAACCCTCCACGTACGTGCCGAAGGAGCCTGAGGTCCAGGTTGCGCCAAGCAGTAGTGCAGCGGAGGCTCCTGAGGCCCAGCCCTCTTTCAAGGAGCCTGCTGAATATGAGGCGGCGGAACCGGAGCATGTTGAAACCGTCACCGTTGCGTCGCGGCCTGCTTCCGAGGAGACGGCTGGTAGTGCAGGCACTAAAACCTGTCCAAAGTGTGGGGCAATAAACAATGCGCGCTACAAATTCTGCTTCAGATGTGGAACCAGGCTGCCGACTTAGCTTAACGGTTCTTTAAGAACTATTCCACGACCCCTTTCTATTTCAAACCTGTAGATCGTTGGGTTCACAGCAGTCCAGCGCATCTTCCTTATAAACATCGTCCTTATTATGGAGTTCCCAACTCTAGACAGGGATAGTAATATTACGCCGCTCGCCAGAAACTCTTCAACACCATACCTGCTCATCATGTTCTCCCCAGTAGGGACTTCTGACGTTATAACCGTGGTTACACCGAGCTTCTCCTCAATAGAGAATATGAGGCTCCTGATGTATTCTCTAACCCATGCAACCTCGTTCGAATAAGTAGTTACCAACGGGGCTATAGGATCTATGACAAGCCTCTTAGCCCCTATCTCCCTCCTCCTCCTGTCAAGCTCCTCTATTATGTTGTTAACTATAGTGTCCATTTCCCTCCCCCACATCTTGGAGGTGAAGTATCTCCTAACCGGGAGTATCGCAAGCTTCTTTGTCTCTATGAGCGGCTGAAGATCCCAGCCGAAGTTCCTCACGTCTCTAACAAGCATCTCCGGCCTCTCGTCTATCGTAACATATATTCCGGGCTCATTATTCTTAGCCCCGTGTAAGAGGTATTGTAAGCTGAAAATCGTCTTACCGGTTCCAGCCTCCCCGGCGAGCAGATATGTTTTACCCACTTCGAAACCACCCTCCAGAATCTCGTCTATAGCCGGGTTGCCTGTTGAAACCCTCCTAACGTAGGAGACTCCTCTCCGCGGGGTTCCGCAGGCTGGGCAGAACTTGTATTCAGGGCTCAGTGGACGCCCACACTGCTCGCAGGAATAACTGCCAACAGCCTCCCTTCTAACTGCTTCTCTCCGCTGCAACAGTAATAGTTTCATGCTGAGCCGGTTTATAAATAGTTATCGGGCCCTGTTTTCCAGCGGGTTTCATCCGTGTTTCTTCAAAAAATAGTTTATTAAGCCTCCTGCTTCTATTATTTTCATCATGAATTCAGGCATTTTATCGCAGGAAAACTTCTCCCCGGTTCTGATAATCGTCAAAACCCCGTTGGAGACATCAAGCTCAGCCTCATCCCCATCCTTAAGCTTGTCAAAACCCTCATTACTTCTTAAGACGAGCGCGGGAAGACCCAGGTTGATAGAATTCCTGTAGAAGATTCTTGCAAAAGACTTAGCTACTATCGCTTTCACACCGGAGTGTTTCAAAGCTATTACTGCATGCTCTCTTGAGCTCCCCAGCCCGAAGTCCTCTCCGGCAACTATTATCGCTCCACCAGAAGCCTTTGCCCTGAATTCAGGATAATAGTCTTCGAAAACATGTTTCGCAAGAACCTCCGCATCGTGAGTCACCAAGTATCTTGCAGGTATTATCACGTCAGTATCCACGTTGTCTCCAAGCCTAATAATCCTACCGCGTATCTTCAAGGCAGAAACCTCCTTGGATCAGCTATTCTTCCCTCTACCGCTGACGCAACCACTGTCGCCGGGGAAGCGAGGAACACTTTACTCCTCTTATCACCCATTCTGCCTATAAAGTTCCTGTTGCTGCTTGAAACTGCAACCTCTCCTTCAGCAAGAACTCCCCTCGACATTCCGAGGCAGGGACCACATGTTGGGCTTGTCACTATTCCTCCTGCCCGCACAATCTCCTCGACGACTCCTGCTCTCAAAGCCTCCGCATACACCTTGACTGAAGCCGGGCTAACCACCAGCCTCACGCTCGGCGCGACCCTTCTCCCCTTAAGTATCTTGAAGGCTACGAGAAGATCGTCCAGCCTCCCGTTCGTGCAGGAACCTAGGAAAGCCTGGTCTATCTCAAGGCCTTCAACTTCTGCAACGGGCTTAACATTATCCACGCTATGCGGCAGGCTTACAACAGGCTCCAAGTTTGAAACATCAATCTCGATTTTCTCCAGGCACGCGTCGGGGTCGCTCCTAACATCCAGTAGCTCGCTGCGTCTTCCAGAGTTCTCAGCATACTCAATGCTTTTAGAATCTGTCTGAACAATCCCGGTTTTAGCGCCAGTCTCCACGGAGAGGTTTGCAAGAGTAAGGCGTTCAGAAAGAGACATCATGCTTACTGTTTCACCTGAATACTCCAGAGCCTTATAGGTTGCTCCATTGCTGCCAATTCTCCCAACGATACTTAAAGCAACATCCTTCGCGAAAACGCCTTTCCTAAGCCTGCCTTTGACCTCAACCAACAGTGTTTCAGGAACCCTCAACCATATCTCTCCGGTTGCTAGGACAACAGCAGCATCAGTAGAGCCGACCCCTATTCCAACTGCGCCAGTCGCCCCAGCTGTGCAAGTATGACTGTCCGCGCCGACTATCAGGAAGCCAGGCATGTCGAAGCCTTCTTCGAAGAGAACTTGATGAGCAATACCTCCCCTGCCTATCTCGAAAAAATTGTTTACCCCGTGTTTCTTAACGAAGCTTCTCATCCTTCTCATCTGGTTGGCTAAGTCTATCGTGCTCGGCGGAACATCATGGTCGAAAACCACTATCACCCTACTTGGGTCCCAGACTTTTCCAGAGATTTTTTCAAACTCTTCGACAGCCAGTGGCCCAGTTACCTCGTGCAACATTAGGAAATCCACCTTAGCCTCAACTATTTCACCAGGTTCCACACGAGGCCTGCCTGTTTTCCTGGAAAGCACCTTCTGTACTGCTGTTAAACCCGTCATCTACCAGCCCTCTTAATCTGCAGAAGCCTGTTAGCCCCGTTTAATATCGCGTAAACCCCTGCTAGCACAATGTCCTCGCTGAATCCCTTCGCAGTCACACTCCTCCCTTCTTCATCTGAAACCCTGACCGTAACTTCTGCAAGCGCATCCGTGCCTCCCGTGATTGCCTCCAACCTGAAGCTTTCAAGCTTAATCTTAACCAGGTCTCCAAGAAGCTTGCTGACTGCCTTCATCGAAGCATCTATCGGCCCCACTCCGAACTCCGCTCCTCTCCAAGCCTGTTCACCCCTTCTTATCTTTATTGCTGCTGTCGGCGTCGTGTTTAACCCAGTGACCACCAGAAGCTCTTCAAGCTCGATGCGATCCTTCTCACCGACCCCGTACCCTATAACGCTTTCAGCTATCGAGGCGAGTTCCGCGTCAGTAACCTTCTTACCCTTGTCGCCAATATCCTTAACTATTTTAAGAACCTGTTTCAACTCCTCCTCACTAAGCCTGTACCCCATTTCTTCAAGCTGCGCTGAAATCCCGTGGACACCGGCGTGCTTTCCAGCTACCAGCTTTCTCCTAGCTCCAACAAACCCAGGGTCTATAGGCTCGTAAGTCTCTGGAGACGCCAGTATGCCGTGAGTATGGATACCGCTCTCATGGGAGAAAGCGTTTTCTCCAACTATAGGCTTATTCACAGGTATTGCTACGCCAGTTATCAGTGAGACAAGCCTGCAAGTGTTGTATATCTCTTTAAACTTTAAGCCTGTTTCAACACCATACAATACTTTCAGGGAAACCGCCACCTCCTCTAGGCTCGCGTTGCCTGCTCTCTCCCCAAGTCCATTAATTGTTACATGCGCCTCAGAGGCTCCGCCCTCAATGCCTGCAAGCGTGTTCGCAACTGCTAGACCCATGTCGTTGTGACAGTGCACTGCAACCGGGATCCTCAGGGCTTTGCGAACCCTCTTAACAATCTCCCTCATAGCAAAGGGTGTTGCAACACCAACAGTATCAGGAATGTCGACTATGCTTGCTCCCGCCTCTTCAACCCTCCTGTAAAACTCCACTAGGAAATCGATGCTCGTCCGAGTCGCATCCTCAGCTGAAAACTCTATTTTCATACCGTAGGATTTAGCAAGGTCTATGGATTCAACCGCTCTGCATACAGCTTCATCCCTGCTTATCTGCAGCTTCTTATTCAAATGTATGTCTGAGGTTGCTATGAAAAGATGTATTCTCCGTGCACCGGTTGAAGCAGTCTTCTCAACATCCTCCTTCACGCATCTGGATAAGGCAGCGACCTCCGCGTTCAACCCTTCTCTAGCTATCTGCTTAATAGCCTCCTCCTCGCCGCGCGACGCTGCTGGAAAGCCTGCTTCCAATACGGGTACTCCAAGCAAGTCCAGCTGTCTCGCTATCTTAAGCTTGTCCTCGGGCGTAAGCGCGACTCCAGGAGTCTGTTCACCATCTCTTAAAGTAGTGTCGAAAAGAATCACCCTGCCAGGTATTTCAGCCTCAGCAATATATCCTCTCCAAACCATTACGAAACCCTCCTAAAACAGGTTTAAAACAATATTGTTTTTCAGCAGACTCCGATAGAGGTGTCGCTGTCTCTGCAACGCAGGTAGTCTCGCCCCCTTTGGGCGTTGCTGGCCATGTGCACTATACACCTCCTCAGCGGAGACCGCTCCACTACTATATTAACTTTTTCTTCTAAAGCTACCCGGGTAACTGTAGAAATCCTTCTAAACCGTTTCTAATCATAACTATCCCGAAAGCCACTATTATCAAGTTGAATATTTTCGCAATAAGCTTCGAAGGAGTTCTGCCTATGCTCGCCATAATCCTCTCACCGTTAACAAGGATCACGTATGCTAAAACCGCGTTCAGCAGTATTACTAGTATGCAAATCAGAATGTTATATGGAGGGTTAGATATTATTATGACTGTGGAAATACTTCCCGGACCTGCGAGAAGCGGCGTAGCCAGGGGGAAGACAGAGATCTCCTCAGCCTTTTCCCCTCTCAGCTCGCTCTCCTCACCCACAAGTATGTATTTTAAGGATATTGCTACAAGAACCATTCCTGAAGCAACGTAGAAGTCATATAGCCTTATCCCGAGGAAGCTGAACATTATGTTTCCAAGCATGGCGAAGAACACTAGCACTGCTGTCGCGGCGACGACAGACTCCCTTATTATCTTCCTCCTCCTCTCGCTTGAGAAGGACTCTAGAAAAGCGTGGAAAACAGGAATGTTTCCAACAGAATCGAGTATGACGAACAGCAATATGAATGCTTTCGTGAAACGCTCCACTTCAGCCGTAAGCTCTAGACTCAAACCTGGTCGAATATGCTTCAACACCAGGATTCTTATCTTTTTCGCGGAAAACTGGAATAAGCTTGACGCTTCCACACTTCAAACAGATGAGCCCCACTCCCTTGTCTTTCAAAACCCTAATCTTAAGGCTACGACCAGGTATCACTGGGCTCTTACACTTACTACATCTAAAGTATCTTCTCAACACGGTCTTCCTCCTAAGGTTGTATTTCTCAGCAATCCTCCAGGCAAGCTTGGCATATGATTCAGCCCTGCTCAAGTCGGATTCCGCAGTTTCCAGCGCAAGCCTAAGCAGTATGTCTATCCTCTCCCTTGCGATATTCATCACCATCCTCTTACCCATTTAAACGCTTATGGAAAAACACTTGAAGGTTATTATGGTTTATGCGGCGCCCGGGATTTGAACCCGGGATTCCCAGCTTGGAAGGCTGGTGTCATAACCAGGCTAGACCAGCGCCGCCATCCCCTTAATAGTTGACGGTGGTTATAAAAGTTTTATTCCCCTTTTTCCCGCTTAACCAGTGTTTTCATCGGCTGAAGCCTCTCCACGTGCCCCGGCTTCCCTGGTTCTCCTATCCACTAGACTGTAATTATTCATCCCATATTCTAGAGTAACCGCATCCCTGAAGCCTGCCTTCCTGCATATCGCGCCGAGGGTTTTAGCATCCATGAGAAAGTAAAACCTCTCGTACGGACCCCAGTTGACCATGAAATAGTTCCCGCTGATCTTTCTAGCTCTGCGCAGAAACCTATTATCCCTAGTCATCTTTACTGACCATGAGGAGGCAAGCATCCATCCCCTGTTGCTCAGAACCCTTCCCATTTCTCTAAAAGCCTTTTCAACATCCTCCTCCTTCAAATGATGTATTGCTGAAACACATATTATACTGTCGAAAACCCTGTTTCTAAAAGGGAGACGTGTTAAGTCATACTGCACGTAGTGAACCTCTCTTGCAGAAACGTTTTTCACACATTGTTTAAGCATGCTTCTGGAAAAGTCTCCTGCAATCATGATGCATTCCTTGTCAAACGCTTTCAGGTTCCTACAGTTTCCGCAACCATTATCAAGTATTAAGCGGGTTCTTCTTGAAAAACCTCTTTTAACCAGCGTTTCAAGAAAAGGGTCTGGCTTAATCCTTGTTCTGTCAAACTCCTCAGATATGGTGTCGTAAAGCCTACGGACCTCTTCACGGTAATCCCTAGCCATCTGAAGTTTCAGCCGTGCTGAAGTTATAAGCTTGAAAACCCCTTTACGGGGAATCGGTTTCACATTTATAAGCTACCGTTCTAAGAATCTACTGGTTAAGCAGAAGGAAAAAATCATGGGTAGGAGAAAAACTGAGGAGGAAGAGGATGAATCTGAGCGAGTAGAGGTTTTTGAATCAATAGAGGATATTCCAGGCATAGGTCCATCTACTGCTGCTAAGCTTAAGGAGCTTGGTTACACTACTGTTGAAGCATTGGCGACAGCCACTGTAAACGAGCTTGTAAGCGGAGGCATTCCTGATAAGACTGCCGCCAAGATAATATCGCTGGCGAGAAGCAGCATTGAGGTTAAATTTGTCTCAGCCCTAGACATTCTGAAGCAGCGGGAGCATATTCAGAAGCTTACTACTGGAAGTAAGAAGCTGGATGCCCTCCTAGGGGGAGGACTGGAGACTATGACGATAACCGAGTTCTTCGGGGAGTATGGAACAGGAAAATCACAGATAAGCCATCAGCTTGCGGTTAACGTTCAGCTGCCTGAGGAGAGAGGGGGTTTAAATGGGAACGTTGTCTACATCGATACTGAAAACAGTTTCAGGCCTGAACGTATTGTTGCGATGGCTAAGTATTTGAAGCTGGACCCGATTAAGACTGTTGAAAACATTACTGTCGCGGAAGCCTTTAACTCTGACCACCAGATACTCATAGTTGAGCGTCTCGACGAGATAATTAAGAGTAAGAAGGTGAAGCTCGTCATAGTTGATTCCTTGACAACCCATTTCAGAAGCGAATACCTGGGTAGAGAGAGCCTTGTTAAAAGACAGCAGAAGCTGAACGCGCATCTCCACAGGCTCGAGCGTCTTTCCAAGGCTTTCAACCTTGTTATTGTCGTTACTAACCAAGTTATGGCTAAGCCTGACGAGATATTCGGAATGGGCGCCTACCCTGTGGGTGGCCACATTCTTGCACACAGGAGCCACACGAGAATATATCTTCGTAAAGCCAGGGGTGAGCAGGGTTTAAGGGTTGCCCGCCTAATTGTCAGCCTAGACAGGCCTGAAGGAGAATGCCTGTTCAAAATCACTGAGAACGGAATAACTGACGTTGAGGAAGAAGCATATGCTGAAGAAGGCTAAGGCTCTAGTCTAAACCTGTCCCTAGGATATAGTGTTGCCTCCCTAATGTTGTCAAGCTTAAGGATGCTCATTAAAAGCCTTTCAAGACCTATTGCCCATCCTGCGTGAGGAGGCATACCGTATCCGAAAGCCTTCAAATGGTATGAAAAGTCGCTTGGGTTCAGGTTTTTCTCTATCAACTGGCTTACAAGCCTCTCCTTATTCTCCTCCCTGGTTCCGCCGGAGCCCAGCTCCAACGGGCCGTAGTTCAAGTCAAACGATTGCGAAGTACCGTCTGGATTAACCTTAATGTAGAAAGGCTTGATTTTACTCGGCCAGTGAGTTATGAAGTAATACTCTTCCCTCAGCTCCTCAAGGCTCCTAAGCTCCTCGCTTCCAACATCATCTCCGAAACCTACTTGAACCCCCTTTTCTTTAAGCATTGAAATAACCTCGCTATACTTGAATCTTTTCAGCGGGATTTCAGGCACTCTTATCTTTAAACCTAAGTTGTCAAACTCGCTCCTGCATTTTTCAGCTATCTTCTCATGAACATACTTTATCATTTTCTCGCAGATAACCATAACGTCCTCCATGTCTGCGAAAGCAACCTCAACATCTACTGAGGTAAACTCGTTCAGATGCTTAGTCGTGTTGAAGGGCTCAGCCCTGAAAAACGGGCCTATTTCAAAAACTCTTTCAAAGCCTATTACCATTTGCTCCTTGAAAAGCTGAGGGCTCTGAGCCAAGTAAGCTATCTTGTCAAAGTAAGGCAAGGGGAATAGGGCTGCTCCCCCCTCTGTTGCAGAAGCTATTATCCTGGGGGTAATTATTTCGACGAAATCGTTTTCATGGAAGAAGTCTCTCAAAACCTGTAGAAGAGCGCTCTTAATTATGAAGATGCTTCTAACCCTTGGCCTGAAAACATCCAGGGGCCGCGCGTCCAGCCTAACGTCAAGGCTACTCTTAATCCTGTCAGTAGGGTCCAGTGGCAACGGATGTTCAGAAGTATTTAAAACCCTTATTTCAACAGGATCTATTTCAACCCCCCTTGGAGCCTGCGGGGTTCTTCTTACTCTCCCGCTCACTTCTATCACGTCGTTAAGCTTTATACTGTCAAGCGTGCCCTCAACACTGGGATTGGATTTACCCCTAACCCATGTTATCTGTATCCTGCCCCACCGGTCTGCTAAAACTATGAACTTGACTCCGCCTAGGTCCCTCCTGTCAAGCGCCCAACCGTAGACTCTAACAGTCTTACCCTCGTCTTCAAACGTTATATCAATGCTTCTTTTCCTCTCTCCAAACATTTCCCATCATCTTCATAAGGCTTGAATCCTAACGTTAATACCTAGTTTTTTAGCGAGCTTCTCAAGCGTCTCAACCTGCTTCTCATCCAGCTCTCTCCCCTCAACTACGATTTTAAACTCAGTAATATTGCCTGGAAGCCACACCTTGCTTAAGCCAACTATTCTAAACGGGTATACGAGTTCCTCTAGCTTCCTCTTCTGATCCTTCCTGTAATCCACAACCGTTATTTTCTCAACGCCAATATCCCTTCTGATTCTCTCAGCAACCTCCTTACTATCCCTGAGAATCCTCACCCCATCATTATTGCTTAAAATGAGTAGAAAACCGTCCTCCACGTGAGCCTTCTTAAACTCGACTTTCTCGAGCTCACGAATCCTGCTGGCTTCCTCAAGCAGGATCCTTGACAATGTTAAATCCAAACTACTATTCCTCCCACTGTCTATGAGTTCTCTGCATTTCTGGCATAGGATTCCGCTTTTCACGCAGAAATCGCAGAAAGGTATTTTCATTTATGTCTTGTGGGCTATTGAACTCTTTTTAAATCTTCCCTATTTCCGAAGGCTGCGTAAACCTTTTAAATACTAATCTGAAACGTGATTCAACAGCATGAAGATAAGCGACCCGGTGTTGATCGAGATAGTTAAGAACCGGAGGCTGCGGTTCATGATATGTAGGAACTGCGGCGCTAGGAATGCTATTGATGCGAAGAAGTGTAGAAAATGCCACAGTAAGAACCTTAGGCCTAAAAGGACTGAGAGGAGAGCCAAGAAATAGGGTCGCATAGAAAAGAATATAAAACAGGCGTTGAACCTTTTAAACGGGCCGGTCGTTCAGATGGTTAGGACGCCGCTCTCACACAGCGGAGGTCGCCGGTTCGAAAACAAGGATTAATCGGAAATCCGGCCCGGCCCATTCTCCTCATGGTTTCCGCTAGATGGAATAGCTCTCTCCGAGCTCCGGTGCTACTGCGTCAAGACCAAGACGCTTCCTAGCGTATTCCGCCAGCTTCTCACAGTTATCCGAATCACCGTGAACTATGAAGGTTTTCTCCGCCTTAATCCTACTTACCAATTCCTCAAGCTGATCCTTCCCGCTGTGCGAAGAAAGCTCGAAATGCTTCACCTCCGCCTTGACCTTAGCCAGTTTCCCATCCACTGATACTATTTTCTTCTCCAAGAGAAGCCTTCCCGGAGTCCCTTCAACCTGATAGCTGACGAACGCTATCAGGTTCCTGTCAGACTTCCCAACCTCTTTAAGGTAGAAGTTGACAGGGCCTCCTTGAAGCATCCCGGCTGGCGTAACGATCACTCCGGGCCTCTTTAAGGCTTCCTCCCTCTGTCTTTGCGTGGTTATCCATATAACTTGCCTAGCTGCTTTCTCAAGAAGGTCGGGGTGAGACAGCCATTCTGGGAAATCAAAAAGTATCTCGGTCACAGTCCTAGCCATGCCGTCATAATAAACGTCATGGGGAAAACCGTGTTTAGCAAGTATCGTTATTACTTCCTGAGACCTTCCTAGGCCGAAGGCTGGGACAAGCGCTATACCGCCTCTTTCAACGGTTTCGCCGAGTTTTCTAACGAACTTCGCCTCAACCTCCTCCCTAGGCGGGTGATTCTTATTTGCGTAAGTGCTTTCAACAACCGCTACGTCAACCGGAGGATAATCAGTATAAGCGCCTTTAAGCAGAGTTGTTTCAACAGTGTTAATGTCCCCCGTGTAGAGCACCCTTCTCCCGTCAAGCTCGAGTAAAACCTGTCCTCCTCCAGGAGTATGGCCTGCTGACAGGAAGACGAGTTTAAAGCCGTCTCTAGAGTACTCCTCTTGGTAACTGAGCTTTCTCGACCTGCTTACAAACTTGTCTACTTCAAGAACTTCGAATGGAACGGTTTCCTTCGACACCCGGATGAAGTCCAGCAATATAAGTTTAGCAAGTGGTGCTGTTAAACTCGTTAGGAAGGATTCTCTCCCTCCACTTATGAAGAATATGGGTGCAGCTCCAACATGATCAAGATGAGCGTGAGTTATGATTATGCCGTCTACTTCTCTTGGCGGGATGTGCATGGGGTATTTAACCTGCCTCCCGGAGAGCATTACTCCAGCGTCTAGCAGGAGGCGTTTCTCCCGACCCGCCAAGTAAATGGCTGACCTCCCTACTTCGCGTACTCCGCCTAGAAATTTTATAAGCATGTTTTAATCCTCTTCAACGCTTTCTCCAGGTCTTTATTTAAAGTTTTAACTCTCCCCTGGAGTTCCTTTTAAACTCCCATAATCTCCTTACTAAGGATCTACCATATTGCTACAGCATATATTTCAGCCTACTTCTTCATGCTTATCACTGTCCCGTGAGGCAGCTCAGGCATGAAATACATGCGTGGCCCTTCACTCTAATCAGATCTGCTAGGAGGCTTGCTAAGTCGAGTGACTTCTACTGGTATGACCCATACTCCGAATACATGATTAAAACGTGACTAAGAAATCTTTCCCCTTTTTACTTGGGCACCGCGTGCTGCAACAAGACTCTAGCATCCAACCCGCTTCTACCTCTAAACCCTCTTGCTGGAACCTAGCACTTGAAGAATGGGGGTTGGTGGAAGTAGTATCGCAACCGAGTTTAATTAAAAAGCTTTAATAGGACCCGGGGCTTTCCAGGGGGTAAAAGGATTGCTGGAGAAAGTTCTTAGAAAAGAGGCTTGGACTGCAGACTGTATGCTGATATGCCTCCCGGGTATCGGTCTCGTAGGCTCGTTAACAGGCGAGCTGCTCATGGAGTCTGCTGTTGAAAACATTCCGATTCTGGAGCTTTACCCTGAGTCTCTCCTCTACGTATCAGTAACCTCTAGAGAGGGCCTGATAACTCCTCCGAAAATAACTATCAACAAAATCAGCACAGGAGAGTTTAAGGGCATCACTATAGTCAGAGGCGTCTCCCAGCCTACTACTCAATTTAACCAGTATGAGTTAGCCAGGAGACTGATAGAGGTTGCGGAGGAATCTGGAATAAGGATCATCATAGGCATAGGCGGGTATGCTATAACACGGGTTGGTGAGAAAAGAAGGGTCTATATTTCCTCTACTAATTGGAGGATCTCGATGCTTGGTGCCTCCCTCGGGTTCCTGCCTTTAAGGGGTACAGTCGTGGGAGCTGCAGGCCTAATTCCTGGGCTCGCAAGCCTTCATGGTTTTGACAGCGCATGCATCCTTATTGAGACCAATGGAGAAAGTCCGGACCTTGCTGCCGCTAAAACAGCTCAGAATAGTGTCATCAGCTTTCTTAAAAAATATTTTTCAAAGGATTGACAGAGTAATTATTCTTTTTCCGCGGAGCTCTCTTTAATAAAATCGTTATATATTTCACTCACTTTTTCAGCTGCCAGCCCACTTCCTTCGATAACTCCATTCTCAGTAACCCTTATCCTGTTCATCACTATTATGACACCAGCCTCCTCGTTATACTGAACCATTTTCGGAAAGACTCTCTCTATCCTCTCAGCAAGTTTCCTTAAATCCAGGATTGCTGCCCTCACCTCTATTCTCCTAACGTCACTCCCGTTGAGTATCACCTTAGGAATCTTCCTGCCTCCTTTCAACTCAACATCGTTCAAAATCACTGAAAAAGTATCAACATCCAGCGAGGCTAAAACACCCTGAAGCTCCTCACCGCTTTGAGTAACCACTGCAACCTTCTTACCTATTAAACGATTAACCTCTGTCGTGAACCCTGTTCTCATCATTTCAACATCACTTTTACAGTACACTCCCTGTTTTTAATACTTTCTGAAGTAAGGAGCTTATCCTAAAACATAGCTTTTTTTCGTGGCTATTTTTATTGTTCTGCTAATGGTACTTTTAGAAATGGAACAGGAAACAGTTCAACCACCTGTTCTCCTCAAATGCCCAGATTGCAATTCGCCACTTGTTAACTCAGATAACGAGCTTGTTTGCAGCAGGTGCGGCTTAGTGGTTGACTTCATAGATAAGTATGTCGCATCCTATGATCAGGATCACACGGCTCACGGAGACTCCTGCTACGGAAGCCTCATGGCGGAGCACGGTTTTAAAAACAATGTTTCTAGACTTCAGAAGAGCATTTTCTACTCTGCTACTAGGAAGGAGAATGAGCTGAAATGGATAATAGACAAAGTCTGTAGCAATTTCCATCTTGGGCATTCAGTAAGACTGTTTTCTCTCAGTATTGGTTTAACATTGCTGCGCAGCTCTAAAAATAGAAAGATTAGTTTGGCGGCGGTTGCAGCATACTCCGTAGTTAGCACAGCAAGATCCTGTAGTTTAAACATTGCTCCGCACTATAAGAAGATACAGGCGTACCTGCGTAGCATAGGTTTTAAAATCCGGCCGAGAGACCTGTTCAACGTGATCTCTATTGCGAGGGAAATCGGGATTGCAGAAGCGAAATACGATGCAGTTAAAACGATCAACGAGATAATATCTCTGATAATAAGAAATAACCGTAAGCTTCAATCTCTTGCTGAAAGAGAAACTTTTCTAAACATTCTTAGGCCGATGTCCATCAGGCTCTTTAATGATTTAAAATCTAAACACTATTATTTTCATGGTAAAAACCCCATGATATGTTTAGCAGCAGCAATTTATGCAGCATCAAAGGAGGCTTCGGCCATGTTAAAGATTAAGAACCCTGTGACTCAGAGGGAGCTGGCTGGATACGTGGGGTATGCAGAGTACAGCGTTAGAGAAACATATGAAGAGTTCTTCGGGAAAACATCTCAACCCGTTGAACCATCATACAGAGCAGAACCCTGCCGTTTAACCGTCTTGTAAACACGTTCGTATTCGAATAAGCCTTCAGGATCACTCACGCGAATCCTGCACGTAACCTCTATTAAAAGCTCCTCCTCACGGGTTTCAATGGTGTAGTTAAACTGCGCAATAATCCCACACTCTTTGAAAAATTCCCCATAAAGATTCTCAGATTTGAAGCGTTCTATCCTATCCACTAGGATTTTCCTAAACTCAGAGAAATTACCCTGTGAAGAACTCATGCTTGTTTCTGCAATGTCCTCCACACTGTTGAAAACATCGTTTACTAGAGAGTCGGCTAAAACTAGTTTTTCTCTCTGCTTCAAAAAGCCTTCTAGAAGAATGCTTCCAGACTGGACCATTAGGTTCACTGTCAAAAGCAAAACCATGATGGCTGTCGAGGCAACTATAGGCATCATCCATGTTTTAATCATTTTCTAAAACTCACCACTATGCACACAATGTCTTCACTACTTACTCTGACTATTCTAATTAGCCTAGTATGTTGTTCATCAAGATTTTTTGAGACCTGTTTGCCCTCCACCACTGTTCTTCCATTCTTCCTGCTCAGAAGCTCTATTCTACTCCACTCAAGCCCGTTAGAATCCAGGATCCTGGCAACTTCGCTGAGCAGGGTTTCAGAGTCAGCTAGGTTCTGCTGAGGGATTCCTGCAAGGCTTCTCTCCAAAACCAAATCTATTCCTATTGCTTCTATTCTTTCAAACGTGTTTCTGATACTTTGCGAGACAGTTATTATCGGTATTAATAGGAGAGTGCTCAGGACGATTGCGATGGTTCCCTCTAAAAACTGCATCCCTACTCACACTTGCTCAGCAAGCCGAGTTAGAGTGGAAACATTGCTTAAGGTGAGAAGAACAGCCAACGCTAGTTCTAAGACTAGCAGAAAAATCAGGAATGATGATTCTAGGAAATCTAGAAGCTTGTCGCTCATCGTTTGGTTAAAACAAATCCATTCTCTGTTTTCTTCAAAGAGTATGTTCCACCTGGCTCTAAAGACACGCTGTTAAACCTGTATTTCCAAGTCCCGTAGAAGACTCGAATCCCATGAATCACAATAGAATACTCATTATTCTTAAGCAGGATTGAATAATCAAGTAGGAGTTTCCCGGCATAGATATGGTGAACTCTCCTCCGTATTCCGCTGAGAGATCAGCATATTTCCCTATCAAAAACAGGATACTGTTAAAAACCTTTGTTGAAAAAACCGTTATAACAGTGTTCGCAGCACGAAGAAGTGTAAAGCTTACTGTGAGCGTCAAAGTTATCCAGAGAGCGTCCTTCAAATGCTCCTCAAGGATTTCGTTCAAACTGTTTCACCCTAGCCTGCGGCAAGCAGCTTAGCCACGCTTTCACAAATCTGCTTAATCATAGGTATTACTCGCTCCGATAAGTATTCTAAACCCAGTCCAAAGAGGATTATGGAAAGCAGTATTACCAGGGTTTTCTCAAGCAGGTTACTCATGGATGATCATCCTCTTAAGCCATACGGCTTCCATGTGCTTTTTCAACCCAGAATCATACCAGTGTCTAAGCCTTATAACCGCCAACGGGTCAGTATTGGTGAATAAATAGGTTTCTCACCATTCTGGTTTGAAGATGATCTTCCAAGATGACATGATGGTTAACGCAATACTTCAGGAGATAGAGGATTTGAAGGTGCATATAGGGAAGTTGAACACTAGAATTTTAAACCTCGAGAAGAAGTATCGGGAGTTAAGCGAACTCCTAAAGGTTGCTCCGAAATGAGCAGCGTTGAACAGAATTTCCTTCATACCGGCTTTGAAAGAAAATGGGCCTGGGATTATAGGAATAGGGCTTTATACCTGTCGTATTCAGGTTCCTCAAAAACCGATCCTTGGCTTCTCTGCGATATCATGCATAAACTCATGTATTTCAAGCCAGAGAGAATACTGGTTCATGTTGATGATCGTTTGCTTGAAGTTCAGAAACAATATGTTGGATTATTAAAGAATCTCTCACGGGAGGCTGAGAAGGAGAAGGAAGAGCTTTACAAAAAACTTCTGGAGAATAGTCTTGACCTTGATACTTCCCGAGGAATGCTTTCCATCAGGCCATTCTATGGAAGCATATATTCTAAGCCATTATTACGGTTTCCCGCATCAATCAAACTTTTTTCCGAGTGCAGCTTCCAGGAATTCGAAAGGGTTTTCCACAACACTTGGCAGGCTGAACACAGCTACGTGCTTGGCCACCTGCTGTACTGCGTGGATTCTAAAAGCGGTTTCTACAGGGTTTTTTTCAAGACTGACGATTACTTCTGGATTGAGAAGGAGCTTTCGAAAATTCTGCGACTAGCCTACTCTAGGAGAATGCTTAAAACCGGTAGGCTTAAAGACATATTTAGCTACAGGTTTAAAGTCGGCTTAAGGTTTTTGAAAGTGTTAACGCGAGGTGAGACGGAGCCGGCAAACTCCATAGTTAGACACGCAGTATACTCCTCCATAGGCTTGTCGAAAATATACCCATTATTGAAAGACAGTGATGTTCAGTGTTTCTTCTTAGACGATGTAGGGAGAAGGCTTTACGTCGACCATTCCCGTTTCGGAAGGCTCCGTACGAATATTGTGTTTAAAGAAAGAGATTTTGAAAGCCTGACGTCGCTTGTGAAAAGAGAATCAGGCCTGAGCCTGGACTACTCCAACCCCTCGATTAAAACCGCTATCTTGTTCAACAGGATTTTGACAAGAGTATCGATAGATATTCCTCCCCTAACATTGGGGAAGGGCGTGCTAGACATTCGGAAACACATGGTAGGCGTGCTTCGCTTGAAGGATCTTTTAGAATCAGAGTATTTTTCACCCGAGTCTGCAGCATTTCTAATCCTTGCAATTCTTAATCGTGCAAACATCTCTATCTTGGGTGAGCCGAATTCTGGGAAAACCTCTCTCCTGAACTTTCTAAGCTATTTTGCTCCCTCATGGTGGCGCATAGTGCATATTGAAGACGCTCTTGAAACACTTCCCCCAAGGATTTTCGACCAGCATAGAATAGTGTATGTGGTTGAACCATTCGAAACCAGGGGAAGAAGCGATAATAAGACGCTTGAAATAGTTAAGGCTCTTCACAGAACTCCTTCCTACCTGATTCTGGGAGAGGTTCAAACCGGAAGCCATGTTAAAGCGATGTTCCGCGCTGTCTCAGCCGGTTTAAGAATAATGCATACTGCTCACGCTGCTTCCGGCAAGGGTTTCTTTAAAAGGCTTGTAGACGTTTACAGAGTTCCTAGAGCCCTAGTTTCAGAGCTTGATCTGCTAATAGTTATGAGAAGGATTGAGGCAAATAATTTTGTTAAACGGCTCGTCTGGGAAATAGCTCTGATAGACGAGGATTCGAGCCTTAATGAAATATTTTCGAGACATACTGTTTCGGACGAGTTACGCTGCTATACTGGGTTAGAAGCCTCAAGATTTTTCGGAAAAATAGCCGGTTTAAGCTGTATCGATGAGAAAAACCTCTATGAAGAATATGAAGACATCTTGAAAGTGGTTTTAGAGAACCGTTTTTCAGACAATTTCACCATTAAAGCTCTAGTTCAAAAAATTCACGTGGAAATGCTTAGAAAGACTGGAGGAGGTTTTCAGAAGTGACATTGAAAACGTTTTTAAGAAGAATATTTAAAGATGATGATAAGCATGCTTACGAGGTAATAACTCCAATTGTAGCTGAAATAATAATAGCTCAATCTGCATACAACAACCTTTATAGAACTATTTGCGACGTTTCAAGTAAAAAATATGAAGAGTTTTACACAGTCTTAAATCAATGTCTTAAAAAAGATCTGAATGGTGTAGATATTCAGAAAGCGTTAAACAAGGCTCTCAGAAAATATCCGGATCTACTGAACGCGATTACTCACGTGGTTCAGAACACTTCTAAGCAGAGAGCTGATCCTGAGGAGACGTTAGTGCTATTCAGAATCCTTGAGTCGAAAGCCAGAATGAAGTATCATGAGTACACGTTGAAACTTAACTCCATAGTTTCACTATTCTTCTTCTACGTTTTTCTTGTTCCAATACCAATAATATTGGTCTCCGGGTTTTCACCAGAAACCTCGACAATACTCTTCTCAGCATTCTTCATCATAAGCATGATAGTGTTCCGCATCTTCTTCGACAAGATCGGAAGGATTAGGAGTGTTCTGCTGGGTTGAGTAAAACACGCTTTTTCCTAGTAACAGGGCTTGGAACACTTGCCTTTTTAATGCCTGTTTTAAAGCTTAAGCCGTATGTTGCATTCTCAATTCAGCTTCTAGTCTACACGCTTATGATGACTCGGAATAAGGAAAACAATGCTGAAAACCTTTCAGAGACCGTTGACCTAACACTAGTAGATAGGTTAGCGGATAGTCCTGAAAACCTGAATCTTGAGGGTTCCGTTTTCAAAACTTTGTCGGATCCAGATTTGAAAACCGATTACCGTGGTCTTTTCGAAAAAGCTATGCGCAACAGTATAAACGGGTATCCGATGGAGAAAACTTTAACATCCTATTCGAGTGGGCTTAGCCGAACAGGCAGGCTCTTAATCAGGCTTGCTTCAAGCCTTTTCGTTAAGGATGCTGTCTCTGCTAAAAAAATTCTGAAGAGCTATGTGGTTCTGCTTAGGGAAAACGAGGCTTTGAAGAATGAGAGGAGGACTCTTTTTTCAGAAGCCAGGTTTAGAGCCATGATAATGCTTGTAGTAAGCTCCTCTCTAATTGGTTTCCTCTCTGCTGCAACCCCCATTCTCAACGCATTCTCAGATTTTTCAGCAACATCCGTTTTACAGGGGGATTTTTCCCAGCTTATTTCCCTTTTCCTATACGTATTAAGCGTCTCTATACTTGTTCACCGCTCCCTAGCATTCAGAACACTTGTGAAAACAATACTTTACTCAGCTTTAAGCTTCGCAGCATCATTCCTGGTTTTCAACAATATTATCAGCAGCTTCACTATGCGAATCAGCGGATAGAATCATTGGTGCTTAAATTATCTAAGACTCGTGTTAATAGTGGGTTGAAAAGAATCTTGAAAACAAAGTTGAAAGGGTCGCAACTCATAGAAGAGGGTCTGCTGATAGTGTTGGCACTAGTCATGCTGGGAGCCGTCTTCGGAGTTTCGAAACAAGTCGTAGACAACATATCGGGCTTCTTCAACTCTCTAATAGGGGAAGTGGGTAAACTGGGCGAAAGCCTATTCGGTTGGATGCTGCCATAAATAATGGCTGACGGCAAGAATATAAAGCCTGACCCGACCTATGTAGCGGTAATCATCACAATACTCATAAGCATTGTGAAAAACCTTTCAAACCTCCAGTTTTTCCCAAACCTTCCCTCCTTAGGGAGCACTCTACTCTTAACGATTCTTCTACTCCCCATAGTTCTTCTCCTGCTTTACAAGCGGCCGAGCCTGGTTGAAAAATTTTCTTTTAGAGAAAACGAGGATTACTTTATTGCGAAAACGGGTTCATCAGAGTTCGTAGTTGGAGCTGTTTCAATATTTCCGGAGGAGGGGACAGGCGGAACCGGGACTGGAGAGGAGGATTTCTATTTAAAAACCAGAGGCCTTGTCAACGGGCTTCTTAAAGCAGGAGTCTCAACAACGTTTGTGACCCATATGCTTCCCTCTGGAAACCGTGACGAGGATGTTCTTCTCGCCCAGCTGCTCGTAGTCAGCAGAGAAATAGGTCGCGAAGGAGTTGATGAGGCGGTGAAGATGCTTAGAACAGATTTTGAAAAAATAAGGTCTGTATACAACACGGTTTTCCCAGAGTTAAAACTCGTCAGACTGACGGGGAAAGAGCTGGTTAAATACTTGAGAAGAATCCTGGTGGATGATTCCGTTGCTCAGCGGGTTGACGCAAGCAACTCCATTAGGCTTCTTACACCGCACATGCCTGACGACGAGCTCTGTTTTCTCCCATCTTCATACAGACCCTCCGCTGATGCTGTTGAAAACAGGGAGACTATTGACCTAGGGTGGATAGTTTTTAACGGTTCAAGCATCATTCCGTTCAGGCTCGATGTAGACAAGTTTAAGAAGCATATGGCTGTCTATGGTTCAACAGGATCCGGTAAGACGACGACTGTGAAACATGTTTTAAGAGGGCTCGCGGAACTTAAATATCCCTTTATGGTTTTAGACTGGCATAACGAGTATGGGCATCTGGCTGAGGAGCTTAACGGCATTGTTTTCAAACTCGGCTCTTTCTCCTTAGACATACTTAACCCGGTTGAAGCCAGCAGCCTGTCTGAACACGTGGCAATAGTTACAGATATTTTCGACCAAATATACAGCTTCACTCCTTCTCAATCATACATGTTTAGAGAAGTGCTTCTGCAAACACTTGCAGAGAAAGAGCTTGGAATACCTGCTTCAAACTCTCTTAGCGAGCTTGTAGAAACCTTAGAGAGATGGAGCATCAAATCGTTCTACGAGAACGAGACAAAGTTCGCGCTTCTAAGGAGACTTAGGCCGTTGATAACTGGGCAGAGTAGGGAAATATTCTGTAACACGAGTAAGCTGGTAAGGATCAGCGACATTGTAGATAGGAATGTTGTTTTCGAGCTGGGAGACATTGTTGAAGTAGATATTCGTAAGCTGGTTTCACTCTTTATCCTAGCGCAACTCTACGAGTTCAGAGTGAAAAACAAGAGCGTTAAGAGTCATTTTACTGTCGTTGAGGAGGCGCATAACATCTTGCCGTACAGGAGGCGCGACTCTCCGCCTGGCATTGCTGAGAAACTTTTCTTAGAGATGAGAAAGTTTAACGAGAGCCTTATACTTGTGTCACAGTTTCCGTCGCAAATCTCCCCGGAAATAGTCAAGTCAACAAGTCTGAAAATAGCCCACAGGATATGCGAGGGAGAGGAGTCAAGAGTTCTGACAGACATAATGGGTCTTTCCCCATGGGACTATGAGCTTTTGAAGAAGCAGACACCTGGATACGGCTTCTTAACGGCAGAGGGTTTTTCCAAACCCGTACTTTTCACCATAAGGCTTAACGAAAAAGAAAGCTCATTTTCCCAGGGTTCCTTAGAAGGAAGTCAACCCAGTCAACCACATCCCCCTTACACCTAAAGCCTTCTCTATAACACTCCATAAACCGGATGTAGGTTTTTCCAACACTAACACCGGTCGTGTCCAGCTGTACGATTCTCTTCCGTTTAAAATGTAGCTTCGCCATCAGATAGCAGTAGTCCGTAATCTCGGATTCAACGTTCCTCCTAGCCTTCTCCTCGCCATACCCCTTGACGCTGCGGAGCCTGCGCCAGAGAACATCTGGTCTACATCTTAGGACAAGACAGTAGTTAACGTACTCTGCCGGAGAAACCTCCGCCGCGTAATGACCATCTATCAGGAGGCGAACACCCTCTTCGACGCTGTTTGAAACATGCTTGCGCAGAGCCTTTTTCAAAATGCTCATGTCAACAATACCGGTTTCCAAAGAATAATCATAACCAGTGATCGCGTTAGCCTCAGCCGCGAACCTGCCTAGATCCAGGTGAATCCAGTCTTTATTCCTGTTGACAATATATCTGCACAAGGAGGTCTTGCCAGTTCCAGGAGTACCGGTCACCACTATTACTCTGCTCTTCACAGCTTAAGCTGAGCATACGGGTTATAAAAAGTTCAACGGCCCCAGAATATTTTTTAAACAGCAAAAGATTTAACTCCCCCTCTGAAGAATGTTTTCCAGCTCCGATGGTGTAGCCCGGTCAAGCATACGAGCCTCTCGAGCTCGGGGCGCGGGTTCAAATCCCGCTCGGAGCATTAATGTCTTAAAGCTTTTATTCTAAGCTAACCACAGGTAAACCTCTTTTTCTGTTACATCTAAATCTTCGATCGCCAGCTCCTCGATATTGCCACCCAGCTCATACCCTAGAATACGGGTAGCGATCTTGAGTTCAATCAACTTGTTGGCAAAAACGTGCATAGGTCTAGAAGAGGATCTAGATCATAGTTTTTTCATCCACATTATTACCTTATTGAAGCGTTCTGATTCCAGTTCGCAATATACCGCGATTGGCGAGAACACCTCTAAGGTTCTTCCCTCTTTCAACAACGGCTCGACTTCCGGATGCTTCTTAAATTTCTGTATAAGAATTAGTTTCTGCTTCTCATGGGCTTCCTTCACAAATGATAGGTCGTTTCTATATGTCCTCTTGTTTGAAGCTACATGATCATATAAGTTAACTGTGACGAAGTATATCTTGTTCCCCTTATCTCCGGTTAATACAGCATCGAAGAGATCGTTGACTAAGCTCTCTACGCCCCCAGGTTCGTTTATGTACACGATGATTTTAAACAATATATCTTTGCTACGGTTTCTACCATCTATCGCAATGGAACATTCTTCCGTCGTACTTTTCCAGCGTTTGTTTATATCATCTGAGCATTCTCCCCAGCTAATTCTAGGTCATCACCCCATCCCCAGACCCTAGCCCCTTTCACCCCTTCTCACCCTTTAATCTTCTATACTCCTCAAATACTCTTATATGCTCAGGCTTAAAACTTCCTATTTCATCTATAAACCTTTCATGCTCTCTGCTTGGAATAGTGAACCGATAAGTTATAGTATCAGACTCTACATCTTTTCCAATTTTTCCAGGATGAAAACCCAAGTCCATAAGGATTTGACGTAAACCCTCCAGCCCTTCTTCACATTTTGAGCGAAATCGTATGAAGAGTCTTTCTCCATGAATCAGATAGGCACTTCCATCCCCAGAAAAGAAACCTTTCACATACGCTCTTTTCCCATTTGCATGTAGGTGTTCTCGGGGAACTTAGCGCGCGCATCATACCCTCACATGCTTCACAATAACACTCCTCGAACCTTATCATGGGGTCTCTGAGGTCGTAGAACAACTCATCCCAGTAGTATTCCCCGTGCTTCGCCCTCAGGAACCAGGAAAGATTACTATAGCTTATATCCTTATACTCCTAGAGTCTCGCATCAACGCCGTAGAGAAGAAACTCGAAACCGTTCTTACTCAAGTTTCTCTTTAAAGTCGACAGGATATATGGTAAGAATTCGTCAAGCCTCTCCTCCTCGAACAATTCTCTAGCTGGTATTGCGAAGGAAGCATAGTTCATTTCAACCTGCTTCCTTATGGTCCAATCCATCTGACGCAGGTTAGCACCTTTAACCAGGCCTATCAAAGGAGTGTCAAGCTTAAGGAAATCGTTCGCGAACGAGACGAGGCGTATGGTTTGGGACCAGGACTGATAGAGTGGGACATCGGTATAGGTGTAGTTGTCAGGAATCATCGTGGCATCCGGCTTCAAGTCGTTGATCAGCCTGAAGTAATTCTTGGTTTCAAGCCTGTCAATAAGCTCGTCAGGCATAACTGTGGAAAGCAGTATCCTTCCATCAAAATCAAGGTAGTCGTGAAGACCCTTGCTAGAAGCCTGAACCAGAATGTTTCCATTTGTAAGCAACTGCCATAGGGGCATAAAAACCTCAGATACTTGAAAACCATCCCTCCAAACCCAAGACCTTTGATCAGTGACATCGATTTCAGGTATAAACTTGGAGAACTTCACTCTTGCTATTCTCGCAATTAAACCCGCATTTGCCCCTTCTCACAATATATTTTTTACGCTTCAAGAATTTAAGCAAATATGCTGGGCAGCCTGCACTAACATGTTTGCACACATTTTTATACATGGCGGATTAGTAAAGCTCAAATACATTTGGAAATAAGGATGCGAAACGTTGAAACCGGAATCGGACCGCGCATTGTTAACGATATCCGTAACTGGCGGGCTCGTATGGGCTTCATTCGCACCCTTCACTCTTTTGTTCGGCGTCTACTTAAGATCTCAAGGATTATCCTATGCCTCCATTGGCCTGCTCATGACTATAACCAGTCTTCTTTCCTCTCTACTTCAACCAGTCTTCGGCGCTATTGCCGATAAGTATCGTAACAGGAAAGCCATTATCTCAACGTCTCTTCTCGTTAGGAGTTTAGCGTGTCTGATTCTACTGCTGTCGACTGACGTTGTCAGCATGTCAGTATGGTATTTTGTCGCAAGCTTGTTCATAGCCGGGTTCATGCCGCTCGCTCAATCAATGGTTGCCGATCTTTCTGGGAACAGTCGGCTCGGTGTTTCAATGGGAAGATACAGACTTTTTGGATCCATGGGCTGGGCAGCCGCCTGCATTCTTACGGGTTTATTTGCCAGAGACCACTTGTGGAACATTTTTCCAGTCGCACTAGTGTTCACCATCATGTCTTTCCTAGCAAGCCTGTTCCTGCCCATGGTTGAGAGCGATAGGAGGAGCCTACACGAGAATATTCTGGAGAAAAGAAACTCGTCTGTTAAACTTGCTGTCTGCTTCACGGCAAGCATTTTAACGTCGGGAATAAGTATGGGAGCAACATCCTCGTTCCTAACCATTTCACTATCTCAGCTGGGCAGCGATCCCTTTTTCATAGGTGTAGTAATCGCGTTAGGCGCCCTCCTCGAGGTTCCCGCCATGTATTTTGGCGGATGGCTCTCCGACCGGGTTGGAGGAATCACAGTCCTAATCTTAGGTGAAGCAGGCTTAGGCATGGTTTACTGGATCTATGGGACCGTTAAGAATCTTTACAGCTACCTGATTATTCAGAGTGTTCGAGGCATACTCTATGCGTTGTTCACCGTTTCAGGAATGTCAATCAGTTCAAGCCTTGGGGGAAGTAGGAGAACAGGGCTTTACGCTGGCTTTTACAATCTTTCGCTTCAAATGGGGATGTCCTTCGGCCCCTACTTGGGCGGAATGGTTTCGGATTATCAAGGTTTACAGGCCATGTTCGCGCTCTCTTCAACCCTGTCAATAGCTTCCGCAACGCTTCTCATTCCATGGATAAGGAGGAAACGTTGAAAAAAAGAGTATGGCAGAATGTTTCAAACTGGGCTGAATCTTATGAAGCGTTGAAAAAGAAGCGTGCTTAGAGACTTAGCTTTTCTCCTCCGTCTTGGGTTTCACTGTCAATATTACTTCGTCGACACCTATTATCGTCGTAGCCAGCTCCACAGCTGAAACCATCCAGTTTTTAACTACGAGATACGGGTCAACCACTTTTCCATTCAGGTCCGCCACCTCCCTGCTTATAGCGTCTATCCCGTATCCTGCACCATCTTTAGAATGCTTACTGCTAAGCAGCGACATTGTTGTCAAGGGCTTCATGCCGACGTTAGCAGCGAGGGTTCTTACAAGCGATTCCACGCTGTCGGCGAAAGCCTCGTATATCAGTTTATCCTCTTCAGACTGGTTCTCCGCGCTTCTTCTCAACGCACGCCCTATCTCAAGTAGCTCCGCACCTCCGCCGACGACGCATCTTGAATCCTTGTATAGGCTGAGAACTGCTGAGAGCGCGTGTTTAAACTCTCTCTCATACTCTTTTAAAAGATCCTCGTTCACGCTTCTCAAAAGTATTGACACAGCCTTGGGCTCTCGGCAGCCTTCCACGAAGACTATTTTCTCGTTTTCGAAAACCTCCTCCTTAACAATGTCTGCCCTGCCAAGCTTGTCTTCAGAAATATCCTCAGGGTCTGAAACAATCTTACCGTAGGTTGCTCGCTCAAGCCTCTCCATATCGGATCTTTTAACCCGTCTCACCGCTGTGATGCCGTTCTTATACAGGTATTGCTGAGCCAGCTCATCTATACCCTTCTGGCAGAAAACAACGTTTGCTCCAGACTTAACTATCCTGTCAACTTTTTCCCTTATAATCTCCTCTTCTTCCCTGATGAATCCTCGGAGTTCTTCAGTGGTCTTAACCTCTATTTCAGTCGATATTTCAGTCTTCTTAACCTCTAGAGCGTAGTCTACCAGAGCAATCTTAGCATTTTTAACCGTTTTACTCATGTTCGGATGGACGACTTCCTTATCAACTATAACGCCGTTTATGAGTCTAGAGTCTAAAATCTCGCGCCCACGCTTCCTAACTATGCTCACCCAGTCTATGTCCGCGTAATATCCGCCATCTCTTTTCTCAACAATTCTTTCAGCAGTTTCCAAGACTATTTCGGCAAGACGTCTCCTCTCCTCCGGAGATGAAAAGAAGGTGATCGCTGTTTCAGCAATCCTCTTAAGCATCTCCCTGTCTGAAAGATCAACTGGTTTAGCATCTTTCTCAAGCTTTTCAAGAACCTCGGACAAAGCCTTATTATACCCTCTGACTATTGAAATCGGGCTTATTCCCTGCTTATACAAGCTGTATGCGTTTCTAACCAGGTCGCAGGTTAAAAGTATGAGTGAAGTCGTCCCGTCCCCAATCTCCTTTTCAAGAGCCTTAGCCGCGTCTATTATTATCTTGCCGACAGGATGCTCAATACTCGCTTCGCTGAGAATAGTTACTCCAGTCTTGGTCACAGTGATATCCCCGACTGTGCCTACTAAGAGTTTGTTTAAGCCTCTTGGACCATACGCGGTTCTAACGACCTCGCCTATTACAAGTGAGGCTACAATATTGTTCTCATAAGCCTCTTCCTTGCTTCTTCTCACGGTTGTTTCCTTAAGCACTATTGCTGGTCTAGTCTGTTCATATGCCATTTTCGTATCACCTCGATACTCCCTCTTTCAAAAGACTTTTTAAAAGCTTTTCCCGGAGACAAGATTTATTAGGCTAAGGTTCTTTTCTTGGCCCGAGTTTGGGAAAGATCTACGACAGCCGGGTTAAGGGGGTTGCGAGAATGCTGCTGCTTAAATATGGTGACCTCTTTAGTAACGATTATTATGCGAATAAGCAGGCTTTGAAGAAGGTCGCGGTTTTCCAGTCTAAGAAGCTTCTGAACAGGGTTGCCGGATATATTACGTCGGTTAAATCCTCGGAAGCTGGAAAACGGCAGCAGGAGGAAGTTGTTGAGGTTGGAGAAGAGTGATTTCCCAATCTTCCTGTCTGATTTCGACTACGGCTGGTTAAAGAGAGCCCTGAGAGAAGCCGAAGCCTATCTTAAGGAGTCTAAGAAGGCCTCCCCGCCTTTGAAACTCATATATGCGAGAATGTCGATTCTTTCCAGCAGAATGCTTGTGACAATGCTTTTCCCACCTATGAGCAAGTATGAAAACACTAATGTAAACGAGGAGGCTTCAAACCCTATTGAGTATAGGCTTAGAAGCCTGTATGATAAGGCTCTTGAAAAAGTCGAAAAAATACAGCTTTCAGAGGATGAGGCTGTGGAGATAAGTGATTTCCTTTACAATCTTTCCTCCACAATCCTCGAACAGATTCTGAGCAAGAACTAGTTGCGCTAAGTGTCAACGGGATTTCAGGTTTAAATAGTTCTTAAACATCAAAATAAGTCGAATGATGTGAACTGACCTGCTCTGAGAGAAAATCCTCTATGAAGATCATGCACCTCACTGAGGTTTCAATCATGTTTAAGACGGTTCAGTCTTTTCAAGTAGCTGTCGACGATCATCGGCGGCAGCCCAATGTCTATCAGCATGTCTCTGAACTCCTCCAGGGTCTTACCGCCCTCTTTAAGGTTCTTCTGAGCAAGGCTTCTCACGGTTTCTCCAATCTCATGAGGAAAAATAATCCATTTCTCGGTTTTCTTAACATAGTAATCCGGCTTAAAAGAGCTCCAAGGCTTATAGTAGACGGTTGCAACCCTAACCTCCCGCGCACCCTTGCCTTCAAGATGCTTGCGAACTATCTCTAGGCTTCTACCAGTATCTGCAACATCGTCGACAACCAGCACTCTCTTCCCGTAAACTTCAACATTAACATCCTGCAGAATTCTCGGCTCACGGCCTGTTTTCTTAACGTCCTCGTAGAAGGCAACTCTTATTATGCCTATTTCCGTTTTCTCAAACTCGTCTGAAAAAATCCTGAGCGGGACTAAGCCGCCTCTTGAGACCCCGATTATCACATCCGGCATATACCCGGATTTCAAAACTTTCTCAACAAGCTCCAGAGTAAGCTGGTAGAAATGCTCCCAGCTTATTACTTCGAACTCCATTCCAGCTTTAACGTTCAACACCATAAAATAAATGTTTTTATCCAGTTTCCTGGCTAAATACCATGTTGGAACCTGTTCGAAGCATAGACTCGCTAGGCCTGTTCTTCACGCTTCTATCGGTTGACAGACTTCCGGAAGAATGGGTCAGCATAGCTACACAGTTGAAGAAGAACAGGAGGGTTTTCATCCAGTTTTTCAACCCGGCTTGCCTAGTGAGCGAGCTAATACCTTTCCTAGCCTACAATGTTCACCAGGCCTTTAAACACGGGTACAACGTGCTTAGGGGCTTTGAACAGGAGCTTCTAGTGGCGCTTTACGGAAAGAGAAGCTTTCAAGAAGCGTTGTCCACGCTCGGAGCCCCGGTTTCAAAGCGGGCAGCCATACTGGTGATTTCAGAGGATGCTGCAGTTTTAAAGGAGGCGGTGGCTGCTTTGAAAGAGGAGTTTTCGAAAAGAGGATTGACTGTTGAACCTTTCAAGGATGATGAACAGGTGTTTACATCTTTCTGGAGAAGCCTGCTTTCCAAGGATTTTAAAGTTGAAGCCTTAAAGTATTCCGACGTGCTTGAGCTCGTGAAGGAGAGAATAGCATTACTGTATGTTTAAAACCGGGTTCGACCTATTATCTGGTTTTTCTAAACGTTTTAAGGCGATTTCCTGAGGATGAACTGTTGAACCCGGAAGCTCGCAAGATTAAAATACTAGTTTTACATAGAGAGGAAGCAGCCTTGCAGGCACCGGAAATAGTAGTGGATGTTAGAGAGGTCACTAAAAACTATGTCCTGAGAAGCGGTGTTGTGAAGGCCTTAAAAGGAATCGACCTACAGGTGAAGAGAGGAGAATACGTGGTTGTGATGGGTCCCTCTGGAAGCGGCAAGACAACGCTGTTCAACATGATCGGCGGATTAGACAAGCCTACGAGCGGAAGCGTCTCCATAGACGGCATAAACTTGGCGCAGATGAACGACCGGCAGCTCGCATGGGTCAGGAGCAGGAAGATAGGCTACATATTTCAAACGTTCAACCTTATACCGGTTCTCTCAGCCCAAGACAATGTTGCACTACCAATGGTCTTCCTCGGAATAAGCAAGGAGGAGAGGCGTAAGAAGGCTGCTGAGCTTCTGAGCCTAGTCGGCCTGGGGGATAGGCTCAACCACAGGCCGCAGGAGCTTTCCGGAGGACAGCAGCAAAGGGTTGCGATCGCGAGAGCGTTAGCTAACAATCCCTCTATAATTCTTGCAGACGAGCCTACGGGCAACCTTGACCTTTCAACAGGGCTTTCAATAGTTCAGCTGCTCTACAGGCTTAAAGTCGAAAGGGACACTACGGTGATATGTGCTACTCACGACCTTAAAATGGTGGACGTGTCTGATAGACTAGCATGGCTTAGAGACGGAGTTATAGAAAGGATTGAGGAAAGGACGACAGTAACACTGACTGCAGAAGAAATATAGTTTTAGGGAGCATACTTATGGTTTTAAACAGGGGATATGTTTTTATACTGCTTTTCAAAGCTTCATCCGACCCAAAATGAGCGAGGATTTTAACGAGGAGGAAGAAGAAGAGGAAGAATGGGAGGAAGAGGAGGAAGACTGGGAGGAAGACTGGGAAGAGGAAGAACTAGAGGAAGAATGGTAGACGAGTCAAGGCTTTTTCTCACATAGTTTTTAAAAGTTTTACAGGGTTGATACGGATTGGTTAGAGTAGCCGTAGTAGACAGGGGCTCCTGCAAACCCACGAAGTGTGGAAAACCCTGCAGGAAATACTGCCCGATAGTTAGGATAGGGCAGGAAGCAATATACTTCGCTGAGGACGAGAGTCCTCCAGTAATAAACGAGTACTTGTGCAGCGGGTGCTGCATATGCGTTAAGAAATGTCCTTTCAACGCCATATGGGTCGTAAACCTTCCAGACGAGCTTGAGAAGAAGGTTTTCCACAGGTATGGTGTTAACGCTTTCAAGCTCTATGGTTTTCCAGTTCTCTCCAAGGGTGCTGTCACAGGTATTCTTGGTGAAAACGGCATAGGCAAGTCGACAGTGCTTAAGATAATCAGCGGTCTTGTTAAACCGAATCTGGGCAGGGTTGGTGAAGAGGTGGGTGTGAATGAAATCCTATCGTTCCTAAGGGGTAATGCTTCATTCAACCTGGTTGAAGATATTTTCAAAGGGAGAGTCAAGTGTATCTATAAGCCGCAATACTTAGACGATATTCCTAGGATTATCGGCGGTAAAAGCGTTAGGGAAACGCTTGAAAAAGTTGATGAGAAGGGAGTTTTAAGCGAGGTTTTGGAGAAACTGGATTTGAAAAACGTTTTAGACAACAAGGTTAGCAACCTAAGTGGCGGAGAACTGCAGAGGCTGGCTGTTGCAGCGGCCTTCATGAGAATGGGTGACGTATACTTGTTCGACGAGCCTTCAAGCTTTCTCGACGTGAAACAGCGTCTCAACGTGGCTGAGCTAATAAGCTCTCTGAAGGAGGATGGTAAGATAGTTGTTGTTGTGGAGCATGATCTCACGCTGCTTGACTATCTCGCCGATTACCTTGTCATAATCTACGGGCAACCCTCGGTTTACGGCATTGTGTCTCAAGTCCTCTCCGTGCGCGTCGGAATAAACTCTTACTTAGAAGGATACATAAGGCAGGAGAATATTCGCTTCAGAAAGGAGAAGATAATGTTTCATGCTCACAGCCCGGGGGAGGAGCCTCCAGCATTGAAAATGTTTGAATGGCCGTCTATAGAGGTTTCACTAGGAGGTTTTAACCTTAAGGCTGAGAAGGGCTTCATAGGTGTTGGGGAAGTCATAGGCATAGCTGGTCCAAACGGGATAGGTAAGACAACAATGCTGAAAGAACTTTTAAAGTATTTCTCTGGTGGCGAATCCCTTTCCGACAGAGACCTAGCTAGGAAGATAGGCTATAAGCCGCAGTATGTTTCAGGCCTGTTTAACGGGGTTGTAAGCGACCTTTTGAAAGAGGCTTACGGCGGAGAGGTGCCTGAGGTTCTTGAAAGCGAGTTGATAAAGCCTCTTAAACTTGATAGGCTTTACGATAGGCTTGCTGAAACCCTTAGCGGCGGCGAGCTTCAAGCACTCGCGATCGCAATAGCCCTTTTAAAGGATTCTCCAATATACTTCTTAGATGAACCGTGCGCATACTTGGATGTTGAGCAGAGGCTTGTCGTTATACGTGCGATACGCCATACTGTCATGACTAAGAAGGCTTCAGCATTCGTTGTTGAACACGATATTGCTGCCTTGGATTTTCTTTCAGACAGGCTAATCTTCATACATGGTGAACCAGGCGTCCAAGGATACGCCTCTAAACCATTGAATGTCGCCGAAGGCATGAACAGTCTCCTCAAATATCTGGATGTGACCCTCAGAAGGGAGCCTGAAAACTTTCGTCCCAGGATAAATAAGAAAGACTCTAAGACAGACAGGCTTCAAAGGGCTCAGGGGAAGTATTACTACTAGTTTTTCAAAGGGTTAAGTTTTTAAACAGTAGGAGCTGAGCATCCTGCAAATGATCCAGACTCCAGTGATAATAGTGAACTTCAAAGCCTATTTGGAGTCGATTGGACTGAGCTGTCTAAACATAGCTAAGGCTGCTGAGGTTGTTTACAAGAATACTGGCGTGCAGATAGTCGTAGCCCCTCCCGCGACAGAGATTTCTAACGTTTCATCCTCGGTGGAAATACCTGTGTTCGCGCAGCATGCTGACCCGGTGGAGCCGGGTGCGCACACAGGCGCTATTACTGTTGAGATGATTAAGGAAGCGGGTGCGGAAGGCCTTTTGATTAACCATTCTGAGAAGAGGCTGATTCTGGCCGATATTGAAACGCTTATTAAGAAGGCGAAAAACAATAGTCTCGTAAGCGTGCTCTGCACTAATACGCCTGCAGTAACAGGTGCTGGAGCAGCCCTGAGCCCGGACTTCTTAGCCATAGAGCCTCCTGAGCTGATAGGGACAGGTATACCTGTTTCAAAGGCTAAGCCGGAAGTTGTTCTAGACTCGATAAACATTGTCAGCAAGGTTAACCCGCAGGTTAAAGTGATATGTGGAGCAGGCATAACGACTGGCGAGGATGTTTACGCCGCGCTTAAACTCGGCACAGTAGGGGTTCTTCTAGCGAGCGGAGTGGTTAAGGCAAAGGATCCTAAGAAGGTTCTTCAGGAAATGGCTGAAGCATGCTTGAAGTTTCAAGGCGAGCAGTAGGTTCAGCCGGTTTAAATAATCTGCAAGATCGCGAGCTATTTTCTAAAGGTTTTCTCCATACCATAATTACGGGTTTTGAAACCAAGCCTCCTGTAAAGCTTAACCGCTGCCTTGTTCTCTTTCAAAACGTTAAGCCTAACTGCTTTCACGCCCCCTAGCCTTCAGAGTTTTCAAGCTTTCAACAACCAGCTTCCTGCCCACGCCTCTTCCACGGAACTCCGGCAACACGTATAATCATCTGTAGTGCTGAAGTGTTCTGAAACCTCGAGAAGATACTCTGGGACAGAGCCCTTCGCAAACCCTACGGGTTTATTGCTGGTCTTCGCCACTAAAAGGAAGCTTTTCCCACTTGCTAAGCTGCCACGGGTAAAACGAATCCATTTGTCAGCATTCTCTTCCGAAGGCAGTATGAAACGCTCAACATTAAACATTTCACAGGGTCAAGCTTAACCATAATTGCTTTAACGAGTCATCAACGTCCTGAGCCCCATACTCGCAGATTTCTATCGACAATAAGCAACATTTGGAATAGTAATGAAATATAAGGCTTCCGGAATTCAGAGAATACAAATAGCAAGCGACACTTGAAACGTTAAGCCTTAAGAAGTTACTAGCTCATATTCCTCCTCGCTACGTGGGCCAAGCCCAAGCTCCACCGAATGCTTAATCTGTTCTAGACTCCACACGTTTCTGCCCTCCAGACTGTTTCCAGGGTAGCTTTGCAGTATCTTCACGCCCTCCACGTCTATTGCCACTTGATTGCCTGAAGCAAGTATCAGGTTTGGCTCGCGCAACGTGCCTCTAGCAGGCCCCCCAGTTATGAAAACTCTTCTCGCATCCATGATGATCAAGCCGGGCTTCACCACCAAGCTTAGTTCCGCAAGCTTCTCCCGGAGGTGCCTCATGTGGAACGTGATTTGGTCGAAAAACGGTTTGACGAAGCCCATTGCAAGCTTGATCGACCCTGTGAAGTCTGCAGCGTGATGCGTTTTAATAAGTGGAGCGTAAACCACCTTCTCTGCCTCCAGCACTTCCCTAGCAAGTGAGACTTTTCGCAGGTATCGCCCTCCCTTAACCTCGACACGCCGCCATCCGGCCGTGTCGAATACTGTTCGCCAACCGTCTTTCCCGAATACTTTAACCTCGGCCCCTGCTTCTTCAGCAATCCTGACGATGCCTGCTTGCTTCAAAACCTTCCAGCTGTGGAGAAAAGCCGTCCGCTCCCCCAGAATGACTCTCGCCGCTCCCGCCTCGTAAAGCAGTTCAATAATGCACTTTATGAACTCAGGGTCGCTCGAGCCTGGGAACTGGTCGGCAGTATTATAATTAGGCTTCAGAAGGACTGTGTCATCTTTCTCAACAAGCTTGTCAAACCCCCCGATGAGGGAGACAGCTTGTTCAACAGATTTCTTCAGGTTCCCGTCGCAGGCAACCCTGCTTACAAGAGGTTTTCCGGAGCGAGTATACAAGCCCATTCTTGTTTACGGTTCGCTTAAACAGATAGTTAAAGATTGCTTGTGAACATTTACTCGTTAAGCGAATATTATCGCTCGAGTTGTTCAACCCTAAAGCTCCTGGAGGACAGTGGGGAAAACAGTCCTTGTTGAAGCTGCTTGCAAGACGTTGGAGAAGGCTTTTGCAACGTGAAAAAAGATTAACGTCAAGCGTCTCGAAGATTAGAGTAGAGGAGCAAGTTGAAACTCAAAGATGTTTTCAACCTGGAGGCAAAGCTGTACGATAGAATTTGGGGAAGCCATGATTATGATGTAGATTTCTTATACGCGCTTCTCAGAGACTATGGCTGCAAAAGGATTATTGACGCGCGCGTTCATCCCCCATTATAATTTTTAATAAGACTTTTAAGCGTAGCGTGCTACGCAGACAGACAGCTTGAAATTTGCAGAACGGGCCCGCTGGGATTTGAACCCAGGATCTCCGGCTCCGCAGGCCGACGCCTTTATCCTGGCTTGGCCACGGGCCCCTTTGAAAGTTTAACACAGGGCTTATTTAAACTTCATTCAGCTTCTCAATACCCGTTATCTCAAACGCGTTGCCCATGGTTATCACGAAAGCTTTAACCAGCGCCAGCCTATCCATTCTAATGTCCCCGCCTGTTATCACGGGGCATTTCTCGTAGAAACTGTTGAACATGTCTGCAAGATGCCTCATGTATACTGCGATAATGTTTAGTGCTAGTGTTTCACTAGCAATGTTTAAAACCCATGAGAATTTGCCTACTTGCCTAACTAGGCTCAGCTCCTCAGGAGTGTTGAAGAAGACCTCGGACACACTGTTCACGTCGACGCTTGCTTTCTCAAGTATTCTGCATGCTCGCGCATAGGTGTATTGAAGATACGGTGCTGTGTCGCCCTCAAGCCTAGTGGCGTCCCTAACGTCGAAAACTATTATGTTATTCTTATCGGTCTTGAATAGCGAGTACCTTATGGATGCAACGCTGAGATGAGTGCTCACACTCCTAATCCACTCCTCATCCTTAGACGGGTTTCTCCTCCGGGTCTCCTCGTAAACCTTCTGAAAAACAGTCTTGAGAAGATCGTTAGCGTTGAAAACTATTCCTTTCCTACCGGACATGTGAACCATCCTTTTCTCCTTCAACCCCTCAATCCCCGTCAGCTCGCTCGCCGTCTCACCGGAGAGGGCGACAACCTCATAGAGATACGGGAGGTATTTTTTCCCAGGTGGGGCTCCAAGCTTTCTCAAAGCATGCTCAACAACTTTCTGCGGGTATTCCTGCCTCTTGTCCACAATCGTTATCGCTAAGTCTGCCCCAGGGTAATCGTATTCCTCTCCATCCCAGTGCGTCGTTAAAAGGAGTCTTCCATTCGGCTGCTCAACCCATTTCCTCACCATAAACCTTCTCGGCGTTAAACCGAGTTTCCACGCTGCGTAAGCAATATCCTTTCCAACATAGGTGGCTGTGCCGTCTGACCTTACGAGAACCTCGTCAGGCGCCTTAAGCCTGCTGAACTCCTCAACATCCCTAAGCCTAATCATTAAACACCCCTTGTTTTCACCCTCCTCCTCCACGTAGGCTTCACCCCTGCTTCTCAACTCGTTCATAGCCCATTCGAATATTCCTGACCTCAACACGTCGGTCTCCCAGTTTAGCAAGTCGTAAAATATTTTGAAGTTCCACGCTGTTTCAAGCTGGCATTCAACAACCTTCTCGGAGAAAAACCTGGCGAAATCAGCCAGCTCATTCCCTCCTTCTTCAATCTTTCTTATTATCTCGCTTCTCAGTTTTCTCAGCTCCCCACTCTTCTCAATCTTCTCACTGTACTCTGCATAAACCCTTCCACTGTACTCGTCGAACCTCATGCCATCCGGAGGCTCCATAGGTATCTTCATAAAGTAGTGGGCAAGAATATTATCAGCAACCTGGGAGCCACTGTCGTCAATATAGTTTACAACCATCACATCGTGGCCCAGGAACCTTAAAAGCCTAGCTAAAACATCTCCTATGACAGCATTCCTCAGGGTTCCGACGTGCAGAGCCTTATTCGGGTTGGAATTCGTATGCTCTATAAGTATTCTCCTGCTGGCAACAGGAAACCTTCCGTAATCCCAGCGTTTAGAAAGAGCTTCGTTCACAACTTTAACAGAGTACTTCACCGGGTCGAAACGGAAATTTATGAAGCCGTTCACGTTTTCAACGCTCTTCAAAACCTCCAGCCTGCTGAGCTCCATAGCTGCTATAATCCTGTCAGCTGTCTCCACCGGGTTGCAACCGTGTTTCCTAGCCAAGTCGAATGCAACAGGGGTTGCTAGGTCTCCGAGGTCAGGGATAGGCGGCTCCTCAACCCTCGCTCTAGCAGTAAAACCCAGTTTCTCTAACGCCTGGTCCACGTGAATCCTTATTCTTTCAGCCTCCTCCAGAAACCCCATTCTGCAGACTGTTTTTGAAACAGAGCTGGGTTAATAAGGATTAACGTGTAAGCTGGCTACTGGTTTTTCAGCTTTTCCCTTAGCCTCCACTTTAACGCTAGTGTCTCAAAATCCTTCTTGAAAACCTTTCTAAGATACGGCAGGTAGAAGTTTATTTCCTCACTGGTCATGTATTGAAACTGATACTCGCCTTCGTATGGAGAGGGTTCTCCAACCCTGGTTATAAACTCTATATGCATGAAAGGATCTCCCTTTTTAACAACTACAGGCTCCCTCTCGTTGTTCAGGTTCACAATCTCCAGTGCAAGCCTCCCGACGAAGCCGCTGTGAACCTTGGCGGCGTTTAAAAAAGACAGGCCTGCTCTGCCGTAACGGCTTTTAGCAGTAAGGTGTGCGACAATGTTCGGCGGCGTGAAAACTATCTCGTTAGAAATAACGTTCTTATGCTCAAGGTATTGAAGCTTAACATCCTCCATCACTGTTAAAACATAGCCGTCTCCATCCATATACTTCTCGTCGAACGGGTGGATTATCGGCAGTCTCCTCACCATTTTCAGCAGCTCGCTTTTCCCCAGTATGCTCATCAGCCTTCACCCTAAGGAACACTAATATAAATTTTCAATAAGCCTCTTCAGCTTTCTAACCCTGTCTTCAACCTCGTTAACGTTAAAGTCGAAGAACGGTCCTGTTTTCTCCGCTTTAATGCTTGAACAGGCTGACGCGTAAATGCTTGCCTCAACTAGGCTTCCTGTTTCAAGATGCTTCGCAAGGAAGACAGCTGCGTAAACATCCCCTGCTCCAGTCGGGTCTAGTGTTTCAACGCTGAAAACAGGCATATAGAAACACCCATGCTTATAAACAACCATGGAACCATGTTCAGAATTAGTCAATTCAACAATCATCCCTGGGTTGATTTCGAAAAGCTCCTTAACATCATGGTTCAGAAAGAAAAACTGCTCGTCAACATTCATGTGAACATAGTTCACCCTGCTGAGAGCATCATCCGGAAGCATTCTCTTAACCTGGTGGACAATCCCGTCGACACCGCATGTCCTGATGAACCCTTGCGCGTCAATAGAAACCTTGCAGCCTGCTTCCTCAAGCTCTTTGAAAACACTTTGGTCAACCTCGTTTAAAACAGGCGTAACATGGACAGCATCAAAACCTGCAAGCCTACTCCTGTCGATGAAAATCTTTCTAGAGGGCTCGCCCGAAGCCTTCTGAAGCCTGGAGGAATCCTGGTAAACGTTTTCAAACAGGATGCTTCTTTCAAGCTCTACAGCATAAACCTTAATACCTCTTTTTTTAAGACTCTCCACCCACTCCTGGTTCATATCCGGTCCGTAGGCTGTGAAAAGAACTGTTTCAACACCCATTCTTGAAAGGCTGAGTGAAGAGTAGAATCCTCCACCACCCATGTAACTGTAGGCTCCTCCCCGGCTCCTGTTAACATCTATCGTTAAAGCACCTACCACACCTATTCTCAGAGGCCTCTTAGACATTTAGACGCAGAATAGGATTAAGCCATCTATTTAACCACTATCGGCGTTGAAAAAGCTTAAAAGCCGTCGAGTTAAATCCTGTTGGTTAAACATTTTCCACTTTAAAGACCCAGATTTGGGGCAAAGTGTATAAGTAAGTGTTTTCCAGCTTCCCCGGGGCTGATGAGAATGGTGAAAACAAGCAGGATTGTTGAAATAAGATGGCACGGCAGGGGCGGCCAGGGAGTTGTTCTAGCAAACCAGCTTATAGGCATGGCTCTCTTCGAAGAAGGCAAAAACATTCAGACTTTCCCGGATTTCGGCCCGGAGAGAACAGGTGGACCGGTGAGAGGCTACACACGTTTCTCGGAAGACCCTATAGACATACATTCATCAGTATACGAGCCAGACATACTGGCAGTTATAGACCCATACTTGGCTGAGGACCCAAGCGTCTACGTTGGTCTTAAACCGGAGGGTGTCGCAGTAGTCAACTCGGCTAAAAACCCGGGAGACTTGAAGAAGAAGCTTGGTTTAAACGTTAAGACTCTGGGCGTAGTCGACGCCGCTAGAATCTCGAAAGAGGTTTTCGGAGCCTACGTTTTCAACACGCCCGTGCTAGGGGGACTAGTGAGGCTGACGGGAATAGTTAGGCTTGAGACACTTGAAAAACTGTTTTTAAACAGGTTCCCAGGCAGGGTTGGAGAGCTTAATGTGAAAATGCTTAAGAGGGGATACGAGGAGGTGGCGGCCCAATGAGCACAACCGTAACCTGGAGAGAGATAGACCTGGGTGGAAGCGTTGCCGGCGGTACGAGCGAGAAGTATAAGACAGGCAACTGGAGGGTTGAGAAACCAGTCATAGACTACGAGAAGTGCGTCAGATGCTTGATATGTTGGCTCTACTGCCCCGAGCCCGCGATAATCAGAAAGGGGAACGAGGTCAAGATAGACTATGACTATTGCAAGGGCTGCGGAATATGCGCCGAGGAATGTCCAAAGAAGGCGATAACAATGGTTCCGGAGGAGATTTAGAATGATGGCTGAAGCATTAGCAAGACAACATAGGATCGCGCTGACCGGGAACGATGCTGTAGCATACGCTGTCAAACAGGCTAATGTTGACGTCATAAGCGCCTACCCGATAACTCCGCAGACATTCGTCGTAGAAACCCTTTCACGATACGTGAACGACGGCGAGCTGAACGCCAAGTATATAAACGTTGAGTCCGAGCACTCAGCCCTCTCAGCAGTAATAGGAGCCTCATTAGCGGGAGCAAGAACATTCACAGCAACAGCAAGCCAGGGACTAGCATACATGTGGGAAGCACTCTACGCAGCCTCCGGGCTAAGACTCCCAATAGTAATGGCGCTCGCAGCAAGAGCACTCTCAGCACCGATAAACATCCACAACGATCATTCGGACTTCTTCGGAATGAGGGACGCGGGCTGGATAATGTTCAACGGCGAGGAGGCGCAGGAAACCTACGACCTGACAATAATGGCTTTCAAAATCGCTGAAGACCCCAGGGTCCTACTGCCAGTAGTCGTCTCATACGACGGCTTCATAGTCTCGCACGCGATAACAAACTTCTACGCTTTAAACGACGACGTCGTCAAGGAATTCCTAGGAGTAAGGACAACCGGGCCCAAGATAGACCCGGACAACCCGAGGAGCTACGGGGTCCTAGCCCTCCAAGACTCATACTTCGAGTTCAAAAGACAACAATACGAGGCGATGGAGAACGCTAGGCAAGTAATACAGGAAGTATTCAAAAAATACGGCGAGATCTCCGGGAGAAACTACAGGCCGCTGAAAGAATACATGACGAGCGACGCCGAAACCTGCATAGTAGCAATGGGAAGCACCGTCGGAACAGCCAGACACGCAGTCAAAAACCTCAGGGAAAAAGGAGAAAAAGTAGGCGTGGTAGGCATACTCCAATACAGGCCCTGGCCGGTTAAAGAGGCTGAGCAATTATTCTCAAGATTCAAAAGGATAATCGTCATGGAGAAAGTGATGAGCCCAGGAGCGAGAGCAGGCCCAGTTTACGAAGACATTACTGCAACACTATACCCGAACTACAACGTTAAAATGATAGACTTCATTTACGGCCTTGGGGGAAGAGACATCCCCGCCCAAGGAGTAATCGACATCTATAAGCGAGGAAAAGAGCTTGCCGACAAGGGTAAGACAGATAAAGCATATTTCTACGGGGTGAGAGGAGAATGAGCAAGCTAAACCCAGTGGCGAAAATATCCGACCTACCTGAAGAATCAAAATTCAGACCGGGACACAGACTATGCGCAGGATGCGGGCCAGCAATAACCGCGAAAATCATTACACTAGCCGTACCAGAAGCAATAATCGTAAACGCAACAGGCTGCGTAGAAGTAGGAACAACAATCTACCCGTACTCCGCGTGGAAAACACCATGGGTCCACGTGCTCTTCCAGAACAACGCGCCAGTAGCAGCAGGCATAGCAGCAGCACTCGAAAAACTCTCAGCAGAAGGAAGAGCAAGAAAAATACCAGTCATAGCACTCGGAGGAGACGGCGCAACATTCGACATAGGACTAGGAGCAATATCAGGAGCACTAGAAAGATTAGATAAAATTATATATTTATGTTATGATAATTGTGCATACATGAATACGGGCATTCAGAGGTCAGGAGCATCTATTCTGGGTGCTGCGACCACGACGAGCCCTGCTGGGAAGGTGATTCCAGGTAAGCAGGAAAACAAGAAGGATTTAATTGCTATTGTTGCTTCGCACCATATTCCTTATGCTGCTACTGCGACGCTGTGGCTTTGGCGTGACATGGTTAATAAGATTAGGAAGGCTGTTAACTATAGTGAGCAGGGTCCTGCGTTTCTGCATGTTCTTGCTCCGTGCCAGTTCGGCTGGCGTTATGATCCTCATTTGACGGTCAAGGTTTCGAGGATGGCTGTTGAGACCCGGCTGTTTCCGATTTACGAGATTGAGGACGGTCAGCTTAGGATTAACTATAGGGTTTCGAAGCCTACGCCGGTTGAGGAATATCTTAAGATTCAAAGGATGATGAGGCATCTTCTTGATCCTAAGAACGCGGAGACATTGCAGAGGCTTAAGAACTGGATTGAGTGGAACTGGCAGCGCTTGGAGAACCTGGAGAAGGCTGGCAAAGTATTCTGAGGCAACAAAAATCTTTCAGCGTTCGGGTAAAAGGTGCTGTTCCTACAGGGGGAAGCATTCGCATGGACGCACATTCTCTTTTCCTCATCAATTTGCTTTCACTTCTATAATACTTCGAGATTAAACCAGAATCTTGCTTTAGGATACTTCTTGTGGATTCCAGGGCTTTCATGAAGAAGTCGCCGAACTTTTTGCCACTCCAGTTTGTACCATCTATTATGCGGTTTATGTCCTCGGGTGTTGGCTCTTTACCGAGAGGGCGCCCAAAGAGCCTCTTGGCGACCTCCATGTCCTGGGGGTCCTCCTTCGAGAGCAGAGTCTGCGACGCGAGACGGTTTATCTCGTCCTGCACCTCTTTCAAATCCAGTATCTCGCATGGCCAGAGCGCACGCATCCCCCTTCCTTCTATTGCCCTCACAATCCTCACTTTCAATTTTTCCCTCATAGAGTTAAACAGCATGTAGATCTCCTCATAATAGGGAAGCGGTAAGCTAAGAGGAGAGCCGATGAACGATTCCTTGTATTCCAATGGGCTGTCTTGAAGGCGGTCGCCCGTGTAAATAATCATCGGTATGTATTTGAAGCCCTTGAGCTGGAGAGCCTTGACATCGCTCCAGTGGAACCACACGCTCTCAATCTGCTGAAGCTCCGTCCTGGCCCTTTGTGAGCACCTACTCGAAATCTCTATGCGTAGGGAGAAAGTTGTCATTCTCTACCCTCCAGCCCACTCAACACCCTTAATGAAAATCTTAAGCACATCCCTATTGCTTTTATAAAGCTCTTTAAGATACTCGAAGAGGGCTTTTGCATTCAGGGACTGAGGCTCATCGTAGAATCGATACATAAGGATCGCATTAACACCTTTCGCAACCTCCTCCTTTACGACGCTTAAATACTTGTTGGCCTGATTCTTTAACTCCTCGTCTGAACCTCCTTCATACCCGTGCTTAACTTCAACATACGTTTTATAACCCTTCCATTCACCCACGTAATCGAAGATGCAGTTCGTATATACTTCATGCGGATACTCTACATTCGTAATTTTTCCACCCATTTCTTCGAAACGCATTTTCTCATAGTACATCGCTATGAAGTGCTCAGGTTTATCAAGTGCGCTTTTTGGAACCTTTTCGTTTATGCCACGTATCGTTAAATGCTCGCCCTCCGCATCTTTGTATTTCATTATAAGGACATCCTTCAGCGTGACGCTACTATCATGCTCGATAATTTCGAACTCGGGCTCGTACTTCAGACTAATCATTTCATCGTAGTTGCCTTCTCCCCACGCGACCTCCGGGGTAACCTTCACCGACCTGTCTTCAAACGCATATAGCAACAATCTAAAACAACATCTGCAAACCCTTTTTATACACCCATATTCTCCTAACAATAAAAAGGCTCTATGTTGCTGTTTCAACGAAACCACCATCAAGAAACTCTTCATCAAATTAATTAGCTCTAATGATACCATAGAAATTGTTTAAGGATGAAAGATTAGCATATGGTATCCCTACAGGATACTATTCAAACCAGTATTAGTACTGATGAAGAGAGTGAGAGGTCAGTAAAATTCCTATTAAGGATCTTAACGTTGGAGTTAGAGCAGGCCTGAACAGCCTGAGGAACCAAGATACTGTTTGAAAGTTTCTGGAGGAGGTTAGGGTTCGTGGGGTGTTAAGCTTCAGGGAAGCGGGTGCTCTCGTCATTGAGCTAGGGAGACTTCACTAATATTTTTGGCCAAAAGATAGCGCGCGCTAGCGTCTAGGAGCTTCGAGGTCGGGGACGCTGGCTTCAAGAAGCCCAAGGGCAGTATCGTGAACCTTGAAATACCGCTTAAGAGCGGGGACGCAATCGGGTTCAGGCTAGCCCTAGGGGATGACGGCAGGTCGGTGAAGGTTACTTCAGAAATCGTGAAAACAGGGGGGAACTATCGTAATATAATTTACCTCGAATATCACACTGAGGTCGAAGTTCTGGATATTTTATTGAAGGATGTGCTATTCGTCAAACATGAGGATGATGGAGATATTCCTCTAACGATTATAGGCATAAATGAACAAATACCTAGGAGGGCGTCCAATGCACCTGCACACTTTATAGCAATGTTTTATGAGAAGATACGCTTTGAAAGCGAGGGTGGAAAGATTACAGAGATGGAGCATAAATATGATTTTATTGAGGCTGAGAAGAAAAAATTTAACAAAGAATGCGTATTTTTCGATTATAAAGGAGTGACAAAGGATGGGGATGAGGCGATCATTGAGGTGAAGCATGGATATGAAACAGGGGACCTCGAAGACTTAAAAAAAGGATTCCGATATATATCTGTACATTGCCGAGAAAAATGGTTGGGTCTTAATGTACCGGTTCTACGATGAGCCTCAGAGCGAAAACGCAATAGGGTTATTCAATTACCTTAAAGAGCTAAGTAAGGAGCATCCTGAGAGGTTAAGAATCTTCATTAAAGGTGTGGAGTGGAAGGGAGGTTAGATGAGCCACTACTACCTAAGGATAAGGGTTTCAAGCAAGACCCCGCGGGAGGCTAGGAAGGAGCTTAAGGAGGTTAAGTATAAACGCCCCATTTGGTGGACTGATATTGAGGTACTGCAGTTAAAGGGCTTAAAGTATATGCCGACAATAATCTATGCTGCAAGCGGAGTGCCTAAAAGGCCTTCTGAGTTTTTGCCCTCTAGGATCGGCTTATCGCTCTCCCACTTCGAAGAAGTTATTAAGGTATTTGAGGAATTAAGGCAGAAGGTTAATGTTAGAATCGTTAGGTCATGGAGCAGGGCAGATTATGCCCTCTGGCCCAACATCGTCCTCAGCCTTAGGAAGGTCCAGGATGAGGTAAATTGGCTTGCTAACGGCGATTTGCTATCGAGGGAAGACCCTGAGGACAGGAAGATAGCTGAAAAGCTTCTTCCCCATATTCATTGGCATGGAAAAGAGAAGTTAACTTTTGAAGATAAAATAGACAAGGTGATAGAATCTGAAAATAAGTGGAGCAAAGACTTCGCCAGCTATTTCTTGAAGCTGATAGATATTTCGAAAAAATATCCTACTGCGAAGTTCTGGCTTTACGTAGAAACCCCCGGATGAGAAACCGTTTCGAGGCCAAGGCAGAAGGATTACGGAAAATAGACCGTTTCTTTGATTATGTAGGCGATTTAAGAAAAGTATTGAGGTTAAGCATGGATATGAAACAGGTGGTCTTGAAGACTTGAAAAAAGATGCTGATGTATACCTATATGTTGCTGAGAAAGAGGGCTCAGTTTTGATGTATCGATTTTATGAGGAGCCTCGGAGCATGGATGCAATGGGGCTGTTCGATTACCTTGAGGAGCTAAGTAGAAGGCATCCTGGAAGATTGAGAATCTTTATCAATGGCATAGAATGGACTGGAGGCTAGCGGGATGAGCAATTACTATCTCAAGCTGAGGATTTCGAGCAAGTCTCCGTGGAAAGCTAGGAAAGAGCTTAAGCAGTATAAGAGCAAGAGCTTCTTTTGGATTGAGACAGAACTCATGCAGTATAAGGGCTTGAAGTATGTACCGACTATAGTGTATACTGCATCCTTTATCGCCGAGGAGCCCTCAGATTTCCTATCCTCTTACATCGGCCTTCCTCCTTCTTACTTTGAGGAGATCATTAAAACGTTTAGGGAGTTGAAGCAGAGAATCGATGTTAGAATCGTCAGACCAAAGGGTAGAGCGGAATATGCTCTCTGGTCCAACGACGTCCTTAAGCTTAAGGAGGTTCAGAACGAGGTTCATAGGCTCGTAACGCATCCCTTGTTGTTTAAGGAGGACCCTGATGATAGGAAGATGGCTATGAGGCTCCTTGCTCACAGCTCTCTTAAGGACGAGGAAATGGAACTAGAGGAGAAAATCGACCGTGAGATAGAATTCGAAAACAAATGTGTAAGGGATATCGGTAGCTACTTCCTGAATCTAATAGACATTTCTAAAAAATACCCCAGTGCAAGGTTCTGGTGGTATGTCATATTGCTATAAAAAAGAGGGGGAATGCAATCCTGATGTACCGCTTCTACGATGAGCCTCAGTCCCTGAATGCAAAAGCCCTCTTCGAGTATCTTAAAGAGCTTTATAAAAGCAATAGGGATGTGCTTAAGATTTTCATTAAAGGTGTGGAGTGGACTGGAGGTTGAGGCATGACGCAACTCGTCCTCGGCATAAAGGCCTCAAGCAGGTGTTCGCGAAAAGCTAGGGAGGAGATCGAGCGGCTTGATAAGGAGGGCTTATGGTTTGGCTGGAGCGATGTCAAGGCTCTCCAGCTCAAGGGCTTCAAATACATACCAATGCTTATTCATACATGCCATATCATCCATAATGACGAAGATCTACGGGAAATACGCGAAGCATCGCTATCGATGTCGCTATTCTTCGGTTATGATCTACCGTTCTCCTACTTTGAGGAGACCTACCGGCTGTTCAACTCCCTGAGGGAGAAGATAAAAGTGAGGACGAGGTTCGTGAGGTTGCTAAGAGGAAGGGGGAAGCGTGCGCTCTGGCCATGCGAGATACTGGATTTGAAAGAGGTGCAGGACGAGATAAACCGTCTCGCGTCGCAGACTCTGCTCTCGAAGGAGGACCCCCAGGACATGGAGGTCGCCAAGAGGCTCCTCCGATGGTTTTCACATAAAGAGTCAACGCTCGAGGAAAACATGAATCGTACAATAGAAACCATGAACTGGCGTGGCAAAAAATTCGGCGACTTCTTCATGAAAGCCCTGGAAATCCACAAGAAGTATCCTAAAGCAAGATTCTGGTTTAATCTCGAAGTATTATAGAATTAAACTTTTTGTTAGACAGTTACTAAAGGAATAGATGAAATTAGAAAAATGTATCCAAATGGAATCAAGCCGATAGGAAATACTCTCAAAACGTGGAAATCCACTGCTGGTAGTCGAGGACAGGGAGAGTTCGGGCAGATTAAGCACGCTAACACGCGATAATTTCTAGTTCTCCTGTTCACGATTGAGGATTGCGTCAACGTCCCATACTTCTATCCCATTGGGTTCCTTAGGCAATTTCTCCTTCTTCGGCACGAATAAGATTCTTCTGCATGAAAACCTTGTCAATTTCTCCTCGACAGACCTTAATTCGCCACTATTGAGGTCTTCCTTCCCCACTACGGACTTCAGACGTATATGGAGGCTTTTTGGCATCTGGTGTTCGAAGAGGGTGAATACAGAAAGGAATACTTAGTGTCCGCGATACTCTTTTAGCCAAGTTTGGGTTAAGGAAAAAGTCCAAAAGGCATGAGAGAAAGGAGCAGGAAGTTTCTATAAGCTGGCTTAAAGAATCCCTTAAGAGGGGAGTGGGGCCAGGGCGATTTGAACGCCCATTCACGGGTGTCTCTCATATTCCCAGCTCCAACCTTTCCTCATCTCCCTCGCCGGGATCGCTGGCTTGCGTTTGGCTGGAGCCCGCCGTCCTGCCTGGTTAGACTATGGCCCCGGTTCCCCGTGTGTTTTCATTTGCGACGGATTTTTAAGGTTTTTCATGCTAATGAGATAGGGTTTACGCTCTGTTTCAACCATATATAGTGTTTCTAGTGTTGCTTGCTGTTTTTAACGGTTGTTTAATGCCGGCTAGGCTTAAACAGGGGCTGGGACGGGGAAGGTTTTATTAAGGAGTTAATGGGAATTAATCTTAGATGGGAAAATGGCTCACGCATATGTTTTGATGAATGTTGAGATAGGTACTGAGAACGATGTTCTGAATAAGCTTAAGGAGACTCCTGGGGTTGTAGAGTCCTGGATTGTTTTCGGCGTCTACGATATTATTACTAAGGTTGAGGCTGAGAACAGTGAGAAGCTTAAGGAATTCATAAGCAAGTATATTAGGAAGATTGAGGGTGTGAGGAACACTCTTACTCTGATGCCTATCGAAGGCTTCTCCAAGTAAAGTTTAAGCCAACCCTGGTGAAGAGTATCGTGAACCGTTAGCCATGGGACTGAGATTCGGGTCTAAGAGGGAGCAGGAACGTCTGCTCAAGAGGCTTGGGATAAGGATTGAAGAGGTACAGGGCGTTAGAAGCGTGATTATAGAGACTGATAGTGAGAGGATTGTTTTCGACTCTCCGACTGTGACTAAGATGGTTGGTGGTGGCCAGGAGATATACCAGGTTATCGGGGAGCCTATGGTTGAGAAGAAGGAGAAGGAAGAGTATGTTCCTCAGGAGGAGGATGTTCTGCTGGTGGCGAAACAGACTGGTAGAAGTGTTGAGGAAGCTAGGAAGGCGCTGATAACAACGGAGGGCGATATTGCTCAAGCAATAGTCCTCCTTCAATCAGGCCAATAGGGAAAGGCATATTTGCTTCCCGCATAGTCTCTTAAGCGTCTTTAAAATGATATGTGAGATATGTGGAGCTAGGTCGCCGAAGCTCAGGAGAGTTATTGTGGAGGGCAGTGTTATGAATGTTTGCCCAGACTGTTTCAACACTCTTACTAAGAAAACTCCTGTTGAAAGCATGCTTGTCAAGCCTAGTGGAGCCCTGCTTAAGAAACCGGTTGTTGCCAAGCCAGCCATGGTTAAAAGAGTTGAGAAGAAAACTCCTGTTGAAACTGTTCCCCTACCGGAGACGATGGAGCTTGTAGACAATTATAAGGAGCTTATTAAGAATAGGAGGAGAGAACTCGGCTGGAGCGAGGAGGACCTGGGTGAGAAAACCGGTTTAAAAACGTCTCTAGTAAAGAAGATTGAATCTGGAAAGATAACTCCATCGTTGGTTGACATTAGGAAGATAGAGGATGCTTTAAAAATAAAGCTGCTTAAAACGAGTACTGTGAGGGAAGAAAAGCTTCCAACCCAGCATCTCGTCAAGAAGCCTTCTTCAACCTTAACCCTGGGAGATGTTTTGCGCGACGAGGCTGCGGAACAGTAGGAGGCTAGTTTTAGCCATGATGCAGGAGTGTTGCGAAATAGGCGTTCTCCGTCTCGGCCACAGAATATTCAGGGATAAGAGGGTAACTATGCATGCTTTCCTTGTTTCAAGAGCCTTCGGAGCATCATCGTTCATCATTCACGGGGACAGGGATTCTAAGCTTGAGGAGAAAGCCAGAAAGGTTGTTAAAGATTGGGGTGGAAGAATAAGCGTCGACTACAGTGGAAACTGGCTGAAAACAGTTGAGGAGTGGAGAAGCAGGGGAAGCCTCATCATCCACCTCACGATGTACGGCATGCCTGTTGAAAACGTTATTGAACGCGTCAGAGGGGCGGGCAGGCTCCTAGTGATAATCGGCGGCCGAAAGGTTCCACGCGAAGCCTATGAAGCTTCCGACTATAATGTTTCGATAACGAACCAGCCTCATTCAGAGATAGCTGCGCTCGCAATATTCTTAGACAGGTTTTTCAAGGGTAGGGAGCTCTATATGCAGCATTACAAGGCAAGGATCTCCGTGGTTCCCTCGCCTAGGGGAAAAGTAATATGTAGGAACCCGCTTTACAAGGAGGAGGAGAAAGTTGAGCGAGGACAGGTTTGACGCCATAAGCCACCTTTACACGCAGATCGTAGGCCTGATAGGAGGAGACGAGGCGATAGAGGTTGCGGAAGCATTAATACAGCTTAAGAAGGCTACTGAAGAGCAAATATCCTCTAAAACCGGGTTAAGAGTGGGAGACGTTAGGAAGATACTTTTCAAGCTTTACGAGAAGGCTTTGATAACCTACGAGGAATTGAAGAAGGAGGAGGGAGACAAGATAAAAAGCATATTCCTATGGATGCCGCTTATAGACCAGGCGGAAGGAATAGCGACAAACTACAGGAGAATGATTCTGCAGAAGCTTAAGGAGAAGCTCGCGTTCGTCGAGGCCAACGAGCTCTACCACTGTGGGAAGGAAGGTCATAAAATACTTGTTTTCGACGAGGCTGTTGAAAACCTTTTCAAATGCCCCGTGTGCGGCGAACCCTTGTTCAGAATGAATAAGGAGGAATACTTGAAGAAGCTGAATACGTTGATAAAAACAATTGAAAATGAGGAGAAAGAGTAGAATACCGAGTGAGGATAAATGCGTGAAGATTCTTTTAGAGGAAGGGGTTAACAGTAACGTTCTCAAACACGTTTTGAAAGTCAGCGAAGTCGCAAAAGACTTAGCAAACAGACTAGAGTCGAAAGGATATCATGTGAATAGGAAGCTGGTTGCAGCAGGAGCACTGCTCCACGACATTGGTAGAGCAGTTACCCATGATGTTTCACACGGAGTAATAGGCGGGCAAATAGTGAGAAGAAGAAAACTGGACGAGAGGCTTGCGAAAATAGTTGAGAGACACGTGGGAGCAGGAATAAGCGAGGAGGAAGCGGTGAAGCTGAAACTAGGCTCCATAAGCCTAATCCCCGAGACCATTGAGGAGAAAATAGTCTGCTACGCTGACAAGCTTGTAGACGGCGACAGGAAAGTAGAGTTCACAGAGACCCTGAAATACTTCAAGGAGAAGCTGGGCTCAGACCACCCCGCGATAAGAAGGCTTGAAGAATTAAACGAGTTTTTCCAAGAAATCCTCAGCTAGCGGAAACAACAATATTTAACCGGCAATAATACGAATCCCCCGAGGATAAGGCTCAGGAATCCTAAGCTTGCCATATCTTGATCGAGCTAAGAAACGTTTTTATTCCTCTTGAGCTCAGCTTTTCTAGGGCCCGTAGCTCAAATCCACATGTGTGGAGAGCAGCCTGGTTAGAGCGCTGGGCTTTTAACCCAGATGTTGCGGGTTCAATTCCCGCCGGGCCCGCAATAATTTATAGTTATAGATATGTTTCTATAATGTTTCACCTTTTTGAAGTCAGTTGGAACTTAACCCTCTTCTGCCAACCCTCTAATTCATGCTAAAGACAGAAGGCAGGATGCGTGTCCAGTTATGCTTCAAAGGCTTGATCAATATGGCACGCTATTCGGAATCATCGGCAACCTTAACCCTGACCTCTACCTCATGCTCCTTCGAAGCTTTCTTAGCTACTTCATCGAACCATAGCAGCCTTACGAATGCCTTCTTGCCCTTCAGCTTCTCGAGACTCGTCTTCGCCTGCTGCGCTTCCTCTCAACCTCTATTCCTTTGCTGGCCAGGAATTCGTTCATCGTTTCCTCATTAAAAAACATCTCCCTAGCTTCGGCGATTGCGTTTACCCTCTTCATGATCTCGTTGATTAACTGCTCGTCGTTCATCCCAGTTGAGTCGAAGGTTGTGAAGAAGCCCGATTCATAGTCTATTTCGAATCTAACCTTGACACCATGTTTTTCGCTAACCCTTTTAGCTACCTCGATTCCCCACATGTGGCTCTTGGCGCAGTCTGCAAGGCTCCATCCGACCCTCAGGCCAGGAAACCTGAAGGCGCTAGTCATCTTCAAATATTTCTCGAACCTCCTCTCGCGCGCTTCAATTTTTGGGGCGAAGGCTAGAGCGAGGAGGCTAGGCTGTCTAGAATACCCTCCAAGTACTTAGCCAGGTTTTCAGGGAGGCCTGTAAGCTCGACGCTCAGGAAGCCTCTCACTATTATTGATCTGGCTTCTTCCTCTGTGAAGCCTCTCGCCACCAGGTATAGGAGCTCCTCCTCAGCTATCCTGCCTATGGCAGCCTCATGAGTCAGCTGAACATCCTGCACTCTTGCCTCCAGCTCAGGTATTGCGTCTATCCTAGACTTGTTCGACAATAGTAGTCCCCTGCATTCCACATGCCCCCTAACTCCTGGAGCCTTGCCGGTGACCCTGGCTCTAGCGATGACCGTGCTCTCGTCGAAGCCTATTGTTCTAGAAAGTATTTCGCCGGAGCATGCTGGAGCATCTAGTTCCAGGGTGCCGCCCACGTCAATTTTGGATGCTCCCCTGCCTATTATTATGGATGACAAGTAGGCTCTACTTCCCTCCCCGTCTAGATATGCTACAGGATGTGTTTGGAGAGAGGAGACTTGCGAAGTGTTTATGTAGTGGCTTATGAAGACACTGTTTTCCCCGACGTGGGCTACTGTCCTGGGTCTGACGTGAATAGCTTTACCCCAGCTGTGGATCATGGTGAAAGTTAATGTGCCTCCCTTCTTCACGTAGAACTCTGATACTCCGATGTGTAGGCCAGCCTCCTCCCTCATGGCGGCGCACCCCGTTATTACGTGCAACCTGGAGTTTTCCCCAACCACCACTATGTTGTGCGGAGCCTGAATCAATCCCGGTGTTCTAAGGAGGAGGCAGGCTTGCACAGGCGTGTCAACGTTAACACCGTCATCCACTTTTATGAAGTATCCTTCCTTCTCCCCTAGGAATGCTGCAGCAGTATACTTGTCGGTGTCGACGGGCAGAGCCTTCCAATAGTAGTCTAGGTTTTCAGGGTTTTTAAGAGCCTGGCTTAACGGTTTAACCGTTAACCCTTTCTGCCTAGTGGAGGAATACACTGCCTTGTTATCCACCTGGTAGTAGCTTCCAGACCTGTTCCTTTCATTCAAGTCTATCCCCACTGATTCTAGAATCTTCTCAGAGCCTTCAACTCCTGTTCCAAAGCCTGTTCCAAGATTGAAACTTGAAAGACTCAGGTCTAACCCGTATGGAGCCGGTTTAGCCAAGGCTTTCTCAGCCTTCGGCTTGAGAAGTCTTCTAGCCTCCTCCAGATTCACCGCTTAGCCCTCCTGCAGTTCACGCATGCTTCGAAACCATGCTCCATGATGTTTGAAACCATTTCCTCAGGGTCTCCGCTGCACACTATTCTTCCATCGATCATAACGTGTGCTTCAGAAGCCTTGACGTGTCTAGCAATATAACCCGTGTGGGTTATCAGTATTGCTGCCCTCCCGTTTGAAGACAGGTAGCGGGATATTGCTGAACCCATGAGTGCAAGATTCTCCACGTCGACGCCTGAGTCAGGCTCGTCTAAAAGCAGGAGGAGAGGGTTTTGAAGCAGGGTCAGCATTAGTTCAGCCCTCTTAGCCTCTCCCCCGCTGAAGCCAACGTTGAAATCCTTGTCTAGAAGACCCTCCAGCCTGAGGAGCCGTGAATACTCTTCGAGAACCCTTTCAGCCTCATCCTTCGACAGGCCTTTTTTCTCGAGTATTCTTAACACTAGGCTCCTCAGCCTGACGCCTTTCAACCTCGGCGGGAACTGGAAGCCTAGGCCTAGGCCCAGCCTAACCCTCTCCTCCATTGTTAAGCTAGTCAGCTCTGCCCCGTTGAAGACCAGGGATCCTGAAACAACTCTACACCTTTTGTCCCCGACTATCGCGTGTAGCAGTGTGGATTTTCCCGAGCCGTTGGGCCCCATAAGCAGGGCTAGTTCCTCCCTGTTGACTTGAAGGTCTACTCCTTTAATCACGGTTTTACCCCCGAGCTCTACGACGAGGCCTTTCAAATAAAGCATTTATATTACCCGCTTATTTCCCGGGCTTAAGATGGTTTAAAAAGGTTTAGCCTCAGAGTAACTCTGAAAAGTCATGTTTTTTCCTGCAAACACCTTATCCTCATAGGCTGGAGGGTAAGACCCGTGCTGAAAGAAAAACTTTATCTTACGATTTAACGCTTCAAAAACAATTGATCAGGGTGATGGAGGCATTCGAATCCCTAGAGAAAACGTATGATAAACATGCGGAAACATTAGTGCAGCCTAGGGTTTCTCATACTGGTTAGAGCCTGAAAGGAGGCTTTTAAAATGAGTTATGCAAAAGGTAAAAGAATTTTCGAAGAATACGGCTATGTTTTAGACTTCTTGGAAGAAGGCAGGGTTTTAAGCAGGGTCGGCAGGCCCGTGCACACGCCCTATGCACAGCTTCTCGGTGAAAACTATTTTACCCTGCTAGAGGTTTCTCTATTTCCCCATGTTAGGCTGGGGATTAAGGAAAGGGTTTTCATAGGTAAGGGGGAGAGGCCTCAGGTTAAGAACGTGCTTGGGCGAATAAGATATAGTGAGCTGACTCCTCAAGCCAGGTACATGCTTCCAGAGGTTGCAGAATTCATAATAGTTAGAAACGAGCCCAGGTTTATAGATCTTTTAAACAGTCTCCAATCCATCTCGCCGAAAATGCATGCGATAGAGCTTCTCCCAAGCATTGGCAAGATGAATGCTAAAAAGATTCTTGAGGAGAGAGCTAAGAAGCCTTTCATGTCTTTCCAGGATTTTTCAAGCAGGACTGGAATACAAGGGATTGCAAGGCTCATGGCGCAGAGGGTCGTGGAAGAACTGTCCACAGAAGTTAAATACCGTATCTTCACTAGAGACTAGAATGCTTCCTGTATATTTTGAACAGGATAATCTTTTCGAAAAAGAAGCTTCTGAAAGAAGCTTCTTCAACAAGGAAGCCTTTCTCCTCAAGAGTCCTCTTCAAACCGTCTACGTCTGAAAGGCTCGACTGCACCAGAAACAGTACACCAGTATCAGACAGTAAGGGAAGCACGTTTTTCAAAAGCTTTTTCGAGAAGGATGCGTCTTTCCCAGCGGCCCACGATAAATCTTCGACGGGAGACTGGTCAACCGGAAGATAGGGGGGATTGCTCACCACAACGTCGAACACCAGGTTGTCTCTGAACGCTGTTGCAAGGTATCCGTTCACGACGTGAACTACTCCCTGAAGCCTGTTCCTCTTGAAATTGTCTAAAGTGTTTTTACATGCCTCCATAGCAACATCTACCGCAACCACCTCAACGTTTCTGCGTGCAAGAACCAGTGAAACTATTCCGCTCCCGCAGCCTATTTCCAGAATCCTCTTGGCATTGACGTTTTCGACTGCATCGAGAACCATATAGGAGTCCTCTGAAGGAGGATATACTCCACGGTACACTTTAATTCTTAAGCCGTTAACAACTATCTCGTCCGTAGCTCAATCACATCCCCGTCCATAAGCTTGAAGGAGGAGCCTACTCTCAACGGCTTAGACGAGAAGCCGCCTCTCCATAATCTAGCATACTTCAGGTTTTCAGAAAGATCCTTATGGATTTTTAAAGCAAGCTCCTGAACAGTAGTTTCCTCATCCACGAGCAATGGCCTGCTGGAGGGTGAAACAGCAGAAGGAGGCTTCAAATATACTCGGATGAGGCCCGAGGCCTTGAAAACCGTTTTTAAAACATCGTTTTTCAGAAACGTCCGTAAGCTGACTATAGAATCCTTTGGAATGCATAATTGATCAGCAGGTAATTCACCCTCATGGTTTTCCACTATTATTAGAAAGTTTTTCCTCTGCAAACCCTTTACTGAGCCTTCAAGCGTGTAGAGAGATGTGTATTCAGACAGCTGTATAATCCCGCTTTCCACACCCTTCTCCTTCATAAAACTTTTAACTTCCTCCTCAGACAAGAACCGCGACCTGTTCAACACCGTTACCCCGCCTGTTGCCAAGCTTTTAAAGATTGCCACGGATTTTTTCGAAGCAACATAGATACCGAATTTTCTAAGCATTTCTTTAACCAGGTTAAACTCTTCATAAAGATTCTCAATGCTCAAGAGCACTATTATTAAATCCGATTTTAAGAGTATTGTCTGAATAAGCGAATACTTCTGCCTGCCCACCATGGACGGGGATAGAGGTATGAAGCTCAAGACAATATCTTCGAAACCAGTGCTCAAAGGTTTAAGCTCGTTCAGAGACTCAAGAATAAGGTTTTCGTCGAAAAGTTTCATGCAGGCTAGAAACTCATAGAGTAGTTTTTTATCCTCAGACAGTATTGCTGTCAATACGCTTGTATCGCCTTTTTCAAACGTCACCGCCCTGGTGCTACGCTTCTTTTTCTCAGTAATAATCTCTTCCTGAAGCCTGGATATTTGCCGTTTAACCTGGGCCCTAAGCTTCTCAGTGCCCTTGTGCTCAGGAATCATGGATAGGAATATCCTTAGGTTCTCAAGCTTCTCCTCCTTGCTCCTGGAGGCAACAACCTTCTTGTACTGGGCTTCTGCCTGCGGCGGAAGATTAGTAACCATTCCCCTACAAGGGAAACGGTTGTCGTAGGCTTAAAAACCTAGCCGCCGGCGAGCACGGCGCGCTAAAAACACCAGGATTATGGTCTTATCCCGGGGACCCGATCCTGGTCAGGTTGTAAATTATGCAGGGTATGAAGTGGAACTGCCACCCGTATTGGAGGAAGTGGACTATGTAGAGTGGTTTAAGCGTTAAGGCAAACCATAGGGCGAAGAGGAGCAGCGACACTAGGCTGGATGCAATGGCAAGCAGCCTGGGAACCCTGTTGCTTGGCCGCCGCTCCGCCATGCTTCCAAGGACATAGGCCAAGGTGAGAAACAGCCACTGGGCAAAACTCACCATATGCACAGCGGTCTGGTACTGGGGACTGGAAACGTAAAGCAGGAAAAGAATCATGGCAGGCACTAGAAATAATATTGAAGCAGGCAATACGAAGGGAATTCTAATCCACATCCAGTCGATTATCCCCATTCGGTTCACGCTTCTAACCACAGCGCGCGCTATTTTGGATAATATAGTATGCGGTAATATATATTACGGTCACCATTCTCTTCTAAACAGCAGGATAATGCTGCTACAACAGTTTAAAAGCTATCCCTCCTGCTGCTTTTTCATCAAAGCCTCTATCCCCAGCCTGGTCTTCCTGAGAAACCAGAGTAGGCTTCCGGCTTCCCTTGTTGACGGGGCCGATCGGCCAATAATGTTCTTCAAAGACCTTAGTGCAACGTTTTTCTTAACCTCTGGCAGGCTTAGAATGGAGAATATCTTTTCAGACTCGTAAAATATCCTGTCAATAATCTCTTTACTGGCTGGTCTTCGGAGTTTTTTAAACCGTTTCTCCTCCGAGTCTGAAAAAATCTCGTACATGAGGATGGATGCGGAGACGGCTAGGTTCATCACGCTGTACTCGCTGGAGGCAGGTATGTGAACAACATAGTCTAGCTGGGAGAGCTCCTCGTTCTTAAGCCCAATGTCCTCCCTGCCGAACACTAGGAATATTTTCCCCTCTAAGGGTCTGCAGAGCTCAACCATCTCTTTAGGAGAAACATACTGGCGTAGAATGCTTTCAGACGCTTTCCTGCCGGAGGTTCCGACGGCTATTGAAGGCTTCAACTCCCGCAATGCCTGTGAGAGATCCCTGTAAACCAGCTGGTTTTCAATGATTGCTGCACCATGAGCAGCGTAAAGCTTCGAAGAGTCCAAAACCTCTTTTCCAGGAGAGACTAAAACCAGTCTTCTGAAGGAGAAGTTCATCATCGTCCTTGCAATAAGGCCCACGTTTACCGGGTATTTTGGCCCAACCAGCACGATGTAATATTTCTCGCTTATCTCCAAGACTGGATGCTTCACCCGTAGCTGCTTTTTATCTTCTTCTACAGGGAGAAGCTTTTTAAACCGGCCTGCCGGAAGACAGACGGAAGGTTAGAGAAAAGTTGAAGCAGATGCCTTACACTAGGAAGGAATACATATCTAGAATACCCCAGGTTAGGGTTAGCAAGTTTAAACTGGGTAGGGCTGAAGATTTTGAAGCCGTCTTTAGGCTTAGGGTTAAGAAGCCGTCTTTAATAAAGCAGGAGGCTCTTGAAGCAGCCCGTGTCGCCGCCAACAAGATTCTTGAGGCAGAACTGGGTGAAACCGGTTACGTTCTAAGACTAATACCGTATCCTCATATTGTTTTAAGAGAGCACAAGATGCTTACTATGGCTGGTGCAGATAGGCTGAGCAAGGGTATGAAGAAGGCTTACGGGAAGCCTACTACGCTGGCCGCGAAGATAGAGGCGGGGGAACCTGTTATGGAGGTTTTCACAAGCCTTCAACATGAAAACACTGTTAAGAAAAGCCTTAAAACAGCCTCCTCTAAACTTCCTGTTGAAACTTTTATTGAAAAAGAGGTTGTGAAGAAAGGAGGAGAGGTTGATGAAGGAGAGTCATAGTAGGCTTGTCCTCGTCGGAGAGCCTCTTGCAACCGTGGAGGAGTTTTTTCCTGGAGACGGGACTTTTGAGAAGGACGGAGTAATATATTCAACCAGGGTTGGGAAGATTAGTGTTGACAAAAACAGGCGGGCGCTTGAGGTTGTTGAACTTAAGCCTCTCCTCGCGCCTAAGCCTGGTTTCAAAATCATCGGGAGTGTTACAGGTTTTTCAAGCCACTATGCTAGCGTTAAAATATTCTACATGAACGGGAATAGACTGAGCTACGAGTATTCTGGGCTTATAGGTAAGGAGAGTTTTGGAAGAAGCTACCCACGCTTCAGAACTGGGAGCCTGAGGAATTATGTTAGGGAGAACGATATTGTTTACGGTGAAATAATGTCAACGGTTAACGTGAATCTGCTAGACCTGTCGGCTAAAGAGTACGGCGTGGTTAAGGCGTACTGCAGTAATTGCGGGAGCCCCCTGGTGCTTTTTAAGAAATACTTGACCTGTCCTTCTTGCAAGACAAGGGAGAACAGAAAGCTTAGCGTTTTTTACGACGAGCCGGTTGAAAAGCTGGTGGCTAGAGTATGAGAATAGTTTATAAAGAAACCGGTAGAGGCAGCATAGTGCTCGAGGTATATGGAGAGACCCATACTGTGCTGAATCTTTTAACGAGCTATTTAAACACGAAGCTGGTTGAAGGATATTCTGCCTACAGGGTTGAGCATCCTCTCAAGCAGGAGGCTACGCTCTACATAAATGCAGGAGGAGGAGACGCTAAGAAGCTTCTTTTAGAAACAGTCAGGGTCTTGATTAAAGACCTGGAGCTGCTGAGGGAAAAACTCGATAAGGCTGTTGAAGACCTAGCTTAAAGCGTATCAGAAACATTTATAATAAGGCTGTTCTTCCAATAAGAACCCCTATGCAGATAAGGTTCTGTCCAAAATGTGGCACTAAGCTACAGATAAAAAGAGGCGAGAACAGTCTCCTGTATTCCTGCCCTAAATGCGGCTACGAGGAGCGTGCACACGTTGTTGAGAGAAGCGTGGAGACGGTTCGGAGAGACGGTGCTGTGAAAGTCGTCAGGAAGACTACGGATCTTAATCCGCTGCCGATTACTAGTGTTGTCTGTCCAAAGTGTAAGAATAAGGAGGCCTACTGGTGGATTACACAGACTAGGGGCGCCGACGAGAGCGCAACCCAGTTCTTTAAATGCACTAAATGCGGATATACTTGGAGAGAGTATTCTTGAATAAAAAGTATTAGGCCTTCTCCATTCTGGGTGCAATAAAGAAGGTTACTATGCTGTTTGGAGCGTCTTCGATGCTCTGAGTTATCTTCATGGGAAGATCCGTGTCGAACTCAAGCCTCATGTTTTCGCTGAAAAGCAGGGAAGAAACTATGCTACTAAGCCTTTTAAGATCATAAGAAGCTTTCGAACCCTCTTTTAAAACCGGGTTTACGAGATTCCCCTCTTCAGCCTTAAGGAGAACCTGGTATTCTGAGATTTCCCCCTTCGCGGAGAGCACGACAGCATTGTTCTCCACGCTTATGGAAACATAGTCTGAAATATGTTTCCCACTGTCAAGCAGATGTTTTATGGTTGAAACCTTCGTCTCGAAAGAGTTTCCAAGAGAAACTTTCGGAAGAGGAAGATCCTTATCCTCTGAGAAGAAAACAGGGATTGTAAAGATTCGTGTGAAATCGTTGCTAACTTTAAAGCTCACCCTGTCCTCTGTAAAAGACATCTCCAGTCTTTCAGATTTAGATTCAAACTTGAGAAGATTCAGCACGTCGCTTAAACGAATATTCGCCTTAAGGGGTTTTTTGAACTCGAATGTTTCGAAAGCCTCTTTCGAAAGCACTAGGTCGATCATAGAAACCTCCGCCAGGTCAAGGGCTCTTATGGAGAGGCCTTCCTCACTTATTTTAACCGGCGCCTCATCTATTAGAGAGGCTGTTGCTTTAAGAGCCTTACGAATAATCCTAGCATCATTTATTACGAGCCTTGCAAGGACGTTTTGAGACGACATGACTGTTCATTATAGTCTTAGGCGACTCCTTATATAGCTTGCTTTGAAAGACTCCTGAATGTTAATAAAGTTTCGATTGCAAACACATATAGGAGAAGGCTTTGAAAAATGACGAGTGAGAACGTCCTTAGGGCTGCGAGATACCCGTTTCTACCTGAGGCTAGGGAATTCATATCTAGAAACATCGACCTGACGTTGGAAAGCCTAGAGAAAACAGGTTCTGAAGCAGCCTTGAAAAGAGCTGTTGAAAGGGTTGAAAACGCGCTTATTTTCAAGGAGGTTAAGGTAACTGTGCTCGATGAGCTGAACTACGTGAGGGAAATACTGTCCTTCCCCATAGCGGTCATACTTGTTTCAATGACTATGAACGAGTATGTTAGGAGGATGTATGCTCTTGGAGAAAGCAGGGGCGCCTACAGGAGGATGCTGAACGAGAGTGACGAAACATTGCTCTACATTGGGGAAAAAATGGGGGTGGAAGGTGTTTTGGATGATGAAAGCATGATAAGGGTGAAGATACCGACTTATTTGAAGCTTGCATACTCTTTTCACGCACCCCACTGGAAACTGGTGAACAGGGCTGTAAGCAACGGGTATGTATTGATGGGTAGAAACGAGTATGCGAGGCTTGTTCAAGTCGAGATCAACAATTATGTTTATGAAAAGACTCTTGAGCCTGTTCCGATGGGAGCTGCGCCCGATAGCTTCAGGAGGGCTGTTGGTAAAATTGTTGAAGTATGGAGTAAGCTTGAAGCAGCTAAGCCTAGCCACATATCTTTAAGAGAAAGAGGAGACACGCCTCCATGCATCGACAGGATAATTAAGAAGATGGAGAACGGTGAGAACGCTTCGCATTTTGAAAGGCTAGTTGTGGCGACTTTCATGATCGCCAGGAACAGGAGTATTGACGAGATAATTGAATTCTTCTCGAAACAGCCTGATTACAAGTATAGTGTTACTAAATACCAGGTTGAACACTTAGCCGGTCTCCGGGGAGGGGGCAAAAAGTACTCTGTACCCAGCTGCAGAACAATGCTTACTAATGGGCTCTGCTACCCCGATGAATACTGTAAGGGAATTAAGCATCCTTTAAGGTATGGTGAGGAGAATGCTGCAAACAAGCCTAGAGTTTCTTAAAAGAGAGTTCTTCAAGTATTACTATGAGAATATTGATAGATTGGTGCCGCCGGAGCCGATAAGAAACAGGGAATTCGGCTTCTTCCTGGAGAAGGGGAAAGGAATGTTTAGACACAAGTGTTTCAACAGCCTAAGGGATTTTCACGAGTTTATTTTAAGCGAGATACCTCTAGACATTTATGTTTCCGCCGCAAACTATGAGGACCCGGGTAATAGAGACATGTCTGAGAAAAAACTTGTTAACGCAGAACTTTTCTTCGACATAGACGTGGAGCCCGTTAATGCAGTTAGCGACGAGGAGGCAGCCTGGATCTGCCAGAAATGCGGCCAGTATGATATAGGGTTGAAAGAGAGGTGCCCCTCATGTGGTTCTCCTACAGAACTGGTTAGACTACTTAGTGAAAAACAGCTGAGGGAAGCGCTGGGGGAGACTGAAAAACTTATCCATGTTTTGATAGAAGACTTGGGAATAGCCCCTGATAACACGCATGTTTTCTACAGTGGAAATAGGGGATATCATGTACATATAAATCAAGAAGATTTTCTAAACATAACTGGAGAGGGTAGGAGAGAAATCATAGATTACCTCCTGATTCAAGGGTTGGATGAGAAAGAGCTCCTTAATATTTTAAGAAGGGGAGTAAGTATTGAAAACATAAGCTTAAAGGGGGTTAAGAAAAGAGTATACATGAGGATTCTTGAAAAAGCAGGATCCGTGGAGAAACTTAAAGCGAGCAGGAGGGAAACAGTTTTAAAAATGCTTGAGGATGTTGTTGAAGAGCTTAAGGTGAGGATCGACCCCGTTGTAACTATCGACGTGCACAGGTTGATGAGGATGCCTGAAAGTATTAACAGTAACAGTGGCATGGTGAAGAGGAGGATCCGGCTTGAAGACCTGTCTTCCTTCAAACCTTTGGAGGAAGCTATTGCTTTCGGAGATGAGGAAGCATGTTTAAAAGTGAAGATAGCGCCTAAGTTCAGCCTAGGGGGAAGAACCTTCGGGCCTTTTAAGGATGAGGAGGTTGAGCTGCCTGTTTACGCTGCCATATACATCATATGCAAAGGACTGGGGGAGTATGCCGGAGGATAGTGTATTTTTAAAGAAACTTGTAGAATCCTGGAGGGCAAACAGGGAGAAGCAGTATTATCCGAGTCCCGATATAGAGTCTTTGATGGAGCTACTGTCGCTAGTGAAGAGTGAGCTTCAACTTGTCGATAAGACTTCCATTAAGAGAGGCGTGTTAGAGTGGTATTATGATGCTGTTAAAAGCATCCTTGAAGACGCTGTTAAAACACGCTTGATAAAAAGCCTATTGTTAAGCGTTAAAAGCCTTGAGAAAATGGCGAAGCAGGATTTGAACAGTCTTTCAAAGTTTCTGACTGCAACACCCGAGGAATTCGACCTCAGGCTTTTCGTCTCCCAACCGTTTAAAAACAGGGATAAGAAGACTCTGGCAATAGTTTTAAAGGATATTGAAAGGTTCGTGGGGGAAGACGGGAGAGAATACGGGCCCTACAGGGCCGGATGTCTAGTGAACATACCATATTATGTGGCAAGGCTTCTGGAGGAGAAGGGGGTAATAGAGGAAATCTTTATAACTTAAGGCTCTCCAGCACGCACACGCATGAAGATCCCTGATAAGATAAACACGTATTGCCCTAAGTGTCGCCAGTACACGGAGCACTCTGTCAGCCTTCTTAAAACAGGTAGAAGGAGGAAGATGGCTGCTGGGGAAAGGCATCATGAAAGGGTTGATAGACACGGTTACGGTGGGCAGAAGGCTCCTCTGGCGAAACCTGTTAAAACTACTAAAAAACAGACTTTAAAGCTGAAATGCTCTAAGTGTGGCTATACTGTCCAGAAGAAGGGGATACGGATTAAAAAGTTGGAGGTTGCTAGGTAGATGGAGAGACTGCTGTTTAAGCCGAGGTCTCGTTTTCTGAAAGTCAAGTGTAGCCAGTGTGAGAATGAGCAAGTAGTTTTTGAAAGGCCTGCTTCAAACGTTAAATGCAGAGTTTGCGGCAGAACAATAGTTAAAAGCACAGGCGGTAAGGGCAAGGTTCTAGGGGAGATAATAGAGGTTTACAGCTAGAATGCCTGGTGAAACAGTCTCAGCAGGGGATCTGCTTGTCTGCAAGGTTAAGGAAATAACTGATTTCGGGCTGCTTCTTGAAAACGAGGATGTTAAAGACAGAGAGATTTTCCTCCATGTTTCAGAGATCCCTAAGGAAAGGACTCTGCAGGATTTTAAGATTGGCCAAATGATTGCTGTGAAAGTCATAAAAATAAGTAGGAGCGGTGAAAGAGTCTTCGTATCACTGAAACAGCTGAACAAGGCGGAAGCGCGTTCAGCTATGCGAAAATGGAGGGCGGAGAAAAAAGCTGAAGAGATTTTCAACGAGGTTATGGCAAGGTTTTCAATACCCAGTGAAGTTTTAGAAGATACTAAGGAGAAACTTGTTGAGAAATACGGTAGCCTAACTGAGGCTCTTAGAATAGCGATCATGGAGGGTGAAAACATTTTAGCCAGAACGAAAATTAGCGGTGAGGCTAGGGATGCGATATACGAGCTTGCCGCGAGAGAGCTTATTAAAAAGAAGGCTGTTAAGAAAATGCTGGTGAGACTATACTTTACAGATAAACATGGTTTAAAAAAGTTGAAAACTGTTTTCGGAGAGATTGAGAAAATGGGGACTAAAGATGTTTCAGTGGAGGTTAAAGTGGTTGCTGCCCCAAGATACTCCATAACACTCTCCTCCAGCGAGCCCAAGAAGATTAAGAAACTGTCAGACGAGATTGCGGCGAGGCTCAGCGAAATCGCAGCCAGAGAGGGAGGAGTCCTCAGAATACTCGAGTGAACCGAGGATTCAACCATACTAGTCGGATACTCGCAAGGTTTCCAGCAGCGCCCTAGCCTTATACTCTAGGAAGGGGTCTTCAAGAGAGAATTTGGGGGGATGAGGACTATGAGTACTGGTCCCGCATTTTTTACAAACTTCTTCAAGCATATACCTCTTGCACCGTGGACATTTACGGAGCTTCTTGGCAGTCATTAACACTATCCTCCGCGGTATGAGCATTATAAGTGTTTTTAAACCAGGAATCCGCGTTTCAAAGAAGTAAACCCTGTTCTTCTACACACACCCGTTGACTTTAGATTTATTAAGCAAACTGGATTAGAAATAGGGGAACGATGTCTGAGAAACAATGGGTGAAGATTTATGTGAAGGACATGCCGCTCATGGAGACAAGGGTCTGGATTAAGAGGAACACTAGGATTGAAAACCCGATTGTTATAATAGGACTACCTGGGCTTGGCAGGATCGGCGGAATAATATCGAGATACCTCATCCGGAAGCTTAATACAAGGCTGATAGGCATAGTTACATCTCCATATTTTAGCAATCAGGTAATAGTGAGTAAAAACGGTGTGGCGAGAATCACTGGAGTGAAAATATATAAGAGCGAGAGCAAGTTTAACGGTTCCGACCTTCTTATAGTAACGGCTGACGAACACTTGGAAAACATCTGGGGAGAGTATGACGTCGCCATGAAAATGTTGAAATTCCTAGTTAAACGGGGAGTAAGGCTGATAGTTACTGCCGGAGGCCATGTTTCCGCATCGGAATCCAAGAGGGCAATAGGCTTTGCAAGCAGCAGGCAGCTTTTGAAAAAGCTTGAGGAAGCTGGTTGCAAGAAGGCTGAAATAGGAACTCCTGTAGTCGGGCTATCGGGAATCATTCTGGGGTTAAGCAGCATAATGGGTGTTGACGCCGTATGCATACTTGGAGAAACAACCAGCATACGTCCAGACGCTGAAGGCTCCAGGGAAGTTTTAAACGTGTTAAACAGGTTCCTGAACCTTAAACTGGATATTGGAGACTTCCAACGCGAGGAGGAGAGGATAAACGAGATAATAAGCAGGTATGAGAGGAAGGTTAGGCAGTTGATGCAGGATGAGAGGGCGCGTAGAATAGCTGAGTCCTTCAGGCTTCCAGACTATGTGAGCTAACTTAAATTAAGGAACCTCTACCCTAACCTCGTACACGATGTATGAGAAAGCATAGCTAGTTATGTTGCCTTCCTCAACGCCTTCAGTGAATTGCAGGAATCCTGCTTCAACGCTTTTTACATCCCCAGGCAGCGGAAGAGTTTCAACAAGCGTCCCATTAATCATTATTTCGATTAGATTACCCTTATAAATAAGCCTGTATTCTCCTGGAGAAGCCTGATAGATCTTACTGACCTGCCTGTTTATCTTAACTATTAGAGAAGCATTCGCTTTCAAAACTCTTGAAGCATTGCCTACTTCAGCTGTGCCCTCAGCCACGTGAACACTCTTAATATTCACAACCATATTCACGCCTGGTATTAGCGGCATAGAGTAGAGTTTCGAAGAGTTTCTCAGCGCTACGCCTGGGGATGAGCCTAATACTAGAGACTCCTCCCCGTAGGACGCGTTGTAATTAACCTTGTACACTGATACGAACCCGTAGGTGGGTGAGAGGAAGACCAGCGTGTAGAACGGGGAGGTGGAGAGCCTGAAGTTTTCAAGCGGGGAAACACCCATCATTGTCAGGGCCTGCATGTACGCGTTAACCATAAGCCTAGTGAGAACAGAGTCACGCCTAGGCAGAACCACGCCCGCCGGAAGATACTTCGGCGAGCGCTCATACCCTGAAACCAGAGCCGTGTTCTGCATCTGCTGAGTCAGGTTTAAGTCAGCATACCCTCCCTTAGTGTAATCGTTAGAGATCCACGCGTAGCTAGCGTTCACAGGCTTTAAATCATACCCTATGGCTGCCATCCATGTCCACTTAGCCTCGTCTCCCCATGTCCCAATATACCAGTGCAACGGAAGCGTGGAGAACACAACGATGTATGACACGTTGTATCTTTTCAACATGGGTATTGCAACAGTATCGTTAGACATGAATATTCTTCCGACAACAGCCACCTGTGTAGAGTTTATCGTCGCGTTATCTATCAGAGTCGGCCTCTCGCCCAGCGAGGTGATCCAGTAGCCATAGTCCCACCATGAGAGAACCACTGAACCAGGAGGAGTATTATATCTTATCCAGGTTAACGCCTCAATCCAGTCTGGGAAGGAGCCTGGATAAGGGATTGAAGACGTGGGGAGAGACGCGCCGCCCTCCTGCTGCATGTGGGCAATACCCGTGTTAACACCGTGGTAACCCATGTAAAGTATTAAGACGGATACAAATACCACTCCCAAGATACTTCTTCTACCGGAGGTAGTGACCCTCCTGCCCATTCTAATCTTTTCGGAAACCGCAGGGTATGATAGGCTTATCAGCGATGAACAGCCTATTGCAGCTATTAGCGAGACAAACGGGGAGAACACTAGACCTATTCTAACCATCATGTTTGCAAAGTAGAGCGAGCTCAACCCTGCTGAGAATATGAAAAGCCTGCTAAGCCTGTCTCCAGATAGAAGGCTTAAAACTGTTCCTATCAGGAATAATAACAGTAGTAGCCCGTGGTCTAGGAAAAGAGAATACCAGGTGCTCATCTTGTGTTCAGCCACGGATTCAACTATGGGTTGCTCGAAGCGGGCTGAGGGATTTATCACCGCCATAAGCTTGCCTAGGAGAGAAGAGAATAACCCGGTGTTGAAGAGCAGTATGGTGGCGGATAAACCGATTGCGATAAACCCTGTTAAAATAGGAATTGTCAGCGATGCCTCCACCCTTTTAAGGTATTTCATTAAGAGTATGATTATGAAGCCTACGATTACTGCAATATAGTATATTGAGTATATGGCGCTCTCACCTGGTCTCGGAAACTGGACTGCAATAAGCATTGAGAGACCCATTGTTATCGCGAAGGAGACTAGTGTTCTCTCTGTCGAACCAGGGTCTAGGAAAAGCGCTGCTAGCGTCGAGAACAGCGTCACAAGGCCAACCATGTAGACATAGGCAGTCCATGAAATACAGAGATAACCCAGAACTAAGCCCGAAAGTATTGAGAACACTACCACCCTGGTTAAAGTCTCTGATTTGACTGATTTAAAATAAAGGTATGTGGAGATCGCTATGAGCGGTATCCCAAGGCTCTCATGCTTGAAAAAACCCATATGCGTCCTGTCGATGAAGCTTCCGTTGAAAGCTAGGAATAACATGGCTAGGAGACCGACCCAGTCGTCACCCGAAACCTCCCTGCCCATGAAAAATATTGCGACAACAGCCAGCACGGATACGAATGGGGGAAAAATTATTGTTACATCCATCAGGGAGAGTGAGGCGCCCAGCATGTTGAGGAAAGCATGAATAGCGACCGCGGCCAGAGGGAGACCGATGGGTGTGGATGCTGCAGCAGCCCTGCCGTAAGGATACCAGCTTAAAGGGTCAACCCATTCTAAGAAGGCGGAGATACCGTTCTTCATTATGTATTCTGCACTACGGTAATGCCAGAAAGGGTCGAACTCTCCCAAGTAGAATCCTAGGGGAAGGTTGTGGAACCTAATGGCTATAGACATGAGTATGATAGTGACAAACATGGATGTTTTAACATAGGATTCCAAGCTAATGCTGGGCCTGAATCTGGAGGCTTTTCCAAAGATCCCTCTGATCCTCATCATTTTTTAACCTGTCTACCTTTCACTTTCGGCCCTGAAAGGAGGTATAAAAATCTATTTTCAACATGAAAATTTTAAAAGCAGACTGCGTAAAAAGCGATTTAAACATTGGTCCACGGGAGTAGAAACCTTGTCTAAGTATCTAATAATCGCTGAAAAGCCGGAGGCGGCTAAAAGGATCTCTGAGGCTCTGGACTCCAAGTCTAAGCCCCGGAGAATAGGCAGAGTCGTGCCCTCATTCCTAGTTAGAAACGGGGATTCAGAGATACTGGTTACAACCGCCTTAGGCCATCTGTATGAGTTGACTACGGGGAACAGGAATAGGCTATCTTACCCTGTCTTCGACTACGAGTGGGTTCCGAAGCATCTCATTGAGAAGAACAGGAGGCTTGAGAAATGGCTTGAGGAGATGAACAGCATCAGTGACGGTGTAGACTACTATGTTAACGCGTGCGACTATGATGTTGAAGGGAGTCTAATAGGGTATAATATTCTAAGGTTCCTCTATAAGGTGTCTGGGGAAGAGGGCAGAGTTTACAGGATGAAGCTTTCAACATTAACGAAGAAAGAGATTCAGGAGGCTTTTAGAAGAATGAAACCCGGTTTAGACATGGGTCTGGTGAAAGCAGGCGAAACCCGGCACATAGTGGATTTTCTCTACGGGATAAATCTTTCTAGAGCTTTAACACGGTCCGTGACGCGTTTTGTAAGAACACCCTATGTCCTCAGTGTTGGCAGAGTTCAAACCCCAACTTTAAAACTGCTTGTTGAGAGAGAGATCGCTATAGAAACCTTCATCCCCACTCCCTACTGGGTTTTAAAGGCAGACGTTATAATCAACGGTAAAAGCTACGAGGCCTTGTATGAACGAGACAGGGTTAACAGTCTTTCAGAAGCGAAGAGAATCGTTGAGAACGCGGATTCTAAGCAAGCCCTGGTTGAGAGGGTTGAGAAGAAGGTTGAGAAGGTAAGTGCTCCTGAGCCGTTTGACTTGACAACCCTCCAAAGAGAGGCTTACAGCTTTTTCGGGTTTACTCCTTCACGAACACTCAGCATAGCTGAGACGCTTTACTTGAATGCTTTAATATCATATCCTAGAACATCGTCGCAGAAACTACCTTCCGACATAGGTTACAGGGAAATACTTGAGAAGCTTGCGGAGAACCCTGTTTACTCCAACGCTGTTGAAAAAATACTTTCCAGACAGGTTTTAACGCCTAAGCAGGGGAAGAAGGATGATCCGGCGCATCCCGCTATCTACCCTACTGGGGAACAGAAATCCGGATTAAACACTGACCAGCTTAAGATACTTGACTTAGTGACCAGACGCTTCCTAGCAGCTTTCGACGAGGATGCGGAGAAGGCTGTTTGCAGAGTTACTTTAAAGCTTGGTAATGAAAGATTCATCCTTAGAGGCAGCGAGATTGTTAAGAAAGGATGGTTAGAAATATACTCGCCCTATTATGTCCCTGAGGAAAGAATGATACCTCCGCTTAAAGAGGGTGAATACTTGACTGTTCGAAAAATTGTTTCTGAAGAAAGGTTTACCAATCCTCCGCACCGTTATAATCCAGCGTCTCTCGTAAGGGAGATGGAGAGGCTTGGAATAGGGACTAAGGCGACTAGGGCGGAGATAGTGGAGACGCTTTACAAGAGGGGCTATATAGCTGGCAGATCCATAGTTGTAGCCGACTTAGGGTTTAGCCTAGTCTCTGCTTTAAACAGGTTTTCACCCAAGATTCTTTCAGTTGAAATGACTAGGGAGGTTGAGGCCGATATGGAGAAAATAGAGAAGGGGCTTATCGATGAGGAGAAGGTCATAAGCATGGCTAAGGCCGAGTTGACTGAAATACTTAGAGAAGTGGAGGCTAACGAGGAGTATATCGGGAAACATCTTTCAACCTCAATAATATCAATACTCAGGGGGAAAAATATTATTGGAAAATGTCCATTATGCAAGGAAGGAGAGCTTAGAATGATTGTTTCTAGGAAGACAGGTAAAAGATTTGGAATATGCACGAATGTTTTTGAGAAGAAATGCAGCCTCACAATACCTTTACCGCAGAATCCCAACAGGGTTTACGCTACCGAAAGGAACTGCAAGATTTGCGGATGGCCTATGGTGAGGGTTATCACTAAAGGGAAGCCTTGGCTCCTGTGCGTCAACCCCTCCTGCTCGAGTAAGACAAATCGTTCAGAAAAAACTGGAGTAGACCGTGGTTTGAAAGCATGACGCGCACAACCTCCTTAACCCATTTACCCGTATAATCATTGTTCTCCAGCCTTCTGAGAAACTCCTCCGGAGTTAAACCACCGTATGCACTCCTCCAGGCCTCATAGTTCCTAACAATATTTCTATACGCTTCCAAGTGAAGACTGCAAAAAGATGGTTTAGACCCGGTTTCAACGTTTCTCCCGCATATTATGCATTTCTCAGAACTGGTTTTCATCAGGATTCTCCACTCCCTAACTATTTAAAAACCTTTTAAAAGTTAAAAAAGGAAATGCTTAAATTCTATTTCACGCCGAATCCTCAAGTATATGAATCCGCTACTGTTGCCAGAATACTTGATGGATAAAATAAAGAAATGGAGTGAGAAGACGAGTGGAATCCGTAGAGGAGAAATCGTGAACATGTTAATCTTGACAGGCTTAACCATTGCTATGGGGGTGTTCCTGTCTGGAGCAACATACGTAATCACATATTTTCAAGCAACCCCATGGATGATAGATTTATCGTCATACGGTTACGGCGTATACTTCTATATTCCTAGGGCATTGGGAGACTATCTCTCACAGACAATTCTAGAGATGGTTTACGTGTTTATCTCCTATCTTTTCGCAGGCATGGGAGTGATTCTCTTAGTCAGGGGGTCAAGGTCTGTTTCTCAGAAGAAAATGTTCATAATGTTTGGAATAACCCTCTTAACAATATCTCTGCTGATGATAATGGGGCTGGATTACCTTAAGACATCCGCTCTGAGGTAGAGGGCGTAGGCTTCACCATGGCACTTTCTTTATTTTAAGAAGAAACGCTAAGAAGTTTGAAATTAAGTGTACTGCTGGTGTTAAAGCCATGATTATGATGATCGCGCGCGGATCCAGATGATTCCAAGCCTGCGACAAAAGTGTTGCACCCAGCATAAAGTCAAACTGATCGAGAACAGGCATAGGATCCCCTGGTTTTATCGAAATCCTTCTTTTAATGAAAGCCCCCATCAGGTCTCCTAGCAATGCTCCGAGACTCGTTAAAAACGACACTATAACTGAATTACCTACCATGCTTCCTGTGAAAACCCCAACGACTAGGCCGAGGAAGAAGCCTTTAAACGTCTTGCCGCTTCCAAAAATAGGTTTACCATCTATGAAAACTTTTCCCAAGTCTATTTGCCTCCTTCCCTTGAATAAGAGAGCGGAAGCGTTGGCAGCGTAGGCTGAAGAATAGAAAATCAGCCCTCTGATTCCTAGTTCAAACATTTCTTGAACAAGCATTCTCATTACACTCCAATACTTCACCGCCTTCTTTAAATCCTTCCGGAAGTATACAAAGTTTAGTTTTAACCCCGGTTTTCCCAGTTAGCTCTCCAAGCGTCCCGCCAACGCTGCATTTACGCAGCTCTAAAACATAGTCCACCCAGTAGAGAAAGATTCTTCTCGCCGGAATGCTAGCTGAACTGTTCAAGCCTTCGCCTGGGCCAGTAAGAATCCCGATGCAACCGTATTTCTTTGAGAGGAATGAGAAGAAAGCAAGTATCTTGTTGAGAAGATAAAGAATGTTAGAGTGGGAGGAAGAGTCGTGCAACGATATTTCACGCAGATACGCGTCCGGCAAGGAGCCTGCTATAAGAAGCTTAAAAGAGCCCTTTTTAAGAATCATTGTTTCAGATTGTTCAAGCGCTTTATCAAGCTCCACAAGGTTTTCAAAACTGGAGAAAACAACCCTAGAGAGATCCTGGGGGCTGAGAGAATACGCTTCTTTAACCATCGTTCTCGCGTTAAAACCGTCTAAGAAAAGCAGTGTAGAATCTTTATTCACCCTAATAAGGCTGAGTATGAATGGAAAAACCCTGGAGTATTCTCCGTAGAGAAGAATTGTCTTCCCGCTCAGGCTTATCGCCAATTCTTCAAACCGCATATTCAACCTTTTACCTTAACAAAATGTTTTCAACGTATTAAACTCTTTTCCAATCTTCATGGAACCTTTTTAATCATGGCATAATCACATAGGAACAGCATGGTAAGGATAGGGGACTATGTGAAAGAGCTTGGCGACGACATTATTCTAGATTCGAAAAAACACTTTGAGTCCGAGGTCCCTATCGTAATAAGGGAAAGCGAGCCACGAGCCATTCTGTTTAAAGAACCCTTTCAGGGCAAAGACCCGTTGATAGCAAACCTCTACTCTAGCCGTGGCAGAGTAGAGAGGCTTATGAAAACTGGGAAAGGAGGCTTGTTCAACCATGTTTCCAAGGCTAAGCGGTGCCTTTTCAAACCGGTGGAGAGAAACTGGTATTGGAATGGAACATCCGACTCAACTAGTATTTCAAGACTACCCTTGTTGAAATACTACAGTAATGATGCTGGAAAGTATATTACTAGCTCCGTAATAGTTGCCAGAGACCCTGAAGATGGTGTTGTCAACATGTCGGTGCACAGGCTTCTCCATCTTGGTTCAAACATATTTGCTGTAAGAATGGTTGAGGGAAGACATTTGCACCAGATATTCATGAAGCAGAAGGCTGCTGGCAATGATTTGAAAGTGGCTGTTCTAATCGGCACTCCTGCACACATAATCCTGTCTGCTTCAACACAGTTGCCGAAAGATGTTTCAGAGATAGATTATGCAGGAGCATTAAAAAGTAGTCCGCTCGAGGTCACGTATTTCGACGGTGGCAACCTGCCAGTACCCGTCGAGTCCGAGTACGTTTTCGAAGGAAGAATAAGGATAGACCTGACTGCTAGGGAATGGATGACCGATATACTTGGCCTACCGGATAAACCTAGGGATCAACCAGTGATAGAGGTTGATAAAGTCTATTGGAATGAAAACCCAATTTACCATGCGATACTTCCAGGAGGGCTTGAGCATAAACTGCTCATGGGATATCCTGCGGAAGTCAAAATAAGGGAGAAGCTTGTTGAAAACGATGTTGATGTTAAGGATGTTTGGCTTTCAAGCGGTTCCGGAGGATGGCTCCACTGCTTCGTAAGCATTTCAAAGAAAAGTGATGATGAACCTTTCAAGGTTATAAAGCTCGTGATGGAGGCGCATGGCTCTGTGAAAGGAGTTATCGTAGTGGATGAGGACATAGATCCTGGGAGCTATGAGGATGTGGATTTCGCGCTGGCTACGAGGTTTCAGGATAAACGGAAATTTTTCTTCTTTGAAGGGATGCGCGGATCCTCATTGGATCCTTCTAGCGATCAAGAGAAATTAGTAACTTCTAAATGGGGCTTAGACTTAACCCTCCCCATTAAGATTGATAGGAATCGTTTCTTAAGGAGCAGGATGTAGTTGAAGACGCATATTACTAAAGAGATGTTTAAAAAAATATTGGAGTCGACGCAGACGGGAAGAAAAAAATATGTTAAGATATCCAGCGCACACCTTTCTGGAATCTCCTATCTGAACATTGGCGACGCCGGGCTTGAATTCCTTGAAGACTTAGGAAGGTCAGGGTTAAGGTTTAGGGTCAGGACTACGATAAACCCTGGATGCGTTGATTTCGACAGAGTTTTCGAGTGCGACCCTGAGGTTGTTGAAAAACAGGAGAGAATAGTTCGAAGCTTGAAAAACATTGGGGCGAAAGAATCATTAACCTGCACACCCTACTTGTTCGACAATCCTTTAAGGAAGAATCAGAAAATAGCTTGGGCAGAAAGCTCTGCAGTGCTTTACGCGAATTCAATCATAGGCGCTTCAACAAATAAGGAGGGAAGCTTGACGGCGCTGGCTTCAGCCATACTGGGTTATACTACGCGGACCGGTATTCACCTTCGAAACGGTAGGAAACCCCGGATTTTTTTCGAATACGATGGTAAGCTTAAGAATGAGCTTGACTACGGGCTTCTCGGATACGTTATGGGATTGAAAGCCGGTGCTGAAATACCCTATCTCAGGCTGAAAAAAAATTCTGGAAACATTTTTTACTATAAGCAGCTTCTCGCAGGCTTCGGCACCAGTGGGGCGGCACCCATGGTTTGGATAGAGAACCTTACACCAGGATTCTTAAGAGTTAAAAAACCTTTGAGAAAAATAGTTTTAGATAGAAGCGAGCTCGAGAAGGAGAGGAGGAATCTTTCTGAAGAAGCCCCGTCTTCTCGCGATGAGAAGCTGGTTTTCATAACAGGCTGCCCCCACATGTCTCTGGAGGAGATTAAGGGTTTTCAAGAAGCGCTTGAGAGTGTAAACAGGCTCTCTGTGGAAGCATGGGTTTTCACCTCCCGGAGTACCTATTCAGAAGCTTTTCGAAAAAGCTTGCTGACGGAGCTTTTTGAAAAAGGAGTTAGAGTATTTAAAGACTCCTGCGTCATGCATTGCAGCCTCAAGAAGGGAAGAGTACATGTATTGACGAACTCGGTCAAAGCAGCGTATTACCTGCGTGGAGCCCTTAAGCTTAAAACAACCCTGAAATCTTTAAACGAGTTTATTGAAGAATATGGTGGAAAGTAGCATGGTTTTAAAGGTTAAAATTGTTAACAGGGGTTTTGCCAAGGGAGCCTTACTGATAAGCCGGCAGCCAATATCCTTCTTTGGAGGAGTAGACCCGTCGACCGGAGTTATAGTTGAGAAGAACCATCCCTTAGAAGGGGCAAGCCTATGCAGAAGAATCCTTGCGGTCCCTTACAGTAAAGGGAGCACAGTAGGCTCCTACGTGATATATGGTCTTGCTAAAAGAAAAATCGCTCCTTCAGGAGTAATACTCGGACGGGAGGACAGCATAGTGTCTGCCGGAGCAATACTCGGCGGAATACCGGTGGTTCTTGCAGATATGCGGAAAATACTTTCATCGTTCAAAAACGGGGAGACAATCATTCTCGACGCTAGGAAAGGCAGGATACTAAGACCCGTCTGATACTGCTTAACTCAAAGAGATATTTTAAAAGAGTACGGCCTTTCTCCAAAAACTCTTTTAGAGGCTTTAAAGACCCTTTCCCTGTGTTCTGGAAAAGTGTATACCCTTGCAAGACCCATGAAGCCCTTTAGAGATTGAACCATAGGGGAAACGTCGAAAACTGATTTAGGCGTTCTCTCAGAATCCTCTCTTCCTATTATCTTTACGTCGAAGCCACCATGTTTCTCACCACTATAGTCAGGATGATACGGTAATGAGGGGACTGAAGGAAGGTCTAGGAAAACCAGACTTTGAGTTAAACCAGCCTCTTCAGCAATTTCACTCTCAAGACTTCCTCGCAGCAAGGGTCTAGAGATTAAAGAATGATATAGAGGATCCTCGTGATGCATCATTATCTCGAACACTGATTTCAACAACGATCTGTTTAAATATCCGGTTACGAGCCTTTTAGCCAGCTTAGCCTCCTCAGTAGTTTCATTCATGGAGAGTATTCTTTGGATTACTGAATGATCATCCAAAGAGACATATTCCTCCGGGTCTTTAAACCCAGTTAGCCCCACCGCATCGTCAACTAAAAGCATCGCCCTTGAAAGCATTATCACAGCAGCCCTGACAGTCCTATGAAAGTAGACAGCCTTGAACATCATGTACCTTGCAATGAATAGGGATTCTAAGGCGTATAGTGCTGCTTCATCGATGGCAAGAGAATCTTCCCATAGAAGCATGGAGTCTATGATCCTTTCAGAGTCTATTAAGCCGTATTCAACACCTGTAAAGAAAGAATCCCTAGGAAGATAATCGAGAATATCAGCGTCAAAATAGCTGGAGATTATCTGGTTAACCCACTTTTCTCTCAAACCGTCTTTTCCTACGGAAAGCCTAGAAACCTCTTCTGCCGTAAACCCTGCTTTAGAAACCAGATCTGCGATCTCAGTCCTGCTTATAAGCATTGACGCCACTTCCTCATGAGTCATACCCCTCTTCTCACTAAGTACTTCTTCAAACGTGTGTGAAAAAGGTCCATGACCAATATCGTGCAGCATGCCGGCTAGCCTTATGAGTTGAAGCCCATCCTTATCCACCTTTTCAGGAAAATAGTTAGCCAAGTGGGAAAATATTTTACTGGCTGTCAGCATTACGCCCAGTGAATGGAGGAACCGCGTGTGTACAGCACCAGGGTAAGTTAAGTGGGCACCAGCCAGCTGCTTAATTCTTCTAAGCCTCTGAAAAACAGGAGTATCTATTATACTTCTCTCTACATCAGTGATGTGAATATATTTGTGTATCGGATCCCTTATCTCCGCTACATACTTCAAAACTTCAAGACATCTTTAATAAAGCCTCTAATAAGTTTTAGGTGTATGATGAATAGAGAGAAAGGAGCTCATATAAGCTTTGAGGGGATAGACGGGTCTGGGAAAACGACTGTTTCGACAAGCCTCTATTTGAAACTCAGGGAGAAGGGCTATCCTTGCTTCTATACTGTTGAACCAACATTCATGCGGGTTGGGGCGTTGATAAGGCTCCATGCCTCCAGGATACGGAATGCTCCGCAATACTATTTAGCACTACTGTTTGCAGCAGATAGGGTTGAACACTATGAAAGGATCATAAGGAAGAGGCTTGAAAAAGGCTATTATGTTATTTCAGACAGGTATGTTCATTCCTCCATCGCATACCAAGGAGGATTGTTAAACGACCTTGAATGGGTTAGGATCATTAACAACAGGGTTCCTCCGCCTGATTTAGCAATCTATCTTGACATAGACCCGGAGAATGCTCTCAGAAGAAAGAATGTTTCAGGACCGTTTGAAGACATTTCTCTCCTTGAAAAGATAAGGAGCGTCTACCTGAAGCTTGTTGAAAACGGAGAATTAATCATGGTTGATGCAGATAAGCCTTTAGAAGAAGTATTGGAGGAAGTGACTAAAATCGTCGAGAGTAAGCTTAATCTTGATTTATCAGGTTAAATCTTCCTCGTTAAACTCCTTAGTTAAGACTTCCCTTATTCTGCGAGCCTTAATGTCGCCTATCCCCTCAACCTGCTGGAGATCCTGTTCGCTTGCATTGAAAACCCTCAAGGGGGTTTTAAAGTATTTTAAGAGCTTTATAGCCGTAGTTCTCTCCACTAGAGGTAAGCCGGAAAGAAGGAAGACTTGCTGGTCAGCAACGGTTTCAGGCTTCTTCTCACCCCTAACCTGAAGATGCTTCTTGAGCTCCTTTTGCTCTCTTAAAGCTATTGCGTAAATAAGCTCCGCAGACTCCCTAGCGTCTCTCGACCAGATTAAAACAATCTTGTAGCCTGTTATGAGCGCTGCAATAGCACCTCTTATCGCGCTGGGACGAATATTGCTCAAAGGAGCATACACATCCCTCCCCTCTATCAGCAAAACAGGTATTTCATAGGAATCCGATAGAAGCTTAGCCTGCTGGAAAAGCCTTGAATCTATTATCGATGACGTGAAATCGTTGACCGTCTTCCTCTCCACGCATATTCTTTCAGAAAGAACATAATCCCCAACCTCAAGCTGGCTGAAAGTAATTCTGGCTCCAAGCCGAGCAAGCTCGTTGACAACAGGGCATGCGGACTCCCTATTATCCACTATTATACTCACTTTATCTTCAAAGGCTTCGCCGTGAGGAATAAACCTGGTTAAAGCATAGTTGGATTCCTTCTTAGATTCGTTTCGCGATTGAATCATTCTCATCTCCTCCAGCATCCTCCTCTCCCTTCTACGGGCGATCCAAAGGTACTGTTCGTCGCGAGTATCTTGAAAATACAGGATATATACTTTCCCAGGTGCGTTTCGACCCGTCCTCCCTACTCTTTGAACAAACCTTATGCCGCTCGGAGTATTATCGTAGAAGACTACAGTGTCTGAAGAGGAGATGTCAAGCCCTTCTTCGCCGACTTGTGTCGCCACCAGAACATTAAATTCACCGCTTTTAAACCTTGAAAGAACCTCGTCCTGCTCCTTCTGGGACTGTCCCTTGTCACCGATCTTAGAAGCCTGCCCAACCAGCCTAGTGACTTTTAAGCCTTCCACGGAGGATAATTCTTTCTCTATGTCTTTCGAAGCCGCACGGTAACTGGCGAAAACTATTATCCTCCTGACTCCGGATTCAAGCTCCTTCTTAGCAAGCTCAAGAAGCTTCGACAGCTTAGCATTATCCTTCTGAAGCCTAAGAAGCTCCACCGCATCCAGGATCCTCTTGTCAGCGATTATTTGAGACAGGTATTTCGGCGCTCCGGGTTTCCTAGTTCTCTCCACAATTCTGCTTATGAACTGAAGGAAGTATTTTGGGCCAAGCAGGTCCAGCCTTTCCAGAGCAGTTATAAGGTATCTTGCCCTAGCCAGATTTTTCAAAGCCTCCACGAGCTCAGGCTTATCTAGGAAAGGACGGCTTTTAATCGCGTTAACCATCTCCGTTATCTCCGTGAAGCTGCTCGGCTTCTTCTCCCAGGGAAACGCTTTAAGCGCCTGGTTAATCTGGTCGTTGATGAAGCTTTGAATAAGCGACCTGGCTTCCTTGACCAGCGGGCTCAGAGGCACGGGTATTAGATGATACTCAACCCTCTTAACGTAAGGAGCAACATCCCTGTCGTCCCGAGTCCTGAACTCCAGGTTTTTTATCGCAAGGTTTCTCATCAGCTCCTCAATATCCTCCCTACAGGAGCCCGGCGAGGCTGTCAACCCCAGTATTAATGGGGACGAGCATTCTGAAACATAGCGTTGAGCAATAGTTATGTAAGCATAGTTTCCTTTAGCCCTATGAGCCTCGTCGAAAACAATGAGTCCTACATGGCTAAGCTGAACATTCCCTTTAAGAATCTCGTTCCTGAAGAGTTGCGGGGTTGCGAATACAAGCCTGTAATCGGTGAAAACCCTTTTCGCAACAGGAGTCTCCCCTGTCCAAAGTGCTATAAGACCCGTGTCAATGTTCAGGCAATCCTTGAAAAAATTATAGTGCTGCTCCACCAGAGGCTTGGTCGGCGCTAAAACCACGCAGACCCCCTTGCCCGTCCGAAGCCTTTCAGCAGCCACTAGGAGAGCTATCACAGTCTTCCCCAGTCCAGTAGGCAGCACTACGAGAGTATTGCCTTTAAGAGCAGCTAGAGAAATATTCGTCTGGTAGCTTCTTGCACGAACCTTCCCGTTTTTAATCAAAGGATGCGTGATAAAGCCCTCCGGATCCGTGTTGAAGATGCTTTGCGGAGCAGCCATTTTTCAACCCGTTCCAAGCTCATCCCTGAGTTTTTTCAAAGCTTCGACGATGCTTCTCAATTTAAGCTCATCCCTAGTGTTTAACAGGAGTTTCTCAACATCTCTTAGAAGCGATACTGCGTCCTCTTTGAGGTACTCTAAGGGGGGAAGCTCCTCAACGCTTCCCGTGCCGGGGGTGAGGCGGTAGAGCCTGCCGCAGTTAACACACTCTATCCTTCCGTCTTTATGCCTGAATAACGGTGCTCCGCAAGACTCGCAATGAACCGCCATCATTACAGAGCCTTTCTGCAAAGCCTCCGCCATCTTCTTAATATCGAACTTTTCGTAGGACATTCTCCTAATCCATCTCTATGTGGGATTATTTAAGGGAAATGGAGAAACACATATTAAAACCCTATTGTCTCATAACATACTGAGGAGAGTGTGGAAAATGTCTAAGACGCCGCGTAGGAGAGACTTGGAGAACGAGGAGAAAATCCTGAAGGCGGTGGAGATGTTGAGCTTCGTGGTTAACGACGTAACCACCCCCCGCAACATTAGAAACAGCATTAAAGAGGTTATTAACAGCCTTTCAAAGAAAACTACTACCCCAGGTATCAGAGCGGCAGCAGCCATAAATGTTCTAGACGAGATAAGCCAGGATCCGAATCTTTCAACAATATCAAGAACAAGAATATGGAGCTCGCTCACCCTCCTCGAAGAAATAAAGGATTAACTTAAAGCAAGATTCTGGAATTTAAACGGGGAAACCTGATTATAAACCCGACGAGTAAGGATCCTTGCAGCACACATTGCCGAATCTGAGTTGCAATGAAGCAATTACCATGGCAAGGCGGAAGTATTAGTAGAGACGACCAGGTTATAAACCTCGCTTCACCTTAATGAACCGAAACCCTTTTAACATCCTTTTTAACTACAACGCAAAAGAAGAATGTCATATAGCGTTGTTATGTGTGCACATAACGAGGAGAAGTATATTAAGAAGGCCTTAGAATCAGTTTTTCTTCAGACGGTTAAGCCTGAGAAAGTGATTGTAGTATTAGATAGGTGCACCGATAGAACTGGAGAAATAGTGAAGGAGTTTCCGGTGGAAGTGATAGAAAAAAGGGAGAAGAGATGGGAAAACTCCTACGCTGAGAACCTTGAGCTCGCAAGGTTGAGAATGAATTCCGAGTTCTACGCCATAGTTGATGCCGATGTTGTGATGGAGCCTAATTATTTTGAGGTCTTATTATCAGAAATAGGAGAAAAAGACGCTTGCATAGGAGGCAAGGTTGTTACGAGAAGCGAAACGCTTTTGGGAAGACTCCTACCCCTATGGGAAAGAACTTACAGAATTTCTCCTTCAAGGAGGCCGAGGGGATGCGCCTTACTCATAAGGAACAATGTGTTGAATAAAATCGGCGGGTTTGCTGATGCGCCAGCTCCAGATACGTATATTCAAGATAAAGCATTGGAACTCGGATATGGAATAGGCATTACGATGAATACTCAAGCCTATCATATTAGAGAAATAACTTTAAAGAAAACGATAAAGGCCCAGTTTTCAGCTGGAGTGGCAAGATATGTTCAAGGAAAAGGGCTGGCAAGGACATTTTTACACTCTTTAGCAAGATTAAGACCTTTTGTATTCGCCGGGTATCTTTATGGTTTTTTAGCACACAAGGGGAAGTTGAAAGCAAAGCCCAGTAAGGGAGACGAGCAAGGTTGAATCATCCCGACAGAGAATCAGACGAGTCGTACAGCAAATTAAAAACCTCGGTAGTAATAGTTACCTACAATAGAAATAAGGATTGTAAAGAAGCGGTTCTCAGTGTTTTGAGGCAAAGAAAGCCACCTTTCGAAGTTATAGTAGTTGACGATGCTTCTTTGATTCCGTTTCAATTTGAAGCACCAAGCGTAAAGATTATAAGAAATGAAACGGAACGAGGATTGGCAGCTTCAAGAAACATTGGGGTTCATTTATCTACTGGCGATATTATTGCTTTTATTGATGATGATGCATTAGCCACGCCGAATTGGAACCAGAAATTACAAGAGGCGTTTACCGCAGATATTGATATCGTGGGAGGCCCGTGCAAACCTCTTTATCTATCATCTCTTCCTAAATGGTGGGATGAGAAACTCTTTGGTATTTTATGTGGAATAAGTTATCATGGAGTGGTAGGTTGTAACTTCGCCGTGAAGAAAGAAACATTTAATAAAGTTGGATATTTTAACGAACGATTAGGCAGAATTCATGGAAAACTCATATCAAATGAAGAAACAGAGTTCTTTGAAAGAGTTAAAAGGGCGTATGGACGAATAGTTTTCGAGAAGGATCTTGAGGTATACCATAAAGTTTATCCAAATAGACTTACAATGTCCTATCTTTTAAGAAGAGTTTGGTACCAGGGTATTACAGAATGCATACAATATCCTGTATCCACACATCTAAGAAAGACGCTAGGATGCTTTAGACTAATAGTAGTCTATCTAATCAAAATGCTGATTAACAGAAAAAATATGCGCTACTATCTGATTAAGATGGTTGCACAGTTAGGCTTTATTTTCGGTCTATTTATAAGCAGATCTTTTAACAACGAAGATGCTCTATTGGGAAAAACCAAACATCATTAGTAGCGCCTGCTATTTCTGGCAACGCAAAGGTTATTAACGCAGGCTAGTAGGTGCAAACGTTGATATGAATCGACAGTTACCGCTTGTGACTTTAGGTATTTGCGTCAAGAACAACGCTTCCACAATAAAAATGACTATTGAAAGCATATTAACCCAAGATTTCCCTTTAGAAAATCTTCAATTAATAGTAGTTGATGGGTTATCTTCAGATAATACATTGGATATTATAAGGACTATGTTAAAAGATTTGCCTGTTAATTGGATTCTATTATGCGACGAAGGCAAGGGATTGGCATATGCTAGAGAAATCGTTGTTAACCATGCATTGGGGGAATACGTAATTTGGGTTGATGGTGACCATGTTCTATATCCTGACTTTGTTAGCAAACATGTAGATTTCATGGAGAAGAATCCCGACATAGGCGGTGCAGGAGGAGTGATGGAGTATATAGCAACGAACATAGTCTCTAAGTTAGAGGGTTACTCCTGGTATCTCTACTGCTTGAAAAGACTATATAAAGACCTTGACACTTTAGGGGGGGCCGGAGCAATATATAGAATTTCGGCAGTGAAAGCAGTGGGAGGATACGATACTAGAATAAGAGGAGCTGGGGAGGATAATGATATTTCTCTCAGGATAAAGAAGGCGGGATGGAAACTAAAAATGAACCCTAATGCGAAGTTCAAACACATAATGAGAACAAGGTGGAGATCGTTATGGAAAGAATACTCCTGGTGGGGATACGGTTCTCATTTCATTTCCCATAAACATAGCGGTGTCGTAAACCCGTATCGTTTTCTACCACCTATTGCTTTCATAGCAGGAATTAGGCTCGGAATCGAAGCATATAGGACTTTTAGAGACATATCGAGTGTGATAATACCTTTTCACTATGCATGGAAGAGGACGGCATGGATATGGGGTTTCCTCAGAGCGCATATTGATGGTTATGGCCATGATATTTAATTTAGCCCCGCGATTAAGAAATATTTTTCTTATATTTTTGTTCCCAACTTTCACCTTTTAAAAGGTGGAAAATTAGTCCGATGGGCAAAATTACGCCTACAAGCAAAGCTGGAAGAACAATCGGATCTCCTTTAGATTTAATCAGGTAGTAAATAACTCCGATTACAATGAGTGATATAAAGAGATAAGGTAGGACCGTGACCAAAAATAGTGAAACAAGTAACATCGTATAATAGCCATATTTCATCATAACAAATCTATTTCCCGCTTTAATCTCTTGAAGATGATGTAGACTTGAAGAGTAAAAACAGCTCTTAACATAATGAAAGAAGCCTCTGGGTTTCTGCTTAATATGTAAGGCAGTTCCCTCATAAACAGTATTCCTATAACCTTTTTTCCTCAACCTGAGAACCAGCTCGTTAGGATTTTCTCCTCCTCCTGGAAATCCTATAAAGTAGGGTCCGACTTCTTTTAAGGCTGAAATCTTTATGGCTGCGCAACTCATACCTATTGGTTCATCCATCGAATCAAAAAATTTATCGACCCAGCCTTGCTGCTTCTCTTCTACTACACATGGAACGTTTATAAACGCAAGCCTCGGATCGGAAGAGAAAAGTCTTTCTACCCCCGATAATAAACCTGGAGGAACAACAACATCAGAGTCGATGAACAATATAAAATCTCCATCCGCATTATGAATACAAATGTTACGGCCCTCCGTAATATCATAACTTCCGGAAATTATCTTAATATCATCATACTCATCGCTATTCTGGTTTCTGAATTCTTCTAAAACCTTTAAGGAACCATCTGTTGAACCACCGTCAACAAAAACTATTCTTATCCTCTTCTTATCATATTGAAGGTTTTTAATACCCTGTAGAACATCCGGTAAAGTTTTAACCGAGTTTTTCAGAGTCATCGCGATAGTTATCAATCTACTGTTTCAGCATACAAGAAGACGCAGATATAAGGTTTAAGGCCCAAAAAAGTAACACATCAAGTAGACAGACGCCCTTACCATTCGAATTGGTAGAAGAACAATTCCAAGAAGGTATTCAGGACCTGAATACTCTCTACACCATTCTCGAAGAGGTTAGTTGACGATAAACGAAACTGAAAGTGCGGGGGGGTGGGATTTGAACCCACGAACCCCTACGGGACTGGAGCCTCAATCTATCATTTTTGACAGGCTTGAGAACTATGGTTTGGGGAAGCTTTTAAATTCTAAACGGTGAAATGGTTTTAGGTAGTGATATCCTTGAGGAGAGGGTGGTGTGGGCATGAGGGTTGTAAGGATTGTTATTACTTTGCTTCTAGGCTTTGCCGCGGCTGTTCTTTCAAGATGTGCCTCATAGCACAATGCCAAAGAGGTTTTCACTATACGGGAATAACATATCCCAGGTCCTTCTGCAGACTCAAGCCCTATTGCCCAGTTAGAACAACGGGGAGAACACCTGTTCAAACACCCTCATTGGGCAGGAGGCCTATGGCTAAGGTTGGTTTTCAGGGATTCGTGCCTGAGGTAGATGTTAATGATGAGAGGTCATGGTTCTGGAGATACGGTGTTGAATTGCCCGAGGTCTTCGTTCCCCTCTGGCAGTTATTGACTAACGAAGAAACTCTAAGGAAAGCCTCGTCAAAGGGTCTGCACGACTCCTTGAATTTTAACGGTAGGATTTTTCTTTCCACAGTCATGCCCGACGAACTGATTGACAAGCTTGAAACGAAAGATTACTTCAAGCTGATCGGAGACCTTAGGCCTGACGCCACGATGGTTCCGGACAATTATACTTATGTTGACGACCCGTTGTTCCTATCTTGGTCTCAGACAATACGCCTCGTCTCCTTTGCTAACGATTTCCTCAATCTGGATACTCCTTTGATCGGCCTTGTTAAGGGTGCTAACCACCTTCAGATAGATTGGGCTGTTAGGAAGCAGGTTAAAATGGGCTATGCTTCCTTCGCAATGCCTGCTAGAGAACTCTTAGAGGACAACCTGTTGGAAGATTTGTTACCCGGAGCCGTAATGAGCATGAGGTGGGTTTCCAAGAGAATCGGAAAAGACCTTGAGCTGCTGGTTTACGGTGTTGGCCAGAGGCTTAAGCATAAGGGTTTGAGTTACAGCAACCTCTCATGGTTTCTGGAGGCTAAGCACGGATGCTACTATAGGGATGGATGGTCCTACGACCTTAGGGATCCTGCGATAAGGTTTGAGGAATGCGACTGCGAGGTTTGTAAAGGGTTAATGCCTCAAGAGATTATTGACCTGATGCTGGAGGAT
>JAAOZP010000015.1 GCA_011605725.1 Nitrososphaerota archaeon | reverse complement strand
TAATCCTCCACGTCTGGCTGACCAGCCTAGTCCTGTATTCACCGATTGAGCTGTTGCTCCTTAGCAAACCCGGCTTAACGCCGAGAATTTCCGCAGCATTCTTCTCCTCGAAGACCCCGACCTGCTCGAAGTATGGCTCGAGACTCAGCAACACCATATCAGGGTTTCCAAACTCCTCCGGATCCCAGCTGGAGGCGTTCAGCTCCGGTGCTCCCGTCGGAGTCAGGTGTGAAACAAGCTCAAAGCCGCCGTAATGACCCTGGAACGTCGGCATGGGCACTACAAATTCCCCAGGGTATGAAGGCGCTGGGTGTCTGAAGGTTAGCCAGTAGAACCTGACGTGAGTAGCCTTCTCGCAGCCCGGCACGAAGATCCTCGTAACCTTCTCGTGCTCAGGAACAGTGACGATGTATTCTTCAAAGTGCTCTGGAACCCAGAAAGTTTCTGTTGAAACCCTAGTCCAGAAGCTGACGAGGTAAGGGTTGCCCTCATCATCGCTATAAGTAACCATTATCCTGGCTTCGCAAGAAGGGTTAAGAAGCCTAAGGCTTAGCTCAACATTCCTCGCCTCCCCGGCTTCAACGCTTCCAACACTTCTATTCAAGCCATGCAGGCATGCTCCCGCTATCTCCACGACCACGTTTCTCGCAGGACTACCGCCATCGTTCCTAAGCCTGAGGACAAGCCTAGCGTGCTTAGGTATAGAGGTATCCCGTTCAACAATCTCCACGCTCAGCGATGGGGCTGGCAGCGAAACAACCTGAATAGTATAGGTCTCCTCGTCTCCAGGAGCATGGAGGAACTGGGCATTGCCGCTCAGCCTGAGGGTGAGGTTGTAGGTCCCCGGCTTAACAGCCTTAAGATTGAAGGATCCAGACTTATGCTCGTCGCTAAGCTTTCTCTCAACACCATTCAAGGGCTGGAAGGATTCTGGAGCACTAAGGGTTAGGGTTGCGTTAAGCGGCTCAGGCTCCTCCCCGGGGAAAGAGTAGTACTCCGCCCAATAGCTTATTTGAAGCGTTTCTCCAACGCTTAGGCTCGTCGAGGAGACGCTGGTGCTTACAACCCAGCCCTCGATAATAATGGGATCATAAGCTGGGAACAATACCCTGTAGCTCTCCTCATGCTCAGGGAGAAGGGTCTTAACCTCCTCATAGTGTCCCGGTACTGCTATGATCGGGTTTCCCAGGAACCATGGCCAGTTCCCCTCAGGGTGGAGAAGCATAATGTCCTCAAGGGCTAAACCCGGGAAGGGGCTTACGCCAAGCCTTGAAACAAAGTCGAAGACAACCCCAGTCTCAATGTCTTTGACGACATACCTGTAGAGACCAGTGTACCTTTCAACCCCATAATACCTAACAAGGGTCTCGTTCCAAGCCTCGTAAAGAATCCTCACGCCTATGGAATTGCAATAAGTGTAATTCAGGGGTTTTTCTGAGGCAACAGGGATCCTGACAGTCACGCTTCCATCCCGGTTTTTCTCCACCCTCGTGTTGTTGAAGTCGAGGAGAATGCTCCCATCAGCCTCACCGGGGGTAGAGTTCTGGAGCATGCTCCTAATCTTGTCGATAGGGCTGCCCATGCTCACTAGAGGGCTGACGATCCTCCAGAGCCTCTCCGCGTAGGAAGCATTAAAGCCGTCTGGAGCGATATACTCGCACTCCTCCACCGGCATGGACTCGGGTGGGAGGATATCCGTCAAGTATTCTTCAAGCCTGCTTAGAAGAGCCTCGTAACCATTCTGCTGGGACAGAACCCTTTGGAAAACGAGGCTTGGAGCAAACTCTATGCTTAGTGCTAGGTAGATCAGCAGTATTCCAGCAGATTTCCTAGGCCTCACTTCCTCCTGAACCTCCAAATGCGAGGAACAATGGTGGCGAGAAGGATTGCCGCCAGGATGATTGTCGACGATAGGAGAAGCCTATTCTCCACCCTGAGGTCTTCAATACTCCTGGTTAAACCAGCCATCTGCTGGCTCTGCTGAGTAATGTTTCCCATGAGCACTTTAACCCTTTCCTCCAGGACTGAGATTAGAATGTTCGAATCCCTCAGCTCCAGCCTAAGCTCCTCGTTCTCCCTCGCCAAGGAATCGAGCTGTCTTCGCATCTCATCAGATTTAGCCTTCAGAACCGTGTAATTCGTCAAGAGAGATTTATAGAAGCTTCTCAAGCCTGTTTCAAGCCTTATACTCGTGCCGATTACCTCTGAGCCTAGTGTTATTACGAAGACGTTTAACACGCCCTCATCCCCAACCCTTACGATGAGGCTCTGCCCATCCCTGGTGATGTTCTCCTCGGTGAAGCTTCCGTCACGCTTAACCAGCCTAGCACCCATGCTCATAACCTCACCCGGGTAGGTGAAGGCAACGATGGTCTCCTCCTTGCCAACATCTATCGAGGATAGTTTGAGCTCAGGGGGTGTTGGAGTAGGCTCCCCGACAACCCTGACCATGAAGTCCCCGGGCCTCCTACTCGTCGCGTTCATTGATGCTAAGACAGCATGCTTATCCACATCCGCGATGAAGCTGGTGTTAGCGACAGGCGGGTCGTCGTCGACGCTTATCCATAGTTGCGAACCATCCAGGGTGAACATTGGAACAATAACAACGTAAAAATCCCCTGTTACAACAACGTTTGGAAGCTGGATGGTGTACCAGTCTAGCGTAGCGTTCTTGAAAACACTGCTGGGGAGGAACGCGGACCAGTAAACGGTGTTTAAGCCAGCATCCCAGATTTGAACGTAGAAGACTTGAGAGCCCCTGAGGACGCATGTGGCGTGAAGCCTAATAGCCGTTATCCTCCAGTTCTGCGAGGGAGGGGAGAACCCCACCATCGCAGCCGAGGGATAGAAGTCTGACCAGCCGTAGTCAGCATTGCCATCATCATGGGCAAGCTCGAAAGGGGAAGCGTAGGCCTTTGAAAAACCTGGAAGCAGGATTGACAGTAAGGCTAGGATTATAACGGGCATAACGCTCTTACCCATGGCTTGAAAACCATATGCGAATGTTTTAAATAAGTTTTTCGTAGAATAACGATATGTAAGTATCCAGTTGAACATAAACCATTGAAAATACTAGAAAGAGTTTTTAAGCACCGATGCCGCAAACCGGAAGAGGCTGAAGATTGTGAAAACACTTTGAAAATTTTTCCGTCTCCATCCTCCGGCACGAGCTAAGGTTTTAAGGAAGCCTGAGCAAAAAGCCTAAACCCTCACTTCAACGTTTTCAAGACTCTTTAAAGAAGGCAGTCCAGATTCCGAAGGCACATTCAGCGGGAGATGCGAGATGCGCTGTTGCCATGGTTTTAGCATCCGACCCGGAGGAAGTGCATGTAGAGGGCAAGATCCCGAGCATGATAGGAAGCTATAAGAATCCGTTTATAAAGCTCTTCTTGAATGATGATGGCAATCTGGTAGAGGTAGCTAGGGTAGTGAGCGTGGAATATGGATAGAATCCAGCCTGAGAAAGTGGTAGACTTCATGAATAAGCTCGAAGAAGCTAAATATGAAATATTTCCTATGCCAAAGGATGTTGAAGAATGGAAGGTTCGGTCGGAACATGCGAATGCTGGTTGCAGATCCATTAGAGGGGACGAGGAGGGAAGAATCCGCACCAAAAGCAGGCTTCACATTTACCGAAGGCAGAGTTGATAGATATACTGGATGATACCTATCGGCCGAAACGCAAAAGGGCGAAAAGCAAGGAAGAGGAGAGAAAGCTCGACGAGGAGGAGGAAAGAATAGACAGAGAGATAATGGGCTACATAGAAAGAAAGGAATGGGACAAGTGTTTAAAGAAATACAGGTTCAAGAACAAGCGGATAAATAAGCGGATGAGGCGTTTAATAGCTGAAATGATGTGGAGAGACGAAGTGGCCAAGACGGTTAGCGAGAAGTTCGGCGTGAAAATCCAGTTCATCACAATACGGGGAGAATCGGGTTTCGAATCGACTTTCGACTCGAAGGGGATGAGCGATGAGCAGATACTCAGGGAGATAGATTAGAGAAGCATACCTGCGGTATGATAAGTCAATAAAGTGGAGCAGGAGAGCACGTAGAGAATTCAAAGAATTCATGGAGAAGATTTTAGCAGAAACAGCCTCCGAGAAAAAATAAAGATTTAGTATTTTATATATTACTCTACTTCCTTAACAGCAACCTCAGCCCTAGTCTCAATCCTCTCAATCTTACCGTCTCGCAACCAGAAGATCCGGTCCGAAACATCGATCATTTTCAAATCGTGCGTCGCGTTTATTATCGTGACTTTTTTCTCTGTGTTTAATGTTTTTAAAAGGTTAATTATTTCTAATCCTGTATGTAGGTCTAGGTTTCCGGTGGGCTCGTCTGCCAGGACTATGACTGGGTCGTTGACTAGTGCTCTTGCTATTGCTACTCTCTGCTGTTGTCCTCCTGAGAGTTCTCCGGGCTTGTGGTCGAGTCTTTCCCCTAGGCCTACTCTGGTTAGCATTTCTCTTGCTCTCCTCAGTCTTTCTTCTCTTTCTACGCCTGTGAAAACCATTGGTAGCATTACGTTTTCCAGCGCTGTTAGCACAGGTATTAGGTTGAATGTTTGAAATATGTATCCTATTTTCTTCGCTCTGAGCCATGCGAGCTCGTAGGCGTCTAGGCTTGCGATGTCAACCTCGTCTATGAATACTTTTCCTCTTGTTGGCCTGTCTAGTCCTCCAACCATGTTGAAGAATGTTGTCTTGCCGCTTCCGGAGGGTCCCATTATCGACAGGTATTCTGATCTCCTGATTTTCACACTGACCCCGTCTAGTGCTCTGACTGTCACTGGCCCCATGACGTAGTATTTCGCGAGGTCCTCGGTTTCAACCGCGTACTCGTATCTGAGAGCCATTTTCCCCATCCTCCTCCTACACTTCGTATCTTAAGGCTTCCGTTGGGCTTAGCTTGGCAGCTATGTATGCTGGCGCCAGTGCTGCTAGTAATGCTATGATTACGCTTAAAGCTATGTTTACCAGCGGGTTTGCAAGGAGTAGAAGCGGGTTGCTGATGTTGAACTCTGTCCAGAGGCTTGCTGAAACCATGAATATGTTTACTGATGATGCTTGTGTGAAGGCCTGCCATACTGTCGCTATTGTCCATCCTGCTACGGCGCCGATGGCTCCGCCTATTAGGCCGAGTAGCAGTGCCTCTATCAGGAATATTTCGAGCACGTGGGTGTTCATCGCGCCTAGGCACTTCATGGTTCCTATCTCCTTGTATCTTTCGGTGACGCTCATGAGCATGCTGTTCACTATTCCTACGGAGCATATTAGTAGTGCTATGACAGCCATCCAAAGCTGGTAGAACTGTACTGCTACCCCGGAGCCCTCTCCGTATAGGACTGAGACTATTCTGCCAGTTGTCAGGAGGAAGGTTAGAAAGGCTATTCCCAGGATGATTGACAGCATTGTTATGAGTGCTCTTCCGAATCTGCGTTTAATGCTTTCAAGGCTGAACGAGAATGCTTCTGAAAGGGGGAATTTCACTCCTTCCTCTCCACTCAACCCGTACCACCAGCTGGTTTCCAGTAATAAATAAAGCTTATTAACCTTTACTTTAACCATATATTCCGGTTATGAGTGTAAACGACTTCGTAAGCGTGCTGGGGACGGTTTCTCTGGTGTTTGCAGTAGGTGCTTTAATAGTTTTGATATACTTTATCGCCAGTAGAACTGTTAGGCGTCATGCTCGGTAGAGGTATGTGTAAATACTCCCTGGAAGGGTTTCAAATAGGGATGTGAAAAGGGAGAGCAGGCATGTCTAGAGAGGAGCTTATCCGCAGGTATGTCGACACGATTCTTGAGAAAAGAAGGGACCTTACTAGAGAGGAGCTTCTACGTATGATTGAAGAGAGGAAGAAGGAAGCTAGGGTCAGTGAGGCCTACAGGGAGGTTTGGGCTGTTTTCAGTGTTGCGAACGAGCTGGGCGTCAGGATTGAAGAGGTTTCGCTGGAAAGAGAGGTTAAGATAGGTAACATAGTCTCTGGTTTAACGAATATTTCTACGCGTGGAAGGGTTATCGCCGTTCTTGAGCCTAAGGAGGTTGAGTCTAACGGTGAGAAGATCCTGATAACAAGGGTGATTATTGGGGATTCTTCGGGATGGTGCTACCTCTACTTGTGGAGGGAGAAGGCTGGCTTGCTTAGAGAATTGAACATAAGGCCTGGGGACGTTATTAGGGTTACTAGGGCCTACAGTAAGGAGGGTAGGCTCGGCACGGTTGAGATCCACCTGGGTAGCGTTGGGAGTGTTTCAAAGGCTGAGGAAAGCCTGGACATTCCTTCGAGAGAGTCTTTCTTCAAGAGGCTTGTAGACATAGGTTACTCGGACAATATTGTTAACGTTAAGGCGACTGTAGCAGGCGTCTCGGAGCTTAAAACCTTCACCGGCCCCAGGGGAGATGAGGGAGCTGTTAGGAGAATAGTCTTGGCTGATGGAGATGTCAGGATGCCTTTAACCCTTTGGCAGGAGCATTCGGGGAAGGTTTCTGAGAAGGATGTTCTCAGCACTGTACTGGTTGCTGGCGCAAGGGTTAGAAAGGGTTTGAGCGGTAGACTGGAGCTTGAGCTTGACTCGCTTGGCTGTCTCGAGGTTGTCAGCGGGGCCGGTGGTGTCGAGTATTCTGCTTTGTCCGCAATAAGCTCAGGAAACCCTGTGAACCTTAAGCTCCAAATGCTTAAAATGTTCAGCGATAATGTTGTCTCATTCGGCGGCAGGCTTAGAAGGTTTATGGATGTTATTGTTTCAGACGGAGAGTCTTACGCTGTGTTAACAGCTTGGGACAGCTTTGCAGATAGGCTTAGGCAGATAGGAGAGGGTAAGAAAGTGTTTTTCCTAAACCTGGTTCCCAGACGCTGGGGGAGACAGGTTCTGTTGAGCACTGTTTCAGCTACCACGATAGTCAGGGTTGAGGACGGAATACCCGGCCTACGGGTTCCTGAGGAGGTTTACAGAGTAGGCGAGCTTGAACCAGGCTTGAGAAAAATTCACGTGGAGGGAGTTGTCTCCAGCAAGCCTGAGGAGCAGGAGATTGCTTCAGCCTCAGGCGAAAGAATAAAAACATGTCGTTTCAACCTTGTTGACGATACTGGTTTGGTTGAAGTAGTAGCATGGCGTGAAAACACCGCTAAAATATCATGGTTGACTCCTGGGAGAAGCATTAGGATAAAATGGTGCAACGTCAGGGAGAGGAGTATCGGCGGTATGCGTGTCGAGGTTACTGGCGACAGTGAGGTGGAGGAGACAGGTTTTGAGCAGTAGCCCCGTGGTGGTTGTCGGGAAGAAGAAGCCGTGGAACTATGTTACTGCCTGCATCACCGTTTTCAACAGCGGCAGTAAAACACTAATAATACGGGGAAGAGGCAGCAATATTTCCAGGGCTGTTGACGTGGCGAACCTTCTCCGGAGAAACGTGGCTGGAACCCAGATACTTGAAATCAGAATAGTTGAGGATGTTAACGAAGCTGACAACTCAAGAGTAATCCCTGTTATTGAAATAATTCTTAAAAATCCTCATTCGCCGTGAGTCAGAAAAAATAGGCCAGTAGGCTGGTTAACAGGACAAGCAGCAGCATTAGCAACATTATGGTTTTCTCAGAGTATTCGATGATGTTTTCAAGCTCCCTGAAAACATCGCCCGTCACCCTGACCGGTTTAGCATCACCAACGTAAACCTCCAGCCCGCATGACGAGGCTTCTTCCAATGCTTTGGACAAGGCTTCCCCGCATGCTTCAAGAAGGGGTTCAACGCCTGTGTTAAACCCGACTGGGAAATACCCTTTATCAGCCTTTTTCAAACCTGTTAAAACATGCGTGTCCGTGGTGACTATCTCCATCGTTGAAACTTTGAAACGTTTCCTCAGGTTCTCAACCAGAATGTTTCTAATTCCAATAACCATATTGTTGCCGTCGATCACTATGATAGCATGGTTCTCACCGTTAACGTTGAAAACTAGGCTTGAAACTCCACATGGACCTACTTCTTCACCCGAGAGATTCTTCGGAGTAACCCTGTGGAAGCCGATTCTTAAGCCCACCTTAAGGTTTTTCTCCAGGTCGTTCAACGCTTCTACGAGCAGGGTTGTGAAAATCTTTTCATCCGGACTACTCACCTTCCAGCTGGAAGGATCTATAGAGTTATGCGCATCACATATTAATAGGGGGGTTAAGCCTTTTCCCTCAACCACGCTTAAGAGCCTCGGCAGCCATTCCGGTGGAAGGTCTTCAACAGAGTGTCCCGGGCAGGACAGGAAGGCTATGCAGTATGGGCCTAAGCGGGCTGCAGTGACACAGTATCCTTCAGCCTCTTTCTGGGAGAAGCCTGCCGGAAAATCTTCAAGCCTCCTAGCCGGTTTAAAACCAGCCATTATCATGCAGCCTACTCTTTCAACCTCTTTCTTAGAAGGAAGGTTGAGATTATGGTTTGAAAGGGATCGTAGTAAAACTATTCGACGCCCGCTCTCGCCCTCAAGCTTCTTAACCAGACTGTTCGGCAGAGTACTGCTGCCGAGTGTTCCGAAGGGTCCGAAATGAATGTTCAATCCTATTAAGGATGTGTACGGCTTCCCGATGGTTGTGAAAGTGGCTATGGAAAGCTTCAGACTGTTCTCCCGGCTTGTCTCCTCGAAAAACCTTTCAAGCGGCTCCTCGTTCTTGTTGAAATGATAGTCCAAGTATGCTTGGAAGACTGTTAAGGGCGAGGTTTTACCCTTGACCTTTTTAGGGGTGAGTGCTGCGAGAAGTAATACGCCTGTTAAGAACGACAGCAGTATCACTGTCAAAACCTCTGTCAGGTTTCTAAAGAGAAAGATGCTTGCAACTATCCAACGGAAAGATTGGAGAACAGTGTTCAGAAGGGAAACCGTAAGAATAAAGGGTATTTCCCTCCTGGAGAAACCCGTTATAACTAGGAAAGACATGAAGGATGAGACAGCTATTCCGAATAGTGTTGCGGAGGAGACGATGCGGCTCGGCTCAACTGGGAGCAGGATGGCGACTAGGGCTCCGGCAATTACTAGCGACGCGTATAAGGCTTCTTGAACCAGTTGAAGAGCGAAAAACCTTCTTAACGTGAAAACCTTGTCCCCGTGGAGAAAAACACTATGTATTAGTGCGGAGAACAGGGATGGTGTGAAAAATATAACCAGTATATGTGGGAATGCTTTGAAAAAATGGAATAGTGAAAACATTATTATTGAAACAAGTAGTTCCAGCATAAGGTTTACGAGGAGAATTATTCTTAAAGGCGGGAATGAAAAGAGGAGCCTGAGGTGGCGGGAAGCATCTGGTGGAGACAAGCTCTAAATCCCTATATTTTCAGCAGCAGTATTAGAATACTTCCCGCTATCAGTGCTGCGGAAAGAATAACGATCACTATCGGCTTAATCTGGAAACCCTTGCCTTTTTCACCAAGAGTGCTTAGGAGGCCGGCTGTTCCGGCTGGGAGACGAGCCTCACGCCTACCCTTCTTCGAACGATCCTTAGACATTGCAGACCTGTTAAATGTCCCTTGGGAAAGTAAATAAACTTTCCGCAACCCTGCAAGCCCCTGGCGGAGGCAAGGTTTAACTCGGCCATTGCCATTACCCTCTACTGGTTGACTCAAGATAAGGAGACGGTGAGGAGGAAAATCTTAACAGAGGCTGCACGCCGCAGGTTGCTTTTAAACCCTGAAGCGCTTTCAATGCTTGTTGAAAACTATGATGAAAACTCTTTTCAAAGCCTGCTCGACAAGCTGGCAGGTACAGTCGGGGAGCAGAAGGGTAGCCTCGTGGTCTCCGGGGAAATGGTTGCGCGTTTCATAAGCGGCCAAGTAAAATCTGAAGCGTCAACAGGAGTGCATCCTCAGGTTTTAGCTAAAGAAGTTGAGGAGAAGGTTGAAGTCTTAAAATCATACGAAGCCAAGCCTTTTTCAGACGATCTTGAAGCCAGGAAACAGTATTTCGTCGACAGATATCTTAAAATATCCTCGATATTGAGAAGCCGAGCCGACTTATCGCCGTACTATCCCTTGAGAAAGGCGCGTAGCCTCCCAGATGGTTCAGAAGGTAAGACGATAGTGATGCTTTACGAGAAGCATGAAAACTATCTCGTGGTGGAGGATCCCGAGACCACTGTAAAGATAATGATTCCGAAAGACTGCAGCAGGGATTTGAGGGAGAAGATTGATAGGCTTGTCCCGGATTCAGTAATAGGAGTAGCCTTCCGTGTCTCAGGCTCAAAGCTTTTCTGCAGGTCGCTGATTTTCCCAGACGTCCCTATTAAAAAGGCCAGGGTGGCTGAGGAGGATGTTTCAGTATTAATGACCTCCGATATTCATTTCGGAAGCCAGAAGTTCTCAGAGAAGGCTTTCAGAAGAATGATTAGATGGCTGAGGGGAGGAGGGTTAGGCGAGAGAGAGCGTAACCAGGCTTTCAAGATTAAATATATTGTTATAGCTGGAGACCTTGTAGACGGTGTCGGCGTTTATCCACAGCAGGAGAAGGAGCTCCAGGTTAAGGATGTTGAGAAACAGTATGAAATGCTTTTAGAAATTTTAAGCCAAATACCAGAATACATAAGGATAATAATAATACCTGGAAACCATGATGCAGCGCCGAGAGCACTCCCGCAGCCCCCGATATTCAGAGAGTATATGAAGAGGATGGAGGCAAGTAGGAATCTTCTGTCGCTGAGCAACCCATGCATGGTTTCGCTTCACGGTGTTCGATTCCTGATCTATCATGGTACGAGCATGGAGGATATTGCCACCTTCTCTAAAAACGCTAGTTACGATAAGCCTGACAACTCTATGGAGCTGATGCTTCAATTCAGGCATCTTGCACCAGTTTACGGTTCAAGAACCCCTCTTCTCACTCAGGGTCCTGATGAACTTGTTGTGGAGGAGGTTCCAGACGTTTTTCACACTGGCCATGTTCACGTATTCAGAAGCAGGGTTTACAAGGGGATTAGACTTGTTAACAGTGGGACATGGCAGGAGAGGACAAAATACCAGGAGCAAATGGGGATCATGCCTACTCCTAATATTGCGGGCATACTGGAGCTTAAAACCGGAAACTTCTCTGAAATAAGTTTCGCCTAATAAAGAGGCGCGCGCTAGCTTCACCGTTTCCCTACCGATAAATATTTTAGCTCGAAGCATTAATTTCATTATTCCCCGCTCAACAGTAGAAGATCATTTCTAGCTTAACTTCCTGGAAGAGGTTTTAGATGAATCCTCCCAAGCAGGAGCTTGGCTCCTTCAATCTAAGCTGAAATAATCATTCCACTCCGTAAACCATCTTCAAAGCTAAAGCTGAAACAACAAGTATTGCTGAAGCGATGCATACGATGTAGTCTCCACTCTTCAACTTAAGCGGCTTATAAGTAGTTCTTTTTGGAGAAGCCCCGAATGCCCTAACCTCCATGGCGTCAGCTATCTCATACGTTCTTCTTATCGTGCCCACCAGGAGTGGTATTAGAATGGGCATAAGGTTCCTAATTCTGTCTCTGAAACCGCCTTTCTCAAGTTCAAGCCCTCTTGAACGCTGAGTGTCATATATTGATTGAAACTCGTCGTAGATCACAGGTATGAACCGTATCGCCATAGTGAAGGAGAACGTTAACTCTATCGGGAGACCAGCAACACTCATAGCCCGTCCAATATCCTCCGGTGTGGAGGAAAGGAAGAACCAGGACATTGACGATGAGAGTGCGACGAGCCTGAGTGAAAGCACTATGCCCGTGTAAAAGGTTCCTCCGAATAATAGTTGTGTGATGAAGATTACTGCGAAGAAGAATACAAGCCCCCTTAGTGATGAAAACCATTCTCCGAGAGATTTCGCTAGGAAAAGCAGGATCAACTGTCCGGAGATGAGCACGAGGAGAACACGGATGTCTGCAAACATTATTGAAACCATCATCAGCACGACTGAAAGTAGAAACTTGGATCTAGGGTCAAGCCTGTGCACCACAGTATCCTTCCTCCTGTATTTGAAGGCTCTCAGGAACGACATTTTTGGAAAACCTCCATAAGAATACTGCTAAGGATGTCGAAATCCTCCTCTAAGCCGGTGAGGCCAGTCTCCTCCTCCAGCTCTATGATGAAGGGTTTCCTTAGAGAAGCCTTTTCAACCAATTCGTCGTCTGAAAGAAGTTCTCTAAGCCTCCCGTCGCCGATCACCTCCCCCCTGCTTAAGATTATAGCTCTCTCACATATGGTTGCCGCGAAATCAACGTCGTGCGTTATCACTATTACACACCTTCCCTCCGAGACGATTCTTCTTAAGACTCTGCGAATGTTCATCTTCTGAGCGTAATCCATTCCTATAGTCGGTTCGTCGACGATAAGCGCCTCGGGACGCCAAGCCATTATCGAGGCGATCGCAAGCCTTTTCTTCTCCCCGCCGCTGAGCTGAAACGGGTTTTTACCACGATACTCCTCCAGCCCAAAGACGCTGAGGACTTCCTGAATAATCTTATCAATCGTTTCCTCCGGGAACCCGAAGTTTCTGAGGCCGAACCTAATCTCGTCCTCAACCTTCTCGGCGAAAAACTGGTGTTCAGGATTATGGTTGACGAAGCCGATTTTCCTAGCTATTTTCGCAACAGACAAGCTTCTCGTGTCTACACCATCTATCTTGACGCTTCCCTCAGTCGGTTTAAGAAGGCCGTTCAGGTTTTTCGCAAGCGTAGTTTTACCGGCGCCGTTTTCACCGAGTATCGCAACGCTTTCCCCCTCTTCGATTCTGAAGCTTACGTTTCGCAACGCGAAGCCCGCGGCTTCAGGGTAACGAAAGTAAAGATTCTCTACAGCTATTTTAACCATCCCTTGACACACTGCCTCCCAGCATGCAGATAAGTTCCCTAACGGTAGTAGGCGGTTTTTCCAATCCACACCTATCCTTAACCCTAAAGTATATTTGGAGCATAGGAGGAATGTTTATCGGAATCCCTCTCCTGAAGCTTTCTTCAAGAACTCTTAGTGGCTCCCCGTCTAGAACTACCCTGCCTTCAGAAATCACGATTATCCTGGAAAGATGCTTAAGCAAAAGGTCTATCCTGTGCTCTACAATTATCACAGTAGTCTTTCCACCGGCTTCATCCAGGCTCCGTTTAAGCTCGAAAATCCTCTCAATCAGGCTGGCTGAAGAAGAAGGATCCAGCATCGAGGTCGGCTCGTCAAATATCAGTAGGGACGGCTTCATCGACAGTATCGAGGCGATCGCAGCCTTCTGCTGCTCCCCGCCGGAAAGGTTGTTTGGAGAGGAGTGTCTCAAATGCTCTATTCCGACGAGCCTAAGAGCCTCGTCAACCCTTCTCCCAATCTCGTCAGGCGGAAGAGCAAGGTTCTCAGGACCGAATGCAACATCATCCTCAACGCTGAAAGTGAACAGCTGGTTGTCAGGATTCTGGAAAACTATTCCGCAGCGTGTGGCTATCCTGCTTACAGGCGTGTTTTTAACATCCATGTCGAACACGTACGCCTCACCCTCAAGCTCACCAGGATAACTGTGCGGAATCAAACCCATTAAGACCCTTGCTAAAGTGGATTTTCCGCAGCCCGATGGGCCCGTTATAAGTACACTCTCCCCCTCTTCAATCGTAAGGTCAATATTGGTCAACGCTTGCTTCTCAGACCCTGCGTATCGGAAACACAGTTTTCTCAGCTTCACCGCCGTCATTTCCGGTTTTGCCAGAGATTACCGGGGAGGCTTTAAAAGCCTAGGTGTGAACAGTGGAAACATTATAAGGGCGATGGTTAAGCAGGGGGAACCCCCCTGCCTGTTGAGAAAGCATTCTTCAACTCGTTTTCAAGCTCAGCCGCTCTCTCCCTAACCTTGCTCTCCTGCCTCTCGATCGCGCTTATTCTTACTTTAACCAGCTCCATTTGCTCGTTTAACTCGTTTATCAATTCAGCCCTATTCTTCCTGACGAGTATTCTTCCAGTTATCCGATACACCGGCGTGTTATCGTCTATGTTGGAAAGAGCTTCCAGGGCAGACTCCAGCTCTCTCGCCTCCAGCTTAGCCTGCTCCTTCTGGATGTAGAGCGACTCCAGTGTCTGTTGAAGTTGCTGAAGCCGTGACAGTTTCTCCTGCAGTTGAAGAGGCAACTCTTGGGACATTACCGAGTCATACCCTTAGGCGCATGCTTAAAAACATATTTCTCATCCTTCCGGCGTCGACAGGAGGCTGTCAACCTGTTGAGCCATGTTAAGCAGGCTTAAAACACTCCCTATTTTCTCAGCGGTTTTCGAAGGACTGTGGCCTTTGAAGAAAAGCAGCAGCCTGTTTCCATCTATCCTCGCCCCCACCCCTGACCTTGGATCTGAAACTGCTTCTTGAAGACAGGCTAAGTAGATGGATTCCGCTGCCTGTTGACTCCCGTATTTAAGAGTAATCCTAACCCTTATCATTTAACACTCGTTAAAGCCTATGCTTGGGACGCGCTGCTAACGATTCGCGCAGCAGTTTCCCCGGTTTTAGTAACCGGTTCATACGCTCCTCCGGCGAAAGTGTAATTGCACTTCCTGCAGCTCCAAACCCCTACGCTGAGCCTTTTGAGAACCCCTGTATCGCATCTCGGACAACTATACCGCGCCCTCCTTCTCTTAAGAACCCTAACATACCTCTCTCTAAGCGAGAAACCGTATTTCACACCCAGTGCTCCAGACTCTTTCTTCCTAGCCATTTCCACCGGTAAGCCGGCTGTAGGCGACTGTTCTTAACTCTTTCCCCAGCTCCACAGATTTATCAAGAAGCTCCATGACTCTCCTTGGAGAAACCATTCCTCCACCATTCTTCTGGATCGCGCAAAACCTGTCGTCGGATTTAACAGTCATCGAGAGGGTGAAGTCAGACGCATACTCTTCGCTGAGGCAAGGATCCACCACATACTTATCGTCTAGAAAAGCGTAGGTGAGTGAGACAGGACGATCCTTAAGCTCAAGCTTAAAGTATTCATCAGTCTTTTTAACAGTCTGTCCTTCTACAACGTATTTAGGCATGCTGGTGACGCCTAAAGCGTTTACACTAGCTATTACTGAAGCATCGATAAGGTTGCCATCATAGTCGAGAATATAAAGGTCCACGTAAAGAGAGTATACGGATCTTCCTGGAACTATGCAGAGTGATGATAAGTCTATTGACTTAGACTCTCTAATGCTTCTATCAACATACCTAGATAGGGATATCGATTCTTCAGAAGGAGGACCGGGTTCGAAAACAGGTGAAGCCAGTGGAACTAGCTCCGCGTTCACTATGAGAATACCCTCGTTAGGCGTGTCTGCGAAAGGCACTGCGATCCCGACTTTCACTGCGGCCAGAACCTTAGTATTGCCGAGCTCCACCAAGGCTGAGCCCTCAGCCTTTTCCACATACCCCAGCTGGACACTGATATTCCTGTATTGAAGAGGATTTCTACCGTCAATCCTCTTGTTCTCAGCCAGCAGACGCCGCAGCTCCTGCTGCTCAAGCTTAGAAATAATAGGCCGCTGCTCAGTTATAGACATCTAGGTCTCCCTCCTCTGTACTGAAAACCTTTCTCTAAGCGCGTCCACCTGCATCTTATGCATTTTCTGTGTAGCAGTTATAGCTAGAGACAATGCTTGCTCAACCTCCTCTTTCGACATGATCCCGTCCATTTGGAGAAGAGTTATCCCGTCTAGAGTCGGGTTGTAAGCCACAGGCATGTCTGCCTCTCCATACTTGTCCTCAAGATCATTAAGATCCACAACAATCTTGCCGTCAACCTTGCCGACAGCACATGCTGCAGCCAAGCCTTTCAACGGGATCCCTGCATCCGCTAACGCCAATACTGCTGCAGTCAAGCCTGCGCAACGAGTACCGCCGTCAGCCTGCAAGACCTCTATGAAAATATCTATCACCGTCCTGGGGAAGAGGGAAGTCATTACGAGTGGTTCAAGAGCGTTTCGAAGAACCATTGAAAGCTCTATTTCCCTCCTGCTTGGAGCAGGACTCTTTCTCTCAACCGTTGAGAAAGGCGCCATATGGTATCGACATCTCAAGATGCATCTGTCTGGGAGCGAGATGTGTTTCGGCAACGCTTCCTTAGGACCGTAGACCGCTGCGAGAATCTTGTTCTTCCCCTGTTCGATATAGGCTGAGCCCTGAGCGTTGGACAACACGCCTACCTTAATCCTGATAGGCCTAAGCTCGTCGAGAGACCTACCGTCAGACCTCTTACCGTCTTCGCTGAACAGGACGATTTTTTCCCCCATACACTCTACAGCCTCCTTCCCGCCAACAGTGCTTCAACCCTTTCAGTTAAGCCGTAGACGTGCGACTCCTTCTCTATCATTCCAATAACCTCCTTAACCTTTAAAACAACGTTTAAATCTTCAGAATGAACTATTAAACGCCCGTTCTGACCGACTGTAAGCTTAACGTTAGCACCCTTCTCTATTGTTGAGAGCATTGAGCCCTTCTTCCCTATTAGACGCGGCACTTTTGAAGCAGTTATGCTGAGCAGGAACCCGTTTGAAACAACTCCAAGCCCCTTACCCTTCAGCGTTATAACGGGCGATGAGAAGATTGAAGCATCTTTAATACGCCCTATGAGAACTGTTCCCGCCTCCAGAATCCTTCCAATGCTGTCTCTAGACAGGCGGATTCTTTTCTCAGGGTATTCTGAAAGCGGTAAGAACGCTAAGAATGGAGAGTTTATGTCAACAGTCCAGCCTGCTATACCGGGTTCTCTAACAATCCCTATAACTAAGTCGCCAACCTTAGGCTGGTAGAAGGATTTTAACGCTACAACATCAACACGCTTACCGTCGACCCTAACCAGTCCGACAGTGGTTGCGAGCATCCTGTCCGAAAGCCTGTAAACGTTTGAACCAGGCATGTGGAACCGGCTGTCACCAACATACTCCCCTGGAACGACTATGGGCCTTTGTCTCTGCTGTTGTTCGTTGCTCCGCAACAAACCTTAGCCTCCTTCTTAGGAGGGTGATGCTTAAACCCCTATATCAACTTTTACCTGGTCCCCGTACTTCTTTCCAAGATTCTCTAGAAAGTAGGACATGGTTACAGAAGGCACTCTAACAGTGATTTTAACGCTTTTATCCTTCTGAACCCTAGTCTGGTCGACCTCCCCTATTGAGTTCGCAAACCCGTAGACGTCGTTAGACAGCGTCTGGGCGCATGTAAGCGTTAAAACAACCTCGTTAACCTTAAACTGGAGGACCTTTCTTAAAGCCTTAACAACGTTCTTAACCTGCTCTTCAGGAGGCTTGAAGGGATCTATTGAGACACCGGTCTGACTCAAGGATTGTTCAATCCTGAGTGAGGGAATAGGGTTGCCTGATGAAGGCTCCAAGAGTAGTTTTGAAAGCATCGCTACTATCTGCTGCCTCTTGCTTTCGATCATCCGGCGCCTCTGCTCCCCAGTAAGCTGTAAATCCCCTTCTTTAAGTATCTTCTCAGCTATTACGTACACGTCTGTTGTTCCAAAAAACTTCCTAAGCTTCTCTGACGGTACGCGAAGCCCCTTTTTAGAGTCTGAGTAAACCTCGTCAACCAGAAGAATCTTCCTAACATCCCCTTTTCCAGTCAATTTAAAGTTAAGCGCAGGATCAGGGGCAACGATTATCTCAAACTTCTCTCCGTGAAGAGTAAGCCGGCTTATTGTTGAAGGCCTGCTCAATTCTGCTCTACTTCGCCTTCTCGTAGTATTTCTTAGTCTCCTCGTAGCTTAAAACCCTGAACCTCTTCTCATCCGTCCTGATTACTCCTATTCTAAGCCTGTCTGGAGCAACCTCGTCCTTTAAAACCTCTATGCTTCCCCGTATACCCAAGGTTATTGCTTCATCGAGGCTTTTATTGATAGAATAGTTGTCTCTAAAATATTTCAATATGTCTTCCCTACCGACACCGATGGCTGACGCGAAATACTTAAAGTATATCCCGGTCGGGTCAAGCTGATACAGGCTCGCCCCAACCATGTCTACACCCCCAATAAGCATAGAGATTCCGAAAGGCCTCATCCCAGCATGCTGCGTATATGATTGAACAGTATTACTGAGCCTTCTTACGAGAAACTCCACGTCAATCGGCTCATCGTACAGAAGCCTGTTAACCTGAGCCTCATTCCTAGCGTATTCAACCAAGAGCCTCGCGTCCGAGTTAAACCCGGCAACAACCGTAGCAATATGCTCATCAATCTGAAACAGCTTCTGGCTAAAAGTCCTATCCTGAAGCACGTCAATCCTCTTCTCTAAACCAGCCAGCACAATACCCTCTTCAACCTGAATCCCCCATGCAGTCGGACTATTGTTAACCATAACCATCGCGTAGTCGACCTGGAGTATTCTCCCGTCGGGTGAGAATCCGTATAGTCTTTCGTAGCCAGGTATCATAACTTCCTCGTGGATAAGGGTTAACTGTCCCTTTATAATCTTTGCCCTAAACCATGGGGCTTATTGCCACGGCAGAACTTGCTGAAGGCCTTTCTCAGAGTGCCTGAAACACCGATTATCTCAACCCTGTAGGGAGGCTGGGAGGTGTTAAGTTTGTTCAAGAGAGCCCTAACTGAAGGCACGGCTTTATGCGGGCACCTGATGATTATCTCATCCCCCTTATGGATCGCTTTAAAACGGAAACCCGGCTGGTGTTTCTCGCACTCTTCCTTCAAAAGCTCGATAAGCCTCCTGTTTTCCTCAGGAGGGGTACCACCCGTCTTAAGCACCACATACCTAACCCTGTATCCCTTAACCGGCATTAAGCGTTATCTCAGATGGTTGAGGGGTCTTTTTAGCTATTTCCTTTTTGAAGAACATTAGCACATATTTATTCGCGCGCAGTTTGAGCATGACATAGTATCAATCAGGATTATCCTCACGATGCTAATGTTTTCCAGGCGAGAAATAAACCTATATAGTGTTGCGGAAGGCATTTATTGAGTGAAGGAAAGCGGGATGAGTGAGAGAAGGAACCTTATGCTGGTTTCCGCCTCGTACGACGGGGAGAACAGGAGGATAGTTTTGAAGCTCTATGATCCTGAAAAACAGGAGATCCTCCTCTTCCCTTCAAGTGAAAACCATCAGCCCTACTTGCTGACTGACCTAAGCATGGAGGAGCTTAAGAAGAATCCGCAGCTTGTGAGCCATCATGGTTTCGACAGGATTGAAGAGGTTAAGAAATACGATCTGCTGGAGGACAGGGAGAAAGTATTCAGGAAGATTCTTGCTAAAGACCCACTTTCCATAGGTGGTACAGCAACATCCATAAGGGAGATTGTTGGTAGAGCATGGGAGGCGGATATCCATTACGTCTGGTGTTATATTTACGACACTGGGAAGAAGCCTGGGCTCTACTACTCTATTGTTGACGGCAAGCTTGTTGAGCAGCCTGTTGAAGCAGTCCTTGAGAACGGTTTTAAGCCACCTGTATCTGATTACCCTGAGATTAAGGAGCTTGTTGAAACGCTCAACCAGCCAATACCTTTCGTGAAACTCTCCTCCATAGATATAGAGGTTAAACCACCGGGGCCAAACCATGTGCCTGACGCTAACAAGGCTGAAGACCCTGTGATAGCTGTCGCGTTTAAGCCTAACACGGAGCCTCCGAAGGTCTACATCTTGGATGATTTCGACGGCGAGGAGGATGATGGGGTTAAAAAGATAATTCATGTGTCTGACGAGAAAAAGCTGCTGTCAGAGGTTTTAAAAGAGGTTAGAAAGTATCCTGTGATAGTTACTTTCAACGGGGACAAGTTTGACCTTCTTTATCTCTACAACAGGGCGAGCAGGCTCTCTGTCGAGGAGAAAGTGCCGCTTCAGAAGGGGCGTGACTATGTTGACCTGATTTATGGGGTCCATATCGATCTTTACAGGGTTTTCTTCAACAAGTCTATTCAGAACTATGCTTACGGCGGGGTTTACAAGGAGGCTACGCTGGACGCCATAGGGAAAGCGTTAGTCGGCAAGGGTAAGGTAGCTTTAGAAGAGGATATTGGGCTCCTTAAGCCCAGGGAGCTTGCTGAATACTGCTTCAGAGACGCTGAGATAACTTTCGACCTTATTGCGAACAAGAACTATCTTCTCCTTAAGCTGCTCGTCCTCTTCATGAGGATAAGCAGGCTTCCGTTGGAGGATGTTGTTAGACACGGTGTTTCAACATGGATTAAAAGCATGCTTCTAAGCATTCATAGAAGAAATAATTATCTAATACCTAGGCAGGAGGATATTCTGCAGTTTAAAAGCGCAAAGGTTTCTGAAGCAATAATAAAAGGTAAGAAGTATAGGGGTGCGATAGTGCTTGAGCCGAAACCGGGTCTCTATTTTAACCTAGTTGTGCTGGACTTTGCCTCCCTGTATCCAAGCATAATAATGAACTTCAACATAAGCTATGAAACAGTTAGGTGTAGGCACGAGGAGTGTAGAAGCAACATGCCGATGAATTCTCCACACTGGATCTGTAGGAAGAGAAGGGGTGTTGAAAGCTCTGTAATAGGAGCCCTCAGGGAGCTGCGAGTCAAGTACTATCAACCTCTTGCGAAGAAAACAAGAGACGAGGAGAAACGGTCTTTCTACGATGTTGTGCAGAGAGCGATAAAAGTATTTATAAACGCTAGCTACGGAGTCATGGGAGCGGACTCCTTCCATTTCTACGCACCTTGCGCAGCTGAAACAGTAACATGGATAGGCAGAGGCATTTTCACGGAGCTCGTTGAAACCGCTAAATCCCTAGGGATAGATGTTGTCTACGGAGACACTGACTCCATATTTCTGAGAAACCCTAAACCGGAGGAAGTGGAGAGGCTTATCGAGTTTGTCAGGAACAAGTATAATATTGAGCTTAACATCGATAAAGTTTACCGTTATGGAGTTTTCAGCCAGCGTAAGAAGAACTATCTGGGTGTAACTGAGGACGGTAACGTTGACATAAAGGGCTTAGTGGGTAAGAAGAGCTCAACCCCGAAGTTTGTGAAGCAGGCTTTCCACGATATGATCAGCATTCTCAGCAAGGTTAGGAATGAGGAGGAGTTCAACTCCGCTGTGGCAAGCATTAAAAGCATGATGAACGACTATGTTGAGAAGCTTATGAATAGGCAGCTTAGCCTCGAGGAGCTTGCTTTCGACGTCATGCTGAGTAAGCCTGTGGATAACTATGATAAGAACACTCCTCAACATGTTAAGGCGGCTAAGCAGCTTGAAAGAATGCTCGGCGTAAAGGCGAGAGCCGGAGACATAATATCTTACGTCAAGGTTAAAACAGGAGTTAAACCAGTTAAAATGGCTAGAATAGAGGAGATAGATTTGGAGAAATACTTGAGCGTTATGAAGGCTACTTTCGAGCAGGTTCTCGACCCGCTCGGCATAGAGATTGAGCCGCCCCGGAGAAGCCTAAAGCTTAAAGATTTCATGTGAGGCATTGAGAACGTTGAGCCAAAGTAGGGATAAGCCTAAGGTGATCGTCGTCGGAACAGGCGGTTTCGGCAAGAACCATGTCAGGGTTCTAGCTGAACTCGGAGGACTAGGAGGGGTGTGCGACATAGATGTTGAAAAAGCCAGTGCGTACGGTAGGCTTTACAACGTGCCTTATTATTCCAACGTCTCGGAAATACCTGAGAATGTTTACGATGGCGCAGTAGTGTCAACACCGACCTCGACGCATAAGGAGGTGGCTCTGCAGCTTATCCGTAAGAACTTCAAGTACCTGCTTATTGAAAAACCGTTCACACCTAATCTGAGAGAAGCCTTTGAAATCATCAGTCAAGCCAGGAGGGAACACGTAAAGCTCATGGTAGGGTTTATTGAAAGGTTTAACCCGGCGGTAAGCATGGTTAAGAACTATGTTGCTGAAGGAGCGGTTGGAGAGATAATAATGGCTTCAGCCATGCGTGTCAGAAGATGGCCTGAGAGAATAACTGATCTAGGAGTGCTGCTGGACACCGCCATACACGACATAGACTTGATGAGACATGTTTTCTCAGAGGATCCTTTGAAGGTTTATGCTAAGATGGGAAGGTCTATGCACAGGATTCATGAGGACTATGTCACACTAATCCTGACTTTTAAAGCTGAGAAGATGGCTATAATCCAGGCTAACTGGTTAACGCCTTTCAAAATAAGAAGCCTTGAGATAATAGGTTCTGAAGGAGTGATCGAGGCGGATCTGGTCTCCCAGCAGGTGACGCTAAGCTCTAAAGACGATAGGATAACGCCGTTCTCAGAGTGGAGTGAGCCGCTTAGGCATGAGCTGAAACACTTTTTAGAATGCATAGTTAATGGTGCAGACCCAAGCCCCGGAGAAGAGGACGCTATTAAAGCCCTGGAGATAGTTGAGTCAAGCTTTAAGTCCTCTGAAACCGGTAATGTTGTCAACATAGGCGCGCAACCTTTTTAAAAAACTGTTAAGGTGAAAGCTTAACGTTGAGTAGGATGGAGAATACTGGAGGAACCGTTTCACAGGGAAAAGCTAGCCTTAGCAGCAGGCTTCTCAGCCTCTGGCCGGTGCTTACTCTTTCAATACTCTACCTGCTTTCACCAGTGATATCTGGGGGCGAAACCTATAACCTGGTTATCGCAGGAATCCTGATAGTCTGTTCGTCCGCAGCAGGGCTAGTGTTTAACCCGAAGCTTAGGAGAATCGCTCGCTACGCCTTCATAGTGGGGAACGTAATAGGGATCGCGGGAGTTTCCCCTCCATTATACTTCGCAACCTTCCAAGGCCTGGTTTCCCCGGTGGAGCTGGCGCTAAGCATAGCATGCATTATTCTTACTGTAATAATAGTTGTTTTTAAAAAGTCTCCAGGATTGTTTTGAAACACGTGTCAGCCTCGTTAGAGCGAGGTCGAAAAAGTTAATATATCTACTGTTGATATAGAGAAATTAAGGTTGAATAAGGCTAATGTGCTTGCTGCCGGTGTACTGCTGATAGCCGTAGGCTTGTATTTTCAAACAATGCCTGAAAATCCTTTCGGAGAGTATATGAGCTATACAACTTATAGGTACTTAATGACCGGTGTATTCTGGACGGGTGTAATAGTAGTCATAGTTTCGATCTTAATCAGGCCAAGGAGAAAAATAATCGCTCCGGTTGAAGCTGTTAGAAGCGAGACTGTTGAAGAAAGCGTTCAGAAAGAAGCTGCCTACGGTGGGCCGGGGGTTGAAGCCGCCTACAGCGGGGAGGAAGCTGAGACTGTTGAAAAAGATGAAGCCGGATTGGAGCAGGCGTATGAAGAGGAGACTCCTGCCGAGGAGTCTTACGAGCCTCCGGAGGAGGTTTTGGAAAAAGAGAAGAAGCCTGAGAAGGTTGGTGAGATAATTGGTTTCTGCCCCAGGTGCGGCACCCCGGTTTCCGAAGGGATGCGATACTGCAGGAAATGCGGTTTGAAGCTAAAATAGCCTGGGTTTTTACTGTTTTAGAACCGCTAGTTAATTTTATAAAGGTAAAATATGCATCATCTTTCTACCATGGGAAGAATAAGAGTGGCAATAGCAGGCGTTGGAAACTGTGCCTCCGCACTCGTCCAAGGAGTATACTATTACAGGGAGAAGAGAAACCAGGTTGGCTTAGCACACCCGGATATTGGGGGTTACAGGCCTGAGGACATAGAGTTTGTAGCAGCTTTCGACATTAACAAGAGGAAGGTTGGCAGAGACCTTGGTGAAGCAATATTTGAGAAGCCGAACAATACTATTAGGTTTCAGGATGTACCTAAAACAGGGGTTACAGTTAAAAAGGGGCCTGTCCTAGACGGTGTCGGCAGGTATCTGAAGGAAGTAATAGAGTTCTCAGACGAGAAGGAAGTGGATGTGGTTGAGGAGTTGAAATCCTCTAAGGCAGATATCCTGGTAAACTATCTTCCTGTTGGCAGCGAGAACGGCAGCCGTTTCTACGCTAAGTCGGCGCTGGAGGCTGGTGTAGCATTTGTGAACGCTATGCCCACGTTCATAGCTTCCTCAGCCGAGTGGCAGACAAGGTTTGCTGAGAAAGGACTGCCCATAGCTGGTGACGACGTTATGAGCCAGCTTGGTGCAACTGTTCTTCATAAGACACTGGTTAAGCTTCTTGTCGACAGGGGTGTTAAAGTAGACGAGTCCTACCAGCTGAACATAGGTGGCGACACCGATTTTCTCAACATGCTGGAGCAGCAGAGGCTTGTCTCAAAGAGAGAGAGCAAGACTTCAGCCGTCAAAGCAATGTCCCCCTATGAGATGCCTCTCCGCATAGGGCCAAGCGACTATATACCTTTCCTGGAGAACGAAAAAATATGCTACATATGGGTTAAAGGCAGATATTTCGGCGGTGCACCTTTAACCATAGATCTTAAGCTTTCAGTAATAGATTCTCCTAACAGTGCAGGAGTTATAATAGATGCTTTAAGAGGAGTCAAGATCGCTTTAGACAGAGGTGTCAGCGGTCCTCTGATAAGTGTTTCAGCATACTGTTTCAAACACCCTCCTGTTCAAATGCCGTATGAGGAGGCTAAGCGGAAATTCCTAGAGTTTGCCCGTGGAGAGCGAGAAAGATAGTAGAAAGGTTTATTCTAAAACTGTTAGCTCAATAACGGCTTCAACTCCCTTCCGGAGCATTTCAACGATTCTCCGATCTATGTCTCTCGCACTCTTATTGCTTTCAACTCCTACTGTTTTACTGCAAACATACCTGCTTTTCCTGAAAATCATCGTACGTGTGTCTTCAAAAGAGAGGCTTGGGTCACCGTAGAATTCGAACGTGTCTTCAAGTTTTCCGACGATTATCCTGCCCAGTATCTTCACACGCCTCCGAGCAGCGTTCTTAAATTCTTCTGAAAGAGTTGAGGGAGACTTGTTCGCTGAAACCATTAGAAAGCAGTCGCCAGCCACGCTGATTTCAGGATCAACTGTAGCTGCGAGCGTAGTGGGGTGCGTAGCCCTTATGTTCGGATGTCCTTTTCCACACACTTTTTCAACAATCCTGCCCATTCCTTCTGAAAACGTTTTATCCAAGGATCTAATAAACACTATTCTGAAGATGGGAGAAACAGTCGGGTGGGATCCTTTTCTGGAGAAGAGAAGGAGGCTTGTTGAACAGCTTGCTGCAGAAGGCGTGGTGAAGACGGAGAGAGTGAAGGAAGCAATGCTCAGAGTTCCCAGACACGAGTTCGTTTGGCCAGATCAGTTAGAGTATGCCTATGCTGATACTCCCCTGCCCCTTGGCGACACTGGTCAGACGATTTCAGCGCCCCATATGGTTGCCATCATGAACGAGCTTCTTGAAGTCCAAGTAGGGAACAGGATTCTGGAGGTTGGCACGGGAAGCGGCTACCATGCTGCTACGCTGGCTGTTTTAACCTGTCCAAGCTTGGATTCACCCATCCCCCTGGTTTACACTGTTGAGATAAACAGTAGTCTCGTGAAGTTCGCTGAGTCCAACTTTACAAGACTTGGGTTCAGCAGGGTAATTAGGGTTATTGAGGGAGACGGTTCAAAAGGGTATCCTGATGCTTCGCCTTACGATAGGATTTTGGTCACGGCTGCAGCACCCAGAATCCCACCGCCACTCATAGAGCAGCTGAAGCCAGGCGGCAGGATGGTTATACCAGTTCAATCAAGATTTTTCGACCAGAACTTGGTTCTCGTCGAGAAGGATGCTGATGGCAGGGTGAGGAAAAGCAACGCTGGGCCCGTGGTCTTTGTGCCTTTAAGAGGAGAATACGGCTTCTAGATTAAAACCATTTGGAAAGCGCTCCTTCTGGTCGCTTCTTCTTAACCTCTTCCATTGCTTTAACAATCCTGTCTAAAGAGAAGTCATGCTCGTCATGCAGGAACCTTAAGATTCCCTCTTGGTCTATGTCCCTCCACTCCAGTTCCCCAACATCCTTAACCTTAGGGTTGAGGAAGAAATCCTTAGCCTCATAGTATGTTTGAATCTTCACAGGGTCTTCGCCATGTCCCCTGAGGATTTCTTCAAGGCTCATTCCTTTTCTAACAAGCTCTAAGGCCCTTTTCGGCCCTATTCCCTTTATCCCCTCAGTATAATCGGTACCGACGAGCAGCGCTATGTCTATCAACTGCTCCCTTGTTATGGAAAGGCTTCTCAGGGTTTCTTCAAGAGAGATTTCTTCAAGGCTCACCTCGACGTAAGCCTTCTTACCGGGCAGCTTTCTCCTCCCTGTTATCGCAAGGTTTCTCACAAGCATTTTGCCTCCGAAAAGGAGTGAGTCGAAATCCTGGCTTCCAACATAGTCTGCGACGCCGGTGATAACCATGTGCGCAGCCTGAGCCTCTCCCTCAGAGGGAGCATGTACAACAGGCACACCCATGAGTCTCACAAGCTCCTCTGCAGACTTTAAAAGATACTCGTCTAGCGACGCCGACATTTGAGCATATTTGCGAGCCTCCTCAAGCCTACCAGTGGCTAAGGCTTCCTCATATTTCTTTGAGGCTTCCTCGCGTATTGCTCTCCTTCTCTCCGCCTCCCCCTTTTTAATCCTTGGAGGCTCGCCGTCGAAAACGTATATCGGTTTCAAACCTGCGGAGAGAAAGTTGCAAGTCCTGTAGAAGAGCCCAGAGAGATGACTTGTAATCCTGTTCTTAGAATCCATTAAAGGCTTTCCATCAACCCCCCTTATTATTGTTAGAAACTGGTATAGCGTGTTATACATGTCTATTGCTATTCTTTTGTTTGCAAGGTTCTCCAGCCTGATTTCCCTAGTCGGAATTATATCGCCCAGCTGAACACCCATCTGTAATCATGAAACAGACAATATTCTTAAATCTTGAGTTTCAATCCTGGCGGCCCCGGTTACTGGATAATACTTTTTCCTTCAATAAGCAAGGAGAATTATGCCCTTAAGCCTATGAACTCCAGCCTCTGGTCCTTCCTTCCGGAGGCATAAACCCTTATAACTCCTCTTATTTCCATCGTCATGAGCTCCTTCTCAACCTCCTGCAGACTCACCCTGCCAACATCCTTCTCTAAGCCTCTGAGTAGCTCTGAAAGCGTAATGCTCCGCTTCTTCTCAAGAATGTCGAAAATATAGTTTCTCAAGGGTATTATCCTTCTGTCCTCGCTACTTGATGCTCTAACCATCTTCCTTCCAAACCTCTATCTTCCTGCTCACCATCAGTATCTCCATGTCTGAAACCCCAGGGGTGCTTTTAATCTCGCTCTCTATCCTGTCAGATATCCCGTCGACCTCGGGAGCCTCCACATTCATGAGAAGAATTTTCATTCCGAAGAAGAAGTCCGCGATCTGCGAGGCGATGATTCTCCCACTCTTAAGGTTCTCGCCTATTTTTACCCTAAGCTGGTCCAGATCAGTTACATCCTCCCCAGGAAAGACCCTTAAAGTGTACACTATCTGCTTCATTTTCAGCCACCTCTTCCGTAAACTGTCCTGGTTACATGCCTGATTACCCTCTTACGCGGCAACAGGTTTTCGGCTCAGGTTTTCCAGCTCCATATATAAAGTTTTTCTCAAGGCCATTTTAATCAAAAATATAAAACAATCTAGCTTAAGGCATAACGTAGCCGCATTTAGGGCATTTAAGCTCTCTGGCAAAGGCCCTGCATTTCTCGCACCGCCATAAAGTCACTTCCCCACAGTTGAAGCATGTGAACTTCACGTATCTCTCATACGGGTCTATGGGCCTATTGCAGGATGTGCATGTAACCATAGGGAGGCTGCGCGGGAAGCCTGTTAATAAGTTTAGCGGTTCCCCCGGCATTATACAAATTTTTATCCTGCCGCTCGAGTTCTTAAAAGTATGAAAAGCTTCAGGTTTAAACAGTGCATAGTGGTCAGGATGGATCTTAAAATGTCATGCGGGAAAACATGCGTCCAGGTGGCTCATGCAGCAGTTTCAGCCGCCGAGGAGGCTCGGCGCCTTAAGCCTGAGTGGCTCAGAGAATGGCTTGAAGAAGGTCAGAAGAAGGTCGTCTTGAAAACAGGGTCTCTCGACGAGCTGATTAGGCTGAAGGAGGCTGCTTCGAAAGAGGGCATACCTGCCTACCTGGTTTCAGACATGGGTTTGACAGAGCTTGAGCCAGGCACGGTTACCTGTCTCGGACTGGGACCTGCCCCAGAAGAACTGATGAATAAGGTTACTGGAAACCTGCCTCTTTTTTAAAAGGTTTTCAACGTTAAGGTTTATTAGGCTTCAACTCTTTTCGGGGAAAGAGCTTGTCAGCCTTAAGGCAGCAAAGAAAGTCGGATGTTCTGATGGAACTGGCGAAGCGCCGAGGAATATTCTGGCCCTCCTACGAGATATATGGCGGAGTAAGAGGACTTTTGACTCTTGGCAATGTTGGCTTCGAGATTAAAAGACGCTTGGAAAACCTTTGGATAAAATACTTCGTCTACTCTAGAAACTTTCAGATTATAGAGTCCCCTGTAATAGGGCCTAGGCCTGTTTACGTTGCGTCAGGGCATGAAACCCAGTTTACGGATAAGGCTTTAAAATGCGGCAAGTGCGGCGCGGTTTTCAGGGCAGACCATCTTCTCAGCGAAGCGGGAGTCACTATTCCTGAAGGAGCATCCCTGCAGGAGATTGACGAGATTGTTTCCATAAACAGTGTTAAATGTCCAAATTGTAAGGGTGATTTTTCTAAAGCCTTCCACTGGCTGCTGATGTTTAAGACTGAGATAGGCGCTGGATCCGGGGAAATAGGGTATCTTCGCCCTGAGACTGCGCAAGGAATATTCACAGAGTTCAAGAGGCTTTACGTTCACGGAAGGTCAAGCCTACCCATGGGTGTTGCTCAAGTAGGCCGAGTCTTCAGAAACGAGGTTTCACCTAGACAGGGACCGATAAGGCTGAGAGAGTTCACTATAATGGAGGTGGAGTTCTTCTTCGACCCTGATTCTAACCCGGGCCCTTCTGAGGAAGACTATTTGAAGCATGAAATACCTGTTCTCACGGCAGAAGACCAGGAGAAGGGTGTTACAGGCTTTAGAAAAATGAGGGTTAAAGAGGGGGTTGAAACCGGTTTATTCAGCAGCAACTGGATCCCTTTCTTCCTCGTCTTAACCAAGAGTTTTCTGAAAGCGCTGAAAATCCCTGAAGACGCCTTTAGGTTTAGGGAGAAGCTTCCCAGCGAGAGGGCGCACTACGCTAAACAGCTCTTCGACTGCGAAGTATTGCTAGAATCATGGGGATGGACTGAGGTCGCTGGATTCGCATACCGTACTGACTACGACCTCTCTGGCCACATGAAGGTAAGCGGCGAAGACATGAATGTTTTCATATCCTCCTCAGGCAGGAGGATAGTTCCTCATGTGGTTGAACCCAGCTTCGGAGCTGAAAGACTTCTTTACGCTCTCCTTGAACATAATTTGAGGATTGAAGAGGATGGGCGTATATGCCTCTCAACCCCTCCATACCTCTCGCCCTTCGACGTTTCAGTCTTCCCCCTGCTTTCTAAGCCGGATTTCGTGAGGAAGGCTGCGGAGGTTGCAAGAATGCTTGGAGATTTCAAGGTTAATTTCGACGATTCTGGAAGCATAGGACGCAGGTATGCAAGGTCTGACGAGATAGGCATACCGTTCGCCGTCACCATTGACCATCAGACTTTCTCAGACGACAGCGTAACCCTCAGGTTCAGGGACACTAGGGAGCAGAGAAGGATAGGAATAGGGAGTCTTCATGCAGAACTCTCCAAGTTGCTTTCCGCTCCTAAGCCGGATGTTTAACCGGTTTAAAAACGATTAACAGCTGTAAAAAAAATGGTTGAAGCAGGCTTGAAAAAGCTTAAAACTCGGAAGCGTAGAATACTACATGAGAATAGGACAGTCTGAAAGATGTACCCTACTGAAACAACCCTTAGGCTTAAGCGGCAGCTCCTTCAAACGTGCCAGGAGCTGGCCAGATACGCTGTAGACTCTGTTAGAGAGGTTAATGGCTTCGTTACAGCTTGCTTTGACGGTGATACTTCAATGCTCGATGAAGCTTTAACAAACATAAGCATTCTCAAGAGCAAGTCGATAGAGACTGAGAGAACACTGGCTAACGAGCTTGTTGAAGCTGGAGCAATAATGGTAAGCAGGGAGGATTTCTTAAGGCTAGCAGCCCCATTAACAGGGATTCCTGATCTCTGTGAGGGAATCGTGTTCAGACTTAGAGAATTCTTCCTCAGGAAGAAACCTATTGATAGGAGCCTTAAAGAAGGATTTAAAGAGCTTGTTGCAAAAACTCTTGAAACCGTTATGAAGCTTAGGGAAGTTATCTTCACGCTGGGTTTCGAAACCTCGAAGATACAGGAGTTCGCTAGAAATGTTGAGACGCATGAGAAGGAGATTGACAGCCTGTTCAGAGCCTTAGAGATAAAAATAATTTTTTCAAAGTCAGATGTTCCGTCGATTCTTCTCCTTAAGGATGTTGCGAACCTTATCGAGGAGGTTGTAGACAGGGCTGCGGATGCTGCAGATGCTGCGAGAATACTTTCCTTAAGTGTCTTCTAGGAAGAGGTTTAAGAATTGGACGGTGAGCAGGCAAAGGTAACTGCTGAACTCGTCGGCGACCGTCTAATAATATGGAGTATTGAGCATTCTCAAGAAATCTATCGCATGGGGTTTTTCGGAAAACCTGTAGGAATACCTAAGCCGAAGGACTCGAACTTCAACGCTCCGCTTACGCTCGACCTTTTCGAGGGACTGTATCTTTTGGAGAAAGGAATTATAAGGGTCGTGGACAGGGATGACCGAGAGGTTTCATTCGACCAGCTGCTCAGAATAGCTTCAAGGATTCACGAGGATTTTAAAAGCAAGTTTATAGTTTACAGGGATCTTAGAAACAGGGGGTTTGTAGTTACGCCAGGCATTAAATTCGGATGCGACTTTGCTATCTACGAGCATGGCCCAGGAATAGACCATGCTCCAGCAATACTGGAAGTTAAGAGAAAGGGAGATAAGATAGATGCTCCGGATTTCGTCAGAGCAGGGAGGCTCGCGACCTCTGTTAAAAAACTATTCGTCTTCGCGATTTCGGACCCGGATAAGAATGATGTTAAATACTTGGTTTCGAAGTGGTGGAAAGCGTAGTGGAGACGTCTATAGTTTAATAGAATAATTATTTAAGTTGTTAAGCATATGCTAAGAACGGGTTACACTATCTGACACCATGCGAGATCGAGTAGATAGCCTGACACCCTAAAATTATGAGAACTAGAAAACACCTTCGATTCAAGAATCTGGGAGGTTGAAGATGAGATGAAAATAAGGTTTATTGGGTTATATGGTTTAAGAGCTAAATAATGCTCTCGTAAACCTGTTTCTTCAAACTTTCCTCTAGGCGAGAGTCCAGAGAGTCAATAATTCTAAAAATTCTTGGATCAGTAATTCCATAGACTCTTTTGCTTCCGAGCTTACTCTCCTTAACTATTCCACTCCTTAAGGATCTTCAAATGCCGGGAAACCGATGGTTGAAGTATTCCTGTTTTCTCAGCAATCTCGCTGACGCATTTCCCGCCGTCCCTCAGAAAGTTGATTATCCTCAGCCTAGCTGGGTCGCTGAACGCTTCGAAAACCCTTGCCTTGAATACTTCTTGAGTCTTTCCGGTTCGCGTCATCACGGGGAACGACGTTCACACAATAGTATTTAAGCATTAACTCTCAGTCTTATGCAGCCGTTAAACAACCCCTGTCTCCTCCCAGGCTAAGCTACACGGGTTTCAACTCTCAAAAATCCCGCGGGCTGGATTTGAACCAGCGACACTCCGTAGCGCGCTACTCCGGTTTCTGTTCGCCCGGTAGGCTGAGACGCCTCCACTCGAGGTGGAGGACTACAGCCGGAAGCTTTCGGCGCAGCATGCTGCACTACCAGGCTGAGCTACCGCGGGGACGGATTCTCGTGTGCAAGGATGTTTTTTAAACTTTTCCCGATACCCGGGTTAAGCATGGTCTAACCGGTTCTCTAAAAGGTCTCTAAGGCCTATTTTCCCAAGATGTTTCCCCCTCGACGCTTGAGGCTCAGGGGAAACGTTTATTACCCCCTTTTTCAGTATCCTGACGAAATCGCTTGGTTAGTAAGAAAAACATTAGTAAAGTGAACATACTCGAACATGTTTTAGTGCCTTCTCACAAGGTTTTGTCAAGCGAAGAGAGGGAGGCACTCCTTAAAAAATACAATATAAGACCTTCTCAACTCCCCAAAATCCTTGCCAGCGACCCTGTGGCGGTTGCGATAGGCGCCAAGCCAGGGGACATTCTTGAGATAACCAGGAAGAGCCCGGTTGCTGGAGTAACCTTAGCCTATCGCATCGTGGTGGAGGGTTAGTGGTTTGAACAGCATGACTGAGGAGCTTAGTAACGAGGATCTTTGGATGGTTGCGGAGAACTATGTTAGAAGCATAGGGCTGGCTAGGCACCATATAGATTCTTTCAACGAGTTTATCGATAAGGATATGCAGAAGATTGTGGACGAGGTTAAGAATGTTGAGGTTACTGTCGAGGATAAGGTTATCAGAATAGAGCTCGGCAAAGTATGGGTTGGCGCGCCAAGGATTGTTGAGCCCAGCGGTGCGGTTAGAAACATTTACCCGATGGAGGCCAGGGTTAGAAACTTCACTTACGCCGCCCCGATCTACTTGGAGGTTAAGGAGCTGAAGGACGGTCGGGAGCTTAGACAGGAGGTTTTAATAGGAGAAATGCCTATAATGGTTAACTCTAGGTATTGCGCACTAGCCGGCTTGGATCCGGCGGTCAGGGTTAAGCTTGGAGAAGATCCTTACGACCCAGGGGGCTACTTCATAATTAACGGTTCAGAGAGAGTTATAGTTGGTGTTGAGGATCTTGCCCCAAACAGGATAATCCTAGAGGAGAAGAAAATAGGCCCATACTCCTTCTATATTGCGCGCGTCTTCTCAACAACCGTCGGCTACAGGACTAGGGTTGAAGTCAGGCTGAAAGGCCAGAACAACGAGTTGAAAGTGTATCTTCCAGGAGTCGGGCAAGAGGTTCCCTTCGTCATAATGCTGAAAGCCCTTGGAATGGAGTCTGACAGAGAGATTGCTGAACGCGTCTCCCCGTTTCCAGAGATACAGGAGCTTCTAGCACCCTCCTTTGACGCTGCTCAAAACATTTTGAGCAAGGAGGACGCTATAATGTATATTGGCAACAGGGTTGCTTACGGCCAGTCAGACAAAGTCCGTTTAAACAAGACTCAGAACGTCTTGGATAAGATTCTCCTCCCGCATGTTGGTCTGGATGAAAACTCCAGGTATGCGAAGGCTCTTTTCCTGTGCGAGATGGCTGAGAGAGTTCTCGCAATGAAACTAGGTTGGCGTCCCCCTGATGATAAGGATCATTATAGGAATAAGAGGATTAGGCTTGCGGGAGGTCTCTTGGCAGAGCTTTTCAGAACAGCCTTCAGAAGAATGGTCAGGGACTTCAAGTATCAGCTTGAAAAATCCAGCTTGAGACACAGAATTGTACATTCTTTTTCAAACCTGATCACGACAAGCCTGATAACCGACTCAATAAACCAGGCTATGGCTACCGGAAACTGGGGTAAGAGACTGGTCGGAGTTACTCAGCTACTGGACAGAACAAACTACCTCTCCGTCCTCAGCCATTTGCGAAGGGTTCAGTCACCCCTTAGTAGGAGTCAGTCGAACTTCGACGCTAGAGACCTGCATCCGACGCAATGGGGTAAGCTTGACCCGAATGAGACGCCGGAGGGAGTGAACTGTGGCCTCGTTAAGAACATGAGCATAGGTGCGCAAATATCCGTTTCAGCAGACAAGTCTGCTGTTGAAAAAACACTCTTGAAATTCGGTCTAGTAACCGTGGATAAGGCTGGCCCGGACGAACGTTTATCGGCTGCTAAAATATTTCTAGACGGAATCCTAGTTGGCTACTCATATTCCGGCGAGGCTCTTGTCAGGGAGATTAGGAACCTGAGAAGAAGAGGATTACTTCCTCCTGAGATAAACGTTGCATACTACGAGTTCAACTATGGAGGCAGGGTTGTCAAGGAGATATATATTAATGCTGACGCTGGAAGAGTCAGGAGGCCCTTAATAGTTGTTGAAGACGGCTTAGTGAAGCTTACGAAGGACCATGTTTCAAAGCTTGCGCTTGGCAAGATAACTTTCGACGACCTTGTGAGCAACGGAATAATAGATTTCCTGGATGCTGACGAGGAGGAGAATGCCGTCATAGCCACATCCATTAAGGATATTAGGGATGATACGACTCACCTGGAAATATCCCCGCTCCTTATTTTCGGCGTTGTCTCAGCCTCAGTCCCGTTTGCAGAGCACAATCATTCTCCCAGAAACACTTACGAGGCTGCTATGGCTAAGCAGGCTCTCGGGCTTCCCTTCACCAACATCAGCAACTCTTTCTACACCACTTTCCACGTCACTACCTATCCACAGCTTCCACTCGTAGCTTCAAAAGTCGATAAAATCATAGGATTGGATAAGAGGCCGATAGGGCAAAACTTTCTTGTGGCAGTAATGTCCCACCCGTACAACATGGAGGATGCGATAGTTTTAAACGCCGCCTCGGTTCAACGTGGGCTTGCAAGGTCAACCACATACAAGTCTTACGAGGTTGAAGCAAGAAGATATCCAATGGGGGAGGTTGACAGGATAGAGAAGCCTGATTCTCAAGTCAGGGGCTATAGGGGTGACGAGGCATATGCAAAGATTGAGGAGGACGGGATAGTGTCTGTTGAAGCCGAGGTTAAGGGCGGGGATGTTATAGTTGGAAGATCGAGCCCGCCAAGGTTCTTTGAAGAGTACAAGGAGCTTGTTTTCCAAGCTCCGGCTAGGAGAGACTCTTCAGTAGCGCTTAAGCCTTCTGAAAGCGGTTTTGTCGACAGTGTTTTAATAACGGAGGACCTTGAGAACAATAAGCTGATAAAAGTAAGGATAAGGGACCACAGGATTCCCGAGATAGGGGACAAGTTCGCATCAAGATCTGGACAGAAAGGTGTTGTAGGAATGCTTGTCCCGCAGTCCGACATGCCGTTTACGGAGGACGGGCTGATTCCCGATGCTTTGATAAATCCTCACGCAATACCCTCCAGAATGACGATAAGCCACTTCCTAGAGTCTCTATTCGGTACTGCCGCAGCATTAGAGGGAAGGCAGATGGATGGGACGACTTTCATACATACTCCCGAGCAAGAGGTGCAGAAAATCCTTGAGGCACACGGCTTCTCGCCGTACGGTGAATTCAACTTCATAGACGGCGTCACGGGTAAACGGTTCAAGGCGAAAGTTTTCATGGGAATAGTATACTACCAGAGGCTTCACCATATGGTTAAAGACAAGATGCATGCTAGGGCTAGAGGTCAGGTTCAGATGCTTACTCACCAGCCCACGGAGGGAAGGTCAAGAGGAGGAGGCTTAAGATTTGGAGAAATGGAGAGGGACTGCCTAGTTGGACACGGTGCGGCGAGGTTGCTTCAGGACAGGCTGCTCGAAGAATCCGACAGGACGATTGTGCATGTATGTGAGAAATGCGGAACATTTGCCTACTATGATGCTAGGCAGAAGAAATACGTGTGTCCACTCTGCGAGAAGGGTAGAGAAGTGAGCAGGATTGAAATATCCTACGCGTTTAAGCTTCTACTTCAAGAGTTGATGAGCCTAGGGATTTTCCCGAGGATCAGGGTTAAGGAGAGGGTTTAGAGATGAGTCAAGAAGTTGAGATAAAGCAGATAGACTCGATAAAGTTTGGAGTTCTTTCCCCAGCGGAAATCAGAAGGCTCTCAGTAATGGAGGTCACTACGGATGAGACTTATGACCAGGATGGGCTCTCAGTCCCTGGGGGAGTGATGGATACTAGGCTTGGCACGATTGAGCCTAGGCAGAGATGCAAGACTTGTGGGAATCTTCCGGATAAGTGTCCTGGACATTTTGGACATATTGAGCTGCCGGTTCCAGTAATACATGTTTCTTTCGCGAGAGAGATAGAGAGGGTTCTCCAGTCTACATGCAGACAATGCGGCAGAATCCTCCTGCCAAACGACAGGATAAACTACTACAGGGAGAAAATAAAAGAGTTTGAGGAGAATTACGGTATTGTGCCTGACCAGATTTTCGACCAGATAAAGGATGAAGTTCGAAGATCCAACAGGTGCCCCCATTGTGGAGCTGACAAGTACCAGGTTAAGTTGGAAAGACCAACCAGATTCTACGAGAGAGACCCTGACGGCGTCTTACGGCTTTTAAACACAAGGATCATAAAGGAGCGTTTAAACAGGATTCCGGATGATGACCTTAGGCTTCTGAACATTGACCCTGAAGTGGCCCATCCAGCCTGGTACGTGATAGAGGTTTTACCGGTGCCGCCGATCCAAGTAAGACCCTCGATAATTCTTGAAACCGGAGAGAGGTCTGAGGACGATTTAACGCATAAACTTGTAGACATAGTTAGGACCGCGCGTAGAATACGGGAATACATAGAGTCAGGCGCGTCTCCACTCATAATACAAGATCATGAGGATCTTCTGCAATACCATGTTACAACCTATTTCGACAACGAGGCCGTAGGCATTCTTCCGGCTCAACACAGGACTCGTAAAACACTGAAGACTCTAGCACAGAGACTGAAGGGGAAGGAAGGCCGGTTTAGGAAGAACCTCTCCGGCAAGAGGGTTGACTTCTCAGCTAGGACAGTTATATCTCCAGACCCGTATCTGGCTATTGATGAAGTCGGGGTTCCGGAGGAGATCGCTAAGATCCTTACTGTTCCAGAGAGGGTTACATACTGGAATAGAGATTGGCTGGTTCAGCTGGTTAGAAACGGTCCTTTTATACATCCTGGTTCAGAATACATCGTAAGGCCGAGCGGTGCCAGGCATAAGCTTCAATTCGTTGAGAACAGGGATTCTCTTGCAGAGGCTCTTGACATAGGGTTTATCGTTGAAAGGCATCTTCTCGACGGAGACTTCGTAATCTTCAACAGGCAACCCTCGCTCCACCGTCTTTCAATGCTTGGACACAGGGTGAAGGTTCTCCCAGGTAAAACTTTCAGGCTGCATCCAAGTGTCTGCCCGCCTTATAATGCTGACTTCGACGGCGACGAGATGAACCTGCATGTTCCACAGAGCATCGAGGCTAATGTTGAGACTAGCATGCTTCTCGGAGTTAAGAAACATTATTTGACGCCAAGGTATGGCGCGCCCATTATGGGGGCCATCAGGGACTTCATAACCGGAGCATACTTGCTAACCAGGAGGGACACGTATCTCACAAAGGAAGAGTTTGCAAGGATCGTCTACGCCGCGGGATATGTGGGTGAGCTTCCTGAACCGGAGGTTAAGAAGCCAGTGCCATTATGGTCAGGCAGACAAGCAGTCAGCCTCCTCTTTAAAGAGGATTTCAACTACGTTAACAAGACCAGTGTAGGCGGCCCGTCTAGAGACGAGGCGGAGATAATTGTGAAGAACGGTAAACTGATTTCCGGGGTAATAGATAAGGCGTCGATAGGCGCTGAGAAGGCTGATACTATTCTCCACAGGATTATTAAGAAATACGGGGCTGAGGAGGGACATAGATTCATATCCTCCTTCCAGAAAATGGTTAGGGAGTTTCTGCTTTTAAGAGGATTCAGCTTCAGCTATAGGGATGTGAACCTTCCTAAAGATGTTCAGGAACAGGTTGAGAAAGAAGCCAACCAGGCTGACGTAGAGGTGAACAACCTTCTGGAAGAATGGAGTAAAGGCAAGATTAAGAGGATACCCGGTATGAGTGAGGAGGAAAGCTTGGAAGCATACATAATGGATGCTCTTTCTAAGGTCAGGAGTAAAGTTGGCAACCTTGTCTCCTCATCACTAGGGCTGGATAACAACATGGTTATAATGACTAAGACTGGTGCAAGAGGCTCAGACCTCAACGTGGGTCAGATATCCGGATGCCTAGGTCAGCAAGCGCTCCGCGGCAAGAGAATCTTTAAGGGTTATGCTGGGAGGCCGCTGCCTCACTTTCGTAAAGGAGACCTGAGTCCTGTTGCCAGGGGATTCGTAAAGTCCAACTACTATACTGGCCTCTCTCCAGTCGAGCTCTTCTACCACTCTATGAGTGGACGCGAGTCTCTCGTCGACACTGCTGTCAGAACGCAGCAGAGCGGGTATCTTCAACGTAGGCTTATCCACGCGCTTGAATCACTCAGGGTTGAGTATGACGGCACCGTCAGAGACTCCTATGGGAACATTATTGACATAATATACGGTGAGGATGGCGTTGACCCGTCTAAGAGTGACCACGGTAAGTCTGTTGACGCGAAGAGGATAGTGGAGGAGTACACGCTTTCAGCAGTTAAAAAGGGTAAGCCGGCTGACAGGAGGACTGTGAAGAGAATAGTTGAGGAGTATGGGAGGCTTCTACCTGTAAACATTCAGAGAGAAGCTTTCCATGCGATAGTTTCTAAAGGATTGTCCAAGCAGGCTGCTAGAAACGTGGTTGAGCAAATATTGAAGGAGTATCGCCGTGCTCTCGTGGAGGCTGGTGAAAGCGTCGGGGTTGTCGCTGCCCAATCCATAGGTGAGCCGGGAACACAGATGACGCTAAGGACTTTCCACTACGCTGGGGTTAGAGAGGCCAACGTGACGCTCGGCCTGCCCAGGCTGATCGAGCTGCTTGACGCTAGGAAGACGCCTAAGACACCTATGATGACTGTCTATCTTAAAAACCCGTATAACAAGGATTACGCTAGGGCTCTGAGGGTCGCTAGAAAACTCGTCTACACGACTATTGAAGACGTTTCTAAAATAAGCTTGAAATCCACGATGGCTTACGACTATCTGGTTATACATCCGGTTAAAGAATGGCTCTCTGAGAGAGGGCTTTCGGAGAAGGATATTGAAAACGTTCTTAAAACACTCGGTTTGAAGTTCACAGTTAAGAATGATGGAAGCTTTGAAATATCCATTAAAACAGATCCGCAGAAGTTCGAGTCGAAAATAAGAAAGACACCGGTAAGTGGAATAACTAAGGTTAAAGGAGTCCTCCTTAAAGAGGAGGGTGGCGAATACTGCATCGTAACGGAGGGAAGCAACCTGGCTGAGGTTTTCAACATTCCCGAAGTGGACCATACTAGAACAATAAGCAACGATATTCACGAGATTGCTAGCGTGCTCGGCATTGAAGCTGCTAGAGCAGCCCTAATAAAAGAGATGTGGAACACGCTTAACGAGCAGGGGCTGGATGTCGATTGGAGGCATCTCTCGCTTGTCGCAAGCGCCATGACGCAGGACGGGGAGATAAAGCAGATAGGTAGGCATGGTGTAAGCGGGAGAAAGCAGAGCGTGCTCGCTAAGGCTGCTTTCGAAAGGGCTGTTCAGGTTCTTGTGGAAGGAGCTGTTTCAGGTGCTGAAGACAAGCTGCTCGGAATGACGGAGAGGGTCTTAGCAGGGTCAGAGATTTTCGCCGGCACCGGAATGGTTAAAGTATATGTTGATATAGGGGGCTTCCTGAGAAGGAGTGAGAATAACAATGGTGGAGAAAGCATCGCTCAGCAGCAGGCTTGAACTGCTTGCTAAAACAGGCTCTTTCATAGCTGGGTTCAACGAGGTTTACAGGCTCCTGCTCCAGGGTAAGTTGGAGGGCGTAATCTATGTTTCAAACCTTCCGCAACCATTACTGAGCAAGCTTAGGAACGCGATAGAGCTTTCTAAAACGCCCGCGATAGTCTATGAGGAATCCCGCGTAGCCCTGGGTAAAGCGTTAAACTTAAAACACCCTGCCTCCGTTATAGGAATATTGAATCAGGGGGAGTCAGGAATACTGGAGGAAATCAAGCAGAATGACAAGCAGGGATGAAGCAAGAATAAGCTGGTCAAACCAAGAGCTGAGCTTCATAGGTTTCTTCGAGAGCGCGACCGGCACTAGAGCGATAGACTGCGTGATGGCGAATAATGATAAGACAGTTTTCTTCCTTCTAAAGCCTGAGGATGCTGAGAGAATAAAGCATGGCTACAGGATTCTGCTCCAGCATTTCTCGAAAAGGATAGGGAAGGAAGTGCAGATATTAGAGTATCATGAGGATGTTGAAACGTTCTTGAAAAGAGCTCTCCACCCTGTTAAAGTGCTTGAAATACGGCTTGAAAACGGCGTTAAAGGGGGTAAAGTAGCTTACTTGACTGTTGACGACGCTGAAAAAGGCAGGGCAATAGGTAGAAACGGCTTCAGAATACAGGGGATAAGGGAGATAGCTAGGAGACATTTCAACCTCAGCGACGTTAAAATAAGATAGCGTCGGAAACTTAATAAGACTCTGTTTCACAGCATTCTAGGGTTTGGGTAAAGGAGAATTCGCAGCCAGAAGCCTGATAAAGGTTCGAAGAAAGTTCAGATGGAGCTATAAGTATTACACGAGAAGAGTGCTCCGTCTAAAGGAGCTTTATGACCCGCTTGAAGGAGCCCCCATGGCGAGAGGGGTCGTTCTGGAAAAAATCGGGATAGCAAGCAAGCAGCCTAACAGTGCCGTCAGGAAATGCGTCAGGGTTCAGCTTATAAAGAACGGGAAGGAGATAACAGCCTTCGTACCTAAGGACGGTGGTTTAAACTTCATAAACGAGAGGGACGAGGTTATAGTTGCGGGAATCGGGGGGACGTTGGGCAGGTCGATGGGAGACATTCCAGGGGTAAGATACAAGGTTATAAGCGTAAACGGGGTTTCGCTAGACGCCCTCCTAAAGGGCAAGAAGCAGAAGCCGACAAGGTAAGCTTTATATAAACTGTCGCAGACCGGTTTAAACACGACTCTTGGCTAAGGCAAGCATAGAGTGCAAGCTGTTCGACAAGTGGGATCTCAGCGGGATAGAGGTTAAAGACCCGGGGCTAGCGCAAGTAGTGAGCCTTAGGCCCGTGGTCATCCCGCACTCCGGGGGCAGGCATGAGAAGAGAAAATTCTGGAAGTACAGCGTAAACGTTGTCGAACGCTTAGTTAACAGGGTTGCTCAAACAGCCAGAGCAGGCGGGAGAAAAGCCAAAGCCATAAACATAGTTAAACACGCCTTCGAAATAATAAATATTCAAACCGGAAGAAACCCTGTTGAAGTATTCGTGGAAGCAATCGTTAACTCCGCGCCCAGAGAAGATACGACTAGGGTCAGCTACGGTGGAATAGTCTACTACCAGTCCGTAGACATCTCCCCGGGGAGAAGAGTCGACCTAGCGATAAGAAACATAGTGGATGGGGCGAAAAGAAAAAGCTTCAAAACAAGGAAAAGCATGGTGGAGAGCCTCGCCGAGGAGATTATAAACGCCGCCAGCAATAGCGAAGCAAGCTTCGCCGTCTCCAGGAAGATAGAACTCGAGAGACATGCTGAAGCATCCCGTTAAGCACTAATTCTTCCTGTGTAGATAAATCCGTCAACCAGCCTAGCCTCTTACTCTGCTTGAAAACCTGGAAAGTTTTACATGCGTCCGAATAGGAGGTTGAAGCTAGCTTCGCGAAGATTAAAAAGTTACACGGATCGCGATGCAGCTCCTATTAAAGCTTCCAATCTTGCTGGACCAATCTGATTACTGGGAGTTTTCAGCGCTTCAACATCCTTTTTCTCCAATCTCGGAGCTCAAGAGGATTAAGCGGCAGCATACCCGCGGCACCAAGCCTTTTATGAGCATTTCAATCCCAATTATGAGAGGAAAAGCATATTGGCATGTAAACGCTTAAATACTCGATAGAAACCTTTTTATCATCCAACTATATTTCAAGAATCAAGGGCCCGTAGCTTAACCAGGTTAGAGCGGCGGGCTCATAAACCGTCGCGCATGACGCGGATCACGGGTGGATCCCGTAGGTTGGGGGTTCAAATCCCTCCGGGCCCACTGATTCAATTCGGTTAAAAAGACGTTAAACATTTCTATAATAAGACTCCAGCTATGTTTAAGAGCTGGGCTTCATTAAGTATGCTAACCGCTTGTTTATATACATCTCTGTTCTAATATGTGGACAAGATGTTCTAAAAACTAGGATAATTAAGCCGTAGAACCATACCTGTAAAATGGTGTAAATCGGATGGTGAGAAGAAGCTTAATAAAAGGATTGATTACAGTATTTCCACTGATTCCTATTACTTCCGCCTTCTTAACGGCTTTCATCATTCAAATAAACAGGGGAAGCAGCGTTGGAGGTTTAAAGAGCTTCTCCTCGTACGAGGAGATCAGGAGCTTCGTTAAGACTAGGGTTGACGAGATTACTAATGCTCTAGCATTAAGATTCTCTATCCCCCTTAAAGTGGACAGTGCGCTCGGAATGCCTAAGAGTACTTTTGAATACTCCATTACCAATATTCAGGTCCCCGGTGTGGATGAAGCGGATACAGTTAAGACGGATGGCAGATATATCTACACTGTTTCCGGGAACAGCGTTTACATAGTGGAAGCATATCCTCCTGAAAGTATGGAGAAGACTTCTAAGATTAGTGTAGCCGGGCATCCTGTAGGATTGTTTGTAAAGAATGGTAGGCTTGCAGTAATAATGTGTGAGGACCTTTTGCTGGAGGATTCTTACTACGGGTCGTGGGGAACCTCTTTAGCCATCTATGATGTTTCCGACGTTCAGAACCCTGGTTTCCTTAGGAAAATCTCTGTTGAAGGCGAGTATGTTAGTTCAAGAATGGTTGGGAAGCATGTTTACATAGTTACGACTATGCCTGCAATAAGGCTTTTTGAGAAAGATGTTGAAGTCTTATTTCCGAGGATTGTTGCGAATGGTTTTGTCTTCACCATTCCGGCTGACAAAATTTTCTACTCGAATATGACTGAGGCTCCGGAGAGCTACACTATCATAACTGCAACCGATATTTTTGCTGAAGAAGAAAGTGTGGAGTCTAAAGCGATTTTAACTAGTCATGCTGCCTGCACATATGTTTCTCCAGCCAACATATACGTCACGATGCCCAAGTGGATCCACAGCGAAGGGGGAGCCACGGAGATACATAGAATTAGGATTAACGGTCTTGAGATAGAATGCGAGGCGAGCGGTGAAGTCCCAGGCAGGGTTTTAAACCAGTTCTCGATGGACGAGTACCAGGGCTATTTCAGAGTAGCCACGACCACAGGCTATGTTGCAAGGCTTCTCAGTGAAGCCACTAGCGCCAATCATGTTTACATACTGGACTCTGAGACCTTGAAGATTATGGGGAGGCTTGAAAACCTTGCTCCCGGCGAGAAGATATACTCAGCCAGATTCATTGGTACAAGATGCTATCTCATCACTTTCAAGAAGGTGGATCCGCTTTTCACAATAGACCTTAGCAATCCAGTTGAGCCACGGGTCCTAGGCAAACTTAAGATACCCGGTTATTCAGACTATTTGCATCCGTATGATGAGAAGCATCTGATAGGGATAGGTAAGGAAACTGTTGAGGCTGAGGAGGGAGACTTCGCTTGGCACCAGGGCTTGAAAATATCTTTGTTCGACGTTTCAAACGTCACAGCCCCTAGGGAAGTTGGAAGAATCATCGTTGGCGACAGGGGAACGGATTCGCCTGCCCTATGGGATCATCATGCGTTTCTCTTCGATAAAAAGAGGAATCTACTCGTAATACCGATTCTGGAGGCTAAGATTTTCCGCGAAAAATACTCGGGCAGTATTCCGCCAAACATCTACGGCGAATATGTTTTTCAAGGAGCATACGTCTTCAGAATTTCTCCGGAGGAGGGGATTATGCTTAGAGGTAGAATAACTCATTTAGAAGACCGGGATGCGCTTGGTAAAAACGGTTATTACTCCAGCTCAAAGTATACGGTGGTGAGAAGCCTATACATAGATGATGTTATTTTCACAGTATCCAGTGGAAAGATCAAGGCGAACAGCTTGACAGATCTTTCAGAAATATCTGAAGTCGAGCTGGACTACCTTGTCTGAGAAGGCTTTGAGACGTTTCACGCTAGTGTCATAGGTATTGACAGCCTCCTCTAGTGTTTCATAATATTTTGCCTCAGGATCTATCTCGTCAAGCATCTGGATGGGCATTCTCCTTTCCTCCTCCAGCATTATTCTCCTATCTGTCATGGCGGCAGCCCTAGCGTGAACCCCCCTCGTCCCAAAGGTTTTTCAGAGCTTTAAAAAGAAGCCTGTAGAACTGTCCCTGGGCACCTGTCCTCATCGTGAAACCCTCTGGCGTAGCAGCTTTAAACGAAACCCTGACGTAGAGCTTACTCTTAAACTCCGCTAAACCTCTAACCTTCCTAGCATCCGCTCCCAAGACTACACCATTCGTCTCTAAGATGAAGAGAAAGTGTTTTGAAGCCTTAACATACTCCAGGACTTTAAGCAGATGTTTCATTCCTATTGTTGGCTCACATCCAGAGACACAGAGCTTGTTAACCTTGGGAAACACCTTCCTCCAGTATTCAGAGTAGGTTACTCCTTCTTCAGCAGCCTTGAAAACAAGCCTAGCAGCCTGTTAGGGGAGTAGTATTCACCGAACTTTCTGGGAAGTCTCTCGGCCAGTTAAACCTGCAAAGGATGCACCTAAGACACCAGCCTACAGCATAGCCGGTGGCGATCCCCCGTAAACGGGTATGGAATAGGAACCCGTGCACTTCCCCCTCCAAGCCTTGTCACGATTCGCTCTGTTTCTCCAGCAAGCCTGATAGGGTCGAAAGGCTTGAAGCCAGGAGATAGGAACTTTTGATACCTGTCCACGTTCCACCTGGTCAAAAATTGAACAGAGGAGCCTAGTAAACGATAGGGATGCTACACTTATACCTGGATGAATCTTGGAGTGGAATGGGGAATCGACTTGGCAAATGTTTGAGAAGTAAAGGTTTTACATATGATTAGACTGGCCGGTGCTTAAGGAAAAAGGTAAAAGTGGACCGGGTGGGACTCGAACCCACGACCATTCGGGGCCACCCATTCCGAGTGCGAGTCGGACATTCTACCACTGAACTACCGGCCCTGAGCTGGTTTAACGTGCCCGCCTTTTTATACTTTAAGTCTCACAGCCTGCTTTTAAAGCCCGGAAAACGTTTATCTGAAGGCTTTTTTACTTCGACGCTGAATTAACCGGAAAGGAGCCAGGGATGAATAGCAGAATATTCTTGCTAAACTATGGTTGCGCTGTGAACAGGGCGGAGGGTGAGGCGATGGCTGGGGTGCTCGCCAGCCGTGGCTTCACCATAGTGGATAGTGAGGATGATGCTGACCTTGTTCTAGTCAACACGTGCGGGGTGAAGACTCCTACGGAGAACAAGATTCTGCACAGGTTGAAAAACATACGTAGAGACAAGGAGATCGTGGTTGCTGGTTGCCTTCCTAGGATCATCGGGGTTAACAGGATTCTTGAAGTCAGGAACGTGAAAGGAGTTATTGGGCCGGCTGCTGGAGAAGAGGTTCTTAAAGCTGTTCAAACAGTTTTAAGCGGCGGCAGGTACATTAGGCTTGACGGGGGGGATTTCAACAATCTTCTCCCATGTTTGAGGGAGAATCCTGCAATAAGGAGAATCGTGATTTCCCAAGGATGTTTAGGAGCATGCAGCTATTGCGCAACAAGGCTTGCCAGAGGAAGGCTTCGCAGCTACAGTGTTGAAGAAATCGTTACATCAATAAGGAGAAGCGTTAAAGACGGGGTTAGAGAGGTGTGGCTTTCCTCTCAAGATAACTCTGTCTACGGTATAGATAGAGGAAGCAGTATCGTTGAGCTTCTTGAAAAAATAGCTGAAGTGGAAGGTTTGTTCCTTGTAAGGATAGGCATGATGAATCCGAGAGGCGTTTTAAACCATCTTGACGGTATTGTTGAAGCCCTTAAGAATAAGAGGTTCTTCAAGTTTATCCACATACCTTTGCAAAGTGGTAGCAACAGGATTCTTGAAGACATGAACCGGGGATACTCTGTTGAAGACTTCGCGAGAATTATCCTTAGGCTCAGGAAGGAAATACCCAAGATATCTGTCGAGACAGACGTGATAGTTGGATACCCGACTGAAAGCAGGGAGGATTTCGAGAAGACTCTTGAAGCCTTAAGAACCCTGGAGCCGGATTTCCTTAATATTTCGAAGTTTTATGCTAGGCCAGGAACCTCTGCATCCAGGCTGCCACAGCTACCGTCAAAGATTGTTGCCGAGAGAAGCAGGATTCTCTCTAAGCTTGCGCTTGAGATTAAGGAGAAACGTTCCTCAGCCTGGGTTGACTGGGAGGGTTTGGCTCTTGTCGATGAGAAAGGAATAGTACCGGTAAGCCTCATAGCTAGAAACATGTCTTATAGGCCGATAGTGCTTAAGCAGAATGTTGAAATCGGGAGCTTCATACGTGTACACGTAACTTCTCATAAGCCGAATTTCCTAGTCGGAGAAGTGGTTGATAAGGATCTGGATGAGGCTGAGGTCATCAGGCTTCTCGAGAAAGAGAACCATGCTTCAATAAGTCTTAGTTAAACTAGGTTTTCCAGGATGATAAGTATTCCCTCTGCTCGTCCGTCAACTCGTCTATCTTCACACCCATTGTTCTAAGCTTAGTCGAGGCAACCAGCATATCTATCTCTTCTGGAACAGGATAAATGCCTGGGGTGAGCCCCTTATGCTTCACCAAGTATTCTGAGACAAGAGCCTGGTTGGAGAAGCTCATGTCCATCACGTCCGGAGGATGACCCTCAGCCAGAACTAGGTTGACAACCCTGCCCTTGGCCAGCAGGTATACTTTTTTCCCGTTAGGGAGAACGATTTCCTCCACGAAAGGCTTCACCTCACTAATGCCCTTAGCCTCCCTATAGATGGTTGCAACATCTATTTCAACATCGAAATGCCCAACGTTTGCCAGTATTGCACCGTCCTTCATCATTGCCACCGCTTCATAAGGTATTGCCTTCACGTTGCCCGTGGCGGTTATGAAGACGTCTCCAACTTTAGCGGCTTCCATAATGGGCATCACCGTAAACCCGTCCATAACAGCTTCAAGAGCCCTTATCGGAGATACTTCCGTCACAATTACGGAGGCTCCTAGGCCCCTAGCTCTGTTAGCCACGCCTTTTCCAACCAACCCGTAACCACATACGACAACCTTCTTACCTGCGAAAAGAATGGATGTTGCCCTTATAATACCGTCAACACCGGACTGCCCTGTTCCGTAACGGTTGTCGAAAAGCTTCTTAGACTGAGCCTCGTTAACGAAGAAGACTGGAATCATCAGTCTGCCGGCTTTCTCAAGCGCCCTTATCCTTATTACCCCGGTGGTCGTCTCCTCAAGAGCCCCGTAAACCCTGTTTTTAGACATGATATTCTTCTCGTGCGCCCTGATTATCGAATCAGCTCCGTCATCTATAAGTATGCAGGGGGAATGGGAATGGGCCCAGTCAATCGCCTTAAAATACTCATCCATGCTCATTCCCCTCCAAGCCATGACTTCAACACCCTTAGACTTTAAGGCTTCAGCCACATCATCGTCCGTTGAAAGAGGGTTTGCAGGCGTAAGGTAGACTTTCGCACCACCGTCTGTTAAAGTCTCAACCAGGTTCGCCGTCTCCTTAGTCACATGCAGCGTTACAGAAAACACGATGCTTTCAAACGGTCTTTCCCTAGTGAATCTTTCCCTAACCCTGTCCAGAACCGGCATGAATCTTCTAGCCCAGTCTATCTTCTTAATTCCTAGCTCAATGTTTCCAGTCATCCCTCTAAACCATTTACGAGCCTTTTAAAAAGCTTCCTAAGCCAACAGCTCCCTTCCGAAGAACTTACGGTGAAGATCCGCAAGCTCGCCGATGCTTAACATTCCCTCTTGCACACCTTCAACCCTCCATATGGAGAATGCTTCTAAAAGACCTATTCTGCACGATTCTTCCAGAGTCAATCCTCTTTGCAGACCAAACAAGATGCCTGCAGCAATACCGTCGCAACAGCCAATAGAGCTGCCTGTTTTCTCAGGCGGAATAGGACCTACTCTGGAAGACTTGCCATCCCTATGGTGGATTTCAACTAGTCCCGTCATCTTATCCTCCAAGACTATTGCCTCAGGGTATTCAGACCCGAGTGTAAAAACCTCCCTTATGTTCTTAAGCCCAAGAAGATCAGTCGCCTGCTTGATCTCATTATAGTTTCCAAGAATTATCTTCGAGTTTGGAACCATAGTTTCAACATAATCCTCAGTAACACCGTAGGACGCGATGTCCACAACCACGTCTACGCCTCTTCTCCTAGCCGCAAGGATGAAGCTCTTCATAAAAGGGGTTTCAGAGGATGTGACGAAGAGGATGCCTGCTGATTCAAGCTCGGGTTCAGGCACTGGCCTAAGCTTTTCAACACCGCTTGCACCCTCAACATCATCTATTATGAAGAACTCGTTGTTCTCAACGTCTTTCACACAGGTGATTGTCGAAGTCGTCTTATCCATAACAATCCATACGCCCGCGTTCAGGACCTCGCTGCTGAGAAAGCCAATTTTACTGCTGTCTTCAACAATAGCTGTCTTCATGTCGACGTTGCTCTTCGCTAAATGACTGTAATACCCTCCGTTGAAAAACCCCGGGTAAGGATGGTCATAGTCCCTGCCGAAGGTAGTTACTAGCCTTACCCTGCCGCCTAAGCGTGCAACACCGTACGCTACGTGAGGAGCCCTGCCCCCGTAGCTGTATTTCACTGGAGACAGGCTGTTTGACTCTAGTAAACCGTAAACCCTACTCCTGTCCCACTCTGGGCCGAGGAGCTCGCTCATCCTTGAGACGGGGATAGTCTTCTTCAGAAAAGCATGGAAAACACTGGGCAACCTGTAGAAAGAGCCTATTTTAAAGTGCTCATCCTTACCGGAGCTTCCTACGACGAGTATACTGCTCATATCGTTGAATAAACCCGATAGAAAGCATTATTAAAGAGTTTCCATTATCATTTTATGGAAAGTGAAGGAAACAGGTAGCGATGAAGGTTACTTGGAATGGTTGGACAGAGGACTAAGTAAAGTGCCTAAGACGGAGAGCCGGGAGAGGCTGAACATTCCTAGTGTTGAATGCGTAGTTGAGAAGAATAAGACTATTGTTCAAAACCTTAACCAGATAGCTGACCTGCTTAACAGGGATGTGAAACACCTGTTAAAATACATGACTTTAAGACTTGCTGCGCCCTACTCGGAAATCGGCGAGGGACGCTATGTTTTCAAGGGTAGGATTCTTCCTAAGCAACTAGACACGGTAATAGCTGACTATATAAAGGCTTACGTGGAATGCCCTGTTTGTAAAAGGCCGGACACCAAGCTGAGCAGGGAGAAAAGAGGTATTGTTCAACTCGTATGCTTAAGCTGCGGTGCTGTTTCGCCCGTCAAAAGTCTTTGAAAAATGAGCAGGGAATTCTATATGAAGGAGCATTCTGTCGGCACGACCAAGATAATAGGGGCATGCGATAAGGAGCTTCTCGGAAGAATAATTAAGGATGAAACGGGATTGGAGGTGAATGTGGCTGAAAGGTTTTACGGTGGCAGGCTTGTAGATAAGGAGGAGCTTTTAGAAAGCATTCAGAATGCTTCCTCCGTGAACCTTGTTGGAAACAGGGTTGTGAAAACAGTTTTAGAAAGCGGTTTAGGTAGAGAGGATAATACTAGGAAAATAGGCGGAGTAATGTTCATGATGATAATTCGCATCTAGCCTTTCTCAGCTTAACATATAGTTTATTAAGAAGGGCAGCAGTAGCTTAGTAAGGCTTGGGAAAGAGAAAAGTATACAGTGAGAGAGATATTTCTGAAACCCTAGTCACACCTGGAGAGGGACAGCTGTTCGGAAGAGTGGAAGGCCTTTCAGGCTCCAACTGGGCCACGGTGCTCTGCTCTGACGGTAAAATTAGGCAGTGCAGGCTCAGGGGGAAGCTTAGGAGAAAAATATGGATTAAGCTGAACGATATTGTTCTGGTTGAGCCATGGTCCTTTCAGCCTGATCGAGGAGAAATTTTACACAGGTATACTATCGGTCAAATAGACTACTTGATTAAAAACGGGTTTCTCAGCAAGGAGCTTGTTAAGGAAACTGAAGAGCAGACAGGCGGAGCCAGTAGTTAATCTTAAAAACAATGCAGGCTTGTTACGTGCCTCAGGTAGTTGAAGCAGCATGAGGCATGAAAAAGTCTTCGACAGCTTGGAGCTCAGGGAGAGACTTATAGAGAAGCTTCAGAGGATGAAGGTTAAGAGAAGCGAGGACTTTGAGGTTTTCAGCGAGGTTTTTAACGTTGAAGTCTTGATGCAGCTTTACGACCTGCTGAGGAAAGGTTTTTTAAAAGAGTTTAACGGCGAGATATCTTCAGGCAAAGAGTCTAAAGTATTTCATGCTGTTGCGAAGGGTAATGTTGAGGTTGCGGTTAAAATTTACCTGACTGTCAACACGGAGATAAGACGCATGATGCTGAAGTATATTATTGGCGATAAGCGGTTTGAAAAAGTTAAGAGCGATAGTCGATCTCTAGTTTACACTTGGGCGAGAAAAGAATATGCCAATTTAGCCACTATGCATGAGGCTGGGCTCCCCGTGCCGAAGCCAATGCTTGTTCAGAAAAACATTCTAGTGATGAGCTTCATAGGTGAGAATGGTCAAAGGGCTCCTCTTTTGAAGGAGCTCCACGAACTTAAGAACCCTAGTGAAACCTACATGGAGATAATTAACTTCATAATTAGGAGCCATAATAAAGCCGGTTTAATCCATGCGGACCTGAGCGAGTATAATGTTATGATTTGGAACGATAAGCCTTTCATCATAGATTTGTCTCAAGCTGTCCCCGTTACACACCCATTAGCAGAAGAATTTTTAAGAAGGGATGTTGAAAACATAAACACGTTCTTCATGAAAAGAAGATGGGTTGAAGAGACAATACCCGTAGAGGAGGTTGTTAGCAGAATTGGCTAACGTGTTTTTCCTAAACATCCCGCAGGAAAGAATAGGGGTTTTAATCGGGAAGAACGGTGAAACAAAGAGAAAGATAGAGGAGGAAACAAAGGTTAAGATTCAGGTTCAACAAGATGGAACTATTAGGGTGGAGTATAATTCTGAGAATCCTGAATCATATTTTAAAGTGAGAAGGATTGCGGACGCGATATCAAGCGGGTTCTCAGGCGAGGATGCTTTAAGGCTTCTAGACGACAAGCTTGTCTTAAAGATAATCGACTTAAGAGATTTCGCAGGCGAATCCTCCTCCCGTTTAAAAATATTAAAGGGCAGAATAATAGGGAAAGACGGGAAGGTTTGGAAGAAGGTTGAAAAACTTTCTGGCGCTAAACTCGCCCTCTACAATTATACTCTTGGGATAATTGGTGAGGAGGAGAGCTGCGAAATAGCTTTTAAGACGATTTTAAAAATATTGAAGGGAGCTCAGTTCAGCACCGTGTTTAAATTTTTGGAGAGCCAGAGAAAGTCATTGGAAAAAGGAATCTGGATGAGTAGAGAGGAGAAGACGGATGAGTTCTGAGGAGAAATTTAAAGAAATCAGCCCTGCAGACTTCTTCTATAGAAACAGGGATATCGCTGGCTTTTCAAACCCTGTTAGAGCACTGTACACAGCTGTAAGAGAACTTGTTGAAAACTCTCTGGATGCCTGCGAAGCCAGAGGCATACTGCCAGACATAATATTGTTTCTAACTATTGAAGGCCAAGCGGACAGTGAGAGAAACATTGTAAGAATAAGGATTGCCGACAACGGCGGAGGCATTCCGCCTGAGCATATTCCAAACGCTTTCGGAAAAATACTTTTCGGTTCAAAGTATACCCTGATACAATCCAGAGGCACGTTCGGGCTTGGTGGGAAAATGGCGTATCTATACGGCCAGATAACGACAAACAATCCTCTTGAAATCACTGTGGGCTATCATAAAAGAATCTACTTTTTCAAGATAATGATAGACATTAAGAAGAACGCGCCTATAGTTTTAGAGAGACAGGAGAAAAATAACCCTAAGAAGTGGAACGGCACTATTGTAAGCTTTACTCTGGAGGGGGATTACTTCAGAGCGTTTCCGAAGATACTTGAGTATATTAAGCTCAGCGCGCTTGTCGCACCCTATGCAAACATTACGCTGGTCGATGCCTACGGGAGGCTTATCAGGTTCTCCAGGAGCACTACTCAAATGCCTAATCCTCCTAAGGAAACACTGCCTCATCCTCACGGCGTTGACGTCGAGATGGTTAAGAGGCTTGCAGAAGAGAACCGTAAGAGAACATTAATATCATTTCTCACGCGAAGCTTCCACAGAGTTGGAAAGGAAACTGCCAGCAAGATACTGGAGCAATTAAACCTCTCGCCGAACACGCTTGTCGGAGAACTCGGCCTGGATGAGATCGTGAAGCTCACTCAGACTTTGAAGAATTACGATGGCTTTCTCCCGCCTGACGCAAGCATTCTCTCTCCCATAGGTGAGACGCTTTTGAAAGAGGGGATTAAGAAGGAGCTTGAACCCGAGGTGCTCGCAGTTGAGAGCAGGAAGCCTCAAGCATATTCCGGACACCCTTTCATAGTGGAGGTTGGAATAGCTTACGGTGGAAAGATAACTCCTCCTGAGGATGGTAACGCGATAATCTACAGGTATGCGAACAGGATTCCCCTTCTGTATGATGAGGCTAATGATGTTTCCTATAAGGTTGTGAACAAGCTGATGAACTGGAAACGCTACAAGATAGACCCTAGAACAGACCCCGTCAGAATCATCGTGCACATATGTTCGACAAAAATACCTTATAAAACAGTTGGGAAAGAATACGTGGCTGATAGGCCTGAAATAGAGAGGGAGATTTTAAATGGGCTTAGAAACGTCAGCAGAGAAATCTCGTTCTATCTTTCGAGAAAGAAAAGCATGGAGAGGGAGAAGAGAAGGCTTGACGTATACCGCAAGTATTTGCCCATGATAATCCGGTTTGCCGAGGAGGCGGCTGGAGGAAAAGTAAAGGTCAGGGAGTCAAGCGTAAAGGCGCTTTTAAGCCTAATGGACAAGTATCGGGTTCTTCATGAGGAAACATCTTAAAGAGACAAGCTGCCTCGCCTCTGCTTATGGGTAGTTAAATAGTATCCTAGTCTTTCTCTAACTGGAAGAGGCATGAGAATGTTAAGGCTTGCGGAGAAACTAATCATCCCGCTCATAGGAGAGGAGGGAGGAAAGGCTGCGGGTTCCGAATGGTTTACAGAACTGCTTGAAAGCATTGTTAACTCTGTGGAGAAAACAGTTTCAGCATTCTCGCAAATGGTGCTGCAAGCATCCCTCCGAATCCTGTCTATGATCTATGCTCCAATGGCTGTAGTAGGGGTCATACTTTACGTGACAAAGGTGAACAAGTATCTTGGAAGAGACTTGATATTTGGAGCACTACTACTCGCCTTCTTCAGCGAATTCATACTTCCAGTGCTCCTTTAGCAAAACCTTAAATCATGCTTTAAAGATTTCCAGGAGAAAAAATGGCGGGAGATGCGTTTAAAATAAAAAGGGTTCGAGGCAGAGAGATACTGGACTCTCGTGGAAACCCTACGGTTGAGGCGGTTGTCGAGCTACAGGGAGGAGCTGTAGGTAGAGCAGGCATTCCCTCGGGCGCCTCCACAGGAAAGTATGAGGCGGTTGAACTAAGGGATAAGGATGAGAAAAGATTCCATGGTTTAGGTGTTTTAAAGGCGGTTAGGAACATTAACGAGACAATCAGCCCAGTACTAACCGGTTTAGATGCTAGGCGTCAAAGCGAAGTCGATAGGAAAATGCTTGAGCTAGACGGTACTCCGAATAAGTCTAGGCTCGGGGCGAACGCGATTCTAGCTGTCTCTCTTGCCAACGCCATAGCCGCTTCGGAAGCTAGTGGAATGGAGCTTTTCGAGTATTTGGGAGAGGGAAAAGGCGTCAGGCTCCCCGTCCCTCTTATGAACGTTATAAACGGCGGGAAGCATGCTGGAAACAATCTTTCTATACAGGAGTTCATGATAATACCTGCAGGGTTTAACGATTTCCCTGATGCTTTAAGAGCAGGCGTCGAGGTTTACCATACGCTTAGAAGTGTAATAGTAAAGAAATATGGAAGACCCTCGATAAACGTTGGAGACGAGGGAGGCTTTGCACCGCCTCTTAACCGCAGCGATCAGGCTCTGGAACTATTATTAACCGCAATCGAGGAAACAGGCTATACTTATTCGCAAGTATTGCTTGGAATAGATGCAGCATCATCATCTTTCTACGATCCTTCTTCAAACAAGTATAAGATAGACGGTAAGGAACTCTCGAGCAGTGAGCTTCTAGAATACTATGCTGGGCTGGTTTCAACTTTCAGGCTGAAATCGATAGAGGACCCGTTTGAAGAGAACGATTTCGAATCCTTCGCCGAGATGACTAGAAGAATGGGTTCTCGAGTACAGATAGTGGGGGACGATGTTTTTGTTACAAACAAGGAGAGGCTTCTCCAAGGGATAAGAAAAGGCGCTGCAAACGCGCTTCTTTTCAAGCTTAACCAGTGCGGATCTTTAACCGAATCCTTAGAGACCTTCAACACGGCTGTTGAAAACAATTACAGGGTTATTGTAAGCCATAGGTCTGGAGAAACTGAAGATACCTATATTTCCGATATTGCTGTTGCTTTCAACGCTGGACAGATAAAAACAGGGGCTCCGTGCAGGGGAGAAAGAACTGCAAAGTACAATAGGCTGCTCAGAATATGTGAAAAACTAGGGTCTAGTGCAAAGTATGAAGGACCGGAGGTTTTCAGCCTCTAGGGACAGCTAGAAGCACCCTTCTAGTTTCCCCGGTTCCGAACACGTTTTCTCTACGTATGTTTAGCATGATTGGTATATTTCCAGTAATGTTTCCAAACGCCAGGCACTTGCCGATGGGCAGAGTGGGCACGAGGCTGATAAGCGATTCAGCGTCTATTTTAGACATTTTTGAAATATAGTTCAAATCATTCTCATTAACCAAGTTGAATATGAAACAGTTGTCGGCCTGTCTATACACGAAGCTCATTAAGCTATCCGGCTCATTAGTTATGAAAACAACAGATAACCCGATATGTCTCATCCGAGTTATATAGTCCTCCCATGCTTTTTCATCCAAATATGACTGCGCTTCCTCCGCGAACAGGAAGAGCGGTTTTATTTCACCGTTCTCCAGCATCCTAACAGTCTTGTTCAGCACTGTTTCAACTATCAATTGTCTAAAGGGTTTCGGCAGGCCCTTCAGGTTTATAACTAAAGCTTTGTTCGATGCCTCTTTAAAAACTTTGTTCAAGTCTGTCGCATCGGAATCACTGAACAACCCGCTTTCCCTCAAGACAGTTATCCTTCTGAGAAGCGCCTCCTTGACGAGATCATTAATTCTTCCACAAACTATTTCGTTCCAGAGACTCTTAAGATTCAGCATATTCCTGTTCTCAAGACTGTCCAATATTCGCCTTAGCTCCCAGACTGAAGAGGAGGGTAACCCCATAATGGTTTCCATAAGATTTATGAAAAGCTCCTTCCCGAGTCCAGATATGTCGAGAAACATGTTTTCACCTGGTTTTAAGACCAGAAACCTATCTCTCATTGCAACTGGTTCATACTCTCCATTTATGTCGAAGACTACGCAGCGCCCACCGTGCTCCAGAATTTTTGCTATCAATGTTTTAGAAAGATTAGACTTGCCTGAGCCCTTCTTACCGATTATCAGGGTTAAGCCTCCGTCTAAAGCATTCAAATCTATCTTTACTTCATCGCTGATCTTAACTGGTATTGCATACTTGCTCGTAATCAACCCGTTCAACTCTTCTGCGCTCGGCTCATAGATTCTTGATTTCATTCTTGAAGGAGCCCATTGAAAATCTATAGTCTCATCATCAAGCGAAAAGGCTGCGCGAACCTTGCATATTAATATTCTGGAATCCATCAGCTCGTCAAGTATCTTCTTAAGGTTTTCATCTTCCTCGAAAACCTGGTAGGACTCCTCCCTCTTGCTTATCCGTATTATCTCCTCTATCTCGCCAGGAATACTAAGATAGTTAACATCTATTATCTGAAGAAGAAGCCTTCTCCGAGTAACGTTATCCAGCAGTATTAAGTAGCTTCCAACGATCCTATCCCTGCCAGGGGTTTCCAGAAGCTCGTACGTCACCCTGTTCTTTCGCAGAATCGTTATCAACTCCAGAAGCCTCCCAGAAGCATTTTCCTATTGTCTATTTCCCTTAAAACCTCTATTCCAAACCTCTTCTGCAGGACGCATTTCAACGTTAATACTTCCACAGGAAGTATCTTAGAATATATGTGGGCGATCCTCAATGCTTCAGGATAACCGTAGTCAACACCATCAATAAGAATGAGAGAGGCCAGTAGGCTACTGATCTCCTCAAGCTCAACCTCCGGGTATACCTCAATCTTCAACAGGGGGGTTCCGGGCTTAAGCCTAACCAAATATTCTCGCGGGCTTCTTCCGTTAAGGATCTCGCTTACAAACGGAGAAGCATCGAAATCCTCAGGTAAACGTATGAACGGGTCTACGAAGCCTTTTGAAACCGATATTAAAGTGTTGCAGGCGGACGTGAGAAGACCCGAGAGCCCAAGCGGTCTGCTCACGTTCATCATCCCGTTCAAATCCCCATCAAGCAGCATTATCGAATTCCTGATTGAACCGATGCTCTTTAACTGCTCCTCCAATTCGAAAGAAACCTGGCTGTCGGAAATGCTACCAAGCACTATCATCGGTCTAGTTCTATTTATCTTCACTGTTCCCCGCTCTTTTAAAACGGTTGAGCCCCTGATGGCATGAACCTCGCCCAGCCTACTTATCCCTATCTTAACAGTTGAGACATCTACCGCAACGATGCTTTTCATGGAAGATACCTCTTCGAAATCTATGCTTATAGTTCTGCCGAGTTTAAACTCATCAGCCCGGCTTATTTTAATCCTTATCTCTCTCCCTTCTACGACATGAGAATCTCGACGCTGTTTTAGATCAGCCAGTGGGATTAGGCTTGTCGACTGCTTTTTCACCCTCAACACCCCCTGAAAGAAACATTATGCCCTTAACCGATATTTCGAACATCCCTCTGGCTTGCCTAAGCACAAGCCCCTTCTTAACAAGGTCGACCAAAGTGTTTTGAATAGTCTTCTTGGAAATGTTCGTAACCATTCTAACCATCTCCTCAATACTCACACTGCTTTTCTCACGTAAACCAAATCTTGAAGCAGCGTAGCAGCCTGCAAGCAGGTAGAGGATTTTACTCTCAGTCGTCTTCGACTCTTCTCCTAGAAGAATTATGTCGCCGCTGCTTATCCTTATGTGTTGAGATATCGCTGAAAGAAGAGCCTCTAAGTCAGGTGTGTAAACTATCTTGTCGACAATAGTTAAACGGGGATAAACGTTTGAAAGAAACTTAAAAAGGTCTCTCATTACTGTGTTCTCGTCGCCTGTAAACTCCACCTTAATATTCTTATCAGGTATTTCAAGCCTGATTGTTAACGACCCACTCATCTTAAAGACACCTCTTCAAGTCTGGTTGTTATCTCGTCGGCAATTATCTTCCCCTTCTCCGTAAGAACATAGTTGCCAAGCTCGTTCCTTGTCACAATCCCCTCCCTAAGCATCTCCGAGAGCCTAGACGGGTAGCCTACTGAAACTATGCCGCTTTTACTAAGCTGCTCCCCTATCTCGCTCGACTTAAGACCGTTCTCAGCAAACTTCAGGATGAGAATTATCGCTTCCCTGCTCGTTAGAAACTCTTCTCTAACAGACAGTATCGGCTTACCCTCCTCATCATACTTAACAAAGCCAGGTATAAGGCTCAGCGTCGACTTTAACTCAGCCAGCCTATTCTCAGTCTTCTCAAGCTCCAGGTATATCTCTGGAATATACTTGATCATCTCTTTAACATCGTTAACATTGTCTCCAGTTATCTCAACCTCGCTTGAACCCTTCCTGTAGACCACCCTAATCCCCTTCAACGTTTACTACTACGTTAACGTAAACGTAGTTTATAAACTTTTCTGAAACCCTTTTAAACGACGTAAAAAGGGGTCGATAAACAGGAAGACTCTGATGCAGCCATAAGTCGCACACGTAAAAAGCCGAGAATTAAACCAAGAACCATAACCATGCGACTATAAAGGCTAGCGGCCATGGTGGAAAACCCTATACCTCCCTCGCCCTTAGATTATGTACTAGTGGCCAAATACACGAAAGCAGTCTGAAAGTCGATATCGATCACCTCTTTAACCCAAGAGGAAAACAACAAGCCGCCCACTTAAAGCGTAAACCGCGGCAAAAACTTTATATACTCGCCACCTAAACTCCCTATTTCGGAGTAGCAGAATAAGCAAAAAGAAACAAATATAGAAAAACATAGCGGGGTGGGCTAGCCAGGTCTATGCCGCAGGGCTCATAACCCTGAGATCGGTCGTTCAAATCGACCCCCCGCTACTCGCCAATTTTAACGGTTAAACGTTGAGGTTTTAGGCTTCTCGCTGCATCTATCGTCTGTTTTTATGCAATTTCAAAGCTTAAAATTGCGGGAGTTTAGTAAAAAAGGGGATGGTGTTGCATATGTATCGCGCGCTCATAGCAGCCTAGCCGACGCACGCCTAACGGCTTTGTTTAGGGTTTACTCCCAATTATCAGAAGATCGTTGTTAAACCCGGCCATCTTTATCTCTAAAAAGTTTTCTGTTTTCTCCAACACCGGTTTAAAGATTCTTCTTGATTCGAAATCTATTCCCTCCCATTTATTGTATAGCTCGTCGATCTTCAGCTTTATCTTAGTGCTGAAGGGGGTGTAAACAAGCATCTTGTCTTTTCCTTCTGCAACTCTTATTTCAGTAGTTTCGTTCAGAAGCTTATCGTTAGCAGGTTTTATGTCAAAGAGGTCGTATTTCTCGAAAACCCACTTGGCAAAAGCAACGTCGAATGCTCCTGGGAATCTTAATGCCGTAGCCCAATGATAGGGGGCACCGTGAACTTCCGCATATTCCATCGGATATTCGTATTCTTTCTGCCATGACCATACGCCGTGAGCCCCATAGGCTGCTCCTGCTTTAGCTCCTGAAAGAAGACTCTGCCACACAGCCTTCCTAACGTCGAAGCTGCTGAACCTTCCATACTTACCGTAGGATCCTATTGAACCTATTCCTTCATAGCATGGTTCACCATTCACCACGGGTCTCTTAACCGGCATATTGTAAAACCTTTGGGCAAGCTCGTATGAAAGATGCTGGTGCTCCTTCACATGCCCCGACTGGTACATGTAGAAATCGTAGTTTGGCGATTTAACGAGTGTTTCCGGTATCTCCCATAGTCCCCCACTTAAATGCATAGTGGTTAAAGAGCCCGACGATATTTTCTTAACTGTTTCAAGCGCAGAATTATAATAATCCACGGAGTCCTCGGTTTCGAAATTCGTGTCCCCGCTTATTATGAAAATAGGGTTATACCTACTATATCTCTCCGCCACGTAGCTCACATACTCCTCCAGCTTATCCCTCGGAATGATCCTGGACGGGTTTATCTTTGAACCCCATGTTCCCTTAACATAGTTACACCATAATACTACCAGCGCTGGCGTGAAGCCATGTTCAACCGCCATTTCAACCATCTTTTCCGCTCTATCGAAGTATTTCTCGTTCCTCCGGCTAAAGTCCCATCCACCATCAGGAAGCACTTCAAAAGGATCGATATAGTTCTCCGAAAGGCTTCTATCGTGTTGAGGAAGCATGTTTATTTGCAGAACGTTAAACCCCTGCATTCTTCTATATTCAAGATAGTACTCCCATTCATCGTATGTCGGGTTGGTGAAAGCACTCCAGCAGGTATCTGCAAGATAGAAGAATTTCTCACCTTCTTTTAAGAAATAGTCTTGAGTTTCAGAAATAGTTATTTTGCTCATTTACCCTCCTCTATGAGAGGTCAATGGTTAAAATATAAGCTTACCGTTAAATTGTGCAAGCTTCATAGAGGAAACGGTTCTGTGAAAAGCGCGCGCGCTGTGAAACGGAATATCCTGGTTCGCGTGCAATACCTCAGTGTTTTAATAAAAATTTTTAATAATTCCCCGTTTGCGGTATTTTGGGTTTAGGAATGTTAAAAGATAGAAATAATGAAGTTATCATAGTATTGCCAAAAGAGCCTGATCAAACAGAAAAGTTTGCAGCGGAAGAATTGGCGAAGTATCTAGCTAAAATGAGCAGTAATAAGATTGTTGTCTCTACGCAACAAGAAGCCCGAAAAGCGATTTATGTTGGGACTTTACCCGCTAATCTGGACGGATCTCTTGTTAACGAGATTTTAAAAGAGTTAGAGGAACTGGGTGATGATGGTTTTATTATAAGGGGAATAGGCGAGATGCTGCTTATCCTGGGAAAGACGAGCAGGGCAACGCTGTTCGGAGCTTATCATTACCTCCAGCTGCTTGGTGTAAGATGGTATTTTCCTGGAGAAGAGAATGAATATGTGCCAAAGAGAGAAGACATAGTGATAGAAGGGCTGAACATTAAGGAGTCGCCCGCGTTTGTGAAGAGAGGGATAGTTATTGACTTCGACAATACGGCTCTCTATGATTGGATAGATTTTATGGCTAAGGTTAAGCTTAACACGCTGGCGCTTCATATCCAAGATACTGGTTTACTGCCAACACGTGCCGTGAACCGGATAAAGAACAGACATGAACTTCTAAATCAGATTCTAGCTCTTCTGGCAAAGAGGGGTTTAGACTTTAATCTGGAAATACATTTCTTCGGATCGAAATTTTGCACTGTTGACCAGAATGAGTTAGAAATAAGCAAAAAGCGTCTTAAAGAATTTCTAGAACTAGTGCCTTCAGAAATAAACGATTTCTTCTTGTGGCCGGCAGATAGGCCTTTAACCCATTGCGATTGTGAGCAGGACCGTAACCTTTCGTTATCTGACCAAGTACTCATTTTTACGAATCGGATGTTGCAGGTGATAAGAGAGGTTAGACCTAAAGCTAGACTAGCTTTCATTCAATATTTTAGTACTTGGGAACCGCCTATAAAAGTTAAACCATTGGATGGAATTTTCTTAGAAATAGCGCCTATTCATCAATGCTTCTCCCATGCCATCTGCGATCCCGCTTGCGAGTTAAATAAAAATATAGTTATTCCTCAAATAGAAGAAGCTTTAAAGATTTTTAATCCAAAGGAAGCACAAGTACTTGGCTATTGGCTGGATTCTTCTCTTTTCGGAAGAGAACGTTTTAAAGATTTGCTTGGAAGACTACCCCAATTCGGAGGCATCATGAAGCAAGAACTCAACTATTATTTGGAGAAAGGGATTCGCGCTATAACTACTTTTGTAGTGGGCTTAGACAAAGATTACTTTTACACGTTTACTTCTCCTACAGTATTCCAATACGCCCAGTTATTATGGAACCCTAAAGCAGATTTAGAACCCGAGATGATAATTTTCTGCAAAAATTTCTACGAACGCAGTGAACTAGCCCAGTTCTTCGAGCTCTACGAACAAATAGATCCTAAGGATTTTTCTCAAAGCGCATACGCCGAATACATAAGCAGGATTTCCAATTTTATAGAGTTAACGAGGAGGATTCTAATGGAAACAGAGTCTCCAGTAATGCAAACGCGTCTTAAAAGACTGTTGCGTGAATTATACTATTTCCGGTGCTGGTTAAAATCGCTAGTAAAACGATAATAAGACTTGAAAGGACACGAGCACGGAGGATAGAAGGCAGCTTGTTTCAGAGAGAATGGTTTCCAAGCGGAAAAACAGATTTTAGCGCGCGCTAAAGCTTCGGAACACCAGTAGGGCAGTCAACAGAAAATAACCTACGCGTCTAGAAAAAATTGGGGCATCAGTCTGCGTCAGCAGGAATAGGATGAAATGCTTTTCACGCGCGCTGCCTGAATGAAGCCTAGAGAACTTCCAGTTAACACGCGGCATTGTGGAAAGCTTCAGCCATAGCATCGAGGTTAAGAACAGGCTGGTTGCGTTCTACAACTCCGTGCCGGCTAATTTCATCCGTACATCGTCAAAGTTGATTTTAGTGATTCCTAAGACTGATTGCGGAAAACCGCTCAGTTTATCGCCTTCCTGAGATGGAAATAACACTATGTGAGCATGCCTGACTCGCCCGCCACGGATAAAGACGCATACAAAGTCTGGTTTAAAGACCTTTTTTATTTTTTGGGCGACCGTCTTAGCAGTGTTGAAAACAACGGCTGTCTCCGTGTCGCTTAAGTCATGCCAGTATCGAACATGCCGTTTCGGGATAATTAGACAGTGACCCTCAGCAGTAGGGTTAGTGTCCAAAATGCCTAGTACAGAGTCGTTTTCCACAATCTTCCAAGACGGCAACTCTCCCCGGACAATCTTGCAGAAGACACACTCTTCCACAGCCATATTCCTAAACCCCGGTCTAGGATTTTTAGCATACCGCTTTTAAGCATTTTGAATAGCACACTATAAAAACAAACCGTTCTTAGGTAGCAGAATCATCAGAAGGAGCTGACAGAGTGAGTTGCAGGTTACAAGCTTGGCAGCATAGACGTTTGCGAGGATGAAGTCACCATGTGGCTGGTTTAGGAATGCTGGGATAGGATTCAAACCCACGAACCCCTGCGGGACTCGAGCCTCAATCTCATATTTTTGAAAAACTTGAGAACTATAGTTGAGGGAAGCTTTTAAGCGCGCGCTGGAGGCTAAGCACGGATGCTACTATAGGGATGGATGGTCCTACGACCTTAGGGATCCTGCGATAAGGTTTGAGGAATGCGACTGCGAGGTTTGTAAAGGGTTAATGCCTCAAGAGATTATTGACCTGATGCTGGAGGAT
>JAAOZP010000019.1 GCA_011605725.1 Nitrososphaerota archaeon | reverse complement strand
TGGCTACCTTAAGAGAGTCAGAGTTACTCCCGGCGTTTAGCGGCCCTTAGCCCGGTTGGACCCAGGTTTCAGGTACCGCCACTGGCCAGGATTCAGGAACCGTGTAAACCCTTTCGGGCTAACGGTTCCCTATGTTTTTAGTAAACAGTCGGGACCCCCTTGTCACTGCGACCTGAAGCCAAGCCTCGCGGCCCAGCTTCAGGCACCACTTCTCCCGAAGTTACGTGGCCAATTTGCCGAGTTCCCTCGCCATGGATTACCCCCGACACGCCTTGGGCTTCTCACCCAGGGGCACCTGTGTCGGTTCTCGGTACGGTCAGACGGGATCCTTCTCAGAAGCCTTTTCCATGGGCCTAGGAATCGGGTGAACACGCCTAATGGCGTGCTATTCCCGTCTTCACCTGGTTCTCGCCTTTACGGCACTCCCCAGGCTTAAACGGTTAAACAGGGCAGCAACCCTGCTCACCCTATCCCAAGCCGTCGGCTCCTGAGCCTAGCGTCGCCGCACGTACCCGTCTGGTGCCGGAATATTAACCGGCTTCCCCTTATCGGCCTACTCGTGTTAAGAGCAGGCCTTAGGACCGACTAACCCCCGGCTGACGACGCATCGCCGGGGAACCCTGGCCCTTACGGCGGTTGGGATTCTCACCCAACTTTGCTGTTACTACCACCGGGATCTACACTTCGGCTCGGTCCACTGGGCCTCACGACCCAGCTTCTCCCCAAGCCGAACGCCCTCCTACCAGACACGCCGCGTTGCGGCGTGCTCCAGGGTATCGGTAGCCAGCTTAAGCCCCGTCCATTTTCGGGGCCTTGCCTCTCGACCGGTAAGCTGTTACGCACTTTTTAAGTGATGGCTGCTTCTAAGCCTACACCCCGGTTGTCTAAGAGGCAAGACGCCCTTTGGTTTGACACTTAGCTGGCATTTGGGGACCTTAACCCTGGTCTGGGTTGCTCCCCTCTCGGTCCACGAGCTTAACCCGCGGAACCCCACTCCGCCCTTCTCAGGAGCACGCTGGTTCGGAGTTTGAAAGAGAGGCGGGCCCTTTCGAGCCCTTACCGCTCAATCAGTGCTCTACCCAGCGCGCCTCCTCCAGGCGGGCTGAGCTGCGACTCACTTCGGAGGGAACTAGCTATCACCGAGCTAGATTGGTTTTTGTCCCCTAGCCCCAGGTCAGAGGAACGAATTGCACGTCAGCACCCCTACGGGCCTCCACCAGGCTTTCGCCTGGCTTCGCCCTGCCCAGGGCTAGATCGCTCGGTTTCTAGTCTTACCGTCATGACTAAGGGCGCTCGACACACCCCCCACCTCCAGCCTTAAAAAGGCTGTGCGTGGAGTCGGTTTCCCTACGCCTACGAGGCTTGAAGCCTCTTAAGCTCGCCATGACGGTAAACTCCCCGGCCCGTGTTTCAAGACGGAGCGCATGACCCTGGTACCCTTCATCGCGAAGAGCCGTCTCCAGCTCCCGCTTTTGAAGGGAGTAACCCTTTCAGGCCATGCACGTCTATAACTGCCTGGTTTCAGGCGCTTTTCACCCCCCTTCCGGGGCGCTTTTCAGATTTCCGTCACCGTACTGGTGCGCTATCGGTCTCGACGAGTACTTAGCCTTGGAAGCAGCTGGCTCCCTGCTTCCCATAGCATATTCGAGCTATGGTACTCAGGCTGAGAAGCCATCCTCCTCCAGGCCTACCCCTACGGGGCTGTCACCCTCTATGGCGGACCATTCCAGGTCCCTTCGGGTCAGCCCGGATTGGAGGGAACGCTTCCGCCTCAACACCACATCACAAGCGTGTCATCCACGCCTGTTTCGGTTTGGGCTGATCCCCTTTCACTCGCCGTTACTCAGGGAGTCTCGTTTTGATTTCCTTTCCTCCGCCTACTCAGATGCTTCCTTTCGGCGGGTTCCCCCACCCTCCTTGCGGAGGGTGTTCCCTGAGCTGAAGCCCAGGGAAGGTTACCCATTCAGCGATCCCCGGATCAACGGATGCATGCTCCTACCCGGGGCGTATCGCCGCTTGCCACGGCCTTCATCGGCTGTCGAGCCGATCCATCCACCAGGCAGCGTCCATGTGCCACGGCCCCAACTTCCCGTTGGAACAGTCTGTGACCTGCCTGTGACGCACTCACAGCCCAACACGTTTGGGCTCATGCATTCGCCTAAGCGTAAAGCTTAGGGTCATTACAACGATGCTGTTGAACATGTTTTAAGGGTCCACCGTCCTAAACGTAGGAGGTGATCCCGCCGCACGTTCCCGTACGGCGACCTTGTTACGACTTCTCCCGCCTCGCAGGCCTAGGTCTCGTCCCGACCCTCATCGGACCAGGCCTCGACCCAGACCCACTCGGTTGGAGCGACGGGCGGTGTGTGCAAGGAGCAGGGACGTATTCACCGCACGATGGTGACATGCGATTACTAGGGATTCCACGTTCACGAGGGCGAGTTGCAGCCCTCGATCCCAACCACGGCGAGGATTAGGGATTACCTTCCCCTTTCGGGGTCGGAGCCCTCTGCCCTCGCCATTATCTGCCGCGTGTGGCCCAGGGGTTTCGGGGCATACTGACCTGCCGTTGCCTCCTCCTTCCTCCACCTTATCGGTGGCAGTCCCTCCAGAGTGCTCGCCCCTCTTTCGAGGGACGGTGGCAACTGGAGGCGGAGGTCTCGCTCGTTACCTGACTTAACAGGACACCTCACGGCACGAGCTGGCGACGGCCATGCACCTCCTCTCAGCTAGTCTGGCAAGCCCTTCAGACTGGCCTTCATCCAGCTGTCGCCCCTGGTAAGGTTCCCGGCGTTGACTCCAATTAAACCGCAGCATTCACCCCTTGTGGTGCTCCCCCGCCAATTCCTTTAAGTTTCAGTCTTGCGACCGTACTCCCCAAGCGGCGGGCTTAATGGTTTCCCTGCGGCACCGGTGCAGGCCGTACCCGCACCGACACCTAGCCCGCATCGTTTACGGCTGGGACTACCCGGGTATCTAATCCGGTTCGCTCCCCCAGCTTTCGCCCCTCACCGTCGAGCGCGTTCTGGCCACCCGCCTTCGCCACTGCAGGTCCTCCCGGGATCAGTGGATTTCACTCCTACCCCGGGACTACCGGTGGCCTCTCCCGCCTCCAAGTCATGCAGTATCTCCAGCGGCCCAGCAGTTAGGCTGCTGGATTTAACTGGAGACACACATGACCGGCTACGGGCGCTTTAAGCTCAGTAAAAGCCCCCACCACTCGGGGAGCGGGTATTACCGCGGCGGCTGACACCCGACTTACCCTCCCCTTATTCCCACAGCTTTTTAGACTGTGGAAAAGCCACCCTCAGCGGGTGGCACTCGGGATGACTTTGTCACGCTTTCGCGCATTGCAAAAGTTTCGCGCCTGCTGCGCCCCGTAGGGCCTGGGGCCTTGTCTCAGTCCCCATCTCCGGGCTCCCCCTCTCAGGGCCCGTACCGGTCTTAGGCTTGGTGAGCCGTTACCTCACCAACAACCTGATCGGCCGTGGTCCCATTCGGAGCCGCCGAGTTAAGCATCGTTAACCCGGCGTTTCGACGAGAAGGTGTTCCAAGCCTCCTCGCCTATCCGGGATTAGCCGCAGTTTCCCAGCGGGTATCCCGGTGCTCCGAGTAGGTTGACCACGTATTACGGAGCCGTACGCCGCTGCCCGCTGACCGGGCCGCACGACTCGCATGGCTTAGTCCCATCCCGATAGCGGTGGGGTCCGGCAGGATCAACCGGTTTGGGAGTTACGGTCTTTGGACGGTGGACTTTCCTTACATGTTCAACAGCATCAGACTCTTTCGAGTCCTCAAGATATTGTGTCCACACGTGGAGCCCCCTTGTCATACCTGGTTTCACACCAGTGTCTAGGAGGCACGCCGTTCCAGTGTGGCTGGAATATAGTTGACCAGACGCTTATTTAAGCATTTCTAACGCGTTTGAGACTTTTTAAAAGGCCTGGTGGAACCGATTCCAAAATAGGTTTTTGAAAGACCTCTTCCAGTGGAAAACCAGGCTGGTCAGACGTGGGTCAACAATCCTGTGGAACTAAGCTTAACTATTTCGGCCGCCGAAACTGTCCCGTGAAGATCAGGACAGTATTGGGAGACATTCAGCCTGACGAGCTTGGGCTGACACTTGTGCATGAGCACATACTCTGCGATTTCATAGGGGCCGACAGGACTAGTAGGGACCGCTACGACCCACTGGAGGTTTTCAACGTCATGCTGCCCTACTTGCGCGAGGTTAAGCAGCTTGGCGTCTCAGGATTCGTAGACTGCACGCCAGCGTTCATCGGAAGAGACCCGCAGCTGCTCGCCAGCCTGTCGAAAGCCTCAGGAATCCATATCCTGACCAACACGGGCCTGTATAAGGAGCCTTTCCTACCGAAGTATGTTTTCGAATACTCGGCGGACCAGCTGGCCGGCATGTGGGCAAGCGAGATTGAGCAGGGTATTGAGGAGACACGTGTTAAAGCAGGCTTCGTGAAGATCGCGGTGAACCCTGGCCGCATAATTCCGATACAGCAGAAGATTGTGAGAGCAGCCTCTAGATGCAGCCTGTCCACCGGGGCCACTATTGTTTGCCACACCGCCAGCGGCATAGCGGCAGTAGAGCTGTTGAACATAATTGATGAAGAGGGTTTGGACCCTGCTAAAGTAATAGTTGCACACTGCGACTCCGAGGAGGATTGGAATTATCATCTTGAAATACTGAGGCGGGGCGCGTGGGTTGAATACGATGGTGTTAGTGAAGCCGCGTCGACTAAAGTTTTAAACCTGATACGGCTCGTGGTTGAGAACGGTTTCAGCAGCAGGCTTCTCCTTTCTCAGGACGCAGGATGGTACAACGTGGGCGAGAACAGGGGAGGCGTCATCAGGCCGTACAGCTACCTGGTGAAGCATTTCATCCCACTCATGCTGAGGGAAGGATTCAGCCGGAGCCTTGTGGAAGAGGTTTTAGTCAAGAACCCTGCTCAAGCCTTTCAAATAAGCTAGTTGAAAAAGGAAGAGTCGAAAATTTCTCAGATTCGACGAGTGTTTTAAACACTGGAAAAATTCGAGGAATGGACCGGGTGGGACTCGAACCCACGACCATTCGGGGTCACCCATTCCGAGTGCAAGTCGGACATTCTACCACTGAACTACCGGCCCCGGCGAATAGTTTCCCGTAACGATATATAATGTTTTCCCCCACGGTTTACTATCCACTGGAATGGTGAAAAAGTTTAAAACACCATGAAACAGGTTACAATAGGCTGTCTCTTAAAAAACGGCCGCTGTAGCGTAACCAGGCAGCGCGGTGGCCTGTGGAGCCACTTGTCCGAGTTCGAATCTCGGCAGCGGCCCTCAGCCAGAATCATTGTTACTGGAAGCAAGTTCAACGCTCGTACACCGGATTAGGCGACAGTGGAGAAGTGGTCAAACAGTGAGGAGAATAAGCAACGCTGAAACCAAAACCGGTTCCCATCTGAAACTGTTTAACGCCGCTTAAGAACCGTAACCCAGACCATCAACCTTAAAGAGGCTTAGGCGAAAACGTTTTAAACCCCTTTTTTCAAAAATGCTATTGAGCCTCGGTAACTCAGCCTGGTAGAGTGGCAGCCTTGTAAGCAGAAAAAGCCGGGGAAGCTGTTAGCCGAGGGTTCAAATCCCTCCCGAGGCTTCAAAGCTTCTATAGAGCGGGATCTGAGGCTAGTGTTTAAGCCAGTTAAGCATATTTGCTTAAATTCTTGGAACGGGAGATGATTTCGTTGAAGAAGGGTAGGTGCGGGTTCGCGCGCTACCGAAGTTACTTAATTCTGACTTTATATGAGAAGCGATTTCTTTATCCTTGTGGTGATAACTAATGAACAATAAGTTCTTTTGTACCAGCTTCATTTTCTCAACGGTATCGATACCTTAAGAAGTAATTTGGCTCATGAAGTTTCCGTCAATAAACCACTCATCTTTGCCCTCGAGATAAGTTATCGTCCTGACTATATCGTTCTCCTCAAATTTCAACGCCTTCAGCAAATCTTTTTTAACACATGGGTGGGAATCCTTTGAGTAGACATTGTTGAGAAAAATCAAGTATCTTCTTTTGCAATTCCTCATCCTTCGTGGAAATATCATGTGGAAGCAGCCCGGTACATTCAATTTCATCTGCTCCTTCTAATGTAATTTCCACGAAGAACCCTCCCTCCTTATTCTCTCAATAACAGTGGCGTCATAAACCGGAATATAGTTTTCAAGCATTTTAGAGGTACATGTAGTTTTCAAACCTTTTGTAGAAATATTATCTTTGACAGCCACTATAAGCCCCCATAACCTGCCAGTTTTCCACCCTCCTCCATTTTTCTCTTAATCTCTCCAGCCCCCTTCAGCGCTCCTTCTGCGTCTACTGTTATGAACGCATTCAATTTCCTGTTTGCCCTGATTTTTCAAGAGCCTTATGTACTCTCTCCACCGGATCGATAGGCTCGTCTAACCCGACGGCCTGTTTCAAGCTAATGCCTAACTTCACACTTGGACGGGCACAAACATTTTCATCCTTCTTCAAAGCATTTTTAAAACATCATCTTCTGAAAGGGTTTCCGCCGGCTCGTCTTCCCTGAGAACTTCGCTGAAGCCTGACACGTAAGCCATCGGCTCAACGTCCAGCTGCAGATTCCCTATGATTTCAACAAAGGGCACCAAAATAATGATTTAGAAAAAAGATTATTGGAAATTTGAACGTATTTTTTGAACAGATGTATACATGTATGCATTTGTTCAGAATTTTTTATATATTGTCTTTTTTCCGCAGGAAACTTCGTGGCCACTCGAACCATTGCAACCTTGGGCAGCAAACTTTCTATTAGGAATGCCGAGAAGGTAGAGTTCAGAGTTAAAGAGATTACTTATGAAAGCCCCGTCAAAGTTTTTTCCAAGCTGGTAAATGAATACAACTATGTATACTTGTTAGAATCAGCAACTGGGCCAGAGAAGCTTGCAGAATTCTCTTTCATAGGTTTTGACCCTAAGATGGTCATCAGAGTTAAAGACGGAAAGGCAGAAATCATTGGTGAAAACAGGGATGTCGTAAAAACTAGCAACCCTCTGCAAATAGTCAGAGAGGAGTTGAATTCAAGAGTTATTCAACGAGAATATCCGAGATTTATTGGGGGCGCTGTGGGTTATGTTTCCTACGATGCTGTAAGGTATTGTGAGAAGCTTCCATCAATAGCCGTTGATGATCTTAAGCTTCCTGATTTAGAAATGGGTATTTATGATGACGGAATAATATTCGAACATGCTAAGAGAAGAGCATATTATTTCTACAGAGGAGAGAATAGGATAAGCGTTTTAGAAGAGAAACTCAAGTCTAGCAGAAGTTTTGAAATCCTAAGGTTTAGTAAACCTAAGCCGAATATTTGCAAGAAAGAGTATGAAGAGATTGTTATTAAAGCCAAGGAATATATTTTTAATGGCGACATCTTCCAAATCGTACTTTCAAAAAGATATAGTTTCAATATTCGTGGAGACCTTTTAAGCTTCTATCAAGCGCTTAGAAAAATCAACCCTTCACCATACATGTATTTTTTGAAGCATGATAATAATTGGATAATTGGGTCAAGTCCAGAGATGCTTGTTAAGGTTGACGGCAGGATTATTGAAACATATCCGATAGCTGGAACCTGTCAGAAGACTGGGAATCCAATGCTTGACAATAAGCTGGCAAAAGAACTATTAGCTGATCCTAAAGAAAGGGCGGAACACGTAATGCTCGTAGACCTAGCTAGGAACGATCTAGGCAGAGTCGCAGAATACGGTTCAGTGAAAGTACCGGATTTCATGGTAATACATAAATACAGTCATGTTCAACATATTGTTTCTAGAGTTGTCGGAATACTCGCGCCGGACAAGGATTGCTTTGACGTTTTGAAATCTATGCTTCCTGCTGGAACAGTATCGGGAGCTCCAAAAGTAAGAGCAATGGAGATAATCGAAGAACTTGAGCCTACGAGGAGAGGGCCGTATGCTGGTGCAGTAGGATATTTTTCTTATAATGGTAATGCGGATTTTGCAATAACTATCAGAACCCTTATTGTAAGAGGTAACAGAGGACATATTCAAGTCGGAGCAGGAGTTGTTGCCGACTCTATTCCGGAGAGAGAATGGTTTGAGACGGAACATAAAGCAAGGGCTCTTCTAAAGGCTTTAAGTCTGGCGGGTGGTAGAAAATGAGAGTTTTACTAATAGATAATTACGATTCTTTCGTCTACAATATTGCTCAATATTTGGGAGAACTAGGTGCGTCTGTAATGGTTTTCAGAAACGACACTATTAACGTGAAGAAGGCGAAAAGGCTTAATCCTGACAGGATAATAATATCCCCCGGCCCAGGTACTCCTGAGGATAAGAGTTTTTTTGGAAATTGTATTTCCATAATCCGGAGGCTCGGTTCGAAGATCCCTATACTGGGGATTTGTCTTGGACACCAGGGTATTGCATACGCCTTTGGCGCAAAGATCTCTCATGCCAGTAAGCTCATGCACGGGAAGACCAGTATGATTAAACATGATGGTAAGGGAATATTCAGAGGGGTTTCAAATCCTTTTGAGGCAACGCGCTACCATTCCTTAGTAGTCAGTGTTTTCGACATGCCCTCTTCGTTGAAAATAACAGCATACTCTTTAGAAGATTGTGAGATCATGGGTTTGAGACACGTCGAGTACCCGATTGAGGGTATACAGTTTCACCCTGAGTCAATACTTACTCGCGAGGGTAAGAAGATACTGAAGAATTTTCTCGAGGAGGCGTATTGAGTTTGATAAGAGAATGTATATCCAAGCTTGTTGAAAGGAAAAACCTCCTTCCCGAAGAAGCCGAAGAGGCGATGACCGAAATAATGACTGGAAAGGCGAGTGATGGGCAGATAGCTTCATTCATAACAGCATTAAGAATGAAAGGAGAGACTGTTGAAGAGATAACTGCATTCGCATCAGTAATGAGAAAATTCTGTCATCGGATTCGTCCAAAAATTAAGAGCAGGCTCGTCGATACATGCGGTACAGGAGGAGATGCATTTAAGACTTTTAATGTAAGCACTGTAGCAGCTTTCATAGCAGCCGGGGCAGGTGTTTACATAGCGAAGCATGGAAACCGTTCTGTAACCAGCAAGTGTGGCAGTGCAGACCTCTTAGAAGCATTAGGATTCAATCTTAACATGAGTCCTGAGGAGGTAGAAAAGGCTATAGAAAGCATTGGGATAGGATTTATGTTCGCTCCGGTTTTCCACCCTGCTATGAAGTATGCAATAGGGCCCAGGAGAGAAATAGGGATAAGGACAGTCTTTAACATCCTGGGACCCCTTACTAATCCTGCGGGTGCTAACGCTCACCTCTTAGGAGTTTATGACGCGCAGCTTCTTAAACCTGTCGCAGAAGTGCTCAAGAACCTAGGCATTAATGATGCAATAGTTGTACACAGCTTAGACGGGGTAGATGAGATTTCAATCTCAGGAAAGACTAAGGCTTTCCTTCTGTCGGACGGAAAGATTAGTTCAAAATATATTGATCCTGAAGACTTTGGCTTTAATAAGGTTGATAAAAGCCTTATCGAAGTTTCGTCTAAAGAAGAAAGTGTTAAGGTTGCAATCGGCATATTGAAAAACCGTGTAGGAAACGATCAGAAACTGATTTCAAAAAGAAATATGGCTTTACTTAATGCTTCCGCAGCAATATTTTTAGGAGGTAAGGCGAAGAATATTAGTGAAGCAGTTGAGATTGCGAAAGAGTCTATTGAAAGCGGCGCAGCATACAATAAGCTTAAAGAACTAATAAAGTATAGTGGGGGAAATCTCTCAGTCTTAGAGGAGTTTGAGAAAGATGACTGATTTTATAGAAGAAATCATTAAGAGCGTTAGGGGAACAATAGAGTCTGGATATTATAACGTAGATCCTGTTGAACATGAGAAGGTAAGCTTAAAGAAAACAGTATTATCTTGTACTAAAAACCCTATTATAGCAGAGTTTAAGCCGGCATCTCCGTCAAGAGGCTTTTTGAGAAATAGTGAAGACGCTGTTCAAATAGCTGTGTCAGCAGAAAGGGCAGGAGCAGTAGGAATCTCTGTTTTAACAGAACCTAAATATTTTCACGGATCACTTAATTCTTTCAAGAATATTCGAAAAACTGTAAACATTCCGCTTTTGATGAAGGATTTCATAGTTAGTTACACTCAGGTTGAAGCAGCTTCGCGAATAGGGGCCGACGCCATACTGCTTATTCAAAAACTCTTCGACAAGGAGTATTCTCAAGCAAGTCTAGAAGAGATGATTGACATTGCACATTCTTACGATATTGAAGTCCTGCTCGAAGTCCATAGTTTAGAAGAGTTTCTTAACGCCATATATTCAGGAGCAGATATGATTGGAATAAACAATAGGAATCTTTCTACACTCGAAGTAGACATCAACACTACAATAAACATACTTAGTAAGTATGGCACCTGTGGAAAAATAATAGTGAGCGAGAGCGGAATAGATTCTCCAGGCCAAATGAGGTTATTGAGGGAATATGGTGTAAAAGCGTTTCTTATTGGAACATCAATAATGCTGTCTGAGGATGTCGAGGAGAAGATTAGGAGTTTTGTAGAGGCTGATTAAAAATGGTGATGGTAAAAATATGTGGAATAACTAGAGTTGAAGACCTTGAATCTGCTGCGAAAGCCGGTGCTGATCTCATAGGCTTCGTAGTTAACGTTCCATCCTCTCCAAGAAACATAGATATTAACGAGGCTGCATACCTAATATCTTCTTTACCCAGTAGTGTTAAAAGTGTAATAGTAACAATCCCCAAGAGCTTAGGGGATTTAGATAAGATTATGAAGCTTAACCCAGATTATATCCAACTACATGGAGAAACCTATCTACTAATGCGCTTTGCTGAAAAAATTCCCAAGGGGAAAACGATAGGTGTAGTAAACGCTAAGCTGCCCAACGCGTTGGATATAGCAGTAAAATATTCTGAGCTGTTTAGAATAGTTCTGCTAGATAGTCTGAAAGATAGCTGGCTGGGAGGCTCGGGCGGGACCCATGACTGGAGGCTGAGCAAGATTATAAGAGATAGGTTGTATCCTAAGCCGATGATACTAGCCGGCGGCCTTACTCCGGAAAATGTTGCAGATGCTGTGAATATTGTGAAACCTTATGGCGTTGATGTTTCGACAGGTGTTGAAGCAAAGCCTGGTGTTAAGGATCCGGAGAAAGTTTCAAAGTTTATTAGGAGAGCAAAGGAGGCAGGAATATGAACAGGATAACTTACGAGTATCCTAAGGATGGGAAATACGGGCGTTATGGAGGCAAGTTTGCCCCAGAGACTTTAATGCCTGCGCTTGAAGAGCTTGAGAAAGCATACTTAAGGTTCAAGGATGATCCAGAGTTTAAGAAGAAGCTTAAATACTATCTTGAGAAATTTGCCGGCAGACCTACTCCTCTTTACTACGCAGCCAACCTTACTGGAAAACTCGGTGGACCAAAGATATACTTGAAGAGAGAAGACCTAGCGCACGGTGGTGCCCATAAGATAAACAATACAATAGGCCAAGCACTTTTAGCGAAAAAAATGGGTAAGACAAGGATTATTGCTGAAACTGGCGCTGGACAGCATGGTGTAGCAACAGCCATGGCTTGTGCAGCCCTCGGCTTGAAAGCAGAAATATACATGGGTGCTGAAGACATGAAGAGGCAGCGGCTGAATGTCTTTAGAATGAGGCTCTTAGGTGCGGAAGTGCATCCTGTAGAATCTGGTTCAAAAACCCTTAAGGATGCGATAAACGAGGCTCTTAGGGATTGGGTCACCAACGTGCAAACAACATATTATCTCATAGGATCTGTCGTAGGTCCTCATCCATATCCTATGATAGTCCGGGATTTTCAGAGTGTTATAGGGTTTGAAGCAAAGGAGCAGATACTTGCTCAAGAAAGCAGGCTACCAGATGCAGTAGTTGCTTGCATAGGAGGAGGGAGTAATGCGATCGGAATCTTCTATCCGTTTCTTGAAGATAAGGATGTAGAGCTCTATGGGATTGAGGCTGCTGGCGAAGGCCTACATACTGGAAGACATGCTGCAAGCCTCTGCGCCGGATCTGAAGGGGTTTTCCATGGAATGCTTTCTTACGTTCTACAGGATGAAAATGGGCAAATACTGACTACACACAGTATTTCAGCTGGCTTAGACTATCCGGGCGTGGGGCCGGAACACAGTTTTCTAAAAAGTATTGGGAGAGTAAAGTATGATGCGGTTACAGATGAAGAGGCTTTAGAAGCTTTCCTACAGCTTTCTAAAGTCGAGGGCATAATACCAGCGTTAGAACCATGTCATGCTCTCGCCTATGCTAAGAAGCTTGCTGAAAAAATGGGGCGAGATGAAATACTTTTAGTAAATTTGTCCGGTAGAGGAGATAAGGATGTGGAAGTTGTTGCAAACAGGCTTGGTGTTAAAATATGAGCAACATATCCAGTACATTCAATAGGCTAAGAAAGAATAGTGAAGGAGCTTTGATAGCCTACGTAACTGGTGGAGATCCTTCACCAAAGTACACTCCTAAAATAGTCAAAGCACTTGTCGAAGGCGGAGTAGACATCGTCGAGATTGGAATACCTTTCTCAGACCCCATAGCAGACGGGCCAGTAATACAGGCTTCAGACGTTAGGGCACTTAGTGCAGGAACCACTCCGACGATGGTTTTAAATATCGTCAGGGAGTTAAAGAAGACTATTGAAACTCCTATCGTCCTCTTAACTTATTACAATATTATATTTAGAAAGGGTGTGGGCAGATTCTTAGAAGAGGCGAGTAAGAGCAGTGTCGACGGAATAATAGTAGCAGACCTGCCGGTTGAAGAGGCTAGCGAGTATAAGGAGTATGCTGAAGAAAAAGGTATCGACACTATTTTCCTCGCAGCGCCTTCAACCTCTTCCGAAAGGCTTGAGAAGATAGTGAACATGGACTCAGGCTTCCTATACCTTATATCTGTCTTTGGTGTTACTGGCATGAGAGACCATGTTGCCCAGCTCACTATTCAAACCTTGAAAAGAATACGTCAGTATACAGTCAACAGAATCCCTCTCGCAGTAGGTTTTGGAATATCTAAGCCTGACCACGTCAGAACCATAATATCATATGGTGCAGAGGGAGCCATAGTAGGTAGCGCCTTTGTAAAAATTATAGAAGAAAACCAGAATGATTTACCTATTCTTTTAGACAGGTTGACTAAATACGCTAGGGAAATGAAAGAAGCCACCAAACTGATTAGTTAGAAGGCTGAAATCACGTACACGGCTTATCCTGAGCTTGTTTCCTCTATCTGTTGCCTGCCGAGGCGGAGAAGATAGAGGAATGGGCGGAGGCTCAGCTGTAGCGCGCGAGATAGATTATGACTTGGCCCCCTTTCGATACTAAGAGGCAAAGAAAGGGATGGGCATAGCTCTAATTAAGAAGCTTGCGAGGATATCCAGGGGGGTTTTCAACCCGACGAATATTAGGGAGGAGTGGAATTGGAGGTATAATGTAAGGGGTGATGTGCGATGCAGGGTATTTTTCAAGTTCAGGGGAAAAGAGCATTGCGTTGACTTCACCAGCTATGGCGAGGCTCTTGTCATGGAACCAGCCGTCTGGAAGATAAATGAACTGATAAAAGATACTGGATACCGATACTACTCGGCTTCCGTCTCAGATTTATGGATAAACTACGTTGTGCTTAGCGCGCGCCTTGTTCTCTTCTCCATTTTAGGCTTCCGTCGAGATTTACAGTGATCCGTGAAGACTGCGGAGAGACCTGGGAGATGCTCGATGGTTTGCAGGTATATTGCTCCATCCGCGTCTATTATCACGGGGCTTATTACGATCCTTCCCTCCGCCTTGAACTTCCACTTCAGATTTCCATCGAAGTATTTAACTCTGATTAATTTAAGCTCGGCATCAATTCTAACTCCTTTAACCGGACAAGGACGTTCTCCATGCTTGACCCCAACTTCTCCATCCTGATAGAAGGAGAGCACCAAGTTTTTGCCTTCTATGTTTTTTCCATCGAGTTCCGCATCTACGCGTATCTCTCCTCCCCAAACATGCGTCTTCTGCCTAAAACCATAACGATTTCCACCAATCTCAATTTCATTATTGAAGAGGTCTAGTTTGATCCCAACATCACTAACTGTGAACTCTGCAGGGAAGAATAGCCTATAATCGAAAAGCTCAACCAAGAAAAGAAAATTAATGGTTCTGTTAAGAGACACCAACAGAAAATTTATTAATGTCAAAGGGATTGAGAGGGCATAGAGGGTAATGGTGATTATAGATGAAGTGGGTTACACGTGAATATGTGCATGTTGATAGGACAGCGTGTCCATGGCTTATCAAAAAGTTCATAGATCCAGAAGCAGAGTTTATCTTTGTGCCTGTAGAGAAGATAGAAGAAGTTTCGAAAAGCAAGGGGGCAATTCCTTTTGACGCGCCAGGAGTTAAGCTTGGCCATAGGGATGGAAAATGCAGTTTCGAGACTATAATGGAAGAATACGGGTTAAAAGACCCTGTGCTTCAAGAGCTCGCGAAAATCGTTCATTCAGCGGATACAGGTGACGCTGAATTGGCGCCTGAAGGAGTAGGGTTAAGTGCAATAATGACTGGCGCAAGATTGAATGTCGAAGATGATTTTGAGGCTGTAGAAGAAGCTGCATATGTCTATGAAGCGCTTTATAGTTATTGCAAATATAAGTTGCTCCGTGAAAAGCATAAAAAAGAGTTAGAGGGAATGAGTACAAAACAGCAGCGTGAATTCTTGCGAAGGAAAATGCAAGAGCCACTATGCTAAATATTAATCCACCCTTTTTATTATTCAATCGTCAAGCGGACACTGAACAACTGATTTATAACATAATTTTTCTAACAGTCTATTACATTGTTCTTTACTTTTCTTTTGGAACTTTGGATAAAGCAAATGATAGACCTGCTAATAGGAGTAAAATGCTTAGGGAGAGGAAGACTCCAACATATTGTAGGCTTGTTGCAAGTATCAAACCGCTGATTATGGGTCCAAGCGTTTGTCCCACATCCATCATGGTGTCGAGGAACCCCATGCATGTCCCAACAAGTTCCTTAGGCGTTAACTCGCTTATTAGGGCTGGCGTTGAGGCCGTTACACTGGCGAAGCCGAACCCATAAATTAGGGCCAACAAAAGTAGAGCCCAGAAACTGGTGACGAAAGGAATTACCAGCATGGGCGCCGCTGAGATTATGCAGCCCAATATTATTGGCGTTCGCCTTCCAATCTTGTCCGAAAGCCTTCCCATGTAAGGTCTTGCGAAAATTGCGATGCCAATTATGCTTGTGATAATAATACCAGTTAAGAACTCATTTAACCCGGCGACCTCCGGCAAATAACCAGCCAAAAAGAACTCTGCAGAGCCATAAACATAGTATAGGCTTGCTTGGACTAAACTAACGGTCAACGCTCCACGGGTATGTATGACAATTCGCCATCCGTGGAAAATTTTCTTAACAGTTTCTCTGGCATCATGTTGCCGAGTGCTTATGATTTGTTTTCTTTCCGTCAAAAATGGAAGAGCCATAACCAGCGCTGTTACGCCCGCTATAGCCACACATAGGTAAAGCGTGTGAAAATTGTTCGTCGTCGCGAAAAGTATGTAGCCGCCTAAAGCCGGTGCGATAACTCTTCCAACGTATGTCGCTGAAGAGAAAAGGGAAATTCGTTCTCCACGCTTAGTTGGAAATAGTTCGGCTATTGAAGCCTCAGCAACCGGCACAAAAATCGCAGTTGCGAATCCATGGTAAAATCTGACGAGAATAAGTTGCCACCAAACAGTTATCAGAAGATAAAGGAAGGGAGCGGAAGCAAAGATGAAACCGGCAATTAATATGAACTTCTTTCTGCCATAAATGTCAGAAAGCGAGGCAGCAGGCAAACTAACTAAAATTCCAGGAATCGTTGAGGCAGAAGCAACAATCCCCGTCCAATCGGTCGGCGTCCCAAGGCTTAGCGAGAAAGGCTTTAAAACAGGGCTCTTAGACATCGTTGAGCTTAAAATTGCGAAGAACCCCATCATGCAAAGCGTCCAAAAAGCGCTGTTTATAACATTCTTTTTTCGTGCCATGGTAAAATCCCTAACTAGTTAGGCGCGCCGACTGTCCATGCAACTTTTCCAGATGCCCCGTTATCTCTCTACCAGTCCACCAGGCATTCTCATAACATGTTTCTTCATAGAAGATCTTCTCAAGCATCTCTTCGGAGGACAGGCTGGAATGATCTTGGAAGAAACCCATCTTGCGAAGGTACTCGATTGAACCTATGGGCCTCCTCCTCAGCTCGGGTTTCATCACCGTAAATAACGTGGAGTAAGCTTAAAAGCATAACTCGAAGCGTTATAACACGTCAGAATCAGTTTAGCGCGCGCTAGTGTAGAGCAGCCTTATAAGCACTTACACGCTGTCAGATTAGAAAACCTACTCCTTGTCTTTTGGGCACGCGCTTAATATCCTAATGCATACTTTTAAGAAGGTGTTCAAACTTGTTTCTCATTTCATTCAGCTTTTCGGCGGTTTCGACGATTTTAAAAACGAGGCCTACGATCTCTTCTGAATACTCTATGTCTGCTGTTAGTGAAGCCCCTATTAGTTCCCAATCCTCCGGTTTATAATATGAGTGATAATGGGGGTCTTCAGCGGTTACGGGCCATATGTCGAAAGGTTCTGAGTGAACATCTGGCCATAACCATTCAACCTGAACAGGAGATACTCTTAAACCATAGAATTCTGCTAAATCAAACAAAGAGATGGAAATCCCTTCAAGTAGTTGCGAATACTTAGCTAATTCGTTAAAATTAGCAGGATTAAACAGGTATGTGACTATTCCTTTCTTCTGACCCCTCAGTTTCTAGCGCGCGCTACCTTTTCTCCCGAAGCACTTTAAAAGCCTCCTCCAATCCTTTTCGAACAAGTATCCCCGCGTAACGCTGAACAAGCTGTCTACTCCAGCTGCGATGAAGCATCATGGCTTGAGGACTCTAGCAAGCTCTCTGACAGCCTTACTCGGGTCATGCATCAAGATACCGGATCCCCTTCGGCTAGAACGAAGTCAAAATAGTTCTCGGAGAAACCTATTTCATAGATATCGCCCTCCTCAAATAAAACCATGTTTTCAAGGCGCCTCTTCATAATCTTACGCCTAGCAACGTTCAGCATTTCTCTAGATATGTCATACAGAACCACCTTCAAGCCTTTTTCAGCAATCGGAATAGCCCATTTTTCCAGTGCCCCCGCCAGCATCCAGCACAAGCCCTCCTTAGGAAGATACGGCTCGAAGTAGCGCCAAGTAATCTTGTCGTACAGCCTCTTGAAATACGGCGTGTCATACTCCCTATCATATTCTTCAGCAACCTTCTTATAGTATTGTATAACGCTATGCTTCTGCTCCTCTGCCGCAACCATGTTGACTAATTATTCTGAATACTCAATACATGCCCTGTAATAACCCTGCTGGTAGAGCATACATACCACACTACATATGGGTCATAGATCGAATATCCAGTTTTGAAAAAGACTATTATTTTCAGCTTCCAGTTAACAATACAACTTTCAGATGACCGTAGACCTCTTCAATGGTCTTGAAATCCCTATCCAGAGTTGCTATCTCCTCAACGCCGTTAGCCACGGCAATGCCAGCGATCAAAACATCGATAACATTAACCGGCTTGCCAGCCCTTAGAAGCGTCCCCATGATTTCAGCAGCCTTCTCCGAAGATTCCTCATCAAAAGTCAAGAGATTCATACTCTTGATCAGTCTTCTCAGCACCTTACCCTCCTTAACAAGCCCCCTGTGATACACCTTGGAGAAAAGCTCGAAGCGAGTAATCGTAGTCGTGCAGAACCCTTCTTTCGCAGGCCTATCAATAATACTCTTGACTCCAGAATCCCCCCTCAGGATACTTATTATGGCTGAAGTGTCGAGCAACATCATCTTGCAGATGCTCTCCTCCTATCCTCAAGGATCTCTCTCTCAACCTCAAACCACAAGCCTGCGTTGTCACGGAACACGCCATAGAATTCAGACAGGTTAATCCTCCTCCCCCTCAGGATCCTAACTATGACCTCGCTAAAGCTCTCACCCTCGCCTTTAAGCTCGACCAGAGCCCTATAGGCTTCGTCGTTTATTGTGATCGTCTTAACCATAACTTATAAGTGCATACATGTGTTTAAAAACTTATCGATCAAAAACCTGAAGACAACATGTAACGAACAAATCCGAGGCAATATGCTAACTTTCTAAGTTTCTCGCAGCTTTTCAAACATTGGTTTAAGCTCAGGTATTCTTTTCCCAACTGTTTCCCAGACATATTTTAGATTCACGCCGAAATATTCGTGAATAACCTTATTTCTCATTCCAGCCATGCCTTTCCACGGGATCTCTGGATATTTTACTCTTATTTCTTCAGGGATCTTCTTCACGGCTTCTCCTATGATTTCCAGCGCCCTCACTACTGCGAAAACTGTTTTATCATCTCGAATGAACTGCTCGTAAGACATTCCTTCTATAAATTTCATGGCTTTATTCATGGAGTCAATAATATCATTAACGTGGTCCTTAACCACTCTTTTCACGGATAAACCACTTCTTGCAGAATATGCTTCCCTATAGCTGGCTTTAAAGCGGCTTTGTCTACAAGATCAACTTTTACTCCTAAAAGCTCCGACAGATAGTTTTCAAGCTCCACGAACTTTATGAGATCCATCTCTACGTTCTCTTCAAACTCTACAAGAACATCGAGGTCGCTTGACTCTTTGTTCTCACCCCTAACATAGGAGCCGAAGACACCGATTTTTTCACTCCGTATTTTTCCCTTAACTCCTCCCTATGCTCTCTCAGAACCTTCTTAACTTTCTTCAGGATTTCTCTTTCCATTCTTTACCACGTTTTTAAACTAAGACGTATTGAAGTACTGGATCCAAGTACTTAAGCATTACGCGGCCTCAAGCGATTTCTATACGTGTGTGACGTCCCGTATTTTGATCCATTATGCCTAGAATCAAATAGGGTCTAGTTGCTCCCATGGAGAGATCTTTTGGCACTTCCTTTCCGTCTATAAGTAAAGCGAGAGTCCCATCAGATTTTATAACAGGCTTGAAAGGTAGCTTGCCGGTAGAATAAGCTTTCAATAAGAAATCGAATCGAGATATCTTCGTGATTATGATATTTGCTTCTTCTCCTTCTTTTCCGAAGAAGCTTGGTACTTCAGATTGAGGTCTCTGTCTCAATGGATTACAATATCTAATTACTTCGATCCCTTTACATGTGATTAATATAAAGCATGGATTGTCTCCAGGATAATGCTTGGCTTTATCAGCTTCTATAATCCAGATAGTGCACGCTAACCTCTACGTCTTCCGAAGCTAGAGTCTCCGCCATTGGCTATATCATCTTCTCCGTGCTATTCCACATGGTTACATAAACTATGGTTGCTTTTTGTTTAGTTTCTCCCTTTATACATTCAGCATAGGCTTTAAAGAAGGAGATTATTTAGCATGCCTTATTTAAATATCCATGCCTTTCCCTTTTTCACATACTTTTCTCTAACCAGAGACACCAGTTTCTCCACCCTTGGGCTGGCGATAAGCAGTTTCCCTTCACTTAACGCATTTAACGCCAGCGGATTCCCCTTATCTACCATTCTAACCAGTTCCTCATAAGTGTAGGCAAATGCTTCGATTCTTCCCACTTTAAACTCTTGAAGGATCTTAAACCTGTCAAGGATATTAACATCTTTAAAGCGGTCACTTAATACAAGTATGTCTATATCGCTCCAGTCGCCGTGCTGATTCTTTGCATACGATCCGAAGATCAGGATGGCTTCAACTGGAAACGAGGCCTTCACTTTCTCGGCGAACGCCTCTACATCCTTACTCCAAGACATTTCAGCTCACCCTCAACCCATCCGATTATCCTCTTGGCGCATTCAACAGCCCTCTCGGCAGACACCTTATCATAGTATAGGGCAGGGTAGCCCGATTCAAATGCATTTGGATACCTTGAAGGTATGTAGTGCCTATCCAACTCCCTAGCATCGCTCATGTAGGAACCGGCCTCTGGATAGGCATCCCTTAGCCCATCAAGCAACTCAACGATGCTGTGCCCCCAAGAACTGCGCCCAATAGCGTAACTCAGGGCCTTGACTGCCTTCTCAGCCGCCTGCTGTGATTGAAAGGAACTCCATTCGTAGCTTTCAGCATCCAAGCTTGTTTCAGCAGCCTTCAAATCCCTCAACGCCTGTAGAAACCACCTGCGCGCCTCCTCGAACCTCTCCATCGACATTCTCCAAAACGGTAGTTCTATTAAGCCTTTAGGTTTGAAAATAGACATTTGCCAACAGCGTTTTTAAAAACGAGAAGCCTCCAAGTTTTCTTCATAACTGTATAATGCTACTAAAATATCTGCAAGGATTTCTCCTTCTTGCCGCGCGCTAATTAGTTAATTTTGTAATGCACTACGGCTTATGCAAGGATCACAACAGGGGATGTCTACATTCTTTAACCGATAAAAGAAATAGCGCGCTATACCAATCATGATTCAAACATGATGCTGGATGACCTCTTTGCGGGGGATACTTGGTCAGCAAGGGATAAATATTAGTTTGGCGAGAAGGATTTTGAGTAGAATGGAGAGGCTTGAAGTTGGGGATTTGACCGAGGAGGAGGTTAGGATCGTGAAGGAGTTTATCGATTCAATTAGGGCTAGGAGGGCTGAGAAGCTGAGGAGGAGTGAGGAGATAAGATTCAAAAGCTGGCCTTTAAAAGTCAAGGGTAGGCTTACGAGGGAAGAAATCTATGACTATCTTTAACGCCACTGCCCTTTTAGACGCTAACGTTCTTGTTTACACTGCCGACAAGACTTCTTCCCTTCATCATAAGTCGAGAGAATGAGTTCTATGTTTTTACTTTATTTGATAACTGTTCAATCTCTAAATTAGATATCTATTTTCTAAGCTGGAAGGGATAACGCAGCAAAGTCTTTCTATAACCTCTGAAATCCTTTCAATCACAGCGCGCGCTAGCCCTAGTGGTCGAGCTTAAACCGGTTGAAAAGCCCCAGGCGAGATTCGGACTCGCGGCCTCCTCCATCAGCGTTTAGCGCGCGCTGAGGATAAAGAGCGAGCGATAAAAACGTTGGCTATGCACAACTTCCTAGACCTAAGCCGGCCGAGGCGGAGAAGATAGAGGAATGGGCGGAGGCTCAACTGTAAGGCAGCATGAGAGAAGGTTTTTTCAAGGAGAACCTGAGGAAACTGGTAGGAAGGAGGAGTGCGGAGAAGCCTACTGGTCAGTAAAAACATTTGGAGAATATGAGGTACACAAGACGGAGGTAGGAGAATATGAATTAATTAAAATGGGCATCATCGTTGGTGTATTTTCAGCGGCACGTGTTGAGGAAGAAAGGATCCTCTTTCCTCTGAGCCACGGAATAGCGCGCGCGGCTAACCCCGAAGGCGTGCGCTCCTCGTGCTCTTCACCTTGACTATCGCCACGATTCCTTTCTCCTATGGAGGTCAGGCCCTCCTTGAATCTGCCTCTTATTGACCTCAAGCTCATCGGAAGGAATCCTAAGCGCGCGCTCGTAAGCATTACATCCTGCCCGTTACGCTTTTAAGCCTTACTTGCATTATGGTGGTGATGAACCCTGTGTTAAGGAAGAGACTCATAGACTCTATAGAATATCTTCGCAAGATGGATTTCTTTAAAGACTATTCCAATTTGTCATCCGGGGAGATACTTGATAAGATTTTCAGCGGGGAAATATGTTATGAGGATGCTTGGTGGGTGGATAGGGAGATAACGGGGCATCCGCAGAGGTGGCATGGGCAGTCATTGGTCGAGAGTTTAAGGGAGCACGAGGATCACTGGTTGAAAAACAGAGTTTCCGAATTCGATTATAAGATCGCACTTTTCGATGTTAAGAGGGCATTTGAAGAGGACCCTGAGACGATGCCCGAGAAAGGGATGGGGATCATGCTGTTGAAGAGGTTCGCAAGGATATCCAGGGGGGTCTTCAACCCCACTGATATAAGGGAGGAGTGGACCTCATATCCCTATAAGGAGTTCGAGAAAATAAAGGACAGGATACCGGGCCTCGAGGGTATTCACCTTCGCTATTACGCCATAGGGGAGGGTAAGGTGGACCGCTGCACAGTCTTCTTCAAGTTCAGGGGGGAGGAGCACTACGTCGACTTTTACTGCGACGGAGATTTTCTCAACATAGAGCCTGCTGTGCGGAAGATAAACGAGCTAATAAGGGACACGGGGTACCAGTATTACTCATACGGTCTTAGTGATCAGTTTAATTTCTTCGTGTTTACGCGTGAGGAGGCGGAGAAGCTGAGGAAAGAAAGGGGATGGAAGCTTAGTTAAGGAGAGTAGTAGGGATTCTCAATTAAGTCTCCGATCTCCGCCTTGATGATTTCTTCAGGATCGGTCGGCTCAGGGATATTGATATCTATGAATACAGCGACCGGCAGTCCGTATTTAACATTCCTATAGTCCCCGGGGAAGTATTTCTTATAAAAAGATTCATCTCTTGCTCTATCAAAACAACCTCCTGGAAACTCGTCAGACTTCCTAGTGCTCTTAACGTCCACTATTACGATTAAGCCTCTTTTATGGAATACTAGGAAATCCGCGCGCGCTAAAAACGAAAAATAGGTTTTTTCACTGACTATTTCAGGCTAAACCTCTCATTTATGCCATTTTCTCCTTAAAAAAGCAGTAATCTTAAACACCGTCCAGATCTTAACCGTCTACTGCTACCATTTCTTAATGGGATTTGCGGGTTGGCAAGTCCTTCCTTCGAAACAATAGTCTACCTCAGACCATAGTACTCAAGCGACGTTGAAAGGTTATCGACACGATGCACCTGAACAGGGAGCAGGCCTTAAAGCTGCAGGAGCTAGACCAGGGGAAGCAATCGTCCTTTTGCCGGGGATGAAGACAGCGATACCTGTTATGGTTCATACAGGACGCTAAATCTTCTTTTAATCACATAGGGTTATTATCGCTCTATTAGACACCTTTTTGGTTAAAAGGCTTAAGTATTTCCTGTCTGTTAGAGGATATGGAAGATGGCTGAATCCTTCTTAGACAGGATTGAGGTTGATGCTGAGAAGCTGGGTGGGAAACCCGTTATTAAGGGTACTAGGATTCCAGTAGCCCTGATACTCGAGCTTTTAGCAAGCGGCATGGAGCCAGAGGAAATAATTAGAGAGTATCCTGAGCTCTCCCCAGAGGATATTAAGGCTGCCCTGTTCTACGCGGCGAGGCTGACGGAGAAAGAGATATTGTTTGCACCCGAATAAAATTGCCTTCCTGATTGATGAAAACCTTCCAGTATCACTTAGAAATACGATAAGACTTGCCGGATTTATTGCCTACAGGCTTAGCGATGTCGGGCTTAAAGGAGTTAAAGATAGCGTTGTAGCCGAGTATGCGTCGAACAATAAGCTTATTCTGGTGACGCTTGACAAAGACTTCGGATACCTCTATCACAAACTGTATAAAGGAAGGCTTACAGTAATTATTCTACGTGTTAAGCCACCTAAGCCGATTAAACTAACTGAAACGATGAACAAATTTATCCGAGAACTTGATCTATCGAAGCATATGGGTAAACTCATAATAGTAACTCATAGACGCATAAGGATAATAGAGAAATATTAGAGCTTATTTTATAGAAAGAATGCATGATACCGATGTTATTAAAAGCTTACTCCGGAAAGACAACCCTAGTCAAAAACCTTTTGAGAAACTACCTGAAGCTCGGGGGCCTCGCAATGGTTTTCGACAGGCACGGAGAGTACGTTGAAGACTTTAACGCGGTGGTTCTAGACCCTGAGAACACCCGGATAAACCTACTCGAACACGATGGGAACCCTGAGTCGCACGCTAAGATTCTAAGCGAGGTTTTCGCAATGGCTTGGCCCGACGAATTCGGCCCCTTGGTTTCGCACGTCTTCAGAAGAATGTACCTAAAGTACGTAAGGAAGGACGAGCGCTAAATTTTTCAAAAAAAGTTTAAAAGTCATCTTCAGTAGAGTAACCAGGGCATGTATGACGAAGAGCATGCTTTAAGTAAAGAGGGGCTTATCTTTTGTGCAGGAGAGAAAATTGTCCCACTCTACATGATGTTACTAGACCCTAAAGAAGCTGGAGAAAAGTCTGGAGAATTTCGGAATCTTGTTTATAGCCACGCTTATCATCAGTTCCTCGTAAAGCTCGTGAACAATTATCAAAGCCTTAATATGGGGGATGTGGAAATAGGTGGGGATGATATTTCAAACCCGCTTTCTGACGCGGTGTACATACCTCCACCTAAGATGGCCCCTGGCGTTAGAAAAGAAGCAGCAAAAGATGTTGCTGAAGCTTATCATCTATCTTATTAGCGCGCGCTGCAATACATTTCATATTTTCTTATGGAAGTAGTTCATTAAAAGAGGGTATTATAGAGAAAATTGTTACTCAAGGTGAAAAAGAAAGAGGATGCCCTTGTATGGGAGTAAAGAGACTAACTCTTAAAAAGGACGAAAGGAGGTTTGAAAAATGAGCAACATCATTGAAACCGCCGAAAAAGTCACCAAGTATATACTAGAGTATAGGCGCCCATTACTAGTGATCCTCACCAAAAAGAAAGCCAGATAGCGCGCGCGCTATAAGAGTATTCATCGGACTGCCGATGAAAGCGAAGCTTCCACTGTTTCTCCAGCCACGTGTACCTCCTCCGGGAGAAGGTACGCAAGTAATACCGCGGGGAGAAGGAACCATAATGATTAGAGGCCCGGGCGGAGAAACAAGAGTTGTAACAGCAATGCTCCAAACTCCTTCCAAGACGATACCCGTCAGCACTCTTCCTCAAAGGTTTGGGAGAGAGGACTTTGTTGGAATCGTTTCGAGCGACCTGCTTGCAACAATAAGTAGGAGAGAGGGACCAGGGGCTAAAGCGCAATTCACAATCGGCTACGATTACGCGCAAGGTACCTTCGTTATATGGGATGATGGCAGCACCAATGGAACATACCTGAATGGTGAGGATATTAGGGGTAGGGGTAGACGACCCTTAAAGAACGGGGACATCATTTCTCCAGCAAACGCGTTCAACATTAAATTCATATCCGGGCCTGCATAGGGAAAAAGAATGAATACGACTAAACCCAAGTCTTCCCCCCCTCCTGATTTTCCTCCTCTTCGTTTCTCTATCCCTAGCGCGCGCGATGTTCTCTTCCATAGTAAGGTCATCGAAAAGCAAGAGATCTTGAGGACAATAACCGAAGGCTCCACGCAAACGCACCTTACCTTGATCGCAGGAAAGTAGACCTACAATAATTTTGAGCAAAGTACTCTTCCCTGAGCCATTTTCTCCTGTTATGCCAACAACTTCTCCTCTATTAACTTTAAAATCAACGCCTTTCAAGACATAAAGTCTTCCAAATCTTTTATGGACATTTTTTACTTCAAGTACAGGGATGTGCATATTTTCATCTTCAGGAGAATTCTTACTTTCAAGTTCTGGAACCTCTGATCCTTTTATTTCATCCAAGAATTTCACAACCATTCCATTCACTCTATACCACCTTTAGCGCGCACTTCGCCCTCGATAGCAGTCATTATTTTTTTGCTTCCGATCTTTCTTTCTACTATCTCTAAAGTTTCTCTGTCAACAACGTAGTCACCTGGCTCCACTCTACCACCCACTACCATGTCGCCAATACCATAAGAAGCTTCGATTAATAAAAATAGCGTGCGCTTTAGACCAAGAAGCCCTCTTTCACACTTATAAGTTCATACTTTCCTTGTTCTCTTCTCCATTTTAGGCTTCCGTCGAGATTTACAGTGATTCGTGAAGACTGTGGGGAGACCTGGGAGATGCTCGATGGTTTGCAGGTATATTGTTCCATCCGCGTCTATTATCACGGGGCTTATTACGATCCTTCCCTCCGCCTTGAATTTCCACTTCAGGTTTCCATCGATGCCTAATGCGTAAAGGTGGGAATCGCTGCATGTAAAGTATAGTGTTCCATCGTAACCAATGGTTGGACTTGTTTCTATCCTGCCCTCCAACCTGAAGCTCCATTTTAAATCTCCGTTGCGGGTTAAGGCTTGGATAATGCTTTCATTAAACACCATCTCGTAGAATGCGACGTATATCGTGTCGTTAGAGAAAACTGGAGTTTTAATACTGGTCGTATTCTTGTTTTCGATTTTGAATCCCCATTTCAACGTTCCATCCGGATTTAAAGCGTAAAAATAATGGCTGATACTTGATTTATCGCTACTGAAAAAGTATATGGTACCATCTTCAGCCCACGCACAACATATTTAGAATGGTTTGGCACGCCTGTCGGAGGTAGCGCGCGCTGAAACGCATCACGGGCTATAAGTTGGGGAGAAGTGTTGACGAGCTTAAAGTTGGAGAGGTAGACATTTAGCGCGCGCAAATAATCTTCTCCAATAATTCCTCAAACCTCTTTTCCAGATTACATATGATGTAGATAGAATCTTTATTTGCCAGACTTTTTGCGAGTAACATTTTGACGAGGTCCGCGCGCTATAGTTCGAGCTTAAACCGGTTGAAAAGCCCTAGGTGGGATTTGAACCCACGGCCTCCTCCATCGGCGTTCTTCCACATTACCAAGGAGGCGCTCTAACCACTGAGCTACTAGGGCGCGCAAGATTTTACTTATTATATGGATTTTAAGCTTTTGGCACGCCGTAATAATCTTGTTTTCAAGCTGTTTTAAGCTTTTTCAGGGTTCAGCCCTCATAGACATCATGTTTGCTTATTTTGCTGAGCCACTGCCTCCGGGGGCTTTTCAACGTAATGGGTTTTTACTTTTTACCATCCCTTAACGGTACTTTAAAAGTTTTCTGAATAAGCTAGTAAAGAAGATTGTATTGAAACCAATATAAAAAGCCATATAAGTCAGTCTCTGCAGTAGAAATGATGCTAAAAATGCTTGTACAAGATGCAAAGGGCGAAGAGGCTCAGGAGTCTGAGACCCTTGTCGCCGAAGTTCTCGAAATAATGGAGATGATTAAAACCGTTAGGAAGAGGATTGGCGAGCTGGAAAACGATGGCGGCAGTAATCCAGATACTAGTGTTGAGAAGCTGGAGAGTCTTCTTAAAACGCTTAGGCTTGAAATGGTTAAGAGGAGCATTATTCTTGCTCAGAAACACGGTTTAGATTTTAAGCCTCCAACGGTTCCTGCTGTTTTAAACGGTGGCGGTAGGCATGCTCCCGGAGGGTCTGACTTCGTCCTCGACGACTTTTCGAAGCTTGAGGAGGAATTGAACAGGGCTTACCGCGTTGCTAGGGAAACTCTGAACAATCTGAGTCGGTTGGTTTGAAGAAATGAGAAGCCTCACTGATCTGAGGAGACAGGCTGCTGAGAAGGCTCTGACCCATGTTGAATCCGGGATGATTATCGGGCTTGGCTCCGGAAGCACCATGGGGGATGTTTTCTTTCCCCTTCTAGCTGAGAGGATCAGGACTGGTGTCATTAAGGATGTGCGTCTCGTCCCGTCTTCCCGCCAGATAGAGTTTAAGATTCTCGAGGAGGGGTTGGAAGCCGCCAGTTTCAACCAGATAGAGTATGTGGATGTTACTATAGATAGTGCAGACATTCTGGAAAGAGAATCGTTGACTGCAATAAAAGGCGGGGGAGGTGCAATGCTTCTCGAGAAGGTTTTGAGCTCGGTTTCGAGAAAGATGATTCTGGTTCTGGATGAGAGGAAGATTGTTGATAAGGTTCCCCCGGGGTTCCCAATACCAGTGGAGGTTCTTCAAAACCTGGCTCTACTAGTTAAAAAAAGGGTTGAAAAAGCTCTTGGAGTGAACGTGAAAATCAGGACTGGAAGCGGTAAGGTGGGGCCAGTGATAACGGATTCTGGAAACGCTATTATCGATGTGCCTCTGCCTGAGAACCGTAGTCTAGACTGGATGGATGATTTCTTCAAAAACACCCCGGGTATTCTGGAGAACGGTATCTTTAAAGGCGTCGTAAGCTATGCTTATGTAGGTACGAGCAGCGGAGTATTAGAGTTGAAGGGGAGAAGATGATGAGGATGGAGCAGGCAGGCAGCATGGAGAGAGTGAGGCTTCTGCTCAGGGAGTCTTTGACCGACATAGAGCTAGTATCCTACGACCTTGAAAAGATCGTTAGGAATCTGAGGAGGAAGGACAGCGAGTATCTTGAGAAGATAAGTCTTCTTCTTGAAAATAATGATCATGACAGGGCTAAGGCGTATGCTGAGGAGATAGCTATGCTGAGAAAGGTTGCTAAGCTTATCTACCAGTCCAGCCTGCTGGTTTTAACAATTAAGCTTAGGCTTGAAACGATGGTGGAGTCAGAGGAGCTGTACGGTATGCTTCCACAACTGGCGAGGCTGCTTTCTAGAATAAGTGAGACAAACCCGCTGCCGAATCTCGAGAAGGAATTCGCCGGGGTTAAGACTAAGCTTGAGGAAGCAGCCTCAATAATAACTAGGTCGACGGACATTAAGGCTGAAACAGTTGATGTTGAAGCCGAGAGAGTGATTAAGGAGGCTGAGAGGCTTGCTTCGTTGAAGCTTGAAACAACGTTTCCAAAAGTACCTAGTTATGATCTGAGGGAGGAGGCTAAGCAGAAAGTTTTAGAATATCTTAAGGCGAACACGGATTCCTTCAACATAGAGAAGTGCGCGAAAGATCTCGCGATGGAGAAGAATGATGTTGAAAACCTTTTAAACGAACTTATTAAGGAGAAGAAGGTTATTGTAAAACGCGAAGAGGAGCTTGTTTAAGCAGAACCTCTTTCCCTTCTCCATTCCTCCATCTTAGCTAGGCTCTCCCTGCTTATGCTGCTGCCCCTGTTTCTAATGGCTTTAACAAGATCCTCCATGCTAACGGGTCTAGGATCACCCTTCATCGGGTCGCCCTGCTCGAAGAATTCTTCAATCGTCATTTTGAAAGCGTCTTTACATATGTTTTCAATATCGTGAGCAGAATATCCTTCAGTCAAACGCGCCAGCTCATCATAGTATATTGGCGGCTTAAGGTTAAGCTTAGATGTGAAGTACATGAAAAGCTTTTTCCTAGCCGTGATGTCCGGAGGAGGCACGTAAAGGCGTTCCTCAAACCTTCTTAGAAAGGAATCGGGTAGAAGCCACGGATTATTAGTTGCAGCTATCACGTAAACATGTTCAACACGACCTTTGCTTGCAAGACCATCCATCTCCTGCTGGAGCTGCAGTCTAGCTCTCGACTCTCCTCCTGTTTCATAAATATGGGTTCCAACGATGCTTTCAACCTCATCTATGAAAAGTATAGCAGGCTCGCTGGAGCTACTGTTTCTCCTAGCGTGTTCAAAAAGCCTAGCGATATTCTTCTCAGACTCGCCCAGCCATTTAGAAAGAACTGAAGATGCTTTAACCAGGTAGAAAGTTGCCCTAATGCTGTTTGCCAGGGCTGCTGCCAAAAGTGTTTTTCCACATCCCGGTGGCCCGTAGAAAAGTATCCCCGTGGACCATGGCAGCTTGTAGACATCAGGGCGAATGGTTGGAAAAATCACGTTGACATACAGCTTCTTCTTAGCCTCCTCTAGGTCTATGATGTCTTCCCACCTGACGGAGGGTTTTTCTATCAGGACTACGTCTTGAAGCCACTTGTCCTCTGCTTCCCTGTTTTCAGTTTTATTAATGTAAACAACTTCCTCCTTCCTCTTCATTAATCCTTCAAGTTTCTCAACCCTCTTCTGATACTCTCTTATCCTATCCAAATAGACTCTTTTCATACTGTCGTTATCAGTAAGCGTGTAAAGCTGCATGAGTATTTCAATAGTCTCCCTGTAAAGCTTCAGAGCAGACCTGTAGTCTCCCTGACTATCCATTGTGACTGCCTCATGCGCCCTTCTTATCGCAGTTTTCTCAAGCTCACTCCTCCAGCCCAAGCTGGACACTTCCTTTCTCACTTGGCATCAATAAAGGATTCCTATTAAGTTTTATCTACCTTAATGTAAAGATTTATTGTACTCCTAAAAATATTTAAGCCACGACATAAGGCGGATACTGATAAAGATGAGCCCGTTATTCGGAAGGAAGCCTCAACCGCCTCCGCAACCAGTGGATCAGCATGCGTTTCAAGACGCGTTGAGAGAAGCAGTCGCAATGCTTAAGATTCAGGAGCAGAATCTTGACAGAATATACCATAGGATCAAGATGAGGGACGAGCAGCTTTTCAAAGAGGTTGAAAAGGCTCTTGTTGAACGCGACAATTCCCGTGCACAAGTTTACGCTAACGAAGTTGCCCAAGTAAGGAAGATGGGTAAGATAATTCTTAGCAACAGGCTTGCGCTTGAAAGAGTTATACTTAGGCTTGAAGACACGATAGATTTTAAGGAGACTCTGAAAATCCTTGGGCCAGTCGTCAACGTAGTAAACAGGGTTGGAAACGAGATAAGGAATGTTGCACCGCAAGTTGCTGACAGCCTCAGACAGGTTGAAGATATGATGAACAGGGTGCTTATACAAGCAGGCGAGGTCACAGGGTACGAGACATATATTGCACCCGACAGCGAGGCAGACCAGATTTTGAAGGAAGCATCTATACTGGCTTCTCAGAAAATGAAATCGAGCTTCCCAGAAATACCTGAAGCCGTTAGACAACACGTGGAGGAAACCGGTTCCCAGACTCAGTAGGCTCAAGGGTTTACACATTGACTCTTTAAGCCAGCCCCCACAGGGGCTTAGAGAGAGTTTTTTCTAAAACTTAACTATCAACCAGCTCAAGAAGCTTAAATACTGGAATATTCGACACACCGGTTTCCTAATAAGAGGGTTGCTGCCGAGGAAACCGATAAATAGACATGCCCGGGAGAAAATAGGTCATTCAAATGAGTGGAAAAGTAGTTGTTTCAAGGGAGGAGATTCTGCATTACGCTAAGCTTTGCAAAATCTCTCTGAGCGAGGCTGAAGTGGAAAAGCTTCAGAAGGATGTTAACGAGATACTGGAGTATTTCAACACTGTGAGAAGCCTGCAGCTGGACGTTGAGCCGATGGCTTACGTGTCAGGCTTCAGCGAAGTTCTCAGGGAGGACGAGCCGGCGGAAACCCTTTCAGAAGATGATGTTTTTAAAAATGCCGGAGAGAAAGATGAGAAATGGTTTGTGTCAGGACAGGTGTTGGGATAGATAGTCTTCCGGAACAAGTCTTAGGTTCCGTCGACCCGGTTGAAAGAGTCTATAGGGCTCTTGAAAAAATTGAGGAAGCAAAAGGGTTGAATGCTTTCATAACGGTTGATAAGGAAGGTGCTCTCAGAAGCGCAGAGGAGCTTAAGCGTAGAATCAGGATGGGCGGGAAAACAGGCAGGCTAGCTGGTCTTCTAGTCGCGGTTAAGGACAATATTTCCACGAAGGGTTTAAGGACGACGTGCGCTTCAAGAATGCTTGAAAACTATGTTCCGGTTTATGACGCCACTGTTATTGAGAGAATAAGGAGGGAGGATGGCATTATAATCGGGAAGACAAACATGGATGAGTTCGCGATGGGCTCAAGCACCGAAACCTCTTTCTTCGGCCCGACGAAAAACTTTTTTGATCATTCCAGGGTTTCCGGAGGAAGCAGCGGTGGAAGCGCGGTTTCCCTCGCAACCGGAGCCGTGGAGATTGCTCTCGGAAGCGATACAGGAGGATCAATAAGGAATCCTGCAGCCTTCAACTCGATCGTTGGGTTGAAGCCGACCTACGGCAGGGTTTCACGCTACGGCTTAATAGCCTATGCTAGTAGTCTTGACCAAATAGGGCCGATGGCTAGAGACACGTTGTCAACAGCCCTGCTGCTTAAAGTAATAGCGGGAGGCGACCCAAGGGATTTAACAACTTCAACCCGAGACCCCCCGGACTATGTTGAAGAAGCAACAAGTGGAGCCAAGGGGTTGAGAATCGGTATTGTTAAAGAGGGTTTCATGAATATTGATGAAAAAATTTCTGGAAAGGTTTACGATGCTATAGGTGTTCTTGAGAAAACCGGATGCTTGGTTGAAGAAGCGTCTTTTCACTTCTTAAAATACGCTCTACCAGCCTACTACATCATAGCCATGGCTGAGTGTTCAAGCAACCTTGCAAGATTCGACGGGATCCGTTATGGGGGAAGGAGTGTCGAAGGCAAGTGGGAAGAAAGAGTCGTCAAGATTAGGACGGAAGGCTTCGGAGAGGAGGTTAAGAGAAGAATATTCCTAGGAACCTTCGTGCTTTCCGCAGGCTACAAGGAGGATTTCTACATGAAGGCCTGTAGAGTCAGGAGGAAGATACATGATGATTTTAAGCTCCTTTTTAAAGACTTCAACGCTTTAGCAATGCCAACAATGCCCGTCCTCCCTTGGAGAATAGGGGAAATAGTGTCGCCGCTTGAAATGTACATGATGGATTTTGAAACAGTCGCCGTCAACCTGGCTGGGCTTCCTGCAGTGAGTGTTCCAGCAGGCTTCGTCAACTCGCTTCCAGTAGGACTTCAACTAATCGGGAACCATTTTGAAGAAGCAACCTTGCTAAGGTTAGCCTATGCCTATGAGAGTGAAACCCGTTTTACCAGTTGGCTTAGATCACCCACCTAGCTTGGGAAAGGGTTAAAAAACAGTTTCAGCATTCTTCGAGAGATGGTTCAGAAAGCCCCTATGCTGCTAATACCGGGTCCGATAACCCTGCCTGAAAGAGTTTTGAAGGCAATGGCTAAACCCATCATAAACCATAGAGGAGAAGAGTTCCACACTCTTTACGAGAAGGTTGAGGAAGGTTTGAAAAGCGTTTTCAAAACTGAGAACAACGTCTACATCATAAGTGGCTCCGGGACCGCTGGCGTGGACATGGTTTTCCAGAACTTCGTGTACGAGGGTGAGAAGATACTTATACCGGATTTCGGAGAATTCACCGGAAGGATCGTGGAGAACGCTTTGAAGATTGGTGCTGAGCCTGTTGTCGTTAAATCAGAATGGGGATGCATACCTAGTCTCGGAAGCATAATGAGTGCGGTTGAGAACAATGACGTAGAAAGCATTTTCATAGTGCATAATGAGACCTCTACTGGAGTAACTTTCAGATTGATTGATGAAGTTGCCAGTATTGCTAGGAAAAGAGGCATCCTGGTTTTCGTGGACACGGTTTCAGACTTGGGTGTTGAGCCTTTCTACACGGATGAGCTGGGTGTTGACATTTGTGTGGCTGCAAGCCAGAAGGGGCTTGGCGGGCCCCCAGGCTTATCCTTTGTCTCAGTAAGCGGGAGAGCATTAGAAAAAGGTTTGAAAAACCCTAGGAGAAGAAGCTTCTACCTGGATTTTGAAAAGATCCACCGGTTTCATCTCAGGCGAGAGACTCCGTTCACGCCTGCGGTGCCACTGATATACGGCATGGCTGAGGCGCTTGAAATATTGAAGGAAGAAGGATATGAGGAGCGGGTGAAGAGACACGCTGAGAACGCCAGAATGATATATGAATTCTTAGAGTCTGAAAACATTGAGGTTTTTCCACGCGATAAGGAATACTGGTCTACGTCAGTAATAGTCTTTAGAAACAAGGGGATTAATGCTGAAGAAATGATCAGAAGGCTTTACGAGGAGCACGGAATACTTATAGCAAGAGGAATGGGTAAGCTGAGGAATGAAACAACTAGAATAGGTAACGTGGGCTATGAGGGGAGAGTTGAAATAGAGTATTTTCTAAACTCGCTTAGGAAAGTGTTGAAGGATATTGGTGGAAAATCATGATTAAACATGGAGCACGCGTGACGCTTGTTTTAAACGCGTGTCTGAATCGAGAAACCGGGGCACAATGCTTAACTACTGTTTTTCACGTAGACTGTTGAAGCGTGGTGAGCATGGAAACCGCGTTTTCAACCGGACTATTCGAGGTTGAAACGGGAGAATCGGCTTGGCGTCTTTCCTCAACGCACTGGCCAGGGTTTAAAATCGGTTCGCTAAAGTGTCACGTCTGCTTAAGCGGGCGGAAACATTACCCGGAAGAGCTTAGAGTAGAGAGGCTGGAGAACAGGGATGGCTTAAGAATGATTTGGGTTTTTAAAAACGCTGGTGCGAAAATAGTTCAGGAGATCATTAACCATCAGAACTTTCTGGAAATAAACAGCCTCTTTCAAAACCTGACGAACGAGTCTACATGTCTCAACGAGCTGTCTCTTCTTGAAACCACAGGGCTGGGTGAAGCCTCGTTCGGAACAAGACAGGAGGAGGCCCGGGTTTACGAGGACGGCGGATACTGGGGGCATGTTCGAAAACTAAGCCGAAGCCCGAAGCCTAGCAGTGAGGCGGTGGAGCAGGTTTCAAGAGAAATCCAAGGGTCTTCACAGCTATGCTGGGAAGTCTATAATCCTTTTGACAGAATGGCTTTCCTAGCGGGTTTCCTAACGTTTGAAAGATGGCTCGGCATGGTTGAAGCAGGGTTCAACGCGTCCCTAGGGGTTACTGGTTGGAAAATGGGTTTTGACGCTGGCGACTTAACAGTGGACCCAGGGGAGACCGTTAAGCTGGAGGACGTTATACTGATGATTGGGGAGGATCCTTGGCTTCTTCTCGAGGAGTTTGGAGACTTGATCAGGAGGAAACACGGTATCATGCCCTTGAAAAACCCTCCGGTAAGCTGGTGCAGCTGGTACCCTTTCCGCCTAAGCGTCAACGAGGAGCACGTTTTAGAAAATGCGAGGATTGGGGCTGAGCGTTTGAAGAGCCTAGGTCTTAAGAATATTCAGGTTGACCTAGGCTGGGAGAAGGACTATTTGCCAAGCTCATACGACGAGAACAAGCAGTTCCTACACGGGTTGAAATGGCTGTCGGAACAGCTTGGAAAAATGGGTTTCAACCTTGGGGTTTGGAAAGCGCCTTTCGTAATCAGCGAGCATGACCCTGTTGCTGCTCAACATCCAGAGTGGCTTCTCGGAGACGAGAAGGAGAAGCCGGCTCCGTACTGGACATGGTTCTGGAAACCGTATGGGAAGGTTTACGCCTTGGATCTTACGCATCCTGAGGCGCAAAACTATCTTCGTGAAAAAATGGCTTCACTGGCTAAAAAAGGAGTCAAATACTTCAAGCTCGACTTTATGAATGGCCCGTGCAACCCGCGTCTACGCAACAGGTATAACAGGAGAATCGTAGCCGGGGGAGGTGTTGAGGCTGCACGCCTAGGATGCAGGATAATCGCTGAAACCTTGAGAAGCATTGACCCGGAGTGCTTAGTTTTAAACTGCAACCCCTATGAGCCATGCGGCCTAGGGTATTTCCAGCTACTCTACACTTGTAACGACACTGGTAACACCGGATACGTTACTTGGCAGTTCATGAAGGAAAACTATAGGGCTGTCGCATCCCATTTATGGAAGAACCATAGGCTGGGGATAATCGAGCCTTCCTGCCTCTGCGTCGGCCCACCCGGCACGCTTGAGGAGGCAAGGATCCGCGCCACCGTAGCATTCTTGTCAGGGGGTGAGATCAGTATTAGCGATGATCTTACTACTCTGCCTGAAGAGAGGTGGCAAGTCCTGCTCTCAATACTGCCGCCAGCCGGGTTCTCAGCTAAACCAGTAGACCTTTTCGAACCAGTTACTGTTGAACAATTGTCATACGAGGAAATGAGTCGCAGCGGCAGGGAGGCCTCAGCAGGAAACATTGAGGAGGAAGGGGGAAACATCTGGGTGCAACGGGTGGATACTGAATGGGACAGCTGGATTATCGTTAGCCTATTCGCATGGGATCCTCCTAAAACCAGGGAGGGCAGAGAGCACCTGATAACAAGGTTCAACATTCCCTGGAGCTTGCTAGGTTTAAACCCGGACAGGAGATACTGGGTCTACGAATTCTGGTCAAGCCAGTTTCTAGGGGAAGCTCCTTCGAAACGTCTGCGGAACAGTTATACGCATCCGGGGGATGCTGGGAAACTCCTATGGAGCGCTACGGAAGAGACTCTGCAGGTTACGTTCTTCGGTCCTGCAGTCAGAGTGTTAGCAATCCGGGAAAAGCGTCAACACCCTTGGATTGTTGGAACAAGCTTCCATTTAACAAGCGGCGGCGAGCTGCGTAACGTAACTTGGGACGAGACGGGAAAAGTGTTGAAAGGAGAGTTGCAGCGGCCGGTGGGTCAACTAGGCTTTATCGTCGCAACAGGCATTTCTACGAAGAGGGTTGAAGCCACTGTTGACAATCGTCCAGCGTCTGTGCAGCATGGGGCAAACGGTTCCATAATAATCCCGATGGTTTCCACAGAGCATCCTTTACGCTGGGAAATACGTTTAGAAGAACAGTAAGCCAACCCTACCGGCTTAAACATGGAACTAGTGGTCGAGGCTCGGGCAACACTGCGCGACGCGATCTTCAACATATACTGGAATAACGGGCACCGGCAGCGTATCAAGAGTAAAAGCTTTATTTGACCCTGTATGTTAAACTATTTTAGACGTCGGGGTAGCCAAACCTGGTTAAGGCGCGAGATGTATAATGATACACCGCGAGCCTGCTAAGCTCGTGGCCCCTGTGGGCCGTGCGGGTTCAAATCCCGCCCCCGACGCTTTTCAACCTTTTTAAACAGGGTGATCAGCGGGTTAACTTTGAAGAATAATTGTTTCACTATTATTCCCCGATTAATTAAGCACGGAAAAAATCGTTTAATGTTTTAATACTCGTAGCCGAGCTTAAGCTCCGATGGAGAAAAGGAAGGTTGTTAAGAGGGACGGTAGGATCGTGGATTTCGACCCTGACAGGATTAGGAACGCTATCGCGAAGGCCATGGTGAGCGTGAAACAGTATGATGAGAAGGCTTTGGAGAAGGTTGTCAACTATGTTTTAAACGTTTTAAACAGGAAGTATGAGGGAGGAGAGACTCCGCATGTCGAGGATATTCAGGACGTGGTTGAGCTAGCCCTCATGAAGTTCGATCTTTACGATGTTGCTAAAGCCTATATCCTATACAGGAAGGAGAGGGAGAGAATAAGGGAGGAGAAGAAGGCTCTTCTCCAGAAAAGCTTTGTGGATGAGGTTGACAAGGAGTTTTCTGTTAACGCGATCAGGCTGCTTGTAAGCCGTTATCTTCTTAAGGATGAGAACGGTAAGCTTGTGGAGTCTCCTAAACAGTTGTTTCAAAGAGTTGCCTTAGCCGTTGTAATACCGGATATTCTTCATGACCAGAGAATATTCTTTAAGGAAGGAGGGTTACCAGTGTTTCCGAAGGAGGAGTTTAACGCCAGCCACTATGCTAACAAGCTTGGCTTAGGGAAGAGTGGAAACGGGTATGCCGTCACCTGGAATGAGCATCATTTAGAGCGCATGAAGGCTCTTTACGATGAGCTTAATTCCCAGGGCAGGATGAAGGTTTCGTGGAGTGGTTTTCTCGGAATGCTTATTTCAGGCGAGTTTGAAAAATACTATGAGAATTTTAAAGCCTATTACGATATTATGGTTTCTAAAAAATTCATGCCGAATTCTCCGACGCTGTTTAACGCTGGAACAAGGCTTGGCCAGCTGTCAGCATGCTTCGTGCTTGACGTTGAAGACAATATCGAATCAATCATGAACGCTGCAACCCAGGCGGCGATCATCTTTAAATCGGGTGGTGGAATAGGGATAAACTATTCTAAGCTGAGGCCTGCTGGAGACATTGTTTCCAGCACTTCTGGAGTGGCCAGCGGCCCGGTTTCCTTCATGCGAATAATAGACACTGTTACGGATGTGGTTAAACAAGGGGGTAAGAGGAGGGGTGCAAACATGGGTATTCTGGAGATTAACCATCCGGATATAGAGGCGTTCATAACAGCCAAGTCTGAACGCGGGAAACTCGAAAACTTCAACATATCTGTCCTCATAAAGGATGATTTCTGGGATTACTTGGAGAAGGACGTGCCCTATCCACTCGTAAACCCGAGGGACGGAAAGGTTTGGAAGACGGTTCGTGCCAAAGACGTTTTTTGGAAAATAGCTGAAATGGCTTGGAGGACAGGTGATCCTGGGGTCCTCTTTCTCGAGAACATTAACAGGAGAAACGTAATGGCGAAGCATAAGGGTCCTATAAAATCCACTAACCCTTGCGTTTCCGGCAATACGAGGGTTCTTACTCCCGACGGATGGATTAGAGCGGATGAGCTATTCCACAAGGTTAAGGTCTCCAGCCCGGTTAAAGCTGTGGCTGTCGATGAAAAGTTATTAGGTGAAGGGGGCGAGCCTCAAGCCTACAGGACGAAGCTAATAACTATAGAAGGAAAAGAGGTGGTGTACAGGACTATTCACGAGAAAGAGCTGAATCTTCTTATTCCCAAGGAAGTAGAAGCATGGGTCTGGCACGTAGGTAAGAAGCCTGGTTTAACTGTGAGGACGGAGGAAGGGTATGAATTGACCGTTACTCATGATCATAAATTACTAACCTCGGAAGGATGGAAAAAAGCTAAGGATCTTGCGCCAAACGATAAAGTACTAATAGGAAGATTGCATCCATGGTTCCTGGAGCATGTTTACAGGGGGAGTTATGATGTCGATGAGGATGTGTCATTCGCGTTAGGATGGCTAGTTGGAAACGGCTCGCTTAACAGACACTACGTTTCCTGGTTTTTCAGCAAAGATGATAAAGCGGCTGAGGAACGCTTGAGGAGGAGTATAGAGAAGATTGGAGGAAATCCCTTATCCCATACTTACGTTCTGAGTGAAAGCGAGCATAAGATACAGTATAACGAGGGAACAACAGTATACAAGAACATTATGAATCTTACGGGGGCTTTCATGGAGAGAAGCAGAGACAGAAGACTTCCAGAGGTTGTTTGGAAGCTAAGCCAAAGATCTTTAGTATCTTTCCTCAGAGGCCTCTTCACCGCTGACGGTTATGTAGATAACGACAGTGCCGTGAGGCTGGCTAGTGCCAGCCTGCAGTTGCTCAAGGAAGTTCAACTACTCTTGGCAACCCTCGGCATAGCATCAAAAATCTATAAGAGACCATACATTAGAGAATTCCTCTATACCACTAATGATGGCGATGAAAAAAGTTACAAAACCTCTGGCTATTATGAGCTAGTTATAAACGGATATAGCAGGAAGATATTCAAGGAACTTGTAGGGTTTGAAAGCGTAAGCAAGTTAGAGAAACTCTCCCTAGAGAAAACTAAGAGGGATTCTTTATGGGCTACTGTATCCTCTATCAAAGACGCTGGGTTGGTAGACTTCTATGATTTTACAGTTCCGATCTATCATAACTTCTTGGGGAACGGCCTCGTCAACCACAACTGCGGTGAGGAGCCTTTATATCCCTATGAGTCATGTAACCTGGGTTCGATAAACCTTTATGCTTTTTTGAAGAAGAGTAGAGGAGGGGTCTTCTTCGACTGGGAAGAGTTTAGCCGTGTAGTTGGAATTGCCTTAAGGTTTCTAGACAACGTGATAGATGTGAACAAGCTTCCTTTAAGCGAGATAGACCGCGCGACTAAGCTCACCAGGAAGGTTGGTTTAGGCGTCATGGGCTTGGCTGACTTGCTCTTCGCCCTGAGAATACCTTACAATAGCGAGGAGGGCTTTAGGATGATGAGCAGGATAGCTGAGCACCTGACTTTCTACGCTATGAAAGAGTCCTGCAGGCTTTCCAAGGAGCGCGGCGCCTTCCCGCTGTATAAGGATTCATCCTATCCTGACGGCGAGATGCCTATAGAAGGCTTCTACCATAAGGACTGGCAGACGCTGCCCTGGGTTGAGCTTCAGCAGGAGATAATGAGGTTTGGAATAAGGAATGCTGAGGTAACCACTATAGCGCCAACCGGCTCCATCTCAATGCTGGTCGACGTATCCTCCGGGATAGAGCCGCAGTTCGCCCTAATATATGAGAAGAGGGTTAGTGTAGGAACCTTCTACTACGTTGATGTTGAGTTTGAGAACGCGCTTAGGGAGAATGGGCTTTACGATGAGAAGACGCTTAAGCTGATTTCAGACAACGGCGGCTCGCTTATGGGCCTCGACTTACCTGAGGAGCTGCGCCGCGTATTTCTAACCGCGTACGACATACCTTGGTGGGACCATGTGAGAGCGCAGGCGGAGTTTACGAAGTGGATTTGCGCCGCGGTCAGTAAAACCATAAACATGCCGAACTGGGTTACTGTGGAGGATGTTCAGAAAGCTTTCACTCTGGCACGTGCAATGGGAGTAAAGGGGGTTACCGTTTACCGTGACGGCTCCCTTCCCTACCAAGTCTTAGTAACACCTTCATCGAAACTAGGGAAGTACGCGAAGATCGTGGACAACTCAACCATTGAAATCGCGAGAACCCTGGGAATAGATATAAAGGGTTTCGGGGAAGAATCTAAAGATGCTTCCTCAAAGACAGCAACTGCCTCGGAGAAACCTGTTGTAATTATTAACAAGAATAATGACGAGTATGCTGAATGCCCGAGCTGCGGTAGTAAAAGACTGGTTAAAGAGGGAGGGTGTTTAACCTGCATTGACTGCGGTTGGAGCGTGTGCCCCGTTTCCTGAAGGAGGTGTGGCCCTTGGGTAAGGTATTCCTCTACACCGGTACGGGAGCAGGTAAGACGACTAACGCTATAGGTTTAGCCGTCAGGGCTGTTGGCCACGGTTTGAAAGCCGTGATAATACAGTTCATGAAGGGATGGAGAAATACTGGAGAATACTTGATAGCTGAACGTTTACAGCCGGAGTACGAGATACATCTGGTTGGAAGAGAAGAGTGGGTGGACCTCAAAAATCCTTCTGAGGAGGATAAGGAGATGGCTAGAAGAGGCATTGACCTGGCTAGGGAAAAACTAAAGGAGAAGCCGGCTCTACTGGTGTTGGACGAGATTGGTCTAGCTGCCTTTATAGGCCTTGTTTCAGTTGAAGATGTTTTGAAGCTGTTAGACGAAGCCCCTGAGGAAACAGACATTGTTTTAACAGGCAGATACGTGCCTCCTGAGCTTGTAAACAGGGCTGATTTCGTGAACCTGGTGGTGGAGGCGAAGAGCCCGAGAGAACTCTACACTAAAATAGGCATAACCCATTAACACTGGTTTCTAAAATCCATGGATTGAAGCTGATGGAACCCTTGCCTGGTGCATCTGGTTCTGAAGGCTTTTTAAACGCGTTTTCAAGGAGTTTCACCTACCTGCTAAAGGTTAAAAAGGCTACCTTCATGAAGCCGCAGTTAGAAACCCGGGAAACCTAGGCGTGATTACTAAGAGTAAAACGTGTAGACGGTTAAAATAAGGGTTGCTAACTTGTAACAACCGTTTTTCTAAAAGAATTTCTCCATAAACAGTGAACTTTTATTGTTTCAAACAATGATTCTGGAGGAAAGAGCCTGATTTAAACTGTTGGTCTAAAAACTTGTTAAACCTGAATAGTCTCTTTGATTCAGCATTGCTTGAAAAACATGGTGCAGTGTTGCTTTAAAAACAAGCATTATCTTCACCAAGTGTTTTAAAAATTAACTGTTCCATGGTAAAAACGTTTTCTAAAAACAGCTCATTCCAGGTTAGTCGTTGCCAATCAGGCTTGATTCGCAGCCTATTCCATGGGCAACTTTTATTCTTTAAAGAAATGTGTAACTTCTTGATTTTTCTCAGAGTATTTCCGTGAAAATTACCGTCAATGAGGATGAGGAAAAGCAAGCATTGTTTTTGAGGAGGAATAATGGCCAGAGTACGCGTATTCTCTTTAAAAAGAGAAAGCTTTTTAAATCATCAATATGGTGAAGGAAGGGCTCCTTTTTAAACAGTAAAATAGATTTAATTATAGCATAAAATTTATATTTTGCCTTTTTCCAGCCGTACTGAAGACGAAGAGCACCTGCTACGTGTCGGTTGAGGAGGAAGAGGCTATTACAATAGGGGTTGAAATAGAATGCTATACTATTTTAAGTAAAGATGGAAAAATATCGAGACGCATTATCACGCCGGGTATAAAGCCTTCGAAAACAGGGGAGAGGTTTACCGTTGATAAAAGCATAGGCATAGAATACGTTTCTAAGCCTTTTGAAAGCGTGAAAGATGCTTTGCAAGCAATAAGCAGCGGGCTCGAGAAGTATGCTGATTCACCTCTTGCCGATAATGCTCTTCCACTACCAGTAGGAGGATGGAACGACAGGTTTGCAGGCACCCATTTCCACCTAGGTTTTAAGGATAAGGGTTTTAGAAGAGAAGAGGCTGCAAGTCTTGCAAGCTACATTCATGATCACATTCCCTTCATCATAGCGGTTTCCGCTAACTCGCCTATCTGGAGAAGGAGGATAACAGAATACTCTTCTAACAGGCTGATGCGCGGCGGCAGTAGGTATTGTATTCCTGTTGCTAAAGGTGATTTAAACCAGAATCATTACAGAGAGATGAATTTCAATCCTGAGAACAAGCATAAACCTTCAACGCTTGAACTCAGAGTTTGCGACAGCAATATTCCACCTTATGTTTGTAGTGTAATGACCATACTTAGAATCCTTGCGTTAGCTTGGAGAAACGGTAGAGATCCCTGCAACGACTTGCCGCATGAAGCCTATCTTGAAACACGGGATGAGGCTGCACGCATGGGGGCTGCTGCAAGGCTCTACTGGAGGGGGAAACATGTTACTGTAGGCGAATACTTGACACTCCTACTGGATAATTATAGTGAGGAAGCCAGCGTACTGGACATTCCAAAACAGGTTGGAGAAGTCTTTAACCTTCTTAGCGGAAACTGGAATAATGCGGAGGCTCTTAGACGTGCTGCGATAAAACTGGAAAAGAGGTTTGGGAGGGATTGGGAGAGAAGAATGGCTTTAAAACTAGCTTCCGCTTTGAAAACCCTGTTGAACGGCGGGTCGCTTAAGAACTATCATGAGGCGCTTGGTCTAAAAGGTTTATCAGCCTGAAGAACGATTTAAAAAGGAACTCGAAGAGGGAAATGAGGGAAAACGGGGAAACGCTGTTCATCGAGCTCGCTAAGCTTTGCGAAAAGCTTTCAGAGACTACTAGGAGACTGGAGAAGATTAGAATGATAGGGGAGTTCTTGAAGAGCCTGAGAAAAGAGGAGATAAGTCCAGCCGTGCTGCTGATTGTTGGAGAAGTATTCCCAGAAGCCTCTTCCAAGACTCTTGAAATAGGATACGCTACGATAAGCAGAATCCTTGAAACACCCTCCCAGACACCCCTCTTCAAGAAGCCTCTGACAATCCTGAACGTTGCAGAATATTTTGAAAAGATTGCGAGAGCCAGCGGCTTAAAATCGAGGGAGAATAAGGAGCTCATCTTAAGATCCATGCTTGAAAGAGCTTCTGAGCTTGAAGCAAAATACATTGTTAAGAACATTTTCGGCGAAATGCAGCATGGAGTCGGAGAGGGAGTTATGCTTGAAGCTATTGCAAGAGCCTCGGGAAGCAGTCTGGACCTTGTGAGAAGAGCCCTAATGTTCTCCGGCAACTTGGGAAAGGTCGCTGAGACCGCCTTAACCTCCGGCGAAGAGGGCTTAAGAAGAATAGGCTTAACGCTCTTCAACCCGGTGAAACCCATGCTCGCACAGATGGTGTATAGCGTGGAAGAAGTCTTTAAGTATCATAAGTATGTTGCTTTCGAATACAAGTTTGACGGGGCTCGTGTTCAGATTCATAAGAAGAATGGTTCTGTCAGGATTTTCAGCAGGCGTTTGACAGACGTTACTGCCAGCATACCTGAAATAGTTGACGAGGCTGTAAACGGGGTTGACGCTGAAGAGGTTATACTCGACGGGGAGGTTATAGCTGTAGGTGTAAACGGCAGGCCGCTGCCCTTTCAGGATTTGATGAGAAGATTCACGAAGGTTAAGAATATTGAAGAGGAGATGAAGAAAATACCTCTTAAACTATATGTTTTCGACGTGATCTACTTGAACGGTAAGCAGTTGATAGATGAAGCGTACTCACAGAGATGGAGCATGCTTGAACAGATTGGGAAGAAAGTGAACCTTGCCCCGAGGATAGTAACGTCAAGCATCAGAGAGGCCGAGGAGTTCGTGAAGAAAGCCTTGGAGGAGGGTCATGAAGGAGTTGTTGCTAAGGCTCTTAACAGTCCTTACGTGCCGGGTACCAGAGGCAGGCTGTGGCTTAAGCTGAAGGCAGCAGACTACCTTGACCTAGTTATAATCGGGGCTCAATGGGGTTATGGAAGGAGAACAGGCTGGTTAAGCGACTATTTCCTCGCGGCGCTGGATGAGGAAACCGGGGGCTACGAGATAGTGGGCAAAACCTTCAAAGGCTTGACTGACGAGGAATTCGAGGAAATGACCAGGAGGCTGCTGGAGCTTAAGATAAGAGAGGAGGATAATACAGTATGGGTTAAGCCGGAGATAGTTGTTGAAGTAGCCTACAGCGAAATCCAGAGGAGCCCGAAGTATAAGTCTGGCTTCGCACTAAGGTTTGCAAGAATAACCAGAATAAGAAGTGACAAGGCTCCGTCTGAAGCAGATACTTTAAAAAGGGTTAGAGAACTCTACGAGAGTCAGAGGAAGAGAAAAGGAGTTCTGGAAGAATATTAATAAACGGGTGTTTAAACGGTTTGCACCACGTTGAATATTGCTGTTAAAGAGAGCCGGGACATAGATAAGGTTGTCAGGCTGTTCGAGCAGCATAAGGACAGCCCGTTCACATACTTAACAAACATTCCGCTTGTGAAAATACTGAGCCAACTGGAATCATTCAAAATATTTGTAGCGGAGGCTGATGGCGAAACAGTTGGCTGCATCTATTCTCTAAGCTATATTTACGACTGCGGATATATCGGTGGGCTTCTAGTCCATAAAGATTTCAGGAGTAAAGGAGTCGGCGGGAGACTGCTGGGTGCAGCATTAAACAGTTTGAATACGAGGCACGTTTACCTTCTTGTTGAGGAGAAGAATATCGCAGCGTTGAGACTTGTTGAGAAAACAGGTTTTAAAAGCATCTATAAAGGATGCCGCTATATTGTTTCAACCCCGTTAAACAGGGCTTCTTTAAGCCAAGGAATAACTAGTGGCTGCGAATGGCTCCATTTAAAAGAGAGCATAGGTTTTAAAGAGAGAAACGGGGTTGTCAACATCGGTCACTATCCCGTTAAGATAATGGAAAAAACATTTGAAGAACTAAGAGCCAACAATAAGATCTTAAGATGCGGCAGCGTTATAGGAGTCATCGAGTATTCTTATGAAGTAACTGTTGGAGATCGCCTCTATACTTTCAACGATCACATAGTTAGGAAACTGTGTGGCATAGGCTTGGCGAGAAGAATTGTTGAGCTGAACCCTTTCTACCTGGAGCCTAGGCCGCTGGACTTGGCCAGCATGATTAACCACTTGTTATCAATCGGAGAAGTATATGTTAAGACTTATGATGGAGACCCTGTAGCTAGTAAACTGCCTTTAACAGGCAGAACAGGAGCATTAATAATGGAGTATGAGAAAAAAGCATTTTAATATTGTTTAAGTGAAACTTTAAACTATTTTTCCTGTCTTCTTGTGAACACCATGTATGAAGCTACTAGGAAAACTATTGGGAAAACTATGAGTATTATAATGTCTATCAACCGTGTTGAAAGTATTGTAGGGATACTGGCTATCGTGATTTCCCCCCGTCCAAATCCAAGAGGCCCTGCAACAAAGCTGAAAAGCGAACTCGTGATCTGCGTATAATGATAATTTATTGAAAAAGCCTGTATTGTGCCCGAGATCTCCGATACTTTTCTAACATAGTTTAAGTATTCCTCTAATTCCTGGGGTGTAGCGCCTCCCGGAGTCGTGAAGTTTCCAAACTGCCTCCTACTCATGTTAAAAAGAGTGAGAGCCCTAGTCGGGGGAGGACCAAGTATGGCGGTCGCGATAAAACTACTCATTATGGATAATATGAACGCGAAGAAAATCCATATACCTACGCTGATTACAAGCGAGTGGCTTGACTTGCTTGAGAACGTTGAGACGAAGAGCGAGAGTGCGTAGTACGCGAACGAGAAAACTACTGAGAAAAGTATGAAGAGCCCAATCCTAGATACGTCGTCAACAGTCACTGAAATATTGTGCAGCAATATTGAGACGGATACCGCTGCTAAGGAGGATATGGTTATGGTTAAGCCTGTTACAGCGAGCGCCGACATTATCTTGCCGTTTATCACATCCTCCCTGTATATTGGTCTTGAAAGCAGGATCCTAAGGGTTCCACGCTCCCTCTCTCCAGATATGGCGTCAAAGGCGAGCGCTATACCTAGTAACGGAGCCATGTATGCTGTTGCTGAAGCTATTGACGAGGCTATCTGAACCATCGGCCTAGTTGTTTGCCGAGCGCCAATTCTGAAGCCGAAGGATGTTGAATAAGTACTGGCTATTGAAAACAGTAGGAAGATGCCTGCAATAAGCCAGAGTCTTTTACTGGTTACAGCGTCAGCGAACTCTTTACGCGCGATTGATAAAGCGTTTTTCAACATTCTCATCCCCCCTCCTGGTAGAACCGATATATCTCTTCCCAAGATGGCTCTACAGGTGTTAAAGATTCAACAATATCCTTATACGGGTTTTTCGTTACCAGTGAGAAGAGAATACTCCCAATGTCGTTCTTCGACAAGACTGTTACACGGTTATCGCTCTGCGCTATCTCTATAACGCTGGGAATAGATCTTATCTCCTGCAACGGCATATCGCTCCCAGGTTTCACGCGAATCTCGTAGCGAAAACCTTTAGCCTCCCTAACTGACCGGTATAGTTCATCCACGCTTCCCTGCACAAGTAGTCTTCCTTCACGTATTATTGCAGCATGAGTGCATATCATGCCCACCTCATACAAGAGGTGTGTAGACAATAGGATTGTTTTCCCATCTCTATTCATTTTCCTAACCAGGTTTCTGAATTCAGCAGCTCCCTCCGGGTCTATTCCAACCGTCGGCTCGTCAAATATTAAAAGCTCAGGATCCTTCAGCAAGGATTGAGCTACCCCCAACCTCTGCTTCATGCCACGCGAGAAGGTTGAAACCTTAGCATCAGCCCTGTCTTTCAAACCAACTGCTTCAAGCGCCTCCAACGCTCTTTTCTCCCTCTGACTAGACGGGACACCGTCAAGAGTCGCGAGGAAAACCAGGTTTTCAAGAGCAGTCATATGGTCATAGAAGCCGAAGCCCTCTGGAAGCAGGCCGACTCTCCTCCTTATCTCCACCGACTCTCTAGTAACGTCGAAGCCCAGCACTTTAGCGCTTCCACTCGTAGGCAGTAATAATCCGACTAAGATTGATATTAGAGTCGTCTTTCCAGAGCCGTTTGGGCCAAATAATCCAAAGACGCTTGCCTTAGGCACCTTCATATCGATGCCGTCGAGCGCCTTCACCATGGTCTTCCCGTTTCCATAAACCTTAACCAGTTTCTCAGTCTCCACGGCTAGACTCATGTTCTCACCTCCTCCCATACCTACGGTAGATCAGGAGCATTGCTCCAACCATGATAACCACGATTAACGCTCCTATCAGCATAACCTCTCCCCTCTGCTTAACATATATATGGAGGCTTCTGGTAGCTGCTTGACTCTGGTCTGCTTTAAGACTTAAAGTAACGTAGTAGTCGCCAGCGCTTATGTCAGCATCACTCGTGATAGTAAGCGAGAAAACAGCGTTTTCCTGAGGCTTAAGCAACGATACGAGACTCGGTTCAACCTTAATGCTGAACCCGCTTGGTATGTCGGACACGTCGAGCTTAAGATTTGAAAGTGAACTGTAACCAGTGTTCTTAACCTCAACCTGGAAAACAATCGTCTCGCCGGCTGTCGACTCACAGTAGAAATTCTGTGTTACATACGTGACGCTATACCAACCCAGTATTCCCAATCCAAGGTTCAGCCTGCCGACAAACCCGTTCACACTGGCTTCCAAAACTATTGACAGCACGTCAGGCTCAGCCAACGGAGGAATGCTTATGATCACGTTAAGCTTCTTGGTTTCACCAGCCTTCACGTAAAGCTTAGATATAACACTTCCAGAAGAATCCTTCATTATCCAGTTATAGCCGGAGGGAACACCTATCAGGTTAATGCTTACAACCCCCTCTGAATCTCCCGTGTTTTCAACCTCTATGGGATAATTAGCAATACCTCCAGCGTAAGCATCAACGTAAGGCGTGTCTGTCCGAAGCCTCAACCTAGGAGAACCCTTAACAACCATTATGGTGAGGGGAAAAGTTGAGTCGAAATCTTTTGTTTTAAAGAGAACAGTGGCTTCGTAACTTCCAGGAACAGTGTCTAAAGGCACGTCTATCTTAACTTTAATATTAACTGATTCGCCTGATCCTAATGAGACGCCATAGAGAACAGTGCCGTCGCTTTTAACAACAGTGCCCGTCCAGCCAGCTGGAGAACTTAGAGATATTGCTCCAGTCAACCTTTCTGATAAAACGTTTCTAAGTGTTAAATCGAATGTCACTGTTGAGCCGGGTTGAGCCTGAGCAACCGGGTAGGTTGAAGCTAAGATTTGAAGATTCTTCCTCTCAACATATAGGGAGACGGTTTTCTCTTGAATTATCGAGCCTAAAACTATTATTTTCACATTGTAGAATCCCTGCGCGTTGTATGGAATCTTCATCTTTAAATTAAGGTTTTGAACACTCCCCCGGCTCAACGTCAGGTTCAATATTTCAACAGAGCCCGAATACACTCCCGCCTCCCATCCTTCTGGAGCTTCAACTAGGATTCTCACAGTCTCCTCCTCCGACCCACTGTTCTCTATTGATACGGGAATACTGACTTCCGAGAAAGACTCAACCTTCAAATAGGTTTGAGATATTGAAACCTTTGGCGAAAAGTCTAGAATGAGCTCTCCAAGATCTACAGAAGGCCTGTTTAGACTGACAGTTATAGTTTTACACTCATAACCTTTCTTCTCCAGCTGAACTCTATATGTGCCACGGTCAAGACTGATTGCAAACCCCCCGTTGGCAAGCGTCCAGATTCTAGTTATGAATGCCCCAGAGTAGTCGTAAATCGTGACAGCCACGTTGCTTAAAGGATTACCGTTAACATCCTTCACGGAGCCGAGAATCATATACGATTCTCCAAAAATAGGGATTAATTGATAGGACGCTAACATTATTATTATTAGGGTTATAAGCTGAATTTGGCGTCTAATACTTGTTTCAGCCTTGGCGGTGCTTTTTCCCCTAACGTCCTCTGTTTTCATTGTTACTACAACAGATAGTAACATCCCTTTATAAACGTTACTACCCAGTGTAGTAATGGTTAAATAATCATGCTTAGAACAATAGTAAGAAGAATGCGTCGAGGAACCGCAAAAATATCCCAGTATAACATTGAAGGGAAGGAGCTTCAGGCCTTCCTGGGTCCATTAGAGACAAGCATAATAGAGGTTATGTGGAGCTCTAAGCAGCCCCTCACTGTTAGGGATGTTTACGAGAAGCTTAGGCGGAGAAAGAGAATCGCGTATACCACCGTTATGACGACGATGGACAGGCTTTACGAGAAGGGGCTGCTCGACAGGCGGATGGAGAAGGGGAGAGGAGGAGTCCTCTACGTGTATTGGCCAAAGTTTGAAGAACACAGTTTTAAAAAATCCGCCGTCCATGAGGTTTTAAACAGCCTTGTGGAGAATTTTGGAGACATAGTTGCAAGCTACTTGGTTGAGAGGCTCTCCTCCGATGAAAAAGAGTTTAAAGAATTGAAGGAGAAGCTGGAGAAAGCCTTAAAGGGAAAAGGAGGCTGACGAGAATGCTAACTATAGATCCTAACTATATTCTTATCCAGTTTTTCCAACCGTACTTCTACTATTCCACTATCCTGCTCGCAGTTTCATTCATTTGCGTCAAGGCTCTTGCGAAATATAATCGGCTGCTGACGGCGAGGGTGAAGAGCCTATGCTACCTGTTCCCTCTCACAATCCCTGTTTTACTCATACCGTTCGCCTCCTCTTGGCTGATAATGAGGCTGTTTTTAGAAGCTAAGATATCAAGCTACGGTCTGCATAACACCCCACCAGCTCTACGTCTAGATCCCCATATTTCTACGCTTCCTCCCCAGATAGTTTTCAACCATGTTAAGCTGCTTAACAACCCCCCTGTGGCAAACATGCTTCTTGCAGCCGGGTTGACACTATCAGTATCCTACCTGCTTGCAACAGTAGTCTTGAATGGCAGAGCTGCTAAAAGAGTTTTCCACGTAGTTGAGCTTGAGCCCGAGGAATACGAGTCTTTACAGAGAAGAGTTGGAGAATTGTCCAGGAGGCTCGGGATTAATCCTCCTAGGATTGGGCTCGTGGAGGATTTAAGGCCAAACGCCTTCACAATAGGGTATGGGGAGAGAACGATGCTAATATTCTCCTTAGGCATGCTCAAGACTCTGGAAGAAAGAGAGCTGGCTGCAGTCGCAGCCCATGAGCTGGCTCACGTGAAAAACAATGATTTCCTGTTTAAGACAGCATCTGTTGCACTAGCGTTACTATCCTTCTTCAACCCGTTCGCATACTTTGCGTCTGCGACAGCACAAAGAGAAAGGGAAATCCTTGCAGACGAGGAGGGTGCTCGAATCCTGGGGCAGCCGAGGCTTTTGGCAAAGACACTCGTAAAGATATACGAAGCCTCCCGCGCATTCCCTAAAGAGGGCATTATAACCCGCTTAGCAACCGGCCTATTCCTGTCTTCCCCGACTTCTCTAAGAAGCATGCTTTCAACCCATCCGAGGCTGGACCAAAGGGTTGAGACTATTAGGAGACTGAATGATGGGAAAGAGCCTACTCCTGCCAACCCATTATTATCGATAACAATATCCATCCTAATAATCGCAGCAGGAATAATCAGCACGTATTATCTTGCTTCCATTCAAAGGTCCTTCATAAGACAGTATCTTCTAACAATGGTCTTCAAGACACCCCTGGAGGAAAAAGGATTTATTCCAGCGTACAGTTTGGACAGCATGAAGAGAATACGCATATCCAACTTCTCTAGACTCAGGAATATTTCCCCCAATGGCCTCAACGAATTGCGCCCAGGAATGATGGTTTTAAAGATAGAGGAGGACGGTGGATCCTCACCACGCTGCCAAACCCCCTTTCAATGTTTCCCTTTAAAAGCTTAAAACAAGCCTAGAAAAAGGTGTCTTTAATGCTTTCAAAAATTGTCTCAAACTCTTTTGCATCACGCCTGGTCTCCTACTATCGTAATTCTAGGATTCTTGAATGGAGAGCGTACATAGGCATGGCTATAGCGCGCGCGTCTTAATTCTTATTAGAGAATTCAACACAACCATCTTCCAACCGGGTGGAAACTCTTGAAGATTGCCTTATGCAGCGACTACTTTTATCCTAAAACAGGCGGCATAACGACACATATAGAAAACCTAGCGAGAGCACTAGAGAGGAGAGGTCATGAAGTAATTATAATCACTAAAATTGCAGATTTCAACGATGAGGCCCACGGTTTAAATGTCGTGAGGATTAAATCCCTGTTCCATAGCTCGCAGACGCTGGACATTCCCCATATAGATGAGCTGGAGGGAGCTCTTAGAAAAGAGAAACCGGACATTATACATGCTCACCACGCTTTCTCTCCGATTTCCCTGTTTTCTCTATCTGCAGGGAAAAGATTAGGAATAAAGACTGTGTTAACTAACCATTCAATACAGTTCCTTTATGATTTCAACTATCTCTGGAGACCGTCTTCCTTCGTGCTGTTTCCGTTTAAGCAATATATTAACAATGCTGACAGAATAATAGCTGTAAGCAAAGCAGCAGCCACCTTCATCTCCCATTTCACAGATAAAGAGGTAAGTGTCATACCTAACGGAGTAAATGTTGAAGAGTTCTCTCCAAAGGTTAAGACATTTGATGGAAAAAGCGTGCTTTTCGTCGGCAGGCTCGTATATAGGAAGGGTTTACACCTGCTTCTGGAAGCCATGAAGCAAGTGGTCAACGAAAAAAGAGACGTAGAGCTAACGATAGCGGGCTCCGGTTACCTAAGTCCTGTTTTAAGAGCAGCGGTAAAGACATCAGGTCTTCATAATAACGTTTTCCTGAGAGAAGGCTTGAGTAAGAGTGAGCTCGTCAAACTTTATCAAACGGCCAACGTCTTTGTACTACCATCCATCTTTGGAGAGTCCTTCGGAATTGTTCTCTTGGAGGCCATGGCTTCTAGAACTCCAGTAGTAACAACGGCTCAAGGCGGAGCACGCGAAATAGTAAAGCATATGGAAACAGGCTTGTTGATAAAAAGAAATAGGATAGAGGAGTTGGCAAAAGATATCTTAATCCTGCTCGAAGACAAAGGACTTTCCGAAAGAATATCTTCAAACGCATTCAGAGAAGTGTGGAAATATGATTGGAACATAATAGTTGAAAAGATAGAAGATGTTTATAGAGAAACCCTGAGTAAAACCAAGCCTTAGTAGCTTAAAGGCGTTAGTTTCCTTCAGCAGCTAAGGGTAACTAATTAAGGAGTGGAATTCGTCAGGAGAAAATATTTAGGACTAGCTTAATTAACTCTAACGGTAAAACTACTTCCGATTTGCTTTTTAAATCCTTATATTTTTATATTAAATCATGTTAGTGGAGGCCTTGCTCCAAGCGTAACGGGAACATCTATTATTCGATTGTTTCTAACTATTGTCAATAAAATTGTCTGATTTGGAAGCGTGTATTCCTCTAAGAAGGATAGGAGATCGTCTCCATTCGTAATCCTTGTACCGTTTACCCCTATTATAATGTCTCCACCCACTGTAATCCTGCTTCCCTTAATCAGCACTTGCTTGCTTCCACCCTGTAAGCCGGCTTTAGCAGCAGGCCCGTTTGCCGTAACACTCACGATCAGCCATCCGTACGTCACGTTCACACCCATTGCTGAAGCTATGTCGTACGTCATGTCCACTCCCGTTACTCCAAGCCAAGGATGCTGATCATAAGATCCCTTCGTAACTAGGGATTCTATTTCGCGCAGTATTGTGTTGGAGGGGATAGCGAAGCCAAGTCCCTGCGAATCACTCACTATAGCGGTGGTTATTCCAACGACTTCACCTCTAAGATTTAGAAGAGGTCCTCCCGAGTTGCCTGGGTTTATGGGGGCTGTTGTCTGAATGCAGTTCGCTATTGAATATCCTCCCGTAATGTCTTCAGAGATTGTCCTGCCGAGAGCACTCACTATTCCTGAACTCATTGATCCCGCTAACCCATACGGGTTTCCTATGGCCACTACAGTATCTCCGACCCTAAGTGTAGACGAGCTTACGATTTTAAGAGGCTTGAATTCATCGATGGAAGCATTCACTGAAAGGACTGCTAGGTCAGCATAGGGGTCAGCACCCTTTACAACAGCAGGATAAGCGTTTCCACTCTTAAACCTGACAATTATGTCACGCGCATTATAAACGACATGGTAGTTCGTCACTATCACAAACTGGTCTCTAAACTTATAGACAAAGCCCGAGCCTTGGACACTACTGTAATAGGGACGGTAGAAAATATCATAATTGACAACAGTGCCCATTATCAGGACGATCGAATCCCTGGCTTTCTCATAAAGCTGCGATAGGGAAAAGTTACCTTCGAAAACATACGTTACGGCGCCTGAAGAGTTCTGCGCCTGCTGCAGGGCAGAAACACGGTTTTCAAGGTTTGAAAGCCTGGTTTGAAGCTCGTCCATCCTGCTTACGATAAACAGGCTGCTTAAAGCATAACCTATCAACCCGCCGATGAGAATCCCTACTATTAGAAACGCTACGACTGGGGCTACAGTAGATCTGCCGGCATCCGAATTGCTTGAAGGGCCTTCCACTAGTTTCATTTTTAAGTTACTATTGCTAATAGTAACATGTTAATAAGCATTGCTAACTTATTTATGAAACATAAATCATTGTCTGAAGCCTGATAAAAACGGATGCGGCGTCCGGGATTTGAACCCGGGTTACCAGCGGTCCGCCGATGTCGATGGCAGGCTGATGTCCTGGCCAGACTAGACGAACGCCGCTGATAAAGAGGTAAATAGAGGAGGTGAATAAAAAGTTTTATTTCAAAAATTTAGCGCGCGCTTACCTTTTTTATGATTTGCTGTGGCTCCTAATCAAGAGATAACTCGCATATTGAAGCAAGAAGAACCCGACATATTAAGGCAACTGCTCAAACAGGGCTTGTTTGCAGAGACTACCTTATTACTTGAGTTTCGACGGTGGAATTTCCATCTCCAGTGCACCAAGTGAATTTGTTAGCATGCCGAATCACGCTAAAACGCTTATAAGGGCAGGGGCTTGGCTGAAGCATGCCCGATAAAATACATTGCGCCCATATCCTAGTTAAGACGGAGCAGGAGGCTAAGGATGTCCTTGAACAGTTGAAGAAGGGCGTGAGCTTCTCTAAGCTGGCCTCCGAGAAATCGCTGTGCCCATCTAGGAGAAGAGGGGGAGACTTAGGGTTCTTCGGCAGGGGACAGATGGTGCGCGAGTTTGAAACAGCCGCCTTCGCATTGAAAAAAGGCGAGGTTTCCCAGCCTGTGAAGACAAGGTTCGGCTGGCATATAATAAAAAGGCTTGAGTAAGGCTTTACGAGGCTCCTCACCCGTTTTCCACACTAAGACCAGGAAAACCTTAGGCTTATATAGTTGGGATTTATTCTCCGGCTGATGGATTTAACGCCACTCTTAGCCTCTTTCCTGATGGTGATGGCTGCAGAGCTGGGCGATAAGACTCAGCTTGCAGTCATAGCCTTATCGTCTCATCGCGATGCTCTTCCCGTCTTCACAGGGGGGATTTTGGCTTTACTACTGGTTTCAGGGTTAGGTGTGGTTATCGGGGAAGCGTTAACCATGATTATCCCCATGCTCATAATACGTGTCGCGTCAGCAACCCTATTCCTGGTTTTCGGAGCATACACTATTCTATCCTCTAGGAAAGAGGAGACGGAGCAGACTGAGAAGTTCGGGTCAAAGTCTGTTGCCCTGTCCGTCTTCTTCATTGTCGCCTTGATGGAGCTTGGGGATAAGACGCAGCTGGCCGTGATAGCGCTTGCAGCAGAGTGTAACATGCCCCTCTTGGTTTACGCCGGAACAGCCATGGCCTTCACAGTCATAACTGGACTCGGGGTTCTAATCGGCAGCCGGCTCCTGAGGCCCATACCCCTAAGGCTTGTTAAGCTTGTAAGCGGAGTAGTCTTCATACTGTTCGGAACAGTTTTTCTCCTTAACGCTGCGCTAAGCCTGCTTAGCGTTTAACCACCTTCGGCTCCATGCCGTCAGCAATCAGTTTCTTCACGTATTTCAATGCTGCTTTGACATGCCTATCAACCACTTCGATCCCTTGATACTCATGGTTCTCTAACACGGGTGAACACTCCTCGGAGGAAAGGAACCCGTCGTAGCCTATTCTCTTAAGCTCCCTTATGAACGTGGGGTAGTTTACATACTGGTCTCCAATAAGTTGGCTGCGCTTCATAATGATTTCCCCGGAGGGAGATTCGTCGAACGAGGATGAGCTGTAGTGGGAGAGGACTATACCGATCTCTTTACATGAATCCACAGCCTCCCGAATATACTTGTCACTCTGATCAGTTAATAGAGGAGCGTCCAGACACAGTTTCACATTATCCATGCCGGCTTCCCTAACCATTTGCAGCGCGTCCTCATACCCGAGCCTTATTACTGGCGGATGGTTTTGCAGCGCGATCACAATCCCATAGTCACCGGCCCATTTGGCTGCTCCCCGAATCCCCTGTACAGCCCATCTCCACATTTTATCTCTAGTTGCAAACATGCTCTTAAAGTCGAAAAGCCTATATCCGAAATCGTAAGTCCCCATGTCATCGTACCTAGAGGTGCCTGGCCAGGCTGCGAAAACCTTCACTATGTTCGTGTTTAAGTCCGCCGCAAGCCTTATGGATTCTTTCACCATGCACAGATTGTTTTCCCGTTCCTCAATAATCGGGCTGACGAAGTTCGACATGGTTTCGACAGCAGCAATCCTAATATCATGAGAGCAAGCCAGCTCTACCACTTCTTTCCTCACAGGCAAGTCTAGGTCGCAGGGTAATGCCACTGGCCTTTTAGTCTCTACGGTTATTCCTTCGAAACCCAGTTCCCTAGCCTTCCTAATCTGTTCCTTCAATGGTAAAGCATCCCCCTTATACCAAAGACCGCAATATGTCACTGTAAACAAAGCTGTTTTAATCATCTCCCGTTGAGAGCTTCAACCTTTTATTTAAATTTTGACTCACGTTACCTGATTAATCCCGAAATGTTTTTCCACGTCGCGTAGGCAAGCTTCTCCTCCCCGTTTCTCTTTATTAGACCAATATAGTCGTTCTCATTCAAATCGTGCAGCCACGCCCAACCAAGCAGGTGCAGGTTTATTCCCCGCTCCCTAGTGAGCCGCCCCACTATTTGAATTATGAAGTCGGCCTGCGCCTGTTCGCCGCCGAAAGCCTCCATTGAAGGCCATCCTAGTTCGCTGAAGCCGAATAGCTTGCCCGGCATGTATCTTAATGCTTCAGAATAATAGTCGTCAGGAATGTCAGAAGGCCTGTTTATCCCATGGACAGCGTAGGGATAGCTCGTGAAGACGAGGAGATCCATTTTCCCAGGGTTGAACATGGATAGAACAGTTAGGTCTGCTTCCCGATTCTCAGACACTATCTCGCGGGCAAAAGTACAGAAAACTTTGGTTTCAGGGGAAAGCCTCTTTACAGCATCATATATTTCTTCATAAAGGCTGACAAAGTGTTGAAAACCATTAGGATTATTATCCGCCTTACCGTGATTCTCATACCAGCGGTTAACCTCGTTGCCAATCGAAAGATATAAGGGTCTTGAAGACTTCACCACGTCAAGAACAGCCTGCTTATAGGCTTCTCTCCATGCTGGACTGTTTAGAGTAGCATTCTTCATACTCGGCGGAGCCACGAGCGTAACGTTAGGTCCGATGAAGGAAACATGGATTAATGGAAACATCCCGTTTCCACGTATATTCCTATCTAAAAATTCTCGTCCCCAGCTTCCAGACAGTTCTCCAGCAAGACTGTAGAATGGTGTTGGTCTTCCCCAAACAGGTGTGAACTCGCAGTATTGTGCCGCTTGAGAATAAGCCTCTTCAAAAGACTGGCCATCGCCCGGAACAGGTAGAACCCCCATGAAGAAGCCTCGATCAGGATTTTCAGGAGAATCCGCGGGTTTTATTACCTCTACCTCAGGCTGATTCAGACGGCTGAATATGAAGATAATTGTCAATGCGATAATGATGAGAACAGGCAGAATAAAAATCCTTCTTATTAATACCATTTATCTTTACCTCGACTTAACATGATGCTTCCGCTAAACCGGTTGTTTAAAAACTTTCAACACACGTAATCCTGCAGCGCGCGACAGGTTTTCACTACGAGCAGCGTTGCCAGCCTATTTCTTAAGTTTCCTGCATCCCCAGGGTCCTTTTCTTAGTCCTCGTTAAATAGTAGAGTGGAGTTGTAGAATAGATATCGCCAACAGCACTTTAAACTAGGCCAGGCGATAAACATAATGCTTACTCAAGCGACTGTGTTTTCCTCTTAGCAGTCGTGTAGGTTGACCTCAGATCCCTGATAATGCTTAGGAGATTCTTAACCTGCTTATCGAGATATGTTTCAAGATCACGCGGCATCTCTCCTCTGGTTTTACTGAGGCTCCGCGGCTCCATGCTCTCAACTATGCCCTCCATCTTTCCAAGCATTATGCTGATCCATATGTATGTCAGGCTTAGGCTCGGCTCACTCCTGACGCCTGGATTGAACTTTTCAATGAACTCGTCAACTATCTTCTCGACTTCACTTAGTCTTCCAATAAGCTTCTCAGCCTCCTCGCGTGGAAGCGGCGCCGGACTCCCAGCTATTCCAGATGCTTCCGGAGCCTCGCCCTCTAAAACGATTTTCTTCAGATCTTTAACGTATTTCCGGAGTGCTAGGGCAGCGGAGAAAACAAACCTTTCATGCTTCCTGTCGAGTGAATTGCTGCTCAAATGCTTCCACCTCAATGCCCAGCATTCTTAGCGAGGAAACTGCTTGAAAAGTGTATTCGAATGAAGAGATGCCGTGTTCCAGGCTTCTCCTGAAGCCGCCGTTAGTGTTTTGACAACCCAGGATGAAGCTTATGGTCTCTTCAGAGTAAAGGGGCTCCTCCCCTAGGATTTGGAGGCATATCAACCCCATGAAGGTTGGCTCCATGAAGGAGGGCTTGACTCCAGGCTTAAGGGAGAAGCCTCCCTCCGGATTCTCGTGAAGCCTGACGAAGCGAAGCGTGTCCTCAGCCTTCCCGACAGGATGATTCAGCTCTGAAAGGGTTTTAAGGGCGTAGAATGTCGAGTTTAAACTTGATTCTACAGTGCCAAAACCACCGTCAGGATTCTTGAGGGAGAGGATGTAGCCAATTATCTTCTCACGGTTCTGCTTAAGGTTAAGCATGTTCATGAGCTCTACGCACATGAATGTTGTTTCAAGCTCGGAAACCGACTCAACATCAACATCTTCCGCTCCAAATCTTCCAGTAGAATCCATGAGTTCGAGAACCATGCTGGAAACATCCACCATAGGCTGGTTGAGAATATTGAGTATCTTATTGATCAGGTAGTAATCCCTAATGTTCAAAGCATTATAGTTTTTAACCCACGAGATAGTGTCGTCAACCCTGGGAGGCCTTGCTTTAAGCATTCTAAGGGTCTCTAACGCAAGATAAGTATCGTAGAGGGTTGAGTCAGTGTACTGGACAGACGTATAACCCCCATCCTCATTCTGCCTCGCAGTAATATATTGCACTGTTTTCCACAGGAGAATTCTTCTCCCGATCCTAACCGCCTCTGTTCCCAATGCACCATCCTCCATACGTTACAGGGTAGGAGCTATCAGCCTCGTTTAAAGGCGGTTGGAGGAGAGCTCCATCTCCTAGCCGTCCCCACGGGCGGCTGGCGAAGCCTTTTCGCAAGAGGCTTTATTAACCTTTCTCTACGGGTTGCGAAGGGATTCAGTCAACCTGCTCACTGCCTTTTAACCAGGTTTGGAGAATTCAACACGAGAAGAAGGGGCTGAGCGCCGCTTGGAAGGATGATTGCTTCACTGGTTTAAACATGTGCCAGTCTTCAGCGTTTAAAGCATTAATCAGAATCCGTAATAAATAGACTCCTGTTCCAGAGAAACTTTTTAAGCATCACCTACACGAGGCCGCGGCAAGCATGGTTGCTAGATCGGCTGAGGACATGCGTCTAAAAACATGTAGAACTGTTAGGCCGGGTGCTTACCAAGGATGCTTGGGTGAGAGGAATGCAACAGTACCTTGAAGCTTTGAGAATAAGGATGAGCCAGTCTGACTATTTGAAGCTTGCCGCCATACCTGTCCCCAGGGTTCACCGTTTCATCTCCGAATCCGTGGAGCTCTGCAACCCGAGTCGAGTCTTCATCTGCTCCGATTCTCCGGAGGACATTGCATACGTTAGGCGTCAGGCAGTTGCCTCAGGCGAGGAGAAACCGTTAGCGACACCGGGGCACACTTATCACTTCGACGGCCCGCGTGACCAGGGTAGGGACCGGGAGTCCACTAAATACCTGGTGCCCAAGTGGGATTCTCTGGACAAGGCTCTTAACCAGGTTGAACGGGAGGAGGGCCTAGCAGAGATAAAGAGCCTTTTGAGAAACACTATGCTTGGACGCACGATGATCGTCCGCTTCCTCTCGCTCGGTCCAATCGGCTCAGTATTCAGCATCCCCTGCATGGAGTGCACCGACTCATGGTATGTTGCTCACTCCGTAGACCTGCTCTACCGCCCGGCGTATGAAATGTTTCGCCGTGGAAATGTCCCGGACGACCTTTTCCTCGTCCTCCACTCAGCCGGTAAGCTGGATGAAAGAATGATCAGCATGGAGCCGGATAAGAAGCGTATCTACATAGACTATGTTGAAAACACTGTTTACAGTGTTAACACTCAGTACGGTGGCAACAGTATTGGCTTCAAGAAGCTTGCTCTACGCTTAACGATCCGTAAAGCACACCGGGAAGGATGGCTGGCAGAACACATGATGATAACAGGAGTAATTGGCCCAAGTGGGCGTAAAACCTATTTTGCAGGAGCTTTTCCAAGCGGGTGCGGAAAAACCTCTACCGCAATGATGCCGGGAAACACTATTCTCGCCGACGACATTGCTTACCTTAGAAACATCGACGGTGTCTGCCGTGCAGTTAACGCTGAAGCCGGGATCTTCGGCATTCTTAAAGATATCAACCCTGTCGACGACCCTGTAATCTGGGATGTTCTTACGAAGCCGGGTGAAGTGATTTTTTCAAACGTGCTCGTGAAAAATGGTAAGCCTTATTGGCTGGGCATGGGCTGCGAGATTCCGAAGGACGGGGAGAACTATACTGGCTACTGGTGGGAGGGTAAGAAGGATGAGAATGGTGAGGAAATCCCGCCTGCCCATAAGAATGCCCGTTACACGGTTTCGCTTAAAGCACTGGGGAACTGTGACCCTGAGCTTGACAACCCGATGGGTGTGGAGCTCGGCGGAATCATATACGGGTGTCGCGACGCACGGGGCTACGTGCCTGTTCAACAGAGCTTCAGCTGGGAACACGGCATTATCGCGTACGGGGCTGCGCTTGAAACCGAAACTACTTTCACGCTTGTTGAAGACGAGGGCAAGTATGAGATAAACATCATGAGCATACAGGATTTCATTTCAATCCCGTTTGGAGAGTATGTGCGCAACAATCTTGAATTCGGCAGGAGGCTCAGGAAGCAGCCTCTTGTCTTCGGGGTTAACTATTTTCTGAGAGACTTGAAGACTGGAGAGTTTCTGAACGATAGGCGGGATAAACAGGTTTGGATGAAATGGATGGAGCTGAGGGTTCACAGGGAAGTTGACGCCATAAAAACCCCCACAGGCTGGATTCCTAAATACGAGGATTTAAGAAGGCTTTTCCGAGAGGTGCGTGGCGTAGAGTATTCTAAGGCGGATTACGTGAAACAGTTTACGACACGCGTCCGTGAAAATCTGGCTAAAATAAACCGTGTGGAAAGGTTCTTCAAGGAGAACACTAAAGACACTCCGAAAGAATTATTCGAAATCCTTGAGGAGCAGAGAAACCGTTTGACGAAAGTACAGAGAAAGTTTGGAAACTATGTTTCTCCTGAAAACCTGGAGAAAGAGGACTGGATGGGGGAACAGAGTTGAACAGTTCTAGGCAGTCGCTCCCTCAAGCGACTTGGCGCACTCGCACTTCCTCTCGTCCGGCGTGTTTTTAACGGCTCTTGCAAGCAGCCTCTTAACGTTATCTATGTTCCTGTTAAAGATCTCTTTAACCTCTTCATGCGTAATCTTCACCGGCCCCGTGCCCGCAGCATAGTTGGTCGACATAACTATGCTAGCGTAGCATATTCCAAGCTCCCTCGCCAAAGCCACCTCCGGATAACCAGTCATCCCGACTACGTCCGCACCCCAACTCCTGTAAGCCGCTATTTCAGCCGGAGACTCAAACCTAGGGCCCTCAGTACATATGTAAGTGCCCCTCGGATGGCAGAATATATTCTCCTCTTCACAGGATTTTCTTAAAACCTCCCTGAGCTCCGGGCAGTAAGGACTCGTAAAATCGATGTGCACCACTCCGCCGACCGGAGGCTTATCCTTGAAGATTTTAATCTTTGTCTTGCCGTTGAAAAAAGTAGGTATTCTTCTCTTAGTCGCATCTATAACTTGGTCGACGATGACGAATTCTCCCGGTTTAATGTTTGGGTTTATTGAGCCAGCCGCCTGGGTTGTGAATATTCTTTCAACACCAAGCTTCTTAAGACCATAAATGTTCGCCCTATAGTTTATCTCTGAAGGTGGAACAGCATGTGAAACCTTCAGGCTTCCCGGCTTAGCATGCCTCGGCAGGAAGGCAACAGCCTTACCGCCAATATACCCAAGCTCTATTCTCGGCGTTTTTCCGAACGGTGTTTCAACAATCCGGTGTCCAGCCGTCTCGAGAAGAGTGTAAAGCCCGGATCCTCCTATTATCCCTATTTTAACCTCCTTCATCTTAGGCATGAAAGGTTCTTCAAAGGGCTGTTAAATAAGCTTTACCGGCTTGACAGCGCGGGTGGAAAAATAAATAAGCGTTTAAACAAATACTTAACCAGCAGGGTACGCCCGAGTTGATTAGCCCAAGGGAGATAGTGGAGTTTTACAGGATGCGCGCGCGTGGCTTCAGCAAGCTCTACATAATACTGCTTCTAATCACGATAAACCTTTTCTCAATCTCAATCCTGCTTGATGTCGCCAAGTTCTTCCTAGCTGTTCCGATGCTTCAGGCTGGTACAGTTGTCCTGGCCGCAACCCTCATAGTGGGCGGGGCGGACAAGCTTAGGCTTGAAAGAAGCAAGTCCAACCCCTTCCTAATACTTGTTGAAAGCCTCCGGGTTACGTCCTACACTATTCTGCCTATTCTCATGATTTTCGTCACTGTTCTTTTCTACCTTGGTAAGCCAAGCTTCCTATACTTTCAAAACCTTAGGGGCGTGATCTCGATGCTCATCATATTCCTAATACTCTCAGTGCTCGCTAAAATATTCATATTCCAGATTCAGATACTTGTTTCGCCTTTTGAAAACAGGAAGAGCGTAAGATACATGCTCTATGCTGGAACACTAGTAATATGCTTCTCAAGCATAATTTCATTCGTACTGTCCGATGTACTTCTCCCACGCTACCTGACGCAATGGTTCATGTACGAGACCTTTATCTTCTTCCTTGAGCTGATATTTCTCTACCTGTCCGCCGAGGTGGCTCTAAACTATAGGGCTAGCGTATACATAATGATGTTTCTAACGTATATTGCTGTAGTATTCTTCTCATTAACCGGGGGTGCTGAAATAATCCGGCTGAGCTACACTGAGTACGATACTGTTTTCCCCAAGATAGTCACCGGAGTTTTCCTGCTCAGCATAAACGCTCAGCTTATGGACTCTAGGCTTAAACAGTTCTCCCTAGGCCAGTTTGAAACCAGGAGCGAGGAAGAGGCGACGATGGACAACCTGCTTAGCATTCTAGAAGGGATTAGGAGGGATGTTGACGTAAGCAAGAAGACTATTGAGAAGCAGGATAACGCGATAAAAGTCTTGACTAGAATAATCGAGAGAATGACTGTTTCAAGCAGCGGGGCGATTGAAGAATTGAGAAGAGAGCTTAAAAACATCCGGCCGTCGCAGACAATCAGCAGCCTAAACACATCTTTTTCGAAAAGGCTTGCCGAAGAAATCCTTAAACTATGGGAGAACCATAAGGATTTTCCACTGGGCGATTTAGCAGGCTTCATACTGGGCCCCAGGCCGATGCCGGCTGGCAGCAGGAGGGCAGTCGACCTGGAAAACATCTCTCCGATCCCGCTGTTCATAATGGTCTGCATGACGTTCCTGGAGCTTCAGAACCCTGATTCAGCAAGCGGGAAAACCGTTCAGCAGAAGGACCTAGCCGGGTTCCTGGTTTCCAACCACCCGCATTTCCGAATGAAATGGAGCAGGCGTACAGCTCAGAACTTTGTCAACTCCTTTATCCTGAAATACCTTAAGTCTTGCAGGGAGTCTGGACTCTTCTTCTCAATCGGAAACCGTGGCTCAATCTCTCTCACCCCTGACAGCAGTGTGCAGACGCTTTACGAGTCTGTTAGAGAATACGTTTTGGACATTGGACTGGAAAATATTCCGATAATACTCCTTTACATACCAAAAATAAGAGATTTAACATTAAAGGAGTTGAATATCTCCGAAAATGATTTGAAAAAGATTTTTTAAGAAGATTTTTTAAAAAGTGAATTGAAAATAGGAGAATTTTTTTAAAAGAAACTTTCTCAAGGAAACTTTAAGGCTGAAATCAATCCACGTGATAAACACATTTTGCCCGATGAACAGGAAAAACCTTCGCAGTGCAGGATCAAAGCGACGTATCCGTAATCATTCCAACCCTGAACGAGGAGAAATCAATAGGGCTAGTTATAGAGCGCGTTAAGAGATTCCTCCCCGGAGCAGAAATCATAGTCGTGGATTCCAGCAATGATAAAACCGCTGAAATAGCCTCATCACTAGGAGCGCTCGTAGTAAAGCAGGAGAGGAAAGGATATGGGGCGGCTGTAAGAAAAGGGTTGGAGACAGCCAGGGGCAGAATACTTGCCTTCATGGATGGAGACGGAACCTACGACCCGGCTGACTTAAAGAGGCTTGTCGATATTGTTAAGAAGGGAGAGACAGATGTGGCTACGGGCTTAAGGTTCAGCAGCAAGCCGGCAGGCATGAGCACCGCGAGATACGTGGGGAACTTCATGGTGAACACTGTTTTCTCAATGCTTTTCCTTAAAAAAATCATGGATACCCAGACAGGGATGAAGGTTTTCTCGAGAGAAGCCTATTTGAAGATGAGGCTGAGGGAGAACGGAATGCCATTCTCAACAGAAGTTTTAACTGAAGCCTGCAGGAAAGGCCTTAGAATAGTAGAGGTGAGAATAAGATACTACAGCAGGATAGGTGTTTCAAAACTAAACCCGCTTAAAGACGGCTTTAAAATACTCCTGTTCATGATTAGGAGGAGAATAGGTTTCTCAAGAGATTAGGTCGAGAGTAATTATGACGCTCTGCGGTATCCGTATCGTGGTTAAAGCCCTAAGAGCCTTGTCGTTAAGCCCAAGGTAAATCAACCTCCTGTAGAAACGCATTTCAAACTTGTCCCAGGTTATAGTGCCCTGCCCACTGGGGTTCTTCTGAGTAGTAACCTTCAAAACCTTTCTTGGAAGAGGAATCGGGCCTGAAACCTTAACATTGTTCTCCTTAGCTATCTTAAGTATTTGGTCCACTACTGTTTGAAGGTCGCTCAGCTCGTTGCTCACTATCTTTATCCTCGCCCTGTTCACCAACTACGCGTTAGACGCTTCGAAAGGGTTTTTATGGGTTTTCTTCAGGTTGAGAGCCTGCGGAAATAGTTTAAAAACAGGTTTTAGAACGGGATTAGGAAGAGGCTCCTCTATCAACCAATATGCTTCAGAGAAAACTTATATATCGTTCAGAAACAAACCCATAAACAGGGCCGGTAGTTCAGTGGTAGAATACCCGCTTGGCGACCCCGAAAAAAGGCCAAAGTGCGGGGGGTCGTGGGTTCGAGTCCCACCCGGTCCATTTTCCTCAGTGTTTAACCGCTGGGTGCCCGAGCCATATGTATACTTTCCCTTCCTTAACGTAAAGATCATCGATTTCTAATTCTTCAATGCCCTCCCTTAAACCATATCCGAGAATGTTCTTAGCGACATTACGTTCAATAAGCCTATTGATGAGAAGGTGAAGTATGCTCAGAATATCTTCTAAATTGTAATTCCCGGCTTTAACGATTACCTTATTAACCCGCTCCGATTCCAATTCGCAGAACAATGTTGTCACTGGAATTACTATTAGTGGCTTCCCCCCTTCAAGCAACGCTTTGACTTCAGGATTTTCCCTAAACATTTTTGTAAGTGTTTGTTCTCGTCTTTTGCAAGCTTCCTGGACAATATTTAGGCTCTCTCTATACCTCTCTTCATCTGAAACTTTATCATCATAAAGGCTGACCGTGATAGAGTAAATCTTGCTTTTTCCAGTCAAACCCACGTCAAGCAGATCATCCACAAGATCCTTTAAACCAGACTTATCACTTACGTATGCAGTAATACTGAAAAGCACATCTTCATCAGTGATCCTGCCTGTAAGTGCAATAGAGCACTCTCTTGTCGTATCCTTCCATCGCTTGCTTACGTATTTTTCAGCATTCTCTCCAGCTAGCTCGGGTTCGTCACCCCATCCCCAGATCATAGCTTTACTCATTTATTCCTCACGACCCTCGCCTCTTCTCTTCATCTCTTCAAATATGCGTACATGCTTTGGCCTATAACTTCCTATCTCATTTATGAACTTTATATGCTCGCTTCTGGGAATTAAAAAGCTATATGTAGATTTGCCTTTTGGCTCTCTATCCTCTCTGATCCCACGTGGATGAAAACCTAGGTCCATGAGAGTCTGCCGCAACTCTTCTAGACCTTCCCTACACCTTGAGTAAAAACGTATCGTAATCTCACCTCCAGATACTGAAACGTTTCCATCCCCAGAGAAAAACCCCTTTAGAAAAGCCCTTTTACCCTCATCGTCAAGGTGTTCTCTGGGCGCATGGAATTCATATGGCCCAGGTTTTAAATTCAAATCGCTCAAATCATAGTAGATCCCCTTACTGTATATTGCTGCAGTAATCAACCCATTCCTCTTCCTGACGTAGTGATGTGAAGCCAAGTTGTACACCCTATTGGCAGATTCATCGAACATTCTTATAAGCTCCAAGTCGTCAGAGTAGAACGCGGTCAAGTAGTCCGTGCGGTACCCTCCCCTCCGCCTTGGTTCCCTCCTAGACCTGTTGCTCCCATCCGCAGCAACCATCCCCATAAGTAGTGCTTTCTCCGGGATAGTTATTTCTCTAACCCCTCTCCTAGATACTTCAAGCATAAATCCTCGGCTAAGAGGAAACAATATTCTCTCCTCCTCCACGGTGGCTTTGACGAACATGCCGACGAGGTTTCCCTTCTTGAAAAGCCCGTATTCGCCCCCCTTTGTTTCACGCACCTCGTATTCCCCGAATGTTTTAACCGACCAGTAGGCTTCTCCGCACTCCTTCTTCTTTCCAGTGTCTTCTCTCTCCCCCTGGAGGAATCTTCTCTCATGCTGTTTTACGGCTGAGCCTCCGCCCATTCCCCTATCTCCTCTTTCTCCGCTTTAGCCGGCTCAGGTCTAAGAGGTTGTGGGCAGCCAGCGTCTTCATCGCGCGCTCCTTATCCTCAAACCAGAGGTCGATAATGTCCTGCGGCATCATTCCCCCGCATGCTTCACAATAACACTCCTCGAACCTTATCACCGGATCCCTAAGGTCGTAGAACAACCCGTCCCAGTAATACTCCCCGTGCTTAGCCCTCAGGAACCAGGAGAGGCTGCTATAACTAATGTCTTTATAATTCCGAAGCTTCTGGCCGACGCCGTAGAGAAGGAGCTCGAAATCTTCTCTAACCCTATAGCTTCTCTTCAGGGAGATTAGGACGTACGGGAGGAACTCGTCAAGCCTCTCCTCCTCGAAAAGCTCTCTGGCGGGCATCGCGAAGGAAGCATAGCCCATTTCAACCTGTTTCCTGAGGGCCCAATCCATCTGACGCAGGTTAGCACCCTTAACCAGACCTATCAAAGGAGTATCAAGCTTGAGAAAGTCGTTCGCGAGGGAGACGAGGCGTATGTTTTGGGACCAGGATTGGTAGAGTGGGGCGTCAGTATAGGTATAGTTGTCGGGGATCATCGTGGCATCCGGCTTCAAGTCATTGATCAGCCTGAAGTAGTCCTTGGTTTCAAGCCTGTCGATAAGCTCGTCAGGCATAACCGTTGACAAGAGTATCTTTCCGTCGAAGCCGAGGTAGTCGTGAAGACCCTTGCTGGAAGCGTGAGCCAGTATTTTTTCGTTTGTTAGAAGCTGCCAGAGGGGTGCGAAAACCGCTGATGCTTGAAAACCATCCCTCCAAAACCAGGATCTTTCATCAGCAACATCGATCTCAGGCACAAACCTGGGAAATCCCACCTTCGCCATCTTCCTCCCTGCTAAAGGGGGAATCGGTATTGGAGGAGGCCTATCCTTTCCACCGATTGGGCAATACGGCCTCAGCCTGCAGAAACTCCGGGGATGCGTTATCCCAGTGTAGGAAGTACCCTTAATACACTTATCCACCAGACAAGTTTCAATCACGCAGCCGATGCATAGTTTCCTGAAATAAGGACACTTTCCACAGTCAGCCCCGCATCTCCCCTTCTTCAACACGATTATTTCTCATACTTTCCAGGATTTAAGCAGACATTTTCCGGCGGGATGCGTAAGGCCCTGGTGAGCAGCAATTTACGGGCCACCGGCCTATCTTTTTAATCCTTAGGCAAAAATAATGTTTATTATTATACGGGTTTCAGTTTTCCACAGAGGGCTGCTGATTAAGGATGAGTGAACATAGCCTTGTCTACTATATTGACAACAGCGATATTGATCCTGACAGCGTGGAGGCGGAGAAACGTTACGAAAACATGCGTAGAGAGATTCAACGTGTATACACGGGTCCCTGTGTCGTGAGGCACTACAGCAGGTGTTCGCTGAAAGAGGTTCAGAAGCTGGAGCCGTTGGCGGTTATTCTAAGCGGCAGCGGAACCCCGTGGGAGCAGTTTGTGAAGAACGATTGGACGGGTGAGTTTGAAATAATTAGGGAGGCTGAAGTCCCTATTCTAGGAATATGCGGCGGGCATCAGGTGATTGGAATGGCATACTGGCATCCGCGTCGCGAACTGGGTTGTTCACCTATTCGCCGCCTTAAACCGGGTGAGAAGGATGAGAACGTGGGCACGCATCTTGAAGGGTATTTCGTTGAGAAAGGCTTCCTGCCGGTTAGAATTGTTAAGAAAGACCCTCTTTTCAACAGGCTTGGAGACATTATTTATGTTGACGAGAACCATTACTGTGAGGTTAAGGAGCTTCCCCATGGCTTCGACCTCCTAGCCTCCACGGACGAATGCCGTATTCAGGCTATGAAGCACAGGATGCGCCCACTCTACGGGGTTCAGTTTCACCCGCAAATCTTCAACGATGAGTATCCTGACGGGAGGAGGATTCTTGAAAACTTCTTTGAAATAGCGCAGCAGTATTGGGAAAACCAGCAGCGGCATCACTACATAAACTTTTGAATCGCTACTCATGATCGGCAGCTTAAAAAGACAGGGTTACTGGCATAGGCGGGTCCTCCAGCAACCCCATACTGGCTTACTTGAGAGAATACGTGGCTTATCGCTTGAAGCAAAAACGGTGCGGCGTGCTACTCCAGTCTTTTCCCAGGTCTCCCATCCTGTTTTTCAAGGCTTAAAACATTCTCCGGTTCAACCAGCCCCATACCCTATTTGCCCCAAAACCTTCGAAACGTTTTCCGCAGCCTTCCTCAGCATGGATTCCTCGTTCTCGCTGAGCTTCTCCTGAACGATTCTAAAACCGTTCCTTCCAGCTTCAACAGGGACGCCTAGGCAGACGTTCCTAATCCCGTACTCGCCGTTTAAAACGGCTGAAGCAGGCAGGACCTCCCTGCTGTCGGACAACACTGCCTTAACCATTCTGGCTATTGACGCGCCAGGCCCGTGAACAGTGGCTCCCTTCATGCTTATTATCTCGGCTGCTGCCTTAACAGTCTCGCTTTGAACCGTGTCCAGCTCCGCGTCGCTCAACCCGTATTCCCTGCGCATCCTGTCCCTAAGGATCACCATGTTCTCACCATGCTCCCCGAGGACGAACGAGCTGAGGCCGCTCACCCTAATCCCCCTACTCCTCATTATCGTTTTTAAACGGCTTGAATCAAGGACGCCGCTTAAGCCCGCCACCCTATGCCTCTCAACACCGGTTCTCCTCCAGAAAACATAGGTTAAAACGTCAACAGGGTTAGTAACTATTATGAAGACTGTTCCACCGTCTTCTCCGCCGGCGTATTCCCTAGCTATGCCCTCTATTATCGGCAGGTTCCTGTTCAAAAGATCCATCCTGCTCATTCCCGGGGTTCTTCCAAACCCCGCCGTCACTATAACGACGTCTAGACCGTGAAGCAGCGAGAGGTCGCTAGTCCCCTTAACCTGAACGTTTAAACCAAGGGCTTCAGCCGCGTTCTGCAGGTCAAGGGCTTCTCCGACTGGAAGCCTTGGCACTATGTCGTAAAGCAGTATTTCATCAGCCTCAGCCAGTAGGAACGAGGCTGCTGAGCACCCGACTTTCCCGGAGCCTATTATCCCTATTCTCCTCAAGGCTGATGCTTCACGTAAACGGTAAACTTAAAAGTATCAGTTTAAGAGGGTTTGGAAAAGGAAGCAAGTATTGCATGACGTGATAATAGTGGGAGGAGGTCCGGCCGGAATATTTTGCACGTTAAGCATTCTTGAGAAACTTCCAGACGCATCTATCCTGATCCTTGAAAAAGGACGTGACATTAGCGATAGAACGTGTCCGGCAAGAAGACTCAGCAAGCTCTGTGTAAGATGCGGGGTCTGCAATGTTTACAGCGGCTGGGGCGGTGCAGGAGCTTTTTCAGACGGGAAGATAACTCTCGACCCTGAGGTTGGAGGCTGGCTTCCGCAAGTCCTGTCTTCAGAGAAGACCCGTCAATACATAAAGAAGGTTGACGATATTTTCCTAAGGTATGGGGCGCCGGAGAAGGTTTACGGTGAAGACGAGGATTCTTTCGAAGAATGGAGGAGAAAAGCTAGCCTAGCAGGCTTGAAGCTTCAGAGGAACCCTGTTAGACACATGGGGTCAGACCTCTCGTTTAAAATATTGAGCCGAATGAAGAAGGATATTGAGAAGAGTGTTGAAGTAAAGGTTATGACTGAGGTTGAAAGCTTCATCGTTGAAAACGGGGTTGCTAAAGGCGTTAAGACTAAGGATGGCGAGAACATTTTTGGCCGGTTCATCGTAGTCGCCCCAGGCAGGTCTGGAGCAGGATGGTTAAGAAAAGAGTTTACGAAGCTCAATATCCCTATGAAACGTAACCCTGTGGACCTCGGTGTCAGAGTTGAGGTTCCGGCGGAGACAATGGACGATATTACTCGCGACCTGTATGAGCCGAAGCTGAAATATGTTTCAAAAAGGTTTGACGACAACGTGAGGACTTTCTGCGTTAACCCGCATGGGGAGGTTTTAACGGAGTTCTACGAGGGAATCGTAACTGTGAACGGTCACAGCTACAACAGTTACAGGACTGACAACACTAATTTCGCGATTCTTGTTTCAACCGATTTCACAGAACCCTTTAAAGAGCCGATTGAATACGGTATGTCAATAGCTAAGCTTGCAAACCTTATTTCAAACGGGGTTGTTGTTCAAAGACTAGGCGACCTTCTTCAGGGAAGAAGGTCTACGCATGAGCGTCTAAGCAGGAGCCTGATAACCCCAACGCTGCCCGACGCGACCCCGGGAGACCTCAGTTTCATCCTGCCCTACAGGATTCTTTCAAACATTGTTGAAATGCTCAGGGCTATGGACCGTCTAATCCCAGGAATCTTCTCGAAGCATGACACTCTTCTCTACGGTGTCGAAGCCAAGTTCTACTCGTCGAGAGTCGAGGTCAACGAGCATGGCGAGACCCCTGTTAAAAACCTGTTTGCAGCTGGAGACGGTGCAGGCATCACAAGGGGGCTGTCTCAAGCAGCTGCCTCAGGCCTCTACGTTGGACACGTGATCTCGGAGAGGATTAAAGCGTAAGCCTGCCCTCAGCAAGCAACCATATCCTTTTTAACGGGGAATTAGAGATGCTATTCAGGAGTATAGTCCTCAAATATGCTTTCACCGGCTTCGCCCTCCTCACGGCGTTCCTCCCCTCCTCCGGTTTGCTCAGCCTTCCCAAGGTTTTTCTCCAGCCTTTCAACCCTTTCCTCCAGTTTTTCAAGCCTGCTCTCTATGTCTGGAGGCGGGGGAGGAAGCTGCATCTCCTCGGAGAGTGGTGCGCCACACTGGCTGCAGAACCTGGAGCCTCCGGATAATGTTTTACCGCATACGGGGCAAACAACCGTCGCTGCCTCCCCGGTCTTCCTCGGTTGCACGGGTTTCAGCCTGGCTCCGCATTTGAAGCAGAACTTGTAGCCCGCACTGTTCACTGCTCCGCACTCCGGGCAGATCGTCGATTCCTCGGCTTCGCTAACCTGTGCTCCAGGTGGGGAGGATGGGGAGAGTAAGGTCTTCCTCCTTAATCCAAGTATGCCTCCGGCAACGCAGAGTATAAAACCAGCCATACCTATGGCGGACGGTATAAAGCCCCCTAGGAAATCTACTAGGCTCGACACGCCAAGGCTGCGCGGCATAGGTATGAATCTTCCAGCGTACACTAGGAAAACAGGCAGTAGGGAGAAGCAGAAGACAATCGTTGAGAAACCTAGAACTATCGCTGAACCCACTGCAGTCTTCTTCTCGTTGTCACGGCTGGTTAACAGTGCTCCCGCCAGAATGATTGCTGCGAGAATAAGTGTGGCAAGATAGAGAACCGGTTGAAGAGACAGGTAGTGACTGCTGAAGGCAAGGATAAGAACGCTCGTAAGAATCAGTATTGCCCCGCTTACTGACAGTACCAGGGGGCCGACGTGTTTTCCAGCCATTTTTAAACTAGGCTCACGCGCGACTTTTATAAATCTTGATTCAACGCGAGAAAAAAAATAGTTTATACTGGTCATAATGTATAGCAATATAATTCCCTGTTTCCACCCTGCTTTTGAAACATGCAATACTTTAAACACAGAATCGCAACCCGTGTTAGCAGCCCCTGAGCGCATCACCCCGCTTAAAACGCTTCCTCCTTCATCGAAGATTAATAGCCTTCACCTGTTTCCAACATTACCAGTGGGTAAGCATGTTCTAAGCCCGGCGCACGAGCCAGACTGTTCTTCTAGAGGAGGCTCACGGCGGTTTTACGTGGCTGAGCTTCTCACTCGCCTGCTCCCCGCCGACTCCCCAGTTTTCCTTAGGAATCTCGTGAATTATTATTTCAACAGCCTCCGGGGGGACACCGCTTTCAGCGAAGACCCTGGTTATTCCTGATACTATTTTCTTCTTAGCCTCGTTTGAGAAACCAGTCCAGACGTACACGTGGACAATAGGCATAGGTTTAGCACGCACCCGGGTCTTAAAAGGCTTGTTCTAAAGCAGTTGGGAACGTTTTCCAACGCGCTTTAAAAGCGAAAACTTTTAGCCTGGAAACAAGAGTGGAAAAAACAAGGCTTGTTCAACGCGCAGGGTGAAAGCCTCGTACCTTGGAGGCTTGTCGAAAACTGGAAGTGTGTCTTATGCGGAAAATGCTGTATAAACCATAGGGTTCCACTCCTTTTCAAAGAGTACGCCAGGATAGAGCCTAAGTACGGGCCTAGGTCAGTCGAACCAGGTGAGAAAGAGTTTTACCTGAGAATCCTTCCCAACGGCAACTGCTTCTTCCTGAGGAAGAAGGGGAAACTCTTCGTCTGCAGGATCCATAATGAGAAACCGTATGCTTGCAGGATATTCCCGTTCAGGATTTCAAGGACGGCGAAATACGGCTACGATGAACTCTCGTTTTTCAAATACGGCGGCGAGGCTTTTCACGTGTATCTTGAGAAAAATTGTCGAGGCATAGTTCTCGGGGAACCGTCGCTGGAGTTTACTGGCAGAACAATACCCAGATTCCTCCAGCTGTATCTTGAAACAGTTGCAGACAGAAAGGTTCCGACAGAGTTATGTTAAAAAGCCTAGGACAATAAGCGTGTGAGGAAAGTTTTCATTAAAAACACGCGTGTCGAACGCCCGGCGCCGCATCCGTGAGAGCAGTATTCACGGTTCAAATATTCTTCACGATTTCCAGCTTAGAAGCCTGCTTGACCAGTATGTCACATTTTTAAACAGTAAAAACACTCTTCCACTCAGGATGAAAAATAGTGGAGACGCTGTCTTTCTCTATGTTGCTCCTGACGGTAGTGATTCCTGGTCGGGAAGAACGCCTACGCCAAACCGGTTTAAAACAGACGGGCCTCTTGCCACGCTTCGCCACGCCTTAGAAGTAGTTCGAGAGCTGAAGCGTCAGCAGGATGGAACGCTTAAACAGCCTGTTACTGTTCTAATCCGCGGCGGCACCTACTTTTTAAACGAGCCATTAATCTTCAAACCGGAGGATTCTGGAACCCTGAATCATCCAGTATGCTTCGCAGCATACCCTGGTGAGAAACCAGTTGTCAGCGGTGGGAGACTGTTAACGGGCTGGAAGCAAACAGTTGTGAATGGGAGAAAACTATGGGTGGCTGAGATTCCTGAAACATCAGGGGGAAAATGGTTTTTCAGAAATCTCTGGGTAAACGGGCACCGTTGCACTCGTGCCCGCAGCCCTAACAAGGGCTACTTTAAAATCGCAGGCGTCCCAGACGTGACTCCTGAGACGAAGTGGAATGAAGGCCAAAACTGCTTCAGGTTCTTCGAGGGAGACTTGAAGGCTTGGAGCACGGTGGACGAGGGAGAGATCGTGGTTATGAACCGCTGGGTTGAATCACGCCTGCCAATAACCCGTGTGGAAGAAGAGGAGCATACGGTGTGTTCGAGTAGAAGAAGCGTTTTCCGGCTGGAACCCGGAGACCTTTATTACGTGGAGCATGTTTACGAGCTGCTGGATTCCCCGGGAGAATGGTTTCTAGACCGTAATAGTTCAATGCTCTACTATATTCCTTTACCCGGCGAAGAGCCTTCTAAAGTTGAGGCTGTAGCTCCAGTGCTTAGTGAACTCATCCGGTTTGAAGGCAAGCCTGAGGAAGACCTTTTTGTTGAAAACCTGTTTTTTCAAGGTCTAGCTTTTGCACATGCTGAATGGTTCTTCAAGGAGAACCCGGACTCTGGAAAGCCGAGTATCGGAGGGTTCCCGCAGGCAGCCATCGGCGTCCCCGGCTCTATTCACGGAGACGGTGTTCGAAACTGTATATTCGAAGACTGCACATTCACCCATCTTGGAAACTATGCTTTAGAACTGGCACGCGGGTGTCAAAACAACCGTGTAGCCGGATGCAGGTTTTTCGACCTGGGGGCTGGAGGCGTTAAAATAGGGGAAACCCTGATACGTGAAGCTGAAAACGAGCAGACCTACGGCAATGAGGTTACTGGTTGCCACATATACGAGGGGGGACGTTTCTTCCACAGCGCTGTCGCAATACTTATTGGCCAGAGCTACAACAACCGTGTCACTCGTAATCATATTCACGATTTCTACTACACTGGTGTTTCAATCGGCTGGACATGGGGATACGGGAGATCACTTGCGAAAGGGAACATCGTGGAGTCGAACCATATTCACCATATCGGTGTCCTATCAAACGGGGAGGGTCCGATTTTAAGCGACATGGGCGGGGTTTACACGCTGGGGGTTCAACCGGGAACAGTCGTCAGGCTAAATCTGATCCACGACGTCGCAGGCCTCCGCTACGGTGGCTGGGGGATTTATTTCGACGAGGGAAGCACCAACATTATTGCTGAGGAAAACATTGTTTACAACACTTCCCACGGAGGCTTTCACCAGCACTACGGTAGGGAAAACATTATCCGTAACAATATTTTTGCTTTCGGACGGGAAGCGCAGATACAGCGTACGCGTCCAGAGCAGCATGTCAGCTTCGTTTTCGAACGTAACATCGTCTACTGGCGGGAAGGAAGCTTGCTAACGGGTAGAATAGGTGATCTTGGGTTTGTCTTCGACCATAACCTGTATTGGAAGGAGGGAGATGGAGAAATCCTTTTCGGAGAATTCTCATGGGAGGAATGGCGGAAGCGGGGAATGGATAGGAATTCTCTCATTGCAGACCCATTGTTCAACGCGCCCGACAAGTATGATTTCAGCTTAAAACCAGAATCCCCAGCTTTCAAGCTAGGCTTCACAGCACGCTTAACGAGAAACAGAAGCCTGTTTAAAAACCTTATATGATTGTTTTAAGCAGGATGAACCGTGAAACGCTCCCTGATCATCTTCCTCTCAACGGCTTTCGCATTGTTTCTCGCAACACTTCTGATCATAAGGATTGTTAGCGTGAATGTGCCACGCGAATACCGTTCGCTGTATTCAAGTCTTAAGTCCAGCCTAGATGATTACGAAAAATACTTGAGCTCTAAAAATATCAGTGAGACGCGTCGAGTATTATTCGGCGCTGAACTGCTGCCGGCGAACGCTACCGTGGACTAGACCTTCTTAAGCCGAGCGCTGTCGAAGGAGTGAAAATATATCTTGACCGTCTTAAAGAACTCGGCGTCAAAGGAGTAACAGTATCCATAGACTACCCGTTATACTTAAGCAGCTTTGATCCCTATCAGGAGTACGTCGAGTTCTACAGGAAGGTTGCTGGGGAAGTTAGGGCTAGAGGAATGAAGCTGGATGTGGAGGTTGGCGTCGTTTTCTCCGGAACTGCTTTTTCAAAGTTAAGTTTAAACTACTCTGGGCTTACTTTCGAAAAGTATAAGGTTGAAAAAAGACAGATGGTTCTCAACATTATTAGGGACTTGAAACCGGATTATCTTACGATCGATGCAGAGCCAGATACTGAAGCCAGTTTACTGGGGTTAAGCGAGCTGAACAATCCTGAGAAATACACGGAGCTTATAAACCATGTTTTAAACGGCCTTGAAAAAGGCGATACTGAGATTGGCGCAGGAATAGGCAACTGGGGGGATTTGAAGTATGTCGAGTATTTCTGCAGCGAAACCAGCCTAGATTTCATCACTATACACGTGTATCCTGTTTTCGGAAGACTACTTTACAACATAGACGCCATATCTGAAACAGCGAGGCGCCACGGCAAGAACATTGTTGTGAATGAGGCTTGGCTCTACAAGGTTGACAGGCCTGTGCCGAACATCGCTGCCGCTGAAGAAGTGTTTCGCCTAGACGCCTTCAGCTTCTGGGCTCCCTTAGACCAACAGTTTCTAGCTGTGCTAGCGAAATCTGCGAGAGCAAACGGGGTGGAGTATTTCTCACCATTCTGGAGCATATATTTTTTCACATACGTCGACTACACTTGGAACACTGCTCGATTGCCGTATAGCGAATTAAGCGAACGGGTGAACAGGGAAGCCGTTGAGAAAATTATTGCTGGCGAGTTCTCCACGACAGGCGAGTTCTACAAGGAGTTGATAAAGCTTTGGGGAACTGTAGATTAGAGATGTTCATTCCTATTCGTTTTCTTTTATAATCCGCTGTTGAGGCTTAAGAAAGCTTAATATAACCCTGTTATAAAAACGCCCTGGAAATGAAAGTTGCAAGCGACATCACCGGTCTAATAGGAATGACTCCCATGGTTAAAATAAACAGGCTTGCTCAGCCCGGGGACGCAACCCTCTACGCTAAGCTAGAATGGTACAACATCGGAGGATCCGTTAAAGACAGGATGGCGCTCTACATTATAGAGTATGCAGAGGCTTCGGGAAGGCTTAGTAGAGGCAAGACTATTCTTGAAGCAACATCTGGAAACACTGGAATAGCTCTGGCTATGCTGGCAGCAGCCAAAGGATACAGGATTACAATAGTTATGCCTGAGTCAGTAAGCGTTGAGAGGATGAAGATAATAAGGGCTTACGGTGCCGAGCTCATTCTCTCCCCAGGAGAGAAGGGGACAGGCGGAGCAATAGAGCTGAAACAAAAAATACTAAGGGAGAATCCTGACAAGTATGTTGACTTAGACCAGTTTAAGGATCCTGCAAACATTCTGGCGCACTACCAGACGACTGGCCGAGAAATCCTGGAGCAGACTGGTGGGAAACTGGACATGGTTGTGGTGGGAATAGGGACGGCGGGAACCGGGGTGGGCATATCGATGCGCGTTAAAAAGTTCAACCCAAGTATTAAGATGGTTGGAGTAACCCCTAGGCTGGGCGTGAGTATTCAGGGAATAAGGAACCCAAGCGAACCATATCCAACTCAGCTTTTTAGAAGAGAATGGTTCGACGAGATTGTTGAGATCGATGAGAAGGAGAAGCAGGAGGCTTTTAGAATCGCTAGGGAAGCAGCTAGAAAAGAGGGGCTGCTCATCGGAATGAGCTCCGGCGCCATAATGCTTATAGCTCTTAGAAAGGCAAGGGAGCTGGGAAAGGATAGGACGATAGTTGCAGTTCTTCCAGACGGAGGAGAGAAGTATTTAAGCACAGGACTGTTCGAAGCCTAAGCATATTCCACTAGGCTTTTAATCTAGATGCGCTGCCCTCATGCGGGGGCTAAGCGTTTTGCGTTGAAAACCTGCACACCGTGTTTCAGCGCGTACTGTGCTTAGCTAAAAATTTCCGGGCCAGCATTAGAATAATAATAAGGGAGACAATAATTATTGACACTATAATTCCAGTATTTGACTCAAGGAGGCTGGAAGCCTTCACTGTCAGCACGTACGTAGCAGCCCTAGTCAGGTTACCGCCTTGTCCAAATATGTTTATCGCGTAGGTTCCAGCCGGCGTGCCGCTGGCAATTTTTATCTTCAATTCGCTTGTAAACGGAGGATTTTGGCTTTCCGGAGTAAATGTGATGGAAACCCCGTTGGGAAGAGTTGACGCGGAGAGAGACACGACTAACGGTGAGCCGCTTGAAAGCATTACGTTAACGGTTGCCGTCAAGGTTTCCCCCGCTAAGGCTGTCCCGTTTCCAGGAAGGATTGAAACAGTGAAGTCGAAGGCTTCAAGGTTTGCCGTCTGGAGAATAGGGCTGTTCACAGTTATGAAAACACTTCTACTCGAACCAGTGTAGGAGCCTGCTCCAAGCCCAGTCCAGTTTACAAACCTGTATCCAGGCGCCGTTGTAACGTTTATCTGAAGCAAGGATCCTGCGCGATACCATCCTGAGCATGGGGAAGCCGAGCCTCCGCCACTCGGGTTGACAAGCATCGTCAAAAAGTATTCCGTGCAGTAGTTTGCGGAAATGAAACCCCCATCCGGCTGGACCATTATTGAACCGTTTCTACGGGTTGAAAGACCATGGGTTGACGACCAAACATACCTTTTCCCGTCTCCAGCATCAACATTACTCGTCCACTCGAAAGTATGCGTTGAACCAGCTTCCCATGTAAAGCTCCTCGGTAAACAAGTATAGGAGTAGCCTACTCCGTCAACGATTAGAACAGTGCCTGAAGCATCGTTTTCAAGACCGTTTGCAGAGAAAGCGATTTTCACTGTAAGCGGATGGGGTGAAACCCTCAGATAAAAAGTGTGTAAAACATCAGTTAAAAGGTTTACTGCAAGGTTGAGCGATTCTCCACATCTTTTTCTGAAAACAGGGTTGCTCCAATCGTAGTTCCTATCCATCCATACGCATGTGAGACCAGCATCAGCGTCGAAAGTCGTGTCGAAAGCAAGCTTGAGAGTAGCGTCGTAAGCCGAAACCGTGTCCAGAGTACCGTCGAAGCTTAGGAAAACGTTAAACTCGCTGCTGTAGCTACTTGTCTTCCGGTTCACATAGTCCTCGTAATCGCTATGGTGCTCCTCACTACCCCAGTCGGTTAAAGACCCCATCACGTGGGCGAAAACAGCCATGTCTGAAACATAATGCGTCATGGCTCCAAGCCTTTTAACAGCTCCTGAAACATCCCCGGAAAGATATAGGGAAACCGCTAGTTCAAACTCCTCCTGAGCACGTTTAGCTGAAGCATCATCCTGCAACGAGCGGTCAGCACGATAGTAAACATGATGCATCCTAGTGTCGCCTATGCCGTCAGGAGCCCTATTGTTATCCGGAAGCTCAGTCCCGTAAAGATAGGTTGCGAGATTACTTACGATGAAACTCTTCTCCTCGTCCGGAAGCCAGTCTAAAGCGTGCTGAGCAATCCAGTCGTGAGTCCCATACTTGGGGCTTGAAGGATCATCACTATAGCCCCCGTTGCTCCAACCGTAGCTTGAACAAAGGGGTCTTGACGCGAGCAAGAAGCCCAGTATGATGAGGCTTAAAACTTTGAAGAGGCTCTTCTCCATGAGGATTATAAACTGGTTTAACCTTTTTTAAGCTTAGCACACGCTTCGGAGAAGAAAAACGGGTTAACGTAGAACTATGCTTCCAAGCTATCCTTTAACCACGCCAAGAGGCACTAGCCTAGCAACCTTAAGCGAAATCCCAGCCCTATGGGTCACTTCAACCACCTGGTCGGGATCCTTGTAGGCTCCAGGCGCCTCCTCAGCAACCAGGTTCATATCCGCAACCCTAAGGTAGACACCTCTCTCCTCAAGCATTCCTCTGATCTGTCTACTCGTAAACCTCCGCATCGCCTCATGCCTGCTCAGCATTCTTCCAGCGCCGTGCGCGGTTGAGCCGAAGCTCGCCTCCATCGCAGTCTCGGTTCCAACCAGAACCCAGCTTGCCGATCCCATTGAACCAGGTATTAGAACCGGTTGACCATACTGCCTGTATTTTTGTGGAATATGATTGCTCCCCGGCGGGAACGACCTGGTAGCGCCTTTTCTATGGACAACAACCCTCTTCTTCTCCCCGTTAACCCTGTGATCCTCAATCTTAGCAATGTTATGCGCAACATCGTAGAGAACATTCAAGCCAAGTTCTGAAGCGTCTTTTTTCAAAACCTTCGTGAAGCTCTCCCTAACCCAGTGAGTAATAACCTGCCTGTTTAAGAAAGCATAGTTGACTGCACAGGCCATTGCAGCAAAGTAATCCTTTGCCTCCTGGCTTTCAACAGGCACGGCTGCAAGCTCTCTATCCGGCAGCCAAATGTTATACTTCCTGCTGGCTGCCTCCATGGTTTTAAGATAATCGCTGCAAATCTGATGCCCGTATCCACGGCTCCCCGTATGAATAAGTACCACGATCTGCCCAACCCTTTCGATTCCAAACCCTTCAGCAACCTCTTTATTCAAAATCCTCTCCACGAAATCAATTTCAAGGAAATGGTTTCCGCTTCCAAGGCTGCCGAGCTGCGGCAAGCCACGCCTCTTAGCGGTAACACTGACCTTACTCGGGTCAGCACCCTGAAGACAACCATTCTCCTCAATGAACTCAGCATCCTCTTTCCATCCATATCCCCGCTTAACAGCCCAGCCAACACCCTCCCTAACAGCATTATCCAGCTCGTCGAAGCTCATCCTAAGCTTCCCTTCAGAGCCTAAGCCGGAGGGAACGTTCCGGAAAATCTCGTCGAGCAGATCCCTCAAAACAGGCTTAACATCCCCCACATTAAGATTCGTCAAGAGAAGGCGCACGCCGCAGTTTGAAACCACGAAGCCATTGGCTATGAAATTATGAACATCGTCTTTAACAGTAAAATCATAAACCTCCTCGTTGAACAGTATTTCCTCCTTTTTCACAACCCTATCCCAAACAGTACCTGTTTTACCAAGACCCTCCGTCGCTGACCCTAGAAAATCCTCGAATGGCAGAAAGCTTAACGGTACTCTTGGAAGACTCTTCCTCTCCCCGTACAGAGACCTTTCAATAAACCTTCGATTTACGTATTCAGATTCCAGACTTTCATATATCGTTGTATTTGACAGGCCTTTGTTCCTCATAGCGAGAGCTACGAGCTCCACCTTCTTTCTAGTTTTTACTACGCGTGTCTTCAGCTTCAAGTAGTGAGCAGCAACATTTGCGAGATGCTTCTTCTCCCTGTTATATTCAAACCCCACCGTGCTCCACAGTTTAGTCAAATTCTCTGGGGAACCAGATAGTATGAGGCGGAGCCTAGTGGAAGGAACATTTCCTTTCCCCACAACCGCTTCAGGCTCCATAGTTATTTTCTTAACTTTAATGCCGAACTCTCCTAGGAGCAAGGCGATTTGCCTAAGAAACTTTACACCAGCCTCCTCATAGCCCTTCTTCTTATTCTGGCTCAAGACAGGCATATAGAAATTAAAGGGATGCCCTGTTACCGTTTTCGGCTTGGAAAGCTCAGCTCCGAAGAACGCGGCAAGGAAAAGTCTCTTCTGCCAAAGGGGAAGCCTGAACAACCATTTAGGCAACGTATAGTTTTGCGAAGCCTTGTTTCCCAGAGGGACACCCATCGCAGCCATAAGCGAGATAAAGCTCCTAGAACAAACCTTAATGCTGTGCTCAAGCATTGTAAAGCCATACTCGCTGTATTTAGTTTTAATCCTGCGTCTCCTAGCTCTTGAATAGATTTTAGAAGGCCTAAAACCTAAGCGTAAAATATCGTCCCTTATCTCCTGCAAGTCTTCAACCCTCGCGAAGAACCAGGCTGCGTGGCTCTTTTCGGTGTACAGGAGCGTCCCGTCACCAAGTATGAAACCCATTAGCTTAAGAAGATATGGAAACTTACTGTTATTACTCTTCAATGGGAGAAGCCCTCTTCTTTTGAGTTCAGAGATCAACAGGTCTTTCCGGCCGGGAACCTTAAGACGCTTTAAATCATCCTCCGTCACTATAGTTATGGGCTCAGGATTTTCATACGGTACTCCTTCGAACGGGTAGACGGCGACGTCCTCGTAGCCTACCTCTCTCAACGGCACCATCCCCCTACGTGTGAGAAAAGGATGGTCCTCTGTAGCTATTATCTTCATGCCTGAGCTTGTTTCAACCCTGAAAACTCTGCAGTTAGGGCGAATCCTGATAAAACGTATAACCTCAGTGGGCCTAGCGCCCCTCTCAGGGCTAACGCATGTAACCCGTTCACGATTCCAACTGTTTAAGAACTCTTTGATGGGAAGTCTGTAACCATGTTCATGCAGAATCAAGCTGTCCCCGGATAGGCAGTTGATATCGTAGCCAACGCCTCCGGGTGAAACAACACCCTCCTTAACGTCGAAAGCACCTACGCCCCCGATGGGAAAGCCATAGCCTTCGTGGCCATCCGGTAGAATAATTGAATATTTATATATTCCTGGAAGCGTTGCAACGTTTAATCCCTGCTCAATCGTTTTATCCTGCGTCATCTTCTGCAACAACGTTTCATCAGCGAAGATTCTTAACGGTACTCTCATCCCCTTCTTAGCGCCCACGTCTACATGGTACTCTACATCCGAAACCTTTTCAAACTTGTAGCTCATTTCTCGGGATCACCCTCTAGGGCCTCTGCTTCCCCAGGTGATCCCCCAGGGATTCCTCGATTAACTGCTGTAATCTTCTGCAACCTAGGGTTTTTAAGCTTTTCTAGTATGTACTGTTCAGGGAAAATGTTTATTTTGAAGAACCCTGAATAACCTTTTCTTCAATCTGCAACTTTTATCCATGTCAATATAGGAATTTCGAAAATCCTCTTGCAGAGTCTTAAACGGAGATAAGGAGAAGAACAAAGCTATATGAGAGATTGTCATCGGCATTGTTAAGCCAGCGATTAATGGATTTGAAAGGATTTATAGCCCTTATAGGAAGTTTAGAAAGAATTCTGATCTGCCTTTCATGGTCTTGACTGATTACGATTTCTAGGGAAGGTATTTAATTAGGAAAGAGGTTGGAGACTTGCATAGAGAGAAGGTTAACCTTTTGGTCATGAATGCTACTGAAATTAAGTAAGCTTAAATATTTCCGTTGGAAAACAATGTTTTTCAGAAGAGGCCCTTAATCATGAGAAGAGATGAAGTTGACGACGCGATCTTAGACGAATATCTCCGGAGGGCGAAAAGCCTACCTTCTAGCAACTGAACAGTTTAGGTTAGCCGCGCGCGCTAAGCCCCAGCGCTCCTTTGCTGAGATGAGGGGGATTCTAGCCGCTACGCTGTAGGTTCATCAGCTCGACAAGCTTCGCCGCGAGCTCCGCGATGACCCCTGCTCGCCTTCAAGGTCGCGCGCTATCGCCCTTGTTTAGGGCAGCAACTGTCGGTACATCCAGCCTCAACTGCACTACAAGAGATATAAGCCTGAGGGTTGCGAAGTGCGACGGGCTCTTCGCCAGGCCAGAGTCGAAGAGTACGAGAGCCACCGTGGCGCCCCGCTTCGCTAGCTCACGCGAGAACGCCGGCCCAACGTCGTGGAAGAGGAAGAGCTCCATCTGGCCTGGTGTGTCCACGAGAACGATATCGGCTTCCAAGCGCGAGACTTTTTCGAGGATCTCGGTCTCCCTCTCGCACAGCGCCTGCATGCTCTCCACGAGCGCGCCGTTCGGGCCCAACCCTTTCTCCCTCATGAGCGCTTCGACAGTTACGTAATCTCTTGCGTCAACGTCAGGCTTGTACGGCAGGTAGTCGGCACCCGGGTCCAAGTTCACGTACGCCACCCGCGCTTCTTGGACCTCGGAGAGCCAGCTGCCGAAAGCCGCCGTCAGCGTGGTCTTCCCGCTACCCGCTGGGCCCAGCACGATCAGGTAGAGCGAACGGCCCAAGTGCAGCTTGAAACTCACGATGTGCGCGAGCCACCTGCGCTTTTTATCGTTTTAGCTGCACGCACGGACCGAGCAAGGCCCTACTCGCGGAAGGAAGCGTTCTTCCCGCTTCCGCGCAAACGGGTGGCGAGCTTCTTGAGGCTGCCCCTCTTGTAGTACGCGAGCACGGCAGCGGCGGCTGCGAGTGCAATCGCGACGGTCAGGGAGCTGACTCCTCGAGGCTCCTTCACGTGCAGCGAGCCTCTAATGTACTGGCTTAAGCTCCTGCTTTCCTGCGTCCAGCTTACTCTTATGTCGATGGGCAACTCGCCGAGAGGTGCGGATTGATCGATGCTCACTTCGAAAGTCACCGGCTTGCGTTCGCGCGAGGTGAGTGTGCCCAGGTAAACGCTCGTAGTCCCCGTCACGAAAGGCGAAAAAACCTCAACGCGCACGTCCTCGGCGGTGGAATTCGAGGTGTTCTCGATCTCATACACCAGCTTGTACCCCCTTCCACCTCTCTCCACCTCGAGGCTCGTCACGTTGCGCACACTGAAGCGCGCGCGCCCGACGGGCAGGTAGGGGATGAATGTTTCAGCCCCGCTGGCAATGCTGGGCTTCACCCACTCGCCGCCGAGGAATCTCGCCTCCACGTTCCTCGCCATATAGTCGCCGGAGTTCACGAGCGTGACCGCGAGCCTCACCAGCTTGTCGCCGGGGAACACGACCGGAGGCACGGCGACGACGGAGGCGACACTCAGCTCCCAGTCACCGTGCACCTCGAAACCGAGCGCGTAGAGGTCCCTAAACGCGCGCCCGTCGATCGCGTTGTAGGAGGCGGCGGCGACGAGCTGCAGAGCCCCATAAACCTTCGGTTGGACGAACACGTCAAACACGACTTCTGCCGAGGCGCCAGCAGCTAAGCTGCCCACGTTGACCGTGGAGGGACCGACAACTGCGCCGATCTCGGGGCTCTGCGAGGTCAACGCGACTGTGACGTTGCGAGCCTCTGCGGATCCTGTATTGCGGATTAGGACTACGACGTGGTTGACACGGTTAGGGTAAAGGGTCCTGTTGAGCGGGGTCAGCGTGACGCTGGGGTCGCCTCGTGTCACGTTGAAGGAAACCTGGAGCGCGTCGGCGTACCTCTCGCCGGGCTCGTCGTAGTACTCGAGCCTGAAGGTGATCGTAGCCGAGCTTTCGGTCGGCACAACCCTTACCGTGAAGGGGAGCTCGACGCTGCGACCGGCCTCCACGCGCCTAACCCTAGCCCTCGTAGCCTCCAGCACGTAGACTCCAGCTCCCGATGCCGCGTCTACCGACACATCTACAGCTGCCGCGTCGCCGAGATTCACGATTGATACTACAAGTCTGGTGTTCAGGCCGTAGGGCAGAGTCCCGTTGAGCAGCTGCACCGAGAGTAGGGGTGATGGGGACCTCGCCACCTCAAAACCGGTGCTCAAGGAGCTCGTTCTCGTATCACCGTACTCGTCGTAGTAGGTTAGTGTCAGCTGGAGCTGTGCCACCCCAACGGCTGTGCGGTCAGCCCTAACCAGCAGCGGCATAGCTTTAGTCTCGCCGGGAGCGAAATCGCCCAAGGAGGCGGAGGAGCCAGAAAGAACCGCGACACCCGGTGAAAGGCTCGCCACGGAGACTTTAACGTCCTTGGCTGTGCTGGGACCCGTGTTAGTGAGGTAGAGGTACATCTGATACCGCTGGCCCGAGACAACCCTACTGGGCGAGAGGCTGCAGGCGAAGAAGGGGAGACCTTTCGCTCTAACCGTCTGGAACCCGACGGTTTCGGTCTGCGTGCTGGGGTTCCTGGCGAAATCCCCGTAGGAGATGGTGACTGTTAGCGCGACGCTGTCCCCAGCGGCGCTGTCGACGATCACGCTGAGCGGGAGGGCGAGCCGTTCGCCCACTCCCACGAGCCCCTCCCTGCTGAGGGAGCCTCCCAGCACGGTGAGGAAGGCGCTAGCCGGCGCGACTCGAACCTCTAAGTTCCTCGCCGGCGCCCCCTCGCGCGCGCGCTTTTAATGCTAGATTTGGAGTTAAGTGTGATGCACTAAGATAAATTGAACAAGCATTTTCAAGCTCGTCAAACTGGTTCAAAACATACTTAGTTACAACAGTCTTACCAACTCCTGGCTTACCATAAATGCAGAGAACCTTATTCACTCCCTTAATAACATCTTGAAGAAAATACTTGATCGTTTCTTGCTCCTTTTCCCTATCGATAATTACCTCAGGAACGTAGCCGTCTGCGAAAACATCTAGCATTACCATGTTTGTTTTAATTACTTAACTATAGAGTTTCGGAACACCTCCTTGCCAATAATTTTTATGAAAAGAAAAATTGTGAGAGATTTTTTCAAGAAAGAAAATTATTTTTGCTTTTAATCAGTTTTTCTAGTTCTGTTATTACTTTTCTCCTATCTTCCTTGTTGTATTTTATTGTTCCGAATATTCCTCTCCAGCTATCTAGGAAGGTCTTCCTTCTGATCTCAGGGATTATCCTCTTAAGTTTTATTGAAAATATCTCTGGATAAGGTAGTATTTGTTTAACTCTTTCTACTAGATTTTCTGGGATTCCGTTCTCGCAGATCAGCGCAGCGATATCTCTTATGTCTGAGGCTCTAGCCGAAACAACCTTCATTACGAAATAATCAACGTAGCTTGGAACAGGTAGTTTAATGGGCTTACCAGCTATAGGGATTGAGACGAACGCTCTATTTTTGATCGTAGCTTCATCGATCTTTATTACCTCCTTTGCCTCTCTTCCCCTAATCTCTCCCTCCATAAAGTCCATCGAAACTTTTACTCTAGCTTTATTATGCTTAACAAATTTTATGCATCTCAGGAATCCGTAATTGTTGCGCTTCTGCTCCTCTTCAACTAAGTAGCCTTCAGGAAGAAATCCCTTTATCCTATCTATGTTCCAGCCATTTCTTTTCGTTAATGCAAAGTCGCAGTCTCTTGTAAACCTTGAAAATTGGATGAAGGCTCTTAAGGCATAGCCACCAATCATTATTAGCTCAGGATCTGTGAAGCCTTTAGTTTTCTCTGAAAGAAAAAGTAGGCCGTTTAAAATCTCTTCCTCCCTTCTCTTCATTAAGTCTATGGCTTTAGGCAAATTCAACAACCTTTTCCATAGCCTCGTTTATCAATTCTCTAACATCAGCCTCCTTTACCTCAGCGGCTTTAAACTTGAAAATTTCTTTTCCGAAATACTCGTTAAACAATTTGCACCCATATTTTATCAAGGTCCAGACTCTCAAGTCCGTTTTAGACACTCTTTTCCATCTTCCCAAATTCCTCAACTTATCGAAATCAACCTCTTCTCTTCTAAAGTATAAGGCTGCGAAAGCGTCTACGAAAGACCATTCGACCAAGCAATTAACTATACAAGATTCTAAAGTTTCAACAAACAAATCATCAACCTTCTCATACTCATAGGGTATTTTCTTGTAATACTCAACTTCAAAATCCCAATTCATGC
>JAAOZP010000013.1 GCA_011605725.1 Nitrososphaerota archaeon | reverse complement strand
TTTAAACATTCGGGCCTAGGCAAGCTGTGAGGGGGCGTGGGCTAAAGGGTGAAAACCGGCTAGCTTGGTAGGCTTCAGAGAAGAACAGCCAGATGGCTTGGGCCCATGCGATCCCGGTTCAAATCCGGGCGCCCCCATCCCTCGCTGCATAAAGATGAGCGTTAACACTGTTTTCCTTCCACGCGGCTAGGCCTGCTCCAGACTTGGAAACCCAAGGGCTTTCAAGACTAGTTTTAAACCTTCTTCAGTAACCTTCTGACCGGATACGACGCTGCTTCTCTCAGGGTAAATTATGAACCCCTTGTACATCCCGCCCATGTTGACGATGTAGAAAACCTGTATTACGAATATCAGCATGTTTAACTGTTTACTCGTTAACTTTTCGAGAAGCAGCCTCTCTGTCCTTAAGGATATTGCGCATCTTTTCCTAAGGCTCTCAGCAATGCTCCCCCTATCCTCATCCATAACTGCTACCACGTCAGCCATCGTTAAACCCTGCTCCTTAAGATAATCGTCAACAGCCTTCTTAAGCGGAATATAATAGCTCGGCAGGCTCATCTCAGCCTCAGGGGTAGACAATCGTCTGCGTACGTGGATACGGGACCGCATACCTTATGCTGGGCAGCCGCAGAATATGGGCTAGTAGTCTTTCAAACCCTAGGCCGAAGCCTGAGTGCGGAACCGAGCCGTATTTCCTGAGGTCAAGATACCAAGCGTAGTCCTCAGGATTATACCCTGACTCCACTATCCTGTTTAACAGAGCATTATAATCATCTATTCTCTGTCCTCCTCCAGTTATCTCGCCGTACGGCCAGACAAGCAGGTCTGCTGCAAGCACAACACTAGGGTTCTCCGGGTCAGGCATGTGGTAGAAGGCCCTGGTCTCCTTAGGATAGTGCGTCACGAAAACCGGTTGGCCAACCTTAACGGCAATAAGCCTTTCCTCTTTCACACCCAGATCCCTACCCCACTCTATTTCCACGCCACTGTTTCTTAAAAGCTCAACAGCCCGCGTGTAAGTTATTCTCTTGAATGGTTTTTCGAAAGGCCTGAAACCAGGGTTGAACCTTTCAATATCCTCCTTATGCTTCTCATAGAATCTTTCAACAACCTCCGTAAGCATGTTCTCCTCAAGCTGAAGCAGCTGGTTTAAATCCATGTAGCATGCTTCAACCTCGAGATGCCAGTATTCTGAAAGATGCCTTCTCGTCTTAGACTCCTCCGCTCTGAAGCTCGGTTGAAAACAGAAGACTTTTTCAAGGGAGAAAATAGCTCCTTCAAGATAGAATTGCGAGCTCTGGGTCAGGAAGGCCTTCTTGCCGAAATAACTGACTTCAAACATTCTCGCACCCCCCTCGGTTGCAGCAGTAACTATCGATGGAGCACTAACCTCGTAATAACCGTGATCCAGAAGCCATTGTCTTAACAATGTTGAAAGAGAAGACCTTAGCTTCAAAACAGTGTTCATAGTTCTACTGCGTATGAAAAGATGACGATACTTCCACACGGCTTCCGGAGACATGTTCTTCCTTAAAGGAGGATCCTCCAGAGAGGGAGACAATACCCTGACTTTCTCAGCCTGAACCTCAACACCTCCAGGGGCGCGCGCATCTTTCCTAACAAGCCCTTCAACCATCAGGGAGGATTCCCTTCTCAGCCTCTTAACCTGGTTGAAAACCTCTTCCCCAACCATATCCCTCTTGACGACGACCTGCACCACACCTGTGGAGTCGCGTATCCTTAGGAAAACAAGTTTGCCAACAGTATTCCTCACATAGAGCCAGCCACGGATCCTGGCTTTACCCCCGATGAGGCTCGCTAAGCCTGCAACACGCTGTTCCCCAATGCCGCAGGATTCAGCGGTCAAGTTTTAACAGTTCCTACGGCAATCCCTACGGATATAAACGTATCTTGAGGCTAAACAGTTTTAACCAGGGCTGGAAGAATTCTTCAGCATGAATAAGGAGATAGTTGACTATAGGCTTGAGGGAGTTGAAACCTTCACAGAGCTCCTGAACAGGATGAGGATGGGATGGGGGTTTGAGGCTGCACAGCTTGCGAAAGCCCACGACATTATGCTTGAAATGATTAGAGACAGGGAATGCGTCAAATTCCTATCCCTAACTGCAAACATTGTTTCAACAGGATTGAGAGGAGTTGTTGCTGAAATGATTGAGAAAGGGCTTTGCGACGTCATAATAACCACAGGCGGAACATTCGACCATGATATTGCTAAAAGCATGGGAAGATACTATAGGGGAGAATTCATCATGAACGATAAGGATCTTAGGAGAAAAGAAATCCATAGGCTTGGAAACATCCTGATACCGCAGAACTCCTACGGGATGGCGATCGAATCCTTCACAATACCAGTGTTGAGGGAAATAACAAGAGAGAAGAAGGTTTTCAGCAGCAGGGAGCTTGCGGAGGAGGTTGGGAAAAGGCTGAAGGACAGGAACTCGATACTGAGAGCAGCATATGAGAAGAAAATACCGGTGTATACGCCTGGGCTGGTTGACTCAGCATTCGGCACACAACTCTTCATATTCTCGCAGACAAACGAGTTCACACTGAACCTTTTGAAAGACATGAAGGAGCTTTCAGACATCGTTTTCTCCTCCAAGAAGACTGGCGCGCTAATACTGGGAGGAGGAATAAGCAAGCATCACACCATATGGTGGAACCAGTTTAAAGGAGGACTGGACTATGCTGTTTCCCTGACGACAGCATACGAGTTCGACGGAAGCCTTTCAGGAGCAAGGCTTGAAGAAGCAATAACTTGGAACAAGGTGAAGGAGAACGCTGCCATAGCGCTTGTCCACGTGGACGTAACGCTAGCTCTACCACTACTACTTGCAGCAGTCTATGAAAAACTGGGAAGCCCGTCAGGTAGTTCTTGAAGAGTTGCCAGCCGCCTTATCGAGAAGCACTTGTCCGCCGGCTTAACCCAGTTAGATATTCAGCCAGTATCCTTTTTCAAGCGCCTCCAGGATTAAAGGGTTCTTATTCTCAAGCATTTTTTGAAACTCGTCTTCAGTATAGCATAGGGGCTCTATCGGCAGGTCTGTTTCACGCAACACTTCCAGTATTCTCTCATGCATTCTCCCCTTGAAACCACCTATCATTATGATATCTATATCGCTTCCCTCGTTTAACTCCCTCTTAGCGAATGAACCGTACACCAGGACCTTCTCGATTTCAAACCATGTCCTTATCTTTTTCAGAAACTCGATTAGCCTGTTCTCTAGGTCTCTATATGTTTTTTCGCCTTCTTCAATATTAATTCTGACAACCTTAAGCATTTTTCAGCATCACCCTTATCGAAATACTCTGACGGCACAACCTCCTCCGAGAAAGAGTTCGAGTAGCTTGAAGCAATGTAGACGCTATCTAGAAACTTGACATCCTCCTTCTTAAGCTCTTCGTCCCCGACTCTATTAACCAGCTCGAAAATCGAGTGTGTTAAAACCACTCTAAACCCTCTGAGGAAGAGAACTGCCTTCAACGCTTTCTCAGCTGCCTGTTGAGCCTGGAAACAAGCCCACTATAGTTTTCGCTTCCAAAACTATCCCTAGCGGCTTTCAAATCCCGTTCTGCTTGCCTAAGCCATCTACGGGCTAACGAGATATTGCTCATTCATCAGTGTTAAAGCAGGAGACGCTATTAAGTCTTTGCAGGAGAATATCGCCGCCCCGCCGTGTTAACACAGCGTAAACAGTCTGATGACAACGCTGTGAAACCTTTGTTTACCATTTTATAGCGAGGTAAGAATAAAGTCTTCTGACTGTTGAAAAAGCTTGGGTCCACAGGGTCATTTAAACAGGATCAGACTTCCGCGTGTATCGAAGAGGCAAGTTAGTGGCGATAATTAAGGTGAAAACGCTGATTTCTCATGCAAACAGAATTAAAGAGCGGGATAGTTTGCATGCTCGATGAGAATAATTGTGAAGAATACGTAGTCAAACCTCGACGCATGGCCAATTTGATTAACGCACATACCGCAATCACTAACGTTGGAACCAGCCTCTTTCTAGCGCGCGCTATCTCTGCAATAGTATAATGGAAGGTTTAAGCATACTACTTAACAGGCGTCATACTTTTTTCCTCCTACACGGGCTTTAAACGATTAAGTTAGCGGGCCCGGAGGGATTTGAACCCTCGACCGTCAGGTTAAGAGCCTGCTGCTCTGCCATGCTGCCCCGAGACATATTTAAATATTTCTCGTCTGAGCTACGGGCCCTTGTGCTTTTCCAAGCCTAACAGGGGTAATAAAAGTTTTTCCTCCGCAGTATTTAGGCTTACAGGTATCGGATGCTTCGCAACATTATTGTGGTCTTTTATCCCGTTATCCAGGGGGATGCTTCCAGCCGCATGGAGGCAGGTCTTTCAGCCGCTCAGCCTTACGGATGCTTAAAACACGAGGTTTTCTTCGACTGGCTTAAGCCTCTTCACGGCGAGTGTTGAACCAAGGCTTCTTTAACCGGAGTGCTTTTATAGTGATGAGGAACCTACAGTAAGGCGGAGATCAGGCTATGAGCAGGAGAAGCAGGGTTGTTCTTACAACAGGTGTTTTCGACATTATCCACCCTGGGCACATAAGGTTTCTTGAGGAGGCTAAGCGTCTGGCGGGTGAGGATGGTAGACTCCTTGTTATTGTTGCATGCGACAGCGTGGTTAAAGATAGTAAGGGGAGGAGCCCGATGTTTAAGGCTAGGGACCGTGCTTTCATGGTTTCAAGGCTTAAGCCGGTTGACAAGGTTTATATTGGAAGAAAGGGCGAGATTGATAAGAATATCGAGTGGTTTCTGAAGAGGCTTAAGCCTGATGTTATTGTCTTCGGCTATGATCAGAACAGCATTATGAGGAGGACTCAAAGAGTTTTGAAAAGGCTTGGGCTCGGAATCAAGATAATTAAAATGAGGAAGTTTTTCAACACGAGCACGAGCAAGATTATTGAGAAGATCAGGAGCACGTAGCTGAGGCTTCTCGCAGCATCCTACCCTTTACCTGTTTCAACGTTTTTGAAAGTGAAGGTTACAGTATCCCCGTCCTTAAGCTTCAACTCCTTCCTGAGATTGTAGGGCGAGATTATTTCAACCACAGAACTATCGTAAACAGTTCTTAAAGCCTTAACTATGGCACCCTCATAATTATTACTTACGATAACCGGGTAGCAATACCCGTCTCCGAAGGTTCTCTCATGATTCGTGAAGCCCTGAATGAAGATCGGTGGTTTAGACATTTTCTCGATGAGCAGAAGCTGATCCATATACTGTTCTATCCTAAGGTTTAAAGTTCCAGGATAAGGGTAGAAGCCGAGCTTAGAGTAGAACTGCTCAAGATACGGCTTCCTGGAAACATAGTATGCTCCTTCACCGAGTCCTGTGAAAACTTTTCCGGTGAAAACATAGGTCTTGTCAACCCTGTTTATTAAGGATAGGATTGTGCCAGCGTGAAGCTTAAGCTGGTTTAACCCTCTGCTTGACAGCTTTATAACCCGCCCTCTCGGCGTCATCACTGTTTCAACAAGGCCTTCTTTCTCAAGCTCCCTGAGATACCTGGAGACGGATTGATGCGAAACCCCAGTAGTCTTAGAGAGTCTTCTTGTTGAAACAGGCGTCTTCTCCTCTTCAGCAAGCTTCGCAATCGCGATCAGCATGAACATCTTCCTATACTCTTTCATCACCAGCCACCAGCCTTAATGCTCTTCTCGAGAACAGGTGTGCAGCCTCAAGAGGTATCGGGAGCCTCCTGTTCTCCGGGGTTGTTCTCCTAAGCACGTTGAACGCCTCCTCCAGAGTCACCATGTTTCCCACGCTATAGTAAAACCTGTTTCCAAACGCCCTTAAATTGTTAACGTTATGCTCCTCTTCAAGCCTCCCTAAGGGTCTTCTCGCAACGCCGACAGTAGGCTTCTTAAGCAATACTCCAAGATATGTCGCTAAGCCGCATTTTCTCGGATGGGCAAGCCCATGACCGTTAACCAGCAGAATATCATACTCCGAGAAGAATCTTCTAAGAACAGGGAGGACAACAGGGCCTTCTCTGAAGCATAGGAGAGAGGATGCGTAAGGTATTTTTGAAAATGTTCTTGAAACACTTACAAGAATTATCCTGTTTTCTGCAATGCTGAAAACCGCGAAGCCTACGACGGCGGAATCGCCACGATACGAAACGTCGACGCCAGCAATCCTTTCAACTTCACCACCGCATGTGCTTGCGACGATGACTTTTTCAGAAATGCGTCTCTGGGTTTCACAAAGCTTTTCATACAGAGTCTGATCCAGCTTCAAGCTTCCCTGGGTTTAAAGCTGTCAGCGAAGCTTCTCAAAGTATTTTTCCACGGATGTTAGGAAGGCTCTTCTACGGAGCTCTTCGTTCAGAATTGAGAACGCGGACTCCACTGAGGACCTGTTAACATCTATCTTCCTCTTGAAGCCCGGCAGCACGGAGTCTCCGAGCGCGATTGTCGAAACATTCTCGTAGAGCTGCACCATGATCCCGTAGGTTTCCTCAGCCTCCTTCAACCGGCCTCTCCTAAGATGCTCAAGCATAACTCTTTTCAACTCGCCTATGAAGTCTGAGACAGCGTAGAGTATTGAAGCAGGAGGAGGCTTAACCCTAAGCCTATACTCCCTGCCGGATGTGAACCAGTATACTAGAACAGCCTCGAGAAACTCCTGGTACGTCTGAACTATGGGGGGCCATGTTTCCCAGACCCCCTCCCGGTAAGCAGTTTTAACCAGCCTCGCTATGTCACGCTGCACATCGTTAAGTATTCTTTTCGAAGCCGTAAAGTCCTGAGCGTAGGATGCTTTAACGGAGCTTCTGCACTTCTTCACAACGCTGCTTATGCTTCTGAGAAGCTCATACTTAACGTCCTCCTGCCTCCTCAAGTACTCGTAGGACTCTTTGATGAGAAGGCTGACTCTGCTATTTAAATCAGCCGTCAAAGCCTAGACAACTCTCACAGTCCTCTGCAGTTTCTTGTTCTGCCAAGAGTATCTTCTTATCCTTGGACTCCTGCCGAAGCCGCATGCAGCGCAATACTTCTTCCTAATGTTGAAAGACCTTCTTCCACATCTCCTGCATATCTTGTGAGTCGCCTTCTTGTGCAGCCTTCCGAAGGCTGTTGTCCCGGCTGAGGTCTTGCCCATTTTCCTCTACTCCTTTTCACCAGGCTTATACTCTATCGGGGGCGAGATCAGTATCACGTTGTCCCCCCTTATCACGATCAGCCCAAGCCTAGTAGTTTCGTTTCCCTTAAGCTCCTCAGCGTCGGAAAGCACAATGTTAAGATGAGGATCATACCCGTCTAGGATTCCACGTATTTTTGCACCTCCTCTAAGCTTCACTATTATGCTCTTTCCAAGGGATGCTTGAAGCAGCTCCATCGTAGTGTCTGCGGACAATTCTCAAGGATTCTGCTGAAAGCTTAAATAAATACTTTTCCAGTCTGCCGGAGGCATGTTTGAAAAACGTTGCCTGTTGAATTCAGCGCGCTATGCTTCTTCAAACGTTAAATGCTAACGGTACACTGTTAAACCGCTGGGAAGGAGGGAAACGAGTGTTTTTCAGCCTGAGCCCGTGGAGAATTTTAAAGCGCCCTGTAGGTTTCCAGGAGCCGCGGAGAGTAAACGTTGTCCCCGTAGACCCTGCTTAAAAACTTCTTCATGTTCTGGATCTTCTTAGCCTCCCCGTGGACTAGAAAGAGAGGTCCTCTTTTAGTGTAAACCCTTCTAACATAGTTCAGGATTTGGTTCCTGTCAGAATGGCCGGAGAAACCGTCAACCCTCTCCACAGCGCTTTTAATAGTTATTGCTTCAACCCTGCCGTTGGAGTTCTGCATCGTAAGCTCTCTAAGGCCGTTTAAAACCCTGTTTCCAAGCGTCCCCTCTATCTGGTAGTTTACGAATATCACCGTAGAGTTCTCCTGTGGAGCGATCAGCTTGAAATACTCTATAACTGGGCCGCCTTCAAGCATTCCTGAAGGAGAAAGAATAATGTTGCGTCTCGCTTCAGTTATCTCCTCCCTCGGAATCGAGCTTTTAACAGGGATCACGTACTCGGATTTAAACGGGTTTACACCGCTGTTCATCATCTCCCTTAGATCCTTAGAAAGATAGTTGGGGAACGAGGCGTGTATCGCAGTAACCTCTGAAATCATGCCGTCCACATAAATAGGTACTTCAGGAATCTTCTTGCTCCTAATAGCGTTATCCAGAACCAGCATTATTTCCTGAGCTCTTCCAACGGCGAGCGTGGGGATAAGAACGTTCCCGTTTTTCTCAAGCGTTGAGTTAACCAGGGATATAAGCCTGTTCTCAACCTCCTCCCTAGGCGGCATCGTGTCGTTCACACCGCCGTAGGTGCACTCCGTTATCAGCGTCTCAACCCTGGGGAACATTGTTGAAGCATGCTCAAGCAGTATGGAGCGGTCATACTTTAAGTCCCCTGTGAAGACAATGTTGTGAAGCCCCTCGCCGATGTGGAGGTGAATTATCGCGGAACCCAGTATGTGGCCAGCGTTTCTGAACGTCAGCTTAATGTCTGGAGCAACATCGACGACGACGCCGAATTTCACCGGGATCGTGTGTTGCAGAATAGTCCTGAGATCCTTAAGCTCGAAAAAGGGTGTGACACCGTTCTTCTGGAGAACATCGTAAAGATCGTTAAGCAGTAGAAACATCAAGTGTACTGTAGGCTCAGTCATGTAAACCGGGCCACGGTAGCCGTATTTGAAAAGCAGTGGAAGCCCACCCATATGGTCCAAATGAGCATGGGAAACTACTACGGCATCTATGTCTTCAACAGAGATGGGTATCCTGTCGATTCTTGGGAAAGAGTCCGCGTAGGAGCTTGCAGCAGGGTTTATCCCGAAATCCATAAGGATATTGCTCTCGTCTGTTGAAACAAGTATGCTGGACCTTCCAACCTGCTCAGCACCACCTAGGAAAGTCAGAGTAATGGTTTCAGTCTTAAACAGGGGTTTCCTGAATATTCTTTCCCCGATCTCCCTGAGAATCTTAAACCTCTCTTCAGCGTTCTGGTTGAAAACATACATTACCTGCGGTATAACCGTGGTGCTTAGTGGAGGTATTCGTATAATGCTGGGCTTCCATCCTGTTTCAACCATAATGTCGTTCAGAACCTTCTCCCCAAGCTCCTCAACAGCATCCGGATGCCTGACTGAAACCAGAACCTCGCCGAAAACATCGTTGAAAACAACAGCCTCGACACCAGCCTTCTTAGGAACCAGCTGCCTAATTATCTTCTCAGCCTCATCCTTCGGCTTTCTCGCTTTAACAGCCGGCCTCACGACAATTCTTTTTCTAAGCTGTTTCGCAACCTCAGCCAGAACCTGCTGCCCGTTCACAAGGAAGCTCAGGTTCTCAACGTAGACAGCTATAGTAGGCCCCTCCATCTCTATGCCGACTATCTGGGCTTCTCTAGGTATTTTCTCGAAGATTACTTCCCTTATGTCTTTCTCAACACTCATCTTAAACCAGTCAGCCTTGTCTTCTCCTCAAGCGTTAGCTCCCTACATCCTTTCGAGTCGACAATCATAACCTCAAAATCATTCCCGGTAGCAGTGTCCCTCTGCATGGCTGCGAGAATAGATTTGACAGCGATGGGTACAGCGTTTTCAACGCTAACCGGCGGCTTAAGCTCAGCCTCAAGATACCCGAGCGCGACGGGAGAACCTGATCCTGACCCTACGAAAACCTCTTTAGAGAAGCCTCCTAGCGGGTCCAGCACGTATAGGCTGGCTCCCTCCCTGTCGTATCCTCCTATTATAAGCTGAATGTAGAGGGGTGCCATGCGCGTCGAAGAGAGGATTATCGAAGCAATGTTCGCAGCCGCCTTAACAGGCATGTTTACTCCTCTTTCAAGCCTGTAGGACCGTGCTTCCCACTGTAGTGTGCTTATAAGAGCCTGCGCGTCGGCAACCCCGCCGGAAATGGTTGCAGCAATATAATCATCTATTTTCAGGATCTTCTTTCCACGTTTATGAGCGATAAAATAGTATCCTTGAACAACCCTAGTGTCTGAAGCTAAGACAACACCATCCGTGCAGGATATTCCAACCGTCGTGGTGCCCCAGAGAGGGTCGACTACCCCTATTCTGCCTGTCTTCATATTAATGCTTGCCAACCTCCTAAACACCTCTAGAACCTGAACCGTCCAAAGCAGGGAAAGGCTTAAAGATAAATCTTTCCCCCATTCGCCTAGACACCTTGAAATACAAGAGTAAGCACACGGTTAGGCTGCCGAGACGCATAGTACTCGGGATGGATGCTGTTGAGGAGCTTGGTTCAAGCATTAAAGAGCTTGGAGCTAAGAGAGTCATTGTTTTAACCAGTAAGACGCCGATGAAGCTTTTCGGGGAGAAGATTAAGAGAATACTTGTTGAGAACAGGCTCTTCTTCAGGCTCAGCCCCATAGGCGGGGAGGATGCTTTCAAAGAGGCTTTGAAGCTTGAGAAGCATCTGGCTAAGCTTGACAGGAAGCCGGGTGAAAGCGTGGTGGTGGGCTTCGGGGGTGGAAGAGTTATTGACGCCGGCAAGATTCTCGCTTGGAGGAACAATCTTGAATTCGTAAGCGTCCCTACAGTGCCTTCTCACGACGGGATTGCAAGCCCACTGGCTTCAGCGCCTAAACGGGGAAGACGATACTCGTTCAACACGATAATGCCCTCAGTAATAATAGGGGATGTTTCGATTCTCGCAACCGCTCCTCCAAGGTATTTCGGAGCCGGGGTTGGAGATCTTGTGGCGAAGCATACTGCAGTGAAAGACTGGCGTCTCTCCCATACGCTTCGCGGAGAATACTACGGCGAGTATGCTGCAAGCCTTGCTGAAACAATAGCGGATAGAATAGTTAAGTGTGCTGAAACCATTGCGGCAGACAGGGTTGAAGGAGCAAGCATACTCGTGGAAGCGCTGATACACGCCGGCATCCTGATAGGCATAGCTGGAAGCAGCAGGCCTTGCAGCGGCTCTGAGCATCTTTTCAGCCACGCGCTCGACTATGTTGCAGGATACCCTGCTCTCCACGGGGAGCAGGTTGGAATAGGAACAATAATGATGAGTAAGCTTCACGATGCAGACTGGTTTAGAATCAGGAGCGCGCTGATGAAAGTCGGCGCACCCGTTTCAGCCAGAGAGATAAATGTTTCCGAGAAACAGATTGTTAAAGCCTTGACTCTAGCCCACACTATAAGGCCTGAAAGATACACTATACTTGGAGACAAGGGTTTAACCAGGAAGGCTGCGGAGGAGCTTGCTAGAAGCACGATGGTAATATAGCCGGTGTATACCAGTGGGTAAGTATAGCTATTTGGACCCGTCTGCGAGAAAGGGTTTCGTCTTCACGTACATGGGTGAATCATACGAGTGTGAAGAATGCTATGCTAGGGACAAGTGTCACGGCTCGCTAACCATAGGCTTCTCCTACAGGATTATTGGGAAAACAGGCGGCGAGAAGGTTTACTGCAAGTTGAGAGGAGGAGACGCTATACCGTTTGAAATCAGCATGGAGCCGCTGACTCTTCTTGCACCGGGCCGGGTTAAGGAGGGTGCAGTCACGACTCTTAAAAGCGATTTCTGTAGAAACGGTTGCAGCAGGATTCTCGAATGCCCCGTTGTCTTCAACATGCTTGTTTCAAACCGGAGGATCAGGGTTCTCGAGAAGCTTGGAGCATACGACTGTCCCGGGGAGAAGCTTATTCTCGTTAAGGCTGAGATTGTTGAGGAGTAGGCTGAGCCTCCCCGGCTGAAACCGCTGGAGGCGGTGTGAAAACATCTATGAACTCGACTGTTTTAACGTTTTTAACAATTGTTAAAACATCATCTGAAACAGCCTTCTTAACTTGTTGAATACCCTCTGAGAGAAGAACTTTCTGAGGAAGCCTTATCACCGCTTTGGCTTCTTCAAGCCCAACCGTAACCTCGTCGACTGAAACATCAGGTAGACGCCTATTCACAAGATGCTTAATCTTCTCCACATCATCCTCAAGAACCCTAACTATTTTAAACCTGTAGACCAGGGTTCTGCCTGCGAGAGGCGGGTTGAAATCAACCTGAACCCTGCCGCCGCTAACAGTCCGTACAACACCGATCCTGTTATCAACCTCAACCAGGGCGCCTGGGGTGAGCTCCTGAGGCTTGGAGAACCTTCTGGCTGCATAAGTCTTAACCTTACCAGGATCCCTGAAGCCATAGGCTTTTTCAGGAGGGATTTCAACAGTCCTTTCGACACCGACCTCGCTTTTAAGAAGCTCCTCCTCCCAGCTTTCTAAAACCCATTTTCCACCAAGGTATATCAGCCTGGGAGAGTATTTCTCACCCTCCCTGTATATTGACGCCTTCCTAGCCTCCTCCTCTACAGTGGTCTCTATAACGCTTCCAGTCTCTTTCACGGAGAGAGTGTAGTCGACGAGCACTAGTGAACCCGGCTCCATGCTTCAAACCCCTTTGAAAAGATGTTTATAAACACTCTCATTTATAAACAGCCTCATCCGAGGAGGCTAGAGACCTTATTCTCTCATCCCCGCCTATGCTCAGCAAGTACTCGTAGACGCTGGCTGGGACAAGCTGGCTCCAGTCTACACCCAGCATGATCCTCCTCCTTATCTCTACACCCGAGTATCTCTCTCTATCCAGAAAGGGTATTGGCCTAACCTCGTAGCCGGCTTCCTTGAAAAGCCTCCCGGTGAAAGGCTGGTTAGTGTAAACAAGTTTGAAAGGCGGGCACATGGCTTCGACAAGCCGGACCCAGAGGAAGTGCGCGCTAGGAATATCTGGAACCCCTGTTATGACGCATTTCTCAAGCCCTATTCCAGCTTCTCCAAGAGCAAGGTAGAGCATTTGAAGCCTTTCTCCGAAAGTAAACGGGTTATCCTTATCATGGCTCGTCAGAGAGCTGCCTACAGCGATAATAATCCTGCCATGGTTTGAAACAACATGCTTAATAGCGTGCACGTGACCATTATGCACAGGCTGGAAACGCCCAACGTAAAGCGGGTACGCTTCGCTCCTCATGCTTCAACCCGGAGTCAAGCATGTTGATAAACCTTAGGCTGATTCACGCTTGAAGCCGACGCCTTCTACAGCGTAGCCCCCGGGAGCACCGGCAGACCCCTCAACCTGGAACCTCACCGGGAGAAAGAGCTCGACAAGCCTTATTGTCGTCAAAGTGTGAAGAGTAATCTCGCAGGTTTTAAGCCTTGAAACCCCTTGGGCAAGGGCGGCGTAAACCACAAGCTGGTCGGCAAGATTCTTGTCGACAGGCGCTCCTGTTTCAACCTGTCTTACGAACTCTGAAGCCGCCTCGAAGCCGACTTTTTCAGAAGGCTTACCCTTCTCCCCTAGGCTGCTGGAGGCGAAAACAATATTGTTTTCAAGCGTTCCCAGGATGATGATGCCGCAGCCAGGGTCGAGGGGAGCGTTTTCCTCCTCGCCCGTCATGAACTCCACCTCCACAACCGGCTGAACCCTAAGCCTCCTAGTGAGCTCAAGCGAGGCTGAGCGGGCAATCCTGTCAACCACATGCCGGGGAAGCCTAGCGCTGTAAACCAGGATCCTGACACTCCGCAACCCTGGGAACCCGGTTAGGTTAAACGGTTTCAGAACCTCAACCGGCTTAGACCTGAACCTTACGACGCCTCCGCCCCTAGGGTAGAACCCCCTCTTCTCGACAACAATATCCACGCAGTAGCCCATTTCAGCGAGAACCCTGGCCAGAACCTCCTTAACATAGTCTATCGGGGGTGCTCTAGGGTTGTTCGTCCCACCTTTAAGGGTTAAGCTTGCCCCACGGCTTGAAAACGCTAAGACGGGCATCAGAGCCTGGAGAACCAGCGGCACGCTTCCAGCGGTTCCAACGTCGAGCGTAGCCTCAGAAACCTCAGCCCCACCGGGTGTGAAGAATATTTCTCTTGAGCCGATTTCAAGACCCTCAACCCTGGCTCCTGTTAAACGGGCGACAGCGTTCACAGCGGCGAAATGCTGCGGCCTCAAACCCGGGTTAGACCGTCTAGCCCTAATGTTGAAAACCCTGACGGGTATTCTGAGGAGTGCTGAAAGAGCCACGGCTGTTCTTAAAACCTGGCCCCCGCCCTCACCCATTGAGCCGTCTATTTCAAGAGTCTCAACCATGGTTCAGCATTAGGCTTAAGCCGGATGTTTTTCTATAAAAGCTTATTTTCACCCAGGCCAGTGGGAGAGCGGAGAAGGTGGTTAGTAAACATGGGTGAATACGTGCCTGGCGCTACTGTCGTCGGGCTTGTCTACGGGGACGGGGTTATTCTCGGAGCGGACAGGAGAGCAGCCTACGGTACATTCATAATAGGGAAGTCAGTCAAGAAAATATTCCAGATAACTCCGAAAATAGGCTTAGCGTCGGCAGGCTTAATATCTGATGTTCAGACGATAGTTAGAGAGCTTAACTACCATGCCAGAATGTTCCAGTACAATACTTCGAGAGAAATAACTGCTAAAGCTCTTTCAAAACTGTTGTCGAACATTCTCTTCGCCAACAGGCTCTACCCGCTTATAACACAGACCATCATCGGAGGATTCACTTTCAACACTCACGGAATATATGCGCTCGACGCGCTCGGCTCAGTCATAGAGGACAAGTATGCTGCAGCCGGAAGCGGAACAGAAGTGGCGCTGGGAATACTGGAGGCAGAGTACAGGGACGGGATGGGCAAGGAGGAGGCGAGACAACTGGTTTTGAAAGCAATAAGGACAGCTCTTCAAAGGGATTCGGCTAGTGGAAACGGGATAGACCTGCTGATACTGGATAAGGCTGGGCCGGCTGAGGAGAATTATCCTGGTTGAAAAACAGGCGTCACGGTTGGAGCTTAAAACAGTTTTAAAGCATTATGAGTAGGAGTGAGCGGGAAGCCTTGCGAAGACGTTAGAAGCATTGCTGAAACCTACTGTAAGCTCAGGCTCCAGACGGAGGAGAACATCAGAAGAATGAGAGAGTGCTCGAAAAAACTTTTCAAAGCCTTCCTGAAATACGTTGAAGCAAGAAGAAGCGAGGAAGCTGGTTTCCAACAGCTTCTGCGAGACTTCCTAGTCTCGGAGCTCGGCCTAGACGGGGAGCAGAACACGAGCATGAGGCTCTCGCTGGCGAGAAGATTCTACACTCTGGCGGCGGAGCGTTCACGCGGCAGAAAGCAGGCGAGCCTCCTGCAATACTTGGAGGAACAGCCCTAGCTCCCGCAGGAAACAGGGAGCCGTTAAAGAGGCTCCAAAGGCCTAACGTTACCGTGGACAGGCCTAGGCCTGTCAACCGGGGCGCACCATTTCACAGCGTTCCCGATAACCCTGAGAACATTAGAATCGTAGTACGTGGGATAAGTCTCGTGGCCAGGCCTGAAGTAAAATATTTTCCCAAGACCCCTGTAGAAGCAGCAGCCGCTTCTGAAAACCTCGCCACCCTTGAACCAGCTTATGAAGACAAGCTCATCCGGCTGAGGAATCTGGAAAGGCTCACCATACATCTCCTCATGCTCAATCTCAAAATAGTCGCCCAGGCCCTCGGCAATAGGGTGGCCCCCTCCCACAACCCATATCCTCTCCCTCTCACCAGCCTCCCTCCATTTAACGTTGCACGGAGTACCCATTAGACGCTTGAAAACCTTTGACAAATGGGCTGAGTGAAGCGCGATAAGCCCCATGCCCTCGTCTACAATCCTACGGTAAACCCTTTCGACAACAACGTCGTCAACCCTGTCGTGAGCCATGTGGCCCCACCAGATTAAAACATCAGTATTGCTCAAAACATCCTGGGTTAAACCATGCTCAGGCTCGCTTAACGTGGCTGTCTTGACTTCAAAACCCTGGCTGCGCAGGAAACCCGCTATAACACTATGCATCCCGTCTGGATAGATCTCAGCAATCCTGGGGTCCTGCTTCTCATGCAGAAACTCGTTCCAAACGGTTACGCGTATCCTTCTCATAGGCTTCATCAAACAGTCTGAGCCACTGTTAGAGATAAGTCTTCCCCCGGCGCGGAACAGGATGAGTAAGGTTAAGCCTACGCCAGACTGGTTGAAAAACCTCTTTAAACCGGTGGAACAAGCCCTGCCAGCATGGTGGAAACAAGGCTGCACACCCTCCCCCATTGTTAAGCAGGACCCGGGAGAACTGTTTAGAAACATTATTCCGGATCAGAGCATTCCAGAAACCCGTTTCGGAGAAAAGAACCATTATGAACCTTTCTAAACCGAATTAAAGCCTTTTCAAAGAGTTTCCCCGGAAAAAACGTTAAAACGCTTATTAGAAGCCGGCTGGAAGCCTTTGTCGCGAAAAACAATGAGGAGAATGAGAATCGTCACGGTAAGCCTCCTCCTGGCCGCGTTAACAATACTAGCGCTAGCACAGGCCAACCCGGGAGGCCTATTCTTCCCTCAGCAGAGCCAGCAACCCGTGGGGAATACGGACCCAACCCTCTCAACAGATAAGGAAAGCTACTGGGTCGGGGACATAGTTGTTTTCTCGGGATCGGGCTATTCACCCGGCGGAACCTACCAGTTGAACATTACGGGGGACGGAGAAACCTATGGAACCATAAGCTTCACAGCCACAGGAGAAGGGAAAATCCCGCAAGGCGTCGAATGGCCTGTAACAGCAGGCATACCAAGCGGCTCATACGTGGCAACAGTCTACAACACGACTGACCCTGGGAACCCTGAAACCTTCAAGAAGGAAGTAGCCAGTGTAACGTTCGAAGTGAATGTTCCCACCCTTCAGACGGATAAGACGGAGTACATTGTTGAGGAGACCGTGGTTTTCTCAGGAAAGGGCTACACGCCGGGTGGAACAAGCTACGTCATCAAAATATTCTTCGGGGAAGACGTCTTGGCTGAGCTCAGCTTCACTTCATCAGAGGATGGCTCAATACCCGGCGGATTAGAGGAAGTAAACTGGACAATACCCTTCGACGCCCCTGATGGAACATATGTTGCGAAAGCCTTTAACGCAACAAGGGGTGAGGAGGGCACTCTGCTAGCCTGGACAGAATTCCGGGTGAACGCCAGCATGGAGGCTAGGGCTGAAGCAATCTTCCGCGAGCTTGAGGCTCTGAACGCAACGATCAAGGCGGATGTCGAGGGGATAAACGTTAGCCTGACTCAGAAGATAAGCATGGTTGAGAAGAAGATAGAGCAGTTCATGAAATGGGTTGAAGAGGATAAGAACAATACTGCGGCGAACATGCTTAACGCAGCCGTGAACAACCTGAAAGCGTTAATCCACCATGTTGAAGCCCAGAAGGGCAAGCATATAGATGAGGAGACTGCGAACCAGCTTATAGCCCAAGCCGAGGAACTTATAAAGAAAATGGAGACAACAATGTCAAGCATGAATACGAAGGGCAATGGGAAACAGGTTTCAACACAAGCCCGGACTCAGGAACAGGAGATGGAGAGAGAAGGAAAAGGGCAGGGAGAAAGCAGCGGCAAGGGGAAGGCTAAAGGCAGAAGCAAGTAGCAGGGAAACAACCCCGTCTTTTTTTCTCCATAATAACATGTTTCAAAACGTGAGGCAGGCATGTGTGCACGCTGATCGAAACCGTGAAGACGTGCGGTGTAGGAATTTAAAAACCAGCGTATAACAAAGCATAAGCGTATTTAACAATGTTTTAAAGACGCGGCTTAGGCGCGTGGCCAACGGCGTGCTAAACAGCACGACCAGCCCACTCTGTTCCCACAGCCCATAAACGAATTAAAACTTTTTCAAACTTCCGAACGAAAATAAACCTTTTTTAAGGCTTTTAAACGAAAATAAACTGTTTCCATGTCTGTAAAACCCTGAACATACTAAAGCTTAAAAGAAAGCCTTATAAGGCGCTTGAAAAGACCCTCCTTACAGTGACAAAAAATGAGAAAACAATCAGAATCCATTCTATTAGGAATACTGTTAACAGCATTCATGGTTTCAACAATAGCCACGCCTAAGATGCTAGTGCACTTCACTGTAGGAGGCACTGCAGAGGATGGACAGGGGCAGGCGGGAACAACACTCAAGGCGAATGTGACCGCGACAGCCTACTGGACACGCACTTTCAGCTGGACAATTGAGAAATCTGTTAAACCTGACTATTGGGAGTTTTACCCAGGTGGGTATGGAACATCGACATACACGATTACTGTGACAAAGGATGGTTACACGGATGCATACTTCATAAAGGGCACGGTATCTGTCAAGAATGGCGGAAATGTTGCTACTGAAAACTTGAAAATTATAATTGAGCTTAAAGACGGCGTTCCACCGCCAAACGATTTGATCGCAACCGCATCTGTTGATGTTAGCTCTAAACCCGTTCTTGACCCTGGAGAGACCGGAGAATATCAGTATGAGATAGCGATTCCGCCACCTATAGGCACTGGCACATACAAGATTACTGCTAATGTAACAATCACAAACCACTCAGGACACTTAGGCGAGCCTTATGGTCCAAGTCCAAGCGCTACTACTAATTTGCCGAACAGTCCGACATTGATTAACGACGTGATTCACGTTGATGATACTAATGGTGGCCCATGGACTTTCAGCAGCAGCGGCTCCGTTACTTATGATAAGACCTTTACATGTGAAGATGAAGGAACAAACGAGAATACTGCGACTATTCTGGAAACTGGACAATCTGCTTCTGCCACTGTTACGGTGAAATGCATTACTCCACCGTCGGCAACTATTAGCGGGGTTAAATATTACGATGCAAACTTAAACGGCGAATGGGACTCTGGCGAGGCGGGCATAGCGGGATGGAAGATCGAGCTGTACAGGTATAATGATGCGATGGGTTGGGTTCCCGTTGCTACGGCTTACACTGGGAGTGATGGTAGTTACACTTTTACAGTGACTGAAGCTGGAACCTATAGGGTTGTTGAGGTAATGCCGTCTGGAATGTGGGTTCGGACAGCCCCTGAAAGCGGCTACTATGTAATCATAGTCGAGTTAGGACAGACTTACACAGATAAGGACTTTGGAAACGTCTGCTTGATGCAGGGCACTGGAGGCAGAACGTTAGGCTTCTGGAGCAACAAGAACGGACAGTCACTGATAACTTCCAGCGATGTGACGGAGCTGAATGCGCTTAACCTTTACAATCCAACCGGATGGACATATCCACCATTCAGCGGTGATCTTGCAACGGAGAAAACTCAAATCAAAAACTACTTGTTAAATGCAACTGGAAAAGACATGCGTTGGATGCTTTCCGCGCAGCTGCTCGCAACAAAACTCAACGTTCTACACAGCTTCCTCAGCGGCTCAACAATCGTCTATGTTGGTTCTTCAACCTACGTGCCCAGCGGCTTCATAAGCATCGATGAGATCATGGCAAAGGCTAACTCCGCATTAAGCGGAGCTAGTAGGGCTGAGCAGGAGTATTGGAAGAACCTGTTGGACGGACTTAACAATAACAGGCTACCGTTCGTTTGCACAGGACCCTGCTATCCCATAGTATACCCGTAGGCGAAAATAATCCTCGAATCCCCTTTATTTTTTTAAAAAAAAAAAGACGTGTACTGTAGATCTGAGGATACTGAAGCGCCGTTGGCAAACCAATGCCTAGCTTGCGGAGAACAATAGTTGGCGGAAGCATCCCCTATACCCAGGATGTGGGAGGCTTGAAGAAGGCTGGGCGTTTTATAAGGCTGGGGCTTTATTTTCGCGAATAAAACCTGTTTCACTGCGGTTGAACAGCCTTGACACCGGCCTGAGACTCCTTAGGATATGGTTTTCCGGGTAGCTGTTGCACCTTTAAACCTTAAGCTGGTAAAGGCTTCTAGGGTTCTCGTAGAACCAGGCTCTAGCGAGTTCAACAGCCTCGTTCTCAGCCATAAAGCCTTCTTCGACACGCCTCCCCAGAACCATTGCAACGTCTTCACGCGCCATGACGAGGTGCCCGTAAACCTTCTCCACCGGTATTTCATAGTCGCCGCCGAAAGCAATGATCTTGTTCACCGGCACGAGGTCGATCATCTCGTCGAGGGCTGTGCATGCGAGCCGTTGGGAGATGATGTGGCACCAGCACATGTTGAGCCAGACATTGGGGAAATTCTTCCCGATGATGATTGCTTCTCTAACGTAGGGGACGCCCAGGTGATACATGTCGAACCTCGTAGCCGGGTGCCTCTCGAAGACGGGGATCATGTGCTGCGGGTCAAGCTCCCTGAAATCACCCCACATGCCGGTGTGGACGGCGACAACCATGTTTAGTTCCGCAGCCATGTCTATCATCTCCTCCACTAGGAAGCAGTAGAGCGGATTCATGAATGGAAGCTGTTTCCCGCTGTTGCTCATCAGCTTGTCGAAAAGGGCTACGGCGCTGCTCCTACTGGGCTTCAAAAACCTGTGCGACGACATTTTAAGCCCAATTACGCCCTCTCTCCTCCACTTCTCCAAGCCCTCCCTAACCATCCCCAGGTAATCGTCTAGGCTTCTGACGCTCCAGCCCAGCCTAGCAGCATGCTCCTCCACTGTCTTCCTAGACCTGACTGAAGCATAGACGTCTATAGGCATCAACGGTATTAGAAGATCCAGGTCGTAGTCAGTCCGGTTCTGCTGCGTGAGAACAACCCTGATCCTGCATTTACCGCGCAGAATCCTATGGTAGATGCCGGGCTTGTTTTCCGCCGCAATCCTTTCAGAAATCATCTTGTAATTCTCCTCGTTAACATCGTTGAAGCCATAGATCTCTCTAGCAGCTATGAAGGCTGGGCGAGCGTAGGAGCCATACCTTATCATTTTCAGGTAAGGTTCAAAAATCTCCCAGCGTTTCTCCAGCGGGATGGAGGGGTTGTGAATCATATCCCAGTAGTCCCTAGGCATGCCGGCGGCCCATAGGTCAACCCTAGTGTAGTGGCTGAACAGCGTGAAGACATCCGCCTTATGCTCTAGGCGGATGCTCTCAGGCGGGAGGTGTTCGTGAGCATCAATAATCTCAAACTCCTTGATCGCTCTCAGAATGCTCTCCCCAACGGATGAGAGTCTCATCCCTGCCTTATGACTAATTAAAGATTATTTTAAAATCTTTCTATACTCTGCCTAATCCTTTTCTCACAACTCTCCTATCGTGAACTCGCACCAGGAGTCTCCCTTAGCGATGCACATTGTTTCAACAGTCTTCACATCCCTGTCTAATAATCGCGTGAAAAACCCTGCTGCACGACCCCTTGAGAAGTGGCCGTAAGACTCCTCGCTTCCCCCGCGCGCGTTAGCAAACCATGCATAGTCTGCGGAGAAACAATAGTTAGGGAAGCATGTTTGGATGGAAGCATCCATTATTGCCCAAGACGCTAGGAGACTTGAAAAAGGGCGCGTTTATAAACCTAGGCTTCTGCTTCACACCGTCTTAAGAAGACTTTCAATCTTAGCCAGGTGGCTTAGCTCCACGTCTATTATACTGTATATTTCCCGCCTGTCCTCACTCCCGGCGGCCATCGCTATCGAATGGTATAGGAGCACAGTGTCCTTCTCCATCTGGACAGCAGCCTGCATAGCGGACTTTAAATCCCCGACTTCCCCCGCCTTCTCAGCGCCTCTCCTAAGGCTGCTTACTAATCCGGAGGTTTCTAAAGCCTGAATGTAGCGGTCAGCCAGCTTACGCTCCTCCTCGGAAGCATAGGTCTCCCCGCCTGACAAGAGCCTCCTATACGTTTTAGCATGCTGCTCCTCGTCTCCAGCAAGCTGGTTGAAGAAAGCCGCGTGCCCGGGGAACCTCCTGCTTAAAGCAGAGTAGAAGGCTCTGGCGGATTCCTCAGCCGCGACAGCCATCTCCAGGAGAACCGGCCTATTGTAACGGTATCCGGACAATAATCCCGCCTCCATGTTTTAAAGCTTGAAGCACGTATTTAAAGCTATCCCGTATTTTCAAAACCCTTTGACTCCTCGAGGGTTTAGCGCAGCCGTGTTTAAGTCAAAGGCTCTTCAAGAGCCCGGCGAGAAGAGAAGCTGCCTCCCTCTTCGCCTCCTCAAACAGTCTTCTCAAAGGCTCCTTTTGGAAATCTCCCACGGAGGGCATTGAGAACTCCCTGCTGAAAACACTTTGATACTCCCTCATGTATTTCGGCTTCAAAAAGCTCCCGCCGGGGCCGACCTCCCTGATCAGCCTGAGGCAAAGAGTCTCCTCATCCACCTCAACCTCCTTCTCCAGAGTGGAACAGTAGGAGTAAACATCCATCGACTCAACTGTTTCGAGAACACTGTTCACCAGGGGCAGCCCGCGGGTGAAAGAGTTCTCGCAGACAAGGCTGTCCAACACTAGTTTCAGAATGCTCTGGGTCTTCTCCCCTTCAAGCATACCCGGCCCTGAGACAACGTTCACCCCAGCCTTCCTCCCCATTGTTAAACAGTAGGCTGACTCTACGAAAGCCCTCTCGTCAACCATCAGAGAGTCTGAAACGCCGAGGTAGGCTTGAGTCGGAATCCCGAAGCTTTTCCCAACCTGGTTGTAGGCGAGAATAAGCTTCAAAACCCCGGGGTGGCTCATTAAAGGAGTCTTGCCAAGCAGCGAGGGTGAGCCCCCGTAGATTACACTGGCCCCGGGCGCGGCGCACTCGGCGAGAACAATCCCGCTCAGGTTCTCCGCATGATGCTGGACGAGGCTTCCGGCTAAAGTAGGGGGAGAACATGTGAAGGGCATCGGCATAGAGATGATCGTCGAAGGAATATTTCTCCTGGCGCATTCAATAATGCTCCTGCTCAAATGGCTGCTCCACCGTAGAGGACTGTTCGGGCAGGCGTCGAATATGGCAACCGGCTTACCTGGCTCCGTAAACCTGGAGAGAAGGCTGAACATCTTCTCCAAATCATCCTCCTTAAAAATTCCTGTGACAACAGGCTTCCTAGCGTGCTCCAGAACAGCCTTAAGCCTGGAGACTGCGCGCAAATCCTCCTCAACATCCTGAACAACAAGGGCTGTGCTCTGCATATGGAGAAAAGGCAGTTTCTCAACAATTTGAGAAAACACAACCATATCCCTGTAGAAAGGCCTCCTCCTCACACTATTCTCATCAATATACCAGCTTGCTGTCGAGCCAGGGTTGAAGAAAACCCTGTCACCCCCAAGTCTACAGCTCAACCTCCCATCCAGATCATAAAGGCTGATTAAGGAAGGAGCCTTCTTCAAACACTCTTTAACCAGCTCCTCAGGAATATGCGCAACACTCCCCCTGACCTCCACCCCATTAGCCTTCAAAACCTGAAGCGCCTCACCGTTTTCAAACATAACCCCGACCTCCTGCAAAACCTGCAGGGCAGCCCCGTGAACCTCCTCAATCTCGCGATTACTCAGCATGCTCCCACGCTTCCGGAGACAGGCTGCCTGCGAATAAAACTTTCTCTGCACTCCAACAGCCCTAAGCCGCGCGCTACCTAGCTAGATCCACCGCGACCTGGCCTCCCGGATGGAGGCAAGATGCGGATCATTAGTAACGCACTCCGCCTTCAAAACCTCAGCCGTAGCCACTATTATTGCGTCAGCCATCGGGACACGGTACTTACACCAGATTTCCGCCGCCCTCCTTGCAATCCCGCCGTCAACATTCACAACCCTAAAATCCTTCTCGAGAAGACTCACCCTCAGCTCCGCAGCCTCCCTGCCGTCAGTCTGAACAGAAAGCTTGTACACCTCGTAGATGCTGACTGCCGAAACATACTTCCCATGCCTGCCGGAAAGCTCCCTTCTCAGCCTTTCCTTCTCATCCGGGTCTTTAGAATAGTACAGTGTTGCGAAAAACCTTGTATCGTAAACCGCCCTTCTTCTAACGGTCATCCTCTTCCCTTATCCTAGAAAGTAGCTCACACGCCTTTTTAACATCCACACTCCCAGTCCCGATCAAGTCTACTGTTGAACGCTTCTTCCTTATCATAATGACCCCATCCTTATCAAAGATTTCAAGCCTGGTTCCCTCAACAATACCATACTTCCGTCTAATCTCGGCGGGAATAGTAGTCTGGCCGCGGCGCGTCACAACAACCTCCGTCATTACCACTCATATTCCTACTCTCAATCAATCCTATTTAAATATATTCCTACCAAAAACCTAAGAAACCTGGAAAAACCAGCCATCCGAAACGCCCTACGGATAGCGATGCCTCCACAGCCCATGGTTTTCCGGCTTAAACTACTCCGAACACTTTTAACACGCATAGTCTATTTCAACCATGCATGCCGCTTCAAAAGCCGGCTTGCTCACAACCATCCCGACCACCGCGCGCCATGCCCTGGGGGAAGCCGCTTAAAATCCTCGAAGCTAAGAATTTAACGTTCAGCATCAGGATCAGGAGGATGAGTATTGAGGAAGACAGAAACAGTATAACGGATATTATGAAAAACGGTTCTTTAGACAGGTTGAGAAAAACCTGAAGGTCGCCGGTGATAAACCATGGTAGAAACGGGACGGCTAGCATAGACAATATCAAGACGGGTGTTGCAAGCCTGTCATACTTCTCCGGCAGGGATACTGGGAAACTCCTCCACCCCTTAACAACAGCGCATGCTGAAACCATCGTGACGAGAAGCTGAAGGAAATGAGCTAGAGGCAGAGACGAGGAGGAGAGTGAGAAGCGTAACCCGAATTCCTCCCATGAGACAGGAGCCAACAGGGGAACAGTATTATCCACAAGATCAGCCACGATATGCGACACTAGTGCTAAGAAATACGGAACCGCCTTCCACCTGTACTTAACTAGGAAAGGCGTTGAGACAAGCGTCAACAATAAGGGTGAGTGAGTAACCCCATGGTGCCCGAACGGAGTGCCGAATGGAAACGGGGACAAGTAGTCAACGTCAGGCGCAGCTCCAAGAATGGCTGCAAGCACACCGTCGCGAGACTCTTTAATCCTCAACCCTTCTACGGCAACGTATGCGACGAAGTACCCGGCTAAAGCGTGAACAGGCCCAATCATAACTGCGACGCCTAAAGCGCACGCAGGGTTAATAAGCAATACTCCGAGCAGCATCCCGATGAACCGGCTTGAACAATCCGTCAGCACACAGGCTAAACTCAGACAAGCTTAAGCCGCTATTAAGAATACGGGGAAACACGGGAATTTGAAGCCGCACTGTGAAAGAATTTAAGCCTGGAAACAGGGTCTTGACGCGTGAGAACAATAGGGCTTATCGGCGGGATGAGCTGGGAATCCACGCAGGAATACTACAGGATCATAAACCAACGCGTAAGGGAGAGACTCGGAGGACTACACTCTGCGCAATGCATACTGTACTCAGTCGACTTCGAAAAGGTTGAGAGGCTTCAGCGCAAGGGGGAATGGAGAAGACTCGCGAAACTCATGGCAAGCATCGCGCGGAAGCTGGAGGACGCGGGCGCCCAGGGAATAGTCATATGTTCAAACACGATGCACAAGGCTGCTGAAGACGTTCAGAAAAGCCTGAAAACCCCCATTATCCACATGGTTGACGCGACAGCAGCCGAAATAAAGAGGAGAGGCCTTAGGAAAGTGGCTCTGCTGGGAACAAGGTTCACGATGGAGGACGAGTTCTACAGGAGAAGACTGAAAGAGAAACACGGGATAGAAACCCTCATACCCGGGGGGAAAGACCGTGTTGAAACCCATAGAATCATCTACAGGGAACTATGCAGGGGAATATTTAAACAGTCATCCAGGAGGAAGCTCGCGGGAATCGTGAAAAAGCTTGCCGCAAGAGGCGCTCAAGGAGTAATCCTAGGATGCACCGAGCTGCCTCTCCTCCTGAAACAGGAGGATGCAGCAATCCCGTTTTTCAACACGACGGAGATACATGCGAAGGCAGCGGTAGACTATATGCTCAGCCAGCCAACGAGGGGCGCAGCAAGACGCTTCAAACACGCCTGAAACACTAAGGATTCAACAACCATTTCCAAAGAGGGACGTAACGCACCTTCTCACTGTTCGAAACAGCTTCATCCTCGTAATCCCACGTGATCACCAACAGGTTTTTGCAACGCAGCTCTTTCGAAGCCTTGAGCAGCGCCTTAACCTCCCGCTGGTTAACCTCATCCCTGTCGCTGGCATAGGTCACCTGTATAAGCTGCTTAATGCTTAAGCCGTTTTTCACGACGAAATCAACCTCGTTCTGCTGGTAGTCCCTCCAATAGAAGACTTCGAAGTCGCTGAAAGAGTAGCTTCTCCGCCTCAGCAGCTCAACAGCCACCAGGTTCTCCATAAGTCTACCAAGGCTTTCAGAAACCCTGAACCCGATTGAAGACACGATCCCGTTGTCAACACAGTAGGCTTTCTTAGGGGAAATGTATTGAAGCCTAAGCTTCGGCGAAAACCTTTCTAGGAAAAACAAGAGATAGGCTTCACCCACCCATTCAGCGTAGTTCCTAACCGTGTGAACATCCCTCACGCCCAGCATCCTCCTAAGCCTGTTAAAGCTGAACTCGGAGGAAACGTTTGAAACCATGTATCTCGCAAACTCTTTAAGGGCCACCGTCTTCTTCACGCGACGCCTCCTTACAACATCCTTTTCAAGCACGTCGGAATAAATGGATACCAGGATCCTCCTGCCGAACCTGCTGGCCTCCGGAAACCCTCCTGTTCTAAGATACTCTTCAAGCATACTCTTAACCGTGGAAACCCTACTCGTCTGATACTGCCAGTTCTCATCCAGCTCCACGCCGCGTATCCTAAGAAACTCCCTGAAGTTAAACGGGAAAAGCACGAAGTCAACATGCCTCCCGGTGAGGAGCGTAGCAAGCTCGCTTGAAAGCAGTTGAGAACTGCTCCCAGTCACAATGATCCTTTTAGAAGTCCTCATCCTGCTCACGAACCTCTCCCAGCCGCCGACATGCTGAACCTCGTCTAAAACCATGAACTTTAAATCCGAGCCGTAAAGCTGGTAGAAAGCATCGAGCAGCCTTCCAAAATCCTTCGCCTCAAAGCCGACGAGCCTTTCATCGAAAAAGTTGACATACCCAAACTTCACACCCTTGAGAAGCATCCATGAGAGAAGCGACTTGCCGCACCGCCTCACGCCGAGAACAGTCAAAACATTCGGGTGTGAAAGAAAACCCCTCAGCCTCCCGGCGTCAACATCCCTCTCTATTATCTTCTCCGAAGCAAATAGGCTCTCCATCTCCTCCCTCTGCGAAGCCACCACCCTCTTCAAATCCTCGGCGTTCAACAAAAACTATTTTCACAAGCTTTTTAATAAAGCTTGCGGTTAATAACTACAAGCTTTTGCAAAAAACTACGACGCCTAAACAGCAGCCAACATTAAGAGCAAGCAACCCCCAACCATGATGCTACACGCCAGCCTGAGAAAAAAACGCGTATAGACACGTAGACCCGAAGAAGAGAAAACCCGGCTGAAACACCTGGAGAAGCACGCCATCATCCGCCAGGAGGAAACAGAAAAAACATAAGCCGCCTCAAGAAAAACAGCCGACACAGCCCACTCAAACCCAGAAAAAGAAATTAAAAAAGAATAAGCATAAAGACGGTTGAAAAAACAAGAACCTAAGAGAAACTACTTAGCTTCAAAAGGAACCTTCTCAGGAATCTCAGTCACAATACCCGCGGCAATAGTCATACCCATATCCCTAATAGCAAACCTACCCAGCTGCGGAAACTCACTGTAAACCTCAATAGCAATCGGCCTCAAAGGCCTAAACTTCACAATCGCAGCATCACCAGTCTTCAAGAAATCAGGCTTCTCCTGAACAACCGCACCAGTACGAGGATCAATCTTCTTCTGCAACTCCTCAAACGTGCAAGCAACCTGCTCAGTATGAACATGCAGAACAGGAGTATACCCAGCAGCAATCGCCGTAGGATGCCTAATCACAATAATCCTGCCGATAAAACTCTTCGCGACAGTAGGCGGATTATCAGGATACCCAATCACATTACCCCTCTTCAACTCCTCCTTCGACAAACCCTTAACAGCCATACCAATATTATCACCAGGCTCAGCCTTCTCAAGCTGCGTATGATGCATCTCAATAGTCCTAACCTCACCAACCTTATCAACAGGCCTCACAACAATCCTCGAATTAGGCTTCAAAACACCAGTCTCAACCCTACCAACAGGAACAGTCCCAACACCAGTAATAGTGAAAACCTGCTGAATCGGAATCCTCAAAGGCTTATCAATAGGCCTAGGCGGAGGCTGAAACAGGTCAAAAGCCTCAATCAAAGTCGGACCCTTATACCAAGGCATCTTCTCACTAGGCTTAACAAGATTATCACCAGTCCACCCGCTAATCGGAATAATAGGAATCGGATACTTCTCAAGATTAAACCCAACACGACGCAGCAAATCCTCAATACCCTTCTTCACCTCAAGAAAACGCTCCTGACTCCAGTTCACCGAAGGATCATCCATCTTATTAACACCAACAACAATCTGGCGAACACCAAGAGTAAACAAGAGAAACGCATGCTCAGTCGTCTGACCCTCAGGACTCGTACCAGCCTCAAACTCACCCCTCTTAGCAGAAACAATCAGCAAAGCACTATCAGCCTGACTAGCACCAGTAATCATATTCTTCACGAAATCACGATGCCCAGGAGCATCAATAATAGTATAGTAATACTTCTTCGTCTCAAACTTAACATACATCGCGTCAATAGTAACACCCCTCTCACGCTCCTCCTTCAAACGATCCAGCACCCAAGCAAACTTGAAAGTATCACCCAGACCAGTCTTCGCCGACTCCTCCTCCAACTCCTTCATCTTCCTCTCATCAACATACCCCGTCAAATACAGCAAATGACCAGTAGTAGTACTCTTGCCGTGATCTACATGACCGCAAACGATGAGATTCAGGTGTGGTTTGCTTGACGAACTCATTTTTCTTTCCTCCTTCTGTCTCCTTAGCTTTGGAGAGGTGTATTTAAGGTTTAAGTTTTTCAGGAGGGTGGTATGGTTTGCCGCGTGTTTCTACGGGTTTTTTGGATGTTTTTCGAGGATGTTTGTGTAATATGTTTAGCGCGTCCGCTTTCTTTCAATTCTCTTCACTGAAATTCAAAGTTTTAGATAAGAAGGTAGCGCACGCTACATGCTAATACATGGTATCTTAACAAACTATAAGTTTTTCCTTTGAATCGCGACCAGTATTCTTGCTAATGTGTGCTGTAAATAATTTCCAGGGTTCAGCCTTATTGTTTTATGCTTAAGTGCGAAGACTTATATTTAATGCCTTGTTGTTTAATTGTAATGTCTAGTCCAGAGGCTTTCTACTGTCCTTATTGCGGTGAAGCTGTAGGCCCTAATGATGCTTTCTGCGGTTATTGTGGCAGGCAGTTGCCTCAACAAGGTTTCGGGTAAGCCCGGTCAAATGGTCAAGCCTACTCCTCATATGCCGTTTCATCGGGTTAAGAGGAAAACCAGAATTGAGGTTCCTCAAGGAAGGGTTGGTGACGAAAAAGGGGAATGGCTGGAAAGATACGTGCAGCAGATATTTGACGCCGCTGGATTCGAGACGGAGTGGGATATGATTGTTCCGGCGAGCACAGGCTCCGCCAAGCATGAGATCGATGTTTTAGCTGGGTCTCCGGAGGGAAACGTAGTTGTTGAGTGTAAGGACATGAATCGTATTCCGAAGATAATGGTGTAGCGTGCTTAATGACGATGTTGCGTTTCGACGCTAGTAGTCTTCCTTCGCTAGGAACCGGGGAAAAGGATCCCACAAAAAACATGTGCTTTTTTCAACTCCTAACCAGGCTTGATGTTTCTATTTAAACACCTGTCTTTTTAACACGCGTGAAAAAGCGCGCGCGCTGGGGAATACTGGAGTATGCAGAGATCAATCCTGAAGCAGGAGAAGCAACGGTACGCGTCTACCAAAGCTACGAGTGTGAAACAGGAAAGGGGAGTGAGAAACCCTACGGACACTTCACCATGGGGATCCTAGCAGGCTTCTTCGCAAACATATTCGAGGAGGAAGCTAAAGCCGTTGAGACAAAATGCGTAGCGACAGGAGACCCGTACTGCGAATATGTGATAAAAACATAGTTAAAAATTTCTTTCTCCATTATTCATACACATCCGCCTTATTACGATTTTTAAGAAGCATTAAGAGTTCCAACACTAATTCCCCTACAATACTCGACAGTTTTCATGAGCGCCCAACGCTCTACGCGTATACGTCACTCTAAAAGAAACATGGTGCTTGACTTAAACATTCTCGGGAAAACCGTTTAGCGCGTGTTAAGAAAACATGAGATAATGTCCTCCTTCAGACATTTCTAGGCATGTATTCTAATTGTCTTTCAATTCTCTTTGTCCGGAGAGGACCGTTGCCGGAGTAATTCAACCACTGTTTTTCTGAACGCCTCATAATCTTCAGGTATGCAGAATATTAGGCATGCTGTTTGATCCATAGTGTTAAGGGAGACGTATCTTTCTCTCCTTCCAATCTTTCCAGCAATGTTGTTCAAAACCCTGACTATCGGCCCGTATTGAGCCCAATCATCTTTGAACGGGAGTTCAACCGTGTGATTCTCTCCCCCGGCTATGAATGAAAGCAAGTATTTCTCAGGACTCTCCTCGCCAGGAAGCATGACTTTTCGACAGTCGATTCCGCTGAGGTGGAGTAGCCCCCTAGTTATACGGGATAGTTCTGATGCTAGCTCCACGTAGTCCTCTGGCCCATATATCATCTCTGTGTCAAACCAGTAGGCGGGACAGTGAAAACATAAGGTGAGCATGAGGGAGTTGAGGCGAATCTCCTTCTTAGAAAGTATTTCTGAGAGTCTTTTCTCCAGCTTCTCCATCTCCTTCTGCGAAACATTTGAATCAATCAGATTGAACTTTTTAGCGATAGAGATTAGCTCCCTAGCTCTCGAAATAGCCTCGTCAGGTTTTAAATCGCCAGATTGTAGAAACACCTTGGTCTCCGTATCGTCCCCAACCCATTCTGGAGTAGTCACTACTGGCAGCGTGACTCCCCTCTCCCTGTCTCGGATTCTTTCAATAAGCTTAATCATATATCTGGCGACAAGGTCCTTCTTATACAACCCTAAGGCTTCCTTAAAGCATTCAATAGCCTCATCGTTTTTTCCAAGCCTGTAGAGAACCATCCCCTTCTTATAGTGGAAATAATGGTTGCTTGAATCCAAAGCTATTGCTTTATCAAGCTCATCGATAGCCTGGTTGTACCTCCCATCTCCGTACAGCATCAGCCCCATGTTGTAATGATAATAGGGGTTATGCGTATCCTGTTCAACAGCCCTGCTTAAGTCTCTGTAGACGTCTTGAAGCGTTTTCTCAGGGTCCAGTTTATCCTTAGGCCAACCATCCATCCTGTGCCTGAAATATTCAGCATCCATAATCAAGCTGTAAAGCACTAAAGCCCTATTATTGTAGTAAGCCGGGTTATCAGGATTGAGGGCAATAGCCTTATTCAGCTTCTCAAGAACCCTAGGGTCTGCACGCATATCCCACATCCCCAATTCATGCATAGCCGCTGCCAAATTATTATAGCGATCAGGATCATTGGGATTTTCTTTTAAACGTGATTCATACTCGTCTTTCGTTTCAATAAGCCTTATGTCAATACTCTTGTATTCATTTCCCATGCACTTAAACGGTATCCCGCGTTCATCAACCATAAAACCTCTGATGTAGTGTGAAAGAGAAAAGAAAAGAAGCCATGTATCCATCGTCCGCTCCTCATCTGGACCAGCGTTAAGACTCCAGTCAGGCGTCCCTCCCAGTTCCCCAAGGATATCGCTCCTTCTAAGATGATATTCATTATCCTCAGGATCCAGTTCGATCGCCCTATCGATTTCCACGAGCGCTTCCCTACACCTTTTCACGTAAGTCCAATCCGGTCCTTCATACCTTCTAAGTTCGAAAAGAACGCGGGCCTTCCTACAGTGAAGATAATCGTTCCCCGGAGCCTGTTTTAAAAGCTCGTCACATCTTTCCACAGCCTTCTCATAATTCTTCTTAGCCTCGTCGAAGGCTCTTGATTTAGAGAGGGCTTCAGCCTTCTGAAGATATTCGTTTAAAACCTTGTCGACGACTCTTTTTCTCCACCGGAACATAGAGCCTTTCAAATATTCTTCCCAACGGAAATATTTAAGCTACTTGGTTAAGCAATGCTTTATGTTTCCTAAGCTGGTTTTCTTAGCGTGCGCTCAACCATTCGTTCTTATAGGCGAGAAGACGAGGATTCTGAAGATACCGGCAGCCGGACGGGGCAGAGACATTAACCGAGCTTCGAAAGCTCATAACGCCGTTAACTATTTCAAACCTACTTCTATCCTGGAATATCTTAAGAAGATTGCTTATCAAACCTTTCGACTCGTCTCCGGTCACGTTCCTAGGCATTTCTCGATAGAAGAAGACCACTACCTTCTTACCACTATACTTCGAGCCCTGAGTCATCTTAATGAATTGAATAATAGGCTTGCTTCCAGCATGGAGATTTAAATATACTTTAAGAGTTTCAATTGGGGATGGGGGAGAGACATGAAGGTAAGGACATCTGAGAGCCCCTGGCCGATGTTCAGACACGACTCCCAGCATACTGGAAGATCCCCCTATTTGGGCGCGCAGAAGGCTATGTTGAAGTGGAAGTATAAGACTGAGGGGCCTGTTCATTTTAATTCTCCCGTTATTGGGCCGGACGGAACGATATACATTGGAGGTGGTGACTATCTTTATGCAGTCAGCCAAGATGGCTCTTTAGTTTGGAAATGTGAAATTAAGGAGTTGAGCTGCCCATCTTCTCCTGCAATCGGACTTGATGGAGTGGTGTACGTTGGAAGCCTTGAAGGATATCTTTATGCCATCGATCCGGATGGAGTGTTGAAGTGGAAGTATAAGACTGAGGGGCCGATCCGTTCTTCCCCTACTCTTGGAATGGATGGTGCCATATATTTTGGAAGCGATGACGGGCATCTCTATGTAGTTAATCCAAATGGCTCTTTAAAGTGGAAGTATAAGACTGAGGGCTCTGTTGAATCGTCCCCTGCAATTTGGGCAGATGGTATAATATACGTAGGAAGTGATGATAAGCATCTTTACGCATTTAATCCGGATGGAACATTAAAGTGGAAATTTAGATACGGGAGTATAATTAGAAGTAATATTTATTCTTCTCCCGTGATTGGAGTAGACGGTATAGTCTATATGGGAAGCGATGATGCCTACCTTTATGCAATTGATCTAAATGGAACCTTAAAGTGGAAGTATAAGACTGAAGATTTCATCAATTCTTCTCCAGCAATAGGTTTAGACGGCACAGTATATGTTGGAAGCTGGGATACTTACCTTTATGCTATTAATACAGATGGTACCTTGAAATGGAAATATAAGACTGAAGGCCAAGTTTATTCTTCTCCAGCAATAGGAGCAGATGGCACAGTATATGTTGGAAGCAGAGACGGCTACCTTTATGCTATTAATACGGATGGTAGCTTGAAATGGAAACTTAAAACCGGATATGAAATCCTCGAATCTTCTCCGGCTATCGGATCGGATGGAACTGTCTACATCGGGAGTTTCGATGTCTACTTATGTGCAATAATATAGAATACATCTAGAATGACGTATGCTACAAATTAGGTTGCTATAGAATACTAGGCTTAAAAGCCTTAGAGTTAGCGCGCGCGATGGTTAGGGTTAGCGCGTGTGTTTGAGGGCGATAAGCTCGTTAAACTTGAGTATGATGTCAAGCTCGTGAAGAGTGACGTAAACAGGAATTTCATCATGCTTAAGGTAAACGGTGAAGAGGTTATTGTCGAGAAGTTTACTGAGGATGAGTGGAGAGAGTGGAAAGAACGGGAGAAGAAAGAGTCTCCATTTCTTATTCGTTTGGATAAGTACTATTTCCTTTTACAAGGAGAATTGGGACCCTAGGAAGAAGGATTATAGTAAAATTTTCGTCAGGCACAGGGCACTAGCAGTTTATAGGTTATTGTGGTACTTCGGTCAAACTTCTTCATGCTATGACAACATTAATGAGGCCTGTGCGTTCCAAGTCAAATATAAGGGATACGTTTTTGAGATTGGGGATAACGTCAAGAGCAATGGGTTTCAAATCCACTCGGTCCACTTAATCCCTAAGAAAGAACCGCTTACCGTGGAAACGGAGAAAAAGTATGAACCTTCGAAGGAGGTTCGGGCGGAAATCGTTGCAATATTCGAATACTTAACCAAGTATCCAGTTGAAGTATTTATGGATAGCGGCCCAATACTAATTTAACCTCCAAGTTTTTCCTTTAGATATGCTTCCAATTCATCAATCCCGTTACAAATCTTAAGCCAGCTTAAATCTTCTCCAAATCTCTCTTTCAGCCTATTAATCAGGAGATCTAAATCTTCTTCTGCGTTTTTCTCGTAGGTTGAGAGCACGACTTCCTTATCCGGATATTCTGTTTCCCGTGCTTTCTTACACTTGGCCATTTGGTCCAAAGTATGGTCCAGCCAACCCTCTTCCTCCCTAATGCTATATTTCACTTCAATAATGGCAGGATCTATGATAAAGTCTAAGACAGTCTCTCCTACATCTGAACGGAAGTGCATCTGATAACCCTCTATACCACAACGCTTATACTCACTCATAGCCTGAAAATGCTTCCACTCAACCCATCTTCCTTTTTCATCCCTATTAGTTAGCCCCCTACCCTCCTCATCCGTATAAAGCATTACTACGAATAATCTATTTGCAAGATCTTGAGCAATATCTTCTTTTACTTCATACTGGTGTGTAAAGATGTCAATAGCCTCTTTTATGCTCAGCCTCTCAGTTATCTTCAGCATAAACTCGCATTCCACAATTTCCTTAGGTTCAGCTATTTCTCCAACTCTCGTTCTTATTATATCTTGGGTGCTCGGCTTCAGCATGATTGTCCTATAGAGCTCCTGCTCATCATTGGAAACCTTTACGACTAGAGTCATGTGATCTTGGTCAAGTTTATCCCACCTTATTCTCCCGTTTTCATCAAAGTACTCCGCATACTCAGGCTTCTTGCTGAAAACCTTCTCAAACCATCTTGTAAGGGTAATTCTGCCGTCGCTGTCTACTTTCACCGGCACTATTTCTCTAGCGCCCTGAGGCAGGTCCTTGACGAGTATGAGGAACCCCTCGTCTCCTTGCAGGCATTTTACACCGGGTGACCATTCCACGTTCCTAAGGTACTCCGCTGCGTCTTTTGGAATCGTGGTGCTGTACCCCTCTCCCGATGAGGAAGCTGTTATTACTGGTATGCATTTTTCTCCGCTGACCATCAGGTAGTTCATCTCGAAAGGCACATCGCCGCGGAAATCATCCCCAACGGGATAGCAGAACGGGACGTATGCGTGCTTAATCTTCGATGCGAAATCCCACTTACTCAAGCAGTCGTCGAGCAGAATTAGGTTAAGATTCTCACCACCTAAGCCAGCCTTACTCAAACCTTTCTCGAAGCTGTAGAAGATGCTCTGATGGCTTCCTGGGACTTCCTCCACCTCGTGCGGCCCGATCTCGTCCCCGCGGTGCTTCAGCAGGTTTTCCAGTACTCCAGTTATCTGGGTCATCCTACTCCTGTCTAGCCCAGAATCCAAAGCGTTGTTGGCAAGCCCTACGACTCCATCGGTCAGATATCCGCGAGCCTCTCTATGCTCATCCGGAATGGCTTTCCTAGCTTCAAATATCCAGCCGAGCATCTCAGAGACAAAGGCAACATTACCCCCGTCACCGGTTTCAACACTCCTGTGGAGCAACGCGAATATCTCGCTCTGCCTCTGCTGTCCCAACTCAAGCGCCATGCTAAGCCCCTTGAGAAGCCCGTAGAGGTCGTCGGCATCCTTGTTAAGCATCCAGGCTTTTCCTAAGTCGTCGAGCACGCTTTTCTCCAACCCGCCCATTCCCGCCATCAGGTTCACAGCTTCCTTCAGCCTCTCTGGTTCAAGCTGCTTCAACAGTTCTGAGAGGGCTTTCTCAGCCAGCCTTGACTTCACAGCTATCTCGTCCAGTATTCTGAAGGCTTCCGCCTGCTCCGGCACCTCGAACCCGGCGCCGTCGAACTTGTGGCTTACACCTATCGCTTCCTCCTGTCCAGCATTCTTAGCGTAGTTGTATAGCTCGTCGTGGAGGCTTAGGAAGCCCTTAAGCCTTTCAACCATTCTTTGCCAGGAGTCTTCAATCTTCTCCGCTCCGGACTCGATTTTCTCGACAAGCTCCTTCAGCTTGTCTTTCACGAGCTCCCATGTTTCTGAGGCGACGCTTTTCGCTGCCTTAAGCCCTTTGAAGATGAGGAACTTCCCGATCTGCAGGGCCTGCCCCGGGTTCCTTGCTATGAAGGCTATGACCCTCCTGCTCTTCACCAGCGTCTCTAGAAGGTCGTATATCGCAGGCGTGACCCAGGCCTTAACCGCGCTGACGAGCTTCCACGGGGTCTTAGTGTTAGCCGTCTTCGCCTCTATGCTGGCTATCTTAGTGGCTATTATGAAGGCTGTGAAGGAAAGCGCTGCACTAACTATTCTTCCTGTTGCACGCCCCCTTGCGCACTCGCTTGCATTCTGGTTCATCGCTGTTTCGAAATCTGTTACGCCGCATCCTACGACGAGGTCTAGAACAGTGTCCTCCAGAATCCTTGCCGCAGCCCCTCTGAAGTACTGGGAGTAGTTCCAGTAGAGCTTTGCGAGAGGACCCTTAGGCTCGAAGGGCCTGGGGGCTTCTATTGGAGGCCCAGGGGTTTCAGGCTGAGTATAGTTGCTGAGCTCGTAGCTCCAGTCTCTGTAAGTATCGGCTACATAGTTGAAGAAGGAGTACATGTCCCTGCACTGCTCTATCTCTATCCAGTTCAACACCGTCCCGCTGACAAGGTAGATTACGGTGGAAACTATGGAGACGGCTAGGCCCGCGTACGCCGCGGTTGTGCCGTGCCCCGTGAGGAACCCGACGAGGATTATTATCGTGCTCGTCGCCAGTATCCATGGTACTCTCCCCCTGACCTCCTCCCAGAAGCACCTCCAGAAGGGCGAGGGCTCCGGGCTTAGGTCGAAGACTGCTTCAGCAACCAGGTTTGAGCCGAAGAAAAGCTTCACGAGGCAAGTGTAGGCCTCGGCAGCGTTTAAGCCTGCGAGAGAAACATTGTATTCCCCACCATTAACGTTCAGGGGACTGCTGTAAACATCCATCATCGGAGGATGGTTCATGTAGGCCTGGCGCCCGAACTGCTGGACCTCCATAACGTAGCTCAGGTTATAGCGGGAATAGTTCCTAACCTGGATTGACCTCAAGGGGCCGCTTCCCTTTACGCTGAGAGGACGGTAGATCAGGGTTAGGAAGCCTTTTTCGCTAGAGGGTTTCGCGAGCCTCGTCGCGTTCGTAAGCCTTCTCCAGCCTATTTTAAACTCGCCCTGCAGGTTGTTCTCCGCGACGAAGCTTTTCAAAGTATTGTTGTAGGCTTCGAACTCCACTGGGCTCAGCAGTATGCTTCCGCTAATCCTCCACGTCTGGCTGACCAGCCTAGTCCTGTATTCACCGATTGAGCTGTTGCTCCTTAGCAAACCCGGCTTAACGCCGAGAATTTCCGCAGCATTCTTCTCCTCGAAGACCCCGACCTGCTCGAAGTATGG
>JAAOZP010000017.1 GCA_011605725.1 Nitrososphaerota archaeon | reverse complement strand
AGTTGTTAACAGCATGAATAGTTTGAATCATCAGATTTTTCTTAATTAAATTCAAATCCTGATATTCTTTCAATCCTTTCAAGAACAAATCATTTCTATCTGAGCTTATCCTAGGGTCTCTTTGAAACTGATCGTAAACAGTTTTAACCAGAGTAGAGTTAGCAGAGTAAGCTGGTAGAACTAGTGTATAATTCTTAGCAAACTGAGGAAAATCTTTCAAAAAGTTTAACCCATCATAACCATTACTATTAGCGAAATAAAGGTACTCCAAGCTGTCTTTCAAATTTCCAAAAATTTTCAAGCTCTCTTCAGCCAAAGCTCTATTATTAGCCCAAGACTTAGCAAAGCTCACCCAAGTTGAATTTCCATTCTGCTTAGGATAACTAGCTATGAACTCTTCAATTTCATCATCGCTAAGACCAGCCTGCTTGTAAGGCTTCTTCATTTCTTCTTTAATTCTATCCAACTGCTGCTTGTAGAGAAGTCCAGTAGCCCCGGCAACAATGACTATTAGCATGATGAAGCCTATTCTACGCTTCTCGAGCAACCCTTTTCAAGACTAAACCATAATGCTCCAGCTTATAAAAACTCTGTTCCACCACGGATAGACATTCTAGGCACGAAGGCCAGACCGAAGATCTTAATGTTCGCGGGAAGCTGGTGTTGTTAAAAAGCGCGCGCGCTAGCAGAAGAAGCATTCTGAGCAATACTGCTTCCGATAATGTTTGCTACTCCTTGCCATCCTTTTTCCTCATATGTATCATATAGTTGAGTTACTAGGTCCCAGTTCTCGTATATGGTGTCAGCAAGGATATAGGCTGAGTGAAGTTCTTTTACGATAGGAGCTTGGCTTAAGACGAGAGAGATAACGACATTCAGTTGCTTTTTGGTTAATTCCTTTGGATGAGGAAATGCAGGCCCCTTCTTTCTTCCCTTTCTTAAGGTAATAGGTCTAGTCCTTCCTTTCGTATCTTTATAAAAACCTATAACCTGTCTACCTCTACGTTTATAGGTTCTTCGTTTATACATTATCATGACCTATCCTTTTTAATCCTCTTTTTCCTCCTTAAGTTAAAATATTTTAAAATTCATCTAATCAATAATCCTTTTTGAATAAGCTCGTTCATAAGCTTCTCCGCCGCGTCGTAAACCATCTTCTCGTTAACCGCGCCGGTGCAAACCAGTTTACCAGAAGCAAATAATAATATAACTACATCAGGATCATGCATTCTATAAATAAGGCCAGGAAATTGTTCAGGTTCATACATTGTTCTTTCTAGTGCGGTGACTGCGTGTTCGAGGTCTATTTTTCCGGGTAGTGTTGCTGATGCTACGATGTTTTGGACTGTGATTTGTGGTTTTGTTTTTCCTGTTAGTATTTTTTTGCTTCGGAGTTCTCTTACGATTTTGTGGACTGCTTCGTGTGCTTGTTTTTCGCTTTTTGCTCCTGTGGAGACCATTTTTCCTGAGCTGAAGATTAGTGTTGCTGTTTTTGGTTTTTCTAGTCTGAATACTAGGCCTGGGAACTGGTCGGGTTTATATTCTACGTTTTCGAAGGTTTTGACGATTTGGTTTAGGTCTATTTTTTGGTCTAGGATTACTGATGCTACTACGTTTTGGATTTCTACTATTGGTTTTTCGGGTGGTTTTTCTGCTTGTGTTTGCATTTTCCCCTCTTTATAAAGGGGGTGGTTGTGTATTTAAATATTGGTTTCCTTATGGTTTTTGTTTTTTCTGCTGGTTTTTCGGGGTGTTTTTCATGGGTTTTTATTTGGTTTCTGACTTTTTTGAATGGTCTTTTGCTTTTTAAGGGTATGGTTTGGGTGGTTTGTATTCTGTATGTGGTATGGGTGGGGGCTGTGTGTTCTTGAAAGTCTGTTATTGTCGTCTTGGAGGGTTGTGGGATGGCGCGCGGGGTGGTTTAATTGTGGTGTTGCTTATGTGTCTGCTTGGATGTGTGTTTTCGCCTCTTGTTTACGGTTTTTAACGCGTGCCGGGAGGGTGTTGATCAGGGTGTTGTTGAGCGTTAAGTTTATAAATTCGGATGTAAAAGATAATCTTTGTGAGCCGATTTATCGACAGGGAACGGGAATTGGAATTTCTAGAGGAAAAGTTCAATAGTGATGAGAGGCAGCTGATAGTCATATATGGGAGAAGGAGATTGGGGAAGACGGAGCTGATTAAGCAATTCTGTAAAGATAAAGACCATATTTATTTTCTTGCAGATAGAAGGGGCAGTTTATTGAACGCGGAGAGGTTTGCAAACATAGCTGCTGAATTTTTTGGCGACGTGCCGCCGAAAGTGAGGAATTTCGACGATGTTTTTACATATATTGCAATTAGGTTGAATAAGAGGAAAATTGTAACTGTTATTGATGAATTCTCATACTTGGTTGAAAAAGATGATTCGATTCCCTCCGTCTTCCAGCTGATTTGGGACGAGGTTCTTAAGGATAAGAATATAATGTTGATCCTTTGCGGTTCTCTCGTTTCAATGATGGAGAGCATATTATCCTACAGGTCTCCTTTATATGGTAGGAGAACGGGACAGTGGAAACTATCTCCCTTAAGATTTAATCAGGCTAAACAGTTTTTCCCCAATTATTCGACGGAACAGAGAGTGGTGGCTTACTCGATTCTTGGTGGAATACCTTTCTACCTTAATACGTTTGATGATAGGAAAGACATTTACACAAACATAGAGGAGAAAATCTTGACTAAAGGGGAGGTTCTATATGAAGAAGTTGAATTCTTACTGAGGGAGGAGTTGAGAGACTATTCATCTTATCTTTCTATACTTGAGGCAATAGCGAGAGGAAACAGTAGATTGAGTGAAATCGCGAATTTCTCTAAAATACAAGCAAAAGATTTACCGAAATACTTGAATGTTCTCATAAGATTAGATATTGTGGAGAAAGTTCATCCGATTACAGAGAAAAGGGCGACGAAAAAGACGATCTACAAAATAAAAGATAACTTTTTCGATTTTTACTTCCGATTCGTCTACCCGTATAAGAGTGATTTAGAACTCGGAAATGTTAAGAAGGTTATGGGCATTATTAAAAAAGATTTTAACACGTTTATCGGGAAAAAATTTGAAGATGTTTCACGAGGTTTTTTATACGAGTTAAGCCTGAAAGGTTTGACGCCTTTTAAGCTTTTAAATATTGGTACTTGGTGGGAGAAGGATGAGGAAATAGACATAGTGGCGTTTGACAGAGAGGGAAAGAGAATTCTATTCTGCGAAGCAAAATGGCAGGATCTAGATGAAAGTGAAGCGGAAAGGATATTGGAGAGACTGAAGAAGAAGGCTAGTGTAGTGAAATGGTTTAATGCGAAAAGAAAGGAGTATTTTTGCTTAATTGGTAAAAGGCTAAAGGACAAGAAGGATTTGCGAGAAAAAGGCTATCTTGTCTTTGACTTGGAGGATTTCGAAAAAATTGGTTTTTAAACTTCTTCCCTTAAAATGTTGATCAGATGAATCTAAATTGGTGTGCTTGTTGGATTATTGTCTGAGCCGGAGGAAAAGCGCGCACTTCGCCATTCTTTCTCCTAAATGCTCTAAGGCTAGTTCAATAGCCTCCTTCACGTTTCTTATGGCTTCTTCTTCAGTCTTGCCTTGTGATATGGCCTGGGGAATCTCGAGGCACTGAGCCACATATAGACCTGTTTCATCATTTCTTTCAACAGCAACGGTAAAGGTCCTCATACGAAAAAGTAAGGCTGAGAAACATTGTTAAGCTTTAGGATTAGGTTTTGCGAACGCTTTCTGGCCTTTTTAAACGGTTTTCTCCTTTTTTAAGGATATGGTCTGGTTTAAGGAAATGAATAGGATTAGAGAGGTTTAAGCGCGTGCTCTGTCTTGCGGGTTTCTCGGGAGGCTTTTTTTTAGCCGTCTCGGCCAAACCTGCGGGTCGCCTGCCTTCTTGGGTTGCGGCTTCTAGATGTAGGTATGGGGGGACTGGGATTGGGGGCTTCGTATTTTGAACGTGGATGTTGCTTTAAAGGCTGGTCGGCTTGTGACTACTCCTACTACTTTATACTCTCCAGGGATGGCTGCTGGTGTCTTCCAGGTTTCTGTATAGACTCTCTTCTCATGGGGTTTTAAGAGTAGGGAGCTCAGAACCATGGCGAACATCTTATCTTTGGACCAGCGCCAAACCTCCTCGTCGTTCTTCAAAACTATGAAATCGTAGCGTTGGGCTGATGTAAAAACGAGTTCTATAGGCTTAGTCTCCTTATTCCAGATTTTCAGTGTCATCTGCACCGGTTCATAAAGCGTATACTCGTCTTTATCCGTTTGAACCTCAACGATGATTCTCCTTTCCATCTTGCTCACAACCTCCTCTCTAGCAATCGAAGCGAAAAAAGGAGAAAGGTTGTCTTTAAGGTGAACGTGAAGGTGTTGCAGCTACGGCAGCGGAGGCGTTAACCCGCCCATACCCGTAAGTTAAATCATATCTTGGTTGACCTAGGTCTACCGCCGTTTGCTGCAATATGCCTCTAACTTCACTTGGTGTTAAGCTGGGGTTCTTGCTTAGAATAAGCGCCACGGTTCCGGTTACGTGTGGGCAAGCCATTGATGTGCCGCTTAACGTTCCGTAGGTGCTTCCCTTGTACGTGGAGTAGATGTTAACTCCTGGAGCTGTTAACTCTAGTTCCGGGCCTCTACTACTCCAATCAGCCACGTTATCGTTCTCGTCGGTTGCGCCCACAGCTATCACTGAGCTGTACTTTGCTGGATAGTTTACCGTGTTTTCACCCGGCCCATCGTTTCCTGCAGCAGCTACCAGCACAATGCCTGCAATATAATACGCTTTGTCGCATTCGTCGTGAAGTGCCTGAGAGTCTGAGGTTGAGCCGAAGCTCATGGAGATTACCTGCATTCCATTGGTTATGCTCCACTCGATGCCAGCTATGACGTCGCTGACCCATCCAGAACCCTGCTTATTCAGCACCTTGACCGCGTACAACTCAGCCTCCGGCGCCACGCCGACAACTCCTATGCTGTTGTCCAGCGCAGCCACGATCCCAGCCACATGGGTGCCGTGACCGTTATCATCGTTGTAGCTTCTAGTGCCCTTGACGAAGGTTGCACCGCCCATGACCGTCAAGTCTGGATGCTTCGTGTCTATTCCTGTGTCCAATATGGCCACCTTTACGCCTGCACCCTTGTACCCGACGTTCCAAACTTTAGGCGCTTCTATCTTAGCAACACCCCAAGGAGTATTTTGGGCTGGCTGGGGCGGGGGTGTGGGTTTAGCCAAGGGTATGGCGCGGACTTCATGGTCTAGCTCTATGTAGGCAATCTCAGGGTTCTTCCGTAGGGCATCTATGGCGGGTGGTGGTAATGAAGCGGCTATGGCTGGAATGTACCTGTAAACGTATTTTACCTCGCCTCCATGGGATCTTATGAGCTGTGGATTCGGCTCTTGCTTAAAACCCACTATAACTGCGACCTTATTAGATGGGGTTGCTCCTGCAACGAAGGGTGTGATGCTGAGAATGAAGATAGAAGCCAAGAACAGGGCGAAACCCTTCTTAATGTTTAACATGGCTTTATTTTGAATACCGTGCTTAAAAAGCTTCCGGTTAAGTCTGCACTATTGAAACATAGTTATCAAAAATGATGACTTTAAATTTACGGAGAACGATGTAGGGTTTACCACGCGCGGCAAGCTTTGCTCCAGCCTTATTCAGCTGCTTGTTATAGTTAAGACGATTGGGCGATAATAAGTATTCTCAGGGGGTTCTGAGGCTAAGAGTATTGTTGATAGGCCTGCGAAAGAAGGGTTCTGCACGACTACGATTACTCGCTTCGAGCTTTTCTCCAGGATGTATCACAGGGAGCTTGTTAAGGAGGGAAGGGTGCTCAGGAGGCTGGTCAAGGGCTTGAATCTCTTGATGTTTGGCGAGAATTCTCGGAGAAGGCTGTTGAAATCCTGGGATGCTCCTTAGGGCTGGTAGGCCTGTTAACGTTATTAAGTTTTGATCGCCGGCATCGCTGTGGCTAATGGTGTTGAGGAGATTGTGACTACGGATAGGGATTTCAAGACGGTTGAAGAGGTTTATGGCCATCTTAAAGTCGTACTATTAACTAGAAGCTAAAGATAATGGTTCTCAGAGATATGGCGCTCGAGATTTAAAGTGTTGTTAGAGACAATGGGTGGGAGGTAACGAAGGAAAAAATATCCGCTGGTGCGCGAAGATCCCGAGTGGAATCTCGATAAGGAGGAAAGTTCTAGTGTGCGTCTCTATGTTTTTAAATCGTTGCAATCAATCAGTTTTGCTTTCTTGCTTTCAAGTTTACCTTTTTCTTGCAGAATAATGTATTTTTCAGCGTTTTTAAAATGGTATAGCTTTTCTTCTATTGCCTCTAGTTCTTTTTGATTTATCTTCTTCCACTTTACTTCTCCAACCACTTTTATTCTATTAAACTCTGTTAATGCAATGTCTACTTCTGGTTTTTCCACTTTCACCATCTTTAGCCCAAGCTTCTTTGATAAAAGGGAGGCAAAAAAGCTCTCCACGTGGAAGGGTATTTTTTCATCAATAACCTTTCTTATAAATTTTTCCGGAACCTCAACCTCACTGTATGCGTACTTTTCTTCCAGGTAATAGTGGAGATCAAGAAGTGGAGAAATATGAAAATACTTAAACTTTCTTGAGCCAAAAACTTCAACCTTATCTATCAATCCAATGTCTCTTAAAACTTCAAGGTATCTTTGTATGAGTCCAGGGTTGTCCTTTGGAATAAGCTTTCTTGAAAATAAGTAGCTCGAGATTTCAGTAGATGTATTTTTCCCATCTGATATCGCTTTTAAAATTCCTTCGTACACTAATGATAGCCTTCTTTCTTCTTCGCTGAATATTTCCCCTATTAATGCTTTTATGCTTCCTTTCTGTTCTAATAAAAATGTTGCAAGAAAATCTCTAGCATTTTTATTTTCTTCAAACTTTGGTGCGAGCCAGGGTTCTCTAAGATATACTGCTGCCTCAATCAGCTCCTTCCCATTCAGCAACCCCTTTAACGAATTAATGATGTCTTTTTCGTCAACCAGATTGAATTTGAATTCTGAAAACAATCCTAAAAGTGGAGAACTTCTGTTCAACATTTTTCTAGAATAAGAGAGGGTGGAAGAAATTGCTATAAGCTTTCCCTTGACGCCAAGTGAATGCAGGAAATCAAAGAAGCTCTCCGGTAGTCTATGAAATTCATCTATTACGATCGTCTTATTTCCAATCTCCCTTTTAAAAACCTCTAAGAAAGCTTCCAAGGAAAGTTCATTTCCATCTTTATCCAGAAGTTTGTTGTCCCTCCTTGCAAAGAAGTACTCGTGCCACTCTAAAAAGTTCTTAACAAAGTAAGTCTTCCCAGTTTTTCTTCTTCCAAATATGAGAATCCAAGGTCCTAGCTTTTTTATGCGTTCGAGTTCTTGCGTTCTTCTTATTACTATGTTCATGATCATAATGATAATAAACATATTATTTAAACTTACTCAGCATAGCTTGTACGGTTTTATTTGTCTTCTAACCGGTTTGATCGGTGGGTTTTTCTGCTTCCATCCGATTCTTGCCTTCTTTATAATATTGTTTCCGCCTTTTTCAAACCATTTTTCTCCTTCAACGCGCGCTGGGGTTTGGGCTCAAGGCGGTCTGGTGTGTGCTCAGCCTTTTTTGATGCGTGGAAAGCATTGGGTTTTGACTTGTTTTTCGGCTTTTTGGATTTAGTTTTTGGGAGGATTTACATGTGCTTATTGTATGCGGAAATTGTAGACATGGTTTCTGAAACCTTGAGCATCAGAATAAGGAGGGACGTTAAAAGAAGATGAGGAAGTTGAAGGATGTGGATTGGAGGAGTGAGATAAGAGTTTCATCGAGATGAAGATAAGGGAGAAGGAGGCGTTGAAGGCTCTGGACGCGATAGACAGGGTTCTTTCCGGGGTTGAGGCTTCGAAGGAGCCTGCTTAGCGTACGATCAGGGAGTTTAGGGAGAGATAGTTTTTGCAAGTTCTGGATTCAAGTGTTTTCGCAAGCATTCTTGTGAAGGATGAGGTAAGTTTTCGTTTCCACCGATAGTTTTTTCTTTTAGCCTCAAAGGGTGGTTGTAGTTGCTTGCTACACGCCTGGAGGAACTATGGTTAACCATAGGTATGTGTGGTTTTCCTTTGCCGGTGGTGCGCCTGCTACATAATGCCGTAATGCAAAGCTGTCTGGCGCCGCGTGCTATGTTAGTTGGTCTGGCGTTATAAGCGTGTCTTTCAAACCGTTCTTGCGTATGAATTCCTTTAGCTCCTTGTCTACTGTGAGTAGCTTGAGGTCGAAGTTGACTGAGGCTGCGTAGAGTATGTTGTCGATCATGTCTCTGTGGCCCTGTGTGTAGAGTCTTAGGGCTTCGCTGAACACCTTGGAATCCTCCTCCATCTTCATGTACCTGTCGCCTTCAAGGATGCTTCTCAGTCCTGTGTTAAAGGCTTCATCGATTATTCCTCCAGTTACTTTAGCAGCCACCCAGAGTGATTCAAGTATGCTGAAGCGCGAGTAATGTATTTCCGCTTCGGCTTCCGCAAGCGTTCTTAGGCCCTTCGACACTTCCTTTCCCGTGTCGATCCCTAGGGATGGTAGTATGAAGGATGTGTCAAGGAGTATTCTTGGCTTGGTTTGCCTGTTCTTCAACGCTTATCGCCTCTATTTCCTCAGGCTTTACTGAAGCAAACTTGTTCCCGTGGAGTGCCAGCTCTACGGGGTCGCGGAGTATTTCTAGTATGATGTGGTCTCCAGAGACCCTCAGCAGTATTTTGTCCCCCTCCTTCATGCCAAGGGTCTTGACCACGGTCTTAGGCAGGTAGATCGCATACCTCTTTCCGACTTTTGTCTTTACAGTTAGACTCACTTATTTCACCGGTTTGTCATTGCATAATCAGACTTAAAAGATTATCTCTGATTAATTCTGAAAAATCTGAAAAACCCGAGTGCTTTTACAGCGTACACAATACTGGTTTTACTATGGTTTTTCCGGCTTAGAATGGTTTTAACGTTTTCTGAATAACGGGTTCGCTTGCTTGCGCGCTGTTTGGAAGTTGCGTAATTTAAATACTGTTTTCTCGTGGCTTTGAGTGTGTCTTTGGCTTCGATAAAATGTAGTTTTGTAGTTATCAAAAATGATAACTTTAAATTTACGGAAAACGATGAAAGTTCGTGAAGAGTAGCGATCTCGTCCGGGTGCTGCAGGATTCTAGGATTAGCGTTTTCTCTTTAGGCGACTTGGTGAGGGTGTTGAATAGGGATGAAGCTTATGTTAAGGTTTTGCTGAACAGGCTGGTGGAGAAGGGTCTTCTGGTTAGGGTTGAGAGGAATAAGTATTCTCTGCCGAACCAGAGTGTTTTCAGCGTGGCTTCTCTCCTTGTTTATCCGTCCTACGTTTCCTTTATTTCCGCATACTCTTACTATTCGCTGACTACGCGGATTCCTTCAACGGTTTTCGTCGTGTGCTTGAAGCAGAAGAAGGAGGTTCTGTACGGGGGCTTCCGGATTAGGTTTGTCAAGTTTTCTGGGGAAAGGTTCTTCGGATACTTGAGGGAGTATGTGGAGGGTAAGACGGTTTTTATTGCGGAGGTTGAGAAAGCGATTCTAGACAGTCTGTTGCTTCCGAAGTACTGTCCTGTGTCTGAAACCTTTTCCGTGTTGAGGGAGGCGAAGCTGGATCATGGGAAGCTTATGAGGTATGCTGTGAGGCTCGGCTCGAGAACGGTGGTGAAAAGACTAGGGTACTTGCTCGAGCTTACCGGCGTAAATCTTTATGATTCTTTTAAAAATCTGATTGATAATAATTACGGGCTGTTGAATCCGCTTAAGCCTCCTGCTGGCGAGAGGAATGGGAAATGGAGGATTATTGTTAACGAGGTGCTTGAGTGATGCTTGACAGGAGTCAGCTTCAGGAGTTAACCGCTGCTTCCGGGTTTAATCTTTGGCAGACGGAGAAGGATTATATTCAGCATGTTTTCCTCTTGTTTCTCTCAGCTGAATCCAAGGGGGAGCTTGTGTTTAAAGGTGGCACGGCTCTGCAGAAGGTTTACGGCTTGAACAGGTTCAGCCTAGACCTGGATTTTACTTCTAGAAACAATGGTGAGGAGGAGATTGTGAAAAGGATTGTGAGGGACATGGAGGTTTTTGGTTTGGCTGCGGAGTTTTCTAGGGTGGAGAAGTTTAAAGACATTAGTAAAACACTGGTTTTAAGGATTAAGGGTCCTCTGTTCAACGGGTCTGACAGGAGCATAACCCTGTTGAGGGTGGAGGTCAGCCTGAGAAGAGACCTGGTTTTGGAGCCGGAAGTAAGGGAGATTGTGCCGATATATCCTGATGTGAGACCCTACCTGGTGCAGGTGATGAGGCTGGAGGAGATTCTTGCAGAGAAGGTTAGAGCAATTTTCTACCGTGGCAGGGCCAGCGACCTTTATGACTTATGGTTCCTGCTCAGGAAGGGGGTGAAAATGGATTTAAAGCTGGTCAACACTAAGCTAAGCTACTATAAGACTGTTTTCAGCTCGGAGGAGTTTAGAAGGAAGATCAGGGAGCTGGAGAACACATGGGTGGAGGAGTTGAAACCAGTAGCAACCTTCGTTCCACGTTTTAAAACGGTTATCCGGGACGTGGAGGCGCGCATGCTATAGTGGTTGCGGCGGTCGGCATGGTTGCCTAGCATCTAGCTTCGTTTTCTTAGGAATGGTGAAGAGGATTGGGAAACCAGCGCGATGTGCTTCAAGCTTTTAGAAGCCATCTATTTCTTCCCCAAGGAAAGAGGGCGAGACAAGCTTTACCCCCGCTTTATTCAACTGCCTAGCGCGCTATCGTCTAGCGCGCGCGCACGTTTTCTTTATCGGGTGTTTTTTGGTTTCTGAATTAAGCGCGTGCGCTAACAGTTTGCGAAAAAGCACTTATCGGTAAGATACGGAGGATAAGGGATAAGGCGCGTGCTTCAGACACTCGAGGAAATACGTGGAGAGTCAGGTAGTTTTCATGATGAGTCACGCGTATAATTGGTTGGAACAAGCTAAGGTTTATATGCGGCGAGTAGGATGTTTAGTCAGTCGGATGAATACTGTTGACTTGAGCAACCAAGGGTTTCGAGTGGAGGCTCGCAGGGTTCGAGTTGGACGCATAGTGGTTAGACGCAGGTCCAGGATTGGCCGCATAAGGCCTAGGGATTTAGCCGGGTATCTGAGTGAAATGAAAAGCGGGTGTAAGGGTTAAGATAAGGATAGTTTTGAAAACGGCAAGTCTCTCGAGACAGTGGCATTGGTGAATACAGGGTTTGAAGCGCGCGCTCTTATCATGTTTTAAGACGAGCATGTGCTGAGGGACATTTGAAGATTGAGCGGCGAAGGATGGGGAAGGTGATGGAGGAAAATACTCGGTAGCGCGAAGCCAATTATTTTTGCACGGTGGAACTGCTGGGCCTTGGCCAGAATTGTAGTTAGACTCAGTTTTCAGCGCGTGTTTCAATATTCGAGTTCTCCCGCCTGAAAAGCATAAATAGCGCGTGCTTACGCTAAGCTTTATTCAGCGTGAACAATGCTAGATTGCTTCCAAGTGTTGTCCAGAGTATGCTGCACGTATTTAAGGAACCAGGGTATGATTTTATCATTGTTTTAACCATTTTTATCATGGCTTCTTCATCCTATTACGCTGCTTTGTTTCGGCACCCTTTAATGTATGGTATAGATGGGGCGTACTATCTTATTCAGGTTGAAAGCATTCTTAGCACGGGCGTGATGAAGTATCCTGACCCGCCTTTCTCCTTCTATCTTTTTTCAGCGTTAACGCTGCTGGTGGGGAACGATACGCTTGCGGTTAAACTGTGCGTAGTATTCTTCTGCTCCTTGACTGCTGTACCCTCGTATCTGCTGGTTAAGAGGATGACGAAGAGCTGTGTAGCTGCTGCTGTCGGCGCATTTTCCGTAGCTTTCTCTCCCGGGCTGATTTCGATGAGCGGAGAGTTTCTGAAGAACGCGGTTGGAATTCCGTTCCTCCTTTTCTTCATCTATTTCCTCTACAGGCTTCTCTCAGGCGACGAAAATGTTTTCACCGAGATAGTAACCATGTTCTTCTTCCTCCTAACGGGTTTAACGCATATACTTGACGCTGGAGTAGCATTGTTATTCTTCATTCTTCAAATGCTCTCATCCTTTTTCTCAGGGAAGCCGAAAACCAGGTTCCTTAAATTCTCCCTCCTGTTTCTAGTAATCGTCTTCAGCGTAGGAGCCCTCCTCTACTTTTCATTTAAAGGATACGCGATAGACATAGCTAAGGGTGGAGTCTTTATTCAACAGTTCATACAGATGCTTGAGTTCCATCCTATCGTCGACGCGCGTGACCCGGGAGGGGTGAGAGCATTATCCTACGTATTCGCCGCTGTGGGGCTTTCTCTGGCATACGTTAACCATAGGAATGGGTCTTGGATCAACTTCAGTTTTCTGACGGCGAGCTCCATAATGCTTCTCTTCCTCTCTTTCCCCGTAATGCCACCCCAATGGGGTCAGAGGTTTCTCCTAATGGTCTTCATCCCATGGTTCATAATCGCGGGCAGCCTCGTGGGGTATGTTGAAAAGACCTTTGTCCAAGTGCTGGTGGCCATTGTGCTGGTGACCTTCATCATTTACTTTCAAAGCATCCCGGCGTTCATGAGGATCGGGCCTGTAATCAGCCCTCTGGAATACGAGGATCTTCTCTCCATGCGGGTATTCATACCAGCCAATAGCACGGTCGTCTCGCCGAGACATCCTTGGAGATACTGGGTTGAATACATTCTTAACTCGAACAATGTGGGTTCTCCACAGGAACTGGTTCGAGAGGGGAAAACGGTTTACCTGATAGTTGATAAGAATTCCCAGTACCCGGGTGTTCCAACGGGTTTACTGTTGTATGAAGGCAGGGTTTTGAAGCTTTACGTTCTAAGACCTAGAAACCCCTTGCCTAGGTGAAAAACGGGTTCACGCTAGGATTTCAGCCAGAGTGTTCGAGTTAGAAGAAAAAGTGATGCAGGTGTATGCTACGACCTCTGCATCCGGGTTAATCTTTTATGCTCAATCATCATGCACCTATCCATTATAACCGTTAAACCGTTTTTCTCAGCGAGTTCAGCAGCCTGCGTGTTAACTATGCCTAGCTGCATCCATATGAATAGGGGATTACCGTGTTTCTGCTTTAGGCGAACCGCCTGCTCAACGATTGGATGAACTTCTTCAGAAGGCCTGAAGATGTCGACGACTTCAATAGTCTTCTGAACTTCCTCCGGGGCCTCGAGAAGGCTTTTGAAACACTTCTCGCCAAGAATCTCGCCTGCGAAAGGGTTGACCGGAATAATACGGTACCCGTTTTTCTTCAGGTATTCAGCCACCTTATAGCTGTCCTTACTCGGGTCTCTTGATAATCCAACTATTGCAATCGTTTTGCATTTAAGAACCAGTTTTATCTTTTCATCCATCAGTGTTTCCAACAGCATTGTCACCCCTACTTGTAGTGTTTGAGCCAGTCTGGTAAGTATTAGCTTTTCCCGGCGCGCGATGCCTGTGGCTGGTTTCTTTTTCAACCGTTAGACGGCGTGTCTTAAAAGAGTGTTCAAACAAGTGCCGTATGGAAGCATGTGGCCTTAAGAGGGTTGATGCATGCAATGCCTCAGGCTCTAACCCTGTATTTTTCCGGGTTCCTCCTGAATTCCTCCTCGCAGTGTCTAGAGCAGAAGTAGATGGTTTTCCCCTGGTATTCCAGCCTGCTGTAGGCTGTTTCAGGATCTATCTTCATCCCGCAAACCGGGTCGGTGACGGTTCTCCTCATCCTCCTCGTCTCCTCCGGCTCGTATTTCCTCAGGGTCTGAGTATTTAAAGCAACTATGACTGTGCTCAGCGACATGACTAGCGCGCCCAGCCATGGGGGCATCACTATGCCTAAGCCATGTAGGACGCCTGCTGCAAGAGGTATGGTGACAATGTTGTAGCCGGCTGCCCACCATAGGTTTTGAACCATCTTGGAGAACGTTTTCCGCGAAAGCTCAATAATCTTTGGAACATCCCTCGGGTCGTTTCTAACAAGGATTATGTCCGCGCTCTCTACTGCTACATCCGTGCCAGCCCCTATGGCTATGCCGACGTCTGCTGTGGCGAGGGCGGGCGCGTCGTTCACACCGTCCCCAACCATCGCGACCCTTAGCCCCCTGTTTTTGAGAAGCCTGATTTTATCCGCTTTCTCATGCGGCATGACTTGGGCGAAATACTCGTCTACACCAAGTTCCTCCGCAACCCATTTCGCGGCTTCCATAGAGTCTCCTGTGAGCATGTAAACCCTTATCCGCATTCTTTTAAGCTTCTCAACCGCCTCGTAGGATTCTCTCCTCACCTTGTCCGAGAGGGCGAACGCGCCTGCGAGCCTGCCGTCGACGAGTGTGAAAACCATTGTCTTACCCTGCTTCACCAGCCTGCTTATCTCCCGGTTTTCTAAAACCTTTTCAGCATCGCTTAGAAGGCTCAGGCCCCCGACGTAAACCTCTTTCCCGTCAACCCTACCGTAAACGCCTTTCCCAGGGATTGCTCTGAAACCTTCTGCTTCAACAGGTTGAACACCCTTCTGCTTCGCGTACTCTACAATGGCTTTCGCAACCACGTGTTCAGAGTTCAGCTCGACGCTTGCAGCCAGTTTCAAAAGCTCCTCCTCCGGGATCAGGGGCACAGTGTCGCTGACGCCGAAGCTGCCGAGGGTTAGTGTCCCAGTCTTGTCGAAGACAACGGCGTTAACGCTCCTGGCTGTTTCAAACGCTCTCCTGTCTCTCACGAGTATCCCGTTTTTCGCGGTTATCGAGGTTGAAAGGGCTACGACAAGCGGTATGGCTAGGCCGAGGGCATGCGGGCATGCGACGACGAGTACTGCAACCATGCTTTCGAAAGCCATACTCGGGTTTCCGGCGGCGAACCATGCTGCGTAAGCAGCCAGCGAGACTGTTAGCGCAACGTAGAAAAGCAGGGCTGCAGCCCTGTTCGCCAAGTCCTGGGTCCTTGACCTGATTTCCTGAGCCTGCTTAACGAGCTTTACGACTTGAGCCAGGTAAGTATCCTCCCCTGTTTTCTCGACAACCATTTTCAGAACGCCGTCGCCGTTTATCGAGCCACCGATAACCCTGGACCCTGCTTTCTTCACAACCGGTTTAGACTCGCCTGTTAGAAAAGCCTCGTTCACGAATGATTCTCCCTCTAAAACAGTTCCGTCAGACGGGATTTTCTCACCCGGCCGTATTAAGACGGTGTCGCCGGGCTTAAGCTCCGAGACCGGTATGTCAACTATTTCACTGTTTTTTAAAACGTGGGCTGTCGTAGGCATTATTCTAACAAGCTCCTCGAGGGCTGTTGAGGCTCCGAGAACGCTTTTCGCCTCTATCCAGTGTCCTAGAAGCATCACGTCCATCAGGGTGGCGAGCTCCCAGAAGAACTCCATGCCGAGCGGAATGAAGACTGTCGCGGCAGAGTATGTGAACGCAACCGTTATGGCTGTGCCGATGAGCGTCATCATGCCTGGGAGCCTGGCTTTCAACTCGTCCACCAGTCCTCTCAGGAAAGGCCAGCCGCCGTAAACGTAGAGGGAAGCGGATAGGATTAGCAGGGCTTGTTTCTGCATGGGGAAAACCATTATCCTCCCCCCTAGGATCATTGTTTGAAACGTTTCTGAGAAAAGCAGGATTGGGGCTGTAAGGATTAGGCTTGCGATAAGCCTGTTTCTAAACTCGGCGATGTGGTGCGCATGATGCTCGTGCAACCCCTTCTCCCTCCCGGGGAGGCGTTGGGAACAGTACATAAGGCTTTAACGAAAAACTTTCCCCGGCTGGAGGATGGTTGAAAACATGGCGGCGCCTGGATCACGCGCGCGCCCAGGAGGTTGAATAAGTCCAACATAACGGTAGGGTTTCCCAACCCAGTCGCCAACCGTCTAACCAGTGTTGAGCGTAAGGCTTTAATGTCGCGCGGAGCATGCTATGCTGGTGTCCCGTGGAGAGGCTTACTGTTCTCGCGCTTCTCAGCCTAGCGCTGGGCATGCTTGCTCTCCCCGGGTCCTCCAGCATTGTAAGCGGTTTCCTGGAGAAAGCTCTATCCCTGCCCGGGTTTGCCGCGGGCCAGCTTATCCTAGTGTTTTCCTAATCGTCTGGACGTGTTTCACGGCTGCGGCGAGGAGGCTTAGGTCCGTTAGGCTCGTCGCACTAGTCTACGGGGGCTTGGCTGTGCTCGGCAGCATGGTTTTCATGGTTAACGTTTCCTCCATAAAGGGTGGGAAGCCTGCGCCGCTGTCTTCATTCTTGGCGTGGCTGTCATCCTGCTCGGCTACAGGGTTTTGAAGGCTTCCAGGGGGAATTGTTGAAAAATCCCAGCGCGCTACGCCTGAGGACGAGGGTTCTTCCAACTGTTAAGATTCATTACGGTGAAGGTGTGGGCGCGCGCTGTCCTGTATGAGGCCTTCGGGAGGAAAAGGGTGGGAGTCATTGTCATACTGGACTCCGCGTAGTGTGTGTTAAGAAGAATACGCGTATTTCCCCAGTGTGTTTTAAAGATGGAAACGATGATTAAAGTTTAATATTGTTACCATGGTTTTTCACGTGATGCTTGAGTACTCGGTTGTCGCGAAAAGGCTGAGGAAGGTCTATAGAAAGGAGGAGGGTGGGTTCCCGTTTAGAAGGAAGAGTTCCGAGACGATTGTGGCTCTCGACGATGTTGACTTAAGCGTTAAAAAGGGTGAGCTTTTCGGCCTGCTTGGGCCTAACGGGGCTGGTAAAACGACGCTGGTGAAAATACTTAGCACGATCATTATTCCGGATGCCGGTACTGCTTTAGTCAATGGGCATGATGTTTTAAAAGAGCCTGGGAAAGTAAGGGCTTCCATCGGGGTTGTTTCAAGCGGAGAGAGGTCTCTTTACTGGAGGCTTACGGCAAGGGAGAACCTGGAGTATTTCGCGAGGCTCTACAAGGTTCCTGACGGCGTTGCTAGAAGGCGGATTAGTGAGCTGCTGAGCCTTATGGGGCTTGAGGATAGGGCTGACGAGCTTGTTGAGAAATACTCCGGCGGAATGAGGCAGAAGCTCGCTATTGCCAGAGCGATACTGCACGACCCTGAGGTTCTTCTTCTGGACGAGCCGACATTAGGCCTAGACCCCAGTTTCTCAAGAAGCATACGTGTTTTCATAAGGGAGGAGCTTAACAGGAAGCAGGGTAAAACCATACTTCTCACAACTCATTACATGGATGAGGCTGACCAGATGTGCGACAGGGTTGCTTTCATAAACAAGGGTAGGATAGTTGCTGTGGATTCACCGGAGAAGCTGAAAGCCATGATCGGTATGAACGAGGTTTTAAAGATAGTTGTGAGCAACCTGGATGAGAAAGTTTTAACCATGGTTAGAGGCCTACCGTTTATAGAAGACTGTGGAGTGGCTAATGCTGAGCAAGACGGCAGAACCATGGTTAGACTGTACATGAAGAATGTTGACGCTAATATTCAGGAGGTTGTGGGAGTCTTTTCTAAAGCAGGCTGCCGGATTTTCTCCCTAAGCATTGAGAAGCCGACTCTCGAGGATGTTTTCGTGAAGCTTACCGGAGAGGTGTTGGACGGTTGAAGCTGGATGCAGCGAGCATGATTCTGGAGCTTAAGGCTGCGGTTTCAACAGCCAGGAAAGAGATACTGATCAACCTACGGTATCCTCTCTGGGTTGTTTTCTGGGCGATAATGCCGATTTTCTGGCTGGCACCCTTCGTATTCCAGGGACACGCCCTCGTCGGGGGAAGGTTGTCAGAATCGTTCAGAGAGCTCGCCGGAAGCTCCGACTACGTAACCTTCACGATAATCGGAAGCTCGCTCTATGCTTACGTCATGTCAGCCCTATGGGGGACAGGGCTCTCTCTGAGAAGGGAACAGTGGGGAGGAACGTTGGAGACAATCCTAATTGCACCCTGCAGCAGGTTCTCAATACTGTTTGGGAAAGCTTTGTCGGACAGCGTTTTGACAACCTTCTACGCGGCTGTTCAGTTCGCCCTTGCCAGCCTCCTCTTCGGAGCCAGGATAAGGGTGGAGAACCTGTTTTTCGCAGTCTCAGCAGTATTGCTGATGATCCTGGCTCTTTACGGCATTGGGCTTATTCTCTCCGGTTTAATTCTAATGTACAGGGAGCCGGGTGCGTTGCTGAACTTCGTCGACACCCTGATATATACTGTCTGCCCGGTTAACTATCCTTTAAGGACGCTGATGCTTTTCTTCGGGGGCGTGGGCTACTATGTTGCTATGGTGAGCATCGTGTTCCCCTTGACGCCTGCTTTAGAGGCTGTAAGAGCTTTTCTTCTACCATCGTTCAACCCCTACTTGAACGTTGCAATAGCCCTTTCCTATCTTGCTGCAGTAACCCTAGTATTTCTAACCCTGGGCATGCTCCTGTTCAGCGTTGTTGAGAAAAAGGTTAGGAGGAGGGGTGCGGTTGAAGCCTACTGAGGGTGGTGGGGCATTGGGTCTTTTTGACGAGGCTAGGGTTGTCGGCGTCGTTTTGAAGAAGGAGCTTGTGCTCTACTTAAGATACCCGGTTTGGGTGCTTTTCGACGCTTTAATGCCTCTGCTCTGGGTTCTTTCACTAGTGATATACGGAAGGGCTCTAGTAGGCTCACCCTACTCGGAAAACCTGGCAAGGCTGGCTAACACTGGGGACTATGTTTCCTTCACGATAGTCGGGATGATTGTTTCAAGCTTCGCCTACTCAACCCTCTGGGGGATGAGCTATGCTTTAAGAGGCGAACAGTGGAGCGGGACTCTTGAATCAACCTTCCTAGCGCCGTGCAGCAGGTTTTCCATTCTTTTAGGAAAGGCTTTTAGCTCGATGCTGACAACCTCCCTATGGGTTTTCCTGCAGATAAGCCTAGTATCGTTAGTATTCGGCTTGAACGTGAAGTTCTTAAACCTGCCTTTCGCAATGCTCTTCTTCCTAGTCGCCCTGCCGAGTTTCATCGGCATAGGTTTCTCGCTCGCCGGTGTAGTTCTGGATTTTAAAGAGCACAGTGCTTTCGTCAATTTCCTAAGCTCTCTTCTAGGGCTGCTTCTCCCAATATCCTATCCGCTGAGCGTTCTTCCACCGGTCTTGAGATACTTCTCCTACCTGCTTCCACCGACTTACGCGATAGAGGGGATGAGGAGCCTGCTGATAATGGATTCAGGCTTGAACGAGGTAATGGGGCTTGCAGTACCGTTGATTTTCTTCGACGTTTTCTGGTTGTCGGCAGGGATAATGATATTTGCCAGAGAAGAGAGGCGGGTTTTGAAGAAGGGAACACTGGGCTACTATTAACTATTAGACTGTATTCTCCCGGTAGCTCACCATGTTTAGCCTCTTTAGAACCACTATGAGAGTAAAATATGACGCATTAAGCCTTAGTGCCGCAGAGGAATGTTGAATCCTAGGCTGTTTAAGACGGGTTCTTTAAACGGTTTTCGGATACGGCAGCTCCTCTCTCCTCCCTATCATCCTCCTCTTAGCCTTCAAATAATACACGTAGTTGCTTAGCGACACGTCCGGCGGAACCCTGTGGTCAACCATAGGTATGTATCCTCCTTCCTTCACAAGCTGCGAAAGGTTTTCAAGCTCCCTGTCTATTGCCCTCGGCCCCTCGATGAGCGCGAGCTTGTTAACTCCTCCCATTAGGAGAATCTTTTCCCCGTATTGTTCTCTAAGCTTCACGGGGCTCGTGTATTTCGCTTCAATCGGGAACATGCAGTTTATCCCTGCTTTCAACCATCCTGGGACAAGCTCATCTATCTTCCCGTCGCAGTCCAGAATGTTTATTTCAACATCGTACTCTTTTAAAACGTCCGTCACCTTCTTATACCTTGGAACCATGAATTCTTCGAAAAGCCTGACTGAGAGAAGCGGCCCCATGTTGTAAGCCATGTCTTCCCACCATGTTGCGAAGTCAACCCTGATGTTTCTCAAGGCTTTTCGAATCATTTTTATCCAGAGGTTTACCAGCGTATCCATCATTTCAGCCACCCAGTCAGGATCCCTGTAGAAGGCTATTGAGATTCCCTGGACACCCATCAGGTTTCTCAGCCAGCCGTAGAGGCTTCCGACGCTTATGCCTAAGGGATAGTCTCTCTCCCTGTAGACGTTTATTATCTCCTCGTAGCTTAAAGGCATTCTACCCGGAGTATCCGGGTTGAAGAACGGCCTTATTTTCTCCCAGTCCTCCCTGCTTCTAATCGGGTACCTTAAGTATTGCGGAATCGTGGAGGTCCATTTCTTCCTAATGTAGACTCCGCCTAAACCATCGTCAATAACCTCCTTGTCGTCGAACTCCCTGATTTTTCTCGCCGGCGGCGGGGGCCATAGTCCAGTGTTCACCGGAAGCATGTCTATCGTGTCCCAGCCTTCAAGCATGAAAAAGTCTTCAACATCTCCAATAGTGTGAAGGTGCAGGGGTAGGCCTTCAGCATGCCAACGGTCTATTGTTTCACTCCAGTAGCCGAACTCATAGTCGGGAACCCTGTCAACCTCTTTAAACTGCAGTGTTCTAAGCAGTCTCTCCCTCTTGTTCATCACCCGGGCTACATTAATGTTGAAAATAAATTTTTCTTCAATGCTTAATCCCTTGTTTAACTCCTCCGGGTTTCGCAACGTTTTTAACTTGCTGGCTCATTGTTAAGCCTTAATGAGCAGCGAGTTCCTGGAGGAGGAGGCGCACAGCTTCCTAATGGGCTTAGCCTCGTACGAGAGGCTTGCGGGGACTCCTGGTGAGAAAGAGGCTTGTAAATACATTATTAGCATCATGGAGAAAGCAGGCTACGCGACGCTGCTTGAAGAGTTCACTGTTAAAACCTTCAGGATTCTGAGGAACGAGCTTCACGTTCTGGAGCCTTGGAGCGGGCAGATTGACTGTCGGGGTGTCGGGTTTAGCGGGTCGACTCCTGAGGAAGGGGTTGTTGCTCCTCTCCGATACGTTGAGACCGGCGACCCGCTGCTGCTGTCTGGAACAAGGGGAGAGATACTTCTTTTCTCAGAGTCGCTGCCGACTGTTGAAAAGCTGTTTGAGCTTTCCAAGTATGAGCCTTCAGGGATTGTTATAAGCGAGGGCACTCCTTTCAGGAAGCCTTCTCAGGTTGATAGGCCTTTCGAAGTAAGCAGGAGGTTCAGGGTGCCTACTGTCTTCATAAGTTTTGAAGACGCGTTTAGACTCGTTAGAAACAATGCTTCCAAGGCTAGGCTGGTTCTCACGCAGGATGAGTTTGACGCTGACACTTGCAACATAGTGGTGGAGAAAAAGGGGGTTAAGTATCCTGAGGAGATGATTGTCGTCGGAGCCCACTACGATACTGTTTACGGCGTGAAAGGCGGTATTGATAACGCTGGCGGTGTTGCTCTACTGATGGAGCTGGCGAAATCCGTCAGAAGCCTTGATTTGAAAAGGACAGTGAGGTTTGTTTTCTTCTCAGGCGAGGAGCTTGGGCTCAAAGGGTCTTTCAACTATGTGGAGAAGCATAAGGATGAGGTTGAGAAAATAATGATGATGATAAACCTGGATGTGAACGGGGGTGCGATAGGCGGCTGTAACTCTGTGGTTACTGGTCCAGCTGAGGTGAAGACTTATCTGGAAATAATGTCGAAGGAGCTTGGCGTAAACCTCTCCGTGTCGCAGGATGTTTACAGTTCTGACAGTGTTCCCTTCTCCAACAAGGGAGTGCCGTCTGTAAACTTCTTCAGGAGAAGCGGTGCTGGAGTGTATGGTCATACTCCTGATGATGACGCGAGGTTTACAGCACCCGTCGGCTTCAAGATGATCGGGATGATTGTCCGTGAGTTCCTCATACGGATATCTAACGCGGAAAGCTTTCCTTTTAAACATGAGGTGCCGGAGGACGTTAAGAAGAAGATTCAGGAATACCTTAAGAACAGGGGTTTCGAAGTGCCTGGTGCAACGTCCGGTTGAAAACCCTCCTGCCCCACCTGGGATGGTCTGAGTAAGATGGGGATTGAACGAGTAGAGGTTTACTCTGTGACTCTAAGGTATTTCGAACCCTTCCGGATAGCTCCGGGCTCGAGTGAGAAGAGCCGTAACATTGTGGTGAGGATAGTCACGGACTATGGTGTTGAAGGCTGGGGTGAGGCTTCTCCATCTAAACGAGTCACTGGAGAGACTGTTGAAACTGTTTTAGAAGTCTTGTCTAGGATCGCGCCTAGGCTTATCGGCATGTGTCCTCTCCGGGTTGAGCAGAACGTTGAAATGATGGATCGGGTTGTCGAGGGTAATCCTGCTGCTAAGGCTGCTATAGATACTGCTCTACACGATATTCTTGGGAAGACCGCTGGGAAACCGCTTTTCATGCTTCTAGGGGGATTCAGAACCCAGGTTTTAACCGATTTCACTTTAAGCATTAAGACTCCGAGGGAGATGGCTGCCGACGCTGTTAAGGCTGTTGAGAAAGGCTTCAGGGCTCTTAAGGTTAAGGTTGGTGTAAACCCTTCGGAGGATGTTGAGAGAATAAGGATGGTTCGCGAGGCTGTCGGAGAGGGTGTTGAGATAAGGGTTGACGCGAACGAGGGCTGGAGCCCAGACCAGGCGGTTGAAGTCTTAAACAGGGTGGAGAAGTTTAGGATACGGTTTGTCGAGCAGCCTGTGCCCGCTCACGATGTGAAGGGCTTGGCTAGGGTTAGAAGGGATTCTCCAATACCGGTTATGGCTGATGAGAGCGTTCATTCACCCTCTGACGCGTTGAGGCTTATCCGTGAGGAGGCTGTCGACATGATAAACATTAAGCTTGCGAAGAGCGGTGGAATATTGAAGGCTAGGAAAATATCCGACGTGGCTGAGGCTGCAGGAGTATCCTGCATGGTAGGGTGCATGAGCGAGTCTGAAATAGGTATTGCAGCCGGAGCCCATTTAGCAGCTGGAGTTAGAAACATAGAGTTTGCCGACTTGGACTGCGACCTTCTTCACGCCGACAAGCTGGTTAAGAAGGGCGGGGTAACGGTTTCAGGCTCAATGCGGCTTTTCCCTAAAGGAAGCGGACTGGGGCTTGAGGAGCTGGATGCTGAGATTCTCGGGAAGCCGCTTGCCGTCTACAAATAGTTTTATAAAAAAGTTTATGCGCGTCAAAGGCTGTTAGAATCAGGAAATGGCTTCAGAGTCCTCTAAGGCTAAGGCTAAGACTAGAATCATCTGAAGGAGCTTCGCCCCTCGTTATTCTCTCAGCAAGGTCTCTTACTTTCGCCTCAATCCTGTTCACTACTTCACGGGCTTCCTCCAGACTCATTTCAGCAGGATCCTCGAAACCCCAGTGTTCAACATGCTTCACGTTTACGACGGGGCATTCTGAGCCGCTGCACACTATTACCGCAATATCCGCCTCAGCCTCCATCTCTCTTGTCAGCTTCCTAGGCTTCCTGCCTGAAACATCTATCCCTTTTTCCTTCAACAGTTGAACAGCCTTAGGGTTTATTTTTTCAGCGGGCTTTGGACCGGCGCTAACCGCAACCCAGCCTGGCGGAGGGTTTAAGTTGAAAAACGCTTCCGCAACCTGGCTTCTAAAACTGTTCTGCACGCATATGAATAAGACTTTCCTAACCATCTGGCAGACAGCGGCCCCACAGCTTTAAAAACGTTTTGAAAACCGGCCTCCGCTTAACGCCTTATGGCGAATCCTTTAAACTCTCCCTTATACTCCTCCCACTCAATCTCTACTCCAGTAACTCTTGCTCCCGGCGGCCCTTTTCTGCAGAAATCTATCATTCTCCTAACAAGCGTCTCCTCACCCTCGAAGACGGCCTCAACCCTCCCGTCTGGAAGGTTACGAACCCACCCTTTGACGCCCAGCTCGTCTGCAAGGCTTTTAGTCTCGTATCTGAAGAATACTCCTTGGACTCTCCCGCTTACATGCACATGGGCTCTAACCATCAATCCGAATGGTTTTTAAACGCGAGGTTTTTTAAAATTGTTTTTCAAAACTGGGCTAGGCTTGAATCAAGGTTTTTAAGAAACCTTCTGTAGGCTTCAACACCCTGCGTGAACTCTTCAACTGTAATGCTCTCCCTGGAGCTGTGTGCCAGGGAAGCGTCTCCAGGGCCCCATGCTATTTGCGGCCTACCCCATTTCAAACCAGTATAGTTAAAGTCTGATGTTCCAAGCTTCCTTACCAGAAGAAGCTCTCTTCCAAGGGTTTCTTTAACCGCCTCCCTGACCGCGTTAATCATAACCTGATCCTTGGCTGAAGCATAGCCGTCCAGGTAGTCTAGAAACTCGTAACTCACGCTCAAGGCTCCGCGTGCTTTCTCAACATACTCTTCCAAGGCTTCGGCGAAAATTCTTGAAAGCTCTTTGAAGCCCATGGGGGGAGGGTAGCGCAGGTTTAAACGTGCCTCGCTTGAATCCGGTATTCTAGAATCCCCGTATCCTCCTTTAATCATGGTTATTGAGACACCTATGTTTGAAAAAAGGTCTTTAGAGAAGGTTAGCCTAGTCTTAACGTGTTCAACAAGCCTCATGGTTTGAACAATAGCGTTGAAATCGTCAAGCGGGGAGGAGGAGTGGCCGCCCTGGGTTGAAACCCTTAAGCTGACGGTTGCACTCCCCCTGTACGCTACTGCCGCAGCCCTGATTCCAGTCGGCTCCCCTATGACCACGTAATCCGGGGCTGGGATTTCCTCAAGAAGCCTCCTAACCCCCTTGCTGTCAGACTCTTCCCCGACTACCGACGAGTAGACTAGTCTCAGGCTTCTCCCCGAGTAGCCTGATGCTGCCAGAGCCATCGCCGCTAGGGAAGCCTTAGCGTCAACAGCACCCCTGCCGAATAATCTTCCGGATTCAAGCCTGACTTCAATAAGCCCTGGCACAGTGTCCACGTGAGAGCAGAAAAGCAGCGTCCTATGTCCATCCCCCTTCTCCCCGAGAACATTGCCCGCCGGGTCTCTCCTAACGTTTTCAAAGCCGTTTTCAACAAGGAGGGAGAAGACTTCTCGCTGAGCCTCTTCCTCCTCCCCGCTTGGCGAATACTTGGAGAGGAGTCTAACCAGCGGCTGCACTGCTTCCAAGCCTTGACTCATAGCTTCTCATCGTTTCCAGAATGATGCTGCAAGCTTCGTCGACAAGGTTTAACGGTATGTTTAGCGGGGGCAGTAGCCTCACTACTGTTGGGCCGGCTGTTAACGCAAGGACTCCTTTCTCCTCAAGCATGTCTACGAAAGGCTTAGACCTTACTTTCAACTCGACCCCTATCATAAGGCCGCTTATCCTTATTTCCCTAACTATCCTTAGGTTTTTCAAGGTTTCAAGCTTCTCGCAGAATATTCTAGATCTTTCCTCAACACTCTCCCTGGTGACTTCCTCCCTTAAAAGCCTCATGGTTGCGGCGCCTGCTGCGCACGCTAAAGGGTTTCCACCGTATGTTGAAGTATGGAATCCTGGTTCGGCGACTGTTGAGGCTTCCTCGCTGAAAAACGTGATTCCAGCCGGGATCCCCCCAGCCACCCCCTTGGCTAAGAGAGCAATATCCGGCGTAACATCCTCCTTTTCAAACGCGAAGAATGTTCCTGTCCTCCTAAGGCCTGTCTGAATCTCGTCCAGTATGAGTAGTGCTCCCTTGTCGGAGGCTATTTCCCTAGCCGCCTTCAAGTAACCGGTTGGAGGAATCCTGATCCCGCCTTCTCCTTGAACAGGCTCAAGAATAACTGCTGCAGTCTCCTCGTCAACCTTGTTTTTCAAATCCTCGGCGTCACCATACTCTGCGAATACAACTTTTTCGCCCATGATGTGCTCCAGCCCCTTCTTGTACTCAGGGTTCCAAGTCGCGCTTAGAGCGCCCAGCGTCTTACCGTGGAATCCTCTTCTGGCTGCGACGATCCTGCTTCTCCCTGTTTTCCTGAAGGCTGTTTTAATAGCTAGGTCAACGGCTTCAGCGCCACTGTTAACGAGAATCATCTTGTGGAAGAAACGGTGTGTGAAGCGCGACACTTCCTCCAGGAATTCGGCTCTAGCATCATTGTAGAACGAGCCGTGGCAGGAAGATATTTTCTTCAACTGGTTCATGATTGCCTCAACAATCACAGGATTAGAGTGTCCGAGTATTGCAACACCGTAGGCTGAAGTCAAGTCGATAAACCTCCGGCCCTTATCGTCGAAAACCTCTGACCCTCTCCCGCTTATTATCGCTATACGCCTCTTAACATAGGTTTTAAGAAGAAGCCTGTCCTCAACCTCATACGGGTCAACCATTTTTAAACATCCTCATTTGAATATGAGTGTTCCAAGGTTTTTCTCCAGCGCGCTTGAAACAGGCTTGTCAATAAGCCCGGAGGATATTCTTACTGAAACAGCTCCTTCTCGAAGCGCCTCCACGGCTGACTGCACTTTCCTCATCATGCCGTGTCCTATGCTCGGAAGAAGGACTGATGCTTCAGCCATCGTCAGCGACTCGACGAGCTTCCCGTCTATCAGCAGGCCCTCCACGTTCGTAAGATAAAGCAGGCTGCTTCCCAGTGCTGAAGCAACCTTGGCTGCGAAGGCGTCGCTGTCAACGTTAAGTGGTTCAAACTGCTTGCTTAAAGCTATGGGTGCTAGAACCGGGAGAATACTGTTGTCCAAAAGAAGTTTTAACAGGTCTACGTTAATCTTTTCAATCTTTCCAGTGAACCCGCCGTCCATAAGGATTCTCCTACCGTCTTCTCTTTTAACTAATATCTTTTCCTTCCTGTTGGCGCTAGCCAGAGCTCCGTCTACACCGGTTAAGCCGACAGCGTTAACGTTCATCCTGAGAAACTTAGAGACTACAATCTTGTTAAGCCTCCCCATCGTCATAAGGTAGACCTGCATCGTCTCCCAGTCGGTCACTCTGCTCCTCATCCCGCTTGCTGAAACAACGAACTTTGGCTCAATACCCATTCTCCTACACGTCTCCGTCACCTCTGCTCCTCCCCCGTGGACGAACACGACTTTCTCCCTCCTCGAGTATTCAGCCACGTCTGCCACTATCTTCTCTAAAACGTCTTCCTCAAGCAGTGCTCCTCCTGCTTTAACCACTATCATTTTCAACACTCACGCTGGATGCAGACCTGGGAAAGTTAAGCCCTCCTTCTCATCATAGTTAAACATTATGTTGAAACACTGGACAGCGTTTCCAGCCGCCCCTTTAACCAGGTTGTCTATGGCTGCGAACAGGATTACCCTGTTGGAGTCAACGTCTATTTCGAAACCTATGTCTGCAAAGTTTGAACCCATCAAATACTTTGGATCAGGCAGTCCATGCACCATCGTCGGATCCCTAACGAGCCTTATAAACGGCTCCTTGTCGTAAGCCTGCCTGTAACACCTCCATAAGTCTGGATAAGAAGGGAGTCTTCCAGAGGGACGCGTGTGAATAGTTACGAGTATCCCTCTCACAATGTTTACGGAGTGCGGTGAGAAGCCTACAACTATTTCCCCGCCGGAAGCATGCGAAACCTCTTGAATTATCTCAGCAACATGCCTGTGTCCAGCCGGCTTATAGGGCCTTACCACGTTATACCTCTCCGGATGGTATCCTTCTAGGGTTGGTGTTGAACCAGCTCCTGAGGAGCCTATTTTAGCATCTATGAATATCTGGCTCCTGTCTACCAGACCATTCTTAACAGGAGGCACGAGTGCCAGTATGCTCGCCGAAGCCATGCAGCCCGCTACTGCCACCAGGCTAGCTGTCCTTATCTCCTCCCTGTGAAGCTCCGGCAGACCGTAGACAGCCTTCTCGAGAAGATCAGGATAAGGATGTTTAAACCCGTACCATTTCTCGTAGGCGGAGGAGTCTTTAAGCCTGAAATCAGCTCCCAAGTCTATAACCTTCAAACCCCTGTCGAGAAGCGTTTTAACCACATGCATAGACTGGCCGTGTGGAAGCGCTGTGAACACGACTTCAGCATTAGCCACGTTTTCAACCCTGGGCTCCACGAAGCTAATCTGGCAAACCTTCCTAAGGTTCGGGTGAACCTTGTGAACAGGCATGCCGCTGAACCTTTTAGAAGTGGCTGCAACTATTTCCACCTTGCTGTGTGAGAGAAGTATTCTAAGCAGTTCTCCACCCACATAGCCGCTTGCCCCGTACACAGCTACTTTAACCAACTTACCTCCTAATCCTCCAAACCAGGTGTTTAAGAATCTTTTCTCCAACTTGCACAGCAGGACCCTTTTTCCTCCAGCGTGCGTAGGCTTCTCCAGGTTTAACGAGCCAGACGCATGCTGGATCCTTAACCGGGGGCTTACTATATTTTTCACAATCTTTTCAGATTAGACATGCGAGCCATCTGAAAGCGCGCGCTAGAATGGTGCTTTAGCGGAATAAAGAACTAGTAGAATATTAAATCAGTTTAAAGCGGAACAGTTTCTAGATGCTTCACGCCTCCCTAAGTAACCTAAGCCCATTCATCCCTAGTCGATGCACGCTAAAACATTCAGAATAAAATGCTAGCTTGATTCAAACCTAAGTACACGTAAACCTCATCATACCCATCATCAACATCATTGATTTTGAGTTCCTCAGCGCTTCCCCGCAACTCGTAACCAGCAACTCCTTCAGCAATACGCCTCTTGATAAGTTCATTGCCTAAAGAGTTGATGAAATCCTTTAAGGCCTCAAAGCCAAAGCCATAAACCGCCTCTATAATCACCTTGTTCGCCACTTTAGATCTGAGCTCACATAGCAAACGGGTCTCTGGAATAAATATAACTTCTTTCCCCTTAGCTGCGTCACTCACCTTCGGATCGTTAATGAATCTGCTGGCAATGACTTTCTCGCGTTTCTTGAGTTCTTCCTCAATTTCCTCAATAGACTTGCGGTGCTGCATATCGCGAGATACGACATTATCATAGAACCTTATTGTGACGAAGTCGACTTTAGTTTCCCCTTGGCTAAGCGCTGCCTGGAATAGACCTTCAGCCAGGTTTCCAACGCTTTTGGGGTCACTCGTATATGCATCGATGAAGTAAAATATCGTCTTATTTCTCTCTCTTGCCATGATGCCGATGCAGCATTCCTTCGTAGTCTCCGTCCACCTTCTGTCCACGTATCTTTCACAATTAATCTTTACGTCCTCAAATTTGTCGCCCCATCCCCATACCTTCGCCGATTTCCTCGTTTCCATATCTTTACTCCCTGCTTCTCTTTTAATCTTCCCTCTCCCCTTTTTCTTCTTTTCTCTTCATAAATTTGTTTCAAGACCCTCGAACTTCTCACGATGGTCCGGCTTCTCAGATCCTATCTCCTCTATGAATTTTAAGTGTTCCTCCTCAGGGATTCATAAAATAGTAATAGGTTCTATCCTCCCTATAATACTCATGGATTTCAGGGGGACGGAAGCCTAGATCTTTTAAAAGGTTCCTTATCTCCTCTAATCCCTCCTTATACTTGGAGTCAAAGCGTATGTGAAAACGTACCCTATTCTGAGTAGCCCGCACGCTAACATAAGCTGGGCAGCGTAAAAATGATTCTAATGCTGATAGTGCACGCTACACTCTTACCTTCTCGCTTTAGACGCGAGGTACTTGAGAATCTTCTCGGGAATGTTGATTCCAGTGGCCTCCATGCTTCCCCTGAACTCAGGCGTAGGATTAACCTCGTTAACAACATAACCCTCCCTAGGGCTCTCCATCACGTCTATCCCCACTATTTCTCCGCCTACTGCTTCGGCTGCTTTGAGAACTATTTCAGCCAGCTCGCTGGTTATCTCCGCCTTCTCGCTTTTTCCACCTATAGCTAGGTTTGTCTTCCACTGGTCTGGCGGGGAGACCCTGTATATTGCGGAGACAACTTCATCCCCGATTACTGTTGCCCTAATATCTCTACCGGGTTTCTCAACATACTCTTGAACATAGAAAACCTGGTAAAGCGGGAACATGTATAAACGGTCTTCAAGCACTGCTTCAGCAGTATACCTGTCCTTTATAAGGGAGATTAGTCTTCCCCAGCTTCCTATGACGGGTTTTAAAACCGCTGGGTATCCTGTCTTGTTGAAAGAGTCTAGGGCAGACTGGTAGGAGAAGGAGACCACTGTGAACGGGGTTTTCACGTTGTTTTTCACGAGCTCGACTGTCGTGAAGAGCTTGTTTCCAGCTATCTGCAGTGTTTTGAAGGAGCTTACTGTTCGTATTCCAACCCCCTCCAGGTAGCTTGAAAGGTGGAGCGACTTGAAGTATGATACGCATCTTAAGAGGGCTGTGTCAACATCCTGGATCTCAGGCGTCCTCCTGCCGAGTGTGAATGAAAAATCGTCCGCGTTCAGTCTTTTAAAGGGTATTGAAAGGTTTTCAGCTGCTTTGAAAAGCTCTTTCTCCTCAAACCTTATCTGGTCATAAAAAATGCTTAAAGGCAATTCCTACGCCTACTCGCCCCAGTCCTCGCCTGAGAGCTGAATCTTCCTCGTCTTAACGGTGTCGCCGCTTATCTCTATTATCTCAAGGTCTGAGCCGCATTCGGGGCATGTCACTACTTCACCCACTATCGCGTCTTCCGAGACCTCGAACACAGCTAGGCATTCCTCGCATTCCGTCTTCATGGAGTGTTGAAGATTCTTCATGTTCTTGCTTATAAATTTAGCTTTTACGCTGGCGCACCTCGTTCGCCCTCACTGTTGAGAGTCCCCAAAGCTGTATGAAACCGTTCGCCAAGGCCTGGTCGAACCTTGAAAGAGACGAGTAGGTTGCTCTCTTCTCGTCGTAGAGCGATTTCGCTGAGCGTCTTCCAACGATTACTGCCTCTCCCTTAAACAGTTTAACTCTAACCTCCCCGTCAACATTCTCCTGCGTGAAGTCTATGAATGCTTCAATAGCCATTCTTAAAGGTTCAAACCATAGTCCGGAGTATACGAGCCAGGCCCATGTTGCTTCAAGCCTCCTCTTCTCCTCCAGCTCAAGCCTTGTTAAAACGAGTTTCTCAAGATCCTGGTGTGCTCTTATCAGTGTTAAGGCTGCAGGAGCCTCGTAGACTTCCCTGGACTTTATTCCGACAACACGGTCCTCCATGTGGTCTATTCTGCCGAAGCCATGTGACCCAGCTGTTCTGTTAACCTGGAGTATTAATTCAACTGGATCAAGCCTCTCCCCGTTCAGACTTATGGGAACACCCTTTTCGAACTCTATCGTCATGTACTCAGGCTTATCCGGCGCCTCGGACACTGGTCTGCTCCAGACGAACGCTTCCTCAGGAGGCTCCACCCAAGGGTCTTCAAGCTCACCGCCCTCAATAGACCTGCTCCACAGGTTGTCGTCTATGCTGAACCTGCTTTTCCCAGGATCCATTTTAACACCCTTCTTACCCAAGTATTCAACCTCGTCATCCCTGCTTAATCCCCATTCTCTGACTGGCGCAAGTATTCTAAGCCTAGGGTTCAGCGACCTTATTGATACTTCAAACCTAACCTGGTCGTTACCCTTCCCTGTGCAGCCGTGGGCAACTGTTGAAGCACCCTTCTCCTCAGCCACCTTAACGATCTTTGAAGCTATCAGCGGCCTTGAGAGAGAAGTGCCCATTGGGTAAACGCCTTCATACAGGCCGTTAGCCTTTATGGCTTTGAAAACATATTTTTCAACAAACTCTCTTCTAGCATCTATTTTAACAACTTCTGATGCACCAAGCTTCTCAGCTCTCTCGACAGCAGCCTCAAAGTCTTCTTTCTGGCCGACGTCGACGATGACGGCGATAACATCCATGCCGTATTTCTCCATTATCCACGGTATCATGGTTGAAGTATCAAGCCCGCCTGAATACGCTAACACGCATGCTTCTTTCAACACGATCACTGTTTTTCATCCGCAAAAAAATCTTTTTAAGAGTTTCCCTACGCATAGGAGCTATGAGGAGGCTTAGGAAGCCGTTTGCAAACAGTATGATAATACTGCTTATAATCATGCTTCTCGCGGCCGGATGCTTGCTGCTTCATGCTTCAGCCGAGCCGGAGCTAAGTATCCCGATTTACAAAAGCCCTAGGGTAGACGGGGCTGTTTCATCAGGAGAGTATCCTGTTGAACAGCTCAGCCTACCATGGGTGAAAACCTATGCTGTCCATAATGGCAGCCACCTGTTTTTCGCAATGGTTTTGAACAATGCTTGCAGGACAGTCAACCTTCTTTTTAACACCGGTGTTTTAAACAGTACTGTTCTCACAGTTGGAACTACGAGGCTTGCTGTAAACAGGTCGGGCGTGTTAAAATATTTCTACGGGCATGGGGATGAATGGCTTGAGGAGTCTGCAGGCGACATTATCTTCAGGATTGTCAATGGAACTGTTTCTTGGACTATTGAACTATCCATACCTTTATGGAAGCTGGATGTTCATCCTAATACGCCTAGGACACTAGGGTTCGCCCTAATCGCTTCCGGAGTAGGGGTTAATTATTCTTGGCCTGCTGACGCTCTTCTAAGCAACCCGTCTAGCTGGGGAGTTGTCTCTTCTCCTGACAACTGGGCGACAAGATGCGACATCATGCTTGAAGGAGTATACTTGGATAAGGAGAGTCTTATCGCAGGCTCCAACTTGACTCTTGTCTTGGTTTTAAGAAACAAGGGGGATGCTGCTATTCCGGACTACTTGATAACCATCATGCTTGACGATGCTCTGCTTACGAACACTACCGGCAGCCAGCTTAGGCTCAAAACCCCTATGCTGGAGTCGGAGCGAGTACGCTTCGAAAAGACTATCACTAATGTTACTGCGGGTATTCACGTTGTAAAAATATGGGTTAAAGCGCTGAACGTGTTTTACGATTCGAATGAGGATAATAATTTCGGCCAGGCTAGTTTCACGGCTAGGCTTGCAAAGATAAGCGTGTTTAGCATACCGGGTGTGGCTGTAGAGCTTGATGGCAAACGCCAGGAAATAATGGATGAAACCGGGATTGTCTTCTACACTACGTACGGAACCAAGACCCTCAGGGCACAGGAGACGTATAGTCCTACTGAAGGGGTGAGGTACGTTTTCACCGGATGGAAACAGAAAGGCTTGACGACTCTTTCTCCAGAAATAGTGTTGAATGTTGAGGGAGACCTTGAGCTGACGGCGGAGTACCGGAAGGAGTACCTGGTTAACTTGAGCTTCGTCGACAAGGATAATGCTCCGTTCAACCCCACCTTCTATATTTGCATGTTTTCAAACAACACTGTTTACAACGGGACTTTAAGAAGCATCTGGATGACTGGGGGAAGCTTCAGGTTGACGATGGTTAAGTACGCGGGGCTGAATGTTCTCGACGAGGCTAGAATAGAGCATGTCGACGCCCCTAGGGAGATAAGGGTTTCATGCAGCATTGTAAACGGGTTCATCAGGATCGTGGATCCTTTTTCAATGCCCATAGAGGGTGCTGAGTTGAAAATAATATTCGCGAACAATACTCAGGCTAAATACGTCACTGGGCCAAGCGGCACTGTCAACATTAGCAGGGTTGCCGGCGGAGAGCTGACGGTTACAGTAATCAACCTAGGGTACTCGGCGACTGTTAGAGTAAGCTTCCTGACGGAGAGGGAGGTGACTATAAAAATACCTATGTCGATGAACGTGGTTCTCATAATAATCGGTGTTTTTTCAATAGTTTTAGCAGTAGTAGTGTTTAAAATACTTCGTTTGAAAGGGAGGCCGGCGCCCAGGAAAACTGAGGAATACGAGTTTGAAGAACTATAGCGTCACATCCATTCTACTCTTTCTTCAAACTGTTTGAAGAACCCAGTGTTTCCTCAAAGAATCTTCGGAGGTCTTCAATCGGCGTCAGCTCCAGCGAGCCCTCTAGAGTGGCCTCGCTAGCAACGGTTTGGCCTCCGCCCTGCTCGTAGGCCAGCCTAAGCGTCTCCAGGTTTTTAAACTCTGTTTCACCCGTGATGGTGAGGTATGCGAGCCTCACAAGGACCTCGGCGTCGAGAAGTATTCGGGGCTCCTTACGCGGCAACCTGAAGTTGAAATGCTTGAAACGTATAAAAATCTTTAAGCCCTGCTTGCTCAACCTTGAAAACCATCGTTCCACACGTTCAACATTTCCCCGTTTCGTCTACGAGTTACCCTGGTTTTCAGACGTGAGAATCATTAATGAAAAGGTTGGAGAAACACTTCGGAGGGCGAAGAGGTTATTAAGAAGAGCCTTGGAAAAATGAAAGTAGGCGTGGAAATGAGCCTTGTTCTTACGATTGACGTCGGCAGTACCAATATGAAGGGTCTCGTCATAAGTAGTGAAGGAAAGGTTGTTGACAGGCAGACTCGCGAGATAACGCTTCACCTGGAAAGCAGGTTTGCTGGACACGAGCCGAAAGAGCTCTTAGAGTCTTTCACCCTCATGCTGGGTTATTTCGGTAAAAAATACGGGGAGAGCATTGGAGCAATCTCCGTGACGGCTTACAACCATAGCGTGCTCCTCGTAGACAAAGATGGGGTTCCTTTAACAAGGGTGTTGACGCATCATGATACTAGGGCGGCGGAGGTTGAAAAAGAGCTGCTGGAGAAAACTGACGCGTACGAGCTTTACAGAGAAACCGGGGCTCCGCCGCTATTCGTATTCATGCCGTATAAGCTTTACTGGTTTATGAAAAGGAAGCCTGAAACCTTTAGAAAAGCAAGATATTTTTTATTCTGTAAGGATTACTTGCTGTGGAAAAGCGGCTTGACAACGGAGCCGCATATAGATCTTGCCACGGCCAGCGGAGGCGGGGTTGTTAATCTTAAAAGACTCAAGTATAGTGAGAAAGTACTTAACCTACTTGGGGTTGATGAGAACAGGTTTCCAAGGCTATGCGAGGGTGGGAAAAGTCTAGACGCTGTTCCGTCTAGCGTCAGCAGGGAATACGGGTTTGCACCGGGCACGAGGATCGTTTTGGCGACGTTCGACGGTGCGGCGCAGAACTTCGGCCTAGGCTTGACTGAAAAAGGCACTGTTTTAAACATCGGGACCACCGGGGTTGTTAGAAAGCTTTCAAGGAGAATTGTTTTCGACAAGAGTCTTGAAATGCGGTTCTTCACCTACTATGCGGCAAACGGTCTCTATGCTTTAGGAGGTGCTTCGAACAGCGGTGGCGACTGTTTAAGATGGTTCAGGGATAATTTCGGCCAGGTAGAGACTCTAGCCGGCAGCATGATCGGCAGAGATCCTTACAGTATTCTGGACCTGGAGGCGGAAAAAGCTTCTCCGGGTTCAGAAGGCCTTATCTTCCTGCCTTTTCTCACGGGTGAAAGGTTTCCTTATAGAGACCCAAACTTAACGGGTGCTTTCATAGGCGTCACCAGAGGATGCAGTAGAGCTCATTTCGTAAGATCGATAATGGAGGGAGTGGGCTACGTTATTAGGGCGATTAGCGACGCGCTCTCGGAAAACTCGATAGGCCTGGGCGAAGTATACTTTGTAGGAGGAGGTTCAAAATCCAGAATATGGGCGCAAATACTTTCAGATATTCTCGGCTGTAGGATTAACGTTGTAGCTGGGGGTGAGGACGCTACCAATTACGGTGCAGCAGCACTAGCCTTCAACGCTTTAAACCTTGCCGGCATAGAAGAGTTTTCAAGTAAATGGGTAAGTATTAAAGAGAGAGTTGTGCCAGTTGAGAGGAACAGGGCTGTTTACGAGGAGAACTACGCTGTCTTCGTTGAACTAGTTCAGCTGTTTAGGAGCATTGGGAGAAAGGCTGGCGCACGTTTGAGAAACACTGAAACAAAACTTATATAGTTTCAGGTTATACTAAGCCAGTTAATAATGTATCCTGAAGGCATAGTTACAGCAGTAATAACTCCAATTAAAAATGATTTTGAAGTCGACAGGGAGAGGGTTGCTCCACTAATAGGATTCCTGGTTGAGAAAGGGGTTAAAGGCTTTTTCGTGCTCGGGACCTATGGTGAAGGAATGCTCCTAAGTAGAAACGAGCGTGAAAAGATGCTTGAGAAAGTGGTTGAAGCTGCTCCCAGTAGGGCGAGCATTATCGCTCACGTCGGTGCGGCAGACGTGGAGACCGCTCTCGAGCTTGCGAAGCATGCGGCGAGCCTAGGTGTTGCTGCAGTCAGCTCCGTAGGCCCGATATACCATAAGCCAGGCAAGGCTGGGTTAATCTCATACTATGGTTTTCTTTCAAGAGCCGGTGTTCCAGTAATGGTTTATAACAATAAGGGCAGGCAGGGGTATAATATTTCGCCGAGCGATTTTGAATCCATAACCAGGGGGGTTCCGAGCGTAATAGGCGTGAAGGATACGAGCTACGATTTGGAGCAGCTGCAGAATTACGTGGATATGTTTGGGGGAACTCATTACGTTGCGGGAGCCGGGGACTCACTGATAGCTGTGGCTTTTCTAATCGGAGCCAGGGCCCATGTCTGTGGAATAGCTAACGCGTTTCCAGAAATTCCTCTAGCGGTTTACGCTGCTGTAAAAAACAGGGATGTTAAGAAGGCTATTGAGCTTCAAAACATCATAAACAGAATTAGGAGGGAGTTGAGTAAATTCGGTGTTGAAACACAGGTTGTTCTCAGAGAAATACTTAGGCTGAGGGGAGTTGACGTTGGAGAGTCTCCAATCCCTTTGAGAAAGCTTACTGAGGAGGAGAAGCTTGAGGTCAAGAGGATCTCCCAACCCTATGTCGAGTATGCTGAAGGCTTAGGGTGAAGAGAGTGAAGCCCCGCGTAGCTGTCGTGAACTCCAAATCCTTTGGAAGGTTTACTGACGCTTTAACCAGGCTTGAATCCAGATGCTCCGTTGACCAGATTGAGGTTCCGAAGAACGTTCTGGAGAAAGAGTTGGCTGAAAAACTAGTTGGATACCATTTTATCGTGGCAAGTGTTACACCGCGTTACGGTGAAGAATTCTTTAAAAATAATGTGGACGTAGTTATGATTGTTCGGCACGGCATAGGTCTAGACAATATTGATTTGAAAGCTGCGGAAAAGCATGGGGTGAAGATCGTGGCTGTGCCAGGCTACAGGGAGAGGGAGGCTGTTGCGGAACATGCTTTGGCTTTAATGCTTTCCGCGCTTAGACGCATCGTAGAGGCTAATGATTCTGTTAGAAAAGGCGGGTGGCATGAGCGCGCTAAATTCGTGGGCAGAAACCTAAGTAGTCTCACAGTCGGCGTAGTGGGATTCGGCAATATCGGCTCTAGAGTGGCTGAAATCCTTAGAAAGGGATTTGGATCAAGAGTGATTGCCTACGACCCTTATGTTCAAGAGGAGAAGATGAGGGCTCTTGGGGTTGTTCCCGTCGGCAGCATTGCTGAGCTAATGGCTGAAAGCGACATAGTTACGCTTCACGCAAGTCTCAGCCCTGAGACATACCGTATTATTAACCGGGGAAACCTGATGAACGCGAGAAGGGGAATTATACTGGTTAACACTGCGAGGGGGGAGCTCGTAGACCAGGATGCTCTTGCTGAAGCCCTTGATAAGGGTGTTGTAAGCGCTGTAGCGTTAGACGTTGTCGAGAAGGAGCCGATAGAGCTTGACCACCCGCTTCTAAAACATGGTAACGTCGTGATTACGCCTCATATAGCTGCGTATACTCGGGAATCTTTAACCGCCATGGATGAGACGATAGTGGAAGCTATTTTCAACTATTTGGATAAGAAGCCGATTGAGGGTATTGTTGTAGATCCTAGGGAAAGCAGAAACCTGATGCTTTAACCTTTTATCCGCGTGGGCACATTGTCTCTTAAAGAGTTCAACCGGGTTTTTACGGCGATAGCAACATTATCATGTTTAAAATCAGTAAATGTATTAAGATAAGCATATTGACACGCGCTTCAAGCTCGAAAAGTTTTTAAACGTCAAATGCTTTTCCCGTGAGCATGAGCCTGAGTGGAAAGAATGTAGTTATAATTGTGGCTAACGAATTCGAGGATGTTGAGCTGCTATATCCTTTGCTGCGGCTGAGCGAGGAGGGAGCCAGCGTCACCATTGTGCCGGTTAAGAAGGGGTTGCACCCAAGGCCTTCTGCTGAGAAGCCGGTGTCCGGCAGATACGGGACGCCAGTGCCGCTTGAAGTCATGGCTCCAGGTAAGCGTTACGTCGTAAAAACGCTTGAAGAGATAAAACCCGAGGAGGTGGACTGCCTTCTTTTCCCCGGAGGGTTCTCCCCAGACGCGTTGCGAACCGACAGCAGGGTAATTCAGCTGGTTAGGAGAGTGAACCAGCTTGGGAAGCTGATAGCAGCCATCTGCCATGGGCCCCAGGTGCTGATATCAGCAGGCATAGTTAGGGGAAAAAGGGTTACAGCGTATAAGGCTGTTAGGGATGATCTGATTAACGCTGGTGCAATGTTCGAAGACGTTCCTGCCGTGAGGGATGGGAACATAATAACTGGAAGAGTTCCCGATGATCTTCCAGAGTTCTGCAGGGAGATAATCTCCTTCCTCTCTAAACAGTGAGCAGTAAAGCGTGTCTTCCGCTTCCAGTCTTCAAACCCGGTTCTCAGTCAGCCGTCTAGCCATTACTTAACCCTAGTCAGCATCCTCTTCATTTTCAACGCGTCTATTTCAAGCAGAGGAGACTCGCATATTATTATGAACGAGTATCCTTTCTCAACTATTATTTCCGCAAGCCTTCTGAAATCAGGCCCGTAGCCGCTTCCAAGAGGATGGTGCCGTTTCTCCCCGAAGCCTTTCGAGGTTGTCTCAACCTCTGAGAAGTGCACAACCAGGTTCTTCATCTTCTCGCTTCCAAGATTCTTCTCAACCGTGTCGAGAATCTTCTCGTAGTCGCCGCGGCTCTTAACCGAGCCTCCCATTCTAGCGTGAATATGAGCGAAATCAAGGGTAAGCCTAACGTTTTCAAAAGTGTTTGAAAGCTCGATAAGCTCTTCAAGTGTTCCAAACTGGTCTGGTTTACCTGTTGTCTCGGGGCCGAGCTCAACGCTAATCTTCTTCATGCTCATCTTCTCCAAAACGTTTTTAAAAGCCTCTTTCTGAGCCTGCATGGCGAGCTCTCTTGGAAGACCGCTGTAGTAGCCTGGGTGGAAAGTCACGTGGAAAGCCCCCATCCAGGAGGCTATTTCAGCCGACTTGACGAGCCTCTGAACACTCTGTCTCCTAACAAGCTTCCTTTCTGAGGAAAGGTTTATCGCATACGGGCCGTGAAGAGTCAGGAGAACACCGTTCTCAGACGCGGCTGAGCCGAGCTCAACAGCAGGCTTCCTGCTTATTCTTAGGCTTCTAACAGCCTGGTACTCCATCGCGTCAAGCCCTATCTTCCTCAGGTAAGGCATCGCGTCAGTCCCGTGCGGACCCTTTAAAGGAAAGCCTGCAGGACCTATTCTACACGGGGATGACAATTACTAGTAATGAGTGTTGAAAGGATGTTTTTAAAGATTGTTTCGCAGGGAGCGGGAATCGAGTCTTATTCTGATGCTTCCACCCGGACTAGGTTTTTTCAACCATGGCCCTGTCTGCAAGAAGCCTATCGTAGTACTCGGCCCAACTGTCGTCGACAGGTCTGAACTTGAAGCCGTAGCTTATTATTCCCCCGTCCTCCTGTTCGAAGAGCTTCCGGAAGCAGGCTTCAACCATCATCCCTATATGCACGTCCTCAGGCTTACAGTCCACTATTTGCGAGAGGACTCTCGGGCCCTCCTGAAGCTCAATCAACCCTATTATGTAAGGAGTATACTCCTCGAAGGTTTTAGAGCCTACGTGGATCACCGTGTAGCTGAAAACCCTGCCTCTTCCTGAGAACTCAACCTCCCTAGTTCTGCCTTTCCTCCGGCATTTAGGACAGATCTTCCTAGGCGGGAAGAAGCTTGTCTTACAGTTTTCGCAATACGTGCCGAGAAGCCTGTATCTTTCCCTAAGGCTCCTCCAGTGTCTAGGTACTCCGGAAACACTCATGCTGCTCACCTCCTTGAAAGAATGGTTACCACGGCGGTGGCGCCCGACCCGCCTACGTTATGCGCCAAGCCTACTTCAGCCCCGTCAACCTGTCTTCCACCCTCTGCCTCCCCTCTCAGCTGCTTCACGATCTCAACTATCTGTTTCACTCCTGTCGCGCCGACCGCGTGCCCACCTGCTTTCAACCCTCCGTCAGTATTAACCGGCAGCCTGCCGCCCACGTATGTTTCCCCCTCCTCATAAAGCTTAAACGCCTCTCCCTTGGCGCAGAAGCCAAGGTCCTCTAAGGCCAGTATTTCAGCTATGGTGAAACAGTCATGCACCTCAACCAGGTCAACATCCTTCCTAGTTAGCTTAGCCATTGCAAAAGCCTTCTCCGCAGCATGCACCGTCGCGTCCAGTGTACATATGTCTCTTCTCTCGAGAAGACTGAGCGTGTCAGACGCTTGCGCCACAGCCTTAACGATTATCGGCGTATCCGTGTATTTACGCGCCTCATCCAGTGGTGCGAGCAATACGCAGGCAGCGCCGTCTGAAATAGGGCAACAATCGTTTCTTCTCAATGGGTAGGCTACGAACGGGGAGGAGAGAACATCCTCCACGGTTATCCTGTTCCTGAAGTGTGCAAGCGGGTTCATGCTTCCATGATAATGGTTTTTAACAGCTACTTCAGCAAGAGTCTCCGGCTTAAGACCGTAATCATGCATATACCTGGTTGCTATAAGCGCGTAGACGCCTGGGAAGGTTGCTCCGAAGTATGCTTCCCACTCATAGTCCATTGCTGCTGAAAGAATCTCCGTAGCCTGGCTCGGCTCAACATCAGTCATCTTCTCGATTCCGCCGACAGCTACAAGGTCATACATGCCTGACGCTACAGCCAAGTAGCCCTGGAAGAAAGCCACTCCTCCGGAGGCGCATGCCGCCTCAACCCTTGTCGCCGGCACCGGGTTCAAGCCTAGGAACTCCGCTACAAGGGCCCCGACATGCTCCTGCCCCTCAAACATTCCTCCAGACATGTTTCCGAAAACAATGTACTGAACGTCTTTCCCACTGATCCCTGCCTCCTCAACAGCCTGAACCCCGGCTTCCCAAGCCAGATCCTTAAGACCCTTGCTCCAGTGTTCCCCGAACTTTGTTGCTCCAACAGCCACTATAGCAACCTCTCTCTTCAAGCATGGTCACCTCTCTTTGAAAAGCCTCCTGCACTTCGCGTAGGTCGAGTAATCAATGTATTCACGCTTCTCCAAGTAATACATCACAGGCGGGGCTAGCTTCCTCTTGGAGTCTATGGCTTCAGTAACCCTTATGCTGAAAGAGTCAGACCCGGCTCCTGAACCATAGGAGGTTAACAGGATCCTTTCCCCGGGTCTTGCAACATCCAGGACCGCCGCTAAGCCGATTAGGGAAGAGCCTGAGTAAGTGTTTCCGAGACGGTTGACCAAGAGCCCGGGTTGAAGCTTCTTCTCGTCGAAACCAAGCTCCTTAGCGGCTTTCAACGGGAACTTTGAATTAGGCTGGTGAAACACCACGTAGTCATAATCCTTCGGAGTGGTCCCGGTTTTCTCAAGCAGGCCTCTCGTGCAGCTTATAACATGCTCAAAATACGCGGGTTCGCCTGTGAATCTTCCAGCATGCTTAGGGTAGCTTGCGCCATCTCTCCTCCAGAAGTCCGGAACATCCTGAGTGTAAGAATATGTTGCTTCAACCTCTGCAACCACTCCTTCTCCAGCGCCCACGACGTATGCGGCTCCGCCTGCGGCAGCAGTATACTCAAGCGCGTCCCTAGGCGCTCCTTGAGCTGTGTCAGCCCCTATCGAGATGCCGTACTTTATGTATCCTGCCTTAACCATTCCTAGGCATGCTTGAACCGCTGTTGTCGCAGCTTTGCAGGCGAACTCTGTGTCTGCTGCTGTTAGGCTTGGCGTTAAGCCTAGGGCTTCAGCGACTGTTGCTGCTGTCGGCTTAACAACGTACGGGTGTGATTCTGATCCTACGAACAGCGCGCCGACTTCGCTCGGCTTAACCTCGGGCGCACGCCTCATAGCGTTTCTCGCAGCTTCAACAGCTATTGTGGCAGTATCCTCATCCAGCGACGGAACAGACTTCTCCTCTATTCCAAGACCCTCCCTGTAGGAGCGGGCATCATGCCCCCAGACTTTCGCTATCTCCTCAACCCTGATTCTCAGCCTGGGCACGTACACTCCGTAGCCGACTATTCCAACCCTCATGCTTAGCCTCAATGTTTGCGCTGCTTCTGGAAAGCCGTATTTAACTTTACCATTAGATGTTTAGAAAACATCCGTCTAAAGCCGATTTATTTCCGGCTGTAAAACATGTTCGACGATTAACTGTCGCCTGAAGCCGTGGAGAAAGGAATACGCTGCATTAAGATTTTTTAAGAAGCGTGTTGAGACGAGTTAAAACGTGCTCCCTGCCCAGTGCTGCAAGCAGGTAGCCAAGCCTGGGGCCGTTTCCCCTTCCTATGAAAACCATGTAAAGCTTCTCGAAGAAGCTTGACGAAGGAATGCCGTGCTCACGGGCGGTGGAGTAAATAATGTTCTGAATCTCCTCACCGTTAAACTCTTTCAGCGAAGACAGTTTCTCTAGAAGCTCCTTGAAGGCTTGTTCGAAGCCGCTTAAATCCACTTCCGCAGGCTCCCTTTTAAGAACATACTTGCTGGCGTCTGCGAATGTTGAAAGCCAGTTTCCAGCAAGCCTGAGTCTGCGAAGCACTCTTTCCCTGTCTTCCACGCTGGCGTCTTCTTTCACGATGCCGGCTCTAACTAGGCTTCTGTAAGCCTCCTCAACCGGGTAGAACTGGACGACGTAGCTTGCAAGCAGGTAGCTTACTCTCAACGGCTTCTCAGCAGGGGTTTTCCCAACTATCGACGGATATATTCTCGCAGCCTCCTCCGAGCCTCCTTTGAAAAAGCTCTCCTCAAACCTGTCGAACTCCTCAACCAGCAGGTGCAGGTTCTTCAAATCAATGTTTCTCTGCATCATAGGCCTCTTAGTGTAAAGGTATTTTATCACCTCAGGCTCAAGAACCTTCAGCAGGTCGTGCAGCGTGTACGCGTTCCCCTTCCTACTCGACATTTTCTCACCGTTAACCAGGAAAAACTCGTAGACTAGGCTTGCCGGCGGCTCTATCCCGTAGACTTCCCTAGCTAACGCTTGGCCTGATTTCCAAGACCCCTCGTAATGATCCTTTCCAAACGGCTCCGCGTTAACCTGGAAAACCATCCACTGCGCAACCCATTCTAGGCGCCAGGGAAGCTTACCCTCTTTCAGCGTTGAAAAACCCTTGTGGCCGCAGCCCTTTATCACGTATTTCCCGGCTAAAACCCTCCCCTTACACTCGTACTCAACAGTCTCGCTGCCAAGGTCGAAGCCTAAAGCCGTCGTCGTTATCTTCCCACAGTTGCTGCAGACAGGGTGAAACGGCACCCAGTTTTCCTCAATGTTTCTCTGAAACCTGCTTAAAACCTTCTTGACTAGCATAGTCTTAGAGAGTGTAAGCTTAGTAGCGTCGAGAAACCTCCCGCTCGAGTAGGACTCGCTGTTACTATAGTTCTCCATCACTATTCCTATTCTGCTTAAGCCGTCTTGAATCACTGAGTTGAAATGCTCCCCCCAAGACCCGTGGCATCCAAAAACATCCGGTATACGGCTATAGGGCCATCCCAAGTATTTCTCGAGGGTTGAAAGCTCCTGCTCCGTGAAAACATGCCACTCGCCACCGCCGTCGGGCGCTGAAGGCGGAATAGTCCTAAGCGGATCCATATCGTCATTGGTGTAGATCAGCCTCGCTGAAACACCCCTTCTTTTCACAGCGTCGTAGATGAAGAACGCGCGAATCTGGTCGTTCATGTTTCCCAAGTGTTTCCCCCCCGAGGGTGATCCTCCACTTTTAATAGTTACAATGCTCATCCTATTCCTCTTAGCGTGTTCAATCGCCGATTCAGCCACCGCATCGGCCCAGAACACAAAACCACCCTTGCCCTTGCTATCCATATTCACTTGAAGCGAATTAGGTTTAAAAGCTCGGGCAAATAAAGTTTAAGCGGGCCCGTGGCCAAGCCAGGATAAAGGCGTCGGCCTCCGGAGCCGGAGAACCTGGGTTCAAATCCCAGCGGGCCCGTTGTCCTTCAGCTTTCTCTCAAGGGCTACGGCTGTCTTCCTGTTTCGCAACTAAGGCTTGAATCCAGGTCCCAGGTGAAAGCCTATAGTGTTCTGAGAAAGCTTTGACACTGCTGTTTAACAGCTTAAACTCTTCTAGGCCTTCTGTCTAATGCTTTCGGAAGAGGTGGGAACCTCCTATGGGGCTCAGACTGGTACCAGTATGCTACGCTAGAGTAATCGTTACCCTGGTCGTTAGCATGCCCGTGCTCAATAGTAACTTTGATCGACCTTGTGAATCTGACTGGGTCTTCTATGTGAAACCTGTAGACACTCCATTTTCCAGACCACTCTACAGTGTCTCCAGCCAGGGAGACGCCGTGATACGGCCCGGAGTATTCTCCGCAGGGGAAGCCCCATGCTGACAGGAAGTAGTCCTCGGTCCCGGTGCCGTGAATACTGGGAGGCCATTTCTCCCCGTCTACGAAAATCATGTCGTCACCCTCTCCGAACCATGTATACTTCTGGTTGAAAGCGTTGAAATTATCCACGCTTAAGACGCATCCGACGTAGTGGCCAGTCCCTTCAGCGTAGAGTATCAGATAGTTGTCGTCGCCAGTAGTGTTCAACTCTTCTCCTTTATGCTCAACCGGGGTACACGGGTTCTCCCTGTTCCACCAGCAGTGGAACCTCCCGTAGTCTTCAGGTATTTCGTCAAACTGCTCGTAGTCCACGTGGAAGTAGAGAATAATCTCGTCATCCTTCTCGTTCTCAACCTCTATTCTAGCTCCATTTGAGAAAGGCATTGGAAAATAGCAGTTCATTCCAGCGTTAACCCCTCTCCCCGGTCCTCTAACCATGCTTAAGGGTAGTGAAACGAAATGGTTTGCAACACCATGGCCGACTCCGAAGAAGTCTCCGAGAGGTGTTTCAACACTAGCATCCTGCTCACTGTCCCAGTACATTCTTAACACTACGTCCCTCAGACAGAGCTTGTTGAGAGAGCTAACTGTAAACCATATGTGTCTAATTACTCCAGCACCCTTGATTTCAGCAATATTCACTTTTTCACGGGCACCGATGGTCCAGTAATCCTTGTTCCCGCCCGTCTTGTCGAATGAGGAAACCCTCTTGGTTTTAGCGTGAACTATTCTAGGCAGGTTTGAAAGCGGTCCGTTTAAAAACCTTAACTCATCCATGGGATAAGCGGGACCGTTTGCTTTTTAAACTTTTAGAAGACTACTTCCTCGAAAAGCTTCAGAAACCTGTCGACGTCAACGCTCAAGCATACGGATGCGTTTGGAGAGCCGTTGGTTAGAACAGTGAAGCCGCGCGTATATTCTCCTTTAAGCTCAACCTCAACCCTGGTTTTCTCAACCTTAACAATCTTATCGTCCACCAGCGTGGCTAAAGCCAGAGGATCGTGTAAAACCGGCTGCCTGAAGCCGGTGCTCCCCGTCCAGGCTTCAAGCATTGCTGAAACAAGCCTGTGCTCAGGCTTTCCACTGACCTTCAGTTTCTCAACCATGTCCACAGGCATTACGCATCTCATCGTGACGTCCAGCCCGACTAGAAGCGGGTTCAACCCTGACTTGAGAACAATGCTTAAGGCTTCAGGGTCGCATTTAACATTGTATTCTGCGCCGGGGCTCTTAAAAACCCCTGCCATCGAGGTTAGGCTAACCCTTTTCTCAAGACCATGCTTGAAAAACAATGTTAAAGCCACGTTCGTCATCGGGCCGATGCTGACTAGGTGAAGCCCGTCGATTTCACAGGCTTTTTCAGAAACAATGTTCCAAGCCGGAGTCTCCAGAATGTTTGGAAAAGCTTCATCCCGCTTCAAAACCTCCGCCTGACAAGGCTTCCATCCTGGCTTAAACCCGAGAAGGCTCTGGGGAGAACCCTTGGCTACGGGTGTTTTCAAGCCGAGTGTTGATATAAGCTTGGAGGCCAGTTTAGCCCTTGTCTCAACGTCTCCCCAGACTACTGTAACCGCCTCCAGCTCAAGCTCGCTGCACTTCAACGCGAACAACAGGGCGAAAGCATCATCAATATCATCACCTATATCAGTATCCAGAATGATTCTCTTAGACATCCTGCTGCACCGGTAGAGCAGGTTTCTCAAGCTAATAAAGAATTCCCTTCTTAAAGCAGGATGGTGAAAAAGCCTTTTATAATCAGGTTGGAGGCGGTAGTTTTTAAATGTCGGAGGGTATTCCGAGGCCGGATTTCGTTAGAAGCAGATGGATCAACCTGAACGGTGAATGGGGGTTTGCTTTCGACGATAAGAGTGCAGGGGAGGATGAAAAATGGTGCTTGTCTAAAGATGTTTTTAACAGAATCATTATGGTTCCGTTCCCGTATCAGAGTAGGCTGAGCAGAATAAATGACGAGGGTTTCCACAACGTAGTATGGTATAACGCGCGCCTCCGAATCCTAGATATTTGTATTGGGCTGACAAGATCAGGATTCTAGTCTGGGAGGAAATGGGCGACTGGGGTGTGAGTCTTGTAAGCCGAAACCTTGAGCCCTTCTTAACTGAGTGGAGGACAATCGTAGACAGGGACTTTAACCATCCATGCGTAACCGTATGAGTTTCGTTCAACGAGAGGGATCCGGGTGAAACTCCTGAAGCCCTAGGCTTCATAAGGACAGTCTACAGGGAGACTAAGAAGCATGACCCAACGAGGCTTGTAATAGACAACAGTGGCTACCACCATACTGAGTCAGACATTATAGATGTTCATGATTACATGGCGTGGCAGGGAGGCTACGTGTTCGCCGAGGGCTGGAGGAAAGCGAAGAAACTTGAGCCATATTCTTCGCACAGGCCGCTTATGTTCAAGGGTTTCAAATACTCTGGCCAACCAGTGGTCATGAGCGAGTACGGCGGCTGGGGCATTAAGGTTTTCACGCCGCTGATAGACAGGGAGTTTCACGCTTACGGTCCGCCGTTAGAGGACGAGTATGAGTTTGTCAGCAAGTACCGCGACGTGACGCTGACGATAATGCGTGAACCACGTGTCTGCGGTTCTGCCATACTCAGCTTTACGGTGTTGAAGGCGAGGTTAATGGCTTCATGACTTACGATAGAAAATGGAAGATTCCTCCGGCGGAGATCAGAAGGATAAACTTAAGCCAGCCGGAATAAGTGTTGCGCAGAACCGTTTAAACCGTATCAGGTAGCCGTTGAAACTTTTTAGAGGCTTTCCGAGGCTGCTGGCTCCTTGGTTTCAACAGGCTGCTTAAGGTCTATCAACACCTCGTAGACCCCGTCCTCCACCCGATACTTCATAGCGTAGCCGCATTTTCTGAACAGATGCATCATCCTAGTGTTTTCAACGAGCACCCATGCTTTTAAACCCGTGAAGCCCCTTGCCTTAGCCAGCTCAATAAGGTATTTTAGAAGCTCCGTTCCAATCCCCTTGCCCTGCCAATCGTCTCTGACTACGAGAGCAACCTCAGCCAGCTCAGTACCAGGTATTCTCGAGTAGCTGCCTATTCCAACCATGCTTTCAAAACCCTCTTCACTTACAACAGCCACTAGAACCATCTCGTTCTGGTAGTCGATTATAACGTACGGCCAAACCCTGTCCCAAGGTAGAGATTTTAACGGTCCCAAGTATCTTTTAGTAACACTATCCTTGGAGAGAGCGTAGAACAAGTGTTGCTTCATGGTTGCGTCTGAAGGCTTTATCGGCCTTAACAGCAGCCTAGTCCCATCTTTAAGAGTAACGTACCGCTTCAACTCCTCGGGATACTCAACCTCTGGGAAAGGTAACACTTCCTCAGGAACATACTTGTGGGACTTAGCCCATTCGAGAAGCTGGTTTCTGAACTTCGGGTGTGCAACACCTATGAGCGCCAGTGCCCTCTCCTTTATCGTCCTCCCTGTTAAGTGTGCGACACCATACTCTGTAACAACATAGTCCACGTCGCCCCTGGTCAGCACTACGCCAGCGCCTTCGCTGAGCACTGGTTTTATCCTGGAAATCGCGCCCTCTTTAGCCGTTGAGGGTATGACGGTTATGGCTTTACCTCCCTCCGAGAGCCTGGCGCCCCTTACGAAGTCAGCCTGGCCGCCAAGGCCACTGTAGAAAACGTATCCAAGAGAGTCGGCACAAACCTGCCCAGTCAAGTCGACTTCCAGAGCCTGGTTTATAGCAACCATCTTCTTGTTCTGAGCGATTACAAGCGGGTTGTTCACATAGTTGGACTCGTAGAACTCAACCATCGGATTGTTGTCTATGAAATCGTAGAGACGCCTAGTACCCATGGCGAAGGAGGCTATTATCTTCCCCCTGTGGAGAGTCTTCTTAGCGCAGGTTATGACTCCTGCTTCAACAAGGTCTACAACGCTCTCCGTTAGAAGCTCCGTGTGGATCCCGAGGTCTCTCTTATTCTCGAGGGAGCTTAACACTGCGTCAGGTATGCTTCCTATTCCTATCTGGAGAGTCGACTCGTCCTCAACCAGCTCGGAAACATACCTCGCTATCCTGTCTGAAACAACGTCTCTAGGTTGCTGCGGAGCCTCAAGAATAGGCTCATCATGCTCAACAACCACATCTATGTTACTAACATGTATAAAGCTGTCCCCTAGGACGCGCGGCATGAATCGGTTCACCTGGGCTATTACCAGCCTAGCCTTCTCAGCAGCTGTCTTAGTTATTTCAACCGAAACACCTAGGCTGCAGAAACCATGTTCATCCGGAGGAGTCACCTGTATCAGCGCCACGTCTATCGGCACCATTCCCATTGATATCAGCCTAGGCAGGTCAGAGAGGAAGACGGGAGTGTAGTCAGCCCTTCCCTCAGCAACCGCCTCCCTAGTGTTCACGCCTACGAAGAAAGCGTTCAGACGGAACCTGTCTGAGTATACTGGCTTAGCATAGGGCGCGACGCCGAGAGTGTGAACATGAAGTATCTCATTATCCGCCAGATGCTTAGCCTTATCCACAAGCCCGTGCACAAGGTACTGGGGCTCCCCGCACGCTGAGCCCACGAAAATATGGTCTCCAGTCTTTATGTAGCTTAAAGCCTCCTCCAGGCTGGTCTTCTTATCATCGTAAGGCCTGTCTCGTAAACGCTCCCTGCCGGCCATCCAGAGCATTCTTAAGACTGCAAGTTTATAAACATACTTTCAGGCGGCTAGGGACAGTCCGCATCGATGATACGCAATGAGGCTGGAGGCTTTCTTTAACCCGAAAACGGTGGCAGTAATAGGCGCCAGCAGGGAGGAGGGGAAAGTAGGTCACAGAATATTCCGTAACATGGTGGAGTCAGGATTCAAAGGGAGGCTTTACCCGGTGAACCCTAATGCTCAGGAAATACTTGGCTACAAGTGCTACCGGAGCGTTAAGGATGTTGAGGACGATGTTGACCTGGCTATTATCGCTGTCCCAGCCAGGATTGTTCTAAGCGTCGCCGAGGAGTGTGGGAGGAAAGGCGTGAAGGGTCTCATCGTTATATCTGCAGGCTTCAGTGAAACAGGGAGAGAAGGAACGCTTCTAGAGAAAGAGCTTGTCGCTAAATGCAGGGAATACGGCATGAGAATGCAGGGGCCGAATTGCCTCGGCTTCATAAACTCTAGAAGCAGTATGAATGCTTCCTTCGCTTCAACCATGCCGACGCCTGGAAACGTGTCGATCGTTTCTCAAAGCGGGGCTCTTGGAAGCGCGATACTGAACTGGTCGAGGATCAGCGGAATGGGTCTTGCGAACTTCATAAGCGTCGGCAACGAGGCTGACCTCACTACTACAGACTTTCTCGAAGCTCTTATTGACGATGAGACCACTAGGGTTGTTGGAATCTATGTTGAAGGCGTGAAGAACGGGGAGCGTTTCATAGACGTTGCCCGGAGGCTTTCAAGAAGAAAGCCGATTGTTGCTTTGAAAGCCGGCACCACCCAGGTTGGCGTCAGGGCAGTCTCCTCCCACACGGGTTCGCTGGCAGGGTCTGACACTGCTTTCTCAGCAGCCTTCAGGAAGGCTGGTGTCCTGAGGGTGAGCACGATGAAAGAGTTTTTCGACCTTCTTTCAGCCTTCGAAGGCCAGCCTCTGCCTAGGGGGAGCGGCGTCATGGTGGTTACTAACGGCGGGGGTCCAGGAATACTTGCTGTCGACGCCTGCGAGAAAATGGGCTTAGACCTGCCCCTGCTGGAGCAGGATCTAAGGGAGAAGCTTAGCAGCCTGCTTCCACCTCATGCTAGCGTCAACAATCCTCTGGACGTGCTTGGAGACGCTGACGAAAAGCGTTACAGGATTGCGCTTGAAACTGCTTTAAGCAGCAGTTACGTGCACAGCGTGATCGTCATACTGACGCCGCAGGCGATGACTCCCTCAGAGGAGGTTGCGCGCGTCGTTGTAGAGGCGGGAAGAAGGTTTGAGAAGCCTGTTGCAGCAGTCTTCATGGGGTTTGGAAACGAGTCTCCGCCGATAAGGATCCTGAGGGAGGGGAAGATTCCGAACTACGATTTCCCGGAGCCAGCGGCCTTCGCGCTTAAAGGAATGTACGACTACAGCCTGATGCTCAGCAAGCCTGAGGAGCATGCTGTAAACCTTGTTGACGTTGATGACGATGCTGTGGCAAGGGTGATAGCAAGGGTTGAGGCTGAGGGCAGGATCAACCTTTCCTCGGAGGAGGCTTTCGAAATAGCTTCCGCATACAGGATTCCTGTTCCAGAAGCCAGGATAGCTAGGGACGCTGAGGAGGCCCGTGAAACAGCTGAATCCATAGGATGCCCGGTTGCTGTGAAAATCGTCTCCCCGGATATTCTGCACAAGACTGACATGGGCTGCGTAATCCTTAACGTTAAAACGCCTGAGGAGGCTGGCAGGGCTTACGAGCTGGTGGTGAGAAGGGCTAGGGCAGCAATGCCGCAGGCGAGAATCCTGGGCGCGTTAATCCAGAAAATGGCGCCACCCGGCAGGGAGGTTATTGTGGGCTCTGTCAGAGACCAGCAGTTCGGCCCGCTGGTGATGTTCGGCCTAGGAGGAATATACGTAAACTTCCTCAGGGATGTTTCATACAGGCTGGCGCCGCTTACTTTCACCGAGGCTATGGAGATGGTTTCCGAGACCAGGGCTTACACCCTGCTTAAGGGCGTCAGGGGCGAGCCTCCGGCGGACCTGGAGTCGGTTTTAAACGTGGTCGTGAGGCTTTCCCAGCTTATGTGCCGCTTCAATAAGCTTGTGGAAATGGAAATAAACCCCTTGTTCGCCTACGAGGAGGGAAAAGGGTGTATGGCAGTAGATATAAGAGGAACGCTTTCCAAGCCTAAGGGTGAGGCTGAGACATGAGGAGGCAAGCAGTATACGTGGCTTCGCAGAGCAGGCTGGCTGGGAAGAGCACGCTAATAATCTCGCTCGCGCAGCTCGCGTTGGAGAAAGGGTTGCGAGTAGGCTATTTCAAGCCTATCAGCGGGTTCTGTGTGCCGAACCCTAGGGGCGAGCTTGTGGACGAGGATGTTGAAACCATGAGGGAAATCCTCGGGCTGAGAACAAGCCTAGAATTATGCCCGTTCAAAATATGCGGGGGAAGCTTCCTCGAATACTTCTGGAGTGAAGACGCTTCACGCTTCAGAGACAGCATTCTAGAGTCTTATAAGGAGGCTTCTGCTGAAAACGATCTGATGCTGATCGAAGGGGCTCAAACGCTTTCAACAGGCTCCTTCCTAGGCTGCCAGGCTCCGCGGCTTGCCCAGCTTTTCAACGCTGAGCTAATCCTAGTGTTAAGATACGAGGGTGACTTCGTCGTCGACGAGGCGCTTCACGCAAGAGACTATTGTGAACACTGGGGTGTCAAGGTGTCAGGCATCGTTCTAAACCGTGTTGAGGAGAACAGGCTTAAGCTTGCAAGAGGGATCGTGAAACCGATGCTTGAGAAAGAAGGCTTGAAAACCCTTGGGATCATGCCTGAAGACAGGGTGCTAAGCTCCCTCTCAGTGAGAGAGGTTTACGAGTCCATAGGCGGCGAGCTTATCGCCGGGAAAAGAGGGCTTGAAAACCCTGTTGAAACCGTTTTAATAGGCGCTATGACTCCTGAAAGCGCCATACAGTATTTTAGAAGAGTTAGGAACGAGCTTATAATAACCGGGGGCGATAGGACAGACATAGTGCTGGCGGCGCTTGAAGCAGGAGCCTCCGGCATAATCCTGACTGGAAACCTGCGTCCAAGCGCTAAAGTGCTGCCTAGAGCGGATGAGCTTAAGATTCCGATGATAGTCGTGCCCCATGATACTTACACAACCCTGCAGATGGTTCAGAAGATAGTTGGTAAAATAAGGCCCAGGGATAGGACGCGCATCGCCGCGGCTAGGAAACTGGTTCAGGAGAACGTGGATTGGGAGGAAATACTGCACGTTTAATCCTTAAGTATGGTCTGCAGTTTTAAACAGAAAATTTTTCTAATGAGAAAGACTATTGGAATCATTGGACAGTGTAGACCGGGTTTGGATCAGTCGGCGGTACGAGCATTGCAGCGGCTGCAGAAGATGTGAAATCGCCTGTTCGCTCCAACATGAGGGAAAAATCTGGCCGGAGGCATCTAGGATAAGGGTTTTCATGCTTATCCCAGGGATTGAGATACCGCATCTCTGCTTCCAGTGTGAAGACTATCCCTGCGTCGAAGCCTGTCCAGCCGGGGCGCTCACGGTTAACAGTCAAACCGGTGCTGTTGAAGTAGACTCCTCTAAATGCACCGGGTGCGGCCTGTGCGTGAACACCTGCCCAGGGAGAGTTCCCCACCTGCATCCGGAGAGAAACACTATCGTTATCTGCAATCTTTGCGGCGGAGACCCGGCTTGCGTAAAAGAATGCGTAAAAGGCAGGTGGAATGCTCTTGAGCTGGTTCCAGCGGGTAGCGTGGCTTCGCGCAAGCCTCTGGCGAAGACCCCTGAGGAGCTTACTCGCGAAACGGCTTTGAAAATCCTGGGGAAAGAGGTTTTGAAGGAGGCTCTTGGATGATGAGGGGTTACGCTGGAAGACTTTTAGACGTCGACCTTTCCAGCGGGAGCATAAGTGAAACCAGGGTCCCGGAGGAGGATTTGAAGAACTATGTTGGTGGAAGAGGCTTAGCGGCGAAGATAGCTTGGGACAGGCTGGGCGCTGAATGGGAGACTGTTGACCCATTCAGCCCGGAGAACATTCTGCTCGTTTTGACAGGCCCGTTGACAGGCTACTACCCAGGGTCGAAAACCTGTGTCTCCGGAAAGTCTCCGCAAAGCAATGGTTTAGTAGGCTCAACGGTCGCAGGCGAGTTCGGAGTCGACTTAAAATGCGCCGGCTACGACGGCATCGTGGTGACCGGTAGAGCAGAGAAGCCCTGCTACCTCTTCATATGTGATAACCATGTTGAAATAAAGGATGCTTCGCAGGTCTGGGGTGCTGCCGCGAGGGAAACCCTGCGCTTCCTTGTGAGAAAAACCAGGGAGGATGTTTCTCGAATCAGGCCGCGCTACGGGGAGGCGAAGGAGCCCTCCATCCTGTACATTGGGCCGGCCGGGGAGAACAGGAGCAGGATCGCGGCGGTCATGTCAAAATATTCGCACGCAGCAGGATACGGAGGGTACGGTGGCGTAATGGGCTCGAAGAACCTTAAAGCGATCGTTGCAAAAGGCTTCGGACCCCTGCCGGATGTCTACGACGATGAGAAGATGCTCCGCCTGGCCCGCAGGTTCGCCGAGGACTGTCTGGAGAACACTTGGTTCAGACGTTGGGGAACAGGGGGCGGAGGATACTCGTTCGGAGCTGAAACGAGCTCCGAGCCTGTTAGAAACTGGCAGACAGAGTGGCATAATAAGAGAAGCTATAGGCGGGAGGAGTTTGACAAGTACTGGGTTAAGAAGAACTGGGGCGACTTCGGCTGCGCCATGACCTGCCTCAAGCTCGCGGTGATTAGGAAAGGAAGGTTCAGGGGAGCTGTGTGCGACAACCCGGATTACGAGCTTGAAGCATACGTTGGAACAAACCTTGGAATATTCAATCCTGAGCATAACATTTATGTTTCCTACGTTGTCAACGAGCTGGGCCTCTGCGGAATACAGGGGGGCGCGGTCCTGGGTTTCGCAGCCGAGCTCCACCAGAGGAAGATACTCTCGAAGAAAGACCTTAACGGGGTTGAGCTTAAATGGGGAGACCCCAGGGGATTCGCAGCCCTTGCTGAGAAAACAGCTTTCCGCCAGGGGATTGGAGATGTTCTGGCTGAAGGGGTTTACCGCGCAGCCGTCAAGCTGGGGGAGAAAAAGAAGAGGAACCTGCTTAAATACGCTGTTCAGGAGAAGGGCATGGCAATAGGGGCGCACGGCGTCAGAAGCGGGCGAGACTATATTTCAAGCAGAATCGCCTACGCCTGCTCTGTTCAAGCGGGAGACCATACTTCGCCAGCATCACCAATGCGCAAGGGAGACAGGGGTGAGCTCTCCTCCATACTGCCTGACAGCGGAGTCTACTGCATGTTCGCAGCCTTCGGCCCAACGGACAGTGAGATCTTAGAGTTCTACGAGGCTGTGACAGGCTGGAGGATGACGCTTAGGGAATGGTACGGGGAGAAGGCGCTACGGATACTTCAGCTTCAAAGAGCAATGCTGCTCCTAGGCGGCCCCGACTTCAAGTGGAGGCCCGGGGTTGACGACGACAACCCGCCGAGGTTCTGGGAGCCACTGCCCTCAGGGCCGTTCAAAGGCAGGAGGCTCAGCAGGAGAAGGTTTGAAAAAGAGAGGCTTGAATACTTCAAGGCTGTAGGCTGGGATGAGAAAGGGGTTCCGAAGCCGAGAACACTGAGAAGACTCGGGCTCACAGATGTGGAGGCTAAGCTGAGGAGGGCAGGCTTGGTAACGTAGCCAAAGCAATGCACGCGAAACGAATTCTAAAGGGGCTTGTCTGAAGAAACCCGGCTTCAAAGCACTAGCCAAAGCTTGTTAAGAAAGGGAAACTCAGGTCTAAGCCACACGGTTAAAAATAATCTCACGGTTTAGGTTGTAACGGTGTTTCAAAGAGAAGCCATGTAGCGCGGAAATAAAGCTGAGGCTACCTGCACTAGGCTTATGAGTAAGACCAATCTTACTTTATAAATAGGATTACTATGGCGGAAGTCGGGGATGCTCGAGTCAGCTCTAAGGGTCAGGTCGTCATCTCTAAAGGGGTTGGAAGCCGGTTAGGATTAAGGAAGGGAGACAGGTTGCTGGCCTACTTGAAAGGCGATTTACTACTCATCAGGAGGGTTAGGGAAGAAGAGAACCTCCTCACCATCCTCGCCGCCTCATCCCGGAGGAAGGTTGCTTCGATGAAAATAAGCAAGATGAGGTGAGAAAGCTGTTGAAGAAGCGAGGAAAACAGCCGAAAAAAACTTAAATATCGTCAAAGAAACATCGAAACAGGCAGCCCGGTCGTCTAGCGGTCAACGGGGAAAAGGCTTAGATCCCGACTAGGGATGAGGGGCTCTGGATCCGCTCGAAAAAGCGGAAAAGTAACCCCTTGACAGGAGTTCGAACCTCCTCCGGGCTACCATTTTTTTCTTTTTTATTAAATAAATAATTTCTTTGTTCTATTCGGCTGTACTTATTTCAATATTCAAACATGTGTAGGTCAAGAATTCATCCTAATTAGCGCCGCTTACTTCTATTCCTTTACTTTTCAAGAATTCGTTCATCATCTTCTCGCTTAGGAACACCTCTCTAGCTTCGGCGATTGCATTTACCCTTTTCATGGTCTCGTTGATTAATTGTTCATCGTCCATGCCTGTTGAGTCGAATGTTGTGAAGAAGCCCGATTCATAGTCTATTTCGAACCTGACTTCAATGCCATGTTTTTCGCTAACCCTTTTAGCCACCTCGATTCCCCACATGTGGCTCTTGGCGCAGTCTGCAAGGCTCCATCCGACCCTCAGGCCAGGAAACCTGAATGCGCTAGTCATCTTCAAATATTTCTCGAACCTCCTCTGCTTGAAGTCCTCGAGGATCCTCCCTATTTCTTCATGCTCCTTTCGTAAAATCCTCTCCTTCTCCTCCTCAGTCTTAGCCTTTTCATACATGCGGCCATACTTCTTTCTACTCAAGTACTCCCGTATTTCGCTCCTGGTTGGCTTTGGGCCGGCATCGACCTGTATCTTTCCACTCTCGTATGCCTTGATGAAGATGTCGAAGGATATCCTAACGGCTATCACCCACTTCTCAGGAGGGAGAGGAGGCAGTAGCTCAACCTTCTCCCACGGCCTGCGCTCAAACTTCTCAGCCAGCAGAACCCTTAACTTCTCAACCACGCTCATTTCCCTATGGCTCCCCCCTACCATACACTCTTATGAGCGGGGGCACGCCAGGCTCCTCCGCAAGCACCTGCTCTGGATCATATGAGAATCCTATAGCTATACCGTATTTAACGTTCTTATACTTATCGAACTGAAGGTGGTTCCTAAGGTCATCGACTGCATCATCAAGCAACTCCTCAAAGCTTTTCCGCGCGCGCTCAGAGTAGACTCCGCCCTGTATCGTATGGTGCTTGAAAAATTAGAGTTAAACAAACAACTTCAGACTAAGAGTATACTTCTCGAGTCGGTTTAGGTAGCGGGGGCTGAGGAGAAAGCTGTTAGATGAAGCAAGGGTTTTCGCCTCTTTCTTTGGGAAGGAGGAGGTGCCCATTGGCTGCTACTCAAGTTGGAAAGGCTTAAGATTTCAACTAAGGTATAACTTTTGGAAACCATGGTTGAACTCAAGGTAAAAGTTGGAGAAAAGGGTCAAATACTCATCCCTAAAGTGTTTAGAGACAGGTATGGAATAGTGGAGGGAGAGAAGGTTTCGATCGAACTCACTTCTGAAGGAATCCTGATAAGGGGAAAACCCTCTCAGGAGGAAATAATGAAAAGGCTTAAGGAGCATGTTGAAAAGATTAGAAGGATAGGGGTTTCTGGTCTGAAACTGGGGGGCCTGAGTAAGGCCTATTTAGAAATGGAGTTTGAGGAGAACGCTGGTTGAAAGCCTTTCTAGATGCTTGCCTCTTCATATACTTGAACGCTATGGTGGATGATGAAAGAAGGCTGGTAGAAGGGCTGTTTAAAAGACTTCTTGAAGAACAGCTGTTTACGGGCATGCTTGTGATAGATAAGGTGCTTTACATATCGAGAAAGTATGGAGTGTCGTATGAAACAACTCTAGATTTCTTGAAAAACATAGTGCTGCCCTACGCTGAAGTCTTGCCTGTTGAAGAGAAGGATTCAAAGCCCGCTGAAAAATACTTGTTGAAATACGGTTTGAAACCTCTGACGCTATACACTTGGCAACGATGGAGAAAGCCGGGATAAGTAATATAGTTTTCGAAGACAGGGAGTTCGACAAGGTTAGAGGGATTAAAAGAATCTGGATTACCTCCAGTGCTGAAAAATAAGAATGTTTTTAGAAACCAGTATTGAAAGCTAGGCTAGCGCGCTGGGGGCTCCCGTATCTGTGAGCATGCGCCATCGTAAGTATTCTGGCCTCGAAACTCTAATATGCGCTGTATAATACTTAAAAAGGAGTAGGGTTGCGCTAAGCCTTAAGAGAATATACTGCTAAACATTAGATCAGCATCCCGTGCCCAAGTCGGGATGGGCTAAAATTCAGCACGCGCTATTATAGTTTCCTCATTCTCTCACGGTTTAAAGACGCGTCTGCTTTATTTCTCTTTTCTCATTATCCTCCAGCCGTCGCTTTCCCTTACTAAACCCATTTTCTTTTTAACCGTGTTTCTTTTCTCCATTACGTTTTCCAGAAAAGACTTGTCGTAGTGAATAATTATGCCGTCCTCAAGCACATCGTACAGGAAGAAGTTAGGCTTCTCTAATTCCTCTAGAAACTCTTGCGGGAAATATCCGACGGCCCTCAGATTGTCTACCCTGTAAAGCCCGGATAGGCTCCTCCTCTCGAAAATGTTCTCGGGAAGATTCTCAGCCACTATGCACACATCTATGTCGCTCTTCTCAGTGAAGTCCCCCCTAGCGTAGGAGCCGAAAAGCACGATGAGCATCGGCTTAAGCTTTTCGACTTGACGTAGAAACTCCATAACCTTCTCGTAGGCGATGTTCTTAAGTTTCTCCTTCGGTAACAATCTTCTTCGCCTCCTCGAAAATGGATTTCGCTAGGCTTATTGCCTGCTCAGCCTGTAGCCTTGTGAAATATCTCTTAGCGGGCCCGCTTGCAAAAGCATTGGCATACCTTGTCGGAATATAGTACTGGTCCAGTATCTTAGCGTTTTCCTGAAAGGCTTTGAACCGTTCATCTATCTTAATCAGCTCTTCGACTAGGTCGACAAGCGAGTGCGTCCTTTTTTCGACACCGTAGTGATTTAAAGCCGCCTTGAGGGAAAGCTCGGCTGCCTGTTGCGCGTTAAAGCATACTTTTGACCATCTTCCGGTTTTAAACAGGTCTAAAGCAGACCCTAGGAAGTCCTCAGCATCCTCGATTAAATCTCTCGCCCTAGTCACCACGATTAGGAATAAGCCTGCTCTTTGATTTATCTGTTTCCTTATCCCTTCGAACATGAGTTTCCCTGAAAATCGCATTTTCACGTTTAGGAGGAGCATGGAAAATCATTCGCGGATACGGCCTACGGTGTTTTTAGCGTAAATGGTTTACTGAAACTCGACGTGTTGCTCAGAGATGGCTTTAACCGGCCATATTAATAGAGCCGGGTTTGCCTCGTCGAGTATCTTGGTTACGCTCTTCCTCTCAAGGTCTATTCTGCTTCCTACGGGTCTGCAAACCAGCATGGTGGAGGCGTTGAGAGAGTAGGGAACAGCTATAGCCTTCATCGGGTCTACTGAGAGCGTGAAACGGGACTTATCTAAAAGCGTGTCAAGCATCCTAGAGAGGTGGAGGGTGTAGCGAAACCTGGCGGCCTTGTGACTCTTAAACAGGTTGTGCCCGTCGAAGGAAGCCCAGTCTCCAGCCTGAAAGTCGAGCACATGAATGTGGAAGCCCCTTACGCCGCTGAAAACTATAATTATGTTGCTGTAGTTCTCCTCGATGAGTTCGCAGATTCTAATGGTGTACTTCTTAACAATCTCTAGACACTCGTAGCAGACCAGTGTCCTGGGATGCTCGTGGCTATCTATCCCTCTAAACAGGGAGTTGTCAACGTCGACAACATACTCTCCGCCAACAGGGTAGGCATGTCTTGCTTCGCTACTCAGCCCAACCTTCTCAGGGGAAAGGTAGTCGAGCACGCTCATGCAGACGTGCGTAGGAGCATACTTGGCGCAGAGCCTCCATAATGCTTTAGAGTTTATCCTGTTTCTAAGCGTGTTAAGCTTTATGAAACGCCCGTCTCGAGTAACTATCCTGATATGCTTCCTGCTAAGTTTCCAGGGCAGGTTTACCGGAATACTTGCTGACTCGTAGTACCGTTTAACTAGACTCGGATCCTGGCGAATCCACAACCCCGCCTTCACCAACGAGGAAAGAAGCCTCCCCATAAGGCAGGTGTGGAGCGTCGAAGAGGCATGCAACACGGGTATTCTCCTTACCCTTCCTTAGAAACAGCCTGTAGGTGCTTGCATGCGCAACTACGTTCCCGCCTGCCGGCTTGTTGGGGTCTCCGAAGAACTGGCCAGGGTTAGCGACAACCTGGTTAGTAACGACAACGGCAAGGTTAAGAGCCTCAGCCAACTTAAGCAGCTTGTGAACATGGCCGTTAAGCCTCTGCTGCCTTAAGGCTAACGCTTCCCTCCCAAGATACTCTCCCCTGAACTGGCTTGTCAGAGAGTCTACGATAATCAGCCTTATTGGGTGCTGACTGCATATTTCCCAAGCCTTGTCAACCAAGAGAACCTGATGATCAGAGTTGTAAACTCTAGCGTAGATAATGTTCTTAAGAGCCTTCTCGGCTTCAAGCCTGTGTTTCCTAGCTATCTGAACAATCCTCTCAGGCCTGAACGTCCCCTCAGTATCTATGAATAACGCGCCGGCCTCCAACCCGCCCTTATCCTTGGGAAGCTGAACTGTCACGCATAAAGTGTGGCAGAGCTGGGTCTTCCCGGTTCCGAATTCTCCAACAAGCTCCGTTATGGCTTGAGTCTCGATTCCTCCCCCGAGAAGAGCGTCTAAGGCTTTGCTTCCAGTCGTGATCTTCTGGGCCTGCTGCCTCCTCTTCAAAACCTCGTCTGCAGTAACCAGGTCTATCTTGACAAGCTCCCTGGCAGCCTGGGAGATCTTGAGAGCAGTATCATAGCCTATTCCAGTAGCCTCGGAGATCTCGAATGCTGTTGCAACCGCTAGGGACTCAATGCTTACGAAGCCAGCTTCCCTGAGCTTCCTCGCCGTCGCAGGCCCAACGCCGTCAATATCCTCAAGCGAGCACTCCGTCATCATGGCTGAAAAGCCGTTTGAAACCGTCTTTAAAAATACGGAGGCAGGTAAACGTTTGAGGGAGAGGGTTGTGTGAAAATGAGCATCAATTAGGACAATGGTTCTGCGCATAAAAACCGGTGGAACAGGGAGGTTAAGGGTTTTTGAATATGGATTAGCCGGCGGGATGCGGTGTCTAAGACAAACCATGGCTGGTATCGTTGTCTTCGTCTCCGGAAGATCCGGTGCACACTACTGACGGAAGCCTGTGGTGACGGATTGCCTGGATGTTTGAGGAAGTATTACTCTGCCTCGCCCTGAATAAAGCTTCCCAGTCTTCTCTGACTGTCTCCTCTAACGAAGCCTGAGACCTTCACACCTACTCTTCGCGCTTCAAGCCCGGATTCCCTCAGAAATCTTTCAAACAGTTCTCTCACATCCTTTTTAAGCGCCTCCGGATTACTCGTGGGCTGTGCCAGGGTTTTCGACCTGCTGTGAACACTAGTATCTTTAGAAATAACTATTATTCCAATCTGCTTAGCCTTTAGCCTACGCCGGGCGAGTTCAGCTTGAATCTCGTCGCAAAGCTCACCAGCCTTTCTCATAATAGCCTCTGTGTCGCGAGTATCTTCCCTAAGAGTCGATATTCTACTTATGGATGCCGTTTCACCTTTTTCTTCAACAGGCCTGTTATCTACCCCATGGGAAGCATTATAGAAGTAAATGCCAAGCTTCTCCCCGAAAAGCTCAACGAGCCTCTGAACACTAAAACCAGCTAGGTCGCCGATCGTCTTAATGCCTAGGCTCTCCATCCGGCTCTGGGTCTTGGCTCCGACTCCGATTAACCGGTTGACCGGCAGGGGTGAAAGGAAGCCTTGAACCTCTTCGGGTTTAACAACCGTTAGGCCATCCGGCTTTTGACTGTCGGCAGCAATCTTAGCGACAAGCTTATTCGGACCGATGCCTATTGAACATGTCAACCCCTTGCTTCTCCTCACCTCCTCCTTTATCTTCTCAGCTAATTCCCTGGCTTTATCAAAGCTTCTTCCAACTCTCTCGCTCACATCCAAGTAGGCTTCGTCAACCCCCGCCTGCTCGAAGACATCAGCATGATTCCTAAGGATATTCATCACTTCTTCTGAAACCCTGTCGTAATAATCATGGTCAACAGGGAGAAATACTGCGTCAACATTCGCCAGCCTTTTTTTAGCCACGGTGATAGGGATGCCTGATTTAACACCGTATTTCCTAGCCTCATAGTTTGCAGTGCTCACAACACCGCTTTCCCCACTTCTTCCAGAGTACACACATACAACCACAGGCTTGTTTCTTAAAGAAGGATTCCTTACTTCCTCGCACTGCGCGAAAAAATAGTCTAGGTCAACGAGCATTATAACTCTGGGTTGCGACGCCTGCTTTTCGACAGGGTTTTTCCAAAGGCTCATTTAGCGTGCGCTAAATAATACTCTAAACCCTTTTAAACGGTTTTAATCATCCGGGAGAAACTGGGAAATAAGGGTTTATTCGGCTGGGGAAACCGTGAGAAGGGGGTTTTTGACTACTCGGCCGGAAAAGCGAAAAGTTTAAATAATGGTATGGGAGGGTTGAGTGAAAATGGCACCTGCTTTTAAGCTTTTCCGCAGGAGGTTTGAGAGATGAGCCTCCCATCAGACGAGCTGCAGAGGTGGGCATGTCCCCAGTGCGGCTCGAAGAAGATAGTGGAGGATAAAAGGTCTGGGGAAATCTATTGCTCAGCATGCGGCTTCGTACTCGTGCAGAAGATGCTTGACGAGTCGAAAGAATGGAGGGAATTTGGAGACGAGGAATCAGAGAAAAGAGATAGGGTTGGAAGTCCCCTATCAACAGCAATATATGATTATGGACTATCAACCACGCTTGAAACAGGAATTAAAGACGCAACTGGCAAAGTGCTTTCTGAGAAAGCAATGGCTGAAGCCCAGAAGCTAAGACTATGGCAGCAGAGAAACAGGGCGTACAACTCGGCGGAGAGAAACCTGCAGGTTGCGAGTAAAGTAATATCGCAGATAGCAGACCAGCTTAAAGCGCCGAAGGCAACATACACGAGGGCAGTGCAGATCTATCGTGACGCTCTTGAAAGAGGACTGGTGAGGGGGAGACCGATAAACAGTCTCGCGGCGGCAGCATTGTACGCAGCATGCAGAGACAGTGGAATCCCGAGGACGCTTAAAGAGGTTGCGAATGCTTCAGGGCTTAAGAGGAAGGAGGTGGCGAGAAGCTACAGGCTGTTGATCAGGTCGCTTGAAAGCAAAATGCCTCTCAGCGACCCGGCGATATATGTTGAAAAAGTCGCGAGCAAGCTTAAAGTCGGACCGGAGGTGGAGAGAGAAACATTGAAAATTTTAAAAGAGGCTAAGGAGAAAAAGATCACGGCTGGTAAAGACCCGCTTGGAATGGTTGCGGCCGCGATGTATCTTGCTACGCAGAGGCTTGGTTTACAATTGTTCACTCAAAAACAGATTGCTGAAGCAAGTAATGTTACTGAGGTTACTGTTCGTAACCGCTACAAGGGTTTGCGCGAGGCTTTAGAGGGTGTTAAGGAAGCTTAATCCTTTAAACTCCTTTCAGTCTTTTTAAAAAACTGTGTAGTGCCACTACCTTTTTCATCATGCTGCATGTTAGTGGTTTTCGCAACCAGGTTTAACTCTGTCCAGGGGCTGAACAGTTGTCCAGTAGCCAGGTTCCCATATGTTGCGACGGTTTCCCAACCTGCTTCCCTCAACATTGATGCAAGCTCGCTTACGCTATAGACGTATATGTCGAACATGATTCTGTCAATAAGCCTTAGGTTATCACCGTTCTTCGCGTAGAAAGACCATGTGGTTCTAAGCTTAGAGGTGAGCACGTCCCACTTCCTTTCTTCAACTAGAACAATATTCTCGTAGAGCGTGAACGATGAAGGGCAGAAACTCAGGTTTAGGGAATCTCTATGAACTGTCTCAGCTATGAAAAGTATCCCTCCATCTCTTGTTAGCTTTCTCGCCTGCTTGAAAACTGAAAGGTCTTCATCCTTACTGTAATAGCCTATTGATGTCCAGACACTGGTTACTACGTCGAAAAACGCATCCTTGGGCACGAGGCTCAAGAGTCTTCTAGCGTCGCCACATATGAAGCTGGTCCTTTTAGAGACGCCTAGCTCCCTTGCCTTTTCTTTAGCATCTTCGATAAACATGGGGGAAAAATCGATGCCCACGGCTCTGAAACCCTTTTTAGCAAAGGTTATTGCAACCCTCCCGTTTCCGCAGCAAAGATCCAGTATCCTTCCGCTTTCAATGTTGAAATCCTTAAGCAGCCTTATCATTCCGTCGACGAGAGCCTCTGTTTTAATCCATTTCTCATTCATGATTTTAAGAAAGAGATCAGCTCGTTCTATGAAGATTCTCCTAGTCCAGTCTCCCATGATCACTGGGAAACGTCTTCTGGTTTAAAAAAGATTTAGAGCGCTGAAATGAGACATTTTTGCAGATGCGCTGGCTGATTCACATGCCACGGGAAACAATATGGTATAAGCTGAAAAACTACTTCAATCAGGTTTTCAGGGGAAACTCGCGTGATGGTTAAACAGTTATAGGTGGAGGCGGGGGTGGCGGAAGTAGGGTTTTTTCAACAGCATCCGAATAGAAGAGTGTTGCAGCCCTGGCTAGAAAGGTTGCAAGAAGAGGAGTTATCACCAGGATTATGAGCCAACCGATCAGCGGCACCGTGCTTAACAAGCCTACTATGAGTGTTATGATGGCTGATACAACCACCCAGATAACATGGTTGGCTAAGCCGACGCTGTTTATCACTGTCATTATCTGCTGAAGGGAAAACCCTTTAGATATTTCCCCAGTCTTAGCGGCGAGAAGGACACCTATTACCCCAAATATTCCCACGCATATGCCAACTAGGAGTGCTGTGAATATGGCGATGAGTGGCATGACTCCGAGACTAGCAAAGCCGAGCCTGCTGCCGATCCAGTACCAAGGCACAACTGAGACGAGCACAGCCACCAGTATTATTATAGCCAGCAATGCCCATAACAGTGCTACGACGAATATCTTTAACCCGTCCCAAAAGAGTTCTCCGAAGTTCTCGAACTTCGGGGGCTCGTCCTTGGCAGGCCCCTCTTTCAAAATCTTACTGCAATAGCCCAGGAAGATGAAGTTGACTATGGGAATTATGCTGATTATTATCATTGCTATGAGCTCCACTCCTCTTGACAACAGCTTCGAAACGTAGTCGACAGACTTAGAGAAACTCTCGAATATCTCCAACTTTCACCGCGTTTATTGGCGATTCCATTATTTAAGCTTTAATACGAGCCAGCTGTTTGCCACGTTTTGTAAGACTTAGAAAATTAACACGCACCACGCTTGTTTTCCCAATCTTTCAATGTGCTGGTGGAAGGCTTAAAAGAGAAAGGAGTGTTAATAGCATTGCTAGTTAAATATGGATGATAGGCAGCTTACAATCGCTGTGTTTGAACATAGAAAGGTTGATCGCATACTGTGGTAGCCTAAGCTACACTATTGGTATGAAGTTAACAGAGCTAGAGGTACTTTGCCCAGCGAATACAGCGCGCGTATTGAAAACTTCTAAGCATGCTTATTCTTCAACCATTCGCTTCACCCAGTCATCCAGTTTCAAGCCTTCACTAATATGCGTGACACCAGCCCTGCGGGCTACTTCTAGAAACCTGCGGAGCAGCCCTAACCTTTCTTCACCCTTCACCCGGTTCGTCGCCAGCTTAACATACCAGACTGGTAGGCGCGCCACCTGCACGCGAAAACGTATCTCCTCATCGTCAGCAAGTCGTTCAGCCTCGTCAAAAAGCTTTTCAGCCTCCTCTAGAAACTCGTCGTCTAAAAACGCGGAGGTCGGTGGGTCGTAAATATGTACGTGAACTTCTTTCTCTCTCGCTTTCCTATGTAGCAGCTCTATGTAGGCTCGAACAGCATTCATCGCCCTACCGTAATAGCCTTTCAGAAAATCGTCAACATGCTTCTTTAGATCAGTATCAGGATTCCATAGGAGCTTCGCCAACAGGTATGCTCTTAACGGTGCCATCTCCCCGTTTCCACCTGGAGAATAGTTACCCTGTTCAAACAAGCCTTTGACACCGTGTTTAACGAAGAACTTTACGTTCTGCTGAAGCACTTCAAGGTTTGGAAAAGGCTGAAGATAATGGGCGAAGTTAGTAGTGTAATCCCAAACATAAAGCAAGGGGGAAACCGGCTGCCAGGCCTCAATATCTCTCCGGAAACTCTTATTCTCCTCCGACGGGCAGTTTTCCAACAGGTGGGAGAAGCAGCATTCGATTGAGCAAAGCCTGATTATAACGTTTCTCCGCGGACGCAGGTTTTTCGGAGGCTTACGGCTATACTGGTATGCTAGTGTCTCCACACGGATACCCGGATAATCTTTTTCAACAGATTCGGCAATAATGTTTACAAACCTGAGGAGAGACGCAGCTGGGCTTCCCTCGGCTTCGTCGAATGCTTTGCAATCCGGACACTGACACCAGTAGCCCGTATCGTTCTGTGAAACATCTATGATAGTCGCGTCAGGATGCTCCTCCACCCATTTTTTCACGCGTTCAACCGCTGTTTTAACAAGCTCAGGGTTGGATAAGCATCTTTGAACATACCCGCTGACACGTTTACCGTTCACCATCGGCCAGAACTCAGGGTGCTGCTCACAGATTTCACAAGGTATTAACTCGTTTAAACTGTGCACAAAAGGATAGAATACGGCTGCCCGTCCACCGTGCTTCTCAGTCAAGCGGTAATGATGACCGTTCAACCTGTGGCGGGCGGCGAAATCAGCATTCCTCAGCATTTCTGTCCAGAAGACTTCACGGTATTCTAAATCTGGTTTCTGAATCTCGTCTAGAGGAGGGATTTCGACACGCGTCATGTTAGGCACATGCTCCACTTCAGGAGTGAACCACCGGACGCCAAGCTTCTCTTCCAGCAGGGTGTAGACGCCGTAGAGAGTTCCACGAGGCCTGCCGCCCACTACTGCCAGATGATTGTTTAATGTTTTAAGCAGGAAGCCTTCTGGACCAAGTTTATTCAAATCTACTCGCAAACCTAGGCTGTATAGATGCTTATTGTCGCCGAGCATTATTTCATGGCTTGTCATCGGCAGGTCGTCCGTTGAAATGGGCAGCTTCACGCTGCTGATTCGCTCAAAGTACTTCTGAAATTCTTCCGCAGCATAGCGCTCCGAAGGGATTGCGTCAACAGGTATAATGATGCGGTAGGGGCTTTTACCTTCGTCTGCCAACACGACCCGCTGGGTCAAAGCAGTTATCGTCTCGATTGCGAGTTAACTATAAAAGCCTTATGATGTTTCCCTAGATGAGAAGGGTTGAGGAAATAGGGATTAAAAATTTAACGGTGGCTTGTTTACCCAGTGTTTTTTTCAACACGCTTTTAAAGCGTAAACATCAGCATCCCACATTCTTAAGCGTATGCGGACAACCCGGCCTGACAGCCTGCTTATGTCCGAGCCGTTTCTCCACCTGGCTTCTGCTTCAACCTCGTCGCCGTAAAGCTCCACAGCCTCCTCCATCGTGAAGCCTGGAATAGGCTTACTATCCTCATCCAGGATTTCCACCATTACTCCTCCTGCAGCTGACGTAGAATAGTTAAGCAGCAGTCTCCCCTCTTTGAACATTAGAGGATGGGTGACGAGCTCGCCTCCAGAATATGACGCGTGCACGGAGACAAAGCCGTCTGTTCGCAGCGTGAAGCGGCGTAAACGGTTACCGGAAGTATAGTATCCCTCATTAGAGTATAGTGAAAGCTCGTCAGGAGCATTCGTAAGCCTGGATTTCGTAACCAGAATTCCCCACGCCGTCATATTGTTACGGTTAATCCACCGTTCAGGCATTGGTCCAGGCCGGATGAAGGCTTCTGCCCATCGCTGCCAATGCAGACCGTCGTGGCTGCTCATGAATACTGTGTCTGAAACACCCTTGTAAAAATGGGGTGTCTTCTCCCTGTCTGGGATGAAGCGCATCGGAAACCCTAGGAAGACATGCGGAGCCCGAAAGTATGGCAATACTGCATTCGTGTAGAGATGCTCGCGCGGGGATTCACCGTAGTCAAGCCATTCAGGCTCAGTCCAGCTTACGAAATCCTTCGAGAAGCAGGTCAGGATGTCACGTGTCCCTTGGCGCCAGCCGCGGAAGAAAGCAGCGTAACGCTTTCTAACAGTATCCCAGAAAGCCAGGTTCTGAGAGTCGAAAGCACCCTTAGTTATGACCGGCTGGCTGGACATTAACTGCCAGTGAACACCGTCTGGAGACTTGAAAGCGTAGAGTCCACCGTCGCCAACCCCTAGAGCCTTATATGCTTCCTCTCGTGAACAGTTTGGATTAGTGTCTCTGAAAGGTGTAAAATTATGCGTTCCAACACCGCTCCAAACAATATTGTTCTGCCTTGAACCGTTGAACTCGAATAGTTTAAGCTTGGGCTTAACCCAGTTAACGCCGTCGACGCTTTCAGCATAACACGTGAACTCCGGGTGAGTCGCCTCTCCAGTTGTCAAGTCATGGTTTGAACCGCGATAGTACATTCTGAAGCAGTCTTCGTCTTTAAAAACTGTCACGTAGCCTGAGGTGTTTCCCTCCCAAGGCTGGTTGAAGACTATGGAGACCTCTTGCGGAACAGGATTATGCAGCCTCAGCTCCACGTTCCTCGACTCCGCTATAAGCCAGTTGTCGATGAAAAGCTCAAGCCGGGATCCTATGCTCCGAACCGTGTTTTCACCTTCTCCACAAGACCTGGAGGTAGCACTCATGAACAGGCGTATTGCTGCCCCCTGTTTAAACCTTTGTCTAGCAAGACGGTTCGCCGAAACATTTAAAAAAGAAAGGGTTGAGACGATTGTCCACTAGGGTGCTGGATAGATGAAGTTAAGATTATTGTTCGCAGCGTCCAGCGCCTTCATGAGAATTTCCTGATAGGCCCTGTTAGAATCTCCTTGAGGCGTGTACCCGTCTAACCCGAGCTGATAGTCTGCATCTTTTACTAGCTCGTTGATTGTCAGGAAATCCGTACCTGTTTTCACGCCCGGCGCGTAGACCAGCGCGTCTCCCTTGACGAAGCCTGCTTCAACGCTTAAAACCATGGCTGCAAGCTTGACGGACAGCATGTAAGCCATGTTCGTCGAGTCCGCGTCCAGGAGCCAGGCTCTGAGTTCAGAGTATGATTTGGGCTCGAACCGTTTACCGTCCTTTGTCCTCAAGTTATAGCCTGCTAACATTTCAAGCTCCGTGTATTCTCCACCAGGTTCATCCTTTATCTTGTCTTCACCGTTCTTGCTGCTCCAGAACCCTGGAGTATGGCCCCCGCCGTAGTAGCCTATGCGCACGATTCCGAAATTATTGTTCCCACTAGTCTCCCCCCATTCTACTGTTACAGATATTGTTGGGGGAGTTGTACTGGCCCAGTTCTGCGGCAAAACAACTTTGACGGTATACTCGCCGCAAACACTGTAGAAGCAGTAGCTAGAGCCGGTTGTCGTCCACGTAACCCTGTCCTCCCCAATCCAGAGCTCCACCTGTATGCCGCTTAACACGGTTTCTCCAGCATCCATCACTCCGTTTGCATTAGAATCGTAGAACACGCATCCGGTTATCCCTGGTTTAACAGGCTCGTTTCCAACAGGCTCCGGCGTGTCTACCCAGATGTACGCGTAAACTGGGCTGGTGGCTAATACTGTTGCAAGCATAAGCGTCATCAACATGCTGACTGTGTTTTTCCTCATCTCGACATTTAGCACTTCGCCAAACGTATATAACGTCTTTTTTGTAAACGGGCGACACAATCATATTTAAAGACCAATCTGTACAATAGTTTACTTACTGAATTCTGCAAACCAATGTAGCGTGGGCTCAGATCACCTTGAAGTTTTCCGCGTTTTTAATGCTAGAAAGCCGTATGTCTCATTATTGTCAGTGCGCGTCAATCTGAAGAAACTCTTCTGGATGCGCACACTGTTGTTTCAGAGCAAACTTTACAGCCTTATATGGTAGTAGCACGTCGTCAGGGCAAGAAAATATTGAAAAGTTTTCTTTAAAATAATTTCAGGCATGCTAGGAGTATGTTTGAAAAGTTCAGTGAGACTTAGCTATCGTTCGAGCCACGCTTGGAAAAAAGGTTGTCACACGCATCTCGGTTCTCGGAGATTATGTTGGTGTTAAGCCAGTTTCTCTAGCACAGCCATCTGCCGTTATGCTTGCTTACAGTCTATTCTTGTTTTTACTACGTATAAACCTTTGTTGAAAAGGATATTTTTCACTACGCATAGGCGGCTGGAGTAGTATGATCTGAAAAGTGTTTCGACAAACCGTTCTGTAGGCTTTCCAACATGGTCTAGAAAGGCTGTTTTAACTTTCAATAAGCCTGTGCGCTTAAACTTTTAAGCCTTCTGAGCATCGTTCAGGAAAAACTAAAAAGAGAGCTATGCGTAGTATCACTGTCTAATGGATAGGTTAGCACAGCTACTGTTAGCCTCGGCTTTCGCATTGATCCTGCTTAACCCTAAGAGTTTGAACAGGGTGTGCGCACAGGTTCAGGATGTTGCAGACCGGGGAGTGCTTGGCGATGTTTTGGACGCTGCGGGTCTACATAGTCTTGTTGAAAAACTGTACTTTTTCAGAGATACTGCCGTAAGCAGGGGTGGGCTGGATTCAGAGTTTCTCAAATGGTTCATACCGTTGTACGAGGAGCTGTCGAGAAGCCTGAGAAGCCTACCTGGATGGTTTTTCCTTAAGCTTCTCCTCCTGCCTGCAGCCATAGTGGTTTCAACATGCTTCTCCCTCTATCTTCAAACAGGCTTAGCAGGAGCAGTTTTAACAAGCGGTTTCCTAGTGGGGTTGATATATGCTTTTCCAGCCTTCCTTCTTTTAGAAGCCTTCTCTAAAACCGGTTTAGTGGCTGTGCACAACAGGGCAATGTTGACTATTCTCATTCTACTGGTGATTGCTTCAATGCTGATGCTGCTCTTCTCATATGCATATCGCAGTATTCCAATGGTTTTCTACTCTTTCATCACACTGTTTTTCACAGCCTGTTTCGCCTGGTTCCTGCCAATACTGCTTTACTACTCGAGCTGATTTACGTTTTTCTTAAAGTTTAAACACTAGTACTATGTCTATTCGTGCTGGATAGACGGTTTTAACACTTCTCGAAGTTTCGCGGGACGCTCAATCAGTCAAACCTTTTCTAAGGAGTTAAATTCTAGCTACTCGGAGAAGCTAATTTTCTAAGGTCTTCCTCCCCCTCAGCATAACCGGAGGCTATTAAGATGTCGCCGGCATCGATCTTCAAGTCTGGCTTAGGCCTTATGTATTTCTCCCCTCTTTTTATCGCTAGAACCCGCATCCCGGTTTCCTCTGGAATGTGTGCCTCCCGAAGGGTCTTGCCTACTAGTGGCGAGTTCTCGGAAACATGCGTATATGTCACGGTTTCATCCGCCTCTTCTATGACGAGCTTCATAATTGGATGAGGCTCTATCTCCCTCAAGACTACTTCAGCTATTTCAGCGGCTGCATCAGCTATTTCCTCGGTGACAATGCCTAGCCGTATGAGTCCGAGAATACCCTTTACATCCTCCTCTTTAAACTGGCTTAATAAGACTGAAATCTCATATTCGGTGTGCAGCTTATCCATATGCTCCTCGAGCCTTTGCACTTCTTCAGCCAACTCCTTACTATTCAGCAGCAGTGCAGAATAGGCTAGGTCAATCATCAGCTCTGAAGTGTTTTTAAGCTCTACGAATTTTTCAACGATTTCAAAGCTCCTATGGCTATCCTGCTGCATTTTCTAGCTCTCCATTCTCCCTATTTTTCCCTTCTGCAAGCTCCTTGAACCTTTTAATCCCTGACGCAGCTCCTCGTGCAATAAGAATATCGCCATGCAGGATTTTCTCATCATCCTCCGGCTTCACTATCCAATCTTTGCCTCGGCGGATAGCTATTATGTTGATGCCCATTCTTGCCGCTAGGTTGAGTCTACCGATCTTTTTATCAACTATTATAGATTTCTCATTAACTTTGACTCTTGCAATATGCTCCTCGGCTTTTTCAAAAATCTTCATCACGATGGGATGCACGCCTATACCTTCCTTAACTATCACTGCGATGTCTGCAACAGCATCCGATATTTTATCCGTCGCCCCCGCTACTTTTGCAACTCCTGCTAAAGCTTCAGCATCCTCAGCATCTCTTGCAGCTATCATAATCGTCATGTCCAGTTGATAGGCAAGTGTGTCAATCCTTCTCTCGAGTTCCAAAACTTCTTCCGCAAGCTCCTTATCGTTGAATAGGGCTGCGGAATATGCTAGATCTATCATTAGCTCTGAGAGGTTTTTCATATCCAAGAGTAGTTCTCGAACCGGTTTAGGCTTATATTCTATCTTCTCGAATTTCATCTTTGTTTTTTCTCTAATATAGATATGACAGGAACGTTTTAAATCTTATTTTTGGAAAATTAACCCACTATAAAGAGCGAAATAAGTAGAGCTATGGACGTTAGGCTGTCCGCCAAGGAGCTTTCAATCGGTATCACGAAATTGTCAGGGTCAAGCCCCCTTTGGTAAGTCAGGATTGCAACCGCATAAGATATTAATATTATGCATGAGGCGGCTATTAAGTTGGCAACGAGTAGTAAAGCAGTGAAATAAAGAAAATTCTGGGGGGTGAAGATCCCTTGAATCATTAGGGAAAGAACGCTGTAAATGCAATACATTATTAGCGACGCCACCCATGCGCTGGAAACCTCTAAACCATGATTCTTTATAGAGGAAAATGAGGGTTTTAGGGCGCCTAGAGCAAGTTTCGTCGTTGCTGTAGAGCTAACGACCAACCCTACATCTCCAATCGTATCGATTAGTGCTGGGTAAACGGTGTACACCTCTCTTCTCTTCTCCACGATTTCGGATATTCTTCCGAAGGCCAACCCCGCTACGTTTATTATGAGGGAGACTAGGATTATTGTAAGAAGAGATTCTTTTATGGTTTTTGCGAACTCCGCCTCTCTAAAGTAGTTTCTGATTATAGAGTATATTGTGCATGACACAAGTGTTAGGCTTATTAAGAGAAGCAAATATTGGCCAGCAGAATTGTTAAAGGCGAAAATGTTTAGCACTTCAACGTAGATGAGAGTGATCAAGAGATCAGCTACTGTGGATTCCACGGAATACAATACGATATCCGGGTTTAGACCATGCTTGAAAGAGAGGAATGAGACTGCTGTTGCAAGCGGGGAAATAACAACCAAGGCTATAGCCATCGTAGCCATCACGACGATTAAAATTCTGAAAAATTCCAGCGTCGACATGTTTTTCAACCAGGTGAATAAAGCAGCGGCAATCAGCCCTATGAAGACGCTGGCTTCAAGAGTTAAGACTATGGTTGATTGGAGTAGTAAGTAAAAGCCTCTAGTATTCTTAGAGAAGCTTGGCTGCACTGTTCCCAAGTGTAGTCCGGTGCTTAGACGGCTGCAGAACACTCCTCCTATGACCCCTCTGGCACTTAAAATTGGAGGATATATGGTAAAAGCCCAGGAGAAGCTTTGAAAAACTCCTAGGAAATAGGCAACAATTGTACCGGCAATAATCCCGAAGACATTAAACGCGTACGTCATTAAAGACTGTCCTACCGTACTCGTAAACTCATGCTTAGAACCGATAGTCTTTTTAGCTGAACCACTCAGCATGGAGAGGCATATTGATGAACCGGCTCGGATGCTTTGCGAAATGCTGGTTAGTCTCATCTGTCGCACCGTCCTTTTCTCCATGCTCGTCCACGTGTACTCTCACCTGCCGCTAGGGTTGCGAGTTCAACTGTTTAAATACTTTTCCAAGCGTGACCATCATGACTGTTAGAGCATTATGCTAAAACCTCTTAACGTGGAAGTGGCAGTAGGGCTTTCCACCTGTCTTCCCATAATAATCTTGGTGGCGTTCCTCCGCTGGCCAAAAAATATCAGCCTTTCTAAGCTGCGTCGCAACCCTATACCCTTTCTTCTCAAGTTTAGAAATAAGGTCTTGAGCAATCTTCTTCTGTTCCTCATCCAGGTAGAAAATTGCCGACTGATACTGTTCTCCAACATCCGGCCCTTGACGATTAACCTGAGTAGGATCATGGATTTCAAAGAACAGCTTTGCTAGCTCTTCGAAGCTTGTTTCCTCAGGACTGTAAACAACTTCAACTGTCTCCAGGTGCCCGGTGGTTCCACTGCAGACTTCTTCATAAGTAGGGTTCTCTTTTTTCCCACCCATGTAGCCGACTCTCGTGGAAACTACTCCCTTAGCCCTTTTGAAGAAATATTCGACACCCCAGAAGCATCCTCCGGCAAAATAGGCTTTCTTCATCGCTGAAGCCTTAGAAACCCAGTGTTCTCTCGGCTTAAAAGTTTTTTCAACTACAGCACACGCTATAATCTATGTTTTCCAGTTTTCCTGCTGACTGAGGCTTTCTCTAAAACCGGCATTGTTGCCTCACACGGCAGGAGATTTTTAGCGATACTACTTCTGCCGAAGGGCGTCTCAACACTGATCCTGCTCTTCCCATATGCTTACCGCAATATTCCCATGATTTTCTCATCCTTAGTCATGCTGGTTTCCACAACATGCTTACATGGTTTCTGCCAACATTGTTATACCACCGGAGCTGACTCCCGGCTTCATAAGCAAAGTTTAAACATCGGCGCCATTATGAATCGTGAGGGTTGAAACCTGAGAGGATACTGTTCATAGTGCTCGACGGGCTTGGCGACCATGCTTACAGGGAGCTGGACGGCTTAACACCGCTTGAAAAGGCTAATTCAATGAGCTTCAAAAAGCTTAAGAAAAACGGTTCTCAAGGACTGATGGACATTATTGCTCCCGGTGTTCCACCCAGCAGTGATGTTGCACACCTAGTCATGTTCGGCTATGATATTGAGAAGGAGTATTTCGGAAGAGGCCCTATTGAAGCCCTAGGCGAGGGTGTTGAACTGGAGGAGGGAGAGATAGCTTTCAGGGGTAATCTTGCAACCGTCAGGATTGAGAACGGTTACCCTGTGGTTGTAGACAGGCGGGCTGGGAGAATAGGAAGCGAGCAGACGAGGGAACTAACCGGTTTTCTCAACGACGAGCTGGGCGAGTTCCAAGGGTTTAGAGTAAGGTTTCAGCCTCTCTCTGAACATAGGTTCGTCATGGTTGTTTCAGGCGAAGGATTGTCGCACGAGGTTACTGATAATGATCCTCATGCTGAAGGCAAGCCTGTTATACTATGTCAGCCTGTTGAAGAGGCTAGGGACAGAGAGGGTGCTGAGAGGCTCGCCAACCTTGTTAACAGCATAACCTTGGAGGCGATTAAAAGGCTGAGCCGCCACGAGTTAAACAGGATTAGGGCTGAGAAGGGTCTTCAAGAGGCTAACGCTATACTGGTGAGAAGCCCAGGAGTTAAAAGAAGGATGACCAGCTTCAGGGATAAATGGGATCTCAGTGCCGCATGTGTAGCCGCAGGATTGCTATACAAGGGGATAGGCCGTGCCACAGGCATGGATATTTACAGGGTTGAGGGGGCTAACGGTCTTCTCAATACTAACATTACTGGAAAGCTGAGCAAGGCCCTGGAACTGCTGGACAAGTATGACTTCGTATACCTTCATTTGAAGGGAACGGATGTTGCAAGCCACAGTAAGAATCCTGTTGCAAAATACGAGTTTATACAACGGTTTGGGAAGAATCTAAAGATGATAGATGAATCAGTTTTGACCAGCACAACGATAGTTGTGACAGGCGACCATACTACGCCTTGCGACAGGGGGATGCACTCTGGGGAGCCTGTTCCAATACTCGTCTCCTCAGGAGGCTTGAGGAGAGACGATACAAGAGTCTTCTCGGAAAGGGAGGCTGTGCGCGGCGGACTCGGTAGGATAAGGGGCTGCGAACTAATGCAGACTCTTCTCGACACGATAGGTAGGACCATTGAATACGGTACGAGGCCTTCTCCCAGAAGGATCAACTACATGCCTAAGCAGCTGGCTTACTTAAAGCTCGAAAGATTTTAGGACCTCCACGTTGCTTCCTATGCTGCGAAGCGCAGAATCTTGGTGGAAGCGCGTGCTAAAATGAACTTTAGTTGCTTCATGAATTCATCATAGCTAGAAATAAAGTCTCTCCAAGGTTAAGTATGGCCTTGGTGCTTTATAGTCAGCAGTTCTCACGTGCTAGTGTAGCCGTGGGCTCCGAAAATGCTGGAATGCGGGGTTCAAACATGCGCCGGGAGACTCCGATGTTTCCCCAACGCTCTTTCAATATTTCGACAAGCTCAGGAAAGCTGCAGTCAAGCAAAAGTCACGCGCGCCGGTTGTTTTCGGAGAAGAAGATGCTTATCTACTCGGCCCCGTGACCGCGAGTGTCTTGGATTACCACCTAACATGGTTAAAAGCTAGTGCTCGTAGCGGCGCCATTCCTCATGAATGCTTTAATTTTTTAACAGGCGCATGAGCAAGGAGCTTAAGCGCATCATGATTTTAGAGTGTGGAGGAAATTATTCTGGTTTTTCGCCGGATAGAAGCTCCTGATACTCCTGGTTTATTCTCCGGTATCTTTCGTAGACGATTTTACTGATCCTATACCAGTCTTGAACTATTTTCTGCCATAGCTCGCTGGCTATTAACTGTCTAGTCACGTATTCTTTCAACGGTTTCTCACGTTTTATCGTTCTCTGACGCCAGTTGAAGCTTATAAGTCCTGCGCGTCTCAAATACTGGATAGCGTGGCCGATTTGATCATAGTTGATGGGTGGCGGCAAGATTTTTTCCAAGTCTTCTATCAGGGAGTCAACCGTCATTTCATCTTCTGGACGCAGGCAGATAGTTGCTACAACGTTCTGGACGAGCCTCGCAGTCTTACTCAGGTAGATTCCAATCCTTCTCGGCGGCATCAGTGTCTGCTCTAAAAGGTAGCCGTACCTCTTGTAAAACCAGTTTTTCACGATTTCCGCTAGAGCCATGTAGGCGGCGAGAATCGCAAGCAGGGCTATGAAGAAAGTTGCAGGAAGCTTCGCAAACCGGAAAACCTCTCCTAATGGCGTATACGGTAGTATCAGTGCGAGCGCGATTATTGCAATACTGCTCGAAAGCAAGGTTCTGCTCGGCCTGCTCCTCCAGAAAGGAGACTTTTTCGTTCTAATTGCGAAGATCACAATGGTCTGTGAAGACAGGGATTCGATGAACCATGCTGTTTGGAAAAGCGGTTCGGAAGCGTTGAATATGAAGAGCATTATGAAGAACGTTAGGAAATCGAATAGGGAGCTGACTGGCCCAAGAAAAACCATGAACCTTCTGATGAATCTTACGTCTAGCCTCTTGGGTTTTTCAACATACTCTTCGTCGACTTCATCCATAGGTATTGCTGACTGCGAGAAATCGTAGAGAAGGTTGTTGAGCAGTATTTGTATGGGCAGCATAGGGAGAAACGGTAGGAATAAAGATGCTCCAGCGACACTAAACATGTTTCCAAAGTTTGAGCTCACGCCCATCATGATATACTTCATAGTGTTGCCGAATGTTTTCCTGCCTTCTAACACACCGTCGTGGAGCACTCTCAAATCGTTCCGTAGGAGAATTATGTCTGCAGACTCTTTCGCAATATCGACAGCGTTTTCCACAGATATGCCGACATCTGCCGTTCTCAGCGAAGGCGCGTCGTTTATACCGTCTCCCAGATACCCGACTACGTGCCCATTGTTTCTCAGAGCGTTTATTATCCTGTCCTTCTGGGCTGGCGTGACCCTGCAGAAGACATTAGCCTCTTCGACAACTCTTGCAAGAGCGTCATCATGCATTTGAGCGATCTCCCCACCCGTGACGACCCCTTTAATCTCGAACCCCAGGTATTCGCAGACTTTTCTAGTCACCAACTCGTTATCGCCAGTCAGTATTTTCAACTCTATGCAAGCGCTCTTCAAAAGCTGCAGTGCTTCCCTGGCTGTTTCCTTCGGAGGGTCGAGGAAGGCTATGAAGCCTAGAAAAACCATATCGTTCTCATCGCTCACATCGTATACTGGTTTATCCGCCTTCAAGCGTTTATACGCCACGCTTAAAACCCTGTAGCCCTCAGCGCTAAGCTCGAAATATTTCTGCTCAATCCTACTATGCACCTCATCCGTTATGTCTGCTATAACGTTTCCAACCTCGTAGTAGGAGCAGATTTTTGAAACTTCCTCGGGAGCACCTTTAGTAATCATAAACCGCTGGTTCTGATATTCAACCACTACGGAGAGACGTTTACGGACGAAATCAAACGGTATTTCATCGATTTTCCTATAATCGCTAACGTCGACTTCTCCAAATCTCAGTATGGCTTCGTCAAGAGGGTTTTTCAACCCCGTCTGATGATAACTGTTAAGATAGGAGTATAGTAGAACCTTCTCACTCTTGTCGCCGTTAAGGTCTACGTAAAGCACGAGCCTTATCCGGTTTTCCGTCAATGTTCCAGTCTTATCCGTGCATAGAACATCCATGCTTCCGAAATTCTGTATGGATGCTAGGCGCTTCACTATCACCTCCTTCCTAGCCATTGAGACAGCTCCCTTAGAGAGGTTTATCGAAATTATCATCGGCAGCAGCTCAGGCGTTAAGCCGACAGCTAGAGCTACAGCGAAAAGAAGCGAATCCAAGATGCTACGCATGTAGAGGGCGTTGATGAAGAATACGAATACAACTAGAAGAAATGTTACCTGCATCACCATGTAGCTGAAGCTTCTGATACTCCTCTGGAATTCTGTTTCAGGCTCTCTCGCAACAAGCCTCTTTGCAATTCTCCCGTATTCAGTTAAGCTTCCAGTCTTGACCACGAGTGCTGTTGAAGACCCGCCGACAATCGACGTGCCCATGAAAAGATAGTTATTCCACTCAGTTATAGTTGGGTCATAGGATTTAAGCGGCTCAGAGACTTTCTCCACCGGCAGGGATTCGCCAGTCAACGCAGACTGGTCTACGAACAAGTCTTTGGCTCTTAATACTCTAGCATCCGCAGGAACAATATCGCCGGCAGAAAGATATATGATGTCCCCGGGAACGATTTCCGCAAGCCTCACCTCCTTTTTAACACCATCCCTCAACACGGTAGCTGTGGTTGCTACTCTCTGCCTAAGCATCTCAGCAGCCCTTTCAGCCTTATTCTCTTGGTAAAAGTCTAACACAATGCTGAAAATCACTATTGAAAATATGATCATAGCGTTTACAATTTCTCCAAAAAATCCTGAAGCTATTCCGGCGAAAAGGAGAATAATCACTAAAGGGCTTTTAAAATGCGAGAGGAAATCGACTACTGCTGTTCTCCTCTTTCTCCTGACTAGCTCATTGTAGCCAAAGACCTCAAGACGTTTTTCTGCTTCTTCAGAGGAGAGTCCATTCAGAGAAGTTTTAAAGCGTGGGAAAAGCGCTTCAGCAGGCAGGGTTAGAACTTCCTCCGTGCTTGGCAGAGTCCGGTTTAAGGATTCGCTAACACTCAACGCATCTTGACTTTGAAGAGCCATTAAACCTAGGTAGTACAAGCGGCTCTTTCTTAAACTTTTTATACTTCGGCAAATCTTTATCCACAGAGTAATTGCTGAAGCGCGTGCGATAAAAATTTAGCGCACGTGCCTATTCGACTACCTCAATCTTTCCATATACTCCATCATATCCGGGCCTTATTTTAACCCTGTCATTTCTAATTTTTTCCACCACGTAGGCCAGCTTCTTATCGTGTTTTGCCAGCTTCTCCACAGGGGTTTCAACCAGCAGACGATATTCGCTTCCAAGCTTCTTTACCAGACTGTAGTAAATGCTCCAAGCCTTCTTGGAATCTAAACTTGTGGAGTAAACATAGCTTATTATCTCTGAAAGCGGTATGAGATGAATATAGTCTGGAGCATCCCTCGGCTTTATGCCCCTAGGACGGTCAGCGAGTTCTTCTATATGCGTCTCTACTCCAGGCGTGAGCTTTTTGCCGCACACCGGGCAGACTCCTTTAAGCTTAAAATACTTCTCGGGGTCAACTGAAACCTTGCATTTTCGATGACCTGGAAGATAATATTTCCCATGTTCAGGATAGGTTTCGATAGTGAGGATTATTCTAGACCTGCCCTGTTTACGGATCGCATCCAGTATGCTCCTATAGCTCAAATCCTCCAAGAGCATAAGGTTAGCCTCTCTGCCGAGCCTCCAAGGATAGTAAGAGTGAGAATCGCTGTTAGAAACCAACACGTAGCGATCATTGCTTGAAACCCTCCAGTTCATTGGAGGATCTGAATTGCCACACCATACAGGAATCCCGTTTCTTCTTACATAAATTACTTTATTAGGAACTGATACACAGTATACTCTTCCCTTAAAATCTACCCATCTTTCTATATACTTATTTTTCCTTATGGTCGAGGGAATAACAGTATGTGTGTTTTTTCTGATGAAATAAACCGTCCAAGAATCATTGCTCTGCCTGTAAGTCTTCTTTCCTGAGGAAAGACTTTTCAAAGGATTCCCCTTTTTCTTATCGAGCTTAAAATAGGCGGATATTCCAATCTTTAAAGCTATTTCCTGCAGGTCATCTCTGAGTCTTGTGGAGGTTGTAGTTGCAGATAGCCCCTTGTTAGTCCTTCCGTGAATGTGGCCACAGCCTTTAATGTAGTAGTCAAGCAATATCTTGAGAAGGTCTTTCGAAAGCATTTTCACATCTTTTGGAATAAATTTCTCATGACGTTTACCGAATTGCTCAAGATAAGCGAACAACTGATAGTTTCTCACTCTAAGTATATGGTGTTTCTTGTTCTGGAAAACCCTGTATCCAAAACTTTGAAGCAGCTTTTTCATTTCAGAAATTAACTTCCCATCTTTGCAAGAAACGCAAACATTATAATCTCCGTTTTTCTCCCTCGTTGTCCAACCTTCAGCCAACCAAAATCCAAAGAATTTTAACCAGTCTTTCATTGGTATTTTCTTCTCAGGTATTCTTCTTAGACCAGAATAATACCGGTTTCCATGCCTAATTTCTAGGGAGGGGAGGGTAAAATATTCTTCGTTGTTACCGTTCCATTTCCCATCCTTCTTAAAACTTTTGGATTTCCCAAATACTTCTCTCGCCTGCTTTAAGAAAGATGTTTTTGGATTCCTAAAGTCGCACGTGGTAATGAAGAGATTGTGATTCGGCGTGACAAGTAAATCAACACTTCGAGTTTTCAACCTGTACATTCTGCCTTTATACCAGTAGGAGAAGATTCCTCTGGGATGTTGAAGCTCGATTTCTCCTGTTTTTGGGTTTAAAGTATATATTTTATCGCTTGGTTTTACTTCGGAGAATTTTTTCCAACCTTCTTCCGTTAAAACTTCTGTCTTTTCATCGTAACAAGATAATCCCGTTTCGAGAGCATGTATCTCGCTATGCTTATCCTTATAGCATTCCTTAACACTAGTGTAGCCGTGAATGCCGAAAATGCTGAAGTGCGGGGTCCAAACATGCGCCGGGAAGACCTCGATGTCTTTCGAAATGCTTTTCAAGGTTTCGACAAGCTCTGGGGAAGAGCATTCGAGCAACGGCCTCCCGTCAGCATTAAGGTCACCAGTATGCTTTAAAGCGTCATAGGCCTGTTCAACAGTGTCGAAGTCTGGGAAAAGTATTACGTGGTGTATCCTTTTAACAGCATTCTCATCACGGTAGACGGTGTTAACTTCTCCTTGAATCAGGAAGAGCGTGGTTTGCTCCGGATTCCTCTCGCTTCTCAACCTGTAGAGACCAGGGTAAGATTCGACAAGCTTCTTCTTAAGCTCCTTTAACCATTTGGTATGCGTACAGTCTCCGGTTCCCACGATGTTCAGACCTTTCAGCCTGGCGGAGAAAGCAATGTTTTCGAGAGTCATATTGGCACTAGTGGCCCTGCTATACTTAGAGTGGATATGCATATCCACATAGTAATGAGGCTCATCCTTAATGTTTTTGAAAAGCTGTTCAATCCTTGTTGAGGTTAAAAGGAGCTCTGAAGATTTAAAGAGACTACTCATTTCTACAATGCGGGCATAACAACTCAGGTTTAATAAGGATTGCTGGGGTGGGATGAGGCACGACTCCTATCATTACTATGGCAAACGTCTCAGGCTTTTCACAAGTCAGATGTTTTTCAAGGTAAGCGGGTTTTCCGCGTAACCGATAAGGAAGCCGCCTATTAGCGCAGCTTCAACAAGTGCTTCAGCTGAAAACCTGTTATGCATTAAGATGGTGTAGAGGACAACACCTACTGCATTAACCGTCAGATGGTTTAAACAAGGTCTCAACCATGTACGCGAGTCTCGGGAAGCATTTGGGCCCAGGCTAGTAGGCTCATCCTCCCCAATCCGCTTTTCAACAAGCCTGAGGAGGATGCTTTTACTCCGCAACATCTTGGGAGGGCTGCTTCAACCTCTCCACGGGTTTCACGCCCAATCCCCATGGTCAAGGCGGCTTGTACCCTCCTCAAGAGGTTGAGGCCTGCTTCAGAGTTTCCCCCGAGCAGGAGCCTGGTCTACCCTGTTCAGACACTTTTCAAGACAGTTTTAAGCATTACGTGTCCGACGGCTAGCATTCGCTAAACAGCTCTATTTTTCTCTTGAACCGGTTTCAGAGGATTTACTGGCCTTCTTGAGTGAAACATAGAGCACTCCTGTGAACACGATTAGTATGCTGATTGACACTAGTCTAGCAGTATTAATGCTCATTCCAAGGTCTATTAGAAACAACTGGATCATTGGCGCTGAAAACACCATTATTACTGAGACAAACAATAGTATCTCCATGATTGACGGCATCGCGACTCTTCCAGTTCTAGAGAGAAGGTATGCCGATATGCCTGATAATCCTAATGCTAGCGACGTTAAAATCGGCACTGTTGAGGCGAATCCTCGAAACACTGTTTGAGCCAGAAGCAGTATTGACATTATGAAGCTTGATGTAAAGCATCTTAGCCCAATGCTTCTCATTCTCTGTTCAGCTTCCATCTCTTTAAGCAGGAATGGGAGTACTGACCCTATGAATATGAGGGCGGAGCTGAAAAGATTGACACTGGTTCTTAGAAAGCCGGTGACCTGAAGGCTTGTGACGAACATGAAGGCTGAAAGAACAGTTAAACCTATCAGCACAAGCAGGTTTCCAGCTGAGTAAACCGCTTCCTTCTTCTCCAACCCGACGCTTCCCTCTTCACGCTCTTTTTAAACGTTTTCTCTGGAAACTTTTACGCCAAGCATAAGGTAAGCAGTGTGCCCAGTCATCAGAGACTCGGGCCGAACCTTTCCCTGGAAAGGCCTTATTCTTCTCAGAAGTATTTCTACGGTTTCGAGATGCGCTATTCCAGAGTCTACCAGCGCGGAGTAAGCCTTCTCCAGCTGGTTCATAGTAGGCAGTACAAGGCATATTCTGGCCGACGGCTTAAGAAACCTGGAAACGTTCAGCAAGGCTTCCCAAGGGTCTGGAAGATCCATTAATGCAGCGTCGAAGAGCTCTTTGAAAACGGCTGTTTTAACATCCTCGTGCACAAGCTCAACGTATTCGAGGAGGCCTACTCTTTCAAGGTTCCTCCTGGCGATCGCCAGTGATTCCTCATCAACATCGTATGAGAATACTCTTCCAGTCGGCCTTACGAGGCTTGCCATAACCATGGCGGCAGCCCCGCTGCCAGTACCAGCGTCCAAAACCTTGAAACCGGGTGATATTCCGAGGCTTAGAACCATGTATCCGAGATCCTTAGGATACATTATCTGCGTCCTCCTGGAGAGTTTAGGAATATAGTCGGCAACAAGGGGCTTAACGGCAAGCATCTCGTCTCCAGTGTGGGTTTTAACCATTATCCCAGGCTTGCTACCGATAATGCTACCGGTCTGAATATATCCTCTATGAGTATGAATTCGGTCTCCCTGAATCTTAACAACTCTTTTCTTACCTTTGGCTGAGACTAGGAGAACGTCCCCGCCTTCTTTAAAAGCATCGTTCAACTCCGGCTCAAAAACCCTTTATAGTGCACGCCCTTTTTATACTTTGGCCGCGTTACCATGTGTGTTTCTCTGAAGCATCCCTGATGCTTCTCTCCTCAAGACAGGGTGTAAGCCGACATGCTGCATGCTATTTTTCCACCGCATTAGGAAGCATTCTCCTTTTTGAGTCTGGAGCCGCTGTGATGCTGATTTGCCATGAAAGAATTGCATACGTACTTCTGCGTGAAACCGTGTTTCTATCGCTTAAGGTTTGCATATAAATGGGGTTAGCTTACCTCCTAATTCAGAATAGTTTTAAATGGTCTCGGCAAGAGCTTCAACACCATGTTTTAAGCATACCGGTTTACCGGAAATTAATGCTTATATTCCTTCTCTTCATCGTCTGAATGCTCTGGAAAGCGGGTTGAAATGAATGTCATCCAGTAAGTATGCGGAGCTGATCGAGAGGATTATCCGCCTATGCGACGAGGTTATTGAGAAGAATATTGATCCTTTCGTTGTCGACGTTAAGGAGAATCTTAAGAGGCTCAGGGAAGGCCTGTCTGAGATGGATGAGAAAACCCTGGTTATGAATATGGCTGCACTGCTCAAAATAATCTATGTTATTGCTCTCCAGCAGGAGGATGTTAAGAAGAGGGCTAGCAGGCTTTACTTAGACCCTTTTCTAATGGAGGTTAGACTCATGAGTCTAGACAGGGAGAGGCTTGCAGAGGCTTTCCTAAAGGCTTTCCGGCCTATTGCTGAGAACGAGCAGGCTACCCTGGGGCTTATGCGTTCAGCCTACGGCTACTGGGCTAACCTTAGAGAATACAGTCTGCCTGGAGGCGGAGGAGCTCCCGAAACCAGTAGGCTCAGCGCGCTCGCAGAGATCCTTCCGATGGAGGAGGCTGACTTGGAAAGGGAGATGGAAAGGCTTCTAGGCGAGATCGGCCGTGAAACGGTTGACTATTATGATTTCGTGGGAAGAGAGGGTGAGGACAGGAAGGTTTTTAGAGCACTTGTTTTAAGCTTTCTCATGATGAGGGGTCTAGTAGGGGTTGTTCAGGATCCTTTGAGAAACAGAGTCTGGATTTTCAGAACAAGCCCTAAGAACGTTGGTAAACATTCCGTAGCCCTACCAATCTAGGTGGCGTTGAAGATTGGAGCAAGAGGAAAAGATTAGGAACAGGGTTACGCGGGCTGTCCAACTATTGTTGTTCAAAAGCCATAGGATTCCAGGTGTCAAGGGTTGGGAGCTTAAGAAGAACCTTGGGCCAGGCTATCTTTCTGTAATAAAGTTTCTAAACACGCGTCTCCAAGACCTGGGCCTAACTATAAAGATTGTTTCAGACGACGGTAGGGAGCTTAGCGTGAGCGAGGACGAGAGTAAGCTTTCAACTGCAAGGTTCTACGTTACGCTTAAGGATGAGCTGAGTCTGACTGCGGTTAAAACCATGGGCTGGTCGATAGACGAGGTAGCCGGCCTAGCTGTAGTAATATCCACAATAATTTCTCGAAAGGGTTCAGCCCCCGTTAAAGAGGTTGAGGAGATTCTTAGGAAGAAGTTTCCAGAGTGGCGGGTCAGGCTGAACCTATCCAAATATATTAAAAGGGGCTATATTGCTGAGGACGGGAACAATCTTGTGCTGGGCTGGAGAACCTTCGCTGAGCTAGATGTTGAAAAATTCATCCATTATGTTTTAAGCGCCTAGGGTTTTCAACTGGTTTGAAGCCTTCTTCTCTCAGCGTCCACAATCAACTTCACAAGATCCTCCCCGGTTATGCTTCTCCTTACAAGAATTTTTTCAACAGTCTTCAGGCTCAACCCTCTTCCAGCTAAGGCTAAGGCAGCGTCACCACCATACTTCTCAAGCAGCTCCGCAGTCTTAGCGATCTTCTTGAAAACAGTTCTCATCCTCCTGGATTTGCCGCGTCTAATCCTTAAGCCCGGGCTAGGGTTTACTCCAAGTCTTCCACCGCACCTGCTGCATTTTGCTCCTGAAGTGTATTCTAAGGGTTTAACCGTGCCATGTATGAGCCCGCATTCACTGCAGGCAAGCTCTAAAGGAGTGTTTCTCAGCCTTGCGGAAGCATACATTAAAACTATTTTCTCAACGTTCTCAGGCGTGTAGATGTCGAGATGCCTCTCAGCCTGTCTTAGAATCGGCTGAGCTAAGGGCGATGGATCACCAGGGTTCTCATAGATCACAGCCTCTATTCTTCCAGAGGAAAGGTCTCTTAAAAGCTGCAGGAGGGGTCTTGTTTCATAGTCTTTAGACAAAAGCTCTTTAACAGCTTCATCGTAGACAACAGTACCCCTGCTACTCCTTATCAGGTTTTCAAGCCTTATGGATGTTAAGTCAGCATTCTTCTCTATTATCCCCATTCTTCGAGCGACGTGAAGAAACCTCCGTTTAAACAATCCCACTGTTTCAACGTTTTCAAGCAGCATTCTTTCAACATCCTTCTCGCTAAGACTCTTAATCTTTTCAAGAATGACTGACGGTGAGACTGATCGCTCAACCATAACCCTATATGGGTCCCTGCTCACCGGAACTGTTAAGCCTATTTCAGAGAGAACTATGTTTCCAACAATCCTTGACAGAGCCCTGTTCCCAAGATCCCCGAGGCAGACATGTATAATAGTGTAGTCTCCCCATTTCTCGAAAACTATCCTCCGATCCGTTCCCACAGGAATGTTTCTTTTAAGACAATCCACGACTGGTTTAACAGCTTTAAGAGCCAGATCCTCGTTAACCCCGTATTTCTGCGAAACTGCTTCAACTATCTCCTTAAGCCCAAGCCCGTTAAAATACTTCTCCTCAACCATTCTTCTTAAAGCACCTACCTCCATGGCTGCTTCACATGCTACAGGTATCTCCTCGCCAGTCCAGAAGGGCACGGCTCCAAGAGGGTCTTCAGCTTTTTTCACAATAACTTTCCCCTCGTAAACCTGGATTATTGACCATACTAGGCCTCCCATTACGAACTTAGTGCCGGGAAGCCCTTTTTCCGCCACAAACTCCTCATCCAGGTTTCCAATAACCGTATTGTCCTCCTCGTTTACAACAGGATACTGCTTGACCTCAGGAATGCTTGAAACATGTTCGAAGAAGAACTTTATCAACCCGCTCTTCCTTCCTGCTCTCACAGTGTCACTGTATTCGTCGAAAGTCAAGAGCCTGGGATACTGTGATGAGAGAAACTCTAAGACTCGTTTAAACGATTCTCTTGAAAGCCTCGTGTAAGGCGTGCTCCCCCTGACCAGTTTCAGGATCTCCTCCATGGTTAACCTCGGTTTCTCCAGAAGCATTCCCACGATTTGATGCGCCAAAATGTCGAATGGTTCTTCAGGAGGTGAAACAGGTTCGTAAACATTGCTTAAAGCCCTCCTTCTTATAACCATGGACTCTACAGCATCATCTTCATCCATGCAGATAATCAGCCCCTTCGGAGTCAAACCTATCCTATGCCCGCTTCTTCCAATTCTCTGAACCAGCCTTGAGGCTTGCCTAGGCGAGCCGTATTGGATAACGAAGTCTACAAGCCCCACGTCTATCCCCAGCTCAAGACTGGATGTGCACACTAGGCCTCTCAACTCCCCCTCCTTCAAGCCTTCTTCAGCTTTAACCCGTGCCTGAGCTCCAAGTGAGCCATGGTGGATTGAAATCGGTGTCGGAAGGTTCATCACAAGCAGCTTGTTGGACAGTGCTTCAGCAGTAGCCCTAGTGTTCGTGAAAAGAAGTACTGCCCGCCTGTCTTTAAGAACCTCCTTTATAACGCGGAGTCTTGCTGCCACTTCCGGTGTTGTCAAAAGCTTCTCGGCTACAGCATAGTCCTCATCAGTAACATCCGGTAGAACCATGCCTATCTCCATGTCTCGAGGAACAGGTGTTGAAACAACACTGAAGTCACCGCCTGAACCAACCATGAAGCGGGCTAGGAGTTCCGGCTCCCCTATTGTTGCCGAGAGCCCTATGATCTGTATTCTTTCACCCACGATTTTCTTAAGCCTCTCCATGGCGAGTGACAACTGGCTTCCCCTCTTGTCTGAGGCAATCTCGTGAAGCTCGTCGACCACGATCCACCTGACGGTTCTAAGATGACTCCTCAATCTGGATCCTATTAGAAGTATCTGGAAGGTTTCAGGAGTGGTTACAAGAATATGAGGAGGGCTTAAAGACTGCGTCCTCCTCTCAGAGGACGACGTGTCACCATGCCTTACTGAAAGCTTGAAGTCGAGCCTACTGGCCCACCAGCTTATTCTGTCTACAAGATCCCTGTTTAAAGCTCTTAATGGAGTAATGTAGATGAGGAAAATTCCCGTCTCAACATTAGCCCTAGCCTTAAGCATGAGGCTTAGTATCGGGAGTATTGCCGCCTCAGTCTTGCCTATTCCGGTTGGCGCCACGATTAAAACGTTTTCCCCATTAAGTATCTTAGGTATTGCCATTAACTGTGGCTCAGTAAGGGGGATAAGGCCTTTCTCAACAACCAGCCTCGCCACTGGTTCCGCAAGCATCGAAACAACCGTTTCGCTGGACGGGCTTTCCACAATGCATTAGATTCATGACGGTTGAAAAACATTCTCTTTCAGCCGTAAAACAGTCAACCCTACGGATAAGGTTTCTCTCAACCAGTTTTTAGCTTTAGAGAAGGCCTGTTTACATAAGCAGTCTCAACAGAGGTGCATCCGCTATGCTGTTAAGGCTCTTACTCCCTCAAGCATGAAGTATACTCCTATCATCATGATCGCAAGGTTGCAAACTGCTACTAGGATTTTAAACCCTTTTTCACCGATACTTTCAGCCCCGTTGGCTGCTGCTTTCGATACTAAACCCAGGACCAACAGGTCTCCCATTTCATGGCTCACATAGAAAAAGAAGACTCCGAGGCCTCCGATTGCAAGCGCTTTAGAAACATAAGCAGCTCCTATCGTAACCCACCAAGTGGTCCAGTAGGGGTTTGAAAAAGAAACCGCGGCGCCGAGCATAATCAGCGTTAACACTCCACGTCTCCCGGTTTCTCCCTCATAACCAAGGTTCCTACGGCTGGGCTTAAGGATTGCCAGGAGCCCTGTTGCAACAAGGAAAGCCCCGCCTATAAGGCTAAGGTATGGGAGAACCGTCTTGTCAACGATGAGCAACCCGTATACCAGGATTATGGTCACTGGCGCTTCAGCAAAGGCGTGTCCAAGGGAAAGGAGCAACCCTGGTTTACTGCTCCTATTGCTTGAAGACTCTCTGACTGCCGTCACCATGAGAGGGCCGGGGGCTAAGGCTCCTGAAAGAGCAACAACGAATGACGTCAAGGCTATCTCCACTAGACTGCTCAAACCCTGTTTCTCAAGCTCTAGATTAATTAATATTCTTTATGTTTAACCGTCTCAACAGGAAATCGTGTTTAAAATGTTCAAACATTTTTACAGCGCTAACTACAATAGCACGGTTAAAAATATGAAGCGTCATCTGTTCCACGCTTACGGCAGTTGTTGTTAGCGGCTTAACCGGTACATTGAGAGACTTAGCCTTGGGGAGCAGGGAATCCACAGGCTTTAGCCGGAGGAGCGTTTAACACCCATTTCCTCATAGTCTATCAAGAATCTTTTCGGCAACTGCCTCTTATGTCTTGTAAGCCTAACTCTTTCCAGAACTCTCTCCACGGTTTCCAAGGGTATGCCGGAAACCCTGTGTATCTTTTCCCCGCTAAGCTTCCTGTCGAACCTCAAGTAGAGTATCGTGTCCAGCGTAGTGTAGTCTACTCCAAGCTCTTCCTCGGCTGTTTGACCTGGCCATAAGGCTGGAGAGGGCGGCTTAACCCATATTCTCTCAGGGATTTTCAGATACTCCGCAAGCTGCCGCACATGAGTCTTGTACAGCCCTGCTATTGGAAGAACATCAGCCCCACCGTCACCATGCTTCGTAAAATACCCGGAGAGGTATTCGCTTCTGTCTCCTGACCCTACGACCAGTCCATTGTTAACAGCAGCCTCATGGTAGAGTATTGTCATCCTTATTCTCGCCATTATGTTTCCTCTTTCAACCCTCCCCATTTGCCCAAGCTTCTTCTCAAAGGATTCAACGATCTCATCAATACTTATTATCCTCCAGTTTCCATCCGGTATTCCAAGCTTCTCGACGACGCTAATAGCATCCTCCATATCCTCCCTAGGCGTGACGCTTGAAGGCATGAGGTAAAGCCTCGTCATGTCTCTCCCCAGAGCCATTGTGGTTAAGTATGCTACTACACTACTGTCTACTCCTCCCGATAGACCCACTACACCCACCCTCCTTCCGGAGGCTTCAAAATACTGTTTAAGCCTGGCCGCTATGTAGCTTGCAACCCTCGCGTAATCCAGCCTAGGCAGAGCCGTTTCCCCATTACTCATGAAACGGAATTAAAATCATCTCGAATATATGGGTATCGGTCTCCAGCTTATCCAACATGTCTAACTGTTTTAAACTGCTCAGCAAGCCAGTATAACCCGATGATCGTCTTAGCATCCTCCACCAAACCGTTCTCCAACAGCTTAACAGCCTCCTCCACCGGTATCTCCATCACCTCTATGGCTTCGTCTTCTTCAAGCATCTGCTCTCCTTTTTCCAGACTGTTTGCGAGAAACAAAGTTATTTTCTCAGTGGAGTATCCTGGCGCCGGATAGAAGCTTAATATTTTTCTCAAAACCCGTGCCCTGTATCCTGTTTCTTCAAGAAGCTCTCTACGGGCGCACTCCTCCTCATTCTCGCCGGTCCTCATTGTTCCTGCAGGTATTTCAACGAGACTTCTTCCGGCGGGAAGCCTATGCTGCCTAATCATGACGATTCTACCGTCGTCTTTAACAGGTATAACTGCGACAGCACCAGGATGCTCAACGATCTCCCTGAAAAACCTTAAACCCCTGAATGAAACATGGTACTTGTGGAGAGATATTATTCTACCCCTGTAGAGAGTCTCGATTTTAACAATGCTCTCACTGCCCATGCCTGGTTGAATGAAGCCGAGATATTTAAGCAAAAGACTGGAGTTTTCAGTAAACCTTATATTTTAGACGGCTCAGGGTTCTTCCAAGTTTGCAGACTGTTGAAAAACCATGCTTAAGCCATAAAGGCAGTCAGGATAGCGGGGTATTCCCCTCATTCCTCCACACGAAATGGGGTCTTTTCCCCATAACGGTTTTCCTTTTTTCAACGGTTTTCCTTATCTCCTCCACAATTCCCCTTGAGAAGTCTTTCGCCGAGGAAATATACTCCTCGGTTTCGACAAGCATGGGTTTTACAGGGCCGATAGATATTTTCGCGCATAATCTTAGCATAAGCATCATTATGATGATTCCAATCATAGGGTTCGGCTTCAGCATAGTCTCGTCGTCAACCACTGGGGTCGCGGTTTCAGCAATCTCTACTTTAAAAAACCTTGACTCGCTCTCGCTAGCCGTCAGGCTCCTATCAACACCATCCGGCATACTTGAGTTCCTAGCTTACGGCTTGGCTTCCGCCCAAGGGTTATCCGGCCTCTTTGCCGTAATTGAGAAAAGGGTTAGCAGGGAGCTGAAGGGTTACTTGACAACTCTCCTAATAGTCGGCAGCCTGCTGCTTACTTCAGCCTTCATTGAAACAATGAGCTTGACGCAATGGTTAGGATAGTTTTCTTCGACATGGATGGTACGCTCGTTGAAGAGGAGAGCAGCTGGCGAACCGTCCACAGGTTCTTAGGGACTGACCATATTGCTAGAAGGGCGCTTGAAAAATTCTCAAGGGGGGAAATAAACTATGAGGAATTCGTTAAGCACGATGTCAGCCTATGGCCTAGGGGGCTACACAGGTCTTTCTTCGAACAGGTGTTCTCCAGTGTCCGAATAAAGCCTGAAGCATATTTTGTCTTCAACCAGCTTGCAGAGAAAGGGGTTTTAAGAGTAATTGTTTCAAGCGGCTTAGATGTGCTTGCTGAAAAAGTGTGTAAAGCCCTTGGTGCCGACGAATGTATCTCTAATAGAATGGTTTTCGACAGTAAGGGTTGTTTCACAGGAGCAGTAGAAATAAACGTGGATCCTTCGAGAAAGGTGGATGTTTTAAAAAGAGTCTGTGGAAAACACTCTATTCCGTTGAGCGAGGCCGCTGCTGTTGGGGACAGTATGCACGATAAAAGCATGTTTAAAGCTGTTAGAATATCCATCTTATGCGTTAAACCAGGAGCTCCTGTGCCGGATGCTCATGGAGCCTTGTTTGTCGTTAACAGTCTTAAAGACATTGTCCGATTATTATGCTGAAAAAGAAAAAACGTGTTTATACCCTTATTTCTTGGCTTTCTTGGCCTTTTTAGCCTTCTTAGTCTTTTTAGCCGCCTTTTTAGCCTTCTTAGCCGGAGGCTTTGCAGGCGCAGGCGCAGGTGCCGGTGCCGGTGCGGGCGCAGGCGTTGGAGCTGGCTGCACAGGTTTAGCTTCTCCACCAGTAGCTGCTCCACTCATGAGTAGTGTTTTCCGCTAAGTTATATATAAATCTTTAATGTTCAGCATGAGTTCAATTATGATTAACGCTTAAGCTTTAGAGCCTCGACTATGAATGAAGCTACTTCTTCATAAGGCACCTTAGAAGTGTTTATCATAATGTCGTAAAACAAGGGGTCTCTCCAATTCCTGCGGTAAAGCCTTTCAACAAGGCTGCTTCTATCCATGTCTGAGGCTCTAATATCCTCTTCTATCTGCTTCAAGTCCTCAGTCTTCCTTTTTTCAGCTATATGCTTCAACCTCCCGTCTAAATCGCTATACAGGAAGACTTTCAAATCAACTTCATGCGTCAATACGAACAGGGCGCTCCTCCCCTCTATTATTGCTGGCCCATTATTAACCACGTCTAGAACCATGCTCTGCAACACCTTCTCTATCTCTATCTCTCCAGAAACAGATTTTGCTACGAGAGTCTGGAAACTCAAGTGGGGTGAGGAAACCAAGCTTCTTATAAATCTCTCAGTATTGTAAACCTCTATGCCGCCGAGCTTTCTGGAAACGAGTTCCCCAACCTCTGTGCAACCAGCTCCAAGCTCTCCAGCTATAAGTATAACGGGTCTACTCTTAGCCATTTCCCATTTTTATTTCCTTCACTGCTTTTTAAATGTTTTTATCTGCTTAGGAGACATGATGAGCCTTCTCATGAAAAGCAGTGCTAACAGCAAGTAGACAGCTATAAAATATGGTGACGTAAGAAGGTGATTAACAGTATAATTTAAATACACGGTGGAGTCGCGATCAGCCTTAAACTCTATTGATCGGCCAGTACCGTTAACGCTTTCCAACCGATACCAGAAACCATAGTCGCCAGCGATCTCCAGTTCCCCGCTTATCCTTAGATAGCTTCCCTTAGGGACTTTAAAAACCAGGGGTTCTGAAGGGCTTACTTTAAGCTCAACCCCGAATAGGCTTGAAGAACCGTTTACATAGACTTTGAAATCGGTTTTCCCAAGAGGCTCAAAAGGAGTGACTTTCAACACTACGGTAATGTAGACTTCACCATTGCTTCCCGTCGTATCGAGACGCGTCAGCAAGGCTGTAAGGATCAGTATCCAGGCAGCGTTCAACACGGTTCTACGCTTCAAACCATAAATATAATTCTTCCTCATCCTACCTCCAGCATGTCGCGGGAAGAAAGTTGGGGGAAAAACTGTCTCAAACTTTTAAAAAGGCTTCTGGAGAAGGGGCCGCTCCTATGCAGGAAAGAGGCTTCGGAGTACGTTGAATGTTTAAAGCTGCTTTCAGAGGAAGGCGGGGCTGTGGAGGTAAGCAGGGGGGTTAAAGTGCTTCCAGAAGGCTTCCTGATGCTTCTTAAACAAGTGCTTGAATCAGGAGTCAGCCTTGAGAGTGTTCTTAAATCGGTTAACTGGAGGGGGTTTGAAAGAGTAATCGCAGAGGTGTTCAGAGTGAAAGGATTCAGAGTATTGGAGCATTTCAGGTTCAGGATTAAAAAGACTGTTAGGGAGATAGATGTTCTGGTTGAAACCCCGAGCATGCTTATTTCAATAGATTGCAAGCAATGGGTTAAGAGAAACTACAACATTCATTCAGCCTCCAGGCTTCAGTTCGAAAGGACGAGGCTTCTATACCAGTACTTGACGGGAAAAGAAAATATTAGGAAGCCTGTTTACCCACTGGTTGTTACTTTCCTGGATTCTGAGGCGAGAGTATTGGAAGGCTGCTTAATCCTGCCTGTTTGGAAGATAGGGAGTTTATCAGAGAACCCTGAAACCGTTGCAAGCATTGTGAAACCAGTTTCCTAGTCGAAAACCCACATTTCTCTAGACCTTATCAGGAAAATAAGCTTCGCCTTTAAAATCAGCTTCTTCTCCTCCAGAACCCCGTCTACAAGCATTACGTCACCATACATAATCGGAATATTCATGTCGGCAAGCGTTTTAAACGTTTTTAAACCATTGTTGAAGTCAAATATGGTTAAACACTCGCCTGATACTTGGGCGCGCGGAGTTATCACTCCTGTTCTGACAGACTCTATGGAGGCCTGCCTCCTCCTGATTATCATTCCGTCAACCTTGCCCGCGAACCATTCGCCAGCTAATCCAGGTATGCCTGCAAGTCTGTCTTCAATCCAGGGAGTTAGGTCTCTACTTGGAACCTCTATCTGAAGAATATGGCTGGTTCCAGATATTGGCTTGAACATTTCTAATGGAACCAAGGTTTTCATAACTGGTTTGACGAATGGCAGCGCTACCGAGTTGGCTAAGGCTCTACTAACCATTATTGAATCCTCATCCAGTAGTTCAACGGCTTCTGGAGGAAGAGTCTTATGAGGCTTAGGGAGTCTTTTTAACGTCTCATTAAGAGCATTAAGGTCTATCTGCTTCCCAGGCTCGCCGGTTAAAATAACCTCTATCAGCCTAGCTGTCTCATACTCCTTCTTAACAAACCCGATGAGTTCTCCTTCATGCATAACTGGAGCGCCTTCAACCATGCTTCTCAACTTGTTCTAAGGATTATTAACGGTTTCCCCATGGGGTTTAAGATCTTGAAAGATTAAAGGAATAAGTCTGTTTTCCTACTTCTCAGAATACTTTTAATACCCTCATCCGAGCGTTCATAGCAGTATCCTTTTATTAACGCTCCTATGAAGCCTTCTGAAGAACTGCCTGTTACAAGCTCGCTCGCAGCAGCAAGCTCATCAACAATCGCCATTCTTTTAAACCTTAAAACATACCCGAAGAGGTCTGTCTTACCCCTAAGATCCTTAATAGGAGCTATTCCTGAGCATCCTATAGCCATGTTGACCTGCCCTATTCTGAATGGTCTTTCAAAAGAGTCGGTTATTATTACCCCGACGTCAATATTCTCATCGAGAAACTGCCTCCTTATCCTCCTAGCGATCCTGTCTGGGTTTCTCGGTTGAAAAGCCATGCTTAAGCCGCCGTCAACATTAGATAGGTCTATGCCTGAATTGGCGCAAACTATTCCACCCCTGTTTCTAGTTATTATTCTTCTTCCCGAAAGCCTAACTATCTCCCTGCTCTCTCTAAGTATTATTTCAACCTCCTCCGGCGGCTTGCAAAGCCTGTCTGCAAGCGCTACCGCCAAGGGGCTGGGCTTGACTTCGCTAATCCTAACCGTGTAGCCCATTGCTTTTGAAACCGCGACATGCGTGAGCGTAACCACGTCTCCATTCTCAACCTGCACACCGTCTTTCCGGAGTGACTCTATGGTTATTTTAGCAAGGTTATCACCCTTCTTAATGAAGCCGTCATACTTTATCCCGAATATCCTGATCATCTCAACGCCCCCTTCTGACCCCTTTAAGGAGCTTCTCTATGAAAGGTATGTCTGAAGCACGAGTAACCCTAATATTCGTGAGAAGCAGAGGGTCAATATCCTTTAAACCGGAGTGAGCTATATACATGACTCTCCTCAACCCGTCTACGAGTTCTTCGAAGCCGGCTGGTCTCCTTGCTTCAACAAGATCCATAAAGCTACGCCTGTTATAGGCTGACAGGAGCCAGTCAACCCCTCCTTTCACATCCCTAACCAGCACAGCATCTCTTTTCTCGCAGAGCTCCACTAGAAGGGCAAGTATGTCGACAGGTATGAGGGGAGCGTTAGCCGGGGCTGTGACAACAACCTCTCCCGAAACCTTCTGCAAGCATTCTTTAAAAGTGCTGAACAAGTCTTCAGTATTGTTTAAGCCTAGGATGCTGCATTCTTCGAAGCCGTATTCCGAAACAGCCTGGGCAAAAACGTTTTGAAAATCCTTAGCCACCGCCAGGGCTACTTCCTCCACCACTTCTCCAATGTTCCTGACAACATGGAGGAAAACAGGGAATCCTTCAAGCTGGCTCAGCTCCACGAACCCCTCCCTTCCGTGTCCAAGCGCTATAACCAGGCCAGTGGTTCTCAAGACTATTCTCCTGCCTTGGAAAGCATGTGGCGGATTATCTCTCGAGCCACGTTCACTCCAGTAGCTTTCTCCACGCCCATGAAATCTGGTTGAGGGTTAACGTCAAGTATAAAAGCTTCACCATTCTTGAAAGATATGTCGATGCCCGCAAAAACACAGCTTAAAGCCTCGGAAGCCTTGACTGCGAGCTCCGCAAGCTCCCCGTCTCCTTCAAAAGCTTCTCCAAAGCCTCCTTGAGATATGTTTGTAACAGGCTTGTTTGAAACCCTTTTAATCGCTGCTAGCACATGGTTTTCTAAGACGAGCAGCCTTAGGTCCCAATTCGAGTCTTTAGCTGGGGCTTGAACCACCCAGGCCCCATGAGCTTCAAGGCTGGGAAAAGTTTTCAGGCTTTCAACAAGCTTGACTCCCCTACCCCTTGAGCCGTATATCGGCTTTAAGAAGAAGGGTGGCGATTTTTCTCTAACGCTTTCCTGCGAGGACGTGAAGAAAGAATCAGGTACCGGGAGTCTCTTCAAACATAGGTTCCTGTAGGTGATCATCTTGTCCAAAGTATTCATGAAGCCTTTAAACGGGTTAACCACGTAGAAACCCTCTTCCTCCAGGATCCTGGTTATGGAGAGTGCGTACAGAAAGACGGGGCTTAACAGGGTTTTTGGCCTTGAAAACACTCTTCTAACACCCTTATCCTGGAGGATCCTCAGCTCGACAACACCCTTCTTCAAAATAAGCGCAGTTTCGCTGAACGAGACTAAGTGGCAGCCGACACCCAGCCTGCTTGCTTCCTCCATAAGGCGTATGGATGAGTATGAAGATGGCTTATGCGTTAAAACGGCTATTGTCAACCTGATGCTAATGTTCTACACTCGGATTTAAGCTTGACGCACGAGCAGCTCTAGAAGTATTGACCCTAAGGCTCTCAAGGCTGAACAATCATCGTCACCGCCCACAATAAGTATGAAATCCTTTTCTTTAAGGCTCATTTTGCTAAGTTCCTCATGGTCTTTCACCGAGACGCTTCTAAGATCCTCTGCAACACATGGTATTTCAAGACTTTTCTCCCTAACGGTTAGAAGCACTGCCCCGCTTCCCCCAAGCCTAACAGCCATGTCCCTAGTCTTCAAAACGTCAGGAGGCTCAATGCCTCTCAACACAGCCGCATAGTTGACCCTTCCGACAGATAGGTAGTCTAAACCGGTTTTCCTCAAATCTGGAACATGAAGCCTCACTTGTCTAAGAATCCTCATCCCCCTACCGGTTAGCCTGCTGCCGCTGGCCGAAGTATGGATTAAGCCATGTTTCTTCATGCATTTAACCATGCTTCTCACAGAGCCATCGCCTAAGCCAAGCAGCTTTTGAAGCTTAGCCCTTGAAACAGAGCCTTCTCCAGTTTGGATAATGGTCAGCAGAACATGGCCAGGAGTGTAGTCCTTAGGATGTTCCATACACTCTTGAACAAGCTTTTTCAAAGACTCCAGCGCGGTCAAACCAGTTATAGACATACGGATCCTGTAGAAAAACGTTAAGGCTTACCAGGAGGCCAACTGCTAGTATCCGCCAAGTACCATGCTAATACATCGCCACGCTTAAGAACATACGCGTCTGCACCTGTTTCTCCGAGAACCCAGTCCCGCGTCTCCGGATCCCACCTGTACCAGAACCAGTAGTAATTCCCATGCTGGCTCACACCGTTTATCCCCGTGACGAAAACACCGAAAGGATACACTTGATAATCCACGTTTCCCCCTAGAGCATAAATAGTCAGATTTAACAGGGTCCAGCCGACTGGAACAAGAGTATTGTTAAACCAAATCTTGGTACCATTGTCATACTTCACGAGAAGGCTTACTTTCAGAGTAATTGTTTCAACGTTCCTAGCTAGGGTCTCCATCTCCTCCGTAAGCATATCCAACTGTCTCCTAAGGCCAACTAGGTAAGAGGTTTCTCCAACGAGTAATGATGCGAAGACGATGACTACAATTATCAAAAACCTTTTGGAGTATGCAGCCTGAGACATATTGCCGTTCCCTCCATATTGTTGGTCAATTTATCCAACCCTTATTTAAACCTTACTGTAACATCGTTTCCATTAACACGTTAAGCGGCTTTCATCATTCATGGTATTGTGCACTACCACGTCGAGTAGTCAAGCTATCGCACGCTGGATTAATATTGAAGTTCTGTTCGGCGAGCACAGGATTGGAACACTGTTCGTCTCGTTTGCAAGAGTAACAGCACGCGCGCTACATATTTCTGCTTGGCATTCGACTCTAAAGGTATGAATGAGGACCAGAAGTTCGAAGAGATAGTAAAGAGGATTGAGCGGTTCGCGCCGCATACAAGATATGTAGATTGTACGATGAGAATGAGGATTATAAGAAGTTCAAGGAAAGAGTATTAGCAGAGCTAGAACTCGGTTAAGCCATCTTTCATCCCTTTCTCCTCCGACTCTCCCTGGGAGTTGATGCCCTTGTCTTAGGACTGGAAGGTCGTTCTTTTTCGGAGAGGACTATGTGAAGCATTAAAAGGTGGTCAAAGGCAAACCTGCTTATCTGAGTACGTGTGAAGTTTTTTCACAGCATAAGCCGACTTAAGCAGCAGTATTATTGTTTTTCAAAACCCTGTATATGACTGGCACAGCAATCGGAAAGAATAATGCGTTTGAGAACTCATGGATAATACCCATGGGGATGGGGAAGTTCATCGTAACCAGCCCCATTAAAACAGATCCGTAGAACAAGTACCCTACGAAAGCGTTTGTGGAAAGATCGTATATTAGGGTTGAGAAAAGCCCTATTGAAGCAAGTATTAAAGAATTGTGAATGTTTGCTTTAGCAGTCTTGAATCCTAATGCTGGTGGTATTTTGGAGAATAATACGTATATCATTTCGCTTAGAGTAACAACTATTAGCGTCGGCAGATTAAGCCCATAGGGGTTCAAGGTCCCGTAGACCATCCATATGAGTATTGATAATGCTGCTCCAAACCTTAAACCCATAGCCATGCTTGACGCGAAAACTATTGCATCCATAAGCTTAACATTCGGCAGGCTTATCAGGACATAGTTTGAGGAGATCGCTAGGGCCGCTAATACGGCTAGCGAGGCGGCCCTCTTAGCTAGGAGTCTTGGCTGAACATATGACATTCCAGACTTGGACATTTTAACCATCTGCTATTTAAGCTTGACTCGGCGCCTCATTAATGTGCTCTCGCTTTAAACCAGCATGCTCCGTTTGGCTTAACGGCGTATCACTCGTTTTGACGCAAGCGTCTAGATGTTGAAAAGTTTATAATTCTGGAGAATACGTTTAGGAAAGGAATGCGGCATGGAGTTGGAATCGCGTCGGTATTTTTAATCGTATTTATCATAGGCGGTTATTTCGGCTACCAGTTCTATGCTGAGTATCGTTCACGCTCCGAGAGGATTTCCTCTCTTATGAAGTACGCTAACACTACTGATTACGCTAAGGCTTCCCTGTTCGACGAGAAATATAGCTATCTTGCTTCTGATGGAAAATATAACCAGAGTGTCCTAGACTTCTTCTCACACTGGCTGCTAAACAATAGTCTAGACTATACTCAGTATTTGCGTGAGCAGCAGAGGTTTGAAAGAATCCATAAACTGATGAAGCTTGCTAACACGACCGACTTCGATAGTGCTTTTCTCTTCGACGGCAAGTATAGCTACATGGCTGATGGAAACAGTTATAACCAAAGCGTTTCAGAATTCTTCTCCTACTGGCTTATAAACCGTAGCTTGGCTGAAACATGTTTAGAGATTATAGGAACGGTTGAAGGCGCTAATAAGTATCTCTCAAGGCTTAACTCCTACGCCACCAGTCTCTATTCTCAAGAAGGCTTGACGGTTGTTCTCTCTGCTCTAACCGATAGAGAAGAATACCAGTTGTCTGAAGGCGAGGTTAACTTTACGATAATTGTGCTCAGCAGCCGGAAGCTCGGCAGCATCAATATTGAAATATTCGGCTTTAAGAGTCGTTACAAAGGGTATGTTGTGAACAACAAATGGATTAACCCGTCGGGAGTTCTACAGATTAATGTTGAAAAAGGCTTTAACTCTAAATCATTCATTATTGATATTCCATGCTCGCCTTGCTACGGGATTTCAACCGGGCTGAACAATCTTTCATGCGTTATTCGATGCAACACGTTTAGCCTAAACGTGACTAGAACATTCGTTTTAAAATAAGGGTCCTAATCTTGACCCGTTCCTCCTCTCTAAATCCTCCGGTGCTTCTGACTGTTTTAATGACTCTACTATTGGCTGCTCGCCTAATAGTCCTCGCTTCGCCTCAAACCATAACTGTCTACTTCTTTGTCGTTGAGGGGTGTGAGCATTGCGCTAGGGTTGAAAACTATATCAGCAGCATTAAGACGAGATATCCTGAAGTGATTTTCAAAAGGTTCGACATCTCTAATAATGATACGGGTATAGAGTTATTCATTGCTCTCGCCGAAGGCTTCAACATAACGGAGGAGCTTCGCGAGGTTCCGACAGTCTTCATAGGAGACACGTGTCTGGTTGGAGAGAAGGAGATCGTTCAAAATCTTGAGGAGGCAATTCTTGAGTATAGCCATGGCCGTGAATACCGCGACAAGGCTGGGGAAATAATAACGGCTTTTATTGAGCAGCATAAGCCTACCGTAACTCTGCCTTCACTGGTCAGCGTGGTCGTCGCGGCCTTCATAGACTCGTTGAACCCGTGCGCATTCGCGACGATTGTTCTACTCATCACATACTCTCTTCAAGCAGGCTCGTCGAGGAGAATGCTGACTACTTGCGGAGCCTTCATCATAGGCGTTATGGCGTCCTACCTGGCTGCAGGAATAGGCTTGCTGTACGTAATTAGCACAGCCTCGTTCAGAAGCCTGCTACGCTACATCGTGGGTTCAGCAGCCATCCTGTTCAGCATTCTAGAGTTTAAAGAGTTCTTCTACTACGGAAGGGGCTTAAGCCTTGAGCAGCCCGGGGCCCTAACCAGAATCCTAGGCAAGTATTCGGAGACGATGAGCATTGGCGGAGGATTCCTAGTCGGCATGGCTGTCTCGATGGTTGAACTCCCGTGCACGGGTGGAATATACATAACAATACTATACCTGCTTTCTAAAATAGGCTTGACGCTTGAAGTCTTTCTCCTACTCCTCCTTTACAATCTGATATTCATCCTACCGCTCGCAGCGATACTCCTAATAGTGTACTTTGGCAGAAGCGTTATTGAGATTGACGCTTGGAGGATTGAGAAGAGGAGATACATGAGGCTTCTGGCAGGCGTCCTGCTCTTAATAGTAGGCGTTGCGATAATAGCCGGGTTGATCTAGCTAATGGCTGAGCGCTTCGGTTAAATAGCTGTCACATTATACTGCAAACCAATGGGCGAGGTTCAGCAATGTGGAAAGTTATGTAGGGATTGTGAACTATACCATCTATGCGGCGGTTATACTTCCTCAAGAAGCAATATCTGTCTGGTTAACCTGTGCATTTCTAAAGGCGAGGTTAAAGGATCTAACAGTTAGTTGCAAAACCTGCGTTTATACTTCTGACTGTACCAAATCCAAGTACTACTCGCCACCAAAGGCAGACAAGCTTCCGAGCTTCACTCTCTTTTGGAGCGGGCGCTAGAATCACCCATAAAGAGGATTACGAGAAAGTTATAAGAAGGTTCGGTCTAGACAAGGGTAGGAGACATGACTAAGAGACGTAAAAAGGCAAAGCCTACGGAAGAGCTAAATGAGAAAGAGATCATTAAAAGATGGCGTGCGGCATCCGGTCGGCTCCTTCGATAGTCGGATCGATTTTCAAAGACGGGAGGGTAAAGGTAATGACGGATTGTGAACTGAAGAGAAAGTTGGAAGAGAAGGGTGTAGCTGCTGATGACGTTGACGATGTAATCGATGAAGCAGAGAGGAGGAAACTGATCACTATCAACTATGAAACATGGTCGTCATATCACTGGATTTCTCCGGAGAAAAGAAAGGAGGAGAAGCAGGAGACTCAACGACTTGAGAAGGCTGTTGAAGATATATTCCTGAAGAGGTGTACCGATAGGCTTCTTGAGGATGAACTGAGGAAAGATTTGATTAGCATTGGCCTATCTGCTAGAGAGGTGAAACGCGCCTTATACGAGGCGGAGAGGGATTGTGTAGTGACATCCTCCGCGTTAGGAGGATGCTGGGAATATCGACTGGTTCCACCAGAAGAAAGGAAGCGGGAGCTGGAGGAGAGGAGATGGAGCTTATGGGCTTTGCAGGAAAAAATTCGCGAGAAAATGGAAATGGGTCTTGAAGGTGTTGAAGTCTGAACTAGTAGCCGAAGGCCTTGGTTATCCTAACGTTCCTGATGATTGCTGTCGGAACATACGTGGGAGTAGTCACCTCCCACCATTTTATAGGATAAAGCCTGTCGGAGAGTTCCTCAATGTTTGAGATGATTCTCTGAAGATTGTCGCTTATCCGAATACCCTTAACCGAATGCTTAACCTCCCCATCCTCCACGTAGAACGCTCCATCCCTCACGATGGTTGAAAAGTCCCCAGTCTTGTAGTTTTGATACCTTTGGTACCAACTGTTCGTCAAGTATAGCCCTTTTCCCAGCTTCTGCATCATGTTTTCTTCCTTAACGTTTCCGGGTTCGACAACGATGTTCCAGGGGTGGGGGCTTATTATTCCAGCGTTGCCTGTTGAAGATGCTCCAGCAAGCCTAGCTGTCCTGCTGTTGTGCAAGTAGTTTCTTAAAACACCTTTTTCAATTATGATTGTTCTCTGAGTCGGTATGCCCTCGTCGTCGAAAATCTTTTCGCCGAGCCCGCCTGGCATCGTGGGGTCGTCGCGTATAGTTAGTTTCTCAGAGCCGATTCTCTGCCCGATCTTTCCCGTCATGAAGCTCATTTCTATCTGAATGAGGAAGCCTGAGGCGAAGCCAGCAACCTCGCTCATCATGTTTGCGAATATTAAGGGCCCCATGTAGACGTCGTAAGTCCCCTCATCTATGAGAACTGGGTTAAGGCTTGCAACAGCTATTTCCCCTGCCTTCCTACCTGCTTCGTAAGGGTTGAAGCCTTCGAGGCTTGTGGAGCATGAGACCCATTGTCCCGTTGCCTCAGGGCTGGCGAAGGCACGGTGGTTAAGCGTGATGGATGCAAACTCTTCTTGAAGGCTTAAGCCGGTTGAAGACGCGAGTTTCTCAACCATGTGGCTTGAGTAGAGGATTCCCGCGCTTCTTTCTGCACCAGCCTCCCTGCTAGCCCTGATGGCTTCTGAAACATGTGAAACCAGCTGCTCGTCAAGCTGCCTAATCCGCCTTTCCACCCTTTTTCCAACCCTATAGTTGAATACTCCTCTTGGAAGAGGGGCGTAGAAAGGCGTTGGGGGAGTGTTTTTAGTAAGTGTAACCACGTCGTCGACAATTTTCTCCAGAAAATCCTCAGACACGTTTTCAAAGCTCCCTATGAAACACCTTTCCTTAATGCTGCTATATATCCTCAAGGTACTGATGTCTTCTGAAAGAGCTATGGTAGGCTCGTTGTTAGCATATCTCACGGAGCTTTCTTCAGACTCGTAAAGAGTCACTATGGCTTCTTCAACACCCCTGTCGGTAAGCATTTTCAAAGCCTTCTCATGCAGCTCAGCCATTTTTAACCAACCCCCTTCACCATGATGTTCCGCATCCTGAAGCTCGGCCCACCCATGTATACTGGCATGCCCTGCATCGGGTCTCCCTTGCCGCAGGTCGCTGCGACGAAATCCAAATCCTTCCCAACCGCGTCCACGCTTGAGAAAAGCTTCTCAGTAGTTATCTCTATCACAGGGTTTCTCACGGGCCTAGTTATCCTACCGTCCTCTATCATATAGGCTTCCAGACCCACGTACCGCTGGTTCCACCTTTTGTCATCGATGTTCCACTCCATGAAGCTTTTCACGTAAACACCCTTAGCAACGCCGCTTAAAAGCTCTTCAAGACTATGGTCGCCAGGAAGAATGAACGTGTTAGACATTCTAACTATCGACTCAACGCTGTATCTTGAGGCTCTGGCTGAACCATTACTCTTAACGCCAAGCTTCGCAGCTGTCTCCCTGTTCATGAGAAACTCGCTTATTCTCCCCTCCTTGATCAAGAATTTCCTCCTTGCTTTAACACCCTCATCGTCGAAAAGATAGAAACCGTATGATCCTGGTATAGTTGGGTCGTCAACCACGTTAACAGCCTCGCTCCCTATTTTCCTGCCCAAGTCTTCTGCTTTCAAGTATGATTCGCCAGCCTGAGCTCCTTCTCTTCCAAATATCCTATCTGCTTCCCCAGGGTGTCCCGAAGCCTCGTGAGAAATTATTCCCGCGACCTCGCTGCCCACTACAACATCCATAACTCCCTCCGGGGTTCTGACGGATTCTGTAAGCATCTTGTGAAGGGTCTTAACCTCGGAACCAAGTTTCTCCTCAAGCCTCCAGGACTCAACGATCTCCATGCCGCCTGATCCCCCGAATTGAAGAGTCCTCTGTATAACTCCTTTAGAAGGGTCTGCCACGGTTATCAGCGCGAAAAACGATGGGCGTGGAACCAGTGCGGAGACCAGTGCGTCCTCCGTGTTCGCGTAAACTCTCCGGGTCCTCCTTTCAGAGTATCCCATGTATCTGGATGAAACATTAACCCCCTGGCTTATCACAGCCTTATCCAGGTTTTTCAGAAAGTCGATCTTGTCGTTTAAAGACCAGTCTTCAAGCCTTTTCTTCTCGGAAACCCTCCAGTCAACCGAGTAAGCCTCATCTTTCGAGAAACATATTCTGCTCGACTTCAAGTATGAGGATGCACGTGCCATTTTAACCGCTTTATCCACAACCCTGGTGAGGTTTTCCGGTTTAAGCATGTTGGTTGAAGCGAAGCCGAGTCCACCGTTAACCAGAACCCTGACTCCTATCCCCACCTCATAGCTTGCCTCAACAGCCTCGACTTCGCCGTTTTTCAGGGCTACACCGCTGTCGGAATCGCTATGGAACCTGGCTTCAGCGTAGGAGGCGCCTGCTGCAACAGCGTAGTCAAGAATCTTTCTCGAGAGTTCAACAATATCCTCCATTTTCTAATCCTTAAACCTGTTAGAGAGACTTATAAACCTCTCTTAAGCCTTAGGGGAAAAATTAATCTATGGCTTAAAGCCAAGTATTAGCTCAAGGTTTGACGGAAAGCTTGAGGAAGATTCTTTCGGAGATTCAAGTATCACTATCCCCAATAAATGTTTCAATGAAGAAATGTATTGACGATGGTTTAAGCATGAATCTCGATGAAATGGATAATCTAGGCGACAGGCTTATCCTTTTGGCTGAGTGCTTCATAGATCCGCTTAGGGAGTTGAAGCATACAGTACTGGTTTCTACGATTATAGATGCTGGTTTAAGCGTGAGACATAGAGTGAAACAACTGAAGTCTAGGGCACTGCTGGAGGATGATACCGTCTTCTTCACCGAGATATATTTAGTGATGAAGCTTATTGAAGATACGATTGCTTCCGGAGAATATTTTGAGGAGCTGGCTAAAATATCTCGGAAGAGGCTTAGCGAAGATCTCCACACTCGCACGTAGCATCATGAATAAGGGAATCCATCAGGTCTAACCCGGATCCGGATATGGCTGAGACAAGAACAGTCCTCTGCCTTCTGAGGAAAGGGTAAACCGTTTTAGAATGCTCGAGAACATATTCTTGGAGAAGCCCTTTCTCTTCTTCAAGAATCCTCTCCTCCAGATACTCCGGTTCCTGCATGAGTCTTTCAATATCACTCCTCTTTAAAACGTCAGCCTTAGTTACAACGTGTACGAATGGTACGTTAAGCCTAAGCCTGCAAGCTGCCGCTAGTGAAAAAACTGCTATCAGGTCACTCGGCGAGTAAACCAGTTGACCGTCTATCAGGAAGACCACTATCGTCCTGCTGATTGTGGAGAGTCCCCTCATTATCTCGGGTCCAGCGCTTCTGAAGACGAAAAGCTCGCTTTGACCAGGCGTGTCTATAAGCCTGTAGTCTCCCTCCATCATGCTTATCAGGGAGGCGAACTCCATGCTTCTCTCAGCCAGAATATCCATTGCTCTTATCATAGCCCCGTTAGGGCCGAGAGATTCCCTCCTCATTATCTCCTCAACCGTGAAGAAGATTCGTATGTCGAAGGATGGAGAATACGGTGTTTTCTCAACACCGGGATCAAGATTTATGAAACAAACCTTCCCGCCATTTTTAGAGAGCCAGTCTCCATAGGCTTTGACAAGCGTTGTCTTTCCCGATCCCGCCGGCCCTATGAAGACCACCTGTATCGGCAATGCTGTCGAGTTAAAAAACCTTGAGAAGAAGTTTTTAAACATGCCTCTGCCGGGAGCGTAACCCTGTTAAAAAGCAGCGTAGGTTGAGCGAACCTGGGGTTTGCGAAGTGAAATGGACGATTTTCCACTGACTGTTTACGTTAAAACCATAGAGCGTGTTTGCTTAACACGAGATGCCTGATGTTTTTACGGAAGGAAAAGACTCAACTTGAACAGTTATCCAACCATAACTGACGGTAGACTCTCAATTACCCGCGCACCTTCGCCAGTGGTGCTGCTGTCTACAACAGTAGGTGGAGCGACATTAAACTGGGCAGAGTCTCTAATCGTCTACGCTTCCCCTTCGATCTCCTTCAGGAACCTTGAGAGAAACTCCTCCATGAACGCATGCCTTTCCTCCGCGATTCTTCTCGCTGTTTCAGTGTTCAAACTGTTTTTCAGCTTAAGAAGCTTTTCGTAGAAATGGTCGACTGTCGAGCCAGTGCCTCTGCCACTTGAATACATCGGGATCCTTCTCCTGCCGCCGTGTGCGAAGCTCCTAGCCACGCCTATAGCGCCCATCGCGTCCAGACGGTCAGCATCCTGAAGAATCCTGGATTCTATGCTGACTGCTTTAACGCCTTTTCTAAACCTGTGCTCCCTGATTGCTTCAAGAACCATACTTATCTTCTCGCTTGGAAAACCTATTCGAGAAAGAATTTCCTTCGCGATTTCAACACTCTTCTCAGAATGGTCAACGCCCTGCTCCAACTCGTATTTCATCCCAACATCATGGAGGAGTGCCGCCGCTATAAGAACCTTCGGATCCCCGCCTTCTTCCCCGCAGATCCTCATGCACATTCTACAGACTCTTTCGGCATGAAGCCAATCGTGGGAAGGGTCGTCGGAATAGTGTTTTTCAGCCTCCTTCCTTATGGATTCCGCAAGAGTATCTTGACTCAGGCTCAACCCTCTATAAGCACCTTCCAAACAATGTCTTAACCAAGCTTCGACTTCGCGTAAGAAACCGCCCTGCCTATTAGTTCACTGTTCTTACCGAGATAATTCTTAGGCTCGATGGTTTCCTTCAGCTCATCGAAGCTAACGTACTTCATAACCTCGGGGTTTTCCTCCAATACTTCAAGCAAGCTCCTGTTTTCTATAAGCGCCTTCCTAGATAGTTTTCTCATAAGCTCGTAAGCCCTCTTTCTACCCATGCCTTTCCTGGCAAGCTTCATCATGACGGCTTCGCTCATAATCCGGCCCCTAGTTATCTCCAGGTTTCTAGCCATGTGCTCAGGATAGATTCTCAGGCTTGTTAAAACACTCTGCATCGTCATAAGCATTTCGTCAAGTATTATCATGGATAATGGAATGATGAATCTTTCGCTGCTGGAGTTTGAAAGGTCTCTCTCATGCCAGAGCGGAACGTTTTCTAAAGCAGGTGTCACAAGCCCTCTGAGAACCTTAGCTAAGCCGGATACTTTCTCACTGTCAACAGGGTTCTGCTTCTGAGGCATCGTGCTGCTTCCACGCTGCTCCTCGCCGAAACCCTCTGCAACCTCCATTATCTCAGTCCTCTGCAGGTTCCTTATTTCGACGGCAAGCCTGTCTAGGCTTGAGCCTAGCAGAGCTGCCCAGCAGACAAGCTCAGCCAGCCTGTCTCTGCAAACAACCTGCGTCGCTATTTCGACAGGCTCTAGACCCAGCTTACTCATAGTCTTCTCCTCTATGATGAGTGCTTTTGGTCCGAGAGCTGCCATGGTGCCTACTGCTCCACCTATTTTCCCAACCAGGATTCTCTTTGAAAGCTGAAGCATCCTCTCGTAGCTCCTAGCCAGTTCAGCAGCATACACGGCTAGCTTAAACCCGAGTGTTATTGGGATAGCGTGCTGACCATGCGTCCTACCGGGCATAACAAGCTCCGCATACTCCACAGATTTTTTACAGAGGATTTCTATGATGGCCGCCAGCCTCTTCTTAATTATGTTTAAAGCATCCTTAAGCTGTAAAGCTAGAGCGGTATCCGTTATATCGTTGCTCGTAACTCCCCAATGAACATACTCCCCGTGTTCCCCGCACTCCTCTGAAAGAACCTCAACCATGGCTGCTACGTCGTGCCTCGTAACCTTCTCCCTCTCCTTAACCTTCTCCACGGTGACGATTTTTGAAGAAGCCTTACTCCTTATTGTTAAAGCTGCTTCAACCGGTATGTCACCCACCTCGGCCAGCGCTTCAGCTAATGCTGCTTCCACGTTTAGCATTGTCTGCAACCTGTTCTCCTCTTCAAAGATCCTCCTCATCTCTAAGGAGCCGTATCTACCTGTGTCAATAGGGCAAACAGGCATATGGTAGCAACGCACGCAAGTCTAATAAGCTTGCCGGAGGCTTAGAGTCGGAGGGTTTTCGCGTAAAACTTATATCCTTCCATGGGAGAAGTTTGAAAAAGGAGGTGATGTTCAATGCAACTCTGGAAACTCAGGTTGAGCATGATTACTACGATGATGATAGTTATTGCTGTAACCACAGGCTTCGTAGCCCTCATCCTCTTCATGATCGGGGTGAATATGCTTATGCTTCTCCCGATCGTAATCGGGCTAAACCTGTTTCAATGGTTAATCGGCCCATACATTATTGACGCTGCTTACAGGGTTAGACCGTTAAACCAGGGTGAGCTCCCATGGCTTGAGGAAAGCGTCAGAATGCTTGCTGAGAAAAGCGGTCTTAAAACTCCACCGAGAATAATGGTTTCGGAAATCCCGTTGCCAAATGCTTTCGCCTACGGCAGCCCGTTAACCGGCCCCAGGGTGGCTGTCACCAGGGGGCTGCTTAACAGTCTGAGCGTTTCAGAGGTTGAGGCTGTCATTGGACACGAGCTCGGACACCTTAAGCACAGGGATGTTCAGATAATGATGTTTCTATCCGTTCTCCCGGCACTAGTCTACTGGGTGGCGTCGTCACTCTATTATTCAGGCATATATTCCTCCGGCTCAAGGAGGGACAGGGGTGATGGTGGAGCTCTACTACTCATAGGAATGCTCGGCATGCTGCTGTACTATGTTTTAACTCTACTCATACTGGGCTTCAGCAGAAGCAGAGAGTACTACGCGGACTACCATGGCTCCACAGTCTCACCAGGCGGGCCTCTAAGCCTTGCAAGCGCGCTTGTTAAAATATCTGACATAAACGCTAGAACTCCTAGGAATGTTAAGGCTTCGATGACCAGCTACTCCTCCTTCAGGGCCCTCCTCATAGCCGACCCTGAGTCAACGGTTGGGACAAGGGCTTTCAGGGGAATATATGATGTACGTGCTTTAGAGGAGTTTGCCTCCAGAGAGGTCTCGCCCGCTGAGAGCCTGGTTGAAGTCCTCAGTACTCATCCGAATGTTGTTAAGAGGGTTAGGTCGCTGCTGGAGCTCCACAAACAGCTTTCCGGAACGGCTTGAGCAAATTGCTTTTTCCCGATATTTCTTCCAGCCTAACATTTTTGCGATAGGAACGATAATCAAGCAATTTTTTTAAAAAACGCATTTTTCTAAGCTCTAACAGGATTTAAAACTTTTATGAACCATTTTTAACCTTAATAAACTGTTTCTAGACTGTTTCATGAGAAAAAACTGAAAAATGCTTAATAGAGGCTTATTCATGGCTTATTCCGGAGAAATGAGAGGAGGCGCGTGGGAGAAAAACCGGAGAATAATGGTTGCATCAGCCTTAGTAATGCTCATTGTACTCGCGGTTTCAACACTGCTCGTCTCAAGAGTTGCTGGCGATGAGGATACGGGTGGGGATGAAACTCTCCCACCCTACCTGGGTAAAAGCCTGTCAGTACAAATACAGGATCTCGTTCAACAGCATAGGGAGAACCTTCTAGAGATCAGGCTTGGGATTAAAATGGCGTTGCTCCAAACATGGGGGGAACGGCTTTCCGGTCTGAGCGATGAACAGGCGCGCATAATGGAGACCGTAGAGACGATGGAACGGGAAATGACTACGCTGGAGGAGAGGCTGAGGAAAGGTGAAATAACTCAGGGAGAATACGTAATGGAGATGAATAGGCTGAGGCTTGAGATTAGAACCAGGCTGAGACAGCTGGAGGGTGTTGAGAAGGAGGCTCTGAAAGCGTTGCAGGAAAATATTCCTGAGAGCAATAAGGAGCTTGCTAAAAGTATCGTGAAGGCTAACCACGCGTTCAGGGATGCGATGAAGGCTCTGCAAGAGGAGAAGAAGGCTGAGATAAAGGCATGGGTTGAGGAGCAGAAGCAGGCTAAGGGTAAAGGCAAGAATAAGGGTTGAAAAGCAGCCTTTTAAATCTGTTTGTAAAAAGTAATCTTTCTGCAAACTTTTATATCCCTGATTCTTATTTTTTCCACGCATGACTCTTCGCAAAGCCGTCGCAGGAGCCCTACTGGCAATCATCCTGGCTACAGTATGTGGACTGGTTCCACTGGCTGAGGGCGAGTTCGAGTTTCAAACAACCTACAGGATAATTCTGCACAAGGATTCTTCAGCAACATGGGTTGTTGAGCTCTCCACCACGCTTAATACGCAGGAGGAGCTGGATAGTTTCAAGCTGTTCAAGGATAGTGCTGACAAGAATGCTCTCATCTCGGGCTTCGAATCAACCATAAGCAGTATAGTTAGCAAGGCGGCATCCTTAACGGGGAGGCCTATGACGGCTGAAAACTTCAGCCTGAAGATCGATGTGACGGGAATATTGAAGCAGGTGGGGGTTATTCAATACAGGTTTAAATGGGTTAATTTCAGCCTTAAGATTCCAGACAGGATTGAGGTTGGAGACGTTTTTGAAGGAGGATTCTACCTTTTCACTGGCGAGACGCTTGAAATAGACTACTCCGAGCTGGATCAGGATTATTTTCTTAAGCTTACGAGCCCAAGAGCGTCGCGCGAAGACTTTTTAAGAGTAGCTTGGCTGGGCAGGATGGATTTCGCAGACGGGGAGCCAAGGCTTGTTTTCGAAAGCAGGATTATAAGGGTTGAGGAATTCTCTCTGAACAGCACGAGGGTTAAGAAAGGTTCTCCAGTAAGCATTAGTGGGAAAATCAGCCCGCCCATCCCAGGCTTAAAACTCGTGATTGTCTACTCGAACTCTCAAGGCTCTGAAACGACTAGAGAGGTTAATGTTGCTGAAAACGGGGTTTTCAAGGATGTTTTAAACACGAATACTGCTGGAGACTGGAGGGTTTCTATACGCCTGCCCTCCGACTCACCCTACAGGTTCAGCCAAGACCCGCGGCTGCTTCAACTCTCGGTTTACGAGGAGAGCGGGGGAGAGACGCAGGGTGCGAATCTTCCCTCAGCACTGTACTTGGCTCTTCTGGCTCCGCCGGTGGTGCTTCTAGCAATAATACTGTTACACTATTCTCGCGGGAGAAGGCTGAAACCCCCTGACATGCAGATGCTTTCAGACGAAGATCTCGTGATAAAGCTTCTCAGGGAGGCTGGGGGGAGGCTGACGCAGTCCCAGATTAAGGATGCAGCCAAGTTTTCGAAGTCTAAGACATCCATAGTTTTAAACGAGCTTCAGAGGAAAGGTTTGATCAGGAAAATTAAGCGCGGCAGGGAATACATTGTTGAACTTGTCTAATACTCGCGAAACCCTGTATGAAAACCTTTAATCTGGTTTTCAGGCTGAAACAAAGCGTCGCAACTTCTGCTTTACTTCAAGATTCTGCCCGTATCTATATACCAAAGGTAGAGGTCTAGCTCTGCTAACGACATGTTCAGCTCTCCGGCTATTTTTAAAAGAGTCTTCTCTACTTCTAGATACTTGGCTCTGGAAAGGTTTTTAGGAATGCTCTCTATATAGCCATACCTGTGTAAAACCCTTAGGATATGCTTGTCTATTATGGCGAGGTCTTTAAAGCCTATGTTTCTCAGGAAGTGGCTCGCCTCCTTGAAGCCTATGCCGGGAACATTGTCTGCAAGCCATCTTCTGACTTCAGCAGGGTCATCCTCCTCGTTAACGATTCTCCAAACGTCTTCGCAGAGTTTCCTTGCCTCAACTATGTATTTCGACCTGACCCTGGGATACCTGTAACCAAGGCTCCTTAGCCTCCTGCTCAACTCACTCCTGCTCAGCTTTAAGAACCCTTTCCCGATCTCCTCCTGAACCCTAAGCCCCCCCTCCGCGGAGCAGTTGGCTGTGAGAATGCAGAAGCAGAGCTCGCTGAAAACCCTGTCCCTGCTAGCCCTTGCCTCTTCAAACTCTCTAAGCCTTTTCAAAACCGTCTCCCTAACCTTCCCGTCTGAAACGATCTTCTCAAGTTCTCTCAGAAGCCTCGTGCGCTTCACTTTCCTCAGCTTAAGCCTGCTTGAGAATATATTCTTATAAGGCTTCTTTAAACAGTATTTCAAGATGGATGAGTGGCTTGAGGCGGTGAAACAGCTTCTCCCCAGGGTTGTGACCAGTGTTGAAATGGCTGCTATAGAGGAGAATGCGGAGGCCCTGGGTTTAAGCAGGCTTTGCATGATGGAGAACGCTGGCTCAGCTACCGCACGCTTCATATCTTCGAAGACTGATGCAAAGGGTAAAACATTCCTATTCCTATGCGGAACAGGTAATAACGGTGGCGACGGGTTTGTGGCGGCGAGGCACCTTAGAAACACGGGTGCTAAAGTAGTTGTTGTCCTCGTAGGTAGGCCTCATGAAATCAGGAGTGAGGAGGCTAGGGTAAACTGGCTTCTCCTGCTCCACATGGATGATGTTGAGAAGTTCTTTGTCACCGACTCCTCTGAGACACGGGTTGTTAAAGAGCTTTTGGATAAATGCGACTTCGTAGTGGATGCTATGCTCGGCACAGGGATTAAAGGAGTTTTAAAGGAGCCTTTCACCTCAATAGTTAGCGAGGTTAACTCCTCGGGTAAAACGGTTTTCGCAGTCGATGTTCCAACAGGCCTCGGATCAGAGAGCACCGGGAAGAGTCTGGCTGTAAAAGCATCCTACACTCTGACTTTCCACAAGCCTAAGGACTTCCTGGTGAACTCTCCCTACGCGGGGAAGGTTGAGGTGGCTGACATAGGCATACCTCTTGAGGCTGAGCTCTACACTGGACCCGGGGATGTTAGGAGGGTTGTTAAAACCAGGAGGAGAGACTCGCATAAGGGTGACTACGGATATGTTTTAGTAGTGGGAGGGAGTGAAACCTTCTCTGGAGCACCTGCTTTAGCAGCGTTGTCGGCGCTAAGAGTCGGGGCCGGCCTAGCTATAGTGGCTGCGCCGAAGCCGGTTGCAGCCTCGGTTAGAGCAATGTCCCCGGACCTCGTGGTTTACGCCACGCCTGGGGAGCATCTTAACGCGGAGGCAATACCCATTGTCTCCAACCTTATGGATAAGGCTGACTCGATAGTGCTCGGCCCAGGCCTTGGGCTACATGAGGAGACTGTTGAAGCAGTCAGGATGATTGTTAACGAGGCTAGAAGCAGGCTGCTGCCGATTGTTGTTGACGCAGACGGATTCAAAGCTTTCAAAGCCTTCCCCAGCCTGCTGAAGGGTGTTGTAGCCACCCCACACCGCGGAGAGTTTAAACAGGTTTTCGAAGCTGAGCTTGAAGCCAGATGGTTTAGGAACGCGAGCATGCTCATAGAGCTGTCTAGGAAACACGGCTTCACGATTCTGCTTAAAGGCTTTGAAACAGTCATCACCGACGGCTTAAACCTTAAGGTTAACAAGCATGCCACGCCAGGCTTGGCTGTAGGCGGCACCGGAGACGTTCTTTCAGGCATAATCGCAGCCTTCCTCGCCTGGGGGAACAGCGGGTTCAACTCGGCTGCTGCAGCAGCCTATGTTCACGGGGAGGCTGGCTTGAAGGCTGTTGAGGAGAAAGGCTTCCACATTACTGCTTCAGACCTTGTTGAGAAAATACCCGGAGTGTTGAAAAGATTCGACAAGGAGGAGTAGGCTGCTGGAAGAGGTTGGGGGAGAAGCGTACGCAATGTTAGGATGCGGTTTCTCATCGAAGGATTGCAGTATGAGAGGAAGATTTAACACGCATGTTTTCGTAGGGACCTCGGGTTGGAGCTACGATTGGAATCAGGGAAACAGTTTTGACTGGTATGTTGAGAACAGTGGTTTGAACAGTGTTGAGCTTAACGCTAGCTTCTACAGGTTCCCTTTCAGAAACCAGGTTTACTCCTGGTCTAGAAAGACTCCCCGGGGCTTCAGGTGGGCTGTCAAGGTTAACCGGATGGTTACTCACGTCTACCGCATGGGTTTCAAGGCGGTGAGCGTTTTCAACAGGTTCGCCAGCCTTTTCAAACCGTTGGAGGAGAGCATAGACTACTATCTTTTTCAACTCCCCCCGTTCCTAGAGCCAAGCCAGAACACTGTCAGGAATATTGAAAGGTTTTTCGCCAAGACCGGGGTCGCGGAGAAGGCGGCTTTAGAGTGGAGGAACAGCAAGTGGTTCAGCGGGGAATGGGAGGAATGGGCTAGCGGCAGGGGTCTCACAATAGTCTCCGTGGACTCGCCTGATCTTCCTAGGCATGTTTTCAACACGACCGGCACCGTCTATCTCAGGATGCACGGCCGCTCATCCTGGTATTCTCATGATTACTCGGTTGAAGAGTTGAAGGAAGTTGTACGTAACGTGCTTGCCACGAAGCCTAGGAGAGTATTCGTTTTCATGAATAATAACCATTTCATGCTTAGCAACGCTCGCGCGATCATGAAAATGTTGGTGAAAGATTAGGATTTTAAATGCCGAGCGATAAGTTTATCTCTTTCTCCGAGAAGCTTTTTGAAAACATGGCGATAACGGTTCCATACGTGCCTTCACCGCCCGAGGTCGTGGAAAAGATGCTTGAGTTAGCCTGTGTAACTCCCAGCGACGTTGTTTACGACCTTGGCTGCGGAGACGGCAGGATGCTTATTGCGGCTGTTAAGAAGTTCGGCGCGAGAAAGGCTGTAGGATACGAGATAAGGAAAGATCTCTACGAGGAGCTTGTAAAAACGATCGAAAGAGAAGGGTTGTCTAAAAGGATAATAGTGTACAACGAGGACCTGTTGAAAGCCGACCTTTCTGAAGCCACTGTGCTAACTCTTTTCCTGACAACGACTGCTAATGAGAAGATTAAGCCTAAGCTTGAGGCTGAGCTTAAGCCTGGGACGAGGATTGTCAGCCACGAGTTCACCTTCAAAGGATGGGTTCCTCAAAAAGTTGTTGAACTCTCTTGGCACAAGATATACCTGTACGTGATACCGGATTGCAATATGCGTTCAGGAAAGTGAAAAATAAATTAAGCTTGTTTTCATGCTTCTCTTTTCAAAAAATCCTGTCCGAAGGAGCAGTATTCCAGAAGAACACAGTTACTGCATAAGGGCCTCCTAGCTTTGCAGACTCTCCTCCCATGCTCTATGAGTAGAAGGTGAGCCTTCAAGTAGGAGTCAGCCGGAAATGCTTTCATGAGTTTTCTACGGGCATCGTCATAACTGTCTCTCAACCCTATCAACCCAAGCCTACGCCCTACACGGAAGATGTGAGTATCTATGGGAAAAGCATGCTTACCGCCTGCGAAGAGGAGTATTACGTCAGCGGTCTTAGGGCCGACGCCGGGGAGGCTCATAAGCTCCCTCCTCGCCTCGTCGACAGGCTTCTCCAAAATCTTCTCAATATTACCGCCGTAATTCTCAACCACGATTCTGGCAAGCTTCTTCAACACTCTGGCCTTAACATTGTAGAGGCCTGACGACCTTATTGCAGTCTTCAACTCGCGCAGACCAGCTTTAGAAATGCTCTCAGGCGTTATGCCAATTTTCTCCCTAAGCCTCCTGACCGTTCTCGCCGTGTTTCTATCACTAGTGTTCTGGGAGAGAACCGTGGCGACAAGCATTTCGAAGACGCTCCTGCTAGTCAAGGATGGGAAGCTCTCCTCGTCGAGCCTTACAGCCTCGCCCAGCTTCCTCAGAATAGTTTCCCCATCTATTTTCCTCAACGTTTTCAGAACAACCTCCCCGGGCTTTAAAGTTTCAAAACCCCTGCTTAAACCTTTTATTCCTAGCATGCGCTATTAGGTTCAATGAGTTCGGAAGAGCGTTTTGAAGACAAGCTGCGTAGGAGGGTTGAGGCAAGGCGGAGGGCTAGGCTCCGGAGGAGGGGCCCGTATAGAAAGGCTGCGCTCGCCTTCAGGCAGAAAACCTCGCGCTGAAACATTTAGGGACCAGTAGCAGGCGACAACGTGTTCTTCGAGACGCGTTAAACAGGGCAGCGTCCCCGCCGGGGACACTAGTAAAAATTTAAGTCTCTCAGCGTTAAGCGGTTAACCAGTTTGGAGGCTCAGCTGACTTGCGAAATAATATCCGTTGGAAACGAGCTTTTAATAGGCAAGGTTGTCAATACCAATGCTTCTTGGCTTGCTGAAAGACTAACCAGGCTAGGGGTCGCCGTTAAGAGGATAACGGTTGTGGGGGACGACTTGAGCGAAATCTCCTCCTGCGTCGGCGAGGCCCTCTCGAGAAAACCAAGGTACATCTTAATGACGGGCGGCCTAGGGCCTACTTACGACGATATTACTCTCGAAGGGTTGGCGGAGGCCTTGGGAAAACCCTTGATCCTGAACCATGAGGCTCTTGAAATGGTTAGGGGAAAATACGAGAAAATGGGTGAAGAACTGACTGAAGCAAGGGTAAAGATGGCTAAAATGCCTGAGGGGGCTGAGCCCCTGCCGAACCCTGTTGGAACAGCTCCCGCCGCCAAGATTCTTTTCGGGAACACTGTTATATACGCGCTGCCCGGGGTTCCGAGGGAGATGGAGGCAATATTCAACGAGTCGATCTCGAAAGAGGTTTCAATGGAATCCGGGTTCCGGATTGCCGAGCTCTCCCTCCGCGTCACCGGCGTCAAGGAATCAGCTTTAGCGCCCCTCATCAGCAGGGTTAAGGAGCTTTACCCTAACACTTATATAAAATCCCATCCTAAGGGTTCGGAGGAGAAATCTTCAATAGAAATATACTTTAATGCTTTCCACAGAGATGAGGCCGCCGCCAATAGGCTTGTTAAAGAGGCTGCTGAGAAGCTCGCCCACCTCGTTGAGGAGGCTTACGGTAAAGTCGTAAGCCTGCTTGAAGATCCTACCTGAGTTTCCCAGCTTTTTGCATGAGTAGCCTGAAAACCTCTTCTAAAAACAAGTTTCTTCTACGGTGGAGACGATAATAGTTTTCATAGACTACTAGGGTTGAGATAAGCCCGACGAAGGACGCGGTTCCGATCCCAGTTGTGAGAAACCAGATTGAGGAGAAGTTTAGGAAAGCGATTATTGGTTGTGTTAGGATGCTGATTGTGAAGAAGACTAGGAGCATGATTATTAGCTGGGTAATGATGCTGACTGGTATTGGAAAGATTATTGATGAGGAGCCGATGATCCTAGTTCCCGAAGGGTCGGGAAAAAGGTGGAAGCTTACTCTTTTCCACGTGTCTCGTGGCGACAGACGGAAGGAGAACCGTGCTCAACAATAATGCTTTTCAAAGGCTCCTCCACTATTATCCTGCAATTGTTTTCAAGCAGAATGCTTCTTAACTCCTCATAAGTCTTCTGAACCTCTGAAGAGACTGCTCTCTCGATCAATATTCCCCTTTCTACTAATGCTGATTCTTAATATAAGCCTTGCTTTTAAGCAGCATGCTTAACGCGTCTTCGAAACCAGTATTTCCCTAACCTTTTTCCTCAAGTTTTCAAGTGTTCTCCTGTCTTTCTCAAGGTGCTCACTCTCGTAGAATGATTCGGGATTCATTAGAATTGGAGTGTTAACCTCCAGGCTTATTGGGGATATTGAAACTGCTTTCTGAACAGTCAAAGCGTAGAGGTCAGTGCCCTCGTGAGACTTGTCGACGTTTATCTCAGAGCTCCCTATCCAATAGTATGGGAAGCCTCTCGGATCCTTCCTCTCAAGAATATAGTTTTCAAACTTGATCTTGGCGAGAGAAGTCAGCTCCACGCCGGTGTCCCTGCCCATGTGGAAAGGAAAGTTCACGTTTAAAACATGCGGGGTTGAAAGAGGATTCTCAACCATGAACCTAGTGATCTCGGCTGCAATCTCGCCGTGATGCTGAAAGCTGCCCACCTTAAGCTCTCTGCGTTCAACGCTAGGCGGTATTTCAACGCTGAAAGCTATCGCGGGAACACCGCTTAACAAGGATTGTATCGCTGCAGCTATCGTCCCACTGGTGAAAAGATTGTCAAGCGTTATGTTATCACCCATGTTTATCCCGCTCACAGTTATGCACGGCTTCTCAGCGAGAATCAGGTTGAAAGCGATTACAACAGCGTCGGCAGGCGTTCCAGAGACAAGGTGAACATAACCATACTTATCCCCATGAATCTTGCTTGAAACCCTGTTGACTCTTAAAGGCTTGTGAAGAGTTATCGACTTGCCTGCGGCGCTCATCTCATGCTCAGGAGTAACCGCGACAACCTCCCCGAGCTTAAGGTCGACAAGCCTTCTCCAAAATGCTTTGAAAGCCGGGGAATGCACGCCGTCATCGTTCGTCAACAGTATTGTCCTACCCAATCCAGGTAGAGCCTTTTTCCGAACCTTTTAACCGTTTATTTTATCCTGAAGAAACCCTCGCAACACGAGCATTATTAAAAACAGCCGCTCAGCCTCGTCAAGCTTCTTAGAAAACTTTTTATTAAGGGTGTTTTACGGATGAGCGGAGGAAACAATGACCAAGTACAGAGTTAAAGTCGATAAGGATACTTGCATAGCGTGCGGAGTCTGCTATTCCACATGTCCCGATGTTTTCGAGCCCGACGAGGAAAACAGGAGTCAAGTTGTATCCAAGTATAGGTCTTCAAGCCGAGGTTCAGAAGGCATTATCGACGATAGTGTTGCCGACTGCGCTCAGTCCGCTAGGGACACGTGTCCGGTTCAAGCCATAACTGTTGAACCCGTAGAGTAGCCTTAGTAAGCAACTTTTTCTCTACCCTTAAAACACGCACTTAGTTTCACGCTGTACTTCAAAGTTTGCAGGTTTTTGACTCGAAAATTAAGCATAGTAGCGCGGCAACCTAATCCCTCCACAGCCTGCCTACTTATTAGCAAAGAAAACACCCGGATCATCCTATGGCAAGATTCACGTTAAAGATTTATAAGATTATCAGAAACTCTGATAGTTGAGTAATCATGCCTGAGGAAAAACCTTTGAAAAAGTATAGGTGCACCGTCTGCGGGTACATCTACGACCCCACGCTAGGAGACCCTGAGAGTAAAATCCCTCCTGGAACTCCTTTCGAAAACCTTCCGGAAGACTGGGTTTGCCCAATGTGCGGGGCCAGCAGGGACTTGTTCGAGCCCGTTGACACCAGATAACTCTGCAGGAACACGTTTGCAAAAAACGCTTCTGGAACCTATACTTCCTTCGCGCGCTAGCTGTTTAAACAAGGGTTTTAGTAATAATCCAGCCTAAGACTGCTCCAAGACCTATGTATGGTAATCCTGGTTGAGGCTGTTTGAACCGTCGAACCGCGTGTAGCACGATTATTAGGCCTGCTACACTGCTGCTTAAAACCATTATCGCCGCAACAGGGCTTCCTGTCTCCAGAAAGGTTGATACTGTAAGCATGTTTGGAAACGCTAGGTCTCCCAGTCCAAGGAATGCTCCTCTCCTCTCCCCCTCCCTACTCTTAAAATCCCTAGGTACTTCTTTAACCGGCGACATCACCATCGTGGGCAGGTTCATCCTCAAAGTTTTCTCGGCGAGGCTTATCATTCCTCCCGTTTTTACCGCGAAATAGTCGTACACAGCCATCACCAATAGGAGTATTGTGAGGACTGATGGTGAGAGGGATGCTCCGAACCAGGCTGCTATGCTTGCGCTCAGGAAAACGCCGACTGCGTCAGCAATATACCACTTGTAGAACTTGTTAAGAATGATAATTATTGAGACGGATGCTAAGAGTGATACAGTCAGCCAGAGCAGCGAATCCGGGAGAATAATGCTTATCGTTATCGTTAGAACCGTGATCGCACTGAAGTAGAAAAGCCCTTTAAACAATGTTTCTAAGCGCAGTCTGACGATGATCAGGACTATGATGAAAACCGCGATTATGGAGAACATTAAATACAGGATGTTAGCCGGATTCTCCGGGTTTTCAAACAGGGTTAGCTGGTTAGCAACATACAGCGGCGCCAGTAAGAGTGCCAGTAAACCTGTCGCCACGTAGAGTAGAATGAGTGTTACCGTCGCCATGTTCACGTTTCTTCCGTAATTTGGCTGAAGAGAGATGGATAAACTTTACCCTTTTTCTTAAAACGCCTTCGTTTTACTCAGTCCACACGTTTGGAAGCGATTAGCCTGTTTTTTCCCTTGTTGAAAACGGATTTTCAATATCAAAAAATTTTCAGAGAAAATTTATATTTTGAGAGTCGAAGCATGCTTACTGTTGAGGTTAGGAAAGAAAAAGTTGCAGGATGCTCGGCAAAGTTTAGTTTCGGCGTTCATCCTGTTCTTCACCGTCTTACTGGAGGTGAATCATGAGTGTCACTGATTGATTCAGACAGCATTCCAAGCAAAATAATTAAGAGGGATGGTAGAGTAGTAGAGTTTGACCGGCAGAAGATTACTGAAGCGATATGGAAGGCTATAAAGTCCGTCGGCGGACAGGACAGGGCTCTGGCGGAGAGGCTTTCAAACCAGGTTGTTGAACGCTTAGGGAAACAGCTGAAGCCCGGCGAAATCCCTCACGTTGAGCAGGTTCAGGACCTAGTTGAAAAAATACTCGTAGAGAATAATCTCTACAATGTTGCTAAAGCATACATTCTTTACAGGGCGCTTCACGCTCAGATAAGGGAGTTCGTCGACAGCTATCTCGAGAACAAGAGCTGGCTGGTTAAGGAGAACGCTAACACGACATACTCGCTGCAGGCTTTAAACTTCCACATTTCTTCTCAAGTCATCTCTCAATACTGGCTTCACAGGATTTTCAACAAGGGTAGGACAGAGATAAGGGAAGCCCATTTGAACGGCGACTTCCATATTCACAACCTCGGGATACTTGGGCCGTACTGCTTTGACGATCAAACTAGAGTTTTAACAAAAGAGGGCTTTAAGTTCTTTAAAGACGTAACACTTCAAGACGAGGTCGCTACGGTTAACCTGAAAACTGGTTATTTGGAGTACCAGCATCCCATAGATAAACAGGTATTTGAGTACTCCGGTCCTTTATTCTGCTTCGAGAGCAGGTCGTTAAGCCTCAGAGTAACGCCTGAACACAGGTTGTTAGTCAGAGAAAGAGGAGATAAGAAATGGAAATTCATAAACCCAACTAATTTTAAGAGGAGGTCAGAATTTCTTAAACAGGTAAAATGGAGAGGCGGAAATTCTAAATTCTTTCAAATTCCTGTGGTAAAGGGTGGAAATAGGCTAAGACACATAAAGAGGATTCCGATGGAAGTTTTTCTCAAGTTCATGGGGTGGTACCTAGCGGAGGGGAACGCTTGGAGACACGACAGGAAAGACAGGAACTCGCCCGACTACATAATCTCCATAGGCCAAAGGAATAAGAAAAACAGAAGGGAGATAGCCTCTCTGATTAAGAGGTTAGGGTTTTCTCCAAACTTAAGCGAGAAGGACCACATTCAGTTTTGCTCAAAGGAGCTCTACTTCTATTTAAAACAGTTCGGAAAATCGGATGAGAAGTTTGTTCCTCGGTTTATTAAGGATTTAGATCCTGAGAAAATTGAGATATTTCTCTCTGCCCTCTTTAAGGGGGATGGGACTATAGAAAATGGGAAATTAAGGAGATTCTCCACAAGATCGAAAAAACTCGCTGAAGATGTGTTGGAATGTCTTTTAAAAATCGGAAAGAGCGGGACCCTCAGATGGGATGGCGAGAGATTCATAGTTTCAGTACAAACAAAGCAGCTCACTCCGATCTTCAATAAACACCCTAAGCTGGTTCAATATAAAGGGAAGGTTTACGATCTAACTGTGCCTAATGGGACTCTACTCGTGGAAAGAAATGGTAGAGTTGTCGTATCCGGCAACTGCGTAGGCTGGGATTTAAGAGACCTTTTAATGACTGGTTTTAGAGGAGTCAGGGGCAAGGTTTCAGCAAAGCCTGCAAAACATTTCCGAGTAGCTCTAGGCCATGTTGTGAACTTCGTGTTCACCCTACAGGGGGAGGCTGCTGGAGCCCAGGCTTTCTCAAACTTCGACACCTACCTCGCACCCTTCATAAGACACGACGGGCTCGACTACAAGTCGGTGAAGCAGGCTCTTCAAGAATTCATGTTCAACATGAACATTCCAACCAGGGTCGGCTTCCAAAGCCTATGCTGGGATGAGCCAATAGTTATTAAGGAGAGGGGGAAGGTTAAAGTTGTTGAGATCGGTAGGCTGGTTGACCGTGAATTCGAAAAATATCCCTACAGGGTGATTGAGAAGCATCCTCAGAGCTATGCCTTGGAGAACCATGATGATTACCAAGTTTTATCTTTTAATCCAGATGGGAAAGCTGTTTGGACAAGGGTTAAAGCATTCGTAAGGCATAGGGTTCCTAAGAACTCTGAGTTCGTAAGAATCAGAACTAACCGTGGCGAGGCAAGGGTTTCAAAAGCCCATTCTCTATTCAGCTTCTCAAGATTTAACGGTGAATTTAATCCAGTGCCGAAATCGGCTGAGGATGTTAAGATAGCTGACGATTATCGTCATCTGAACGAAGAAAACCACTTCATTGCCTTAAGGTCGTTGGAAAATCAAGGTAGGAAGGAGGAAATAGACTTGGTGGAAATCATTGACGAGCTTCCCCGTCTTCAAAAGAATGTTTTTGTTAAGATAAACCCTACGCATACTTTGAAAAGAGTCAGAGAGAGAATCATTTTGGAAGAGCAGAGCCTCGTACCGTTTTACAAGGAGTTTGGAATTAAGGATAGGGGAATCTGGGAAAGTTGGTTAAAGGAAAAATCAATCCGGTACGACGTCTGGAGAAAATACGGGGATCTGAGTCAGAAGGTTGAATTTAAACTTAAGAATAGCGATGTATGGTATCCGAGGTTTTTAAATGGGAAGCTACTTGAAAACTTCGTAAAACTTTGTGCTTGGTATATTTCTGAAGGTCATACAGCTATTTCGACTCCCCTCTATGTTTCTCAACCGCCTTCTAAAAACGCAAGAGACATCATCAAGCTTTTGAGGGCTTTAAATGCCTTAGGTCAAGTGGCTCGCGGCAAAGGATATTCTAGAAATGGAAGAAAAACTAAAACAGTTCTTGAAATAACTGGAAGAGGACTCTTAGCGGAAGTCGTTAGCAGAACCTGCGGCTACCTATCATTTAATAAAGTTGTTCCTTGGTTTATCTTCAACCTTTCTCCCAAATATCAGAAGATCTTTATTAAAACCCTTCTGAAAGGCGATGGTTCAGAATATTCGAAATATTGGGATTATTTAACTACATCGAGAAAACTGAGCACAAGTCTAAGTCTGCTTCTAAGCCAAAACAATTTTAGATTCGCCGTTTACACTGAAAAACTCAATAGGAATAATAAAAATTGGCGAGACAGGTTCGTAATTCGAATTTTCAAAGAAAATTCAAAACCGAAGAAAACATACTTTGTTAATGACTTCGAAGCAAGGATTTGCCTAGGCGTTGAAAAGTTCAACTATGATAAAGAATATGAATACGATATCTCGGTTGATTTGCCTCAAGAGAACTTTATTGGAGGAGCTGGACTCCTGGTTTTCCATAACACGCCCTTCTCAAATGTGACACTCGACCTCAAGGTTCCGGGCTTCATGCGTGACGAACCCGTCATAATAGGCGGGGAGGTTCTAGACGCCACCTACGGGGAATTCCAGGAGGAAATGAATATTTTCAACAGGGCTCTCGCCGAGGTAATGCTTGAGGGAGACGCTGTCGGAAGAGTCTTTAGTGTTGATGGGGAATGCCTGTGTCCAATAAAGAATTCTGGACGGATGAAATTAGTAAAAATTGGAGAGTATATCGATGAATGGATGGAAAAAGGAAAACCGCTTTACATCAAGGAAAACAATTGTGAAGTTTTAGACGTAAGGGCTCAGGATATAAAGGCCTTAGGATTAAAAGACGGCAAGATAGACTGGTGCAAAGTAAACTTTCTGGTTCGTCATCCAACAGAAAGTCTTCTAAAAATATTTACGGGCGGCGGCTTTAACATTAAGGTTACCCCTTCCCATTCAGTTATGGTGTTGAAAGAGGGAAAGCTTCAAAGCTTCAAAGCGTCAATGTTGCAAAAGGGTGATTATCTAATCATGCCGAAATTCATGCCCTTAGAAGAAAGAAAGCCCCAGGTGATTTCTCTGGCCAATGAATTTGCTAAGAATGGGGTAAGAGGAGTTTACATAAGGGATGTTTACAAAGGGGGAAAACTCTACAGGGAAACTAGAAAAGCTGTACAAAGGCGGAAATACGGTAAGCGGATCTATGAATACTCCTACGATGTCCCGGTTTTTCCGCTGGAAAATATAGCTTACTTAAGCGAGTTCGACTTGTCAAAGGCGAAGTTAAGTCTTAGAGGGTCTTCAATAAAGTTGAGGAACCTTCTTCCACTGACAAAAGAATTAGCAGAGTTCTTAGGGTATTATTGCGCTGAGGGTTCAGCTGAAAAAGGTGGGATAAGCTTGGGGTTCAACCTGAAAGAAGAGAGAGAAAAGGCTATCCGCGTAGCCCAATTAGTAAGGAGAATCTTCCGTGGGGTTCCCGTCTGCCTACGCGAAGTTAAGGATAGGAACCTGATAGAGGTAAGAGTGCATTCAAAACTCTTGAGAATGGTAATAACTGAAATATTTAAGGTTGGGACCGGTACTGGAAGGAGGGTTCCTCAGATAATTTTCGAAGCTCCGCAAGAAATTAAAAAAAGTTTCCTCCTCGCCTATTTTGAGGGTGATGCTTGGTTAACTGAAAACATTGTTGTCAACTCTGTTTCGCGAGAGCTAATATATGGTATCTCTGTTCTTTTAAAGCAATTAGGAGTTTTCCATACTTTAACCGAGTATTATCGAGATGGAAAACCAACATGGAGAATAACTGTCTGGCGAGATAGAAAACTGCATCCCAAGGATTCATACAGCATTTCCAAAATTCCGATAAAGGAAAGCGGCCTAGAAATGGTTTTTGAGAAAATATTAGAAAAAGAACCGTATTATTTCGATTCTTTAGGCAGGAAATATCGAAATACGAAAATCAGAATCTCTAAGAAATTTGGAATCTCGCATTCCAATTCTACTTCTCTACAAAAGGTTAAAAACGTGATTGAATATGCGAAAAGGTTAAAAATCGAAATTCCTCCAGCTTTAAAGGAAGTGGAGAAGAATAATATTCTATTTTTGAAGATCAAAAAAATCGAAAAGGCAACTCCTTCTAATGGCATGGTTTATGATTTCTCTACAGAAAGCGAAAACTTCGTTGCCGATCAATTGCTAGTCCACAATACCTTCCCCATCCCAACCATAAACATAACCAGGGATTTCGAATGGAACGATGAAACCACTAGAACAGTATTAGAAACCTCCGCGAAATACGGAATACCATACTTCGCAAACTTCATCAACTCCGACATGAATCCTGAAGACGTTCGCTCAATGTGTTTGCACCCTGATGAAGAACTTTTGATTAGAAATAGTGGAAGTGTGAGAAGAGAAACTATAGGTCAAGTAGTTGAAAAATATGCTGGAGAATTTAAAAACGATGGGTGGGCTGATCCTGTTAAAGAAGTCGAGGTTCTATCTCTTAATCCAGAAACTTGGAAAACAGAATGGGTGAAGGTCAAACGCTTTCTGAAGGTCACTGATAATAAGATGATAAAAATAGTTACAGAAGACGGTAAAACAATCAGAGTCTCAAGAAATCATTTAATTCCCGTTGTTACAATAAATGGAATAGTCAATAAATTAGCGAAGGACGTAAAACCTGGCGACATAGTTTTAACTTTAAAATCTTCGTGTCACGCTCTCGCTACCAACTATGAGAAGATCGGAAGCTTTGTTCTCGATGAGAAGCTTGCGGAGTTATTAGGTTTCTTCACGGCTGATGGAAACTATCTTTTTGAAAATAGAAAGAACTTGAAGACCTATAGGTTGCCAAAAGGATTACAATTCACTTTCGGGAATAATAATCCATTGTTGAGAAAAAAGGTTAAAAAACTTATAAAAGACGTATTAAAGTGTTCGGTTAGAGAGAAAGAGGATACGCGATATGATACTCGTTACTTCTATGTTTATTCTACAGACATTGCAAGAGCTTTCTATAATGCTGGATTCAAAAAATACGGGAGGTTGCCACAAGTGATTTTTAATTCTCCGCCAACAGTTATAAAAGCGTTTCTAAAATACTTCTTCCTAGGTGATGGTTACGAGAGAAATAAAGAGATACATCTTAATGATAGGGAATTGGCGCGGGATTTGGCAATCCTGTTCACCATATTAGGGATACCCGTTTGCTATAAGGAGAAGAGGAAAAGCCAAAGAATCTACATCCAGCATAAAAAATCGAAAATAAACTCGATTGGTAATCAAGCTACTCCAACTCTATTTGAAAGAGTTCCTGGGCGGATGGCGAAATCGACTTATGCGGTGCCTGGCTTAAACAAGAGTAGGATGGTTGGAGTGGAAACTCTATCCAGATATGATGCGCATACTAAGGAGAGCAAGAAATTCATTAACGGGGACATAATGTTCGTAAGAGTGAAAAAATGTGAGTTAATAGAGCTTGAAAAAGAACAGGAGTTTTTTGACGTAGAGCTTGAAAGGAACCACTTGTTTATTCATTCTCTCGGAAACATTACGCATAACTGCTGCCATTTGAGGCTCGACAAAAGAGAATTGAAGAAGAGGGGCGGAGGCCTATTCGGCGCCAACCCCCTAACCGGGTGTTATGATGAGGAAACAGAAATTCTTACGACAAAAGGTTGGAAGAAATTTAAAGATCTCACTCTTGAAGACGAAATTTTCACAAGGAAACAAGATGGAACAATAGAGATTCATAAGCCGATTAGAATTTTTGAATATGATTGGGATGGAGAAATGATTCGTTTTAAGCATAAATCCTTAGACCTTTTAGTAACACCAAACCATAGAATGTTTGTTGAATATCGGGATGGAAAAGTATGGAGGAACAAGTTTGTAGAAGCAAAAGATTTTAATCCAAACTCGCATAGAATTCCTAAGCAAGGTGTTTGGAATGGGAACGAGGAAGAATATTTTGTCTTGCCTTCAGTAGAGATTCTCAGTGGCACAGGACCTGTTTCTAGATTCTCGAAAGAGGAATTGGAAGCAATTAGAAAGTTAAAAACCGAGGGAGTGAGCATTTATCAGATAGCTGAGAACTTTGACTGTGATCCTGTAACTGTCTACAATATTTGTACTAAAGAAAAATACGGAAATGAAGAAAGGACGAGGGTAAGATATGAAACTCAGCCCTTAAAAATAAAAATGGATGACTGGTTAAAGTTTTTCGGTATCTGGCTTACTGAAGGCAGCGTTGATAATGAAAATATTGCTGCAGAGCATGGCTACAGAATCTTTATTACTCAAGTTAATAGAAAGAAGAGGAAAGAAATAAAAGAGCTGCTAGATAGGTTGCCTTTCAACTATCGCGAAGAAGCTCGCAGCTTTGTTATTTGCAATAAACAGCTTTGGAATTACCTTAGACAATTTGGAAATAAATATGAAAAGTACATACCTCAAGAAATAAAGAATTTAAGTGCAAGACAGCTGAAAATTTTATTCGATTGGATGGTGAAGGGAAATGGTCATATAAGGAAAACTACTGGTCAAACTACTTACTGGACTTCCTCAGACAGATTGGCTGCAGACATGCAAGAAATAATTTTAAAGATAGGGATGATTTCATCTATAAGAAAGAGCAAAAAGAGAGCGAAAATAAAAGGAAGAATTATAAATACTGAAAAATGCTGGACAATAGGAGTACAAAAATCTAAATATTACAGGCTAAGGAAAAGAAACATCAGCAAGGTATATTACAAGGGGAAGGTGTATTGCGTAGAAGTTCCTAACCACGTGATAATGGTTAGAAGAAACGGCAAATCTTGTTGGTGTGGCAATAGCATAGGCGTCGTCACGATAAACATGCCTAGGATAGGCTTCCTGTCGAAGAGCGAGGGCGAGTTCTTCGCCAGGCTCGACAGGATGATGGTCCTCGCGAAAGACGTCCTAGAAATCAAGAGGAAATGGCTTGAAAAATTCACGGAGGCAGGCCTATACCCATACTCCAGGTTCTACCTGAGACACATCAAGGAGGCTTTCGGCCAATACTGGAAAAACCATTTCAGCACAATAGGCTTAATCGGCATGAACGAAGCCTGCCTAAACTTCCTAGGATGCAGCATCGGCGACCCAGAAGGCCTCAGCTTCACAATCAAAGTCCTAGACTACATGAGGAAGAGACTCCAAGACTTCCAGGAGGAAACCGGGAGTATATACAATCTTGAGGCCACCCCGGCAGAGGGGACTTCACACAGGCTCGCGAGGATAGATAAGAAAACCTACCCGAGCATAATTGTTGCGAACGAGGAGGAGGTTAAGAAGGGTGCTGCACCATACTACACGAACTCAACCCACCTGCCCGTCTACTATACTGACGACCTCTGGGAGTACCTTAGACTCCAGGATCCTCTTCAAACAAAATACACCGGGGGGACTGTGGCTCACGTGTGGTTAGGCGAAAGCAACCCTCCAGTTGAATCCGTCGCGTCACTGGTGAGGAAGATTTGTGAAAACTTTAAGCTGCCCTACTTCACGCTTACACCAACCTTCAGCATTTGCCCGGAGGACGGGTATCTCTCGGGAGAGCAGCACACGTGTCCAAAGTGTGGAAGAACAACAGAAGTGTACTCGAGGGTCGTCGGTTATCTGAGACCCGTAGAGCAGTGGAACCAGGGGAAGCAGGAGGAGTTTAAGCAGAGGAAGGTCTTCGACAAGGCGCTTGTCAGGAAGCTGAGTGTTTCGATAGCTAGTGATGCTTAAATCTTTAACTTTCTCTTCTTAAGCCCGTATTTTTACAAGATGGATTTACGGAACTCTTGATATTTTTTGTAATTTTCCTTCTCGAGTTCTGAGGGAAATCTCTTTTTATAAGCGCCCCTCGCAAGCTTATATGCAGCTATAATTGCTTCAACTCTTTTCTTTATTTCCTCGAATTCTCTCTTCACTTTTACTGCTCCCGTTAAACCTTGACGCCAAGTAGGTATCGCGCGCTAACTGGAATTCCTGTTCAGCAGGCTCGTGGGTATATCCAGGGGAGCTTTCCAGCCGCGGATCATGGAGGGGAAAGACAGTCCTTTTCGCTCGGTCTCCACTTGGACGTGAGGGGAAAGCATATGGGGGGTCAAGTTAGAATGTAGAAACGCGGATGGAAACTGCGTACCAGATCCGAAGAAGATTTCTGAAGTTATCGCCAGAATTAACATTTGGATTAAGGATACCGGGTGTCAATACTACAGTATTGGACGACCTGAGGGAAAGGCATACGTCATTCTCTCGAAGAATGAGGCTAAAAGGTTAGAAAGAGAAGGGGGATGGAGACTCTTTCATATTCGCCTCCAGCTAAACCCAAAGATCAGGAGGAGGTTGATAAACTCAATGAGATTCCTCCGAAAAATGGGCTTCTTCGAGGATTATTCCAACCTCTCTTCAGGGGAGATACTTGAGAAGATTTTCAGCGGGGAGATAGACTATGCGATAAACCGGGAGGACAGGCTGTGGGATGAATCAAAGAGCGCCTTTTTAAAGAAAGCCTTAGAGAAACATGAAGAGAATTTCTAAAGAAGAAAATTGCCGAGGTAGATTATGATTTGGTGCTCTTCGATAATAAAAGGTTCATCGTTCAGGACTGGAGGATTGTGCCGGACGAGGGCATCGGCGTTGGCTTGTTTAAAAAGCTGGTTAGGATTTCCAGGGGCGTTTTTAACCCAACCGATATAAGGGAGGAGTTCAGCGAGTGGAATAGGGAGAAAGGGGATGAGCGCGCGCGAAGAGTTCTGCTCCACCATCGTCATAAGCCAGCTCGATGATCATTGCAGACACGCTAACTAATGGAGGGGTTAAGATGAGGATTAGGACAATACCCTTGAAGAAGCAGAGGAGGGGAAGAAGCCTGTTCACGCTGCCATTCCTCCCTATTCCTTCAGGATTTTCTTCTTAATCATCTCTGCGACGGGTGCCGGATTAATATCCTTATATGGTGCTATGCCTGCCTCAGTGATCCTGACTAAGCAGCAGGTCATTGACGGTCTTGAAAGCGATTTCTCCAAGATCACCGCCTTAACGTCCTCGCCCAGGCTTGTCGACACCATCCTAAGAATGGTCTTGCTCATGTAAACGAGATGCTGCCCCCCAATCACGTCGAACTCCCTGGCACCGAACCCGGCTTCAGGGTCTATCGAGAAACTCTTCTTATCTATGCTTTCCGCCATCTCCCTCCTAGACTTCTCTTGAAAACTCCTAGCGGCTTCACTCCTCCGCCAACTCGTTATTAAGAGAAGCGACTCGTAGCCCGTCGCCATTCCGACGAGCGTGTTGACTTCAAGCGAAAGCTTGCCTTGAAGAATCCTCGCTGTGGATGCTAAGTGTTGAGTCGGCGTGTTCAATAGTTGCGCATGATAATGGGGAACCAGTGAGTCGACGATCATAAGCACTGGAACCCAGTCGTTCTTATCAACTTCTCTAGGTATTGTCTCAACTATCGCCTTATGCTGCTCGAAGAGGCCGCTGGCCTGATACATCTTAATCCTTGACAAGGTTTCCTCCCTAATACCCCTCTCGACGCATATTGTTTTCAGCCGGTCGGGGTCCCACTCCTCTGTTTTTACAACTATCACCACATCCTTCTCCCTACAGGTCTTTAAAGCCTCAGCCACCAGGGTCAGGGAAATCGTGGTCTTTCCTGTTCCAGGGCTTCCGTAAACCAGGTTTGAAACACCTGTTGGAAGGCCTCCGGTCAGCTCGTCCAGCGGCTTAATACCGGTGCTCAGCTTCCTCATCCTAATCTCCTCCTGTTAAAACCAGGAGTTGCTTCTCACCCTCGCGAACTTGTTTTAGATAACCCTGCCTTATGAGCGCGGCAAGAGCCCTGAGGCCCTCTGCGCCAAGTGAGGCTCTCACTTCTTCTATGAACTCGTTTAAGCCAGCTTTTCCACCCAGTCCCCTTAGCTTCCCAATTATCTTGGCTCCTGCCTCATAGGATTCGCCAAGCCCCTCCTTCAGCCCCTCGTCAAGGCTTAAGATTTTCATGGCTGGCTTACGTGCCTCCCTCTCCTTCTCGCTAAGGGGCTTAAGAAGCATGTTCACAGGAGCCTCTATAAAACCATACTCCCCATTCTTAACAAGGATGAGCATGGAGTAGTTTGAAGCATTCCTCTCGGGCGCGGGGCTCATCCTCCACGGGTTAGTGGCCTCAGAGGGAGGTGAGAAGACTACCGAGTCAAGGTTCTCCAAAACCCTTTCAGAAACCTGTGACAGGTTTTTCTCAGCGAACACTATTGAATACTCCTTCCTTTCAAGTTCTCCGATTAGGGATTCTTCAACGAAGAGCCTAGCGTTGTCAAACCTCCTGTTTCTCGGCCATATCAGGCTTGGGTAGCATACTACTACGAGCGTCCTATGCTTGGGTTCAAGCTGGATAAGCTTCGCCAGCGTCAAAAGCGTTGCGAAAACCTTGTGCGAAGCCACTGTAAACCCGGAGAGGTTGAAAACCATTCCTGACTCCAAAACGCTGCTGAACTCGAACGCTTCCCTTCTGCCAAACGCTTGCCTCAGGGTTCCGAAGGTGAATGGTTCAAGAGGCGTGTACACGGATAACCCTCCCTCCGGGGTTTCAAAGTCAAGTGTTGAAGCAACCTCAGGTATCGTGGTTTCCGGAGACCTTAAGACGCTGTTCAAAAGCGCTTTCGCCACCATGCTCTTCATGTTGAAAGTCCCGAAGCAATAGTCAAGTATCTCCACAACTGATTCGACGTACTGCTCAACCTTTTCACGATTCAGAGGTTTAATCGGGTTAATGCCGTGTTTCACAACCTCATAGTATCTAGTCGAACCTATTCTTGCCACGCAGCTAAACTCGTCGTTTAAGTCGAACAGGATTACCTTAGCATCCTCAAACACGTTTTGAATCAGGTATATGAGAGCAGCCTTGAAATTGCTCCCGGCTACGCCTATTCTCGCAGAAGCCTCGAGCAATCCTAGGCTCTGCTCGGACACAACCCTCATTTCAGCACCCTCACCCCCTGTCGTGAGACCAGGACAGTCTTCCCCTCGAGTGCAAGTCCTCTGGATGGTAGAAACGATTCGACCAGCTCCTTCTCGCAGCCTATGAGGATGATGCTGTCCGCTTCAAAGCTTGAACACGCCCATGGTTTTCCAAGCGTCAGTATTCTGATCGGGGCGTTCACATCGAGGTTTTGAACAAGGTCTCTAAACCAGACGGCGACTAAGGGTTTAGACGGTTTTTTCTTAAGAAAGGCCCCGCCGGACGGCTTGTCGGCGAAGACCACCTCCATCCCGTCGCGACACCTGTAGGTTTCAAAAGGCTTCTTAAGCAGCCTGTTCCCACTAGGCTTAAAACCTTTTTCAACAAGCCTCATTCTCACATCATCCTCAACGTTCCCGGCTCTCCCTTCCACCACGAGGCTCACCGAGTTCCTCCTTAACTGCGAGAGGCATAGTTGGAGGGCAAGATCCTCCGCATTCCTTCTCTCACCCACTATCAGCAGCCTCCCAGCTAGCAGAATAGGGTTTGGATACAGCAGCTCAGGAACCGGTGTTACGTATGGTTTCAGAGAGAGCCATTCTTCCAAAGCCCGCCGTACACCATGCTGGGAGCCTGGGCCTGTCTCCTTCAGCTTCTCAGTGAACCCCTCGAGAGCCTGCGGATTATCAGAAGCAACCTCAATCTTCATAAACTCTCTTGCGGGCTTGGCTTCACAGAGTATGGCGATACTGCCCGTTACGCCCTTTCCCACAGCTTCCACAAGGGTGGAGAGGTTTCCCTTGAGCCTAAGCGTCTGGCGATGCTTAAAGGATTCTATAAAGACGTCTTCAGGAAGCTTCAGGCTGAGCCTCGCCCCTCCTGTTAACAATTTCAGTAAGCCGCTTGGGCCAAACCCGTGAAGGAAAGCAACTCTAGGAACTGGCGCAAGGGACAGGAGGATCATGTGGTCTTCAGGCTGGGCAGGCTCCTCCTTGCTTACTATCCTCAGCCTATTCAGCCTAATCCCAATGTTCACGGGTTTGCGAATAGTTAGGACAATGTATAGGAGTGCCACTACGAATCCTATTTGAGTATAGTACTTAGTGTGGAAGAGGGCTGAGGAGAATGCTGCTGTCAACCAGATGAGTAGGAAGGAGAATACTTTTTCAAAGACCCTTCTCAAACCGTTTTTAAAATACTTTCCCGGTGAAAATAGGTATATGGTTAAGAACACCATTGCCGCCACGGTGATCAGGCTCGTCAAGCCTCCCAGGTCTAAGCCGAGGGAATACCCGATAGAATCTAAAAGCTTTTTAACCAGGCTTCCTGAAACGATTACTGCAACGAGCTTCAGGATGGTCTTAACGATGCTCATTCCCCACCACGTATAGAAGCATTGTTAAACGTGTATTTATAGTATGAGGTAAGCGAAAATTTTCGCTGACTGTAGGTAAAAATTTACTGACGGAAGATTTATATATGCTGTTCTCAGCCAGACCGGGGCTTAGAATTTAAGCCCTAATCCTCTTGAAAACCAGGCGGATAAAGGCTACTGCAGGTGTTGGGGGTGATGACGGTCTCATCTGGATTCTCTGTTTACCAGCAAGTAGAAACCGTTTACCTTAGCAAACATCTGCCTACTTTGTTCGACAACTTTACATGACCACTCTCCGGGTTTCAGAAATCTTTCTCATAAATCCTTAAAAGGCGTTAGGCGCTTTTCAGAGGTGTTGCCGAGCGAAGGCAGAAAGACGGAGCTGGAGCCGGAGAAGCTTAGCATGATAAAGGCTGCAGCTGAGCCTCACAGGATGAGAATACTGGTGAAACTGCTAGAGAAAGAGGATACTGCTACATCACTATCTAAATCCCTAGGCTATTCTAAACAGCTCTTAAGCCATCACCTGGGTGTTCTTGAGAGGAACGGGCTTGTCTTGAAGAGAAGGGTTGAGAACGCTGAAGTCTACGCTGTTAGTGAAGCCGCTAGGATTATAGTTTCAGAGGTCTTGCAAACGCGTTCAGGAATCAGGGAGGCTAAGGGTTCTGAGGCAACCCTACGTGTTGAGAGGCAGAGGGTTACGGCACCGGCTACAAGAAGGCCAGCATCCGGTTTAAAACTCATACCTCTAATCATTGGAATATGTGTAGCGCTCTTCGCATTCTTCAGAGGGGTTTTAGAAGGACAGCCGCTGTGGATCCTCAGCGGAACCCTGGTTGGCATCTGTCTATACGCGATCTTTTCAAAGCTCATTCGGCATGCAGTAATTCCATAGCTACCGGTATATGGGGAGATTAGCATGTCTCTACCGGTGGCTTGAAGCCGGCTTTAAACCGCATTAGGAAGCAATATGAAGGAACAATCGTCACAACACATGGATGCTTAGAGGCTTGTTTTCAAAATTATCATCAGGTTGCCAGATCCCTTTTTTTCAGTTAGCCTTGCCACGACCGAGCGTTGAAACACCGGTTTTAAAACGCTGTTTGCAGGAGGGCTTCTAAGCGTCTGGGGGAGCTTTACGAGGACAGTAATGCTGGTCAACTTTTTAAACATGCTTATACATGGTAAACCATGCGTCTGCTCGACGATAGGAACCTGGAGAAGATCGGTATTGTTGCTAGCGACTCCAGCGAAACTAGGGCTAGGCTTCTATTGGAGGAGGAGAAGGAGCTTAAGGTTAGGGCTGAGGAGATTGTTGTGATTGAGACGCCTATTGGCGAAGTGCTTGGGGTTCTTAGAAGCGGAAGCGGGGTAAACGAGGCTCTTAGGGCTAACGCTTACAGGCCGAGTGTCGCATATGCTAAGAGGGGGGGAGTGCCTTCAGGAGCCAGAGAGATATATACTTTCGAAATAATGGTGATAGGGGTTTTAACCGATAACGGGATTGAGCAGAACCGGATGATAATACCTCCTAGAAGCAGCGTCTACATGTTTAAGCCGGGTGTTTCCAATCCTCTCGAGTACGTTGCGAGGAACAAGCCGGTTGTCTGGAACGCTTGTCTAGAGGGGCATGAGGATTGGAAAATACCTTTCGACAGCTCCTTCCTGCCATACCATGTCGGCGTGTTTGGCGCAACGGGAAGCGGTAAGTCCTGGTTGACAAGGTTCGTCCTAGTCCCTGTTCTTCTTGAATCCGGTTTCAAAGTTCTGATTCTAGACTGGAGTGGTGAAGACTATGCTCCACACTATAAGGATAAGGCGGTTCCAATTTCCTACCTTAAGCTTGATGAAGAGGCGATAGTTAGATACATACTGGAGAAGGCCGAGCACTTCGGCTATACTGGGCAAGCTAGGGATTCTAACCCTGTAAGGGAGGCTCTTGAAGACTATGTTTCGAGAAGATGGGAGGAGGTGAGTCAGAAATCGTCTGAAGAAATGTTTCTAGACATGAAGAATCATTTGGAAAACAGTATTAGACAGTCCTCGACTAGAGAGGATTTTAAAAGGACTGCTCTACGCCGGTTGGAGTATGGTTTCAAGAAGCTTAGGCCGATCGACCTGGAGGCTGTCAGAGGCTCGTTAAGCATCGAGGGCCTCGTGGAGGATTTGAGGAGAGACGAGAAGGGTCTTAGAATCGTGGACATGAGCCTGGTGGGGAGTGACGAGAAGCTCTCCTTCTTCAACTCTCTCGCAAGGTTTCTGGAGGAGGGTATGGAGCTAGGGGAGTCGCTTGGAGTAGCGCTCGTTATAGACGAGGGGCCGCAATACGCTCCATGGGAGCCCCGGGGAATCCAATACGAGACTACGGAACACATTAAGAACCTCTGTGCTCTGGGGAGGAAACATAGGCTTTGCATCGTTTTAATATCTCAAGGGATAGCTGGAGACATAGGTATAAACGCTGCTGTAAGAAGAAACCTTAACACGCAGTTCTTCGGAGCTCTTCACCCGCTCGACATGCAGGAGGCTGATAACTGGCTTAAGCCCTACGGGATTCAGAGGGAGTATCTTCTCTCGCTGAAGCCAGGCCAATTCTACTTCGTTGGGAAGGCGAACCCGTCGCCGATACCTCTCTTAATATCTTTCAAGCCGGGGAAATGATGTCCATGGCTTCTGAAACCGCATGGAGCAGGCTCCCGATAGACCTTCAAGAGCAGTTCTACGAGAAGGCTGAAGACGAGGCCAGGAGGCTGATAGGGGTAATAGACGGTTTCAGGCTCATAATGGAGTCTGTGAAACACAGGATAGCTCCATACGTGCGAACATTAAGCTTCGGACAGTCAGGGGAAACATCTATTGCTGCGGTCGACGGCTCCTTCTCCCCGAGGCCTGCTGAGACTATTGGCGCAAAATTCTCCGTGTACGCTGCAGGGTTCATCATGGTTAAGGGTAAGAACATTGTTGACGAGGGTTATCTTCCTGGAAACATAGGTGAAAGCCAAGCCTACAGTAGAGAGCTTTTCAGCATAATTCTAAGCGTTAAGGAAACCCTTCTTGAAAGAGTGGCGGCTCTGAAGGCTCTTGAGAGAAACCCGGATCTGCTTCTTTTAGACGGAAGCTTCCTCAGCTTCGCGTATCCTCTCTTCAGGATCGCGAGGATTGCGAAGAGCCTTCCTGTCCCCAGGGAAATCAGGGAGGAAATCTTTAAAACCACTGGAGAAATATTGAAAATAACTAGTGTGCTAATGGATTCTGGAAGATGCGCCGGAATCATTAAAAGAGGTAGGAGCAGAGCTATAGGAGGCTGGCTGTCTGTTAAAGACGGTGTGAAAAGCCCTTTAGTAAACCATCTGGATAAGCAGATACTGCATAATTTGATGAATCCGCCTGCAATCCTGGATTATAAGGAGCTTCTTGGAAAAGCTGAGCTTCAAAGGGTTTACAGCAGGGTTAGCGAGCTTTTGATTCGAGAAAAATACCGTGACCCTAAGGATGCTTTCGAGGAGGCTGTCGAATGGGCTGTGGAGAGGCTGGCGAAGGTTCTGGGCGTGCCCGAGGATTATGCTGAGAAGCTTCAATCCAGGCTTAACAGGCTTCAAGTCAAAGTGAGCGAGGAGAATCCGCCTTTCGAGCTTGAGGTTCCGCTCGGCTCAGAGAATTACGTGATGAATATGCTTTTCTCAAGCATTGAAAACTTCAACATGGCGACGGGACTGCCGCTCGCAATAGACCTTATCGACGAGAACATTACGCTGCCCGTTGAGTTCACAAGGGAATTCGTTAGGGAGGTTGAAGCGAGGATCGTAAACTCCTATGCTGGTGATTTAAACGAGATTAAAGAATTCTTCGCAAACATGAATCCGCAGAAAGAGCTTTAAAGCGTGAGCTAAACACTGCTTGGATGAGGCATCTTTTTATACTGCGGGGTTTCAAAGTTAGGTGGAGAATGGGGCAGATTATTCTTGCACACGGGGATTGCGACGGAGTCTGCGCAGCCTCAATAGTCCTAGCTGCAAGGAGGGATGCCAAAGTAGTATTCACAAACCCTGCGGGTCTTCTGTCAGAGCTTAAGTCTATTGAAGCCGGAAGCATCATTATACTTGATGTAGCATTAACCTCGAAGCACAAGAATGAGATAATTTCAGAGTTTAAGAGGCTTAGTTTAAAAAACGAGGTTATCTACCTGGATCACCATCCGCTTCCTCAAGGATTGAACGTGAATAAGCTGCCTGTGAGGACGCTTAAAGGGGTTAGGGGCGCATGTGCCTCCGAGCTCGCCTACACCTGTTTTAAGAATGATCTGGAGCCTGAGATGAGCAGGGTTGCAATCTACGGTGCGATAGGCGACTATAGTGATAACACGCCCGGGGTAAGGAGACTGCTTGAAAAATGGGATAAGAGGGAGCTCTACCTGGAAGCCGGCATCTTGGTGGCTGCGCTGGAGGGAGTCAGGAGGATGGATTTCGATTTTAAGAGAAGCCTCGTCAACTATCTTTCTGAAAACAAGCTTCCGAGTGCTGATAGAAACCTGGTTGAAATGGCTTTACGGGAGGCAGAGAGAGACGAGGAGATGCGCCGAGTTGTGAAAAGCCTGGTGAAGACTCATGGTAATGTATCGTACGTTGTGAACGTGGAATGGTCGCTTGGAAAGGCTGCAACCTACGCTAGGGCTTACGGTGAAACAATAATCGGGGTTGCGGCTGATGAGCATGGTGAAAAAATCGATCTAAGCATTAGATCTATTGGATTAAGGAATCTTCACAGGATCACGTCGAGCGTTGCCGAGGCGCTCGGAGGCTTAGGTGGAGGGCATGCTAACGCGGCTGGGGCAATGATTCCACGCGGAAAACTCCTGGATTTTGTAGAAATGCTTAACGAGAAGCTCGCATGAGTTTTTAAATACGCCTGTTCACAGTGTAACGAGTTGCAGGGCTAAAAGTTATATTCTTAGGCCTTGTAACTATTCTGAGAGAGTTGAACAGGATAATGCTACCCGCTGTTGTTGCCATACTGCTGGTTTACACGTCTATCTACGGGTCCACCTTCCACACGTCAGCAACACAGGGAGCCCCGTCAACCAGAGTATTCTACCCTTTGAAGGATGCTGTGGTTTACGAGGATGATCCTGACCGTAACTTCGGCTCTAACTGGGAGATAGGGGTTAACTATAGAGAAGGCTTTCGAGACCGTTCCTTCATAATGTTCGATTTAAGCGCAATACCTCCAGGATCCATCATTACTTCAGCCATCTTAAACATATATATGTATGATCCTCCGGATTTAAACAGGAGTTTAGCATGCTACCAGGTTACTGGGGGAGACTGGGATGAGAACAGCATTACTTGGAGGAATCAGCCGGATGCAGGCTTATTCGTAGCAGCAGTTTCAACAGGTGAAAAACCTAAATGGCTTCAGCTTGATGTTAAAAGCTCCCTGGCTAAATTCGTCTCTGGAAACCGTGCTGTCTACGAGCCTAACTTCGGCTGGATGCTGAGCGATTATGCTGAGGGCATGGGCCCATCTAGCTGTCCTTTCTGGTTTTACTCCAGGGAACATAATGATTCGAGCAAGCATCCTTATCTGGAAGTCCAATATTCCCCGCCTCGTCTCAACCTCGTAGTCTCAGGGGATTCCATGCAGGCCGGAGGCTGGATCAAGATGAGGGTCTACAGGGAGACTGAGACAGGTGAAAGGATTACGCGCTCATCCTTAAGAGTTAGGCTGGATTCAAACTCAAACTCGTCAAGTAGAAGATTCTCATTGACGCAGGGCGGTGATTCAATAACGGAGTTAACAATACGGGATGGCGCCACGTTTGCAGACTTCTACTATTATGAGGAGAAGGCTGGAGAATGGAGTATAAGTGTCAAGGCGGTGGACTACCCTGATTATGTTGGCGACGCTGAAAACCTGAGGGTTACACCAGGTCCATTAGAATGTTTCCAGATTGAAACTGTAGATTCTCCGAAGCAGGTTGCAACGCCTTTCCAGATAACCATAATTGCTCGAGACATCTATGGGAATGTTAAGACTGATTATGATGGGGTGAATATTCTTTCAGACACGACTGGCACGATCAGCCCTAATAAAACCGGGGTCTTCAGCAATGGGAAATGGTCTGGCTGCGTAACTATCAATAAGGTTGGCAGAAGCGTGAGAATTACAACTATAGGTCTTGGGAAAACCGGTGAAAGCAACGCGTTCAACGTTACAGCAGGGCCTCCTGCAAAGCTTGTAATCGAGCCGCGCAGCTTCAAAATGGCTGGAGGCGTGGTTTTCTCACGTCTAAACTTATCTCTGAGGGATGTTAATGATTTTGAAGCCACTAACACGTTAAACGTAACCGTGAGTCTTTCAACATCCTCACCATCAGGAGAGTTCAGGCTTTCCGGAACAATGGCCAGAATAACCAGCGTGACGATTCCAGCTGGCTTAAGCACTGTTCAGATAGACTATTTTGACACTGAGGTTGGAAACCATACTTTAACAGCCTCAGCCCTGGGCTTCACTTTTACAGCTAACGTTACTGTTCTCGTCGACAAGGTTCCGCCTTTCACACAGATACTTATTACGGAGCCGAAGCACGAGGCAAACGGGACTCTCTATGTCTCTGGTTCAACGCTTCTTGTTTTCTCGGCTGAGGACGATTTGAGCGGTGTTAAAAAAATATTTTACAGGGTCGACGATAGTCCTTGGGAGGCTTACAACGCTGCATTAGGGTTATCATCCTATTCTGAGGGTAGACATGAGATAAGGTACTATAGCGTGGACAGGGCTGATAATGCTGAGGCTGAGGGGAAACTGGAGTTCTTCCTAGATAAGTCTCCCCCTAGGGTTGAGGATGCTTCTCCATCTGGAAGATTCTTTTCAAACTCTAAAACAATCTTTATAATTGTCAAGACTACTGATTCTTCAGGAGTCAGGGAGATTGAACTGACGGTAGATGGTGTTCCCCTCGGGTTCATGGTTAAAGACGGGGACAGGTATGTTAAGACTGTAAGCTTAAGCGAGGGAAGCCACAGCTGGAGCATCAGGCTGACTGACAATTTGAACAATTCAGACACGTGTAGCTATTTGTTCACACTCATACTTGACACTAAGCCACCATTAATCACAGGTCTATCAGGGCCTTCAAACCCTGTTTTCGGAGAGGCTGCGACAGTAGTGTGCACAGTTTTCGACGAGTCTTCAGGTGTTAGAGACGTCTACTTATGCTACTCCACAGACAAGGGCTCCTCTTGGGTGAGGACAGTGATGAGTCTTCAAGAAGGCCTTTACAAGGGTTCAATACCTTCTCAATTCTTCTTCACAGAGGTTCAATACTATGTTGAGGCTGTTGACAACGCTGGCAACAGGTTTCAGACCGGTGTTTCAACTTACACCGTGGGCATACCAATATGGCTCTACCTGTTGGCCGTATCCCTAGTAGCCTTAACAGTAGTCGTATTCATGCTTAAAAGGATTCTTGCGAGAAGAAGGACTCCACAGCTGACTTACACTTCCTCCGGGGCAGTAATGCAGTTAACCAGGATGCTGAAGCCCTGTTTCAACACGGTTCTCGCAACTACTAGTGGCGCTTGGAAAGCGGCGGTTGAGAAACAGCCTAGCCTCTAGCAGGGTTATGGAGAAAAATCTCAAGTATTTCTCTAAAGGAGGTTCTTTATAAGCTCTTTCTCCGTCACTATCCCAACCATTCTGCCCCCTTTTACGACGACGATCCTCCTTATCTCTTTTTCCTTCATTAAAGTCACCGCTTTAAGGATAGACGCCTCCGGGTCGATTGTGACGAGAGGCCTGCTCATTATTTCTCTGCAAGCAACCCTCTTAGGGTCTTTACCCTCCATCAGAACCCTTTTGATCAAGTCCCTTTCAGTCACTATTCCCTCAGGTTTTCCTCCGGACTCGACCACGACGGCTCCAACTCCGTGGCTCATCATCCTGCTTGCCGCTTCGAAAACCGAATCCGTTGGGAGAACGCTGACGACAGGAGAAGACATGACGTCCCTGACTTTTTTCTCCTCTTTCTCCGAGGACAACACCCTCCCCCCGCTGTCTCCATACCATGCCTGGGTTAATAACCTTTTAGTTTAGTTGAAACCTACTTACAAGCCGCTTCAAATGGTTTTCGAAAGCCTTAGTCAGGTTTTTATACATGGGGATAGTTCCTCTTGAAGGCTTGAAAGGCCCTAAGATAGCTTTCATCGGGGCTGGAAGCGTTGTTTTCGCGAGAACCCTGATCTCAGACATTCTCTCTACCCGGCTCTCAGAGAGTCAGAACTATGCCTGATGGATATTGATGCGGAGCGGCTTGAAACCATAACTGGGCTCGCGAAAACAATGGCTTCTAAATATGCTCCCAGCGTTAGGGTTTGCAGCACGCTCAACCGGAGGGAGGCTCTCGACGGCGCAGAGTACGTTATAATAATGATGCAGATAGGCGGGTTGAAAGCGTTTGAAAAGGATGTCTACATCCCTCTTAAATACGGCGTGAACCAGGAGGTTGGAGATACGATTGGACCGGGCGGCGTTTTCAGAGGCCTTAGGACAGTGCCTGTTTTAATCGATATATGCAGGGACATGGAGGACCTCTGTCCGGATGCTCTACTGATAAACTACGCGAACCCGATGGCTATAAACTGCTGGGCTATGAACAGGGCGACGAGAATAAGGAACGTTGGGCTCTGCCACAGTGTTCAGGGGACTGCCATGCAGCTTTCGAGCTACATCGGAGTTCCCTACGAGGAGGTTTACTACTGGGTGGCTGGAATTAATCATCAAGCGTTCTTCCTGGAGTTCAAGCATCGGGGGAAAGATGCTTACCCAATGCTTTGGGAGGCTATGAAGAAACCGGAAGTCTATGAGAAGGACAAGGTTAGGTTTGAGATGATGAAGGCCCTAGGGTATTTCATAACGGAGTCGAGCCACCATCTTGGAGAATACGTTCCCTACTTCAGGGTTAGCGAGGAGAGGCGTAGGAAATACTGTGAGCCGAGATGGTTCTACTACCAGGTATGTCAGGAAGCATGGAAGCCCCATTACGAGCAGATAAGGAGACAGATCTCCGGCGAGGAGCCTGTTGAAATAAAGCGTTCCCACGAGTACGGAGTTATGATAATCAACTCCATGGAAACAGGGGAACCACGCAGGATAAATGGTAATGTTGAAAACACCGGCATAATAACGAACCTGCCCCATGGGTGTTGCGTGGAGGTGCCCTGTTTCGTCGACGAGGGTGGGCTGCATCCCTGCTATGTGGGTGATCTGCCGCCGCAGTGCGCCGCCTTAAACAGGAGTAGCATAAATGTTCAAGAATTAGCGGTTAAGGCTGCTCTGGAGGCTGACAGGGAGCTGGCTTACCAAGCAGTTCTGTTCGACCCGTTAACAGCCGCTGTGCTGACGCCTGAAGACATTAGGAAAATGGTTAACGAGATGTTTGAGGCTGAGAGGGAGTGGCTCCCGCAATTCTTCAAGTAAATGTTTAAAGCTTCTCTAAAACGAAAATGTGGGGGTAAAGCCCGCCTGTTTCAACAACTCTTTCATGAACCAGTTTGAACCTTTTCGTCTTGAAAACAATGCTTCGGAAAGCCGTCGCCTTAAGGCTTATCACTACTATCCGGCCGTCTGGCTTAACTATTTTCGAAGCAGAGTGTAGAAAGCGGAAGTACGTTTCTTTAAGATTCTTCTCCATATCCATACGGATACCGTATGGAGGATTAGTCACCACTCTATCTATGGTTGAATCATAGTAGTCTTCAAGCCTCCGGGCATCCGCAATTCTGAACGAAACATGTTTCTCAACCCCTGCTGCTGCAGCGTTTTTCCTAGCGCCCTCTAGAAACCTGCTGTTAATATCACTGCCGAAAATCGTTATCCTACCGTCCCAAACCTGAGCCGCCTCTATAGGGATTGTGCCTCCTCCGCAGAAAGGATCCAGCAGAACGCTTCCGTTCTTAACCTCTGCTATTCTCAGCATTCCGTAGGCCAGTGGCGCTTTTATCGCAGCCGGATGGTTGAAAGGTCTTTCAAACCTCTTATGCAGAGGTTCTCTTGTTAATTGGACTCCAACGTAGCATTTACTCCCTATTACGTCGCAGACAATGTTTACATCGAAGCTTTTTAAACTGACTTTCCTGCTGTACTTCTCGACAAGGGCTTGCCCAGCGTACTTCTGAACTTGGACAGAGGTGAAAGCATGCTCGCCTATTCTCTGACACGTAACCCTAAAGGTTTCAACGTTTCTCAAATCCTCTATTTCGATGCTTTTCAACCCGTTGTAAATATCAAGCAGGCCTTCTTCCCCTGTTCTTATTTCTAAAACGGACACGTGTTTCACAACGTGATATATTGAGCGTAAGGAGAAAACTTTGCCCAGCTTCTCTTCTCCGATTTCAACACTAATCCTACCAGGAAGACCGTGAAACCTTAATGCTCGTGCTTCTAAAACCTCTTCAACCTCTTTCTCAACGATGTCTTCAATACCCGGGTTTGTAGTGAGCAGAATAATCAATACTGTTAACGTAGCTTTGCTTCCACCGGCTTAAAAGTTTTTATCACTATGGAGACGTCACAAGCCTTTGAAGCATCTTTTTAAAAGCTAGACTCCGGATATGCTGATTTTCTCCGCGAGTTTAAACGCGTCGTAGAACCTTGACGGGCCTCTGAGCGATTCCTCAGCTGTCCTGAACACGTCTATCCTTGAATCTCCCAGGAGAATACTCCATCCCGATGGTTCAGCTTTCTCCCACTTGCCCTTAAGGTTTCTAACGAGCACTTCACCAAAGAAGCTGCCGGTCATGAGGACCAGCCTCAGCAATATAGTGCCATAAATGTTTTTCTCATCCTCAATATCTACGTCTTTGAAAAGCTCCTTGGGCCAGTATGTGTCGATAACGTTGTCAAGCTCAGCCAGCGAGTCCGGAGTATAGTCTATTGGCCTAAGCATCATGCTGTAGAACCATTCAACGCATTCCGCCGAGCAGTGTTTGAAGAAGGCTGGGCCAGCCTCAGCAATCCTACTGTTGTCAGCAACTATCTTCCCATCCTCATTCCGCTTATAATAGGTAATGTCGATCTCATCCTTACTCGAGGCCTCAGCCCAATGCTCCAGATACTTGTCCACCAGCTCCCAGTCTATTTCTCCGGAGTCTAGCCCACAGTCTTCGAAAAGCTGCAGCTTCAAGTATTCAGCGTTGAACAAGGCGTCTTGAGAATCTTGCCGCGACCTCAGGTTGCTGATTATCAAGATTATCTTAGAAAGCCTATCATCGCTAAGCCTTGATTCAAGCAGTCTCTTAGCAATTGCGAAAATTGAACGTAGCAGGAACGCTTTTTCCGCAGCATCCGTTGCCTCCTTCATCGAGTCGCCAATCCAGTCGTTGAAAACCGCAGCCAGCCTTATTCTATCCTCGTCCCCGGACTCCATTACCCTTGTGAAAAAGCCTCTATACTCTTTAAGCAGCCCGGTTAAAACTATCTTGCCCTCTTCCTTCCCACTCATTACTTGAGAGGATTGATTCAGGCTTAAAAACCTTAGTCTAACTTGTAAACGCTAGCTCTATGATTTTTAAAGAGGAGCCTTAACCTTAGCCGCCTGCTGCGCAACCTGACGCCGAGCGTAAAGCTTCGAAATCTCTTCCATCAAGGTCCTCTCCTTCTTGCATAGCAGCGTATAGGCATCCTGTCCTATGGCGACGTCTTTCTTCTCCCTTATTTTCTTAAGCTCGGCTTTCAGGTATCTGAGCAGTTCCTCCTCGCTCTCACTCCAGCTCACCTGTGAAACACCTCCTTGGAAACGAGGGGTCTAGGGTTTTAGACGATCCTCTGACAAAAGTACTTCTTTCCACGTGTGTCGCTGTCACCTTTTCGACCCCTCCCCCCGCCCCTCAGTGTAGTATTGTTCACCAGCATATTTAAGCTTTTTCCATTGTTTAAAAACCTTAAACCCTTTTAAACTGAAATGAACTAAAGTAAACTGATTTAAACCGAAATTTAAGGAATCTTCACGAGCATTAAAGACTAGCTTGAAGAATTAATTTAAAGATCTCCAGTAAAAACCCTTTTCCAACGAAAATTTTTCAATATAATGCTGAAAGAACCAGCAGGATTAAACCGTAAAAAGTCAGCGTCACGGCAATCTCTATCGTATTCTCAGGATAATCTTTCTTGAAAAAAAGCTTAACCGGAGTCTTCAGCATCCTTGCAACTGGTCGTGTCAACGGAAGCATGAAAGGCGTTCTAAACCGGTAGTCAGCATACTTCAGACCGTGTTTCCTAAGCATATCTTTCTCCTCGCGTAGAGCTACCCCGATAATGATAAGGGCTGTGGTGACCCAAAGCAGTGGCGGGGGCGCGAAGAAACCTCCTTTTGGAGGTGTGAAAACATACTTGTCGTAAACCAGTAGCCCGTAACTCCAAACCAGGAAGCTTAAGTACTGGGGGTGCCTCGAATAATTGTAGACCAGCATGTCTGCGAAACCCTTTCCCTTAAACCTGGCGTAAAACCATGTTGCACAGCTTGAGAAAAACAGTATTGACGCTGCAAAAACTATTGTTTTGAAGAGGGTTTCATCAAGATGCTTCCCGTCGAAGGGGCTTAACACTATTCTTAAAAAGTCGTATGGCAGGTAAGCAATGTCCCCAAGCTCAAGAATATTGCTTGCAGCACTTATCTTCTCATAGATTGAGGATCCTGGTGAGAGCTCTATAATGGGGAGCCAAACGATCCTTAAGAAACCTATTCCGGATAGGAAGAACATGACTGAGGCGAAATAGCTGAACGTTGGGAGGAGAAGGCTGGCTGAACCCAGGAGGCTCAGCTTGTATTTGCCGAGTGCGAACCCGAGGACTATCAGGATTACAGTAGCCCCTAGGCTTAGATAGCCCAGTGGTCTTACAGATTCCACGAATTTTTCAGCCTCATTCCAATCTCCAGCGCCGTAATGAGGAGTAAACTCTGCGAATAGCTCGTTTAAAAGAACTGGGAGCTCAAGCGTGGAGTAAAGCAATGCGTATGAGAAGATTGCTGAAAGAATGAGCGAAAAGAGGACTACTCGAGTATTACGCATTCTGCATCATGTTAAACGAGTTTAAAAACCATAGTTCTTCCTTACCCATGCACCGACTTCTCTAAGCCTCTTAACCTGCTCCGGGTCAAGTCTACCGCTCGGCAGTGGTCCAACGTTTAGAAGCAGGTTTGCGCCAAGCCCATTAACTTTCTTCAAAATCTCTATTAGTTCTGCGCTAGACTTGTAGTTCCTATCATTCTCATTATAGCCCCAGCTGTTGTTGATAGTCATGCAGGTTTCCAACGCTAGGTTTGAAACCTTAGCCTTGTTGAATCCAGCTGTGTTTTCTCCTGGAGCATCCTGCTCGAATATTTGAAAATCCTCACCGGGAAAGGGGTCTACATGATGGTTGTTGCCTATGAGGGCCGAGGGCTGGAGTGAACGTATAGTCTCGTAGAGGTCTTTTAAACGCCAGTCAGCATCAGGCTTGTCCCACCACCCGTCGAACCAGAATCCTCCTACTTCACCATAGTTCTCGCAAAGCTCCCTCACCTGCCCAATATAGTAGTTCAGATACTTCCCCCAGTCTCCACCCGGCTTCCTGCCAGAGTATTGACCGGTTAGCCCAAGAGGATAGTAATCCGGATGATGCCAGTCTAGAAGAGAGTAGTAGAAGAACACTTTAAGCCCCGCTTTCCTAGCCGCCTCCGTCAGCCCTCTTAAGACATCTCTGCGGAAAGGTGTCTTCGTAACCTTGTAGTCTGTGAGCCTGGAATCATACATGCAGAAGCCGTCGTGATGCTTAGTGGTGAAAGTAATGTATTTAGCACCAGCATCTTTGAAAACACTTACCCATTCCTCAGCGTTAAACCCAACAGGGTTAAAACGGGTTGCAAGCTTCTCATATTCTTGGATGCTTATCTTCTCATTATGCATTACCCATTCTCCTCTTCCAAGTATCGAGTAGATTCCCCAGTGGATGAATATTCCGAGCCTAGCTTTCCTGAACCATTCTACTGATGATTCCCTGCTGCCCATAAAACCTAACATTCCTAACTTGTTTAAAAAAGTATTGCTTAAACTGTTTACACAACCCTGCAGAATAGTGTTAAAATGTTTTTATGCTTGCTCCTGCCCCGATAAGCTGATGAACAATCGTAGACTACTATACTTGTCACGTTCAGATGTTGAAAAAGCAGCTCTCGACTTGAAAACAATAATCGGGCTTCTGGAGGAGGCTTTCAAGCTTAAGGGCCAGGGCCTCGTGGAAATGCCTCCTAAACCAGGTATTCACACGAAGCCAGATGCTTTCATCCACGCGATGCCGGCGTACATCCCGTCGATGAAATCAGCCGGAATAAAATGGGTTAGCGGTTATCCGGAGAACTATAAGCATGGCCTCCCGTACATAAGTGGGCTCCTCATATTAAACGATGTTGAAACCGGCCTGCCGTACGCAGTCATGGATTGCACCTGGATAACTGCTTATCGAACTGGTGCTGCAACAGCTTTGTCAGCAAAGTACTTGGCTAGACACGATAGCGAGACTGTCGGTATACTGGCCTGCGGTGTGCAGGGACGTACAAACCTGGAGGCCTTAGCATGCATGTTTAAAATAAGGCGTGTCTACGCTTACGATATTTCGAAAAAGACACAGGAAAAATATGTGAAAGATATGGGGGAGAAGCTTGGTGTTGAAATAATTGGTGTTAACGAGCCTCTGGAAGCCGTGGTTAAAAGCGACATCGTGGTGACCTCCGGCCCTATTTTGAAGAATCCTAGGCCGGCGATCGGCAGGGACTGGCTTCAGCCAGGAGGGTTTGCAAGCGCATTGGACTTCGACAGCTATTGGAAGCCGGAAGCGCTGGCCCAGTTTGACAAGATAAGCACGGACGACCATGCGCAGTTCCAGTACTACAGGAGCATAGGGTATTTCCGTTCAACACCCGACCCTTACGCTGACCTCGGGGAGATAGTTAATGGTCTTAAGCCCGGTAGGGAGAGGGAGGATGAGAGGACGATGGCCATGAACCTTGGGCTGGCTCTAGAAGACATGGCAGTGGCTCCCGAAATATACAGGAGGGCTCTGGATAAAGGCCTTGGAACATGGCTGGATCTTTAGCGCGCGTGTTTACTCTCCGCTTACCGAATCTTCTGCCCAATAGGCTTTCTAACCGCCTGATCCTAATTGTTCACGCCTGAAACCGTCACCTACCTTTGCACACGGTTGTCGAAGGCAAAATATTTTTATTTTGAACAACGTTCTCAGTCAGGATGCAGCACAGTATTAACTCGTCTGAGGAAGAATTGAGGAGAGCACTCACCAACTATGCTCACGCTATTTATAATACTAAGCTGGCCACGGGCCCTGGTGGAACTTTAAGCGCTAGGCTGAGCCGTGGCACCACGATATTTGTTAAGCCAAGTGGCTTCAACCTTGGGGAGCTTAGACCCGAGGACTTCGTGGAGGTGGATTTGAAGACGCTTAAAGTGGTGAAGGGGGTTTTAAAACCATCTATGGAGGTCGGGGTTCTAGCCCGCTGCCACCTAGCCAGGGATGATGTTAACGCCGTCATACATGCTCACCCTCCTTTCTGCATAGCCCTGACAACGGTGGGGCTTAACCTGAATGCTCCCCTCTACCCTGACCACGCGGTTTTCCTGGAGAAGGTTGCAAGCCTGCCTTTCTACCCGCCGGGCTCACAGGAGCTTGCTGAAGCAGCCGGGGAGGCTGCGAGAACGCATGACTGCATGCTTTTGAAGAACCATGGCGTTATTACTCTCGGCTCTTCTCTGAGGGAAGCATACTACAGGCTGGAGATAATGGAGGAGAGTGCTAAGATCACTGTTTTCTCCTCAATCCTGGCTGGACTGTTTAAACCAGGCGGGAAGCCTGACTCGCTGTCTGCTGAGCAGGCTGAAACCATCCGGAGGCTTCAGGCAGAGGCATATAGGAGGAGCTTGGCTAAAAACTGGTAACATCCTTCATTGAAACATCGAAGGAGGCTCCTGTTGAATCCGAGTAGTATATAGGAAAAGCATATTTCCCTCGGGTAACTGAATTTTTGAAGAGTGTTTGCCTATGAATATTGCACTTGTGACTCCTGGAGGAGATGCTCCGGGTGTAAACGCTGCGATCAGAGCGCTGGTCCGGTCTGCTGCCTCGCAGGGTTTAGAGGTTTTTGGTGTTGAGCGAGGATACATGGGTCTAATAGAAAACGTTTTTAGAAAACTCAGTCCTAGGGATGTTAGTGGAATAATAAACACGGGTGGAAGCATTCTGAAATCGAGCAGGTGTGAGCTTTTCAAGACGTCTGAAGGATTGGAGAAGGCGTCGGAAAACCTTAAGTCTAGGAATGTCGACTGGCTGGTTGCAATCGGTGGAGACGGGTCTTTAAGGGGTGCTAAGGAGATTAGCGAGGCTAGCGGTATTCCCGTCACCGTGTTAGCTGCGTCGATCGACAACGATATAGCTGGAATCGATGAAACGATAGGTTTCGACACTGCCGTAAACACTGCTGTGGAGGCGATAGACAAGATAAGGGATACTGCAGTAACGTTTGAGAGGGTTTTCATAGTTGAGGTTATGGGTAGGAATCGCGGGTTCCTCGCTGTGGACGTCGCCCTTGCTTCTGGTGCTGAAATCGCACTTATACCGGAGCACCAGGTGTCTCACGAAGATGTTGCTCAGAGGCTTGTGAAAATGGGTTCACTGGGCAAGAAGTCCAGCATAATAGTTAAGGCTGAGGGAGCAATGGGAGACCCTTTCGAAACAGCTTTAAGGCTCAGAGAGTTGACTGGGTATGATTTCAGAGTTACTGTGCTGGGCCATATTCAAAGGGGCGGGGTGCCGTCGGCAAGGTCGAGAACCCTAGCCTGCCTCTTCGGAAACCATGCTGTTAAACTGATTTCTGAAGGTAAGAAGAATAGGCTTGTAGGCCTGAGGGATAATAGAGTTGTGGACATTAGCCTACTGGACTCGTACGCCAGCATTAAAAAGATAGATGAGGAGAAGTATAGGCTGGTCAGTCTACTCGCAATTTAATATTTTTAAATGTCTGGAAGCCCCCTGTTAGCCACAAGCAGTGTGCAAGCGTCTTTAAGCACCCGGGGATACGCTTTTAAAAATGAATGATCCCTGATACTATGCTTGTTGAAGCCTTTTTAAACAGGAGCGGACTAGTGATTTCGGAGAAAACGTATTTATATCCTGTTGTAAAATGCTTCGGAAAATTAAATGCCCAGTCAGAAGCCGGAGGAGGTGGCAGCATACCGGATTAACATAAACGGTATTGTGCAGGGAGTTGGATACAGGCCTTTCGTCTACCGTATTGCTAGCAGCCTGGGCCTGAATGGTTTCGTATTAAACTCCGGCAACGGTGTAATAATAGAGGTGGAGGGGAAACCTGAGGATTGTATACGCTTCGTGGAGAAGCTTAGGGTTGAGAAGCCTCCTAGAGCTGTTGTTAAAACATTCTCCTGCACCAGGATAACTCCGAGAGGCTACAGAGAGTTCAGGGTTGAGCAGACAATTAGTGAGGAGGTTGAGACGCTTTGCCCACCTGACGTAGCTGTCTGCAAAGATTGTTTAAACGAGCTGTTTAACCCTAAGGATAGGAGATACCTATACCCGTTCATAAACTGCATAAACTGCGGTCCCCGATTCACGATACTTGAGAAACTGCCTTATGACAGGGTTAACACGAGTATGAGAAAGTTCAAGATGTGTAGAGATTGCGAGAAGGAGTATTCTGAACCATCGTGCAGAAGGTTTAAGGCTGAGCCCAATGCTTGCAGCAGGTGTGGGCCGACGGTTAGGCTCTACCAGGGGGACAAGCCTATTAAGGTTGAAAACCCTATTTCCGAGGCGGCTAGACTGATAAACAGTGGCTTCATAGTTGCAGTTAAAGGGTATGGCGGTTTCCACCTTGCCTGCGACGCTACTAGGAGGAGCAGCGTCCTGGAGCTAAGAAGGAGGAAGAGAAGGGGCAATAAGCCTTTCGCCATAATGGTTAAGAGTATTAAGGAGGCTGAGGGTATTGTTGAGCTTAACGATTCTGAGAGAGAATGGCTTACTCATTATTCCGCCCCGATTATTCTCGCAAAAAAGAGAGAGCCGAACCCTGTTGTCGAAGAGGTTGCCCCGGGAATGAGGTATCTCGGAGTCTTCCTACCCTATACGCCGATACACCATATTCTCATGAGGAACATCGAGCCTCCTGCAATAGTTTTGACGAGTGGGAATATTTCTGAAGAGCCGATAGTTTTCAGGGACGGTGAAGCGTTTAAGAAGTTTAAGAATATGGCTGACTATGTTCTCACCTATAACCGTAGGATTGTTAATTTCGCTGACGACTCGGTAGGATTCGTTCAAGACGGCAGGCTTAGACTAGTCAGGAGGAGCCGGGGCTTCGTGCCTGAACCCGTTGAGGTTGAGCCTAGAGTAGACGGTGTGCTCGCGATGGGGGCTGACCTGAACAATACTTTCGCTTTAGCGAAAAAAGGCAGGGTTTTCATGAGCCAGTATATGGGTGATCTGGAGAACATGTTAATCAGGAGAAGGTATCTTGAGGCGATTAGAAGTATGCAGCGGCTTTTAAACCTGAAGTACAGCAGGATCGCCCACGACCTTCACCCAGCGTACTACTCGACTCAAATAGGAGCTTCGCTAGACGGGGAGAAGACAGCTGTTCAGCATCATTACGCTCATGTTGTCTCAGCAATGGCTGAGAACAACATCCTGGGTTTAGAAGTCTTGGGGATAGCTTTCGACGGGACAGGCTACGGGGAGGACGGGAGCCTCTGGGGGTCGGAGTTTCTAGTCGTTAGGAGAGGGGAATATGTTAGGAGGGGCCATTTTAAATATGTTCCCATGCCTGGGGGCGAGAAGGCTATTATGGAGCCTGCAAGAATGGCCTTCAGCTATCTTTACGATTCAATGGGCGAGGATGCTTTAAAGATCAACATTGGGCTGAGCGAGAAAGCTAAAACGTTTTTGAAGAGGATGATTGATAGGGGAATTAACACTCCTATGACGTGCGGATTAGGAAGAATGTTCGACGCTGTCTCAGCTCTTTTAGGAATATGTTTAACAAGAACCTTTGAAGGGGAGCCGGCTGTAATGCTTGAGATGGTTGCTGGAGGAGTCGATAGAGGAGCCTACCCGTTTAAAATTACGGGTGTGAAAGAGTATGTTGTGGACACTGCTCCAATTATACGCTCAATAGTTGAAGACCTTAAGGACAATACTCCGGTTAAAACAATCAGCCAAAGGTTTCACGAAACCATCGCCAGGCTCACTGTCGAGCTGGCGGACACCATAAGGCTTGAAGAGGGAGTTGACACGGTTGTTTTAACTGGAGGAGTGTTTCAGAACAGGATACTTTCCTCAAGGGTTAAACGTTTAGCTGAGGAAAAAGGTTTCCAAGCCTTTTTCAACAATATTGTTCCGACTAACGACGGTGGAATATCCCTAGGGCAAGCTGTTGCGAGCAGCCTGATGGAGGAGGAGTGATTTGTGCCTCGGCATACCTGGAAGAGTTGAGGAGGTTAAGGGAGAGGAGGCTATTGTCTCGTTCGGGGGTACACGTAGGAGCGTGAGGCTTGACCTTGTCGACAATATTTCCGTCGGAGACTATGTTATTGTTCACGCTGGCTTCGCCATAGAGGTTCTCGACCAGAAAACAGCTCTAGAAATGCTGGAGGCGCTTAGGGAGATGTTTAAAGAATGAGGTTCATGCAAGAGTATAGGGATGGAGAACTCGTCAGGAGGATAGCTGGTAAGGCTAACGAGCTTCTTGAGAGACTTGGTAGAGAAGTCAAGATAATGGAGGTTTGTGGGACGCACACGATGACTGTTGCGAGGCATGGTTTAAAGAGTCTTTTCAAGGATAGTCTCGACCTTATATCTGGCCCAGGCTGCCCCGTCTGCGTTACGCCCGATTCAGGGTTCTCAATGCTTTTTCAAGCCGCTGAAGCAGGTAAGACCATAGCTACTTTCGGAGACATGATGAGGGTTCCTGTTAACGGCAGGAGCCTGTTAAACCTTAGGGGCGAGGGGCTCGACGTGAGAGTTATTTACTCTCCTTATGATGCTCTTAGAATGGCTGAGAAGGAACCTGAAAGGGAATTCGTCATGGCGGGAATAGGCTTCGAAACCACTTCCCCCCTTTTCGCCTCAACCATACTTCAGTGTAGAAGCAGAGGGATTAGGAATCTTAGGCTGATAAGTCTCTTCAAACTGATGCCGCCTGCTTTAAACAGGCTTCTTGAGGCTGAGGATCTTAATATAGACGGACTGATGCTTCCGGGTCACGTGAGCACGATAATAGGCGTTAAACCCTATGTTGAAATCGTGCGGAAACACAGTGTTCCAGCTGTCGTAACCGGTTTCGAACCTGTTGACATCGTGGAGGCGATACGCATGATACTGAAGCAGCTTGCTGAAAAAAGGAGTGAGGTTGAGAACGAATACTCGAGGACTGTCAGGTACGAGGGAAACGTTAAGGCGGTTAGGCTTATGCGCGAGGTTTTCAAGCAGGTTGACTCCGAGTGGCGTGGCCTCGGATTCATAGAGGGAAGCGGCCTGGCTTTAAGGGAGGAGTTTAGGTCTTTCGACGCTGTTGAAGAATATGGCTTGAAACCAGTTAAAACCGTTAAGCCTGATGGATGCCTCTGCGGAGAAGTCGTCAGGGGGAGTCGAAAACCGTTTGAATGCAGCCTCTATAGAAAAGCCTGTAGACCCGACAACCCTATTGGCCCATGCATGGTTTCATCTGAAGGCACGTGCGCCGCATACTTCTACGCGGGGTTGTGAGAAATGAGCGGGAGAATAATCTTGGAGCATGGTGCCGGCGGAAGGCTGATGCACGAGCTTATCAGAGAAATATCCGGCAGGCTTAACATTGACAGCAGGGGTGTTGACAAGGCTGTGTTTAAGACGCGCGGCGGCAGGATTGCTTTCACAACTGATTCCTTCGTCATGAAGCCTCCTGTAGTCAAGGGTTGCGACATAGGGATGTTGTCAGTCAACGGTACTGTGAACGATCTTGTCACAATGGGGGCTAAGCCCAAATACCTGAGCCTGTCGCTGATAATGGAGGAAGGGTTGGAGGAGGATTTTCTCAGAAGGATTATTGGAAGCGTCGGGGAGGCTGCTGAGAAGGCTGGAGTTAAGATAGCGACTGGAGACGTGAAGGTTGTTGAGAAGGGAGGGTGCGATAGGATCTTCATAAACACTTCAGGTGTTGGAAGAGTATACCCGGGCATCAGGGTTTCAACGTTGAATGCGAGGCCTGGGGACACTATTATTGTAACTGGAAGTGTTGGAGACCATGGGGCTGCTGTGCTTGCTGCAAGAGGAGAATTTCAACTGGAGACGGATGTTTTGAGCGACTGCGCTCCATTAACGAGCATTCTGGAAACGATCGTCAAGAAGGGAATAATTGTACATACTCTCATAGATCCTACTAGAGGAGGCTTAGCGACCTCGCTTAACGAGGTTGCGGAATCCTCTAGGGTCGTGATAGAAGTAGAGGAGGAGAAAATACCGTTCAAGGAGAGTGTTTTAGGCTTCTGCGAGGTTCTAGGCATAGACCCGCTTTACCTTGGATGCGAAGGCAGGCTCATCATATTCACGCCGCGACGCTACGCTGAGGAAACAATAAGGGCTTTGAAAAGGCTTGAGGTCAGTAGAGAAGCCTGTGTAATAGGCAGAGTCTCTGGAAGATCTAAGACTGGCGAGGTTAGGCTTTTAACGAGGGCAGGAGGGGTTAGAATCCTACCCATGCTTCATGGAATACCGTTGCCAAGGATTTGTTAGTAAGCCCACGGGCTGAAGCCGGCTTACGATAAGCTAGTTCGCAAGTACACTGGGATGAATATTGGGAGGGTTCAACGGAGAAGCATCTGACGATTCGGACTCGCGTCTAAGGAAAAATATGGTTTTCACAGAAAAACCGTAAGAATAGGAGTGATACCTGGATTCACTATTACTGTTCTCGCCCCAGCACCCAAGGAAAGTCTATGATTCTAATTCTTTCACCAATATCCCGCCGGGTATTGACAGTGTAGTGTAGAGTAACTGTAGTAATAGGAGTATTGGGCAACTGGACGTTTACGCTCCTTTCTGAAGAAGAGCAGCGCCACGATTACTCCAGTGATAAACCCGCCGATATGAGCCCAATAAGCGATTCCAACGTATTCCGGAAGCATGCTTTCGAAAAGCTGCATCAGGAACCAGAATCCCAAGTAGACAACAGCGGGAAGCCTCACCATGAAGAAACGGTAGAAAACCCGTACCCTGGCGAAGGGAAACATAACCATGTATGCACCCATGACGCCGGAGATGGCGCCGGAAGCCCCTATGGCGGGAACCATTGAAAAAGGGTCGATCATGAAGTGAGCTAGGCTCGCGGCAAAGCCGGAGAAAAGATAGAAAAACAGAAACTTGACGTGCCCCATCCTGTCCTCCACATTGTCTCCAAAAACGTAGAGGAAAAGCATGTTGCCGAAGATGTGTAGAACATCTGCGTGGAGAAACATGGATGTAAACATCCTTAACACTCCCTCTAAAGGGTCGAGCGTCAGAAGCCTAGGTATAAAGCCGTATTGCAGTATCATGAGCTCGTAAGCCCATGGGTCTGAAAACTCGAGGATGAAGACACCGGTGTTAAAGCCTATCAGCATGTATACTATGATTGGATGAGTGTAACGCCTAGTCTCATCCCCGGTTGGAAACATGGCGGAGACAGACTGGGATACGGGTTTTAAGTTTTTAAAAGAAGCATAAGCTTAAAAGCAGCTTTTCAAAGCCCCGTTTCAACAGGGAGTTTGAAAGAATCTGAAGAGAAAATACTGAACACACAGCTAGCATCCACATGCCTAATAGGCTCAGTAATGCTTCTCGAGGTTTCTGCAGGAATTCTCACTAACAGCCTAGCGGTTCTCGGAGACGGGATTCACGCAGCGTATGATTTCCTAATAACCGGGATGCTTTTCATAACCTACAGGGTCAGCCTTAAGCCTGCGGATGAGAGCCATACTTACGGCCATAGCAGGATAAAGACGCTAGGAGCTTTCACAAGCGGCATCGCGCTCATCTACCTTGTCATCCAGCTTCTCATGAGAAGCTTCGAAAGACTCTTCAACCCGTCTCCAGTCTACCCCGGGTTAGTAGGAGTACTGGCGCTCGCCTACACGTTAACCGTGGATTTCGCCAGGATCATCCTGCTTTCAAAGGCTCCAGGCGGAGGCGAGTCCAGCGTTAAGGCAGGCCTGTTTCACTCGCTGGCTGATTTCTTCGACACTATCGTGGCTATCCTCGGTTTCGTTCTTGCAGGATACTTCAACATGAGTTATGCAGACGCTGTTGCAGGCATCCTGCTCGCAGCCATGATGGTTTATCTCAGCGGTAGACTGCTCTATGAAACTGGGCTTGAGCTAACGGACACTGTCTCGCCAGCCATGGTGAGGAGAATAAGAAGGATTGTTGAGGAAGAGTATGGTGCTGACGGAGTTTCATACTTGAACGTAAGGAGGCTTGACAGGAAGACGTATGTCGACGTCGGCGCGGTCGTCCCCGTGGAGAGCAGTGTTTCAAGCATTCAGAAGAGCGTTAAGAATGTTGAGGATAAAATCTCCAGGATTGTTGAGGGGGATGTGATTGTTAGAGTACATGGTCTTCCAAAGGGTTCCGAAGGCCTTCGTGGAGTCGTTAAGGACTCGGTTATGAGAGTCAAGGGTGTTCTGAACGTTCACGATATTCTTGTTTCACAGTCAGACGGTAAACTGTTCGTGTCACTGCACATAGAGGTCCCTGGAGAGATGAGTCTTTCTGAAGCCCACAGGATTGCTGACGAAGTCGAGAGGAACGTTTTGAAAGATGTTGAGAACGTTGGCAGCGTAATGGTTCATGTTGAAACAGCTGGCTCAGCAGTCACACCGATCAGGACAATCGGCTCAAACTCCTCTCTATACCTTAAGGTTAAACAGGCTGTTGAAGAGGAGGTTAAGCAGTTTCACACTGTTAAAGGAATTAGGAGGATAAGGGTTTTTAGAGAAGCCTCCGGTTTAAACAGGATTGAGCTCACAGTCAGCATGGAGGGTGGTAGGAGCATGGCGGAGGCTCATGAAGCGGCTTCCAGGCTGGAGCACCGTGTTGAACACGTTCTTGGAGGAAAAGTTGAAGTAATTATTCATGTGGAGCCTGAAAACCGGGGTTAAAGCTTTTTAACACTCCCTGGGGAAATAAGTATTGCAAGATGGCTGGTAGGAGCATGATTATCGAAGAGGTTAAAACGGTTTTCGACAGGCCGTTGATACTTGAAGGTATTCCAGATACGGGTCTTGTCGGAACAATATCGCTCAGCCACTATCTTTCGAAACTTGGTTTTGAGAAAACAGGGTATCTTGAGACTGATGATTTCCCACCGATGCTGGTGATGAGAAACGGGAAGATTATGGATGTGTTCGAAATATACTATAAGGATAATGTCTACATTCTAAGGTCTGAGCTTCCAATACCTCAGGAAGGGGTTTACGACATAGTGGGGCAAATAGTGGACTGGGTTAAAAGCAAGAACCCGAGGCTGTTTCTAAGCCTAGGTGGAATACCGCACCCATACAGGATAGACATAACGGATCCTAAGGTTTACGCCGTGCCGACAAGCGAGGAAGCCTTAAAGATTGCCTCGAAAATGAAGGATGTAGAGATCTTGCGAGACGGGTTGCTCTTCGGGCCGAAAGCACTTATCCTTAAGAGGCTTGAAAGACTCGGTATGAATGGGCTCGGGCTTTTCGTCCAGTCGTACTTGAACTATCCTGACCCTGGCTCGGCAGCAAAGGTTTTAACACTGCTGCCGCAAATAGGCTTAGAGAAGGTGGAGGTGGATTCATTAATAGCTTCCGCCGAGGAGATCAGGATGCAGTATAGGGAGCTCATGAGGAGGACTGACGATGAGATAAGGAGGATGAGAAGCCTGCCACCCATGACGGAGCAGAGCCTTGTCTAGGAGGTGAGAGAGAATGGAGGATTTTGAAAGGTTCTTCGACGAGATGCGGGTGGTGTTCGAGGAGGACCTTGGGAGGCGGAGGGCTAGACGCATGGGATGCGTGGAACCGCTGTATAACATTGTTGAAAGCGAGAACGAGATAAGGATCAGTGTAGACCTGCCTGGGGTTGAGAAGGACGATATTAAGCTGACGCTTTACGAGGATTCTCTTGTCGTCGAAGGATTGTGCAGGAAGGAGACTCCCTCGGTGAGGAGGCTTTTCAAGGAAACCCCATTGTACTACAGCGTTAGAATACCTCTTCCGACGAAGGTTGAGGAGGAGCCTGCTAAAGCAAGATACTACAACGGTATTCTGGAAGTGATATTGACGAAGAAGAAGCGCGGTAGAAGAATACCGGTTGAATAAGACATGCAACCCTTACTCCCCTGGGCTTCCTCCGGTGGAGTAGAGGTTCATGCGCCCAGCGGAAGCCAATGCATATACTGTCTAGGCTCGAGAGCCCTCTGTGGGAGAAAGCAGTGCCCCATAATGCTCCGCTACAGCAAGCTTCAACCAGTGGTTAGTCTAAGGCTTGAAAGCAGGACGGCGATGGATGGGTCTTCCCCTCCCGGGGTCTTCGTGGGAAGAATAGGCTATCCGAAGGTCGGCGTTGGGCCTCTTGTTCCTCCTTTCTTCGGAGACACTAGTGTTCTTGACCAGCCTGAATACTGGTGGAGTATAGATCTGGATAAGCTTATAGAGTATAGGTCTAGCCTCGTAAGGGGAATCTTCAGAGTTAACGTTAACAATCCTTGGGAAGCAGGGAGGCTTTTCGGGCTAACGCAAGAGATGGCGATGGCAAGCCAACCTATAGAGGCGTCCCTAGAGTTCTCCAAGCCGGTTAAGGCGCGTCTCATCCTCGACGAGGATGCTCAACCATTCGGTCCCTACGGGCTTGTGGAGAGGCTTGAGGCGGGCAGCATCAAGGTTAACCGGGTGATTGAGAAAGCATATTACGATGAGGATCTTAAGGCTTCAGAAGCAGTCTACAACGCATACTCTGCAGGAGTTCCTGTTTCATCCATTCAAAAGGCTTTGAGCGCAGCTGTCTTCGGAATAGGTAGGCGCAGACGGCTTGTCCCAACAAGGTGGAGCATAACTGCGGTGGACAGCATTCTGGCGGAGAGAATGATTGAGAGCCTCAGAGAATATCCCGAGGTCGGGGAGTACATGGTTTACGAGTCCCAGCATATTGACAACAGGTTCATAGTTGTCGTAATGCCTGGAAAATGGTGCTACGAGTTCATCGAAATGTTTCACCCGGGCTCTGTCTGGAACATAGGGGGTGGGGAGAATGTCGCTATAGGCTCAGACTATGAGGATGTTGAAGGGAGAACAACCTACGCTAGGATAGGCGGCTGCTACTATGCTGCTAGGCTTGCAGTCGTCGAGCATCTAAAAAGGGTTAGGCGGCAGGCAGCCGTGCTGGTGCTTAGGGAAGCAGGACCAGGATACCTTCTGCCAGCAGGAGTCTGGCTGGTTAGGGAGAATGTCAGAAAAGCCCTGGCTGGAAAGCCCACTGTTTTCGGAAACCTTGAAAACGCTTTAACCCATGCTATGAAGAGGCTTAGGACGCCTTGGGGGCTCATAATTAAGGAAAGCAGGCTTCTCAGGAATATTAGGGAGAGAAGAAGGATAACAGAGTATTTGAGAGAATGATGAATGGGAACTGTTGGGAGAAGCGCGCGCTCTATTTTTCAACGCTTCCTTAGTTTATGGATTTCTGACGCGGGGGCACACTGGCTCACGATGGAGCATTTTTCAACTAAAGCATCTTTAAGCATACGCTTGATATTCAAGCTAAAAATAAGCCTATTTTTCATTATAATACGCAGCTATATTTCCACGGAATGCTTAAAAAGAATAAAATGGAAACCGTCAGGAGAATGAGTGTGGACAAGGCTGGGAAAAGCCTCATGGATGTTTTCATCTACAACACTTTAACGAAGAAGGTTGAGAAACTGGTTCCAATACATCCTGGAGAGGTCAGAATGTACGTGTGCGGCCCCACTGTCTACGATGTAGCTCATCTTGGCCACGCCCGGTCGGAAATAATCTACGACTCGTTTAGAAGATTTCTAGAGTATTTGGGTTACCGGGTTATCTTCGTGAGAAACATTACTGATGTCGACGACAAGATAATAAGTAGGTCTGTCGAGGAGGGTAGGCCTGCTAGCGAGGTTGCACTCCAATACACGGTTGAGTATTTCATCGATACTCTGAGACTCGGAATAAGACTTCCCACTTTCAACCCCAGGGTGACTGACCATATTCCCGACATAATAGGATTCGTGGGGAAGCTGATGGAGAAAGGCTATGCTTACGAGTCTCACGGCAACGTCTACTTCTCCGTGCGGAAGTATCAAGGCTACGGGGAGCTTTCAAGCCAATCACTGGATAATATCCTTGCAGGCGCTAGGGTTGAGCCAGGCGAGAACAAGAGGGATCCGCTTGACTTTGCACTTTGGAAAGCAGCTAAGCCAGGGGAGGCTTCTTGGGAGAGCCCGTGGGGGAGAGGTAGGCCAGGGTGGCATATCGAGTGCAGCGTGATGGCCATGAAGTACCTGGGTGAAACCCTTGACATACATGCAGGCGGCACGGAGCTTGTTTTCCCTCATCATGAGAATGAGAGAGCGCAATCCGAAGCATTAACTGGGAAGAGGTTCGTACAGATATGGATGCACCATGGGCTTTTAAATGTTGGAGGAGAGAAAATGTCGAAGAGCCTTAAAAACTATGTGACGGTCAGAGAGGTTTTAAACAGGTTTGACCCCGACACTCTCAGGTTCTACGTTCTTTCAACGCATTACCGGAGCCCGTTGGATTACAGTGAGCGGTCCCTAGAGGCTGCTAAAAAGGGGCTTGACAGGGTTAGGAGAATCCTAGTTAGGCTTGGAGAGGGGGAGGAGGGTGAGAGCAGGGAGGCTGATGAGCTTGAAAACCAGGTTTTAAACCATTTATGCAACGATTTCAACACGCCTCGCGCTATCGCGACGCTTATGGATGCTGCCAACAGGATTCTCGAGGATTCGAGCAGGAATAATGTTTCGAAAAGCCTTCTACACCGGTTTTCCAGGCTTTGGAGGATGCTCGGGTTCTTCCAGGAGGGTGTTGAAAAAGCCACGGAGAGGGAGAGGAGGCTTACGGAAATACTGGTTAGGCTTAGGGAAGAGGCTCGGGCTTCTGGGGATTACAGTCTTGCCGACAGGATTCGGAACGACCTTAAAAAGATCGGAATACTGGTTGAAGACTCTAAGGAGGGCACGATAACCTATATACTTTGACGCGTGTTTCATCTTCCGCAGAATCCTCTCGCGGGAGGAAAAGCTTAAAATAAGAGTGGCTAATAAATCTCTCGCTCAGAACATGGTAAGCGGAGCATATACGGATAACCCGTCTTCGAAAAAGCGTAGCGTAAGCAAACCTCTAGAGAAGCGTCACAGTAAAACCTGCAGTTCACAGACATGGGGAGAGGAATGTTAAACATTCGTGTTGAAACTTGTTAGGCGTGGGAAATCAATTGAACATTTGCATTAATACATCTAGCATAAGCCACTTGGCCTCTGGTGAGAACATAGGTTTTGAACAAGCGTTGGTTAAATGCTTGGAGAAGGGTGTTAAAAACCTGGAGCTCGACGAGTCGAATTCTGGAGGCAGGGAGCGGGTTCTACAGCTTTTCAACGAGGTAAGGAACAACGGTGGCAGTATCGCAGTCTTAAACCTTAAGCTCAACCTGCTAGGGGGAGATGTTAAGAGTAACGAGAAGTATTTAAACGATGTTAAAAACTGGATAAAGTTCTGCGGTGAAAACGGCTGTAGAGTGCTGAGGCTGAGTGCTACACCCGTTAGTGGAGAAAAATATAGTGAAAAAGATTTTAAACTTCTCTATAGGAACCTTCTGAATATTCTTTCCTCGGCTGAGAAGAACAATGTTGAGATAAGCATAAGCACGGATAAGGAGGCTTACTCTAACATGGATAGGCTGGCAGCCATGATTGAAGACATTGGGTCGGAGACGATAGGGCTAACTCTTGACTTAGAAAGCCTTAGTAAGCTTAATGAGAAAATGCTTGAGAAACTGGTTCCCCTGGTGAACCATGTGACAGTAAGTGAAGCCTGTTTAGAAAACGGTGAGAAAAACTTTGTAGAGAAAGTGTTTAAAACGCTGAAGACAAATGCCTATGGAGGATATGTTTCACTGCAGCTTAACAAATCATGCACCCTGGAGGAGTTCTGCAGCTATCTGGATAAGATTAGAAGGATGATTAGTCCCTAGAGTTTTTCGAAGAAAACTCCGTCAACCTCCTCAAAGCCTCCACTCGGAGACCCGTAAGACACTTTAACCCTATGCATCCTTGCTAAATCATGCTCCATGGGCTTCAGCCTATCCGGGACATAAACCCTGTAGCCAATCTCCTCGTTTAGGGAAACGCCAAGCTTTTTCTTAAACTTCCAGACAGCTGAGTTGACATTCATGAAGAGTGCTGCAACCTCGTTTTCAACATGCTCAACATCCTCAAACACTGGGAAAGACTGGTGGAGAACAGACTCTCCATAAATGTTTCTAAACAAGTAGTCTGTTATGAACGGTATGATGGGTGAGAGCCCGACTAGACAAGCTCTTAGAACTCTGTGGAGAGTATACCAGGCTGACTCCGCCTCTTCCCTAGTGCCCTGCAAGTAGGCTCTTGGCTTAACAGCCTCCAGGTAATGGTCTGCGAAAAAGCTCCAGACATAGTTCCTAAGAAGATTCGAGGGACCATAGAAATCCAGGGATTCATAGTCTTTCTTAGCCTCTTCAAAAACCCTTTTAAGCTCGCTTAACGCAAGCTTATCCAGGAAACACAGTTCCCTAGGCTTTCTGTCTAAGTATTCGAAAGAAGATATGAAACGCCCTATGTTCCACAGCTTGGTTAGGAAGAGCCTAGCACCCTTAAGCCTTTCCTCGGAGAAACGGTAGTTCGAGCCAAGCTTAGCTTCTGAAGCAGCCCAAAACCTGAAAGCATCAGCCCCGTACTTCTTAATATACTCGTCGGGAAAAACAACGTTCCCCCTAGACTTGTGCATCGCCTCACCCTTCTCATCCAGCCCGAGGCCGCTGATCCTAACCTCCTTGAAGGGAGGAGTGCCAAGAAGCTGAACAGTCCTAAGGATCGAGTAGTACAGCCAAGTCCTTATTATCTCATAGCCCTGCGGTCTAAGCGAACATATCCAGGATTTTTTAAAAAGCTCCTCATTCCTCCTGTAGCCTGTCACGAAAAGCTGGGAAATGCTTGAATCCATCCAGGTGTCCAGAACCCTTCCGTCACCTTTAAAGTCAGCCCCGCCACACTTGCTGCATCTAGCATTCTCAGGAGGAGAATCCTTCCAAGGACGATAGTATTTCCCAGGCTCAGGGACATACGGCTCGCCACACTTGCTGCAATACCATAAAGGGACCTCAGTAGCGTAGTACCTTCTTCGGGAAATAGGCCAGTCTCCTTTCACGCTGTTTATCCAGTCAACCAGTATCTGCCTCATGAACTCAGGGTGGAAAACCATTTTGCTAGAAGCCTCTCTAACCTTATCTATGAACTCCTCCTGCTTAAGATAAAGCTCGCTCATCTCAACGAACTCTAAGCGTGTCTGACACCTCCAACACACGGGGACTCTTTGCGAAACCTCTTCGGCCTTAACGAGTAAACCTCTTCTGGAAAGCTCCTCCACGATCCTCCTTCTTGCCTCCTCAACGCTCAAACCCTTCAGAAAACCGGCTTCCTCCGTTAAAGTGGCATTCTCGTTTATCACCCTGGTTGGCTTTAAGCCTAGCTCCCGGAACAGCCTTATGTCGGAAGTATCGCCGTAACTGCAAATCATCACCAGCCCCGTGCCGAAATCCGGTTTAGCATAGCTGTTTGCGAAAACCCTAACCTCCTTACCATAGATCGGAACTATCAGCGTTTTCCCCTCAAGCCAGAAATACCGTTCATCCGCCGGATTGAATATTACAGCATCGCAGCCAGCCAGAAGCTCAGGCCTAGTCGTCGCTATTTGAACATCCCCACCGATCTCCTTAACCTTGAAAAGAATGTAGAAAAGCCTAGACATTGTTTCAACATACTCTACCTCAGCATCCGCAATAGCTGTACCGCATCTTGGACACCAATTCGTAGGTCTTTCAGACTCATATATTAAGCCCCGTCTCCAAAGCTCTATGAAAGTCTCCTGAGTAAGGCTCCTATACTCTGGGGAATCAGTCCTATACATGTTTTCAAAGTCGCAGCTTAGTCCAAGCCTCCTAGCCTGATTTATAACCTCAGCCTCAACCCTGTCAAGAGCCTGCTTGCATAGATTTATGAAATACTCTCTTTCAACATCTTTCACCCTAATATTGTACTGTCTCTCAACTATTACTTCCACGGGCAGACCGTTTCTATCCCAACCAATCGGAAAGTGCACGTTATAGCCTAGGAGCCTCTTATACCTGGCAACCATGTCTATTCCAGTGTAGTGAGCCGCGCTCCCCACGTGCCACTTGGCTGAGATATAGGGCGGAGGAGTGTCTATAGTGTATATCTCGCCTGGTCTACTTGGGTCAAACCTGTACAGACCCTCCTTCTCCCAGAGCTTTATGAGCTCCTCCTCGATCTCAGGAGACCATCTTTTCTCCGTTATCTTAGGACCTGTTTTTACGCTCATTTATAGGGTCTAAGAAATATTTTCAGTGTTTAAATGTTTTTACGTCTGTGCAGCAGAACGCCTAAACAGATGGGTTTAATATACTTCTTCTTTAGATTAGGCCTCTAAAAAGTCAAATAGGAGTAAAGCGGCAAGCACAGATATTTAGCGCCCCTGGTCTGCTTCTAAAGGATTCGTGCGATTTCTTCAAAATCCTTTCGAAGGGGCCTATTTAATTCTGCAGACCTTTGTTTACTTGAAAGATCGGCAATAGCTTTCTCAGAATGCTTTCCCATTATGAGTAAAGTGATTATAGTTGCCTCCTTATTAATTCCCAAGGCATTCCTAACCTTCTCAGGCTCATAGCCTGCAATCGGATGGGCAACCAATCCAAGCTCAGTCGCCCTTAGAATAAGGAATGCAACAGCCATCCCTGTATCAAAAAGATAATACTCGCGCCCGTTTGAAACACAATCGTAATTCTTCTCAGAGTAAACAGCCACGATTAAAGATGATTTTTTAGCCCAACTATTCCCGGTTGACAGCGCCTTATATAATTCTTCAAGCTTTTCACGACTCTTTACAAACACAAACCTCCAAGGTTGATTATTGTAACACGACGGGGCTAATGAAGCATGGTAAGCAAGATCCTCAATAAGCCCTTCGGAAACGCTTATCGGTTCAATAGCACGATAAGCCCTCCTATTTTCTATTGCATCATGAACATTCATACAGATCGGGGCGTTAAAGAGAATTATAAGCGTTTTCATCATGTTGTTTTTCGGGAAACACTTATAAGCCGACCAGATAATGTTGACACATGTCAACTAATGATTTGGATTTAAACATGAAAGCGAAGAGTGTTGTAGAAATTCTAAAGGAGCTACATTCGGGTAAGAGCATAGAAGAGCTTAAGGATAAGTATAAACGCATCATTTCAGCAATATCTCCCTTCGAAATACCTTTAATAGAGCAACAGTTGGTTAAGGAGGGTGTAAGAATAGAGGAGATATTGAATTTATGTGATCTTCACGTCGAGCTCTTCAAAGATACTCTCAATTCTAGAGAAATTAAAGATATTCCAAAAGGTCATCCTTTAGACTTATTATTAAGAGAGAATGATCTGATACTTAAACAATCCGAGATTCTAGCCGTCTACGCTTCTGCACTGCTTAAAAGTCAAGAGGAAAGTGGTTCAGATGCAAAAAACATCGTAGCCAGAATTAAAGACGTTGTTCTTAAACTGATGAATATTAAGCTTCATTACCGGAAGATTCAGATGCTTATATTCCCGTATTTGGAGAGGAGAGGTATAATAGCTCCAACAAGGGTTTTATGGGGGAGGGAGGATCAAGTAAGGACTAAGCTGAGGCAGCTATTAGAGTTTCTAGATAGGTTGGAGAACAGGTTTGATCCAGTGCTTATCACTGAAATGGGAAACAGGGCTTTGGAGCTGGCTAGAGAAATTTCAGAGCTGGTTTTCAGGGAGAACAAGATCCTTTATCCAACGGTTCAAACCCTGCTCAGTGAAGGAGAATGGGCGGCCATATCTACTATTGCCGAAAAGATTGGGTATATTGTTGAAACCAAGGGTGAAAAATTGAGTATTAATGCGAAACCAATTCTGCCGTATGAAGCGGATACGGGTCTGTCTCGGGAGAAAGTTGATTCGCTTCCGCCAGAGTTCAGGATGATGATTACTTCTCAAGGAATCAATCCCGACTCATACGTTGTTAAGGGTGCCGGTGACATTGATCTTGATACAGGTTTCCTGGATACTGAAGAGATTAAGGCCGTATTCAAGGCACTGCCATTAGAGATAACCTTTGCAAACTCTGACGATAGGGTTAAATTTTTCAGTGAAAGCTTCCTGCATAAGGGTTTTGTTAGAACGAAAACGATAATAGGCAGAAGGCTCGAATACTGCCATCCTCCGAGGCTTGAAAGCATCGTTAAGAAAACGGTTGATGAAGTTAAGCGAGAATCAGGACATAGAGAATTTTGGACCAAGATGGGAGACAGAGTGATAAGAGTATTGATAGTACCTGTTAAGAGTAGGGAGGGTAAGTATATAGGGTCTGTCGAAATAGTCGAAGACCTGACGGGGGTCGTTAATAACCCTGAGGAAGTGAAGAAGAGAATAACCGTGGTTTAACAATGGATAATGTTTTCGAGTTGGCCTATAGATACGTGGTCCCGTCCATAAGAAACGCGCTTGCAAGAGAACTCGTTAAAAAAGGGATGTCTAGGAAAAACGCTGCCGAGCTTCTTAACCTGTCGCGATCAGCAGTTTCCAGATATCTAAATGATGAGAGAGGTGTATTTGTAAAAACTACGAAATTCAAAGATTTTCAGAATATGGTTAAGAAGCTGGCGGATAAAATAGTTCGAATGGAGATGGATGAATACACGATTCAGGAAGAAGTATCTAAAATGGTAGTATATTTTTTGTCGAGAAAATATTTCTGTACAAACCATAAGAAGATTAATCCAAACATTAATGTATCCAGATGCAGTATCTGTAAAAATGTTTTTCAAGCAGGTTGGAAATCAGCGGCTGATTAATTTTTTTTCGGATAATGCTTAAATATTGAAATAGTGTTTTCATGACCATGAGGCCCATTACTAGGGATTCGCTGCTTAACGCTTTTGCAGGAGAGTCGATGGCGCATATGAGGTACTTGATTTTTGCAGAAATAGCTGAACACGAGAAGTTTCCTAATGTTGCCAGGCTGTTTAAAGCAATAGCTTTTGCAGAGTTCGTTCATGCTAGGAACCATTATGATAAGCTTAAGAATTACAAAGAGGATTTTAAGGTCTCTGCTGGAACGCCAACTGGACCAGGGGATACTTCTAAAAACCTTGATCTTGGAATAATGGGAGAGGATTATGAGGTTAATGAGATGTACCCGACTTACATGGAGGTAGCGAAGTTTCAGGGAGAGAAGGCTGCGGAGCTAAGCTTTAAATGGGCATACGAGGCTGAGAAGATCCATTCTCAGCTATATAAGGAGGCTAAGGGCTACGTCGATCAAAAGAAAGACTGGCCTTTGAAAGGCAAGGTTTGGATATGTCAAACATGTGGACACACGTATGTTGGGGAAGAGCCTCCAGAGAGGTGTCCTGTATGCAATGCGCCTAGGGACAAGTACTCGGGTTTCTAGTGGGAACATTTTAAGCTCTTTTTTCGTATAACACTTATATCGTTTTTGAGCAATACCTGCTTAGGTGATGTCGTTGAATATAGGAGATTTTGCTCCCGACTTCAACCTTGTCTCAGACGATGGTGAAAAGGTATCCCTTAAAGATTTTCGTGGAAGGAGGGTAGTGCTCTATTTTTATCCAAAAGATGGGACCTCAGGATGTACTCAAGAGGCTAGGGAGTTCAGCAAGCTCTATGAGAAGTTCAGAAAGGAGGACACTGTTATAATAGGAATAAGCATGGACGATGTGGAATCTCATAGGAAATTTAAAGTGGAGAACAATATTCCATTCATTCTTCTAAGCGACCCTGAAGGCAAGGTTTTGAAGAAGTATGGCGTTTTAGAAGAGCCTGTGAACAAAGAAGCACCGTATAGAAGTGTCGTTAGAACAACCTTTCTAATAAGTGAAGACGGGAGAATAGTTAAAATCTATAGAAGAGTTAACCCAAAAGGCCATGCTGAAGCCTGCTTATTAGACTTAAAGAGCTTAACACGCTAAAACCTCGGTATAAGCATAAAAAGTTTGGATAAGATTTTTTACATCCTCCACGTCATTTCAGCCTCATGTTCGACATATTGATTAACGCTTTCCTCGGCGGGTTCGTATGCTCAGTTGTTACGGGATTAGGTGCAACGATAGCTTTCTTTAAGACAGGTTTATCAGGTAGAAGCCTAGACTGTTTCTTCGGGTTCTCAATAGGAATAATGATGGCAGCATCCTTCTTCAGCCTACTCCAACCCGCGTTAGAGACAGGCGGGATAATTGTCTCCAGCATCGGTTTCCTAGCGGGATCTCTACTGATGTATGGATCCGATGTATTCGTGCCGCATGAGCATCCTTTGAAGGAGATTGAAGACGAGAAGGCTGGGAGGCTTAGGAAAATAATAGCTGCAGTAACTCTACACAATTTACCAGAGGGCTTTTCTGTCGGCGTCGTATTCGGGTCTGGAAACCTTAAGGCTGCTTGGGCCCTGACCTCGGGAATAGCTATTCAGGATTTTCCTGAGGGGGCTTCTGTTTCAATACCCTTCCTGAAGCTCGGCAAGAGCAGGAGTAGAGCAGTTCTTCTCGGATTTTTATCAGGAGTTGTTGAACCCTTGGGAGCCCTACTGAGCGCCCTCCTAGTACAAGTTTTCCAATGGCTGCTCCCCTTCTTCCTGGCTTTCGGAGCAGGGGCGATGATATATGTTATAGGTAGCGAGATGATTCCTGAAGCGCATTCAAGCGGCTTCGGTAAGGATACGATGCTGTTCATGGTAGTAGGATTCATCACGATGATGGTTCTAGATGTTGCTCTATAAAATTAAAAGATGTCGATAAATCGCCGGTTTTTAATGAATTCGCCGCGGATATATCTGAAATAGGTTTCAGCCTCCTTTTCAGCACCACTTCTTCCCGGCATTAATATTTCTGAAACTGGTTTTAAAGGCTGTAGATTAAGAAAACTGGGAAAGCCGGCTTGCCAAGACGATTAAGCCTATGTAGCAACGTTTCGCTGCACGTGGCGAATAATAGTTTCTCGCTCAGCGATAAGGTTAAATCGGCTGAAAAAGAGGTTTTTGACGATGAACTCGAAGCAGGGGAAATTCTACATAACGACTGCGATCGACTATGTTAACGCTTACCCGCATTTAGGACACTTGTATGAGAAGGTTTGCGCAGACATAATCGCCAGGTGGAACAGGCTTGCCGGCAGGGATGTTTTCTTCCTCACAGGTACTGACGAGAATGCTGCGAAGAACGAGAGGGCGGCAAGGGAGGCTGGTTTAGAGGTTAAGGAGTTTATAGACAGGAATGCGAAGAGGTTTCAGGAGCTTTGTAAAGCATTCAACATATCTAACGATGACTTCATAAGAACTACTGAGGATAGACACAGGAGAGTCTCCCAACTAATATTCACGAAAATGTTTGAAAACGGGGATATCTATAAGAGTAGCTATAGCGGGTTATACTGCTACGGTTGCGAGGAGTATAAGACTGAGAAAGACCTCGTAGAAGGCAAGTGTCCAGAGCATGGGACAGAGCCTGAGTATATTGAGGAGGAGTGCTACTTCTTCAGGCTGAGCAAGTATGAGAAGCAGATACTTAAGCTAGTAGAGGAGACCGGGTTCATCATACCTGAAAAAAGGAGACAGGAGATCCTGGCAAGGATAAAAACCGAGGGCCTTAAGGACCTAGCGGTAAGCAGGTCGCGCATAAGCTGGGGTGTCAGCGTTCCTTTCGACCCTAAGCATAAGATATACGTCTGGGTCGACGCGCTGGTTAACTATGTTTCAGCCCTAGGCTACCCAGACGGGGAGAAATACAGGAAGTACTGGCCTGCGGACGTGCACCTTATTGGAAAAGGCATAAACTGGTTCCACTCTGTAATATGGCCCAGCATACTGCTCTCATGCGGCATTCCTCTGCCCAGGCACATTCTTGTCCACGGGTATATAACTATAGGCGGGGAGAAGCTTTCAAAGTCTAGGGGGACCGCGGTCGACCCGTTTAAGCTGCTGGAGAAGTATGAGGTTGACGCTGTAAGGTATTTTCTCGCGAGAGACATACCTTTCTTCGAGGATGGTGATTTTACTGAGAAAGCGCTGATTGAAAGGGTTAACGGGGAGCTTGTTGGAAACATAGGGAACTTTATTCACAGAACTTTAACGCTCATCTGGAATCTTTACGGCGGCGAAGTGCCTAAGCCGCGGAGCCACGAGAAGGATGAGGAATGCTTAAAGCTTGTTGAAAGCATCAGGAGGCTCCCCAGCGTAATGAGGGAGAAGTTTGAGAATTACGAGATAGATAAGGCTTTGAAAGAGGTTGCCGACTTCGCTATCCAGTGCAACAGGTTCCTGCAAGTTAAGGAGCCCTGGAAAACCAAGGACCCAAACGCTTTGTTCATCTCAGTGAACGCTGTGAGGACACTAGCCATAGTTTTACGGCCATACTTGCCAAGCTCATCCGAGAAGATCTGGAACATTCTCAATCTAGAAGGATTGCCTGAAGACTATGGATGGGACTCAGCAGGGGAGCTTGCAGTTGAACCCGGGCATAGGATAAGAAAGCCTGAAATAGTGTTCAAAAAGATAACGATTTAAGGAGGAGGCTCAAGTATATTACGGGCCCGTGGCCAAGCCAGGATAAAGGCGTCGAGAGGATTAACCTCACGCAAGCCTTCGGAGCCGAAGAGCCTGGGTTCGAATCCCAGCGGGCCCGATTTTATGGTTTAAACCATCCACGACTTGTAAAGAGAATTATTTGCAGGATACCCTAACCTGTTTCAACCATCCCCGTAAAGATGAAAGCACATAACGGATTGGCACTCTAAAAGAAGTTTTAAACCTAAATTAAAATGATCTTACGGTTGATTGTTACTTCTTACGATCAAATTCTTAATGACCTTTAGAATTTGCTCATGCCTCTTTTCATCCTCAATTATCCATTCAAATATCATCTCATAAGGCTCAATGTTTAGCCCTGTCTCCCTTGCCATGTGCTCGATGGTTTTCACGTTTAAAACCGTCATATACTCTTCCGCCACGAAGCCCTCAAACTTCTCTAATCCATCTATCAGCTTTAGGAGCCCGTGCTTATTTATTTCGCTCTCCTGCAGAATTCTACTCGAATACTCCGTGATGTTCCTCCAGAGTCTTCCCAAGACTTTTTCACAGTTTTCAAAACCACATTTACCGACGTTTACCGGATAACCGCTGAGAGCCTTAAACATCTTAGCGTGCTTATAAGAGTCGTCAGCAATATAGTTTAAGAGGCACTTGACATCCATGTCAACCGTGATTTCAGCCATATGACTATACGCCTTGGCAACCTCCTCCTCGAACAGCCCGGAACAATAGAGAAACCTAGCTATTTCATAACCTGAACCCGCCATAGCCGGAAAAACAAACGATGCAATATAAACGTTTTGCTTTAACGTTGTTTTAGATAAGCCTAGTAGCGCAACAAATTTTAGATACGCGTATTAGAGCTTGTGTAGAAATAACTAATTTAATCCTCTGCATTTGAGCCATGGACTAATTGTTTCTCTGCTGGCCCCAAGCTCCGAGAGAAACCCTATGAACTTAGCCTGAATGTTTTTAGCCGTCTCGGTCTCCTCAGAAACAAGGTTTCTCTCCTGCTTAGGGTCTGACTTAAGGTTGTAGAGTTCCGTGTTTATTTTGCCGACGGGTTTAAGCGTCCTGGGTTCCCCGTCAACTATGAATGTAATCTCGATTTTTTCAGCATCCTCCATGCTTGTCCCAGGTGCCAGTATTAGCGACCACTTGTCCGTTGTTACTGTCGCCCTCTATCCTGTTCCTACTCCCTTTATTAATGACGGCGTGGAAACAGCAATGTCCCTAACGCTGGAGGCTTCACCCTCAACAAGCGGCAGAACCGACTTCCCCTGAACACTGGCCCCGGTAAAACTTTTCACACCGGCAAGATCAAGCACCGTAGCAGTTACGTCGGGTGTTTGAACCAGCGCATTTACCTTAATACTTTTTCTTAAGCCAAGATTATCCGGGAACCTTATGAGAAGCGGAATGTGAGCCACTTCCTCGTATAGGGGAGCTAGACCCTGGCTTCCACCTATGATTACCGATTTACCTACTAGCCCGTGTTCACCCAAGTAGAAGCCATGGTCGCTCGTGAAAACAATAGTGGTGTTCTCAAACAATCCTAGAGTACTCATCTTTTCAAGTAAAAACCCTATCCACCTGTCAACCAAAGCCGCCTCACCGGCATACAGGGCCCTGATGTGCAGAAGCTCATCCTGTGTCAGATAGCTGCAAGGCCCGTAAGCCGGATAGACGACTTCCTCACCCTCGTAGCATGGATCATACATATCTACGTACCATCTCGGCGGGTCCCAAGGCTCATGAGGGTCGAAGAAGTCCAAGTATAGGAAGAATTTCCATCTATAGTTCTCCTCCAGCCACCGTGAAGCCTCCATCGCGGTCTTAGCAGGTATCCAGTCTTCCTCACGCCTCCTGTAATAATTGTTCCTAATGTGCTGCATGGTTGTTTCAACGCTCCTCAACTTCTGAGGGCTGCATGGAAGCCTGACATCCACCGGTCTGAAAAGTGGAACCGGCCAATACCCATGAAATCTCGAGTAGGTCTCTTGATAACCTCAAGGTCCTTTACGCTTCCCATAGAGATCCCCCCAACCTTTCCATGCAGGATATTTAAAATTTTTCTTTTCATCCAAGACATCTCCTAATTTTGGCTGCATCTACTAAAGAATTAGAAGCCCCAGCTTCATCACCTTCTATATAAGATAGGAGAAAATTATTCACAAAGTTTTCATGCTTCTTCATTGAATAGATTCTGGGTCCAAACTTTATACCAAAGTTTTTCTCTATTACGTCAAGGTCGTTTAAAACCTCATCAATAGCTTGCTTTAAGATTTCTGGCTTCATGTGAACTTTTTCAGCTATCCGCGTATAATTATCTTTAATCATTTCCATATTACGCAATGAAACATAACCGCCTGCCACATACAGATCGTGCTTTAAGTTGACATAATATTTTTGGACTATTTTAAATTCATCTTCCTTAAGTTCGATAAAAACCCTGCATCCTAATAACTCTGGTGGTATGCCTAAGGAGTATAGCGCTGCGGCGAAAGGTATAGCTCTTGGAAGGACAACGTTTCCAACTCTTCGACTATAGCCAAAAAGCCCTATGTGAAGCCTTCTGGCTCTCCGAGCTGGAACATAAGAAGCTACGCTATTAATTAGGGGTGCTAACTTTTCAACAACCCTTTCATAGAACTGCTTGCTTTTTTTAAGCACATTAACTATTTTCTTTTCTTCTGCAGGATCTACGAGTAGCGGCTCCCCATTAGGAAGCATCTTGTTCAAGACATTTATGCATTCTCTCACTTGTTCCACAGGATAGTCATATTTCAAAGCAGATTGTACTGTAACAGTTGATAGTCCTCTATACTCTTGTAGGAAATTTTCAATATTTTCCGGAGATAAGTGTCCTCTAAAAGGCATCGTCCCTACTCCTAATATCGGATATATCTTAGTACCTAGTTTATTTTCAAGAAGTTTCAGCTTTGATAAGGCTAGTTTGGAAAGTAAGACTGCACATAAAACTCCATAGTTGAGAGCAGGGTCTGACCTAGCAATAAAAACTCTCAAATACCTGGGTTTTACAACCCTTATATATGGTTCTACTATTTTATCGGCATTCAAAATGCTCTCAAAATCTTCTATGAGAGGAATTACCTCAATACTCTTAGGTCCAAAGCATCCGATCCAATCTTTAACCTTCATGTTTTCACCTAAAAACACTTCTTCTGTTGCAGCTATTGTTCTTCTATAATATTCATATAACCATATGAGTTCCTTAGCATCTGTTGTAAAGGGAAGAATGACTTCAAAGATCGGTGCAACCTCTTTCTTATAGAAGGTGGAAGCAACATCGCAAGCTACTGCAATATTATATAGAGTTTCAACAAACACCTTTTTCTCTGCACCCTCAATCTTCGGATTCGGAACCCTATATGTTAAGAAAACATCTCTTCCAATCTGATGTTCTCTAAAGAAATCTGCGTGTTTTTCTAAAAGTTTTCTTACGACGCGCGTATCAACATCTTTTCCCTCAGAATCCCACATAACCTCATGGCAACCAATTTGACTATAGGCGTAATAGGCCTCGTAAATTTCTGCATCACCATTAATAACCGTCTTTTCACACCAATTAGGGAGGCTTGCATTGTCCGGGTGCTGAGTCGACATGGTTGCAGGGATTTTCCGTTCATCGGTCAATTCATGTATCTCGCAAGCACTCATAACCCCTTTTTATAAATCTTCTTTCCATTTCAAAGCTTTTATAGCTTGATAATGCTCGTCGCTTTGATTTGCTTACATGGTGATGTTTCTTTAGAGAAACTAATTTATTGTTTTTTGGTAAGAGGATTTCAACTACTGTGTTCCCATTCTGATGCCGCCCAGTTTCCCTCAGTATTAACTAAATGTGAACAACCTCCCTCCCCCACCCAAAAAAATAAATAGGGGTTTAATAACCTGAGATTGATGTCTTATCTGGAGGAAGAAATTGCAAGGAAAGCACATTCCATGAGTATTGACGAGGTATTGCTTATACTTAATACAAGCTTTAAAGGGCTGTCCGAAGAAGAAGCTAAAGCTAGGCTAGAAAAACATGGTCCCAACGAGCTTACCACCGGGGAAAAGGTTTCACCTTTAAAAATCTTTCTTAACCAGTTTAAAAATATTCTAATACTGATTCTAATTGGTGCGACACTGCTTTCACTAGCTACTGGACATGACATTGATGCCCTAGTTATTCTCGTCATAGTTTTCGTGTCAGCTATACTCGGGTTTTACCAGGAGTATCGCGCTGAAAAAGCTTTGGAGGCTCTCAAGAAAATGCTCAGTCCAACTGTTACTGTGGTAAGAGATTCTAAAGAGGTCGCGATACCTCTGAGAGAAGTGGTTCCAGGCGACATACTTGTGTTGAAAGAGGGAGACAAGGTTCCTGCAGACGCTAGATTAATCGAAACGGTCAACTTGCGTCTTAACGAGGCTTCCTTGACTGGTGAGTCCATGCCCGTGTTTAAAGACGTAGAGCCCCTTCCAGAGGATACGCCTGTTTCAGATAGGAAAAACATGGTTTTCTCTGGAACAGAGGTTGTCGGCGGAAAAGGAAAGGCGGTTGTTGTTGCAACGGGCATGAATACGGAGTTTGGTAAAATAGCGAAGGACGTTGCTGTTGCTGAAGAAGAGGAGACTCCCTTAGAGAATAAGGCTAAGGAAATAGGGAAATGGCTTGGAGGAATAGCATTAACTATAGTAATCAGCATAGTAATAATTGGGTTTTATAGGGATATGCCATTAATAGAGGCTTTGCTTTTCGGAGTTGCTTTAGCGGTGGCGGCAGTCCCAGAGGCTTTGCCAGCTGTCGTGACAGGTAGCCTTGCCATAGGGATGTACAGAATGGCGAAAAGGAACGCGCTTGTCAGAAGGATGCCGGCTGTAGAAACTTTAGGAACAGTGACTGTTATCTGCTCGGATAAGACTGGAACATTAACTAAAGGCGAGATGACTGTTCGGAAAATCTATGTTCTCGGTAATACTATCGAGGTCTCTGGAGTCGGTTATGTCCCTGAAGGCATTTTTCATGTTGATAGTGGTGATGTAAAGGTTTTACAGGATGAAGGCTTCAAACTTTTGATGAAGTGTTCACTTTTATGCAATGATGCTGAACTGATACGTGAAGATGATAAATGGCTTATTAAGGGAGATCCTACGGAAGGCGCACTTCTGGTTGCTGCTGCAAAATCTGGCATGTGGCAAGAGTTGAGAAAAGATTATCCGCGGATATATGAAGTCCCATTCAGCTCTGAGAGAAAACTTATGACTACTGTCCACTTGACTCCGGAAGGAGATAGAATTTTCTGTATGAAAGGCGCGCCGGAGAAAGTCTTAGAGAAATGCGCCTACATATATGGACTTAACGGTATTAAGGAATTAACCGAAGAAGGGAAGAAAGAGATATTGATGGTTAATAACGATATGGCTGGAAACGCCCTTAGGGTTTTAGGAATAGCTTACAAAAGAACAAGCGAGAATGTAAATAATCTAGATGAAGAAGCTGTAGAAAGTAACATGGTGTTTCTTGGCTTGATTGGCATGATGGACCCGCCTAGAGAGGAAGCGATAAAGTCTGTGGAAATATGCAAACAAGTAGGGATAAAAACCGTTATGATAACTGGCGACCATAAGCTCACAGCGGTTTCAGTAGCTAGGGAAGTAGAGATCTATAAAGAAGGCGACTTGGTTTTGACAGGCGAAGAATTGGAGAAGATGTCAGATAGGGAACTAGAGAATATAGTTGAGAAGGTGACGGTTTACGCCCGCGTATCGCCTGAGCATAAACTAAAAATTGTTCGAGCATGGAAAAATAAGGGGCATATTGTTGCGATGACGGGCGACGGGGTTAACGACGCACCTGCCTTAAAACATGCCGATATCGGTGTCGCAATGGGTATAACTGGCACGGAGGTCTCTAAAGAAGCTGCGGACATGGTGTTAGCGGATGACAATTTTGCAACAATCGTGAATGCAATTGAACTTGGCAGATGGATTTACGACAACATCAAGAAATACTTAACCTACCTATTGCAGGCGAATCTGGTTGAGATATTAATGCTTTCAGTAGCGGTTCTGCTCGGGTTCCCCATGCCACTGCTTCCAGTACAAATCCTTTACGTGAACCTTGCCACAGACGGTCTCCCCGCCTTAGCCTTAGGTGTAAGCCCACCAGACCCAGACGTAATGAAGAGACCTCCTAGAGATCCAAAGGAAACAATATTCACTCGAGAAGTTAAATCATTTCTTCTGCGTGCATTGATAGTGGAAGTACCCTTACTCATTTGGTTTTTCTCAGCATCTCTCCCAAATGAAGAATTTGCTCGCTCAAGAGTTTTCATAACATTCATTCTTTTTGAACTGGTTCTGGCACTAACTTGCCGTTCATTGAAATATACTATTTTAGAAACGCGTCCCCACAAGTTTTTGTTAGCAGCCGTTTCCTGGGAAATACTACTTATGCTAATTCTAATCAGTTTCCCACTTTCTAGACAGGCGCTTGGAATCGTTGAACCAGATTTAACTAGCTTCATGTGGGCCATTGGCCTATCGTTAATAACCCTAGCCAGCATTGAAGTAACTAAGCTCCTGCTTAGGATTCCATCCAAGACTCACCCGAGAAATAGCGCGCGCTAAGAAGGTATACCTACCTGATTTGATCAGGTTCACAGTTTAATTATAAATCTTGACAGTATGAAACCGGTATTAGCCTTCGGCTACTCCCACTTCCAGACTTTCCTACCCATGAATAGCTCTGGAAATATAAAGAGTCCCCAGCTTGCTACGCCTATAACGTATGCTAGGTCCATTAGGCTTAGACCTGTCAGATGGAATAGTTGCTGCGTTATGGGTATATAGGTTATTCCGAGGGTTAATGCTACAGACGCTAAATCAGCTATGACGAAGAACTTGTTCTCGAATGCTTTCCTACCCATTTTCCAGACGCTGTGTTTCTCTGAACGACAGTTCCAGACGACGAAGAGCTCGAACATCGCCGCTTGCACGAAAGCCGTTGTAGTGGCCTCCCTGTAGGTAAGTTCTCTAGCAGCCTCATCTATGATCCCGCCTGGAAGCATCCATGGGTGGGAGGGCCACACGTAGTATTCTAGGCAGAAAACAAGAATGGTTCCGGTTGCTTGCAGTATGAAGGATGTTATGATGAACGCTCCCATTCCATGCATTATTCCCTCCTCAGGCTTGCGGGGCGGCCTATCCATGACATCCACATCCGGAGGGTCAGTCGCTAGAGCGACTGCTGGCGCACCATCTGTAACAAGATTTATCCAAAGTATCATCGCCGGCAGGAGTGGGAGTGGAAACATTGTTTCACCGAATATTCCGCCGAGTATTGCGAACGTTCCTATCACAAGCAGTTCGTCGAAATTGCATGCCAACAGGAAACGCGCATACTTCCGAATATTATCGTATATCACTCTGCCCTGTTCAACAGCCTTAACGATCGTAGCAAAATTGTCATCCATAAGAATAAGGTCTGAAGCCTCCTTAGTAACATCCGTCCCAGTTATCCCCATGGCTACTCCGACGTCTGCAGCTTTAACCGCGGGCGCGTCGTTAACCCCGTCACCAGTCATCGCAACAATGTGGCCCTTCTTCTTCAAAGCGTTCACGATCCTAAGCTTGTGCTCAGGGGAAACCCTAGCGTAAACCGTCACCTTCTCAACAATCCTCTCAAACTCCTCGTCGCTCAACTTATCCAATTCCCCGCCTGTTAAAACCAAGTCTCCCTCTTTATAGATCCCTACTTCCCTAGCTACGGCAACTGCTGTCAGCTTATGGTCCCCGGTTATCATAACGGTCTTTATGCCTGCTTTCTGGCAAAGCTTATTCGCCTCAATAGCCTCTTCCCTAGGAGGGTCAATCATCCCTTGGAGCCCGACGAAAACCATCTCTCTTTCAACAGCCTCATCATCATGATGCTCCGCCATCGTTTCCGGTAGGCGTCTGTACGCCATTGCAAGCACTCTCAGAGCATTCCCCGCCAGTTTCTCGTTAACCTCAAGAATCATTCTCCTCCTCTCCTCTGTCAAAATCTTCTCCTCACCGTCTTCAAGAATACGGCTACATCTTTCTAAAACGACTTCTGGCGCTCCCTTCATGTAGGCGTGGACTTCTCCCTCCGGGGTTTTATGGATGGTGGTCATGCGTTTCCTCTCGGAGGTGAACGGGATCTCGCCGATTCTTGGAAAACTCTTCTCCAAAGCCTCTTTCCAAAGCCCAGTCTTAGCGGCTGAGACGATTAGAGCCCCCTCCGTAGGGTCTCCGAAGACCTCCCAAGTATTGTTCTGATCATTCCTCCTCAAGCTGGCATTGTTGCATAACGCGCCTATTCTTAGGAGAAGGCTGAGGCTTCCCCCTGGTTCAACAAGGTCATCGCCGACCCTGAAATCTCCCTTAGGCTCGTATCCTACTCCAGTTACTTCAACAAGCTTTCCGTCAACGTATATTTGGCGGACAGTCATCTCCCCCTTGGTTATTGTCCCAGTCTTGTCTGAGCATATCACCGTCACCGCGCCTAGGCTTTCAGCCGAAGACAACCGTCTCACAATAGCGTTCCGCTTCGCAAACTCCCTGGCGCCTAGGGCAAGTGCTATGGTGACTATCGCCGGAAGCCCTTCCGGGACTGCTGAAATAGCTAGGGCTATTGAGGACATGAAGGCCTGGATAAAGCCCTCGATTTCAAAATGCATCTGCATAACTACTTCAAAGGCTTCAAGGGCGAAAATTAACACGCAGACGGCGATTACAACCTTAGCTATTTTACTGGCGAACCTGTCAAGCTTCTTCTGCAGGGGTGTTTCCTCCTCCTCAGCTGTTTGAACCATCTCAGCGATCTTGCCGAACTCGGTGTTCATGCCTGTTGCTACCGCAACAGCCTTCCCCCTGCCGTAGACAATATGCGTCGCGGAGAAAACCATGTTCCTCCTCTCAGATACCGGAGTATCCTCCTTCAGAACCGTCAACTCTTTCCCAACTGGAGTGGATTCTCCGGTTAAAACTGCTTCGCTCGCCTTCAGCTCGACGGCTTCAATGATGCGAGCGTCGGCAGGAACATGGTCACCCGCCTCAAGTGCGAGAATATCTCCGGGAACCACTTCGCTTGCCGGTATAAATATTTCTTTACCATCCCTTATTACCCGGGCTTTCGGAGCAGCCAGCTTCTTAAGGGCTTCAACAGCCTTCTCAGCCCTATACTCCTGAACAAAACCCGTGACTGCGCATAAAACAACTATAGCGCTTATCGTTATAACGTCTGCAAACGACTCCATGAATTCACCGCCCTGAAGCATCTCGTAGTAACCAACTATGGCGGAGAAAATCGTAGCAGCTATCAGTAGAATAATAAATACATCTTTAAATTCGTCTAGGAACATTTGCAAAGCTGTTCTACGCTTCACCTCCTTGATCTCGTTAGGCCCATATTTTTTAAGACGCTCAGAAGCCTCCTGTGATGACAAACCCTCGCGACCCACGCCTAGCTCTTTTAAAACTTCCTCGACACTCATAGCATGCCAAGGCCTAGACATCCTGATCCCTCTCCAGTTCTCGGCATTGTGAGAAAAACCCGCTTATAAGATTAACTGCTGCAGTTACAACGTGGAACCAGTAGAGGATTCTAACGGAGCTCAGCGGCTTGCAGAGTGGAAGGGAATATTGATAGCTTTTGAATAAGTAGGTATCGCATGGATACAAGCGGGTTTTCATCAAGGCAACTCAACCCGCTGCTTGCAACACCAGCAGGTATCTCACTAAGTTTAAAACTAAAATTCTCGAACTCCATTTAGTATACGTAAACCCGCAGAATAAGTCGAAGAAATAAACGAACTTGCAACTGTAGATTTGGATTTGAGGGAAAAACGGTTTATGAATCAAGAGCTGAGCGCGAAAGTAAGCATTGAGCAGCTTCTCCGTCTAGCACGTGCGCACCCTACTCCAAGCTCTCAGCAATCCGTGATTCTAGGAGACTAATAGAAGTATTAGTGGGGCGAAGACCTCGGCAACTAGCGACATGACTGTGATCATCGTGTTCAACGATGGGCCGGCGGTATCTTTAAACGGGTCTCCGACAGTGTCCCCGGTTACAGCAGCCTTATGGGCTTCAGAACCCTTACCCCCGTGAGCCCCAGACTCTATGTATTTCTTAGCGTTGTCCCAGAGTCCTCCAGCGTTCGCCATGAAAAGAGCGAATATTATCCCTGTAACGATGCTTCCCGCCAGGAAGCCTGCAAGCGCCTCTTTTCCGAGAAGTATCATTGTTAAGACTGGAACTATTATCGCTAGGGAACACGGTAGCATAAGTTCTTTAATCGCGCCCCTGGTAGCGATGTCTACGCATTTAGCGTAGTCCGGCTTCGCTTTGCCCTCCATCAACCCGGGTATCTCTTTGAACTGGCGTCTAACCTCCTCAACCATCCTCTCAGCATTCCTACCTACAGCCAGGATTAGGAGGGCTGAAAGCAGCGGCGGCATCATTCCGCCGAGGAAAACCCCGGCGACAACCCCCGGCTTCATCAGGTCAAGTGTTTCAATATCGACCAGGTGAGCATAGGCTGCGAAAAGCGCTAGAACAGTAAGTGCAGCGGCACCTATTGCGAAGCCTTTTGTGATGGCTTTAGTAGTGTTCCCTGCAGCGTCAAGCCTGTCGGCAACCTCAATAACCTCCTCGCCCAAGCCGGATTGCTCAGCAATACCCTTCGCGTTGTCTGAAACAGGCCCGTAGGCGTCAGCCGCAATCGTCATGCCTACTGTTGCAAGCATTCCAACAGCCGATATCGCGATCCCGTAGAACGGGCTTACGCCGAAGGCCTCAGCAAGGTACCAGGCTGCAAGAGTAGCGGCGCAGATTCCTATTACAGGGGGAACTATGCTGATTATCCCGTAGGAGAAGCCTGTGAGTATGTTTATCGCAGCCCCGGTTGTCGAAGCCTGAGCCACCTTCTGAGCCGGCATCCTGTCTATGGAGGTGAAGTAGTCGGAAGTGATTCCGATGATTACTCCTGCTGTTAAGCCCGCGGCTGTTGGAAGGAAGACTCCAAGCCACCTGCTACCCTCCAGTCCTGAGAAATATGTTACGGCTAGGAGGAATACTGCGAAGACCAGCCATGTGGCGAACGAGCCCCTGTTAAGCGCCGCACCAGGGTTCCCCCTTATGCTCTGCCTAACTATGAGGACACCTATCAGCGAGGCGAAAAGCCCAACGGCAGCTATCATCAGTGGAAGCGTTGTCAACACGCTTTCACCCAATTCTGAGCCGATGATCATGGTTGCAACAATGCTTGCTATGTATGAGTCAACCAGGTCGGCACCCATTCCAGCAACATCCCCAACATTGTCTCCAACATTATCCGCGATAACCGCTGGATTCCTAGGGTCATCCTCAGGAATCCCTAGTTCAACCTTCCCCACGAGGTCAGCGCTGATGTCAGCCGTCTTCGTGTATATTCCTCCACCAGCCTTAGCGAAAAGCGCGAGGGCACTGGCTCCAAAGCTGAAACCTAGAACAATGTTCGAAGCATCTGAAGCACTCCAGCCTAAGACACTGTTATAAAGGTAGAAGAGAAAGCTTATGCCTAGGAGAGCCAGGCCGACGACGAACAGCCCCATGACCGCACCACCGTAGAAAGCAACTGGAAAAGCCTTCTTCAAACCCTGTTTAGCAGCGTTTGCTGTTCTAACGTTCGCCTCGACAGCAGCCATCATCCCGACGTAGGCGGCAACGGTTGTGCACAGCGAGCCGAGGAGATATGCTGCAGCAACACTCAAACCATAGTAAAAGTTCGCCTGGGAGAAAGCGTATAACACTCCGAGAACAGTCGCCATCACCAGTGCGAAAACAGCCAGCGTTAAATTCTGTCTTTTAAGATAGGCTTTCGCACCCTCCTTTATAGCGTTCGCAATCTCCCTCATCCTTTCAGTCCCGCTCTCCTCCTTCGCAACGTACCTGTAGAGGTAGCCAGCCAACCCCACGGCAGCCAAGCCGGCTATCGGCGTTATCTGGAACCACTCCATGGCTTATCCCTCTCGTGCTCCTTTAAGTAGACTATGTGAGACGAAAAATGCTCATTTATAAATCTACTGTAATGCAGAAAAAAGAACAGTGAAGGGCGATTCTCCGAAACATTAGGAAGATACGTGCGTCAAAGGGAGTGAAAAAAGCTAAACCATTACAGACTCTTCGCCAGTTAAGCTTCTAAAAATGCTTAAGCATTCATGCTATCCGACCCGCGTCGCAACTCGTTTTCTAAGCAAGATTTAAAATTAGGGAGCTTCGTTAAACTGCTTGTGAAGAGTAAATACACCATCGCAACCCTTGGAAGCCATTCAGCGCTTCAGATACTCAGGGGAGGGAAGGACGAGGGCTTCAGGACGATAGTTGTTTGCAAAAAGGAGCATTGCTCCGTATACCGTCATTTCAGAGTCGCTGACAGGGTTGTCGAGATCCCCTCTTACAGCGAGTTCCACACCGCGGAGGATGAGCTCCTAAGGGAGAACGCAATCCTAGTTCCCCACGCGTCCCTAATAGCATACATGAGCCTGGATGCTGTTGAGAAGATCAGGGTCCCCTATTACGGTAACAGGAGGATCCTCCTATGGGAGAGCGACAGGGATAGGCAGAGGAAATGGCTGGAGAAAGCTGGGCTTAACCTTCCTAGGGTCTATGAGGATCCTGATGAGATAGATGGGCTGTGCATAGTTAAGTTTCAAGGCGCTAAAGGCGGGCAGGGGTATTTTCTGGCGAGAAGCAGCGAGGAGTTCCGCCAGAAGATAGGGGGCTTAAAGGATTATTCCATCCAGGAGTATGTGGTAGGCATCCCAGTCTACATTCACTACTTCTACTCCGTAATCAGGGGGGAGCTTGAGCTGATGGGTTTCGACAGAAGGTACGAGTCGAATGTTGACGCGATATCAAGGATTCCTGCCGGCCTGCAGGAGGGCATTGACGTGACCTACACTATTGTCGGGAATTTCCCACTGTTCCTGCGTGAATCACTCCTGCCGGAGGTTTTCAAAATGGGGCAGAGGGTTGTCGAAGCCTCTAGGGAAGTCTGCGAGCCAGGCATTTTCGGGCCATTCTGCCTGGAGACTGTTGTCACACCGGACTTGAAATTCTACGTTTTCGAGATTTCAGCCAGGATAGTTGCCGGCACTAACGTATTTATGGAGGGCTCTCCTTATGCTTATCTGAAGCACGGCATACCTATGACTACGGGCAGGAGAATAGCCCTGGAGATACGGGAGGCTATTGAGCAGGGTAGGCTGGAAGAAATACTGGGTTAATGTGAAGTTTAAAAACATGGGGGTCAGAATGCAGGGGAAGAGGTTTGGCAAAAGTGTATGGCGAATTCTTTTTGGAAAATGGTTCTAAGGTTGTTTTGAGAAGCCCGAGATGGGAGGATCTCGACGACTTAACGAAGCTTATCAACTCGCTTGTTGAAGAAGGAGCTCCCATCACGATGGACAGGATAATTACGAGGGAGGAGGAGGCGGAGTGGCTGGCTGGCCGTTTATCGAATATAGAAAAAGGCAGAACAATAATGGTTGTAGCAGAGGTTAATGGTAAAGTTGTCGGGAACTCGGAGATAAACAGGCTAGGAGGGCATCAAAGCCACGTGGGGCTTCTCGGGATTATTGTTGCGAGAGAATATAGGGATAGGGGAATAGGAACCAGGATGTTGGAAACTCTTATAGAGGAGGCGAGGAAAGCTGGCTTAAAACTGTTAATACTGGACGTATTGTCTACAAATACTAGAGCGCGTCACGTATATGAGAAAATCGGGTTTAGGGAAGCAGGAGTCGTACCGAAAATGGCGCATACAAGAGAGGGGTATGACGATGTAATCAGAATGTATCTTGAACTCTGACCCTAATAGCTCCAGGCGGGAACCGTGCTTAGGATAAATATGGTGGGGAAAAGAAGAAATATTAAGGCTGGCAGCAACGTATGAATAGTGGTGCTGCAGAATGGTGGTTAAGAGAGGGGAAATCCAGAGTATTGTTTCAAAATACGATGCTAAGAATATTACTATCGGCGTACTGGGTTCGCATTCCGCGGAGGAAGTGGGAATATCCGCTAAATCCTTAGGGTTCAAAACACTCGTTGTATGTCAGAAAGGCAGGGAGGAGCTCTACGCGAAGTATAACAGGCATCTTTTCGACCACGTGGTAATGGTTGACAAGTTTTCAGACATTGTTAGGGATGATGTTCAGGAGAAGATGAGGAGCCTCAGCACCATATTCATTCCGAACAGGTCTTTCTCCGTCTACGTTGGGTATGACAATATTGAGAACAACCTTATTGTTCCAATATACGGTAACAGGATGATCCTGAGGGCTGAGGAGCGTAACGAGGAGAGGAATCAGTACTGGCTTCTCGAGAAAGCTGGGGTAAAGACGCCGCGGAAGTTCAATAGTCCTGAGGAGATTGACAGGCTTGTTATAGTTAAGGTTCAGCAGAAGAAGAAGCCGCTTGAAAGAGCGTTCTTCTACGCGTCCTCACCCGGGGAATACTACAGGAGGGCTGAGGAGCTTGTTAAGAGGGACGTGATAAGCAAGGAAGGGTTGGAGAAAGCCAGAATAGAGGAGTATGTGCTGGGTCAGAAGTTTAACGCTAACTTCCAAGGATGGGCCTTGAAGGATGTTTTCGACGACTTCGACCTGCTCGGGTTCGACGACAGGAAGCAGACAAACCTGCACGGAATACTTGGGCTTCCAGCCAGAGACCAAATGTCCCTCGACACGCCTATTAAGAATGAGGAGGTTGGCCACTACGGCTTAACGATGAGAGAATCTCTCAAACCCCTTGTCTACAGGGCTGCGGAAAGATTCAGGAGGATATGTGAGGCTGAGTATCCGCCAGGAATGATAGGGCTATTCGCGCTGCAGGGCGCGATAGCGTATGATGCTGAGGATCCTGAGCAGAAGAGGCTTGATTTTTATGTTTTCGACGTTAGCCCAAGGATACCCGGCTGCCCCTGTGTGGGGCCTACTTCGCCTGAGATGCGTAGGCTCACGTTAAAATACCTCAGTCTCCTGAAGGAATATGGTTTAGAGAGGATTGAAACCCCCATGGATCTTCCAATGCTGGAGATAAAGTATGCTGCTGAAAAAGATAGGCTTGAAGAGATAGTGACATAATCCTTGCCTTCAATATGGTACGCGTTTAAAAGGGTTTAAACATGCTCCGTGACCGCCTTCAGCGCGCGGCTTATTTCACTCTGGAAGTCATTATGTAGACCAGGTTTTGCAAAAGCTTATAATTGTCCTCAACGTAGCAGTACGGCTCCTGCATGAAAGTTAGGTCACCGATAGCTATAACAACCCCGTTCAGGTTAACAACGCTAATAACTTCATACTTGTTTGCCCGTTCAGCTACCGATGAGAAAGTGGTGTTAAAAGTCCAGGCGACGCCTTTGCCGGCTGAACAAATACTGGTTGGGGTGAAAAGAACTATTCTTGAGACATTGATGGTTAGCGTATGATTCAGGAAGTCTTTAACATATATGTTTCTATACATGCCGAAGTACTTCTCCTCATCATAAAGGTAGCCGCTGTTGAAGAAGATGCCGAAGCGTGTTGAGAGAGAGTTAACCGGCCATGTTAGATCCGGAATCCTAACGTATTCCTCCGCAGGGTCATACATTATCACCAGCGTCTTCCCTGTCTCCACGAAGCTCCTCAATCTCTTAACCTGCTCCTCAGAGTATTCCATTGTTGGAGCAGCTATTATTACTGCTGCAGCCGAGTCAAGCTTAGATTCAAGCGAGCTCCAGCTCGTTGCGAAGGAGATGCTCGTGTTCCTTAACACGAGCTCCCTTGCTAAAACCTCTAGGTCCCAGTAGGAGACTAGGTTGCCGTGCGACTTGTCTACTAGAACTAGGCCCCTGCCTTCTCCGCCAACCCATCCGCCGAAAGTTTGAGTAATAGTTAGTGAAGAGTATGGTGAAGCATTAGTAGGTAGGTAAAGATAATAGATCGAGGGCGGGGGGTGAATCTCGTTCAGCTTAGCCACCGTCAGGTTAACCCAGGAATCCTGTTCCTCAACTCCGGGCTTCATCATAGTAAGCTTGTTCTTCACTGATTCCACTAGGTCGACGACGGAGTACTTAACGATTCCCGCCTCTTGAGCAACTCTCTTAAGAGCATTTTCAACCGTGCCCAGTTCGTCTACAAGCCCAGCCTCCAAGGCCTCGCTCCCCATGTATATGGAGCCCCTGCGAAGCACGTTAGGCGGAAGCCTAAGCCTTCCTCTCCTTCCACGCTCAACAGCGTTAACAAAATTGTCGAGGGCCCGGCTCAAGTTGAAGGGAAACAGTAGTCTCGAGTATCCAGTCACCTTGTGCACACCGGTTTCCAGAACTGTTTCCGATGGCACTAGGATCTGGGGGCCAACTCCTATGACTCCGATGTTCCCAACCATTGAGCTCGGATGTGCATAAATGTAGTCTGATGAGACAGAAACATAGTATCCGCCCGACAGGGCCATTGTTATTGAGGCGACAAGCGGCTTCCTGCTTTTAAGCTCCAGAAGGCCTAGGTAAACCTGCTCAACCAAGTCGGCGTAACCGCCTGGGGAATCCACTTTAAGCACTACCCCCCGTATGCTTTCGTTCAACATAGCCTCCATTATGGCTCGAGAATATAGGGTGGCCTGGTCCTCTGTGAGCAGCGCCCCCTTAACTTCTAAAACCCCTATCATGCTGGGCCTCGTGGCAAATCCTATCATAAAATAAGCGGCGGTGGAGAAAAGCAGGATGATTATGAGGCTTAGAAACAATATCTTTCTACGAGACTTAAGTATTGAGGAAAAACTGAAACCCTTCTCCACACCCGTCTGCCTTAATTCTGAAACAGGAGTGTCAGACGTGACGCCGGCCAACGCTCAACACTGCCACATTTAATGCGAAGACCAGATATAAACTATTTCCCATTTAAAACCTCCGCGTCCAGATACTCTAAGTATGATGCAGGCTGCCCATGGGAAGACTTAATACCCTGTTTAACCGTTTTTTCACGATGGTTGCAATGTTGAAGGAGCTGGCAGCATATGGGTTGAGCACAGCAGAGGAATTGGGCGCGACCTATGTTGAAGCCAGGGCGCAACGGGCAAGCTACGAGTTGATCACGGTTGACAACGGGATTCTTAAGGAGTTTTCTAAAACTTTCTCAGCTGGGTTGGGCATCAGGGTTTTTTACGGCAATAGGTTCGGCTTCTCTTCGACGAACGTTCTTAACCGTGAAAGCGTTAGGGAGGCTGTTGAGAAAGCCATATCCGCGGCTAAAGCCTCTAGACGCGTAGAGAAGCTGGGTGAAAGAGAAGCCTGCAAAGGTGTTTTCAAATCAGCCTGGAGGAAAAAGCCTGAGGATGTTTCCGACGGGACTAAGGTCAGCCTCACCATGGATGTTAATAAGGCTGGGCTGGGCTTGGATGGAATAAAGTCGGCTGTTACAAGGCTCGGCATCCAGCGTGACTGGAGGTACATTGCTACGAGCGACGGGGTAGACTTGGAATATGAATCATCACTGCTGGGTTTCGCGCATATGAGCGTGGCTTTCGAAGCCGGGGCGATGGAGAGGGTTAGTGACCAGGAGTCTGCTGTAGCCGGCTGGGAGTTCATAGAGGGCAAGGATTGGAATCAGTTCTCAGCAAGTGTCAGCAGGCTGGCTAAGGAGGCTGTTAAAGCACCACTGCCCCCGTCCGGCAGGCTTAAGGCTGTGGCTGACCCGGAGATGGTCGGCCTGATACTTCACGAGGCTTTTGGACACGCGTGCGAGGGAGACCTGGTTTCCTCAGGAGACTCAATACTATCCGGTAAGCTTGGAGGCGAGATTGCTTCACCCCTGGTCACGATAGTTGACGATGGTCTTGCTGAGGGAGGGTACTTCGTCCCGTTCGACGACGAGGGTAGCATTAAGACGAGGGTTTTGGCTGTTGAAGAAGGAGTTTTAAAATCCTTCATGACCGGTAGGGAGACAGCCGGTATTCTTAAACTTCCGGTTTCAGGTAACAGTAGGGCGCAGGACTTTACTCACTTCCCGATTGTGAGGCAGACAAACTTCTTCATGATGCCTAAGGACCATGGCTTTGAGGAGATTGTTGAAGAGGCTGGAGAAGGGATATACATCGTTGGAAGGGGTGCTACGGGAGGCCAGGTTGACACAGCCTCCGGAACCTTCACTTTCTCCGCGGGGCCTTCAAGAATGATAAGGAACGGGGAGCTTGCGGAACTTGTCAGGGGCGTGGTCATATCCGGCTCAATACTTGAAACGCTCAAAGGGGTGGAGGCTGTTGGGAAAGACCTTAAGATAACTACTTCAGCCTTCGGCGGCTGTGGCAAGGATAATCAGCTCGCCAGAGTTGGGGATGGAGGGCCTCATGTGATGATTAGGGAGCTCATCGTCGGGGGTGGTTGAAATGGATGTTGAGAAAGCGGTTAAGAGGGCTGTTGAACTAGGCGCCTCCGAGGCCGAGGCCTATCTCCTTAACACGGCTGAAACATCGTTAACCCTCGCTGGGGAAGTGGAGGCTTCGAAGACCGTTAGGCTGAAATCCTTCGGGATCAGAGTTGCCATTGGAAAGTCTACAGCCGTCGTCGGCACTCAGGATGTGAGCGACACGGGTATTGAGAGCGCTGTGAATTCTGCTGTTTCAATAGCAAGGGTTTCTCCTCCGGACCCAAGATGGGTAAGGATGAACGGGAATATCAGTGTGAGGGAAGTTGGAGAAACATTTGACAAGGCTACTGCCGAGGCTACTCCGGAGGACCTGCTGCCGATTGCTAGGGGACTCTTGGACGCTGTTAAAGAGGGTTGTAGGGAAGCGAAGCCTGTACGCGGGTTTCTCACGTCTAGAGCCTTGGAGGTGATTTACGCGAATACTTACGGGGGGCCGGTTGAAAGAAGGGAGACCCTGGCGTTCCTAGATGTGGAGGCAAGGGTTGACGAGGCTGGGGAAGTAGGCACCTACTCGGATTACAGCATAGCTAGAAGCTACAGGAAGCTTGAGCCTTGGAAGACGGGTGTTGAAGCAGGTTCGAGAGCAAGGGAGTTCGTTAAAGCAGGCGCAATACCCAACGGGAAGTATGGGGTTATAACGCTTAACAGGGTTTCAGACTCGCTGCTGCCCGTCATGCTTAACCCAGCTGTTTCAGCTTTGAACGTTCAGGAGGGCAGGTCGCCCCTCGCCGGTAAGATAGGTTTAGAAATAATGTCGGACAACGTTACTGTTGAAGACCTGGGTGCCAGTGTGAACACGCTTGGCTCAAAGCCTTTCGACGACGAGGGCCATCCTACGAGGAACCTGACCATAGTGGGTAAGGGTGTTTTAGAAACTTTTCTCTACGATACTTACACTGCAAACAGGGAGGGGAGGGAATCCACGGGGAACGCGTCCAGAGGCTTCTCCACAGCTCCGAGACCTTCCCCGCATCATCTCCACCTTAAACCCGGGGACGCAACCTTCGAAGAACTCCTCGAGGAGACTGAGAATGGTGTCCTAGTGATGAGCACGATAGGAGAATGGATGTCTAACCCTGTGAGCGGGCACTTGAACGCTACGATAACCCATGCTTACATGGTTGAGAACGGAGAGATAGCTAAGCCTGTGAAGAACGGGGTTGTCTCAGGCAATTTCTACGAGATGTTTAAAGAAGGTTTAGAGATGATTGGTAAAGATACGAGGCACGACTACGGTGTTTCAGCGCCCTCCCTCAAGTTCCGAAGCGTAACGATCGCAAGCAAGTAAGCCAAACTAGAGCAGCGTGGTTAAATCTCATGTTTTAGATTCAGAAATTCCTTTAACCATTTGCTGACTCATGACATTGGCGTGTTCGTACTTGAATTGCAAGCACTGGATTGCAGCATAACCATTAAGTATCCATATCGCATTAAGCCGGTTCTTCTTAAACATCTGTCGGAACCGCATGGTTTTCATTCAGGCTTAGCCGACTGCCTGCCTTCTTAAAATATCATCTATGGTTTCACGCCTCTCAGCCACGTGGACCCTGCCTAACCTTGAAACAAGGGTTGGAGGCCTAGGCCGTCCATTATAATTGCTGGACATTGAGCACCCGTATGCTCCAACATCCAGCAGAGCCAACAGGTCGCCCTTCTTCAACGGGGGCAGAACATACTCGCCGAAAACATCACTGGACTCGCACACTGGGCCTCCTAACGCGTATTTGACAGGCCTGCCCCGTCTAGGCGTGAGGCTTACAACCCTATGCTTAACACCGTATAGCGCGGTCCTCATGAAGTCGTTCATCCCGGCGTCGACAATAGCCCACAGCCTACCGTTAGACTCTTTAACGTAAAGAACCCTTGTCAACAGGATTCCAGCATTCCCAACGAGAGCCCTGCCGGGCTCCATTACTAGGGTTGTTCCATCCGGCCAATCGGGATTGTTGACTAGTTTAGACAGGGCTCTGGAAAAACGGTTTAGGGAGATGGAAGTGTCTCCAGTCTCATAGTTAAGCCCTATTCCGCCTCCAATATCGATGAACTCCGGGGGAAAGCCTAGAACCGATTTAAACACGTTCACAAACCTCAATAAGTTGAGGAACCCTTTCTGGAAATCAGACTCCCTGAAAACCTGCGACCCAACATGCATCTGAACCCCCATTGGCAAAAACCTTCTGGTTCTTTTGGCTTCATGCAACGCTGCCCTGTAAGACTTGGCGTCAAGCCCGAACTTGCTTCCCTGGAAGCCCAGCGCAAGATACTTGTGAGTAGCAGCTTTTACACCGGGGTTAACCCTGAACCCCACTCTAGCCTTAACCCTGAGCCGTTCAGCCGCCTTCCTCACCGTCATAAGCTCTTCAACAGATTCAACGTTTACCGAGTAGACTCCGAAGCCTATTGCAGCCTCAATCTCCACCTCAGTCTTACCAGGCCCGTTAAACAATACTTCCCCACCATTTAAGCCTGCTCTCCTGGAAGCCTCAAGCTCACCCATGGAAACCACTTCAGCTCCGCCTCCCAGCTCTCTAACGAGCTTCAGTATAGTTATCAAAGGGTTTGCCTTAACCGCGTAGAAAATCTTGAACCTACTGTAGATCCGTCGAACCGTGCTGGAAAGAGCTTCAAAATTCTTCTCAACCAGATCAAGGTTCACAACGTATGTCGGGGTCCCATGTTCTTTCACGATTGAATCCAGATCCAAGCCCCAGAAACCATCCTCGGACAATTCGGCATTCCTAGGATGAAACGGGATTTATATCTTTAGAGACATCTTAATCAACCGTGTTGAGACTACTGTCGTAGCGTAGATGTGATTCGTTGAAGCAATCGGCTGTGAATCAAACACTTGGCTAAAGCTTCTTTACTTGTGAATCCTAAAACTGTTTAGCGCGCGCGAACCCTAAGGTTCGCTGCTAAACCGCATGAGTGCCCGCGCTGACATAGACATACCGGTGGACTGGGAGTTCCTCGCGCGCTATCCATGTACGAGTCTGAAGACGGTTTCAGAGCATGCAGGGTTAAAACTAAGGGACTGGAGTGAAACCATCGCATTATGGGGAAAACCACCAGAGGGCTTAAGCATTATCGAGAATACGCCAGCAGCCGTGTTCTCTAAAGACCATGAGAGGAGGGTCGTCTACATAGGCTCAGACCTTGAAACCACATCTGAGGATAAAGCGCGCTTCATTTGCCTAAAGTAATCAGGAGCTGTAAGAATGAGGATCACTTTTTCACATCTATACCGTAAACCTCAGAGAGAAATTTGGCACAAGCCTCATAATGTTTCACAGCCATTTCATACGCCTTTGGCGCATAGCCTTTAAAATAATCAGCGTCTAAACCCTTCTCATAACCGTAGCCGGCTAACCCTCTTAACTCAGCCAGTTCAGAAATATTGTCAGCAAGCTCAGGAACAATGGATGAGAACCATTCTGGAACATTCTCTATTCTTGAGATCCGCTTGAAGACAGCGCTAACATCATGCTCCCTAGGATACTCTATTCCAAGCGCTATCAACACTGCTTTAGACGCTTGTTCAACAGCCATCTGTGAAGAGTAGACGACGTCATCCCACCTCTCGTCCTCCAGAGCCCTTAAGGCGCTTCTCAACCATCGCGCGCTCCTTCTTATGGCTGACGCAGCAAGATCTATGTTTGTAGTGCTATCCAAGCGTTATTACCTCCCCCGCCTTCACATCCTTCAGAACCCAGTAGAACTTTTTATCTGGAAGCGTAACCCTTACTGAACCCATTTTTTCAAGTCTTTTCCTTAAAGATTGAAGCACTCCTGTTAGAAACCCGTTCTTATCGTAAAGAATTATGCCGTCGACCACCGCGTCTAAGAATATTCTGTTAAACCCTTTAGCCTCCTCAACGCTAAGCGCGTAGTTTTGAATAATCGGAAAGTAGCCGGCTCCTAAAGCCTCTGAATACTCCAGGCTTTCCTCCAGGGCTTCCTTAGCCCTTCTAAGCTCTTCAATCCTAACCCAAGCAGGCTTATCCTCCCAGCCCTCAGCCACTATAAGAATATCTATATCACTCTCCCTTTTCCAGTCTCCTCTGGCGACAGAGCCGAAAAGCATTATGCTAAGAAGCCTTTCCCCTAACAGGCCCATCAACAGTTCACAATACCTTCTTATCACAGGAGCATAGTAGTGGTGAGGTATTCTCTCCACGTTCCTAATCACTGGTTCAGAAGAGGAAAGAATCCTATGTAAATCTTCAAGAACCCTGCTTGCCTCAAGGCCTTTAGAAGTCAGCTCATACGTCCCATTTTCAGACTTTACAAGCCCCAGATGCTTAAGCTTTTTCAGCTTTATCGTGAGCGTCCTAGGGTTGCTGACGACCGTCTTAAGATCCTTGAACCTCGCTGTTTTCCTCCTCCTTAAAAACAGCATTATTCTGAGCGATAATTCGTCGTACATTTCAAATTCTAGTATCCTAAATTATATTTAAAGTTTACTTTTTTATATCTTTTTTGGGGGGGGGGCGTCAGCATTAAAGCTGGCTCAGAGACGCATGAGCAGGTATGAAAATGCCCGCCAGAGGGTTAAAAAGTTATTTTAGCACGGTAAATTCTTTCTGTAGGAATTTTTTAAGCTGGCGTAAATTCTTCGCTTACTCGCCAATAGGTATTTAGCCTGCTCGCCTTAGTGAATGATGGGGAGGAAGCGCGCTAACGGAGAAAATATGGTTCATGGAAGGGGGATCTATGCAGGAATAAAGGTGGGCTAAGAACATTGGCAGCACGCTAGAAGGCATCGATGCTTAACGATTTGAAAACAGGAGGAGTATTGATAAGCAAGATGAGCCGTCACTGGAAAACGTGTTTCGTTTCCTCGTTTTACTCTGGAAACATGGATGAAGACAGGAAGTTCGAGGAAATAAAGAAGGGGGGTTGAAGCAGTCTCGGGTGCACGAAAACTACATGACGAAGTTTAAAGAAAGAGTATAAGGGGCTTCATAAAGATATTGTTGGTAAAACAGGAAGCTGACAGCAATATGGTGCATGCAGTTAAAAAGGAGCCTGTTCTAACTAGGCTACTGCCTTAGCCTCTTCAACGCCCCAGCTTACCTCGCCGTTCTTAAGCTTCTGCAAATATTCATTCATTTTAATAATCGTGTTCTGGTAAACATTGCCCTCTGCGGCGGAAACATAGACGAACCAAAGCCTCTCAGGATTAATACCCATCTTGCCAAGCCTCTTCTTAAGCGACTCAACCCTTCTACGGGCCCACTCGTTGCCGCTTATGTAGTGACAGTCAGCAGGGTGACACGGTGCTACTAGAACCATTCCCGCCCCCTTCTCGAACGCCCTCAGAATCATTTTCTCGCTGACTCTACCCGAGCACATCACTCTGATTATCCTCACGCTCGACGGGTATTCGAATCTTGAGACTCCAGCCATATCCGCGCCAGCGTATGAACACCAATTACAATTGAAACTTATGATTTTTTCCCTCGGGTTTTCCTCAAGGGCTGCATCGATTTGTGCAAATATCTGCTCATCTGTAAAGTGGTATTGGTTTAAGGCTCCGAAGGGGCAGCCTGCTGTGCATGTTCCGCATCCAGCGCACATCGACTGAGTGACCTGTATTGTTCTCCTACCTTCGGTTTCCACCGGTTTCAACGCTTGAAACGGGCACATTTTTGTGCACGCTAGGCATCCTTTGCATTTCAACGGGTCCACGTAGCTTGTTATCGGCTCAAGCTCCATGAAGTCTTTTGAGAAAAGCATTAGTGTTTTCGAAGCTGCCGCATGCCCCCTGGCTACCGTCATGGGTATGTCTGTCGGTCCTGCGCACGATCCCGCTAGAAATATGCCGTTTACGACTGTTTCAACCGGTTTAAGCTTGATATGTGCCTCCATGAAAAAGCCATACTGGTCCCTTGGCACTCTAAGTATTTCTCCAAGCCTATCCGTGCCTTCCGAGGGCTGCATTCCTATCGCTAGGACTACGAGGTCATACTGCTCCTCTATTCTCTCTCCGCTCAGAGTGTCCTCTGCACGTATCTTCAGCATCCCGTTTTCCTCCTCGACTCTGCTGGGCCTGCCCCTGATGAACCTCACTCCTTTCTCCCTCGCCATTCTGAATATTCTTTCATACTCTTTCCCGCCTGCTCTAACATCAATATAGTACACGGTTACTTCAGCATCAGGGTTTTTCCTCTTCAGGAGGAGCGCTTGCTTAAGGGTTATCATGCAGCATATTCTTGAGCAGTAGATGTTTGTCTGTTCATCCCTGCAGCCCACGCACTGTATAAACGCTATTTTCCCAACCGGCTTCCCGTCTGAGGGCCTTACTGCTTCTCCTTTCGTCGGCCCGTCTGGTGTTAGCATTTTCTCGAACTCCATGCTTGACAAGACATTTCTCAGTCTTCCGTAGCCATACTCCGGTTTTCTCCCAGGGTTGAAAAGGTCGAATCCTGTCGCTATTACTATCGCGCCGACTTTGAATGTTTCCTGTAATCCTGGTGCCTCAAGGTCTATTGCTTTGACTGGGCATGTTTCAACACATTTCCCGCATTTACTGCAGTTTTTCACGTCAACCAGGGCTGTCATCGGGCTTCCCACTAGTCCCGGTATGTGGACTACCTTCTCATACCCGTATTCGCAACCAGCATTCCTCCAGGTTTTCTCAACAAGATATATTGCTTTTCTTTTTGAGAGGCCGCGTGTAAACTCTTCCTCAACCTCTACGGGGCATGCTTCAACACATTTCCCGCATCCTGTGCACTCTACAGAGACTTTCGACGGGGATCTTTTCACCGTGACGATGAAGTTTCCAACGTAGCCGTCTACGCTGGCGACTTCAGAAAGCGTTAAAACCCTTATCCTCGGATGTGTCAATACTCTGCTTATCATTTCGTTTACCAAGCAGGATGTGCAATCCACTTTTGGAAAAGTTTTCCCCAGCATCGCTGTCTTGCCTCCCAGTCTCGGAGACTTCTCGACGAGTATCACGTTGTACCCTGAGTCCGCTACGTCTAGTGCTGTTCTCATTCCAGCTATTCCCCCGCCTATGACGAGCAGCGTTTTCTCAACTGGGACGATTATCGGCTCAAGAGGCTCAAGCAACCGTGCTTTAGCAACAGCCATTTTGACAAGGTCGATAGCCTTCCTAGTGGCGCCCTCAGGGTCGCTCATGTGAACCCAGGAGCAATGCTCCCTTATGTTAGCCATTTCGAATAGGTAAGGGTTTAAACCTGCTTCTGAGACGCATGCTCTGAAAGTCGGCTCATGCATCTTCGGGCTGCAGGCTGCTACGACAACCCTGTTAAGCCCGTATTCCTTAATTATCCTCTTTACCTCAGCTTGTCCAGCTTCTGAACACGTGTAAAGATTATGGGTGGAGTAAACGACGTTTGGAAGAGTCTTAGCGTACTCGGCAACCTTCGCGACGTCTACAGTGCCAGCTATGTTCTTCCCGCAGTGGCACACGAATACTCCTATTCTCGGCTCCCCGCTCATCAGAGCCTCGCCTCCTCAATAAGCCTCCTTATCCTCCGGTAGCCTTCAGAATCCAGCTCTCTCGCCAAGGTTTTTCCACTCAGGAGATTCTCGACAGCGTTAACCCAGACTGCTGAGAAACCCTTCCCGTGCAGGACTCTCCGCCTGACTACGGTTATCGCATGGTTCCTGCAGACATCCAGATGGATACAGGCGTTGCATAGTATGCAATACCTAGGGTTGATGCTTATTCTTCCACCTGTTTTAGCGATGGCTTTAGTCGGACAGGTTTCAACACAGGCGTCACACTTCTCGTCGCATTTAGACTCATCTATGAAGACTGTTCCCTCAAACAATGGGTTTACTTTTATCGCTTTCTCGGGGCAAACGTCTTCACACCATGGGCATCTTAAACACTTTTCCTCGTCAACCTTAACGTTGTGTGCAGAGTCTATTTTTAAAGCCCCGGTGGGACAGGCTTTGAAGCACTCGAAACAGTCGATCCTGCATCTCGCCTGGTCCACCCTTATCTTAGGCAGAGGAAGTGGGAATCCTCCTGAGGAGACCAGAGGGTTAACACGCTTACCGTTAACCATTATTGTTATCGCTCCAGTCGGACAGAACGGTTCGCACGCGCCGCATAGGCTACACTCCTCCCCTATTTTAAGGGTTAGCGAACCGTCTTCCTTCCTCGCAAGCCTAATCGCACTCTTGGGGCACACCTTTATGCAGACGTCGCAGAAAACACACCTGCTCCTGTCGAGGACTAGTTGAACATAATCAGTGTAGAAACGCTTCTCAACAGTCAGCAGCGTAGCGTTCTCAACCAGCCTCGTCGCCAATTAACCTGGGGAAACCTAGTAAAGCAGTAGAAAAACTTTTACCATGCCTAGGGGGCGTGTGGAAACCTTAGAAAAATCTTATATTATGCTTGAAGGCATTCTAACCTGCCGTGAACGAGGTGGAGCTGGAGCTGGTGGGAAGGTTCCGTGAAATCTTCAATAGGAGGAGTATGAGGATCAGTGTGAAACCCGGCGCCAGCCTGCTGGAGATCCTTGAGGAGCTCAGCAGGGTCGCGAACACTGATTTACGCTCAGAGTTCATAGGGGCTGACGGCAAGCCTATGGAGGAATCATCCCTGATAATAGTTAACGGGAGGGTTGTGGACCTTAACAGGGTCAGCGAGCACCGTGTTAACCCTGGCGACAGGATTGTTCTAGCCCCATCGGTAGCTGGAGGAGGATAGGGTTGAAGGGCTACGCTGGGAAATACTTGATGGTTGACTTGACACGCGGCAAGACGTCTGTGGGGAAGATCGAGGAGCAAATGGCTCTAAACTACATAGGCGGCTACGGGTTTGGAGCTAGAACCCTGTATGACATGCTTCCAAACCCTGCGCAGGTTGATCCTTTATCGCCGGAGAACGTTTTAATCTGGTGGACAGGTCCGCTGGCAGGAACCATCTCGACAGCCGGCAACAAGTATGCTGTTTTCGCGAAATCACCTTTAACAGGCATCTTCGGCTTCGGAATCTCCTCCGGCCTTTTCGCGTCAGAGTTTAAGAGTGCAGGCTGGGATGGTGTTGTATTCACAGGCAGGTCTGAGAAACCAGTCTACCTTATGATTGACGATGACAATGTTGAGCTTAGAAACGCTTCAAGCATCTGGGGTAGGACAACCTGGGAGACTGAAGAGATGATTAAGGAGGAGCTTGGAGACGAGTCTTTCACAGTAGCTTCAATAGGTCCGGCTGGAGAAAGGATGGTTAGGCTTGCGAACATTACGAACGAGAGGAACAGGCAGGTAGGTAGATGCGGCCTAGGCGCGGTAATGGGCTCTAAAAACCTTAAGGCTGTCGCAGTAAGAGGAACTAGGGATGTTGAGGTCGCGGACCCGCAGGGTCTTGTAAGGTTCATAGCTGAGTTGAACGAGCGCTGCCAGGGGCCTGCGACGGAGAAGTACAGGGTGTATGGGACGCCTGCAAACATTCTTGTGCATAACAAGCTGGGATGCCTACCATCGTACAATTTCCAGAAGGGTACGTTCGAGTATGCTGAGGAAGTCTCCGGCGAGATGATGCTTAAGACGCATGTTAAGAAGATTATTGCGTGCGCAGGATGCCCCATAGCTTGCGACCATGTTAACCAGGCTAGGGAGGATTACGCTGGCACGGTTTCAAGCGTAGACTACGAGAGCCTGGCGCTTCTTGGGCCTAACTGTGGCATCCGTAGCCTAGACGCTATAACCAAGGCTGTTGAGATTTGCGACACGCTTGGTGTCGACACGATTTCCGCGGGCAACGTAGTGGGATGGGCTATGGAGTGCTTCGAGAAGGGTATTCTGACGAAGGAGGATACTGACGGTGTTGAGCTCAGGTTCGGCAGTAACGAGGCTCTGCTTGAGGCTCTAAGAAGAATGTGTCTCAAGGAGGGTAGGCTTGGAAAACTTCTCAGCGAGGGGGTTAGGAGGGCTTCTCAAATAGTCGGGAAGGGTTCTGAAAGGTTCGCTGTTCATTGTAAGGGTTTGGAGTGGGCAGCGTACGAGTTAAGGTCTCTCCAAACCTCAACCCTGGGCTTCGCCGTCTCCAACAGGGGTGCGGACTATCTTAGGTCGGGCTCATACCAGGTTGATGTTAAAGGCAAGGTTGACAGGCTTAGGCTTGATAAGAGCAGGGGGAAGATAGTTTACGATGGTGAAAACCAGTATGCTGTGATAGACTCCCTGATAATATGCAAGTTCACCAGAGGAATATTCCAATCCATGGATGAGCTTGCGAAGCTCTACACGCTTGTAACAGGCTTAAGCATGACTGGCGAGCAGATAGTGAGGGCGGGTGAGAGAATACATAACGTTGCGAGATGCTTCAACGTTAAGTGCGGCGTAACTAGGAAGGATGACTATCCTCCTCCAAGGGCTTTTGAAGACCCGTTGCCAGACGACGTTGTCAAGGGGGCGGTTATAAAAAGGGAGGAGTATGAGGAGGCTTTAGACAGTTACTACGAGTGCAGGGGCTGGAGCAGGGATGGAATACCGTTGAAACGCAAGCTTTTAGAGCTCGGCTTATCCAGGGAGGCGGAAGAGGTTGGAGTCGAGGCTTAGGAAGATAATTGTTTGCGACCCTGACAGGTGCAACGGGTGCAGGATATGTGAATACGTGTGCTCTTTTGCAAGCGAGGGCGTCCTCAACATTAAGAAGTCCAGGATAAGGGTTGTCAGAATAGAGCCCTTCCTGAATCTTGCTGTAACTTGCAGGAAATGCGAGGATCCTCTGTGTGTTAAAGCATGTCCGAGAGACGCTTTAACCCAGAAGCCTAACGGAGTCATAGTTGTGGATGAGAACAAGTGTAACGGGTGTGGCTGGTGTGTTGAAACATGCCCCTTCGGCGTTGTAAGGATGCACCTCGACAAGAGAAAGGTCGTAGTCTGCGATTACTGTGAGAAACATGGTTACCCGATGTGCGTCGAATACTGTCCGAAGGATGCTTTAAAATACGTTACTCTCGACCAGGCTGCTAGGGAGCTTAGCAAGAAGGCTGTTCAGATCCTCGTGCAGGAGCTTGCCTCCAGGTAGATGCTTAGGTAAGTTTTAGCCAAGAGTTTGAAACCTGGCTTCCTCGAGAACCGGTGAAGCAACATACCTGCTGTAACCCCTGTAGATAAGGAGCTCTATCCTCTGGCCGACAGATTTCCTCCTAAGCTCCTTCACTAGGGAAGCTGAGCTTTTAACAGGCTTGCCGTCTATCATCGTGACAACATCCCCGGGTCTTAGGCCAGCTCTCTCAGCAGGGCTCTTCGGAGAAACCTCTACGACGAGCGCCCCATAGTCAACACCGAGCGAGTAATAGGTTGCAATCTGCCTGTTAACATCTATCGACTTGACTCCAAGCCAAGGCTTAACAATCCTGCCATACTTCTTGAAAGACTCCACCAGAGGCTTTACGGAGCTTATCGGTATTGCGAAGCTTATGCCTTGGGCGAAGGGTATTACTGCAGTATTAACTGCTACAACCTCTCCCTTAAGGTTGACCAGGGGGCCACCGCTGTTCCCAGGATTTATCGCAGCATCCGTCTGAATAAGCTCCGGGAAGAAAAGTTCTCTCGAAACTATCTGCCTGTCTAAAGCGCTTACAACACCCATGGTTACAGTCGGCTCGCCGGCGAGCCCCAGCGGGTTCCCCACCGCGATAACTATCTCGCCAACTCTAAGCGTGTCCGAATCTCCTAGTTCAGCGGGCTTAAGGCTCACGTCGTCAACTTTGACCAAGGCTATGTCCAGACTCGGGTCAACACCCACAACCCTGCCCTCCGCCATAAGCCCGTCGTAGAAGGATGCTTGAATACGTTCTGAGCCCCTTATCACATGATGGTTCGTGAGGAAAAGCCCGTCCTCGTCGACAACTATGCCTGAGCCAACGCCGTGAACAGGGAAAGCGTAGAAGAAAAACTCGTAAACCATTTTAACAGTGCTCACGTTAACAATGCTTGGCTTAACTTTTTCAACAGCCTTAACGATATCCTCGCTCAGCAAGAATCCTCAGTGAAAAGCTCTATGCGTATGCTTATATCTGTTTCCCCACCCGGGGCGAGCCTTGATTTTCTCAAGCTTGTCTTAAACGATTAATTGCTTTAGCATGCTCACGATAAATGATGTAGCGCGTGTTGTAAAATTTCTGCACGCCTACTGGTTCTTGACGTAGCTAAATGTCCGCGCTGCAACTACTCCTGTAACTAGACCATAATCATGTAACCAAAATGATAAAGCCTGACCATGAGTATACGGGTACAGCAAAGCTTGTTTAACACAGCCCTTAACCAGGCAGGGTGAGCCGCTGGAACGATGAATAGGAGCTTTCAAGCCTCGGTTGTAGGGTGTCATACTCGTTTCTAACATTTATTTCCTCCTTCTGTTCATCAATAAACAGGCTTGGAACAGTTTGAAGCAAGCCTTGTGAAGGCTGTTGAAGAGCTTAGGCGCAGGGTGGGTGAGGCTGTTTTAATTCATCATGACGAGGCCGATGGGGTTTGCTCAGCGGCGATAGTTAAAACAGCTCTTGAGAAAATGGGTTTCAACATTAACACCCTCTGCCTAGACAAGCTTTTCCCAGAGGTCCTGGTGGAAACCCTCTCCAAGTATCCTGTGGCAGTTTTCACCGACATCGGCTCAGCGCATGTTGAGAAGATAGAGGAGAATATTGGGAAAGAATGCTTGGCGGTTATCCTAGACCACCACGATACTAAGCCTTCCCGGAAAAACAATGTTCTAAACCTGAATCCTGAGCTCTACGGCTATCTTGGTGAGAGAGACGCTTCAGCCTCAACAGTCGCCTATCTTTTCGCCAAGATGGCTGATAGGAGCCTGAGCAGGCTTTCCCATCTGGCTGTGATAGGCTCGGTTGAAATACCCGGGGAAGCAGCTGGCCTCAACAAGATCGCCTTTGAAGATTCTTTGAAGGAGGGTGTTGTGAAACAGTCGGGAAGAGACTTCAAGATAGTTGCCGAGGGCTTCGGCCTTTCAAGGGTTAATGCCTCCCAGATCCTCACTATACTGGCCTCAGTAGGATATTACAAGGGGGGTGTGGAGAAGGCTCTTGAAGCCTGTTTAAAGGGCTTCAACCAGGAGGTTCTTAGCTTCTCGGAGAAACTTGAGGAGGAGAGGAGGAGGGCTAACAAGGCTCTTCTAGCCACGATAATCAGGAAGGGGCTGGGGGAGAAGAGGAGCCTGCAATGGTTCGACTCCGGAGGTTTTTTCAAAGGAATGGGCAGTAAAGTTCTTGGAAGCTTCACATCCTTCTTAAGCTATCAGAGGATTGTTGACGACAGTAAATACTTGATTGGCTTCATGAGGATCCCGAGGGAAATACCTGGCTACGGTCTGCTTCGTAAAGACTATGTTAAAGTGTCTGCGAGAGCACCTTTAAGACTGAGAAAGATGATAGAGGAGGGTGTTAAGCCACCATTATCGAGGATTCTTCCTGAAGCATGCGCTGGGCACGGAGGGTTTGGAGATGGTCACAGTGTTGCAGCTTCAGGAGTGATACCTGTCGGATTGGAAGGAGAGTTTCTAGAAACCTTTGACAGCCTAGTCGGCTGAATCAATAGCTGGTTAAAAAGTTAAAAAACAAAAAGTTTAAGTGTATGCTTGCATAACTTCTTCTTGAAGATGGCTGCTAAGAAGAAGGCAACTAAGAAGAAGGCTAAGAAGACTAAGAAGTGTTGACCGCACTTTTAAACCCCTCCTCCTTTTTTTATTTTTCAAAACTTAAAACGCTTCAACAGTTTCGATTATAATGTTGATGCTGAGCCCTACGTGTTTAAACCAGTATTCGCCAAACATGTTGAGCGACGATTAGAAAAATGGAGGCCGGCGGGCTAGCTTATGAACAATGCTTGCTGAAAAGCTTGCCAAGTGCACCAGGGGGATGCTTAAGCCTCCTGAACCCTTCGTCATCCTGCTTCTAATCGCTGCACGCAGTTCCTCAAGGCTGGAAGCAGCTGCAAGAGTATATGCTTTACCGACTTCGTATAAAGTGTGAGCGTCACTCCCTCCTGTCTCAGCCTTTCCAAGCCTCCTGGCAAGCTCAAGCGCCTTCTGGTTCTGCCTTCTGAAAAGGTTTCTGGAGTTAACCACTTCAACACCGTCTAGAAGCCGTGTAAACTCCTCAATCATACTGCTAAGCCTCGGGAAGCCGAAAGGATGCGCCGCAATCAGTATGCCGTCCTGCTTCTTAACCAGTTCATAAACCTCGAGAGGATCTCTGGACAGAACCGGCTCCTGTATGAAGAGGACTATTATATCCCCAGCGCTAGTCCTTATCTCCATTCCTGGTACAACTATGAGGCTGCTTGACTCCAGCATCCTGTGAGCTCCGAAAAAATTATGGTCAGTCACAGCCAAGCCGGCGAGTCCTCTTGAAGCAGCCACCTTGGGCAGCAGCCTCGGGTCTAGGAGCGAGTCCCTAGAGAAGAAAGTGTGTACGTGGAGGTCGAACCTCCCGGTTTCCACCATGCTGTCAACCATTTTAAGCAACACTTCCAACGGGACGCCGCCCGGTTGTTCAGTGGCCGACTCCTAGACGCAGTAGACCAGTGCCTCTCACGGCTTACACGTGAAGAGAAAACTTTATCTTAAACCTTTCTCACACCTCCTTTTCCAATAGTTAGAGAATGGAAGGATTTGGTTTCGTGCCGAGGGAAGTATTCTTCACGAAGGGGGTGGGCGTGCACAGGGAGAGGCTCGCATCCTTCGAAATAGCTCTTAGGGATGCTGGCATAGCCCAGTTCAACCTTGTTCCGATTTCAAGCATAATACCGCCTGGATGCAAAGTGATAAGCAGAGAGGAGGGGTTAAGCAAGCTTAAGCCTGGACAGATAATCTTCGTAGTGCTGGCTAAGAATGAGACGAACGAGCCTAACAGGCTCATAGCGGCTTCAATAGGCATGGCTAAGCCTCTCGACGACGAGAGCTACGGCTATTTGAGTGAGCACCATTCCTTCGGCCAGACTGAGAAGAAGGCTGGAGACTACGCTGAGGATCTTGCAGCCTTCATGCTTGCCTCCACGCTCGGTGTTCCGTTCGACATAGATAAGAGCTGGGATGAACAGAAAGAAATATGGAAGATAAGTGGCCGCAGGGTTAAGACGATGAGCATAACCCAGTCCGCAGTGGGAAACAAGGACGGTATGTGGACAACAGTCGTCGCGGCAGCAGTATTCATACCTTAGCAGGAAGCAGTGTTTCCAATGCTTCGGAGCGCTTGAAGGCTTTCAGCCTACGCTGGGAGTGGAACGAGGCTTCCGAAGAGAAGCGTCACCCCGTAACTTATAAGGATGAAAAAAGTTAGGGGAACAGTCTTTTTAACGAATACTTTCCTGCTAAGAGTACTCTGGGCAAGCTTTTTTCGAGACGATTCCTCCTCACCCACAGCCCTGAGCAGCAGCATACGAGAAACCCTCCTTCTAAAAGGCTCTCCAGGTTGGGAGGAGCTCCAGGCTCCTGAGCGCAGGTTGTGGAAAAGGTTTGAAGCAACAGTTGCTGAAGACAGGATTTCAGCGTTCAAAAGAACAGTCAGGCTGAAATCAGGGTTGGAAAACCTCAGGAGGCTGCCTTGCAGCAGGGGGCTAGTTGTTGAAACATGGGTTAGGCATATGCCTACCAGTATCAACGCGTCCCCAGGCCCGTAGAGACCTAGGAGAAGCAGCAATCCTAGGAGGCTCAGGGTTTGAACAGTCTTTAAAACAGTTTCTAGGAGCATGTTTGAGGCTAGCTCAAGGGTTAAGGCTGAAACCCCTAGCAAGAGGATTGGGAGCCACGCGGAGGCGTCAAGCTCCCTATTCTCCAGGTCTTGGAAAACAGCTGGGCAGAGCAGAAGTATTTCAAGAACCGTCTTAAAGCATGCGAATGCTTGTAGAAACTGGTTTAAATCCATTCTCCACCTGTTTAAAACGCTGTAAAGGCTTTTAAGCCTCCACGCGGAGGAACCTTTATCTATTTCAAGTTCTTCTGCAAACAGGCTTGGACGAGGCTAAGCTATACTTGGTTGAAAACCCGTATTTCTTCTCCGGGATTAAGCATAGCTATGAGGAGTCCTGGTTCGCCATCGTAGGGGTGCCTTTCGACGGGACGACGAGCTTCAGGCCGGGTTCAAGATTCGGGCCCGCCAGCATAAGGCATTTCTCAGCTGAGGCTGAAACCATCAGCCTTGGAAACAGTGTTGACTTCGAGAATGTTAGGGTTTCAGACCTGGGGGATGTTTCAGTAACGTTCAACGTCGACGAGGTTTTGAAAAGGGTTGAGAAAGTATGCAGGGAGATCAATGCTGACTCTAAGACTCCTGTTCTTCTCGGGGGAGAGCACACAATAACCCTTGGGGCTGCGAGAGGCCTTACGCCGGAGACAATAATATCTTTCGACGCTCACTTCGACTATAGGAATGAGTATCCTGAGCATGTTAAGGTTAGCCACGCTACAGTCATGAGAAGAGTGAGGGAGGAGGTTTGCAGAGTCGTGCACGTCGGCGTCAGGGCAGCCTGCAGAGAGGAGGTTGAGTACGCGAGCGGCGAAACCTTCGTTTCATCGAAACAGATCCTCAGGAATCCTGAGGAAGCATGCGTGATGCTGAGAAGCATTGTTGATAAAGCGGGAAGCACCTATGTTAGCATAGACCTTGACGTTCTAGACCCTGCCTACGCTCCTGGAGTAGCTAATCCAGAGGCATGTGGAGTATCAACCAGCATTCTTCTCAGCCTTCTGGAGAACACGGTGAACGAAAAGCTTGTAGGGCTCGACCTTGTTGAGCTTAACCCCCTGCTCGACCCTGGAAGCGCCTCAGCAGCGGCAGCAGTCAGAATATTGTTCGAAACTATTTCGAACACCGCTAGAAGAAAGAGGCTCGTCTAAACCTGTTTCCTCTGAATATACCAGCGTTCAGCCCCATCCTTAACCCTCTTGTCAGCCTCCTCTACGGTGGACGGTGGGGGGATAATCATCGGCTCACCAGGCTCCCAGTTCGCAGGAGCAAGGAGGCTCGACTTAACAGAGGTTTGAACAGCCCTAGTAGCCCTGGCAAGCTCCTTCACGTTCCTCCCGACTTCAACAGGATACTGGGCTGTAAGCCTTACAACTCCCTCCGGGTCTATTAGGAAAACGCTTCTAGCAACGCCTCCCTTAGCATCCGTAGCCCCGTAGAGACCAATAGTTTTCCGATCGGGATCGGCTGCAACTGGAAACATTATTTTCAACCCATACTTCTCCTCAACATCCCTAACCCAGGATATTACGCTCATAAGGCTCTCCGGGCATATTGAGAAAACCTCGACCCCAGTCTTCCTAAAGTCGTCAATCCTCTGGGACAAAGCAATCATCTCAGTCGTGCAAACAGGGTTGAAGCTTGACGGATGCGTCAGGATGAGAACCCATCTGCCTTTAAGCTCGGAAAGCCTGAACCTGCCCCTTGTGGTTTGAGCTTCGAAATCAGGAGCCGGCTCACCGATCAGAACCATTCTTGAAAAACCTACAGGCTAACAGTTTTAAACTTTTAGGTTGGAAGAAGCCTCCGCAAGCCTTTCCGGAGCATGCTTGAAACGGTTGCTCTATGCTTATTCCCAGCGCTGCTTTCAGAGTTTAAACCATTCTGAGGCTGAGAATCCGTGTTTAAACCAGCAGAACATTATTAACTATTCGTTAAACACTCTTTTAAGAGGAAGGTAGCAGTTTGTCGAGGATGATTTTTGGAAGCAGATCCCTGTTTCCAAAAGTAACGACGAAGGTTGAAACACCGCTGGCTGAAAGAATAGTTCTGCAGAAAGAATGTTGAGAAGCCTTCTCATGGATTGTTGCGACAATACTCTTGCCTGAGGAGAAAGCCTCGGAGACTGCTTTCCGGAATGGTTCTGAGTAGAGCTCCATAGGGCCTATCTCGTCGATGATAACCACCTCAGCATTCTCGACAGCATCCCGTATAGCCTTGACACCGACTCTCTCAATCTCCGCCAGGCTGACGAAATACCTTCCAACCCTCGGGCCGGAGCTGTAGTTGACGCTAGCCATAAGCCCTTTCAAGCCGGTTTTCAAATCCTCAACAAGGAAGCCTGTTCTAACCTCCTTCTCCCTGATTTCGTAGGTTATCATGCCGCCTACTTTCACACTCCTATCCTTCAGCATCTTGGCGAGCTTTGAGACAACCGTCGTCTTACCTATCCCAGGCCTACCCGTCACAAGGATCCTCATAGCTCTATCACCATCCCCCTGGGCCCAGGGTTGATGACGAGCGTGCCCCCGATTTTTTCAGACAGGCCTGCTCTCTCGTGAACATGGCCGCATAAGCATGCTAGCGGAGACTCCTCCTCTATGAATCTTCTAACCTCGGCGGAGCCTATGTGCTCACGTGTTGAAGTAAGGTCTAGCGACGTGTTGAAGGGAGGAGTGTGCGAAAGCAGGATGAGGCTGCTCAGCCCCTTGAAGCCTGAGAGGATCCTTTTAAACTCTTGCTCGCTGATTTCAAACGGGGTGTTGAAGGGTGTTGGGAGACTCCCGCCTACGCCCGCCAGCGTGAAGCCTTTGAAAACAGTTTTCCCACCGTGGAGGAAAACAATACCCATTGCGGAAGCCTTCTCCCTAAGCTCCTCAGGATTCTCATTGTTCCCAGGTATTGTGAAAACATGCTCGTTTAAAGCCCTGAGCCTCTCCAGGGCAGCGTCTAAACCCTTGCCGTAGACTGTGAGGTCGCCGAGGCACACAGCTAAGTCAGCATCTCTCGAGGTCTTCAAAGTCTCCTCTAAAAGTTTAAGCCGCAGATGAATATCGGAGCAGGCGAAGACCCTCAACAGGGGTTCCACCAGTAGGCGAAGCTTTTATGCTTTTCAAAAACCGGGTTACCCTGCTAGGCGGCTGGCGGCTAGGAGCGAGAGCGAGAGCAGAATATCGCCGTAGAAGAGCCTTGCAACAAGGCCGAGAAGTATCAGGGTTTGCAGGGGCATGAGGAAGCTTGTGAAAACATGCTCATCCTCGTCGAAAGACTGTTCAGCCTTATCCTCGTCCAGCCTCCTCGCGAAGACTATCCTCCTAAGCCCGCTCCTGCTCCTCCTCTCGGCGAGAACGAACCTAGTGTTCTCAGCACGGTACTGTGAAAACCTAACCTTCCTGAGAAGGAGGAGGGCTGCAATCCTCCGCAACACGCTTTCCTTCCCCAAGCCTTTGAAAAGCTCAACCCCTTTAAGCTTAACGTGGAGGTTCCAAAACAGGTTTAAAGGGAGGTATAGGGTTGTCAACAATAGGGCGTTGTTCATCGTTGAGAAGGCGACGGGAAGCCTCGCCATGCTCAGGTCAGTCAGGAAACCCGTTGGGGAGGAAGGGTACATTAGGCTTAGACACATAAGGGCCTTTGCGTCAGCACCCCCATAGACACCGCCGTAATACAGGAGGAGGAAGAGGCCTGACTGAAGGCCTGCGAAAACAATCCACCAGAAAGGCTCGACGGAGCCGTTTAAAACACTTAGAATATTTATGAGTAGGGCTGAGGCTGTGAAGACGATCCATACACGGTCATCTATCTCCCTGCTCTTAACATCCTGGATCGAGGCTATGGAGAGGAGTATTATGGAGACTATGTTGCGAGCATTCTCCAGCCAGAGCCAGTAGGACAATTCACCTTAGTCTTGAAAGCACTTCAGCCCTCTTAACATGGAACTCCGTCACAACCCTCGCAACATCCCTGAAATGCGTCACGTTGTTATCCATCATCCACCTTATAACGCTCTCCCTAACCTGCAGCTCCCTAACATACCAGTCCGGAGGCATGCCTATCTTCCTGCACACATTGGGAAGATGCACCGACCTGCTGAAGTCAACCTCGTGAACATCCTCCATCGGGTCCCAGTGTGCAATCGTAATCCTGTTCCCCTCGGGGTCAAGCTCCCAGACGTGCCTAACTCTTCTTCCAAACGGTACTCCAGCCTTCTTAGGCAGGACAACCCTCTCGATGAGGCAGGCGACGTTCATAAGCGGAATGTATGACTCTGCGATGTTCATAGGCGGACTGGTCATCCTTTTAATAGCGTAGTCAATGTTCTCAGCGTGAACAGTGCTAAGGCCACCGTGACCCGTCGCCATGGCTTGGAACAAGACGAAGGCTTCAGCACCCCTGATCTCTCCGACGATAAGGTAGTCAGGCCTATATCTTAAAGAGGTCTTGACCAGGTCGTACATCGTTATCTCTCCTATCTTAGAGGTTCCGAGGCCGTAGCTCTCCCTGGTTACGAACTGGACCCAGTTGTCATGCGGAATGTTCAGCTCAGCAGTCTCCTCGACGGTGACGATCTTCAACCCTGGTTTGAAAAGGTTTGTTAAAGCGTTTAGGAAAGACGTTTTACCCGCGCCCGTGCCGCCTATAACCATGACGGTAAGCCTATTGTCAAGAATGAACCAGAAGTAAGCTGCTAAAGAGGGGCTTAGCGTGCCGAGCTTAATCAGGTCGATGATGCTGAAAGGCTCCTCCCTGAACTTCCTTATCGTGAAGGTTGAGCCGAACGTTGAAACCTCGTCCCCATAGGTTGCTGCAAGCCTATGCCTCCCAGGGAGCATCGCGTCCACGATTGGGAATGCTGCGCTAATATGCTTCCCAGCGAAGTGCGCCAGCTTAATAATGAAGTCGTTGAAATAACCCTTGTCGACGATCCTCAGGTTTGAAGGGAGGCTCTCATACCTCCTGTGCCAAACGTAAACAGGCTTATCAATACCGTCGCAAGAAATGTCTTCAACATTCTTATCCTCCACGATCGGGTTTATCGGCCCGTAGCCTATAAGATCCCTCCTAATATAGTATTCAACCTTCCTCATGGACTCCTCGTTCAGGGAGCCCAGTATGCTCCTATACTTCTTCATCAGTCTTCGAGCCTCCTCCATAACGTAGCTCCTCGCCTCCACAGACATGTCTTCAGGAGGCTTAAGCTCCCTGCTCAGAATATCCTTAAGCCTATTGAAAGCACTCCTCTCAGTCTTGTCGAGAGAAACCTCGTCTACGAAGTATCCTTTCTCACCACCCCTGCCCGGGATTGGAACTATCAGGATTCTTACGAAAGGCTCTTCAATCCAGTACTCGTCTATAGGCTTAGCGTTAACAGGCACGGGCTCGAAAACGTATTCAACTAATTCCTTCTCTTCCTCCTTCTTCTTTTTCTTCTCCTCCTTCACAGGCTTAGGCTTCTCCTCCTTCTTCTCAACCGCCACAGGCTTAGGCTCAACCTTAGCCTCTGCGACAGCAGGATTATCCTTCTTCTCCTCAGTCTTCGCAGAACCCATTTGACGATGATTCGAAGCGGGAAGAGTTTTATAAAGTTTGTTAAACAATACTGTTTCCAAACCGCCTAATAGGGAGTCCGGAATGCTCCAAACCAACCCGGTTTTAACATTCAATACTAGGCCACCGGCTTAAGAACGTGAGAAAAAGAGGGATGGGGGGAGAGGGGCTATCTTAAGGAAGGACTACACTAGTATAGTATTCCTTGCCACCTGTCGAGTGAAGCTTAATTGTAACCGTGACACCGCTCACTAGCTTCTGGTTGCCGAATGTAACAGGTGCAGATATAGTTATGGCAAGATTCACGCTTTTACCTATATTCGCAGGTGCAGGAAGAGTAGTGCCTGTTGAGCCTCCCTCTTCAGCCCACTTCAAGGATATGGTCCCGCCAGTCCAGCTATTGTATGGAACGTCATTAATGAAAACATTATCTACCTTGGCAGGTGTCGATCCAGTGTTTAAATAAGTAATGGATATGTTCCACCCATTAGTTCCATATGGCGCTGCGAAGCAGCTTCTAATCTCAACCTTCTCATACCCCATGAATGCTCCCACTAGGCCTGTCATCCATAGTGCTACCGCTATCGCGATGGTTATGCCTACTGCGACGATGATTACTGTCGTTATCACTGGGCTTACGCCCCTCCTGTCGTTAAGCATTTTCATGCCTGTTTCACCTCTTTCCGTATTAAACCTGTATTAAAGATAGTATTTAAATTTTTTTAACGTTAAAAACCGACTTACAGCTCTCGAAGAACAGGTTCCCTAAACCTTGCTGAACCGTTTTGAACAATATTGAACAATATTGAACTGTAAAACTCTTCTGAAAAGCACTTGTTTAAAAGACTCGTCTTCATACTCTAGATTGACGGAGTGCGATTTTCGTCACTAGAGCGAAACACCGGTTGTCGTGTTTCCGACATGCATGTCCTTATATGAATACGGGGAAAAAGAATATAAGAAACACTTCAAAGATTATACTTAGTCTTGTCCATATCGAGCTTCGCCGCATGGCTCTTCGGCCCGCTTGGAGACAGGGTTGCAAAGATGTGTGGAGACCTTGAGGCCTCAGGCATAAGAATATACCCGAGGGCCTACGGCTCGATAGTGCTCTTGGCGACGCTCATAACAGCAATCGTCTCAGTAGCGTTGTCAAGCATACTGATCGTCAGCTACAGCCTGATTGTTGTGAACATTGGTTTCGAGCTCTACCTTATCCCTGTGCTTCTCCTCTGCCTCCCGGTCATCGTCTTCCTCCTCGGAGTCGCTTGGCCCAGGATGAAGATTTCAAGCATTAAGGCCTCGCTTTCCTCAGAGGTTCCGTATGCTGCTGCCTATACTGCAGTAATGTCGACAGGAGGAATCTCTCCCTACGTCAGCATAATGAGGCTTTCACGCGTCCCTCTTCTCCCAACTTTCTCCGAAACTGCTAAGCTTCTAGACATCATGGTTAGGGGTCTTGGCTACGATCCTGTTACAGCGTTGGAGGAGATTGGTAAGAAGCTTCCCTCCAAGGAGTTCAGGGAGCTCCTCCTGGGATATGCTTCAACGCTTAAGACTGGTGGGGACGTTGTCCACTATCTTCTCCGTAGGACTGAGCTTCTCTTCCAGGAGAGGCTTGAAAACCTTAAGCTTATAGGCGGGAGGCTTGGGCAGCTCATGGAGGTCTACATAGTTTTCGCAATACTCCTCCTGCTAGGCATATACACTATTTACGCTGTCCAAATGTCGATAGGGGAGCTTGTAGCCGGAGCCGGGGGAGGAATATTCGGAAACATAATGTCCTTCATACTGTTCAGCTATGCTTTCCTACCCTTCTTCTCCATCCTGTTCCTCTGGCTCATAGATGTTGTTCAGCCGAAATACCCGATGGAGGACAATTCTCCCTACATTGTTTTCGCCGCTACAGCTACGCCCATAATGGCTCTGCTGATACCTGGGTTCTGCGTCTCCTTCCTTGCTCCAGGTTTAAAAGAGATCCCGCCTTTCAACTTTCTAAGCGGCTTCATAACTTGGCTTAACAACTATCTCGGCCTTGAACGTGGCTACGAGCCCTCAATAGGGCTAATTCTTGCTCTTTCCATCGCTTCACTCCCAGCGGTTGCCTACAGGATGTACATTAATTTCAAGGAGAGGGGTATGGACACTGGTTTCGCAGGCTTCCTGAGGGATCTTGTTGAGATAAGGAAGTCTGGGCTGAGCCCTGAGAAATGCATAATCTCCCTGTCGGAGAGGAACTACGGCAATCTTTCGAAACATATTAAGACTATGGCTACGCAGATCTCGTGGGGGATAAGCCATGCTGAAATATATAGGACTTTCTCCAAGAAGGTTAGGTCATGGCTTACGAAGATAAGCATGTTCCTGCTTCTCGACGCTATCGAGGTTGGTGGAGGTACTCCCGAGACTCTTGAAACCTTAGCCAGGTTCAACGAGTCTATAATACTCATGGAGAAGGAGAAAAGGTCTGAGCTCAAGCCGCTTCTCATGATACCCTACATAGGTACTGGTGTGCTGGTCGTAACAGTCATAGCCCTCTTAACGTTCTTCAGGTCCATGCTTCTAATGGCTGGACGCTCAATGGCTTTCGGAGACCTTGTGCAGCTCCTCCTCCCGCCGGTCATAATCCACGTGTACATGATGGGTCTAGTCGGCGGCAAGATCGCGTACGGAGAGACTTCTTCAGGCTTCTTCCACGCCCTGATGCTCCTCATCTTCACCCTGGCGACGATAGTGCTAGCACCATACTACTCCTTCGCCCCAGTGCCGACTGGCGGTGGAAAAATTGGCTAAGACTAGGCTTGACGGGAAGGGTGTTTCAGAGGTTGTGGCAACGGTTATGCTGGTTACTGTGACGCTCGGCATGATCGTCGCCGGGGTTTTCTTCGCCCAGCTTAACCTCTCCATGCAGGCTCAGGCCACGGAGTTTGAAAACGGTAAGGCGAGCATGATCAGCCTAGCTCAGATGATTGAGGGTTTAAGCCTCGCTAAGGGTTCAGCAGCCTACACGAGGTTCGCTGTAAGCAGCGGCGGGCTTGCCGTGACACCTGGTGCTGAAAAGCTGAGGATAAAGGTTGAAGGTGAAACCGTTTTCGAGGACAACGTTACCCTCGTAAGGTTCAGGGGTGGTGGAGGAGTTTCTTCGCTCGACTTCCAGGTTTTAAAGGGTGTTCAAACCCTTATGCCGGCGGAATGCCTGATAGTCAGCCCGGAGAACCCTGCTCCCCTGGGATGGGTGTACTTGAAGCGTGAGCAGGGAGCCTGGGTCATAATGGATTTCGGCCGGGTTAGGGTTGTTCCGTCAGGCATCGTCAACGCTACGAGGGACGGGGTTAACTGGGATCCTCTTAACGTGGTTGAAATAACCTATGTCAGGATTGTCCCGGGGACTTTCAGCGGGAGCAATGTTTACGATGTTTCCGCAAGGGTTGTGAACGTGACGAGCAGGGTTATACAGCTTATCGATTCAACGCGCATCACGATAACTGTTGAAAGAGGAGCATACTTCAACGAGTATTCTACAGACCAGGGTGGTAACGGGACACTGGTCTTTCTGAACATTGTTGAGGTCGAGATATCCATCAGGTGAGAAGAATGCCTTCAACACCTTTTGAAACAGTAATTCTGACAACAGCCCTATACGCTGTTCTCTTCATATTTCTACTAATGTTTTCAATGGTGTACCGCTGGGTTTCCATCGACTCCCTTAGAGTGAGGCTTGGCGAGGTTGCTAATCAGGTTGCTTACGAGGTTGCTGGGCTATACGTGATGTGTCAAAGGGCCAGGAGCAACGTTGATCTTTACAAGCCAATCAGCCTCCCGGTTTCGCTGTCTGGACACGGATACGCGATGGAGTTTAAACAGGTTGACGGGGTTTGGTTTCTAGTCGCCTACCTGGAGGAGAACAGGGCGATAAACGTTTCCTCACCGCTTTGGAAGGACCCGGGTGTCGACGTGACTGTTGAAACCGGGGACGGTGTTTTTCAAGTCGGCTCCCACCTTGTAAACTATACGGGTGTTCTCCACTCCGGTGTTAGCGACCCCGTGGTGTGGGCTAGGAGGGTTGACGGAGCCATAGTGGTTGGGCTTGGAAGGCTCGTGAACAAGGGGGGTGGTTGACTGATGCACGTCACCATCGACAACATGTTCGCATTCTTCATCCTCCTACTCATACTCGTAACCTTCATGGGGTACATTATTCCAACAGCCTATCTCTCCTTCACGACTGCGAGGGAGCACCAGCTGGAGGAGGTTGCTCAAGCCATTATGGATAAGGTTCTTCTAAGCACCGGTATTCCTGAGGACTGGGGGGATATTCTTAAAATTCAAGATAGCAGTCAGCTTCTCTCATTCGGGCTTCAGAAGGCAGGGGGCGAGCCATATGTGCTTGACATGGATAAGGTTCTCAGGATGATAAACATTGGTGGGGGCCAGCTTCCGGAGACTGTTCAGATAGATGCCTGGACCGTAGCCAGGCTGCTGGGGCTTGAAAACAAGTATGGCTTCAGCATAAGGATTACTCCTGCTTTAAACCTGACGGCGAGCGTCGTGGGCTACTATAATTTTAAAGGTGGTGTTCAGGTCCCCAGCATGGTTGAGGTTACGGTTAAGACTTACGAGGGGAGGCCGGCGGTAAGCGCTAACTTAACCGGGGTATACGTCTTCATGATTATTGATAGGGATCAGGGTCAGGATGTGTGCTACGTCGACTACGTTTTCAAGACGAGTCCTGTGAGAATCGATGGTAGAGCCAGCTTGGATTTCACAGACCTTTTAAGAGATGCTGAAACAGGGGTTAAGAATATTCAGAAGAGTTTTTCAGCCCTCATAGTTTACGCGGACTACTTCGGGATTAGGGCTGTTAACTCATCCATGCTCGGCGAGACGGATATTCTGAACGGGACAACGGTTGACGACTACCTTATTTTAAGCATAGAGGGTTCTCTGGAGATACCGGCTGCCAGACACTTGAGGAACCAGACTGCCCTAGCCAACCCGCCGTACTACGTTTACCTAAGCACTTTCAGAAACGAGACTAACGGTGAGAGCGGCCTGGTTATAAACAAGGGCTCTAAGAACTACCGTGTCTACAGGATTACGAGCACGATTGACGAGGACGTTGCCTTCATGATAATGCCTGTCAAGTATAGGGGTAAATACTACGTAGCCACCTTCTACAGGCCGCCATCCGTAACGATATGCCAGACTGGAATGGCCTCGGGAAACATTAAGACTAGCGTCTTGAAAAGGATGGTTAAAATAGGCTCCTTCCACTATGTTTTCGAAATAAGGGTTTGGAGGTGGGCTGAATGATGGACAGCAGGGGTCAGATGAGAATCGTTGAAGCGCTTCTGGCAAGCGGGATAATAGCGGTGGCGATGTGGAGCATGATAAACCTGACGAGGACACCGGACCCGTATAGTGCTAAGGCTAGGGATGAGCTTGAAAAATACTGTTACGACTTCCTCATGAGCCTCGCCGACAAGGAGGTTTTCGACGAGGTTGTCTTCAACTCAACATGGGTAAGGCCCGGCTGGGAGGGCTTGATGAAGAACATGCTGAACGCCCTCCTTCCCGCAAACACTCTCTACAACATGACTGTCTGCAACATGAGTAAGAAGGGAGATATTGTTGAAGAGGAGTCGCTGGGCAGTGTTTCCAACGCTTCGCCCGAGGACTTCAGGCTTTCGAAGGAGGCTGCCGGAGCTGAAATAACTTACACAACTAGGAGGAGATGGGTTTTGAAGATTCGCCTGGAGCTCGCCAGGAGGTGGTGAGTATGATTAAGCGCTTAGACTGGGACAGGGGCCAGATAATGCTTGTGATGAGCATCACTCTCATAACGATTATCCTCCTAGTCTCGACAATAATATACTCAACCTCAATCCAGCACCTGTTCTTCGACTATAATCCGAGCAGGGAGATAGTTATGAACATAGACTCTGATTTCAGAAGGGTGCTTACAAGGATTCTTGCTAACGCGACCGCGAAATACAATCTTACTGCTGAAATGGATGTTCCAAGGAGGATTGCTAACCTGACTTTCTCATACTGGCTTATCTCGACGCAGGCTGCCTACGCGGGTAAAGGCCTGCATATTGAGACAAGGCTGATAGATGAGCCGGTGCAGAGTGCTAGGGGCATGACGCTTACGATCTACAATCTTACTCGGGATGGGGAGCCGGATAAGCCGAGAAACTATGTTTTCAACTATCCTGAGAGAAGGCTGGAGGACAGGCTTTTCAAGCTTTTCTGGTACAGGCCTAACAGTATTTCAGCCATAGGTGCTGAGATAAGCGTAGACGCTACCTACCGGGGAGTAGTCGGGTGGAGGGCCGCACACATCCTTCTGCTAAACCTCACGATAACCTCAGTAATCCCCAGGGAGAAGGATGGGATCCTAGAGTTGAACGTGATCGTTCTCAGGGAGAACAGTATCCCCGTTAGCGACCTGAGGGCTGGGAACTTCGAAATATACTTGTTCGACCCAACTGTACCACCTGGCGTGTACTGCTGGAGAAGGGTTTCCGTAAACGAGATGACGCTGACTTACAACGGTGGCGGCAACTACACTATCAGCATCACACCCCGATTCTACGATCCCAGCAACACCAGCGTGAGGCTCTTCTGGAGATGGGAGGGTCAGCAGGGCAACCAGCCGCATCAACCCGGCTACTACCAGTTCATCCTGGTCAGGGTTCAGGACAACAGGGGGATAATCGTCGAGTCCTACACCTACGCCGGGATAGAGTACGCTATACAGGCGAACGCTGTTGAGCCGTTCTACACTGGAGACCCGTCTAAAGTTAAGGAGACATACGTGTTTGAACTCCTGCCCAACGGGACGATGTACTGGTATAACACTAGGCTTTCATCGCCTGAGAACAATCCTCCGATCCCCCTTCCCCCCGTTAAGCAGGTCAGGGTGATGGCGACTAGAAACTGGCCTAGCGACCCTGCTTTCTACGAGGTGCCTTACCAGACCGAGGTCTGGGACGACAGGTATCTCTGGCCGAACAGCGACAAGTTCCTAGAGTGGAGGAAGAGGATTATGAACGGGTCTAAGCTGGTTTTCGAGCTGAACTATCCGCCGGGATGCAGCCTTCAAAAGGTTTTATTGACCTGGCTTGAGGACGCTGACGTCAGGGAGCCGGAGTACCGTCTACACATGACGTTGAGCGGGGCTTTCGCCACAGTGGACAACGGTAAATACGTGTTGACTCTCCTGGCAAGCCCTACGAGCTACTGGGTAGACTGGTCGATAAGCATCCAAGACCCTAGGAGCGGGACTCATGTGGAGTACGTCCTGCTTGGCTACGATGTTTACCGGATGCCCAGCGGGGGATGGTGGTTCCCGAGGAAGATTCCGGCTGACGACTGGATGATACTTCCAAGGCCGCAGGATAAGGGTGGCGTCCTTGTTGCCGAGGCCCCGGTTAGACTGGTTGCTTTCAGAAAGTCTAACAGGACTCAGGAGAGGCCTCCGGAGGGGCCTGTCAGCTACGACGAGATGCACTACGAAACCATCCTCTACATTCCATACAACGTTTCATACTTCCTTTACGTTGCAAACGCGACGTGGCTTAGAAGCGTCCGCATGGATTACCCCTACTTGTCTCTGATGGGTATGATAGGCGGGACTGAAACAGATGCTGGAAGCCCGCTGAGAGTCAAATGGGGGTCTTTCGCAACCTCCGTCAAGAACCCGAGTATAGTTAACGGAACCTACTCCAACGTTAGGAACATAATGCATAGGGATAGGAACAACAGCCCGGCTAACATTCCGTCTGCGCAAGCATACGGTAACTGGACTGTGCTTTACAACGAGTACGCGGGCATGGCGATCTTTGCCTCTGAAGACTTCATCGACGAGCTCCGGAGCTACTTCATAGGGGGAGTGAGAAGGGACCAGCTGTGGGTCTGGACAACAGCTGACTACCAGAGGCGGGTGATGGAGTATGACGCTATTTTCTGGAGTAGGGCATCTACCACGCCATACGACACTGATCCTGCGAACAAAATACAGTTTAAAGTGGCTGGTTTCCTAACGGAGGGCGGGATAGCGGCTACCCCGTTTATCAACGCCAGCCTATGGTATAACGGCACTGACCGGAATGCATTACCCTTCCGCACGGTTGAAAACCCGCAGGGCACCGTGGGAGGGGAGCTTGTGCTAGCAAAGAGGAGTGCTTTCATCTACGACGACTTCTCCACAGACCCGTTCTCCTCCGGGAGGCTCGCCACAAACACGGGAAACTGGAGCTGGAACCCCTCCGGCTACATACAGGTTTCCGCCAACGCGCCTTCTGGAAGCTGGGGCGGCGCGCACGTCGCATACTTCACGAACAATACGCCGCCCGAGGCAACAACGATATACGTGTTTTCGAAAGAACTGTTCAGCACTACGGACAGGAATCAACACGCCGGCTTGACGATGATCAATTCCGATAATGGTTTCTACACGCTGGAGTTCTACCGTGACACAGGAAACAGGCGGCTGGGGATATGGTGCTACGCCGGCTCGCCGCCTAGATGGACCAATGTAGCTCGGACTGGAAACTTAGGAGGCTTGACCGATAACACTTGGTTCTTATTCCTCGGAAGCCGTAACGTTAACACGGGTGCGATGAGGCTGACTGTTTACAGCAGCGGGGGCACGCAGGTGAGCACTTTAAGCGGGACCAATAACACGCTGCAGGTTAGCCGGGTTGGGTTCAGCATATACGATGAGACTAGGGATAAAAATTATCTTTCAGCGTTTTTCGACGACTTCATAGCTTCCGCAGATGCTGACCCAAGGTTTGTGAACGTGACTGGGCTCACACCCGGTTGGACTGTCCGCCTCAAGGATGAAGCTGGAAACATCTTGGCCAGTGCTGCAGCCAACACTAAGGGTGTTGCAAGCCTTAACGTGGCCAGTAGGCCCATAGTTAGGAATGGTGTTATCGAGATATATTCGGGCAGCACGCTCATTCTCTCCCAGGAATTCAAAGTGATCGTCGGCGGAGACATTTACAAGCGCACGGTTAGCAGTTCTGTTAAAAGTGCTGTTGAAGAATGCTTGATGTATTACAGGATGTTTCTGAACAAGTTTGCACCGTCAATAACTAGTGTCGCACCAGTTTATCGGGAGCCGTGATGCCAGCATATAACCAGCAGTCCCCCTGTTATTGCACATGCTGAGCTTACGGTGAGCCTGTTAATACGCTTTTTCTTTTAAACAGCTCCTACAGGTTTTAGGCTTGAATTATTCTTCTGGGTGTGAAGTCACTCCTCCAGTTTAGGACCCATACGTCTTGTTTCTTTGCCAGTTCAAGCGCGCTTGGGGAAGCATAGTCCGTGTAGATTACCTTTATTATTCTCGGCTTTATCAACTCCGGCCTCATCCTTTTTAAGGCCTCTATCTTATCCTCAAGCTCCTGTATCAGCCCTGTTCCAAGCCTCACCGTCGCCTCGCCTATGACGCACGTGTCGGCTGAGACACCGTAAACGTTTATCTCCCTTTCGCCAACGAAGATTCTTCTCAGCTCTACGTCCAGCCCAAGCTCGTTCTTCAGCCTGTGCCTAATTACATCCAACGCTTCCTCTTCAACAGAAATCGTTAGCCTGTCTAGGGTTGTTGCAAGCCTGTTCTGAGTTGCACGCAGTTCCCTAACCTCCTCCCAAAGCCTGTTCTGGTTCTCCCAAAGCCTGTTCTGGCCTTCTCTCAAACTCTTAACTTCCTCCCACAGCTTCTCCTGGCCCTCTCTAAGGGCTTTAACCTCCTCCCAAAGCCTGTTCTGGTTCTCCCAAAGCCTGTTCTGGCCTTCCCACAGCTTGTTCTGACCCTCCTCCAGCCTGTCCAGCCTCTTCAAAATCTCAGACAATCCTAAGTAGCCTGCCACAGTGTAGCGAAACTCCTTATCCTTGTCGAGCAGCTCGAGGAAGCCTTTTTTTAAATTGTTCATCACTCTATGAGGAGGAATCTTTAGAAAGGTATTTAAGCATACCCTTTCTAGCACGCATCATGTTTTAACACGTGCTATCGAATTTTTCAGGGGAATCCGCTCTAAAACGAGTTTTATTCGGGCTTAATCCTCCGGCTAGGCTACATGAGTATTGAAAGTATCTCGGATAGCGTGTCCACTATGAAGTGTGGCTTGGCTGCTTCCAGTTCAACCCTCGGCCTAACGCCTCTTAACACCGCCACTGTATATGTGCCTGCAGCCCTTCCTGATTCCACGTCCTCCGGCCTGTCTCCAACCATCACAGTCTCCTCCGGGTTCACGTTCAGCTTTCCAACCGCTTTCAGAACCGGTTCAGGCGAGGGCTTCGGTTTCTCAGCATCTCCTGCAGATACCGTCACTTTGAAGAAACATCCTATTTTAAAGGTGTTCAAGTAGTTCGGCAGCTCTTCGCTACTAGTGTTAGAAACCACTCCAAGCAGATAGCTCCTCCTACTTAACTCTCTAAGGGTTTCGAGAGCATCAGGGTAAAGCCTGCCGTACTTAGGCATGTAAGTGTAAATCCATTCTCTAACCATCATCGTAGAGAGTTCTTCAAGGTTTGTTTTTAACCCTGCTTCCCTAGTGATCGTTTCAGCTATTGCTCTAGAAGTTTTTCCCACAAGCCTAGCGTTCTCGTTGAAGCTTCTCTCAGGCTTGTTGAACCTTCTTAAAATATCGTTAACCATGATGTGGAATGCTTCAAAGGTGTCCACCAGGGTCCCGTCTAAGTCGAACAGCACTGCCCTGACCCTTACAGGCATGGGAAGGGTTTTAGGGAACGGTTTTTAAACTTGTAGAGGCAAAGATGGGGAAGGCCTGCGCATCAGCCTGGAGAATATGCTGAAGCAATCTCGCCAGCAGGCTTCATAAACCTATTCAGAGTCCAGCAGTTCCCAGCGCCCGTTAAACCTCAAGACTGTCTACGCGAGGGGTTTATCTCCAATTCTCGATAAGCCATGATGCTCCAAACCCAGTATTCGAGATTCTACTGCTAATAGCGCGCGCTGAAGGAGGATTGCTGACAAGGAGGATGTGCGTGAAACTATAAGTCGGGGGAAACCCTATTTAGCTTAAGCCTTGTCGAAAAACGAGTGGAGACGTGTAGGGAAGTTTTTAGGAGGCTCGAGGCTAGTAAGCGCGCTATGTTTCTTTCCATTAAAATATGTGCTTAAAACACTGTTGGATGCAATCCTTTTGAAAAAGATTGCTTAAGAAGAGGGTTGTGATAAAGGGGGAGAAGGTGCAGGATGTGGGCTACAGGCTTTTCCCGCTTAGGCTGCTGAATCCCTCGGGTTAAAGGGGTTTCAAGCTAGGAGTGTGGAGGATTACGTAGGTTTCCGGTTGAGGGTGGGGATGGCCGTGTAGTCGAGTTCATCGATTTTACTAAAAAGAATTATCTGGAGCAAGCGACGGTCAAGGAGGTGGTTGAGGAACCCTTTGAGGATAGTGTAGACCTGTTTAATTATGAGGGTGATGAAGAATTCCCCCTCGCATAAAAATATGCATGTGAAGCCACAAGGCTGGGGAAAAACTTTATTTAGTTTCCAAACGTTTCCGAGTCAAATGAAGACGAGTAGGGAGGTGTTTAGAAAGCTCGAGGCTGAGTACGCCGGGTATCTCGAGGGTGAGGCTGTTGACAGGTTTTTCGAAGACTTTGGAATAAGGTTTGCAGCTGGACACTGGGCTGCTGGAGACTTCTTGGATAGGTTTGCCACCAGAGGGTACAATAGTGACAATCCTGAGTTCAAGAGCGACATTATCTCTCAGCTTAGAAGGGTTAAGCAGGCTGGGATAAAGGGGGTTGAGCTCCACGACGTGCTCTTCATAGATTCAAGCTATAGGAGGGATGAGAGTGTTATAAGCATGGTTAAGGCTGAGCTTGAGAAGCTGGGTTTAACCCCTACGAATATGAATATTAATCTTTGGACAGACCCTAAGTGGAAGCTCGGCGGCATTACAAACCCGTCTAAGAGTATAAGGGAGGATGCTCTTCAAATAGCTTTTCAGGCTGTTGAGATAGCCAGGGAGATCGGGTGTGGCAGCGTCGCGCTTTGGCCCGGTTCAGATGGCTGGGACTATAATTTTGAAGTGAACTACGGGAGGCAGCTGGAGCTCTTCATAGAGGGCTGTGAAATGATAAACAGGGAGGCTAAGAAGGCGGGCCTCGTGTTCGGCATAGAGGCTAAGCTTCATGAGCCCAGGGAAGGCAACATGGTTATTCCTACAACCCATCTGGCAGCACTAGTTGCGAAGACGGTTAACGAGAGGAGTGGGGGGAGGAACATGGGCGTATGCATAGATTATGGTCATGAGCAGATGTATGGTGTAGAGCCGGCTGCGACGGTGTATGCTTTGAAGAAGCTCGGAGTGCCGCTGGTCAACTTCCACATTAACACGGCGAAGCTGCACAGTAATGATGAGGACAGGATTGCTGGCACAGGTGACATCTGGAGAATGGTTGACTTCATATATGCTGCGGTCGACACGGGTTACGAAGGCTGGTTCGGCGAGGATCAGTTCACGTACAGGATGGATCCTGTGAAAGCCATGTATCTTTCAAAAGAGATTTTCGCAAACCTTGCGAAGAAAGCTCTGCTGATATACAGTAGGAGAGAGGAGTTTGAGAAGATTAGGGAAAAAGGAGATCAGGCTGAAACAATAGACTTCGTGAAGAAAATTATCATTAAGGGTTGAAGCAGAAGCAAGGTCCCGCTTGCCCTTCGCGTTTTTTCACGCGGTAAATTTAAAAATTGTTGCCGCGTTCTAATCAGGGTGTCAGGATTGGGAGGACTCCTTCTCGGTACGGATATAGGGACTTCTGCTACCAAGACGATTCTTGTAGACGCGGAGGGCAGGGAGGTTGCGAGCTCAACCGCCGAGTACGGCGTAATAACTCTTAGAACAGGCTGGGCTGAACAGTGGCCAGACGTATGGTTTCAAGCAGTATGCCAGACTATTAAAGACGTTTTAAAGAAGGCGATGATTGATCCGCGTGACATAGCTGGCTACTGCATAAGCAGCCTCTACGGCGGGTCTGGTATTCCCTGCGACAAGGAGATGAAGCCCCTTAGACCATGCTTAATATGGGCTGACAGGAGGGCGACTGAGGAGTGTAGATGGGTCAGGGAGAACATAGGGGAGGAGAGAGTTTTCAAAGAAACCTGCAACACTATAGACCCATACTATGGATACACTAAGATGCTCTGGATAAAGAGGAATGAGCCGCATGTTTGGAGCAGGATCCACCAGCTGGTTACTCCCAACGCGTACTGCGTTTACAGGCTTACTGGAGAAATATCGGTGGACTATTCTTCAATAGGCAACTACGGTGGGATTTTCAACCCTAAGGAGAGAAGGTTCGCTGAAGAATTGATGAGCGACCTGGGCATACCTAGAAGCTTTTTCCCGGAGAAGATAAGCATGTCTAAGGATGTTGTCGGCGAGGTTTCTTCAGAGGGCGCTGAGCTAAGCGGTCTCGCAAAAGGAACGCCCGTCTGCGCCGGAGGCATAGACGCGCCGATGTCTGCGCTCGGCGTCGGGGCTCTTGGAGACGGGGATCTTGCGATGATGCTTGGCACATCCGTGTGCAACGGTTTCATCCAGGATGAGCCCAGGTTCTCCCCGAAGCTGATAAACTATTCTCATGTTGCGTATGACGACAGGAAGTTCTATTCTTTCGCAGGAATCATAACTGCTGGCTATGCGATCAGGTGGTTCAGGGACAATCTTGGAGCCGTTGAAAACATGCTTGCGAAAGAGACTGGCTTAAGCGCCTACAGTATCCTGGACATGGAGGCTGAGAAAATCTCAACCGGTTCAGACGGGCTGATATTCCTTCCACACATGATGGTCGGCGAAAGAGCGCCCTGGTGGGACGAGTATGTCAGGGGTGTTTTCTTCGGCTTAACGCTGAAACATACTAAGGCTCACATGTATAGGGCTGTTCTGGAGGGCATAGCTTACGCCATAAGATACTGTGTTGAAACAGCCGTGGAAACAGGGATTCCTCTGAAGAGGGCTATACTCGTCAATGGTGGGGCAAGGTCGAGAGTCTGGAGAAGAATAATAACGGATGTTTTAGACAGGGATGTGGAATATCTGGCTTCAAGCATAGGCGCACCCTACGGTGATGCTCTGCTCGCAGGAGTGGGAACAGGGACCCTTAAGGGTTACGAGGTTATACGTGAATGGTTGGCGAGCAGCGAGACGATTAAGCCTGTTCAGGAGGCTGCTTCAAAATACAGGCAGCTCTATAAAATCTATAAGAGCCTCTACGGGGCTCTCAAGGAGGATTTCATGGAGCTTAAGAAGCTTGAAGCCTAGCTGCGAGAAACCCGCATTTTTTAGCACCCCATTCCAGCATTCTAGTCGCCTAATTTTTAAACATTCTTGGGCGGTGACGCACGTGTCCAAGAGTTTTTAAACATGTTTCAGTGTTGAATTAACAGGTTGAAGAAGGATAAAGGGCTTCCTGAGGCGCTTGACGAGATAGCTAGGAGTGTTGAACCAGTGATTTACGACGCGCTTTCGGAGAACGCTTCACCCGAGTTTCAAGAAGTGTTGCTTTACCCTGTGAAGGCAGGTGGAAAGAGGATTAGGCCGGCAGTGTTAATACTGTCCTGTGAAGCAGCCGGCGGGAATTCTGAAAACGCTTTAAACGCTGCCGCGGCCGTAGAGCTCATTCACAACTATACTCTGATAATAGACGATATCATAGACCACGGTGAGGTTAGGAGAAATAGGCCGACTCTCTGGAAAAAATATGGTTTAACAATGGCTCTTCTCGCTGCTGTCCATTATAGGGAGGTTGTTTCAGAGCTCCTGCTCAAGTCTAGGAATGCTGTCAGACTGCTCTCCATCGTCGACTATTATGTGATGAGGCTCGTTGAAGGTGAGCGTCTGGACGTTCTCTTCGAGCAGGTCGGTAGGGAAGACGATCCTTATGTTGCTGAACATAGAAGGATGAACATTGGTTTCGACGACTATTTGAATATGATTATCCATAAGACTTCTTCTCTTTACGAGGCGAGCGCGATGATGGGTGCTGTGGAGGCTGGTGCAAGCGAGAATATTGTGGAAGCGTTCAGAGGGTTCGGCTTAAACCTCGGCATATCTTTCCAAATCGTCGACGACCTTCTAGACCTGTTCGGTTCAACTGTTGAAACGGGTAAGCAAGTTGGGAAAGACGTTTTGGAGCATAAGCTTGGCAACATGCTGATCCTCAGAGGGCTTGAGAGAATGGATGGTGAGAGCAAAAGGTTTTTCCTGAGTGTTTTAAGAGGTAAACAGGTTTCTCAGGAGGATTTGGAGGAGGCTTTAAGCATTCTGGCTCGAACCGGCGTCAAGGAGAATGCTGTGAAAGAGGCTTGGCTTTTCTCCGAGAAGGCTAAATCAATGCTGAGCATGCTTCCGGATTCGGAGGCTAAGAGGCTTCTGTTCGAGCTTGCCGACTACGTGGTTTATAGGAACAAGTGAAAAATGAAGCCTCTAATCGTTGTCAAGCTAGGGGGAAGCGTGGTAACTAGGAAGGATGAGCCTTTCAAACCTAACACTCTTGTGATAGAGCAGGTTTCAAAACAGGTTTCAGGATTACTCCGGGATTACAGCTTTATTCTGGTTCACGGCGGTGGCTCATACGGGCATGTTGTTGCATCCGAGCATCGTGTTGACGAGGGTTATCTTGAGCCAAACCAGCTCATAGGGTTATCAAGGGTTAAGCTCAGTATGAACGAGCTGACTCAGCTGATACTTGCGAGCCTAGCTTCACACGGGGTTCCAGCAGTACCGGTTACTCCTGTAAGCTGCTTAACCTGTTCATCAGGTAGGATAGAAAGCTTTTTCACCAGGCCGCTTAGAATGATGCTGAGCCTGGGTCTCGTACCGTTAATTCCTGGAGATATCGCTATGGATTCTTCTGAGAAAAGATTCACGATAGTCTCGGGAGACCAGTTGGCCTCTTTTCTCGCCGTTAGACTAGGCGCCGTCAAGCTCATATACGGGACTGATGTCGACGGGGTTTTCACTAGCGACCCTAGGCTTAACCCTGATGCAAGCCTAATCCGCCGGTTGAATAGGAGAACGATACGGGGTTTCGCAGCATCGCTTAGACCTGGCGACGTGACTGGGGGAATCTGCAAGAAGATCGAGGAGGGGCTGTATGCTGCTGAAAAAGGTGTTAGAGTGATTATTGGGAACTTAACCCGGCCGGAAGCTTTAAGCCTTATGGTTAAGGATGAGGCTGGTTTCGAATGCACTATTCTAGAAGCCGGATGAGCCTTGAAGACGCGAAGTAGAGAAGAATGCCCAGCAATATTCCTCCGAGAATATAAGTGTATTTTCCTACGCGGATCGCTTCAGCGGATGCTACGAGCACTATGGATGCTCCTACAGCCATTGGAATGAGCCTAATGGGTTTTAAACCTGCTTTATGCTTCTCAGCCTTCACAGCCGTCTCGCCTTTCTCAGCCCTTCCTATTTCAGAGTGCATCTTAAGTATCTCCGAAACTATTGTCTTCGCGCTCTCCGTAGCACTATACACCTCTACGTTTCCAATCTTCCTTTTAAACACGAGCCCGCTTTTCTCCAAAGTCTCCAGATGGTGGTCTACAAGCTGCCTAGAATACCCAAGGGTTTTAGAGAGCGACGCCGCCGTGCCCTCTTTGTTAAGCAGTTCCATCATTATCCTCATCCTATGCGGGTTTGAAGCAACCTCAATCATTCTAAGCCTCTCAGGGTCGAGCAGGGGCTCGTTCCTCTCGTTCAACAACACTTTTCTCAGTAGTCCAGAGTTTCTTAAGCATTCTGATCCAGGTGTGTGTTTTTGAAGGGTTCCTACATTCTCGTCATTTCAATTCGGAGAAACGTCTGGTTTAAACCTGGCTCCCTTCCACGGGTCAGGCTTCCCCGCGGCTGCTATGTTTACGTGGGTTCTGCAATGGGGCCGGGAGGCTTCGAGAAAAGGGTTTTGAGACACTTGAGGAGGGATAAGAAGGCGAGGTGGCACATAGACTATTTGACGAGGCTTAGGAGCGTCAGGATTGTAAGCGTGATCTATACTCCTCTCGTAAACGGGGAGTCGAGGCTTACACGCATCCTTTCCTCTTCAGGCCTTGTTAAAATGGTTAAGGGTTTTGGTGCAACCGACTTGCCCAGTGATTTCTCACACCTCTTGTTTTCCCGCAGGGGCTTAAGAGAAACTGTTAGAGGAATAGTGCTTACTATGAGGAGGAACAGCTTAAGCTATAGGGTTTTAAGCCGAGAGGCTTTAATAAGCCTGTCTAAACTTGAAAAGCATGTTTAAAAGATGGGCTGGGGGAGAGTACGAGGTTGAGCTGACGCTCAGGCTCCTGGAAGTCGGGGACAAGTCTCCAACTAAAGCAGTGGAATGGGGTGGTGAGCTCATACCGCTCAACATTTTCCTGAAAGAGGCTAGGGAGGTTTCGCCGTCAAAACCGAAGAGAATGAGGATTCGCGCTAAGGGGCTTAAAATAAGCCTGAAAATAATTGGAATAGAGATCCTTAGACTCGGAGAGAAATCTATAGACCTGAGGCTTATAGGGGAGAAGGATTAGTCAGCCGCAATATTTAGATTGGAATACGGCGGTGGCTTCGAAAAGCTTTTTCTTCTCCAGCGTTTTCTTGAAACCGTAGTTAGAGATCTCGCGGACATTTCCCCTGAGCCCATCATCCATAGCCTTGGCGACAGCCCTCACAACATCGAGTATCATGTTTCCAGCGTTAAAACCGTCGTTAGACCTCATGTTCACGTTTATAGTGAAGCCACCCTCCATGAAGCCTTTTGCGATAAACTGGAGATAAGTAACCCTGTTGTTCCCTAGGAAGTCAACGTAATCAGTTGTTCCGGAAACAACCTCCCAGCCCTCCTCAGCCTCTTCAATTATGGAGGATGTTTTAACCTGCTTCTTGAAATCCCTAAGGTCCTCATGCATCGTGTTCAACGTCTCCAACCCGCCTCCAACGTCAAGCTGATAGCTTTTAACAGGCTTGAGCCCTCTAGACTTGAGAAAGGCCACAAGCCCCCTGTGTAAAGCTGTTCCCCCAAGCTGGCTCATAAGATCGTCTCCAACCACTATGAGCCCCTTGTTTTCGAATTCTTCAATTATTAGACGGTTTGTAGCGATGCTCGTCGGAGTAGCGTTTATGAAGCTTGCCCCAGCCTCACGCGCAGCCTCAGCATAAGCGAGTGAAGACTTGTCGAGACCACTGGAAATCATGTTTACAGCTATTTCGACACGGTTCTTACGGAAATATTCGACGATTTTCTCCCTGTCTTGTTTCACGGGTTTAACGGTTGATGCTAGGTAAGGGTTTAACTCGTCCTCGAGCAGCCCCTTCTCCACTATGACCCCGGTCTTAGGCATGGTTAAGCGTTTCTCGAAAACATTGGGCTCTGAGAAAATCGCCTCGGAAACATCTTTACCGGTTTTCCTCCCATCTATGTCTAAGGCTGCAACGATCTGGATGTCGCTAACCCTGTAACCCCCAACCACGGGGTGCCACAACCCTTCTCCCCCAGGGTTTGAAGAATAGTAGTATATGCCTTGAACGGTTGCGGAAGCGCAGTTTCCAACTCCTATGATTGCCACCCTTATTCGCTTGCCTGCCATGCGTAGCGCATGTTTTATCAGTATATATATTTTTACCTAGATTCGACATCCTGCTAAGCTGAGCCGCTAACATCCAGTCCTGCCTGGTTAGGGGCTGTAGCATGCGCTTGATGCCAGCATCCCTCAAAACTGTTAGAACCCCCTATCTTTCCAAAGGGCTTACACGGATGATTCTTTTTAACTGTTCCTTAAGCTCGTCCATGCTTGAAACCACAAGCTCTGCACCAGCATTCTTAAGCTTCTCAGCGTTGCAGAGACTGGAAACTATTCCTATCGGCTTAACCCTTGCGCTCCTGGCTGCTGTAATGTCTATCGGGGAGTCTCCAACGTAAACCGTTTTCTCAGGCGGAACACATAGCTTCTCACAAGCCTTAATAATAATGTCTGGAAAAGGCTTAAGCCTCTCGACATCATCCCTTGTTAACACGTGTGTGAAGAATCTTTTTAAACGAGTTTTGCGAAGAACGATTTCACAGGCTGTGCTACAGTTGTTCGTGCAGACGGCTGTCTTCACCCCGTTATCCATAAGCCATGACAGGAGGTCGGAAACCCCTTTCCTTAAAACCGGGTTGCTGGCGGCTTCAAGCTCCATCGGCTCCACCACCTCGTAAGCCTTCCTCCTGAGAATCCTCAGCTCTTCCTCGCTAAACCCTTTCCTCCGCATGAACATGACTGCATCCTCCACGTTTACCGGGGCCGGTTTAGACTCTGAAAGAATGCTTTCTTCAACACCCATCTCTACCAGTTTAGCTATGATTAGTCTTCTCGCCGAAACATAGTTATAGTTGAACTCTATAAGCGTACCATCCATGTCCAGTAGTACTGCTTCAATCATTTAAGCTTCACCACCTTTAAAACCGTAAACACCAGTATCTAAGTTCTTCACGTGCGATCCGGCAACTAGGCCGTGTCTCTCCATTGTTTTCAACGCGTGCTAACGAGGGACGGCTGCGCGCTCAACCGAGAGCACTACGCGGGTGTCTGTTGTAACGATCGACTCTACGCTCCTTATTTTTAAAACCGTCTTCATAAGCCTCTCAACATCCAGCACATCCACCCTAACCAGCAGGTCTATGTCTCCCGTCAGCTCCATAACCTCCCTAACCTCCTCAATGCTGAGAAGCTCCTCCATAACCTTATCCCTGTTGAAAGCCTTGCCCACCTTAGCAAGCACGAAAGCCTGCATTCCTGAGACTCACCCGGAAAACCGGCATATATGTTTTTCCTACTTGACAATGTGTGATAGAACTATGCGCGTGTCCGTTGACTCCACGCCTTTGACGCTAAGGATTTCGTCAACTATTCTCCTAAGATCTGTTTCAGACGGGGTTTCAACCTCAACCAGCAGGTCTATGTCTCCCGTCAGCTCGTAAACCTTTTTCACCCCTTTTATTTGAAGAACCTTCTCAACATTACCCTGGAAACTGCTTGAAACCTTTACGAGTATTATTGCCTCCATGATGTTCATTAATAGTGTGCGACTCAGATAAGCTTTTCTCCGGGGGAAAGGTTAAATACAGCCTTGATAAAAAGTTCATGGAGATGAGAAGAAGTGGCGGAGCAGCTTGTTAAGGTTAAAGACCTTAACACCGACTCTAAACACGTAAACCTTCTCGCCAAGGTGCTCTCCCTCTCTGAAACGAGGGAAGTAGCATCTAGGTACGGAGGCTCTACGAACAGGGTTGCAGAAGCAAAAATCGGCGACGAAACAGGAACAATACTGCTTACACTCTGGAATGAGAATATCGATTTGGTTAAGCCGGAGGATGTTATAATGATTAAAAACGGCTATGTAACGGTTTACCAGAGAACTCTAAGGCTGAACGTGGGCAAGTATGGTTCCATAGAGAAGAGTGATGCTCAGATAGAAAGCGTTGACACTTCAAACAACATGTCTGAGAAAGAGGTTTCAGGGAGCTACTACGGCGCGAGAAGGTTTAACCGTGGTCCAAGGAGGAGGTATTAAGGAGCACATTTAATAAACCTTCTTAACTGTTGAAAACCGGTGGATCAAACCTCTAAACCAGCCAGCGTGTTTTGTAATCTTTTCAAATGTTCTTCAGCCTGTTCCACAGCTAGAAGGATGTTTCTAATGCTCTAAAAGGCTTGAAAGCCTGCATGCGACGAACGGTACTAAAAGCTCATCCAGCGTCAGCGAACCGTGTGCCCCCGCCCTTACGAACTCCGGCTCCATTCTTTCCTTCAAATCATAGTGGAAAACGAGTCTGCTATCATCCTTAGAAAGCGCAGCATAGTCTCCAATCCTGTCCACCACGCAGGGCTTAACCTCGCCTGTTCCGAAAACCCCTTTCTCCAGCAGCTTTCTCGATTTAAACAGGGAGATGTTTCCGCCAATCCTCCTGAGAAACGTTTTCTCAAACCCTTCAACATTCTTCTTAAGATACAGGTAGGCTGCTCTAGACTCGCCGGCTGGAGGCATTACGAGAGAATCCTTAAGCCAGTTTAAACTGTCGAGCCTGATTGACTTATCGTCTCTAACCCTTGACTGACCATGGTCGGAAGTCACTATGAGGAGTGTTTCCCTAGCGGCTTCAGGCTTAACCCTTTTAAGGGCTTCCCTGAGAACACTGAAAGTGTTTAGCAGCTCGAGTTCAGCCTCAGTGCTGAAAGGCCCGTAGTAATGAGACTGTCCGTCGAAACTATCCCAGTAAGCTATTATGAAGCCTGTGCGCCTCTCGTTAACTTGTTTAACAAGGTTTATCGCGAAATCCACGCTGGTTAACGCAGGTGTTATTCCTGAACCCTTATAGAGCAGTGTTGAAAGACCACTGTTACGGATACCGTACCTGATTATGGTTTTAGGTTCAACACCTGCTTCAGCAAGCTTCTCTGTCAGAACCTTTACGCCAAGTATTTTACCAGCATCCATGCCAAGTTCGAAAACCCTGTTCCTCCTTTCATCGTTGACAGGGCTTAGGGAAATCATGTTAACCATTGAGCCCAGTTCCTTCATGAAGAGCGTGTAAGCAACGACGCCGTGCTCCTGAGGGCTTAACCCAGTGTTGAGGCTTGTCAACGCAGCCGACGTCGTCGTTGGAAAGACGGATGTTAAAGCGTTAACGGGTATTCCTCTCCTCGTAAAAAAGCTGTTTAGAAAATGTTTAAGCGTGTCAGAAGCCTTTTCAAACATGTTAAGTCCCATGGCATCCATGACTACTAGAGCAATCTTACCCGGGTTTTTGAAGCCTGTTAAGACGTCGTTTCTAAGCGTTCTCCCGGATGGTTTAACACCCATAAGTTTCATGAGGCTGTTTGAAAGGTTTGGAAGGGAGAAGCCATCATACCTTGGAATGAACAAGCAGTCGGATATTCTTCTCAGCTGAAGCTCTTCAACCACTTTCTCCCAGACAGTTTGCATGGGATGAATAAGAACCCCCTCTATAAACGCTTATCTTGCACATCCTTTTTTCTAAAAGAGTCTTGAACAGGCTTAGCTGCGTCTACTTGGAGGAGGAGAATGTGCTTCTCCTGAAAAACCTGGAGCCGGGTTATGTTGAGGTAAGTATCCCAGGTAACGTTTTGAAAATAGGCTTGAAGAAGACCCGGGAAGGTTTCAGGCTTTCCATTTCAACGCTTAAAGGCGAGGCGACGGTTAAAATGCTCGTTTTAGAAGACAGTGGGCCAGGTGTTCTAAGCGTAACAGAGGAGCTTCCCTGTAGAATCGAGGGCTTCAGACTTAGCTGGGATGGGAAAAATCTGAAGATAATGGGGCTGAGGCTTAGCGAGAAGCCTTTTGAGCTTAACCTGATGCTTGTCCCTGTGGATTTAAACAAGTTCTAGTCTGTTTCCTCAAACCATGGTTGCTCAGGCTTCTCCCTGAGTCTTTTAAACTTCTCCCTGAGCCTTCTAGTTTCCCTCCTATGTCTCAGGAATGCGCTTATCAGAAAAGCAAGGAAACTTAGGAATATTGCAATCATGTAGAAGAGGAAGAAAACCGACAGGTCGAGTTGAGCCCTGATCATTATTTTGCGGTTCTCCCCTAAGCACAGTTATATATGTTTTATGTTTACACGGCTTAAACTTTAAAAACAGTTTCATTAAATAGGTGGTGATGCTTAAGGCGTATCTGCTGATAGTTTGCGAAGTAGGTTTAGAGAGGAATGTTGAGGAAACCATAAGAAGCATGGCTAACGTGACGGATGTAGACACTGTTTACGGTGAATACGACCTTATAGTTAGGATAGAGGTTAACGATATTAAGCAGCTTGACAAAGTAGTGTCGGAGATAAGGCGTGTCAAGGGTGTTTTAAGGACGATGACACTGCTCTGCGACTAGATCATCATGATTCCCATGCTGTAGGCAGGTGTAGGTTGCAATCCTTAAATCTGGAGAATCGTTTCGCAAACAGATGGGAAGGGTCTGCGTAATCCACTACTCTGAAATAGGTTTGAAAGGTCGAAACAGGCCTTTCTTCGAGAAAATGCTTGCCGAGAACGTTAGGCGCCTATTAAGCGGCATAGTTGACTCAAAGGTTAGAAGGATTCAGGGTAGGCTGGTTTTACCGTTGAACGGAGCTGACCTCCAGAGGGTTGAGGAAGGCCTCATGAAGGTTTTCGGAATATCATGGTTTACTTTCGCAACCATTGCTGAGCCAAATGTTGAATCAATAGGGAGAACTGTGGTTGAGGAAGCTTCACAGGTTGTTAAGCCGGGTGAGCCGATTAAGGTTGAGGTTAAGAGGGCTGACAAGAGTTTTCCAGCAACCTCTCTCGAGCTAAGCAGGATTCTGGGGAGAATGCTTGTCGAGAAACTCGGAGTGAGTGTTTCCCTCAAAAACCCTTCTAAGAAAATATATGTTGAAGTCTTAAGCAAGGAGGCATACGTGTTCACCGAGAAGAAAAGAGGTTTAGGGGGGCTTCCCGTCGGGTCTTCAGGCAGAGTTCTCTCGCTTCTTTCCGGAGGAATAGATTCTCCAATCGCCTCATACTTGATGATGAAAAGGGGTTGCAGAGTCAGCTATCTGCATTTCCATCCTTTCCACGATAATGCTGAGGCGGAGAACTCTAAGATAATGGAGATAGTTAGGAAACTGCTGCCCTACTCCGGCGAAACCACGGTAACCTTCACACCTTCTTACGAGTTTCAAATAGCGACGGTTAACGTTCCTGCTAAGTATGACTTAATCCTCTTCAGGAGGTTCATGTTTAAGGTTGCGGAGAGGATTGCTGAGGCTGAAGGCGCTAAAGCCCTTGTTACCGGTGAAAGCCTTGCTCAAGTAGCGTCTCAAACGCTTGAAAACATTGTTGCAGCTAGCAGGGGTCTTAGAATACCTGTTTTCAGACCGCTCATAGCCTTCGACAAGGAGGAGATTGTAAACGTTGCTAAGAAAATAGGCACGTACGAGCTTTCAATAAAGCCGTATAAGGATTGTTGCAGCATTATTGCTAGACATCCTGAGACTAGAGCTAAGCTGGAAATTGTAGAGAAGCTTGAAAGACAGATTGACCTGGATTCCGTAGTCAGCAGGAGCATTGGGCTTTCTTCAAGGGTGGTTGTGAAGTAGGCTCTAGGTGAGGATGCGGGTAATTAGGGGTAAGCAGTCTAGCTGCTTAAAAGCCTTAAAACTTTTTCCTCCGCCTCTTCAAAAGCCCTAGGGTAAGTGTCGCATGGAAGTGAGCCTACTGCTATCTTCTCGTCTCCACCCCCCTTGCCGTTGAAAGCCTTGCAGACTTCTCTGATCAGTTCAGCTGCCTTAACCCTTTCATCGCTGCTGCCTACGAGAATGCTGCACGCCCCGGGCCATTCAACACCTATAACGTAGACGGATCGGCTTCTGTCAATGAGTTCGCCAACAGTCTTCATAACTGTCCTTAAGTCCACGCCTTTCAACAGGCCCTTGTGAAACTCAACCTCGCCCAGAACAGTTTTTGAAAGAGTGTTGCAGACCAGTTGCTCAGTTGTTGCTGAAAGCCTTTTTCGAATATCCTCGTTCTCCATCCTCATGTTCAGAACCGTCTTCTCAAGGTTTTTAATCGGTGAGCCAAGTATTGAGGAGACGGATAGGCAGAGGGTGCTGAGTCTCACAGCAGTCTCAAGGGCTTTCTCGCCGATTTCGAAATCCAGTCTATACTCGCCACCGCTTTTAGAAACATGTGTAACCAGAATCATTCCGCATTCTCTAGTGTTACGAACATGCTCGCCAGTGCATGCTGAATAATCGAACCCATCTATCTCGACAACTCGCACACGGCCCTTGATGCGTTCCTCGTGTGCCCGGAGGCTTGGAAAAGCCTTCTGAGCATCTTCAAGCGAATCGAAGAAATGCTCCTTAACGTTTTTCCCTTCAGCGATCACCCTGTTCGCCATAACCTGAGCTTCAGCAAGCTCATTGAAACTCAGCGAGTCGACTTCAACGATTACTGAACCAGCGCCCTCTGAAAACTCAACCTTCCTCACCCTTAAGCTTCCCTTGATTCTTTGCAAACAGCCCATTAACACATGTTCTCCCGTATGCTCCCGGCTCAACGGTCCTTCTGAATCCCGGAGAGAAATATTATAAGCTTAACGCAGCAGCCGCTTGACAGCAAGCTGTTTCCTGATTCCGTGAATCCCTCCTGGCTTTTTAATAGTTAGCAGCCTGGTTGCGAAAAGTCTGTCCACTTCTTCAAGCACGGATGGTTTGCTTTCCCCACGCTTCCCAAGGCCCGCTGTAAGCTTTAAAAGATGCTTTAACCAGACTAGCTGAGTGTTAAAAGCCGTATGTTGGATCCTCAGAAGGTAAGGGAGGATTTTCCGAGTATTGCTGGAGAGTATATTTTTATGAATAATGCTGACTCCACAGGAATACCTATCCCGGTTTTAGAGAAAATAATTGCTTACTACAATGAGGTTAAGAGTAGACCCGGGCTTGAGAATACTTCTTCCCACAGGGCTCTTGAAATCTACGAGGAGGCTCGTGGAAGGATTTTCAAGCATTTCGGAGTGGGGGAGGAAAGTATAATCTTCACTTCCAGCATCCTGCAAAGCCTCCTGCTGATTCTTCAAAGCATGGATTTCAAGAAAAACGAGGTTTTCCTAGTCTCTTCAAATGCTCAAGGCGGGTTTTTAAACCTCCTTAAGGAGTATGTTGAAACAATGAGAGGGAGGCTTGAGGTTCTGGATCTCGAGGAAGAAGGTTTTGAAGAAAGGCTTAAGGGAGCGTTAGCAGGGAAGAGTGTTAAAGCAGCCCTGTTGACTCATGTTTCTGGAGCAACTGGAACAATGCTTCAGATAGACAAGATAATACCGGTTTTAAAGGAGAAGGGTGTGCTAACCATTCTGGATGCTACTTACTCTGCGCAAAGAATCCGGCTTAATCCTCCTATGATTGGTGTCGACTATGCCTTTTTCAAGTCTGGGAACATGTTCAGCATAGAGGGGCTAAGCATACTTTATGTTTCAGAGGAGAGGCGTAGCAGGGTGGAGAAGACCCAGGCCTTTTTCGCCGTGAAACAGGCTGAGAAGGAAAACTGCATCGGCGTCGTAGCGTTGGCAGCTGCCTTAGAGTATCTTAACAGGCTTGGCCTCGAAGAAATTTTAAGCCATGAGAAAAGCCTTGCTGAAGAAATTGTGAATACTGCAGCGGGGGAGGGGATAACTTTTTACCAGGCTGCTTTAAAGGAGCTTAGGACAGGGATACTCTCGCTGATTCTCGAACAGGTTCCTTCAAGCCTTCTTCAAACTATTCTGGAAGACCAGTTTCATATTCTCGCCGAATCCGGCAGCTTCGACAGCCCGCTGATCCTCAGTAAGACGGGTGGAAGGGAGGTTCTGAGACTATCCCCAACGGTTTTCAACACTGTTGAGGAGGCTAGGATCGTTGGGGAAAGAATCGCTGAAGTAAGAGAGGCATACGTTGGGAAAACAGTTGAAAAACAGGCTTCCAAAGAGGCTTAGACGGATCAAGGGGAAAGACTATTTAATCAGTGTCTAAAGAGAATAAGCAGATGGCTGCGTACGGTTTCGCGGGATTTAGAAGAATGATGCCGGGCTACGACTGTGGGCTTTGCGGCAATGCTACATGCGCCACGTTTGCGCGTAGGCTCCTGCTTGGAGTCAACAGTTTAACAGACTGCCCAATACTGCAGCGCGAAGGATACTCTGAAAACAGAAGTAGGATAGAGGAGATGCTTAGGAAGGGAGTCGTTCACTCCTCTCCTTCAATAATTACAGTCCCAGGGTTCAAGACTAAGTATGCGCACCCCAACTACTTTGAGGAGCGCTGCGAGAAACTTCCAACAAGATTCCTGGATTACGATACTTCCCGGCTTCTTATCAGCCTGCTGTGGAAGCCTGAGCGGATTAACGGTGATAATATTGAGGTTATTGACACTTTCTTCGGAAACCTGAGGTTCCTCGTAACAACTGGCGGGAGGATAGCTGTAAACATTGGAGAAAAGAGGACGGAGGAGAGGGAGCTAGTATCCATTCTATACAAGGTTCTCTGGGGCGCAGTAGACTTGCTCCGCAAGGCTGAGTATGCCCCAGGAACGGATGCACTCTTCTCGAGTACGTTGGAGGATGCTGCCTAGACTATAAGCCGCCCCCAGGCCCATACCTGACTAGAGCCCCGTTCCTGCAAAGAGGGCCTTCGAGAAGCCTTGAGGAGAAGCCAGATCTTATTCTGCCTTCCCTATCCAAGATTTTTGAAGAAGCTACTGGAGAGGCTTATGAGAACTACTTCAACCAGATTAACGAGATACTCATGGGGATAGGGTTGGTTACTGACGGGCTTGGTAGCAGTCAGTCCAGCAATATAGCTATGCTGAACTCCAAGCATAACCAGCTTATGGGGGAGCTGGTTAAAAACATAGCTTCAGTAAGCGTTGAAGAAGCCTCTAGACTGATTATTCTCGCAGGCCTCTGTCTCAACCTTAAGCGTGCGGTTGAAGCTATGGATGCCCTATCCTTCCTCTTCGAAGGAAGGGAGGACCCTATTGAAGCCCAGAGGAAGAACGTGAAGGAGGCTGTTGAAATACTTGTGAAAGCATTCAGCTCCCTCAGGCCGAGGAAGGAGAAGGAGCTTGACGATGTGCTTTCAAGATTCAAGCTGCTTAGGATAACTATGGGGGGTGTTGAAAGAATAGGGAACAAAACCGTCTCCATACTTGTCTACAAAATAGCTTTCAATGGCTACTGCACAGCAAGGGTTGCCAGAGGCAGCGTGTAGCAATAAACATTCACAGGGATGCTTAAGCCTTCGAAACGGTTTTCCGAATCTTGAGAATCGTTTTGTCGCGCGCTACTTTTTAAAAAAACGGGTGGTCAACTAGGCTATTGCTGAGTCTTCAATGCTTCAACCCCGGGAAGCTTCTCTCCGGATAAGTAGCTTATTAAGGCTCCTCCAGCAGTGCTTACGAAACCAATCTTATCGTATACTCCAGCTTTTTCAAGCGCTGATATCGAGTGGCCTCCACCCACGACGGTGAAAGCCTTTGAAGAAGCCGCTGCCCTATACAGCTCTAAAGTGCCTTTCGCGAAAGCATCTTCCTCGAATACTCCGACGGGACCGTTGAAGACGATTGTGCTGGCTTTCTGCAATTCTCTTGAGAAAACCCTTATCGTCTCGGTTCCTATGTCCTTCAACAGGTGTTCAACTGGCAGTTGGGAAACCATGTATTCAACCCTCTCTCCGTTAACGTCGACAGCGTAATCATACGGAAGCATTATGTTTTGAGAATGTTTGCCTAAGATTTTTGAAGCTGTCTCCCGGAACTTGCCAAGACCCTTCTCCTCTATTAACTTAGAGTTAATGGTGCCAAGCCTGAAGCCAGCAGCCTCATGGAATACTTGCGCTATCATTCCTCCCAGCAGAACCTTGTCGGCAATACCCTTGTCAAGAACGTTTTCAATCACTTTAAAAGTCTCCTTTGCCTTAGCTCCCCCTAGAACATAAAGACACGGTTTAGAAGGATTGTCGACAACCTTCTCTAGAGCCCTCAACTCTCTCTCCATAACCCTGCCGGCTGCTGATGGAAGTACTGCTGTGAACCCTATTACTGAAGCATGAGCCCTGTGCGATGCTGAGAAAGCATCGTTAACGAAGATGTCTGCCAGCGGTGCTAGTGTTGAAACCAGCATTCCCTTGGCATGCTCCTCAGCGGTCTTCGTCTCAGTCTCCTCGTCCAGCGTCCTAACGTTTTCCAGCAAAACAGCTTCGCCGGGTTTCAGCTCCTTTATAGTTTTAACAGCGTTCAACCCTATGATGTCATTCACGTATTTTAGGTTTGGAACATACTTTAACATGGCTCTGTAATGCCTGCTTAAATCAGTGTAATCAGGATCACCCTTCCTACCTTGGTGGCCGAGAATCACAACCTTCGCGTTCCTACGGAGGAGCTCCCTTATGGTTTCAGAATGCTCCCTTATCCTGGAGTCGTCGATTATCTCCAGCGTTTGAGGGTCCAATGGAGAGTTTATGTCAACCCTCAGGATAACGGTTTTCCCGTTGAAGTCGAAATCATCAATCGTCTTGAACCTTAAAGCCATTCTGCATCTCTTGAGAAACGTCTACGGTCTTTTTAAGCTCTTCCTTCTTCCCTGTGGAATGCTGGAAAACAGCATGCTCCTTCTTAAAGCATTATTCCGGCCGGAAAGCGGGAAACCGGGGAAGCAAACCCTATCCGTGCAGGTTTATTCCAAGGTTTGTTCCAGTTTTTCGACGGGAAACATTTAAAAAGCGTCGTTTTAAATCGTGTGAGCCGAGGAAACATGGGAGAAAAACCAGAAATCTACAGAGAGTTTAAAGAGTACATAGTTCCACCTTCCTGGAAAGACAGGGTTTGGGACCCTGAGGATTTTAAAAGCTTCCACGAGGAGACGGTTAAGGATAAGACGGCTATTGAAAAATGGTGGAGCAAGTGGGCTGAGCAGCTGCCCTGGATGAAAAAGTGGGACAGGGTTCTTGACGACAGTAACCCGCCGTTCTACAGGTGGTTCGTAGGAGGGGAGACGAACCTAGCCTATCTTTGTACTGATTGGCAGATTCAAAGCGGTAGGAAGAACAAGCTTGCCTTAATATGGGAGGGTGAGCCTGTTGACGAGGCCACTGGAGCCCCTAGGGAAGTCAGGAAATTCACATACTACGACCTTTACAGGGTTTCTAACAAGATTGCCCTCGCCCTCCGGCGGAAGCTGAACGTGAACAAGGGGGAAGTATTAACCTTCTACCTGCCAATGATCCCGGAGCTCCCGTTATACATGCTTGCTGTTCAAAGGATAGGTGTGAAACATAGCATAGTCTACAGCGGGTTCAGCGCTGTCGCCGTGGCCGACAGGGTGGAGGCGGCTGGCTCAAGAATAATAGTTACTGCAGACGGCCTCTACAGGAGGGGGAAGATAGTGAAGCTGAAGGAGATTGTGGATGAGGCTGTAAAAATACTTGAGAGCAGGGGCTACCGGATTGAGAAGGTTGTCGTCGTCAGGAGGACGGATAGGACGGATATTCCTTTTGACAGTAAGAGGGATGTTTGGCACCATGAGTTGATCGCAGATGTTCCTGAGAACGCTAGCGTTGAGACAGTGCCCTGCCCGTCTGACGACTTCTCCTACGTTCTCTATACTTCCGGTACGACTGGAGCTCCTAAGGGTACTCAGTCACCAGTTGGCGGCTACGCCGTCGGCCTGTATGCGACGATGAAAATGATTTTCGACGTTAAGGATGACGATATCTACTGGTGTACTGCCGACATAGGCTGGGTAACTGGACACTCCTACATAGTTTACGGGCCTCTAATGGTTGGAGCCACAACCCTTATGTATGAAGGTGCTCCAGACTACCCGGCTCCAGACAGATGGTGGAGCATAATTGAGCGTTACGGGGTAACTATTTTCTACACTGCTCCAACCGCCGTTAGGATGCTGATGAGGTTCCCGGAGGAGTATGTGAGTAAGCACGACTTGTCAACTCTCAGGATTGTGCATACTGTCGGAGAACCGATAAACCCAGAAGCCTTCAGATGGCTCTTCATGAAGGTTTGTAAAAGTAATGTGGTCTGCTCCAGCACTTGGTGGATGACCGAAACCGGGCACATACTTACAGGCCACTTCCCTGGGCTTGGAAGAATATTCCCGCTCAAACCAGGGACAAACGGGTACACGATTCCAGGGGTGAAGGCAGACGTTATAGATGAGGATGGAAACCCGTGTCCTCCTGGCGTAAGGGGCTACTTCGTTTTAAAGACGCCTTGGCCGGGTATGCTCATGACGCTCTACAAGGATCCGAACAGGTATGTCGAGGTATACTGGAAGAGGTGGGAAGGATGCTTCTGGACTGGTGACTACGCTGTTAAGGATCCTGACGGGTATTTCTGGATTCTCGGCAGGGCTGACGACGTCATTAAGGTTGCCGGCCACAGGATAGGGACGGCTGAGGTTGAGTCGGCGATGGTTATGCACCCGGCTGTTTCAGAAGCCGCATGCGTCGGGAAGCCTGATGAACTGAAGGGAGAGGTTCCGATGATATTCACTGTTCTTAAGCATGGTTATACTGGCACACCTGAGCTTGAGAAAGAGTTGAAAATGCACTTGAGAACAACCATAGGGCCTCTAGTCGCTTCAGACGCGATCATAGTCTTCATCAACACTGTTCCTAAAACTAGGAGTGGCAAGATAATGAGGAGGCTTCTGAGAGCCGTGGTCTCCAACAGGCCTTTGGGAGACGTCACAACGTTGGAGGACGATACTGCTGTGAAAGAGGCTGCGGAAGCATACAGGATGATACAGGAGGCTCTTCAGGCGAGAAAATAGTAGGTATCCATCTGGAAGGGGAAGAGAATAAATGGGTAGTTCGGAGAAAGCAGGATGGTTCCTAGTTGCCACCGGGTTTCTAGTGAACCTGTGTCTTGGAGCAATCTATTCTTTCAGCGTCTTCAGGAAACCCTTGGAAGACCTTTGGAAGATCAGTGCTACACAAAGTGGTTTACCGTTCATGGTTTTCCTAGCTGTTTTCGCGGTAATGATGGCTGTTGCAGGCAGTTTAATCCGTAAATGGGGGCCGAGGAAAACAAGCCTCCTAGGGAGCATTCTAGTAGCCGCCGGATGGATTGGCGCAGGGTTTTCACCAAACATAGAGGTTCTGACAGTGCTCTACGGGGTGGTTGGCGGGGCGGGCGTCGGGATTGTCTACGGCTGCCCAATAGCAGTAACCGCAGCATGGTTCCCCAGGAGAAGCGGCCTAGCCATAGGTTTAACTGTAATGGGCTTCGGGCTTTCCAGCTTATTAATGGCTCCTGTCCTCACCAGCCTCATAAAAACAGTAGGGCCTCTGCAAGCCTTCCTTTACTCTGGGTCTGCTTTCCTAGTGCTTCTAACTGTTCTCTCCCTGCCTCTGAGATTCCCGTCGAAAGAGTATGCTTCCTCAGCCACTGGCTCCACGCAGACCTTCAGCACCCAGTCAGGCGGAGACCTAAGGATGAGCCAGATGGTTCGAACCAAAAGCTTCTACGCCTTATGGTTCTCATACATGGTCGGCTGCATGTCTGGTCTGATGGCTGTTGGAATAGCCTCGCCATTCGGAATCGAGGTTGCTAGGCTTGACACCACTTTGACAGCGTTCTCAATATCGTTGTTCTCAGTTTTCAACGGTGTCGGAAGACCAGTGTTCGGAGTGGTCACCGATAGGCTTGGCCCCAGGAGGAGTGCTCTACTGTCTTTCACAATGGTTTTCGCCTCAGCAATCGTCCTATACTTATTTGGAGAGGGAAACCCGTTAGTATACCTAGTGTTCTTCAGCATGCTTTGGCTAAACCTAGGCGGATGGCTGGCGATGGCCCCGACAATAACGAAAATATTTTTCGGCAGCAAATACTACTCGGAAAACTATGGCCTCGTGTTCACAGCCTACGGAGCCGGAGCAATAGTAGGCACGTTCATGTCTGGGTTTCTCAGAGACGTTACTGGAACATACTTGTCTGTGCTTCCGGTGACTGCACTGTTAACAGCCGCCGGCTTAACTGTTACGCTCGTCGGGTTAAAGCCTGTTGCGAAAAAAGCCTGAGGCTTAACAAAGAATTCTGCCTACGAGACTTGTTTTAACTATGCAGACCCGTGTGAAGTTTCTTCCTAATCCCACTCGTAAGCTGGCTCGTTGTCGCTGAAAGTATAATGGATGCTTCTGAACCTGCCCACCAGATCCTTAACCTCCTCTTTAACATCGCTTGTTGAATCCGGGGATTTCACAACCCTTGCTATTAAGCTTCCGATGAGAGACATCTCGTCCCTACCCATTCCAAGCCGCGTAACCTCCTGCACTCCAAGCCTTATGCCGCTCGCCATTGCTTCAGACTTGTCTGTTGGAAGAGGAGTCATGCTCGTTATTATGTTAGCCTTCTCAAGGCTTTTAGAAACCTCTAGGGCGGTGCCCTCTTCAACTCTGAATATTACTTGATGCGACCTGGTGAAACCCTTGTCTGCACATATCACGTTAATCCCGTTGTTGTAGAGCGATTCGGCAAGGGCTTGAGCATTGCTCACAACCATTCTAGAATATTCCTGCCCGAAAGCAAGGAACTCTGCAAGCGTGTACGCTAGTGCTGCAACCCTGTTTATGTGATGGTTGTTTATCATGCTTAGAGCAACCCTGTCTATGTTTTCACCATGCTGCCTTTTACAGAGAATTATGCCTCCCTGCGGGCCGAAGAAGGTTTTATGGGTACTTCCCGTCACGACTTCCGCGCCCTCTCTCAACGGGTCTTGGAAGCAGCCTCCTGCCACCAGGCCTAAGACGTGAGCAGCATCGTAGACAACAGTCGCGCCGACGTTTGAAGCAGTCTCAGAAATCTCTTTAACCGGCTGTGGGAACAGGAGTTCAGATGCTCCGAGCATAACCATTTTCGGCATAACTTTTGCAATCATTTTCCTAGTCTGGTCGACATCAATATTATACTCTTCAGCGTTGAACGGGATTGGAACCATGCTTACCCCGTGATACCTTGAAACCTCTCTGAAACTGCTGTGGCCCCCGTCCATCACGCTCAACCCCATCATGGTGTCTCCGGGCCTTGTGAAAGCACCTATGGCAACGATGTTTGCAACAGTTCCTGAAACCGGCAACGTGTTGACATGCTCAACCCTGAAGAGTTTCCTAGCTAGGAAATGAGTTAGCTCTTCAAGCTTATCTATGTATTCGCAGCCCCTGTACATTCTTTCGTAAAGAAATCCTACTGCATACCTATGCCCCATGTCGCAGGTTAAAAGCCTCCTAACCTCCCTACTCGTAATGTTTTCACTTGCGATAAGGTTCAGCGAGCAGCTTCTGAAAGCATGGTGTTCCCTAACTATTTCGAAGACTTCTTCCGCAAGGCTTTTCTCCGACAATTACTTGGGCTTGAGGCAAAAAGGTCTTTAAAAAGTTTCTCATGGTCTTCCCGTGTTTAAACATAAATAATCATCCTCAACGGTTAAAACGCTGGAAGGGTGGAAAAAACTGTGAGACAGAGAATCCTTCTCCGAGTGGGGAAAACTCTCCTGGTAGACGGGCCGGCTACAGTGCAAGTGGTCAGTGGCATGGTTAACGTGATGGGAGCCGTGTTTGCAGAGGGCAGCTGGGTGAAGGTAAGAGGCTTCAGGCGGACGCCTTTCTACGCTGAGCAGTCTGAAGCCAGCCTCATTGTTGAAGGTAACAACTACCGCGTGGTAGACGGTTCCACAATACCTGGTAGCTGGCTTGAAGCCGCTGCGAAGACTGCTGTTGAGGAGAGGGGTGTCGTGATGGTTGTCGGCGAGGCTGACTCTGGTAAGACGAGTCTAGCGACCTTCTTGGTTAACTACTATCTTAACTTCCAGGGGGAAGTTGGAATCGTCGATTCCGACCCTGGGCAGAATGATCTCGGAATACCCGGCACGGTTAGTGGTGGGGTAGTGAACAAGGGTTTAAGTGACTTGAGTCAGGTTAGGCCTGAGGTCATAGAGTTCGTAGGCTTCACGGCTCCGGAATCCGGGGTTAAAGAATTGGAGGAAGCTGTCGCCACGGTGTTAAGAAGGCTTACGGAAAGGGGGATTGGGAAAATAGTTTTAAACACTGATGGCTGGGTTGACTCGAAAGGCCTAAGTTTTAAAGCAGAGCTTATCCGTGCCGTTAAACCAAGCTTCGTGTTATCTTTACTCGAGGGGGAGAAAGCCTTGGTGTTCACCAGGAGTGTTGACCCAGGCACTAGAGTGATTCAGGTTGAGAAGTCTAGGTACGTGAAGAGGAGGAGCAGAATGCATAGGAGAACAATCAGGATAATGAATTATAGGAGGCATTTCGCAAGACCCAGGCTGGTTAAGAAGCTTTTGAGCGAAACTGTTTTCCTGAACCATCCCTTCTTGAAAGGCGAGCCTGCTCAAGCACCTGAGGAGCTGAGGAAGCTCGGCTTCGAAGCATTGGAAGCCAAGCTTTACATGGGTATGCTTTACGTAAGGATTAGGGATGATGTTGAGGAGCCTGTCATGCTTAACTTGGGTGGTAAAAGGGTCATCGTGCTGGGAGAGGGATGGGAGAAGGGGCTTCTAGTCGGCTTGGGGAGAGAGGGCAGAATTATTGGAGTGGGCATAATAGAGTCTCTAAGCAGCAGCGAGGTGACCGTGAAAACACCGTTAGCAACAGGCTTCGATACTGTTAAGCTGGGGGAGATTAAGCTTGACGCTTCTTTCAACGAGAGAAACTTCTATTGGAAGCCGTTGGTAAACCAGGATTAAAAGGCGCGCGATTAAAGTTATTTATGAAATTAACAGCTACAAGCAATTGCTGTAGGTCCGCGTTCTATATGGTTCGGCGATAAAGCTTTTCGAACACCCCCTAGTCTTCAAGCTCCTTAACCAGTTTCCTGCAAAGGGTGAAAGCCTTCCCAGCCCTCTCAACAGCATCCTTAGCATCATCCTTACCTATTACTTCATCCGGAGAGAGAAACGCTTCCTCACCGCCGTAGAAGCTCAACTCCCTCTTCTTAACCAGAATCTTTGAGGATTCGGAAAGATGGTTCAACTCTCTTTGAAACCATTCTGGAAATCTCTGTTTAACACTTAGAAGGACGTCTGAAACATCATGCACCTTCGGGTACTCTATGCCAACCGCCTTAAGCACTGCTTTAAGAGAAAGCTCGACACACTCTTGGCTCAGCCTCACAGCATAAGGATGATTCCCCTCTCTGTAAGCGTCTTCAGCATCACTGAGTCTAGCCTCAGCCTGCTTCAAGTATGATTGAGCAATCTTGACGAGCCTCAAACCATTATCTTCTCCCCAAACCTATAGCCGGGTTTTAGATCCCAGTACCAGTTCTCCTTATCGAGGAAAACCCTCTTGGCACCGAGTCTGAGCAGCTCAGCTTTAAACTCCGTCAACACCCTTTCAAGAAACCTATCCTTATCGTAAAGTATGACAGCGTCCTCAGTCATGTCGAGGAAGAGCAAAGGCCTCCCGGAGGCCTCTTCTTCAGTCAGAGGGTAGAAGCTGAAACCAGTGTAGACGCCGTGCCTCCTAAGCCATGCCAACTCGTCTACAATCTTCTCCTCCAGTCTAAAGAGCATTTCAATCCTCCTCCCAATACTTCCGGAGAAATCGTTTGAAACAATAAGCAGGTCTATGTCGCTGTTCTCTCCAGCTGTCCCACGGGCGACAGAGCCGTATACAGCTAAGGATGTCAGCCTTAGGAAGCGTGAAAGAACCTGGAAAAAGTCACACAACAACTTAACATACCTCTCCTGTGGAACTCTGTCCAGGTTCCTCACGGCCCCTGAGGCGAGCAGTATGAAGCCATTTGGGTCGAGAAGCCTGTACCGCCTGGGTCTACCCTCGTCGAAAACCAGTAGAACCCTGTTCTTGTGAAGCCTGCTTAAAGCTACTGAAACCCTGTTTTCATCCATTTCTAGATGCTCTAAAGCATCCCTATGCGTGAACAATTCTACTCCAAACTCTAGGAAAAGCCTCGAATAAACCTCTCCAAGCCAAGCAGGCAGCCACAATTATCTTAACAATAAGTTAAGATTAACAAATTATTAAGCTTTACTTTGTTCCCTCCAAGCATTTGCCTCAGCGCGCTGATGCGCCGTGTTGCTTCTCAACTTCCTGACCGTCTTCCTGACCGTAGGTCAGTATTAAGCGCGCACTATCTTTTTTAGCGTGATTCCAGCATAGACCTCTCCGAAATCATTGAGACTCACCAGCTTTAAACGAACATTCCAATGCTCGCGCGCTAACTAAGGCTACTGAGTCTCATCGTAAGCGGCCGGATGTGAACCCCCGGTTCTACGTGTTTTTCGTTCAACTTATTCGATTTTCCCCCAGAAACACGCCCAATGATTTCCAGTAGAAGCCTTAAGACGTCAGTGCATTCTTAAGCTCTATCAGGGACTTGTCGACAAGCTTTGTTTCCGCAACGGCTTCGGAGAGGTCTATGCTCACAATCTCGGTTCCTCTTAACCCGACCATTTTCCCGAAAACACCTTGCCTTACAAGTTCCACGGCAGCATATCCGAGCCTCGTGGCTAGAACCCTGTCGAAAGCTGTTGGAGACATCCCTCTTATAATGTGTGCTGGGACGACTGCCCTAGTCTCGAAGCCAGTGGCCTTCTCAATCTCTTTAGCTAGAAACTCTCCTATGCCGCCTAGATACACGTGGCCATACTGGTCAACCTTAACATCCTTCGTTATCGGACCCTTATAATCCTCGATTAAGGCACCTTCTGCAACAACAATGGTTAAACTACCCTTCTCAGGCTTTTTCCTCTTGACAAACTCCACCACGTCGCTTATCTTGAAGGGCTCCTCAGGAATCAGAATTAAGTCGGCTCCGGCGGCGAGTCCAGAGTAGAGTGCTATCCAGCCCGCGTGCCTACCCATAATCTCGACAACCATTACTCTGTCATGCGATCTAGCGGTAGTCTTCAAAGACTCGATAGCATGCATAGCGGCATTAACCGCCGTGTCGAAGCCGAAAGTGTAATCTGTACCTTTGAGATCGTTGTCAATAGTCTTTGGAACACCAACTACTTTCAAACCGGCTTCGTGAAGCTTCCTCGCAGCGGTAAGAGTATCGTCGCCGCCGATGGCGATTAAAGCATCAAGACCAAGCTTCCTAAAGTTCTCTACGCATTTATTCATCGTAGCCTCGTCCTTCGCAGGATTCGTTCTGGAGGTTTTAATCACGGTTCCAGCCTCGCCAATCTTATCCTCAACATCGCTATATTTCAACGGTACAGTATCCATGTTCAGCAGCCCAGCCCAGCCGTACTTAATACCGATAACCTCGAAACCGTAATGCTCAGCACGCTTCAAAACAGCACGTATTACTGCGTTTAACCCTGGTGCGTCTCCTCCCCCTGTCAATACTCCTATTCTCATTCCCGTTCACCTTTTCCGTAAAATCCCTGGGAAAGAGGTTTTAACTTTTTCTGAGTATTTTTATGCGCATAGCGCGCGAGACAGGGCTTCATTAAGATACGGCTATTTACAAGCATTGCTCTATTGTCATGGAAAAGATCAGCCGACTTTATTCGGATGGAAAGAATGGGTTTAAGAAAGGGGATTCGCTAAACATTTTTCATGGGGAGCGCTCGAGGATTACCCCATGCATCAGGAGTTTCAAAAATGGGGAGAGCGCTTCTAAAATAGTGGTTAAAACTTTTAATACCTTTTTCAAGTTGGTTAAAGCCTAAAGCAGTGTCGGAAGATGAACGTGAAAGTATCAGTGATAATCCCGTCGTTCAAAGGCTCTCCACGGCTCGTTGAGCTTGTTAACAAGCTTGCTGAAGACGATTACCGTAACAAGGAGGTGCTGGTTGTTGTAGACGCCCCGTCTCCAGAGGTTGCTGAGAGGCTTAGGCATCAGCCTGTGAAAACTATTTTCCGTCAAAGTAGGGAGGGAAGGGTGAGTGCCCTTATAGAGGCTTTTAGACAGTCGTCGGGAGAGCTTCTCATATTTCTGGATGACGACGTGTGTATAACTGGCGAAGGCTTTCTTTCTAGGGCTGTGGAGTCGATGAAGGGGTTTGAGATCGGGGAGTTCATGAAAACTGTGGAGGGGGAAGGGCTGCTGGCTCAGACGGTGAACTATGAATTCATGTCTTTCAACTATGGAAGCATGCTTCTCGCAAGTAGAACTGGAAGATGCCTTGGTTTAAACGGTGCAGCCTTCGCAATATGGAGGTCGGCTTACGAGAAAATAGGGGGCTTCAGGCCTAAGATACCGGATGACTTCGACCTCGGTATTAGAAGTTATGTGACTGGGCTACGCTTCGGCTTCCTGAAGAATCCCAGCGTGATAAACTATGCTCCATCAGGCTGGAGAGAGTGGTTTAAGCAGCGTGTAAGATGGGGCATAGGTGCTGCTGTCTGGGTTAAGGAGAATTGGCGCACGCTTTTAAAAATAATTAGGGAAGAGCCATCGTTAATACTGTTACTGTTATTCCTAGTACTTCCTTCACTAGCCTCCTTCACGATAACGTTCTTCCTGAATACTCTTCTAGAGGACAGGCTCATATGGGTTGGGCTGCTCACGTTCTCCTCACTATACTCTGGTCTTCTGCCTTTTGCAACAATATTTTCATACGGGCTTTTTGTCAAAATACTGCTTCTCTTCACCAAAACGTTGATAGCGCTAATAGCTGCTTTCGCGTTCTTCTCAATATTTTACTACAGGATTGCGAGAGAAATGGGGTTCAGGTTCAACTTGGCCAGATTCGCCTTTCTATACTTCGTTTACTCTCCGCTCTGGTTTACAATACTCTTATCCGGCTTCATAAGGGTCTTCATCTTTAACAAGGATTCTCTTAAAGATAGGCCGTGAAGCCTATCCATAATCCTTTTAACAGTCTTTTGAAACATTATTCTGATGGAACTGTCTCTGGAGGACGGTAGGCTGCTAGTCAAGATTGCGAGGAAAGCCGTGGAGACATATCTAAGGGATGAAAAAATTTTAAGCCCCCCAGCTGACCTGAAAGATGTTTTCTACGAGCCTTGCGGGGTCTTCGTCACCCTTAACAGGCTCATAGGCCCAGAGGGGTCGGAAAGTAAAGAGCTCAGGGGCTGCATAGGCTTCCCAGAGCCTGTTAAACCCTTGGTGGAAGCGTTGATAGAGGCTGCTGTGGCTGCAGCGGTTGAGGACCCGCGGTTCCCGCCTGTGTCGCTTGAAGAAATGAGCATGATCGTTATAGATGTGAGCGTTTTAACTCCTCCGCGACTTTTAGACGTTAAAGACAGGAGGATGCTTCTGAAGGAGGTTAAAATAGGTAGGGATGGGCTTATCGTTGAACGCGGCTTTAACAGGGGCCTTCTCCTACCTCAGGTTGCTGTTGAGGAGAACTGGGATCCAGAAACCTTTCTATCCTACACTTGTGTTAAAGCAGGCTTGCCACCTGGCTGCTGGCTTGACGAGAAAACCAGGGTCTACAGGTTCGAAGCGGTCGTTTTCGAGGAGACGCGTCCAAACGGTGAAGTAAGAAGAATGGAATTAGGCTCACACTAGGGTGAATGGTTCCCTCATTCGAAATCAGGCTTTACTGTCCGCTTTCTCCGGGAGAGCCTGCAACCCGCTGCTCCTTCTCAGCCATTCTGAAAAACGTCCACGAGATCGAGTTCGCCAGCTCCTTCAACCTTATCTTATCCCTAAAATTCCGGAGGATAATTGCTTTCAACAAACCGTTTTCCTCCAGAATGTCATAGGAGAACATTTGGTCAGGTCTAAGCTCGTTTTTAGCAGCCCGTTCCACATCCCTCTCCCTCATAGGCTCCAGAACCTTTCTAACCAGGAAGGCTTCAAACGGAGAGACTGCCGTGTTAAGCTTAAGCTCCGGCAGCGGAATAACCTTGGCGTAAGTCTGGTAGACCTCTATTTCTCCAACCTTAGTATTCTTATACGTGAGCTCAATTTTTTGAACAACAGATTCAGCTTCAGCCTTCTTCATCATCTCAGCCCCTGTTTTAAAGCTCTTAGAAGCTAGAAGATCATCCACGATCTGCATCAAGCCGTCTAGTTTTTCAAGCTCCTCCTCAAGCTCGGCTTTTTTCCCGGCTAAGTATTTCTTCAGGTCTGCCAGCCTCTGGGTCTCTTCCTCCCCACTTTCTGACAAGACTACTCCTAGTTAAGCTACACACCGGATATAGATATGTTTTTACTCAGGGTTTCTCCAGGTTTAAAACGTCTAGCTAAAAAGTTAAAACCTACTTCTAGCGTTTAAAGCTGAAAGGATTAGGAACGAGGTGGTGGAGGAGTGTCTGAAAGGAAGCTTCCGACGGGTGAAAGCCTTGTTTACGAGGGGCCTGCAAGGTTCATCGGAGGCTCAACGTTCTTAGAAGCACCTTTGAAAGGCATGCTGGTTTTAACAACTCACAGGATTTTTTTCGAGGAATACGTCGGCAGAAGGAACAGGAGGACAGTCATCAGGCTTGAAATACCACTGAACGTTCTGGAGCAGGTTAAGCTGTCCAGCGGCGGCTTACTTAGAAAACCAGTCGTCACACTAGTCTATCATTCTGACAAGAATCTGCTTGAACAACCCAGTTTCAGCGTGAAGGAGGCTAATTCATGGCGCGCCTCATTCTCCCGGGTTAACATCGGAGGATTCAGAATAGTCTGAAAAAATAATGGGTAAGGATTTTAACGGGTTCATTGAAACCATGGCTGAGACTTAACGCGCGCAGCTTCCAATTATTCCGTCTAAAATCATGAATTATTCTTAACCATCGTATACTTTATTCTCCCAATATCGGTCCCGTTGATCTCCCTATTCTCGTAGCACGCGCTGGTGAGAGAAGCCTTATTAACGAATCTGTAAGTCGCCTTTTTCGTGAAAAATAATATTTGTTCAAGGCTCTTTGAAAAAGCTTAAAGCCGTTCGGCAGCAAACAGTCTTGATGCGACTGTGTGGTCTCGCCAAGGAGGTTTTCGAAAGGGCTAAGGCTGAAAACGGCAACGTAACATGTTTTTCCTCAGCTCCAGCCCGGTGCGACTTTCTTAATACGCATCAGGATTATAAGATGCTTCCGGTTGTTCCCGCAGCTATTTGGAAGAGAACGTTCATAGTCTGCTCAAAGCTGAGTGAGCCGGGTGTTGTAAGGGTCAAGTCGTTGACGCTTGAAAAAGAAGGTGTTGAGAGCAATGATGCTTTTCAATCCGATGAGGTTGAGCTTTTGAAAGGGAAGTGGTTTGGAAATTATTTCCGTTCCCTTCACAAGCTTGTTTCGCAGAAATATGGGATGGTTAAGGCTGGCTTAGCGATCTATGTTGACAGTGAGGTGCCTGTCGCCTCAGGCTTGGCGAGCAGTGCTGCGCTCCATGTTTCACTTGCTGCGATGTACTCGGAGCTTTTAGGTCTCGGTTTAAACAGGATGGAGCTGGCTGAGCTCGCATTCGAGGCTGAGCACAACGTCATGGGTATTCCCTGCGGCAGGCTTGACCAGTATGCTGCTTCATACGGTGGTATAGTGAAGCTTGACTTTAAACCCAGCATAAGTGTAGAGGAGTTTAACGGTGAAGGAATCTTTTTCACAGTAGCCGACTCGGGTATAAGGCATAGTACTGCTGAAATACATCCTGTTAGGCAGTCTGAGCTTAACGCTGCATTAAAAATGCTTAGGGAGGCTTCGCGCGGCTCCTTGTCGAGAATGCTTGATGGAGACTTTGCCAGTGTGGATTGGAGGACGATTAGGGAAGAGCATTTAAAAGACTTGCTTAGCGTGATCCCGCCGAGGCTCGCCTCAAGAATCCTTTTCACCCTAAGGATGCAGGCCTCCACTGAGGCTGCGCTTCAAATCCTTAAGTACAGGATGGTTAATAGGCGAGATTTAGAGAGGCTGGGCTTGAAACCAGTTGAGAACTGGCTTCACGCGCTCGGGGAGATAGTTAACCTGCAGCACATCCTGCTCAGGGATCTTTATGAAGTTAGCCATGAGAAGCTTGAAGCAATGCGTGACTCTGCTCTAGAAGCTGGTGCCCTCGGGGTTAAAATATCTGGTGCAGGCATGGGGGGCTCGCTACTTGCGCTCGTGAGGAATATGGATGACGCGCCTAGGGTTGAGGAGGCTTTCCGAAGAGCCGGAGCCCAGAGTGTTTTCACGACCGGCGTGGGTCCAGGTGTTTCAGCAACGCTTCTAGGGTGATCTGGAATGCCTTCCGCCTTGGTGACTGGTGGCGCGGGCTTCATCGGCAGCCATCTTGTTGACAGGCTTGTTGAAGAAGGTTGGAACGTTACTGTTTTAGACAATTTTTCAACAGGCCGGTTTGAAAACATTGCGAATGCTTTTAAAACGGGAAGGCTGAGGATCATAATTGGAGACGCTAAGACTGTCGACCTTCTCAGCGAGGAGGGTAATGTTGAGTATGTTTTCCATTTCGCCGCAAACCCTGACGTCAGGGAAACCTCTCCCTCCATTCATTTCCAGGAGAACGTTGTAGCGACTTTCAACATGCTTGAATACGCTAGGAAAGCAGGGGTGAGAATGTTTGTCTTCGCATCCTCCTCAACGGTCTACGGTGATGCTTCCAAGATCCCTACGCCTGAGGAGTATGGTCCGCTGAAACCCATCTCCCTTTACGGGGCTGCTAAGCTTGCAGCCGAGGGCCTTGTTTCATCCTACTGCTACACGTTTGGAATGTCAGGTGTTTCCCTAAGGCTTGCAAACGTTGTCGGCCCAAGGCTTACGCACGGAGTGGTGCATGACTTCATCAATAAGCTTCTGCAGAACCCTGGGAGGCTTGAAATCCTTGGCGACGGTTCGCAGAGGAAGTCATACATCTGGGTTGGCGACTGTGTCGAGGCTGTTCTCCACGTTTCAAGGCTTGTCGAAGCCTCTGGCTACGAGGTTTACAACATTGGCTCTGATGATTGGGTCACCGTATCCGAGATTGCCGACATGGTTATAGAGTCAATGGGGTTAAGCAGCGTTGAGAAGGTTTTCACCGGGGGTGTTGAAAACGGCAGAGGCTGGATTGGGGATGTTAAGCTCATGAACCTGGATATAAGTAGGATTAAAGCAACCGGCTGGAGGCCGAGGCACACGAGCAGGGAGGCTGTTAAGCTGAGTATTGAGGAGAGGCTTAGGGAGCTTGGGCTGAAGTCTTGACAACGTACACGCTATCTCCCTCCCTAACCCTTTCAACAGTCTTCAAGCCTATTGAGCTGCCTGCTGGAGCAACCTCAACCCTCTTATGCTCTATCTCCATCGACTCAACCTTCTGCCTGAGGCTTGTTGTCCTGCCCTGAATAAGTATCTCGTCACCAGTCTTAAGCTCCCGGACAAGGTCAACTATGGCCACGCTAATCCTTGGGAAGAAGTGCCTCACGTTCCCCACGTAAACCTTTTCCTCGTTCAACCCGTTTTTAAAACGTTTCTAAAATATATAGCTTTTACGCGGAACACTAATAAGCCTCCCAGGGTTTTTCAAACCCTGTTCATGCAGGATAGGGATTCTCAGTACAAGCTGGTTGAAAACGCCTTAAGAGGATGGCTGGCCGGGGCGGAGAAGCTTATTGTCCTAGGGGTTGGGAACGAGCTTAGGGGTGATGATGCTGCCGGTCTACTAGTGGCTAGGGCCCTTAGGGTTTTCAACAGCAAAAGGTTTAAGGTGGTTGAATGCGGGGCTACGGTTGAAGACTGCATCGACTACGCTTTCGGAGAGAAGCCTTCGCACCTGCTTATTGTGGATGTTTTCCCAGACGGGAACAGGCTGATGCTCCTGGATCCTGCCGACTTGAAGCGGGAAACACCGGTTTCAACACACGCGATACCACTCCCCTTGCTTCTAGAGGCTTTAGGGAAACCCGTGGAAACAAGCGTAAAAATCCTGGGAATAGGCGTGGAGAACTTTGAACTCGGCTCCACTGTTTCCCAGGAATGTCTTAAAAATGTTAGTAAGGTGGCTGAAGCTATACGTGAAGCCGCTGAGTTTACAGGTCTTTTAAAAAGAGAGTAGGAGTTTAAAGCCCCTGTGCCTACGTCCTGTTAAGCTTAACGGTGAACGCGTGGACGGAGCAGGATATGCATGGGTCGTAAGCTCTCACAAGCATGCCGAGCAACCTTTTTAGAGACTCGTCATCCAAGTGGGCTACTGAGGGAACCAGTTCGAAAACATCCCTCTCTATTCTCCAAGAATTATGAGCAGTCGGGGTAACGATGTCAGCATTCAAAACGTTGCCATCCCTGTCGATGGAGTAAGAGTGGTATAATAGCCCTCTAGGCGCTTCAGTCAACGCTGAACCGCTGCTCTGTCGGAACCTGGTTTTCCTTGGGGGCGGGATACTTACTCCCTCTCCCAGTATGCTCCTCATCTCCTCTATCGCCTGCACTATTTCAACAGCCCTGACGATTGTCGACTTGAAAGGATTCTTCACAGGTGGCTTTATGCCGGCTTTCTCAGCAGCCTCCTTAGCCGTGTTGCAGAGCGACTCATAGTTGAGATTGAACCTTGAAACCGGGCCTACTTCGAAGGCACTATTGTTTTTAAACATCGACCTCTTCGTGTTTGAATGGGGAACCTGCTCCTCAGACACGTATCTCCGATAATCCCTGCTTTCAAAATATTCTCCGGAACTTGCTTTCGCAAAGCCTTCAGTTATCGCGTATCCGTCTCCACTGGAAAGCGCAACGTTAACGTGGTTAGGCTCAAACTCAGGGTAGTTGAAGCCTGAGACAAGCTTAACTGTTTCTAAAGCGTCTCTTAAAGCGTTTTCAAGAGCATTATGAACCTTCTCTAATCCGTCGGCATGAGGAGGCTTGGTGAAGCCTCCTACCGTAAGAGTTACAGGGTGCACAGCCCTCCCGCCTATGTATTCGGAAACCATGTTCGCAACTCTTTTCAGCCTGAAGCCTCTGCGCACAACGTCTGCAAGATCCTTTGAGGCTGCTATCGCGCTCGGGTAGCCGAGGAAGTCGGGGGCTGCTAGGAAATATACGTGGAGCGCGTGGCTCTGCATTATTCCGGAGAGGGCTAGCGCCTTTCTCAACGCTATGGTCTTCTCGTCTAGAGCGATTTCTAGAGCGTTTTCAACAGCTTTTGCCGCGGTTATCACGTGAGCTATGGGGCATATTCCGCATATTCTGGCGGTTAATTCAGGCAGTTCAAGAGCCTTCCTGCCTCTAAGGAATGCTTCGAAGAACCTTGGTGCTTCAAATATTTTCAGCTTAGCATCCACAACCTCGCCGCCTGAGATTGTAACCTCTAGCGAGCCCTGTCCCTCAACCCTGCTAATATACTCGTAGACTATAGTTCTGTCAGCCATGCTGCATCACCTTCCAGCAACCGGATAAACCGTGTACTTCCTGAGCTTGATCCGGATGAGCTCAGGGCTTACTCCTGCTTTCTCCCAGGCTGATACTAAGCCGTTCACGTTAGTGCCTTTCAAAACACCCCTGCAACCTTCACAAGCCACGTTGTTCGAGGGACATAGTGCGCCGCAGCCTCCTACTGTAACCGGGCCGAGGCACGGCTCCCTTCTCGTAAGGAAAACACACTCGTTACCCTTCATCTTACACTCCATGCATACGGTTAAACCAGGTATGTACGGCGGGACACGAAGCACTAGTGACATAAGCGTGTTGACGAGTTCATTCCTGTCTATGGGGCATCCGTATAAGTATGCGTCGACCTTGACGTATTCATTCAACCCGAATGCTTTTCCGGACCTTACGTATTCAGGCGAAGAGTAGACTATGCTTTCAACCTCTCCTTCAGGAGTAATGTTCTTCATCGCGTTGACCCCACCGGTGGCTGCGCAGGCTCCGGTTGCAACCAGGAATCTCGACAGCCTTCTAATCTTTTTCAGCATCGCAGCCTCCTCCTCATTAGTAACCGCGCCTTCAACAAGCGCTGCATCAAGAGGCTCGTTAGGGAGATCATCGTCACTAACCATTCTGAAATACTTTAAATCAATATGCTTAAGAACTTCAAGCAGGCTTTCCTCCAGGTGAACTAGAACCATTTGGCATCCTGAGCAGGATGTGAGCTTGAAGACTCCAACCTTAAGCTTATCAACCATTTTCAACCACCTCACTCAATCACGTCTGGAAGGAGGCCAATCTCCTCCAGGTTGAACACGGGCCCGTCCTTGCAAACATACTTGTAGCCTATCTGACAGTGTCCACACTTCCCTATTCCACACTTCATCCTCCTTTCCAGCGAGAGATAGACCTCAGACGGGTAGAAGCCCATTCTAAGCAGCAGCTGCGCAGTGAACTTCATCATCACTTCCGGCCCGCATACGAAGACCGTGGTGTAACGCATCCGCGGCTTCACATATCTTAACAGCTCAGTGACTACTCCCACATCGTGTTCCCATTTAACGTTTTGAGGAACATAGTCTACAGTAAGATAGAGACGCATGTTAGGAATGTTTCTCCACGATTCAAACTCATAAGTGTATATCATGTCGTCAGGGGTTCTAGCGCCGTAAAGTAGGTCCACGGAGCCATAGAGGTCTCTGTGCCTAGCTACGTAGTGTATCACTGGTCTTAACGGGGCCAGACCCATACCTCCTGCTATCAGTATAAGATCGTTACCCGCAGCCTTCTCAAGCGGCCATGGTTTCCCATAGGGTCCTCTGATTCCAAGAACGTCTCCAGGCTTAACGTTGAAAAGCGCCGTGGTGACTCTGCCAACTCTCCTGACGGTGTTTTCAAACGTGTTTCTCTCCTCAGGGTTTGAACAAATGGAGAAGGCTGATTCCCCAACTCCGAAGTATGATACTATGTTGAACTGGCCTGGCCTAAACCTTAAAGCCTCGCCGTTCAACATGCTCATTGTAAAGGTCTTTGTAATACTGTTCTCGTTCCTAACCTCTACGACTTTTGCGAAAGCAGGCACATATGGGTTTTCAAACCCGTTGCTCACGGCGTCTCACCTCTCAGCCTGGCTACAACCCTTGTTATATCTATTCCTGCAGGACACTGCTCTATACATCTCCCGCAGCCCACGCATCCAAGGGAGCCATACTGGTTCAGCCAATAATTCATCTTATGGTTTACGAACTGCCTGATCCTTGCCGACAGGTCCCTCCTGAAGTTTCCGCCTAATGCTACTTCAGCGTACTCCCATAGTAAGCAGCCGTCCCATGTTCTGATTCTCACCGTGCCGCCTGAGTCAAGCTCCGGCTCATCCGTCATGTTGAAGCAGAAGCATGTGGGGCAAACCATGTTGCAGGCGCCGCAGCCTGTGCACATGCCTGCGAGCTCGTTCCAAATAGGGTTGTAAAGTGCTCCTATCATTATCCTTTGGAGGCCGGCTGTGTTCACATGTCTCCTTATCATTCCTTTAACCCTCCTTATCGTATCGTCCTTCTCAAGAATATCCGTGCTTGTGGCTCGAGGCATGTAGAAGTCGCTTATCAGTTCAGCCCCTTTCCTGGAGCCTGTTTCCAACAGGAACCTGTCTCCCAAGTCTGTCAGGAGAAGGTCAAACCCCTCCTCGAGTGACGGGCCTGTTCCGAATGATGTGCAGAAGCAATACTCGTCAGCAGTTTTACAGTTTAAGGCTATTACGAGAAGGCTTTTCCTCCTCGCCTCGAAGTAAGGGTCCTTAGGCCGGTCCATGTAGACCCTCTCCAACAGGCTCATCGCGTTTACGTCGCAAGGGTGAACACCTAGGATTGCAGTCCTACTGGTTGCGTCGGGAAGCGTCTCCTCAACCTTTCCGTTTCTGATTTTTAACAGGGTTTCCCTAGGAGGTATTAGCAGGCTCTTTAAAGGTGGCATCGTTGTTCTAACAAAGTCGAGCGAAACATCTTCAACCTGATTCTCAGCGATCTTCTTAAAGGAATGTTTAAACTCTCCTTTAACCGGTGCAAAAAGAGTGTAGCCCTTCGAGATTACGTGTCTAGAGAAATGTGGAATGTCTTCCCTCTTTATTATGAACGACATTCCGTTATCACGGGTTAATGTCTTTTACACACTTTTTTATAAATCTTTAACTCATGTTTGGAAAGCTGTTTCCTCTAGACTAGTTGCAACTCTGCTGATTCTAATCGGGCAAATTCTTAAATATTAGTCTAAAGGCCCCTTCGACGGCTGTGTAATGCCTAATTCAGGGGGTCAGCAAACCGGTGTGAAAAGCGATCGGCGCCTCCAGATGCTTGAAGCAGCTATTAAACAGCATCAGTATAGTAAGGATGCTCTACTGGAGATTCTCCATACTGCTCAGGAGCTCTACGGTTATTTGGATAAAGATCTTCTACAGCATATTTCAAGACAGCTCCGTCTTCCCCCGAGCCACGTCTACGGTGTTGCAACATTCTACAACCTTTTCAAGCTGAAGAAGCCTGGTATGCACGTCGTGACGGTTTGCATGGGGACAGCCTGCTATGTTAAGGGTGCTGAGAACATTGTTTCAACCATAGAGAGGGAGTTTAACCTTAAACGTGGGGGAACCACTAGCGACGGAAGACTCTCGCTTTTCGTAACAAGATGCATCGGGGCGTGTGCAATGGCTCCTAACGCTATCGTCGACGGAGAAGTAATCGGGAAAGCTACTCCAGAAGACGTGTTGAGAAAAGTGAAATCTGCCATGGGGGCTGAGATGGTTGAAGCCAGATGAGCTTCGCAGCCTCGCTCAGAAAGAGTCTGAGCTTCGCAAGTCCTACAGGTACAGGATAAACGTTTGCTGCTCAAGCGGCTGCATGCCTTTCGGGTCTTTAAAGGTTTTAAGCGCCTTCAAGGATGCTGTGAGGGAATTCGGGGTTGAGGAGGAGTGTTACGTTGCGAGAACGGGCTGTGTTGGTACTTGTTCCCTAGCGCCGGCTGTTCTCGTGGAGCCGGGTGACTATCTTTATCAGAACGTTACTCCTGAAAAGGCTAGGGAGATAGTTAAGGAGCATATTGTCGGCGGCAGGCCTGTTAAAAGCATGCTCTACGGTAATGAAGCCTTCTTCAAGAAGCAGCTGAGGATCGTCTTAAGAAACGCTGGTAAAATAGATCCTTTAAGAATAGAAGATTATATTGCTGTAGGCGGGTATTACGCGCTGCTCAAGGCTTTAACCAGGATGACTCCACAGGGTGTGATTGAAGAGGTTGCTTTAAGCGGGTTGAAGGGGCGTGGTGGAGCCGGCTTCCTGACAGGCTTGAAATGGAGGTATGTTGCTAGAGCACCAGGGTCGCCGAAATACGTTATAGCGAACTTGGATGAGGGTGACCCAGGTGTTTTCGCGAACCGTACTCTAGCCGAGGCTGATCCACATGCGATTCTGGAGGGAATGGCGATAGCCGCCTACGCCGTGGGCTCTCAAAAGGGCTACATATATGTGCGCAGCGAATACCCGTTGGCTGTTCAGACTCTTAAGAAGGCTATTGAAGCTGCGAGGAGTATGGGTGTGCTTGGCGACAATATTTTCGAGACTTCCTTCAGCTTCGACGTTGAGCTGAGGCTGGGCGCGGGAGCGTTCGTAGCGGGTGAGGAGACAGCGATACTGGCATCGATAGAGGGACGTAGAGCCATGCCTAGGCCTAGGCCCCCGTATCCCGCGCAGTCAGGCCTCTGGGGGAAGCCTACTTTGATAAACAACGTTGAGACTCTGGCTAATGTTCCAGTAATACTGCTTAAGGGTAGTGAATGGTTCTCAAGCATAGGCTCCAAGAACTGCACTGGGACGAAATGCTTCTCTCTCACCGGCAAGGTTAACAACCCTGGCTTGATCGAAGTGCCCATGGGGATTACTCTGAGGGAGGTTGTGTTCGACATAGGCGGGGGCGTCGCGCCAGGTAGGCGTTTCAAGGCTGTTCAGGTAGGCGGGCCCTCAGGAGGATTCCTGCCCGAGCAGCTTCTCGACCTCCCGATAGACTACGAGTCTCTGACTAAGGCGGGTGCCATAATGGGCTCAGGCGGGATAGTTGTGCTTGACGACACGTCATGCATGGTTGACACAGCAAAGTTCTTCACAGAGTTCTGCGTGGACGAGTCATGCGGGAAATGTACTCCCTGTAGGGCTGGTCTTTACAAGCTTTACAAGGTTCTAGACGGGTTCACGCGCGGGGAAGGGAGTGTTGAAGACTTCTCAAAGGTTGAGGAATTATGCGAGTTCATTAAGGAGGCCAGCCTATGCGGCCTAGGTCAGACAGCGCCAAACCCGACTCTGACGACGCTCAGGTACTTTAGGGACGAGTATATTGCGCACCTTGTAGAGAAGAGGTGTCCCGCAGGCAAATGTTTCGGGAACAGTGGAGGTGGTGGAGTTGAGTAAGCCTGTAGAGCTCACCATAGACGGTAAGAAGGTTACTGCTAAAGAAGGAGAGACTATTCTTGAGGCTGCGAGAAGGAACGGGCTGTATATTCCAGCTCTATGCTATCTTGAAGGAGTCTCGTCATTCGGCGGATGCAGGGTCTGCGTGGTTGAACTGAAGGGCTCTCCCAGGGTCTTCGCCTCATGCGTCACGCCTGTTACAGGCGGCATGGAGGTGGTTACGGATTCCGAGAAGCTTAGGCGCTACCGGAGATGGGCGGTGGAGCTTCTCTTGGCTGAGAGGCCTCATGTCTGCTCGGTTTGCGTGGCCAACGGGAGCTGCGAGCTGCAGCAGCTTGCTACTGAGCTGGGTGTCGACCATCTTAGGGTTGACAGGGAGTGGACGGATTACGAGGTTGACCTTACTCACGAGAGGTTCGCGTACGACCCTAACAGGTGCATACTTTGCACGCGCTGCATCAGGGTTTGCGACGAGGTTGAGGGCGTGCACACCTTGGACCTGATGCTCAGGGGCAAGAATTCTAAGGTTATTTTCGACCTTGATGAAAACTGGGGTTTCTCACGGTCCTGCACCTCCTGCGGAAAATGCTCCGCATCATGCCCGGTTGGAGCACTCTACGTTAAGGGTAAGCCTCTTTCAGAGGTTAAGAAGAAGGATCTTGTCTCATTCATAATGGAGAGGAGGAGTGAGAAGTAGTTGGCTAAAATTAGGCTGGCGACGGTCTGGCTGAGCGGCTGCTCGGGGTGCCACATGTCCTTTCTCGACCAGGATGAGAAGATTCTTGAGTTAGCTGGAAAGGCGGAGCTTGTCTACAGTCCGATCGCTGACGTTAAGGATTTTCCTGAGAACGTTGACGTAACGCTTGTTGAGGGTGCGGTTGGAAACGAGGAGCAGCTTCAGCTTCTGAAAAAGATTAGGAGAAACAGCAGGATTCTAGTAGCCCTCGGGGACTGCGCTGTAAACGGGAATGTGACGGCTTTGAGAAACAGTTTGAGAAACGGTGATGAAGAGGTTTTGAAGAGAGCATACGTTGAAAACGCGAGTCTTAACCAGGGTGTTCCGGAGCAGGTGCCTAGGCTCCTGAAGAGGGTTCTTGCTTTGAACGAGGTTGTTAAGGTTGACGTTTATGTTCCAGGATGTCCGCCTAACGCTGAATTGATAAGTCAGGTTTTAAACGAGCTTCTCGAAGGCAGGGCTCCTGTTTTAGAGGGCAGGTTCAAGTATGGTTAGGAGGATGGTTTGAAAAATGGTTAGGGAGATTGTTGTTAACCCCGTCACCAGGATAGAGGGGCATGCGAAGATAACTATACATCTTAACGACGACGGTTCAGTCAGAGAGGCCAGGTTCCATGTTACGGATTTCAGAGGGTTTGAAAAATTCTGCGAAGGCAGGCCGTTCTACGAGATGCCGGGTATTACTTCAAGAATATGCGGCATATGCCCAGTAAGCCACCTTCTGGCTTCTGCTAAGGCATGCGATAACCTTGTTGCGGTTGAAACACCTAGAACAGCTGTCTTGCTACGTAGGCTGATGCATATGGGTCAAATAATACAGTCGCACGCTTTAAGCTTCTTCTACCTTTCTTCTCCAGACTTCCTGCTCGGCATGGATTCAGACCCGTCTAAAAGGAACATTCTCGGCCTTGCTGAAAAATATCCTGAGATCGCTAAGCAGGGAGTGTGGCTTAGGAAATTCGGGCAGCGCATTATTGAAAGCCTCGCAGGCAGGAGGATTCACTCGAGCGACTGGATCCTCCCGGGTGGCGTTAAAACACCACTTTCCAAGGAGAAGGCTGACGCAATCCTCTCCGAAACTCCTAAAGCTATTGAGATCGCTTTAAACGCGATCTCGATCTTCACTAAGACACTTGAAAGCCTTAATAAGGATGTTGAAAACTTCGGCGATTTTCCAACCTACTACATGGGCCTAGTCACGCAGGACGGTGGACTCGAGCATTACGATGGAAGAATAAGAATAATGAGTCCAGATGGAAAGATAGTGGCAGACCAGCTTGATCCTTCTAAATACTTCGAGTACATCGGGGAGGCTGTTGAAGACTGGTCCTACATGAAGTTCCCATACTATAAGCCTGCAGGCTACCCTGGCGGCGTTTACAGGGTTGGCCCGCTGGCTAGGCTTAACGTTTCCTCACGCTGCGGCACAAGGCTTGCAGACGACCTTCACAAGGATTTTAAGAAACTAGGGGGCAACGGGGTTGTTCAAAACACCTTCATGTACCACTACGCCCGCCTGATTGAAATAGTCCACTGCGTTGAGAAGGCTGAGGAGATCCTGCGGGATCCTGAAGTTTTAGACGTGAACGTTCAGGCTAAAGCCTCTCTTAACAGGAGGGAAGGCATAGGGGTTATCGAAGCCCCTAGAGGAACCCTGATCCATCATTACAAGGTTGATGAGCAAGGTAGGATAAGCTGGGTTAACCTGATAATTGCCACTGTTAACAATAATCTTGCTTTCAACAAGGCTGTGACCCAGGTTGCTAAAAAATACGTTAACGGCAGGAGCCTCAGCGAGGGGATGCTGAACAGGGTTGAGGCTGTTGTGCGTGCTCTAGATCCTTGCCTAAGCTGCGCAACCCATGCCATAGGTGAAATGCCTCTTAGAGTCCTGCTCTACGACTCTGAAAACAGGCTTATAGGTGAACTCGTAAGAGGCTGATAATAGCTTCTTTTAAATATTTAACTTAAGCCTATTTTTAAGCCTTTAGAAAGGTTTTATCAGTATTTTCTATCCGTTAAGTAGCATCCAAAAGATTTATATATTAATCTTTGGGATTTATTAACGATATAGAATTGTCAATTAAAAAGGAGGATGAGGAGGCATTCAAGCATGCGGCTAAGGTGTTCAAGGCACTGGCTGACCCAACCCGGCTCAGAATACTCTCTATAATAGAGGGCGAGAGCATGATGATAACAGGCATCGTGGAGAAGTTCAACCTCTCCCAGCCCACAGTGTCATACCACATCAGGATTCTTGAGAACGCTGGCTTGGTTAAAACCGTTAAGAAGGGTAGGGAAGTATACTGTTCCCTAGTTAAGAAAGGCGTTTTAAAGAGGGCTCTGGACTTCTCAAAGTGGGTTAAAGGCGCAGAGTAAAAAAATAGGATAGCTGTTAGAAGCCGGCCGCGTTATTCTGATTTATATCTCTTAAAAGTTTTATTAAAGTCGTAGAGCAATCAGAACAGAGGATTGAAGATAAACCCGATCTGCTTCGACTCGATGGGCGTTAGAAGCATGGCTACGCTTGTTGAAACTAGAGACCTGAAGCTGATGATAGACCCTGCTGCCGCCGTCGCGCCTCGAAGATACGGGCTTCCACCGCACCCGAAAGAGCTCAGTCTCCTGGAAGAATGCTGGGAGCGAATAGCCTCTGCAGCAGAGGAGTGTGAAGTCATTGTAGTGACGCACTATCATTATGATCATCATAGTTCAACAAGGTTTCTCGAGGAGATCTATGGGGGGAGAATAATCATAGTTAAGGATCCGGAGAACATGATAAACTTCAGCCAGAGGAGAAGGGCATCAGTGTTTCTCGATAAGATCAGGCCGATCGCGTCTCGGGTTATGGTTGCCGACGGCAAGGAATATTTGTTCGGTGGAACTAGGCTTGAGTTTTCAAACCCGGTTCCCCACGGCCCTGATAGTCAGCTCGGCTACGTGGTTGAGCTCAGCGTCAAGGATTCTGCCGACAGTTTCCTTTTCACGAGCGACGTGCAGGGCTTCCCCCTGGACTATCAGGTTAGGTTCGTCATAGGGAAGAGGCCCGGCACGATTTACATAGATGGCCCATCCACCTATATGCTTGGTCTAAACCTTACGGAGGAACAGCTTGAGGCAAGCATGAGAAACATCAGGAGGATAATAAGCCAGGTAAGTCCATCCATCATGATCCTCGACCATCATCTTCTGCGGGACTTGGAGTGGAGGAAGTATTTCGGAGAACTGTATGAGGAGGCTGAAAAAACTGGCGTTGCCTTAAGATCTGCTGCGGAATACATGTGCATTGAGGTTAACCAGCTTGAGGCCTTGAGGAGCTTGCTGCATGGGTTGAGAGTTTGATGATGTAAACCTCTATTCCTTATAAATGCTACACATTTTTTTATAATTGCCCTAGAAACCTTTATAAAATACCTCAGGAGGCCCATTTATGATGAGAAAATGATACGGGGTTCAGAAAACAAGATAACAGTATGCATAGCATCCATCCTAATGCTTCTAATGCTCTCTCAGGCTCTAGCCCCAATCGTCACTTTCACTTCTGCGCAGGAAGAGCTTCCGATCTATAACTACGGGTGGTTCGACGAGGTGGTCTTCTTCCCAGTGGCGGATGCAGCTAAAGCCGTTGAAATGATGGAGAAGGGGGATATGGACATCTACTTTAAGGATATAGGCGACCCGGTGCTTTTCAGAAGGGTACGGGAATCGGCAGCACTAACATACGCTTTCTCATACGGCTTATACAATGAACTTACCTTTAACCCTGTTGGTCCTACAACGCTTGACGGCAAGTTCAACCCGTTCTACAACCCTAAGATAAGGGAAGCCATGAACATGCTTGTAGACAGGCAGTATATAGTTGACGAGATCATGGGCGGCCTTGCTATACCTAAGTATGTCCCCGTCTGCAACGGTTTTCCAGACTACGAGAGACATAAGGATGTGATAAAAAGCATTGAGACTAAATATGCGTACAACTTCGAAAAGGCTAAGCAGACTATATTCGACGAGTTGTCGAAGGAGCCGGGTGTAGAGTATAAAGATGGAAAATGGCTATATAAGGGTGAGCCGATCGTCCTGAAATTCGTCATAAGGACTGAAGACAGGAGGAGGCAGATAGGAGACTATGTTTCAGGGCAATTGGAGAAGCTCGGGTTCACCGTGGAGAGGATGTACAAGACTTCGAGAGAAGCCTCACCCATATGGATGAGAGGCAATCCTGCTGAAGGGAAGTGGCACATATACACTGGCGGCTGGGTGACTACAGTAGTGTCGAGAGATGATTCAGACAACTTCCAGTTCTTCTACAGTCCTAAGTCAGGCATGGCTTCAATCAGCCCGCTATGGGCCTCTTACAAGCCTTCCCCAGAGTTCAGCGAGCTTGCTGATAAGCTTGCTGAAAAGAAGTTCACCACTATAGATGAAAGGACAGCATGGATGAAAAAGGCTTTCGAACTTGCGCTTCAAGACTCTGTGAGAGTCTGGCTCGTAGACCAGACTGCAGCATGGGTCAGGAGGAAGGAAATAAACGCTATAGCCGACTACTCCGGAGGCTACTGGGTTGGAATATGGGCATTCACGTTGAACCGTGGAGGGAAGACGGGTGGAACAGTGAAAATAGGTAGCTCAGACGTGTTGACCGGGGACGCGTGGAACCCGATAGCTGGTTCTAACTGGATATACGACGGTATGGTGAGCTCAGCCACCGGCATGCCTGCTTTTCTAAGTCATCCTAAGAGTGGGCTTCCAATACCCACGGGCTTCGTAAAAAGCGTTACGATAGAGGCTGAAAAAGGCCTTCTGACTTTCCAGAATCCTGAGAGTAAAAACTGGCTGACTCTGAATTTCGTGGACAGCGTTACTATACCTTCAGACGCTTGGTATGCTTGGGATGTTGAAAAGAAGAAGGTTGTGACTGCTGGGGAAGCCGGAGTGACTAAGGCGAAGGTTAAGATAGTTGCAGAGTACGAGGACATCATTGGCAAGTTTGAATACCATGATGGAACGGTTATGAGTCTCGCCGACTGGGTTTGGAGCTGGCCTATCAACTTTGAGAGGGCTAGTAACAAAAGTGCGCTTTACGACGAGGCTTATGTAGGATCATTCGAGTCCTGGAGGGAGGTTTTCAAAGCGTGGAGGATCGTGAGCGAGCACCCGTTGAAGATAGAATGGTACACTGACTACACGAACATGGATGCTGAGCTAATAGCCAGCGCTTACGTCGGCTTGGCTGGACCATGGCATACCACTGCGATAGGCGTTAAGGCTGAGGAGAAAGGCCTCCTTGCCTTCGGCCAGGACAAGGCTCTAAAGAACAATGTTGAATGGATGAACTACATAGCCGGTCCAAGCCTGCAAATCCTGTCTCAAATGGTGGATGAAGCTATAACTGAGGGCTACATACCTTTCAAGGAGCTTAACAGTAAATACATCACTGCGGAGGAGGCTAGGGCAAGGTACAACGCTTTGAAAAACTGGTATGCTAAGTATAAGCACTTCTGGGTTGGTGCCGGTCCCTACTATTTGGAGACTGCTGACATAACGGCGCACACCGCGGTCCTGAAACCATTCAGAAAGCTTTTGCAGCGTGAGCTCGTGATCTCCGTGGAGGGAAGCGGAACAACTGACCCTGAGCCTGGTTCACACGGGTACTTCGGGCGTGAAACAGTGACGATAACGGCTAAACCCGGCTTCCTTAGCGTCCTCGAAAAATGGGTTGTCGACGGGGAGGAGAAGGGGGCATCCGCATCCATCACGGTCACTACGGACAAGCCTCACACTATTAGAGCCGTGTTCAGAATGTGGTATGAAGCAGTAATCGGGATAGTCGTGGTCATCCTGGTCATCGCCATAGCTGCAGTCCTATTGTTAAGAAGGAAAAAGAAGTAGAGTACACAGAAAAGTTTTTATCCCCTTCTTTTTTCTCCTTCTGGAAAAATGGAGCAGGGTGACCCATAATCAATGATTCCAAAAGGATTCTTAAAGTTCGTGGCTAAGAGAACGGTTTTACTGCTTATAAGCCTCGTAATTGCTGTATACATATCCATCTTGCTTGCCAACTTTGGGGGTCTTATAGATGAGATGGTTAAGTCGGACCTCATGATGAGCATCACGATGAACGTCAGGAACAATCCGGCTTACCAGGGTCTTACCGCTTCTGAAAGGCAGAAGATCATAGACAGCCTATACCAGTCCGCATTGGAGGCTAGAGGTCTTAACACGCCGTTCTTAATAAGAAGCCTCTACCACTTGAAGAATGCGTTAACCCTGGATCTGGGGACAGCCCTCTACCTGACTAGCGACAGCGGGTCGAAGCAGGTGAGGCTGATAATACTGGAGAGGCTGCCTCAAACAATCATGCTCTTCACAACTGTGACCATCATCAATTTTTTCACGAACCTTCTAGGTGGCCTACTCATAGCTAGAAAATACGGTTCAAAAATAGACAGGGTAATAGCGGCACTGGCTCCAACCTCCGTAATACCAGGATGGGTATATGGAATATTTTTAATACTGATCTTCTACACTTGGCTGCATGTGCTTCCTCCAGGGGGACTAGTGGATTATCCTCCGCCCAAGGACCCACTTATATACTTCCTGTCTGTTTTGAAGCACATGGTATTGCCTATGCTTTCTTGGATAATAGCTGGGTTGTTCCTGGGAATATATTCTAACAGGACTTTCTTCCTTATATTCTCAACCGAGGATTACGTGGAGGTGGCTAAGGCTAAAGGCCTCCCACCCAGGCAGGTGGATATGGGTTATGTGTTAAGGCCGACGTTACCATCGATAGTAACAGGGCTATCTCTAGCTATTATCGGCTCCTGGGGCGGTGCCATAATAACAGAAACCGTTTTCGACTGGCCTGGTTTAGGTAGGCTCTTGTCAGCAGCCCTTTCTTACCCGGATCCACCGGTTATAGTGGGAGAAGTAGCGATTTACGCTTGGCTGTTAACCCTAACTGTCTTAACACTCGATATTGTTTACGCGTTTCTGGATCCAAGGGTTAGAGTATGGGGAGGTTGAAAATGAGCTCTTCAAAGCGTGTTGGCGGCTTAAAAGGCGTTTTGCACGAAGTTTTAAGCTACAAGTCTGCTGTCATCGGAGTAGCTATACTCCTCTTCCTTATTGTCCTTTCTGTTTACACCATGGTGACAATACCTCTTCCAGAGGCGATTCAAGCTTGGAGGTCAAGCGAGGCCTGGAGCAGGAATCCGAGGAACGCTCAACCAGAATGGGTTGAGATTTTCTATGGGAAAAAACTACCTCGAACAATCATAGTTCCGCTTAAGGATGCTGATGCTACAAAGGTTTTGCTTGAAGACGGTAGGCTCGCCGCATCTTGGACTGTCTACTTCAACTATGAGTACGACGATTTTCCGTCGGAAATAGTGATGTTCTTCAACTCAAGCTATTCGGAGAAGCCTGCAGTAGAATTCTACTGGATTAGGCCGGATGGTGAAGAGGTCTTCTTGAAGAAGCATGTTTTGAGGAGACCAGACGACAGGCTTTATTTGAGCAACGACCTTAGCCTAGAGCTGAGGCTGGAGGGGCTTTTCGAAAACAAGGTCGGAGGAAAACCCAGCTTCATGGTAACTGTTGAGAAAGGCCTTTTCGCAGAATACTCGCTGGACCCAAGGGTCTTGAAAGGCAGGTATGGAATACGCTTCGAAACGACCCTTGAAAAGAATGATGTTTTGAACGCGGAGGTAGTGATATACGGTTCAGTCTACGGGTTGGCTGGTACAGACCATCTGAGGAGGCCCCTACTAATAGGTTTGCTCTGGGGAACTCCAATAGCCATGTCCTTCGGGCTCACATCCGCTATACTTACAACGGTTTTAAGCCTCATAATAGGCACGATAAGCGGTTGGTATGGTGGGAAGATTGATCTAGTTATTCAGAGAATAGTTGAAATAAACGCGGTCTTGCCCTTCCTGCCGATTCTAATCATGCTTACAACGTTCTACAGGATAGACTTGTTAATCATCCTTCTAAGCGTGGTTGTCCTAAGTATATTCTCTCTCGGCATAAAGGGCACCCGCATACTAGTCATGCAGATTAAGAGTTACCCGTATATTGAGGCTGCGCAAGCATATGGAGCCAGTAACATGAGGCTAATACTGTTCTACGTTATACCGAAGATACTGCCTCCAGTAGTTCCCGGAATGATATCCTCAGTGCCGGGCTTCGTGTTTCTTGAGGCTGGGCTTTCCTACTTAGGGCTGGGAGACCCATTCCTCCCAACATGGGGCAAGATTATAAACGATGCTCAGACTAACGGCGCATTCTACAAAGGCATGTATTACTGGGTTTTAGAGCCTGCCTTCATGCTGATTCTCACCTCGATCGCTTTCGCCCTGATAGGCATGGCTCTCGAGAAGATAGTTAACCCGAAGCTAAAGGAGTTGTAGAGGAATGAGCAGCGGAAAAACAGTTTTATCAGTCCGCGACCTTAAGCTTTACTATAGAACTAGAAAAGGAGTAGTGAAGGCCTTGGAGGAGATAAATTTCGACCTGGAGAAGGAGGATGTGCTAGCGGTCGTCGGCGAGTCAGGATGTGGGAAGAGTACGTTGGCTCGTGCCCTTGTCCGGGTTCTCCCGAGGAACATTCATACTTACGAGGGAAAAGTGTTTCTCAACGGCAGGAACGTGATGGAGCTCGACGAGGAGGCTTTCAGAAGGGAGGTTAGGTGGAAGAAAATATCAATTGTCTTCCAAGGAGCGATGAACTCGTTCAACCCGGTTTATAAAATAGGCCAGCAAGTGGCTGAACCACTGGTCATTCACGATAATGTTGAGAAGAAAGAGGCTTTGAAAAAGGCGAGGCAGCTGATTGAGCTTATGGGGATGCCTGGAGTATTTGCTGAAAGATATCCGTTTGAGCTCAGTGGCGGCATGAAACAGAGGGCGGCTATAGCAATGGCCCTGATAACCAATCCTGAAATAGTGATTCTCGACGAGCCTACTTCAGCGCTGGACGTCTTGACCCAGGCTAACATAATCAACCTTTTGAAGAGGATTAAAAACGAGTTTAGGCTCAGCTATATTTTCATAACTCACGACTTGGGCTTAGCCAGCGAGCTTGCAAATAAAGTTGCTGTTATATACGCGGGTAAGATAGTTGAGCTCTCCAGCGCGGATGTCTTCTACACGGAGCCGAAGCACCCTTATTCAAGAGGCCTAATAGCAAGTGTCCCAACGCTTACCACCGATAGGAAGCCAGAGTTCATAAGTGGGGCTCCGCCAAGCCTAATAGACCCGCCTTCGGGCTGCAGGTTCCACCCGAGATGCAGGTTTGCGTGGGATAAGTGTAGTGCTGAGGAACCCGGGATGATTAAGGTGGGTGAAGACCATTTAGTTAGATGCTGGCTTTACGGTGATGGGAAATGAATTCGGATACTAGGCTGCTTGAGCTGGAAGACTTGCGGAAATGGTTTGAAATCAGAAGGGGTTTCCTAAGCTCTAGGGTGAATTATGTGAAGGCGGTTGACGGCGTGACTTTCAGCCTTGAAGAGGGAAAAGCCGTGTCGCTCGTAGGGGAGAGTGGAAGTGGGAAGACGACTCTGGGTAAGACTATCCTAAGGCTTTACGAGCCCAACGGCGGCAGGATACTTTTTCAAGGGAAAGATATCACACATACTAAGGTGAAGGATTTAAAGTGGTACAGGAGAATGGCGAGCCTAGTCCAACAGGATCCTTTCGGAGCCTTCGCATCCCATTTCACAGTATTCAGGGCATTGGAGGAACCACTCCTAATTCATAACACGGTTAAGTCGAGAGAGGAGAGGGCTGAAAGAGTTTTCAAGGCGCTTGAAGAAGTGAGGCTTACGCCAGTCGAGGACTTCGCATATAAGTATCCCCATATGCTCAGCGGAGGCCAGTTGCAGAGGGTTGCGATAGCTAGGGCGATAATTCTTGAACCCCGGCTAATCGTTGCCGACGAGCCTGTATCGATGCTGGATGCCTCCGTGCGGATAGAGATTCTAACTTTGTTAAGAAGGCTTCAGGAAAGGCTTAGGCTCGGCGTGATATACATAACGCACGATCTTGCAACAACACGATTCTTCTCAGAATCGGCGCTGATAATGTACGCCGGGCACGTTATGGAGAAGGCTTCTACCCGGGAAGTCTTGAGGAATCCTTTACACCCGTATACAAAAGCCCTGCTTATAGCAACACCGGACCCAAATCCGCAGAACAGGAGCAGGTTTAAAGAAGTTCCACCAGGAGAGCCTCCCGCCCTCGTAGATCCTCCTAAGAACTGCAGATTCTCTCCGCGTTGTCCACGTGCCTTTGACAAGTGTTTTAAAGAGGAGCCGCCGGAGTTTGAAGCAGCCCCAGGACACTGGGTTAAATGCTGGCTTTATGAGAGGTCTTAGCAGAGTGAATCCTAAGAGAGCTATGATCATCGGAGTTCTGCTCTACCTGCTGTCAATGCTTGCCGGTTTATACAATATGTGGTATGTTAGGACAGGCTATAATCCGACTATGCTATCCGTCCTCGTCGTGATTCAAATAGCTTTTTCTTTCTCCAGCGTCGCACTAGTGGGTTACGGTACTCTCGTCTACCTTATAACAATAATAAGGGAAGCTGTGAGGAAAAAAGAAGAATCCGGAGAATAGTGTACACTCAGTGGTTTACGATTTTAAAACCGATGTCTTTCTACTTTTTAAGAGTTTCTTCAGAGTCAAATAGGAGCCGAGTATGAGTGTTAAAACAACTGTAACCGTCACGGCTGAAGGAAACTGTTCCAGGGTTTTCTCACCGACTCCTAGCACGTAGATTCCGGTTTCTGATAATAGGAAGGATGCTGAACCCTTTACGGAGGATTCTTCCCTTACAGAGCCTCTTAATGGTTTCCACTCTAAGCCTGTCCAACGGTAGAGGACTGGCTCCTCCCTCCGGGTTTCCTGGATGTCTCTCAAGTTATATGTGACGTTTATCCTTACTTGGCAGTTGGCGGAGAGTAGGGTGATGTTGAAGAAGCCGCTTAAAAGTCTTCCAGCTCTGAACTCGATGGGCTCAGATCTTTTTATAGACACGTCGCCTCGATAGGTGAAAGAGACTTCTGTATCATTCGTATTGCCATTTAACTCAAGATCTTTGACAAAAATATTCTCGGAGCCCTCTGAATAGAAATCCGTATTCGTATTGTTGAAACATCGGTTATTTGTAAGCTGGATTCCGGATGAACGGAAGAGGTAGAGCCCATACGAATTCTGCACCGCTAAATTTCCCTCAACCCTGTTAAGCCTGCAATTTTCAATAGAGATCCCTACGCGGCAATGGGAGATCGAATTCCAAGATAGAATGCTGTTGGCTGTTTCATAAGCGATTATTCCATGTCCCTTGGCATGTTCCAGCATGTTGCCTGAGACAGTCATGTTGAGGCTTGAATCTATTGCAATGTTATTCGTTGAGAAGCGTACGGCGTTGTTCAGTAAAGAGATGTTGTACGAGTTCTGCACCTTTACGCCTATAAGGCCTCCGGAAACATTATTCTTAGCCACGATGCTTATGCGAACATCATCTAAATGCACTCCGTAAAAATTATTTAGGATTTCGTTCAGAAGTATCTGGTTTTCTACAGACCTGGCGGCCACTAAACCCATCATGTTTCCCCGAAAAACGTTTTTCGACACATTGCTCCTATCAGACATGTGATTATACAGGCCGTAGGTACAGTTGGCCACCATGTTTCCAACAACCGTGATGTTTAAACATAATGAGAGGCTAATTCCATACTTGCAGGATTCAACAGTATTCTGGGAAACAGTGTTGCCAGAGGATTCTCGAAAGTATATTCCGAAAAGACACCCTTCAACTTCATTTCCGTAGACAAAACCTTTACTTGAATCCTCAATCAGCAATCCGTAGTCGCCACCTAGAATCTTGTTGCCAGTAATCCTGTAGCCCGTCACCCCTGCAACGCGTATTCCACATATTCCTCCCTGGTTTACTAAAGTGAAACCAATAAGGGTGACATTATCCTTCAATATTTCTACGGTATTGTCTTTCGGATTAACCGGTCTAATTTCCACCGTTCCGTTAGCAATAAGCTTCACGGATTTGTTTATTTTAAGATTCTCCGTATATTTGCCTGGTGGAACATATATCGTGTCTCCATCCTCTGCCGAGTTAACCGTCATCTGGATTGAAAAGCTTTTTTCAGCAGTGTTTTTAAAACTGTGCGGGCCCGCTTCACCCACTGACGCAAGGAAGCGGTTGCCCGCGTTCCGTGGAGTTAGGAGTGCGAGCATTAGGAACACTGCGTAAACTAGTTTTTTCAAGACTGTTTGCAGACATTGCGATAAGCCTTATAAACGTAATGTTTAACGGTCGAGCCTGGTTTTCCCTAAGACTAGTCTTTCCCAGTTTCAACAAGGGATGAAGGAATTACTGAATTAAATTTGGAAATTGAAGATTAGCTCGATAATGATTCAATGAGCCTAGGTGGAAAAATGCCTCCACAAGTGTATTCACGAGTTAAACGGGAATTAGAGGCGGAGGACTGTGCTGACTGGAGAATATGCATGAGCCTAGGTCAATCATGCTGGATGAACTGAATGCTTGCTTAATCTCTCTGTCAAGCCTAGATGCTAGAACCGGTTACTCCAGGACAAGTTTAACACACGTATCTTCTATTTTACTCGTACTCTCTATGTTGTCAGTGCATTAATGACAGGGCTGTCTTAACACGCCGGGACATGTGAGCACTTGGGGCTGCAGAGATCATGGAGAATAACCTTTATATTCAACCTTGTTCCAACTACTTAAATACAGTTTGATAGAGGTTAAGGGTGTTAAGATATATTGGCTGGGGCACGCTGGCTTCAGAATAGTTGGAGAAGGGAAAACAATCTACATAGATCCGTTTAAGATTAAAGGCGGTCCGACTGCAGACATCATACTGGTTACGCACAACCATTTCGACCATTTAAGCTTAGAAGACATTAGGAAGGTTTCTTCCCCCAAGACTCTTTTAATCGGCCCCAAGGAGTGTGAAGCAAGGTTCAGGCAGTTAGGCTTAGAGCATAAGTTTGTTAAGCCTGGTTTAAGCATCGATGTCGCAGGTGTTAAGGTTGAGGCTGTTCCCTCGTACAACGTTGGAAAATCCTTCCACCCTAAGATGGATGGCAAGGTTGGGTACGTGGTTACAATAGGCGGTGTGAAAATATATCATGCAGGGGATACTGACAGAATTCCTGAAATGGCTGGTTTAAAGCCGGATGTCTCCCTTCTTCCAATCGGTGGAACATACACTATGAATGCTGAGGAGGCTGCGCAGGCGGCTAAAGACATAGGTGTGGGAATATTCGTGCCTATGCATTATGGCTCCATTGTTGGAGGTAAGAGTGACGCTGAGAGGTTCCGCAGCATAGTTGGTGAGAACGCTGTTATAATGGAACCTGAGCCGTAGCTTTAAACTCGCTTTTCCAAACCTAAGAGGCGTCAGCTTTTTTCAAAGAGCTTTTTAAAATTATCAGTATGATCATTATCATCACCGCGGCGATAATTACGCTGACGAGTAGGAGGATGGGAGAGTATTCTCCGAAGCCGAATGCCAGTGGGAAGGGACCTATAAATATTACGAAGGCTCCCCCAACCTTGGCTTCAGCAAACGGCAGTGAGGCCAGGAGAAGCGTTACGAAACCAGTTATTATAAGGATGAAGCCTGCTAGTATTAGTTTTCCGAAACTCTTCAAAGCCTCTCAACCGTAGGCGAATAAGACTGTTAAAAAGATTAAGATCAGGGTGAGTATGATGGCAAGCACAAGCAGCATTCTGGCTGTCTTAGGGTCTGAAGCAAGGACTATGGGGATTGGGCCTATCATCACCACTGCCCCACTTTGCTTCTCAACCTCAGTGCCTCCCTGTTTAAAAGCACGTAGCAGCTCCATGAAAACAGCTATAAAAACAAGTAGGAAACCCGCTAGGATTAGGAGCGTAGCGGCTAGGGTCAGCAGCGTGTTCATGGAGTGCAGGCTATTCTATTGGTATTTCCTCGCCCTTCTTCTCCTTCCTAACCCTGTTCAGCGTTACCTCCAGAATACCATTCTTATAGCTGGCTTTAGCAGTCTTGGGGTCAACCTCTTCAGGCAGCTCAACATCCTTACTATACTTTCTCCTCTCAGACTCTGCACGTATTGAAAGAGTCTTCCCGACAACGTTCAGCTTAATATCCTGCTTATCCACACCGGGCACCTCAGCTATGACTTTAATCTTGTCCTCCTCCGTGATGACGTCTATCAGCGGCTCAGCAGCCTCCTTAACTTCAAGCGGTTTCACAGGGGAAACTTTACGCTTAACGTTTCCAAACTCTCTTACGATTGGCTTGCCGTCAGGCCCTATCCTGACGGAGTAGCCATATATGAACGGGCCGTACTCCCTTCTGACGCTTCCGTCGGGAAGCTTCTCCTCCCTAACCAGGTCTTTTGGAAACTTCTCCTCAAGACCTTTGAAAAGGTCGAAGAAATCCTCTTCGAACGGTGTTGCGCTAAAGGCTCTCCGCATCATTCTTCTTAAATCCTTCTCAAGCTTTTCAAACCAGTCTTCAAACCAGTCTTCAGACATTTTAAACACCTCCGCTTAGAAAACATGCCTACGGGGGAATATTAATTTTTCCCTCATGATTTCGGGAAGATATTGCCATCAAAAAGCCTTTAAGCCTTCAGGAATGAGGGATTAAAGCTTGACATACTTCACCCGAAGGATTGGTCCAGCGAAGACATGTAGCGTGATTACCTGCTTCATAATGTTTATCGCATCGTTATAGTCTGCTTGCGGGAATAGTTGCATTATGGTTACTCGAAGAATATTTCTTCGGATGTGGTTATCTTCGACCTTAGAGATTTGTATACAGGTAGGTGTGTAAACGTGTTCACAGAGTGATGCTGAAGCTGGTTTACGATTATAATAAGAAGCCTAAAGTAGGTTTGCCGCATTTAGTTGTTTGCAGGAGGCCTGTAACGCCGCGTAAGGTAAATTCGAAGGACAGGAGACCATGGTTGAGAAAAAGCGTATGAGGCAGGAGACTCGGAGAATCAGTTTGGCTCATGGGCCGGAGATCCCTGAGAGTATCAAGCGACGTTGAAAAGGCTGTTGAAACCTGGGAGCAGGCGGGGTCGTTCTTCTTAGCAAGGATGGACCAAGATACTGATTTAGGTTCAAATATAACTATGGATTTGTAATCCAGATGATCGGGATAAGTGTACAGAGGAAGGTGAAAAAGCTTTTATTTAACCTTTGTTAAACCTTTTTCCAACATTGTCCGGAGAATGGATGGTTAAAGTACTGGAGGACCTGACAAACTCGTTCGGACCCGCTGGGTATGAGAAGGAGGTTCTGTTAAAGGCGAAGAGCTATATGCAGGCTTATGCTGACGAGATTATGTCGGACAAACTGGGTTCTCTAGCGTTCGTCAAGAAGGGTAGTTCCGAAAGACCGCGTGTCCTTCTCGCCGGCCATGTTGACGAGGTGGGCTTCGTCGTCTCAGGCATAAATGACCAGGGCTTCCTGACCTTCGCACCGCTCGGAGGATGGTTCGACCAGGTTCTACTTTCAACCAGGGTTATAGTTAGAACCCAGAAGGGTGATTTAAACGGGGTTATAGCTGCGAAACCTCCCCACCTAATACCGCCCGAGGAGGCCGGCAAAGTGATAACGAAGGACAACATGTTCATCGATATAGGTGCTTCCTCGGCAGACGAAGCTAAGAACATGGGTGTTAGAGTAGGCGACCCGGTGGTACCATGCTCCTTCTTCACCCTTATGAAGGGTGGCGAGGTTGCGATGGGCAAGGCTTTCGACGACAGGGTTGGGGCTACGATAGCGATGGAGGTTGTGAGAAGGCTGAGAACAGAGAATGTTCAGCATCCTAACACCGTGTATGGTGCAGCAACAGTCATGGAGGAAGTTGGTCTCAGAGGAGCTACAACGATCGCGAGCCTGGTGGATCCTGACGTAGCCATCGTGCTTGAAGTAGATATTGCTGGCGACGTTCCGGGGATACCTCCTGGACAGGCTCAAACCAAGATTGGGAAAGGCCCCTCGATAGTCGCAATGGATGCTTCAATGATACCAAATCAAAACTTAAAGAATCTGGCGATAAGAGTTGCGGAGGAGAACAATATCCCGTACCAGCTTTCACTTGTGGCGAGAGGAGGGACTGACGCGGGCAGGATTCACATTCATAAGGTTGGCTGCCCCAGTCTAGTCATCGGAGTTCCAACGCGGCATATTCACTCAGCAGCTTCAATAATGAGTCTCAGCGACGTTAGGAATGCTGTCAGGCTTGTCTTAGAGATGGTTAAGAGACTCGACGAGGAGACAGTCAAGAAGTTAACGGAATGGTGACATTCCTTAGCTTCCATAGAGGCCCCCGGTTCATAATCCATTCTTCGCACAAAATATAGTCTAGCCCAAGTATGCGCTATGGATAATGGAAAGTTTAAAACCATTCCCAACACTGCCTACGCAATCCTGACGACTGAAACAGTACTTTTGACTACTACATGGTTATGATGGTTTTTGAGCCTCCCTATTCTCTTTATCAAGGTTCTATAAGGTTTAAAGGAACTGATCACCATTACGTAAAGAGATTGAAGATAATGGTTAAGGAAAAGGAGTTCAGATACCCTGAAGAGTTAGATAGGGGAAAAAGTCATGGAGGGATGGCGTAAGACACTTATCAGCCCCCTCGTGCTGAGCACGCGCTTGATCTTATATAAACATAGAGATAAAAAATAGCTTTTAGTATTTGATGAGATGAAAGTAAAGTTTTTAAAAATGGTTTAACGTATCTATGAGGCTTTGACGATTAAAGCAGTAGTACTTGATTTTGACGGGACAATCGTTAATACGGTCGGCTTGCTTTCTGAAGCATGGGCTAGGGCGGCTAGCCTTATGGGGATACGGATTGACCCTAAGGATGTTGAGGAGTATGTTGGGCTCGCCGGGCCGGAGATCTCTCTTAAAATCACTGGAGGAGACGAGGCTAAGGCTGAAGAGCTAAGGAGGCTTAAAGACGAGATATATGACGCTGAATATATTGGTAAAATAAGGCTTTTTGAAGATGTGGAACCATCTTTGAAAATACTTAGGGAGAGAGGTGTTAAAACGGCGGTTGCAAGCTCCCAGACCACGAGGAGGCTCAAGAAGTACCTTTCTCTCCTGGGAGTTTTAAAAATGTTCGACGTGCTCGTAGGCTCAGATATTGTTGTCAGAAGAAAACCGGCGCCAGACGTTTTCCTGAAGGCGGCTGAACTCTTGAAGGTTAAGCCTCAGGAGTGTTTCGCGGTTGGAGATACTTGTTTCGACTGCGAGTCGGCTAAGAGCGCGGGAATGCGATTCATACTTGTTTCGAGGAGGGGTACCCGCTGCGAGAACGCGGATTTCACAGTGAAGAGCCTAGACGAAGCGGTTTCAATAATACTAGGCTCATGAGGCTCGAGCTGAATTCACCATGATTCAACTATGAGGCCTGAAACCCTTTCAAAGTGGTCCTTATCAGCTGTTACTACGGGCTCGTTATGAGTTAGGGCTAGGCTCGCTATGATGGCGTCCAGATCGCCGATCGGCGTTCCTGCAGATTCAAGATCATTCACAAGCTTACCATACCTTTCGCAGGAATCTATAGAGAAATCCAACATGTCTAGGCGTTTCAGTATCTCCCTGACTTTCCTAACCTCGGCATCTCTCTTCTTCGACCTATAGGCCCCTTTAAACAGTTCACACGCTGTTATAGGCGTCGTCGAAAGCCTTGCCCCACTGCTCACATACTCCTCCAGCTTCCTCTCCGCTTTTTGGTCACGTCTTATAAGGGCAATTATGAAACTCGTATCTAAGCAAACCATTTGGGTACACCTACACTCTGGGCGTTCTCAATCTGATTCTCCTTCTCTCCCTTACCACGTCTTCCATTATCTCTGCAAACTCCTCATCCTGCTCAAGCGACCTCACGTAGTCTAAAAGGGTGCCCTCCACTCTCCCCCTGGCCAGTTTCAGTATCACGTCTGTGAACGATTCCTTGCCACGTTTAAGACGGGATAATGCTTTGTACGCTTCGTCTGAGATAGTGATGGTCTTGTGACCCATGAAATATGCATACACATACGTGCATTTAAATTTTACCGCTAAATACCTTCAACGCAACCTGTTTAAAATAGCTATCAAGCCACTGCCATCATGTGAAAATCGTTTAGATCCTTTTTATTGGATGTATTCTAAGAAACCCCGTGTTTTTAGGATTTAGAAGCCAGTTGGAAAAGTAGTCGTAATGTTAGGCAACATGCTCTTAGTCTTGCTAAACACTCCTAGCACACGCTACCTACTTCCCGAATAAAAGGGCTTGGTATGGCGGGACGGGCGACCTTCACATCAAGGCTGATAAACCCAGGACGCACAGCACACTAAGTCAACTACGGTGACGATAACCATACCTGAGGGCCTTGGCACTCGCCGAGCAAGCGAGTTCTCAACGGGGCCTGGCTTGGCTAAGCAATCCCTTTCTCGAAGCTTAAGCCGTTCAAATACACATGGGAAGCAAATGCCTACCTGGAGTAAACGAGTGTTTACCTGCTGGTAAGCGAGTATTTAGCACGAGCACGTGCGCCGAGGGAGGCTGTTTCGAGGATCCCAAATTCTTAAATCACCATCCGAGCTACTAATCCGAGTACTAATGCTCCCGTTAAACGTTAAGAGCCTGCTTGAGAAGCAACAGTACAGGGTAGTCGGTAGACACTCCGCCGTTAAGGTTTGCTACTGGACTAGACAGAGATTAACCCGGGGGCGGAGTTGCTACAAGGAGCTCTGGTATAAGAATGTTCAGAGCCACAGGTGCATGCAGATGACTCCCTTCCTAGGTTGTAACTACAGGTGCACCTACTGCTGGAGAATCCACTCTGGAGACAGGCCCGGGTATGTTTGGCAAGAGTATCCCGCTCAAGTTTCTGAGTTAGACGATCCCGCTTACATTATTGAGGAAGCCATTAGGATGAGGAGGCTCCTCCTAATAGGCTATAAGGCAAATCAGATGGTTGATCCCAAGGTTTTCGAAGAGGCTCTAAAACCATCCATGGTGACCTTTAGTCTCACTGGTGAGCCAACCCTGTACCCTAGGCTGGGTGATCTGATAGGCGAGGCTCGCAAGAGAAGCATGGTGACATACCTTGTAACTAACGGCAGCATGCCCGAGGTTTTAGAAATCCTCAACCCTCTTCCAAACCAGCTTTACATCAGTATTCAAGCCCCTAACGAGACGATTTTCAAAATGGTTGCGAGACCCTTGGTTAAGGATGCTTGGCAGAGACTGTTAAGGTCGCTAGAGTTGTTGCCCAGCCTAAATGGTGTTAAGCGTGTGCTCAGAATAACAATGGTTAAGGGTGTTAACGATAGCGATGCGGAGGGTTATGCTAGGCTAATAAATATCGCTAGCCCTGATTACGTTGAAGTTAAGGCTTACGAGTGGGTTGGGGAAAGCCAGTCGAGGCTTCCGAAGGAAGCGATGCCGTGGATGAGCGACATAGTTTCCTTCTCTGAAAAAATAGCCGAGTCCTCGGGATACTTGAAGAAATGGGAGTTCGAGCCAAGCGGAGCCGTCTTACTTTCTACGAAATAGTTTGCTGTTCGAGCGCTCCTGAATTTCAAACAACAACTCCCATTGACCACCAGTTAAACGATCCTACGGGAGGCAGTAATATTCTCTGTTTATAAGTTTTATCTTTGAAAAATGAAATCCCTTTTAGCGCACGAAATCCGGTTTTTCCGTTTAACACGTGGACACTACTTTAGGCTGCTACATTCCCAGCAGAGCTCCCTGTCCTCATTAGTCCAGAAGCTCCTGCCGCATTTCTTGCACACCACTTTCTTCAAACCCTTTGACCAGGATCCTTCAGCTCTTCTAAACCCCTGATGCCTCGGGAACTCTATTGCCTTCTTGGGGCAAAGCGGCATGCAGGCTATGCAGCCCTCGACGCAGTTCTGCGGGTTTGCAACCACCGCTTTATTACCTGCTAATGCGAAAACATCATGGGGGCAGAATTCTATGCATTTCGGCCTATCTAATTCTCTGCAACCGTCGCAACGATCTGGAAAAACAATGGGATACCAGGTTATGGTCATCAGTAGTCTGTAGAAGGTTCAGCTTAAAAATTTTTACAACGTATTCTCCTTTTTGCCGGATGTCCACTGCTCTGAAACAGTAATCTTCAAAAGCTCGTCACGCAGCTCATAAAGCATCGACTTCATTAACGCTTTATACTCTACATATGCATACGAGCTTCTCTCGATATTCTTAACAATCAACTCAACATTGTAGAAGCTTCTGTCAGGAACATACTTAATCTCCACGTCGTAATCCGCTGTCCTTTCAGAAAGGCCGGAAATCGCCCTATAGCTTAGTTTCAGCCTCACTCCGTCCTCCTCCTTCTCATAGGAGTGGATTATAATACCGTAGAGAGAGTAGGAATGGGACTGCGCCATGTTTATTACGTGTGAGGAGAATTGTTCCAAATGATCCCTTTTTAGCCGGATAGGTGTAGATGCTCTTTTAGAACCATCCCTCTCGGTTTTGATGGCGATTTCCCCCCTGACAAGCATGATTTTACTCGGGACTATTTTGAGAATTGCCTCCTTCGCAGGAAAGGCTGAACCAATGCCCGTAACCAGGATTGCAATTACGAAAACCAGCAGCAGGGGGGTTAGACTATACAGCTCAGTAAATATTTCAGGACTGCTAGCACCTATTGAATATGCCCAGACATAGCCGGCAACATATCCCAAGCAGCCTCCCATTACCCCTATTATCAATCCTTCCGTTAAAAACAGATAGGTTATGAAGCTTGGGGATGCCCCTAGGCTGGACATTATTACTGATTCCTTTCTCCGTTCGTATATTGAATTTAACATCGCGTTTAGAATGATGAGGGAGCCTATGAGTATCATCATGAGAATGGATTCCCAACTGCCTAGAGCCATTACAAGCGGGGTTCCGAGCTGAATGGTTTCAAGCTGCGAGCCTTTACTAATGATTGCCGAGTAAGAGGAGACAAAGTCAATAGAGATTCCTGATCCGCCAGTGGTTATGGCACGGCTGAGCCAAATCTTATGAGACGAGACTAGAGTCTTCAAATAGTTCTCTATTTCAAAAAGCCTGGCATCAGGATAGGTTCCTATAAAGGCTACGACTCTTTTAAAAACGGGAAGGTTCTTCACAGTCCCAATATCAACCAGCCCAATCACCGGGCTTGATATGATGAGCATCCTGTTGCCCTCAGTTAAAAAATTATCGTTTGACAATTTAATCGGCGTTTGCACAGCATCCCAGCTAATGGTCCCTACGAAGAGTGGTCTGCCTCTAAGATAGTTCTCCAATCCTTCTCCATCCGGCATTTTTAGAGTAGATTTGTCGAATACTCCTGTGACATTCAGATTTAAACCCATCACGTTTAACTGGCTTGGGAAAAACTGTTTCTTCAAATACTCCTTGTCAACTAGAATGCCGTTTTTAAAATCTCCTGAAAAGTTTAATCCCAGATGATTTCTCATGAAGGTGAGGTTCACAAATATTATTAAGCCTCCTAGCTCTTGGTTGTCCGACTCCACTGGAATAGTGATGTTTATTCCACCCGGCCCGGTAAGGTTTAACCTGCTTGAGGAAGATCCTGTTTGCAAAGGCCCGAGTTTGCAGAAAGCTATGCATATCGGCGTGTATTCCAACATCCCAAGTTTCCCCGCGTAGAAAGCAGCCTCCTCAAGACTCATTAAAAACAGCCCGTTATACTTTTCCTCAAAAGTGCCTGCAGGAGTTGATTCCACTACTCTCGCCAGCCAAGTTTTTGAGAAAAAAATCTTTCCTTCCCCGTCCCGGGCTTCTTGAAACGAGGTTACGAGTGGCACGACCGTTTTCAGAGTTATGGCTGGGACAGTTGCCATCGCTATTGTTGAAACGGTAAGTATTACTAGGGCGCCTCTAAGCCTCCTGCTTTTAAGCATTCTAACCGCGGTTGATGCAGCCAGGCTATGGATCGTGGCTGTTCCCGAATACCTGAGCATTAGTCGCGCCGTCAAAAGCAAAAGTATAATGCTTATGGTGATTGATGCGAGTGGAAGAAGTTGGAATGGTATTCCATACGTGAGGTTTGAAACGGACCAAAGGTCTATCAATGCTTTCGGCTTTGTTGAGAAGAGTATTAGTCTTAAACCTGGGTGAAGTCCGAAAGCTATCAATGAGAAGAGCATGAAGAGAATAATCGTCAATTTCCTGCTTCCGTTGAATATTAGGTGCGAGACAACTGCACCCGCTATTAGAATTATAGTCAGCACGATCGGGACGATCAGCATCCCCGATGATAAGACTAGCATACCGATGCTGCTGCTGGCTTCGCAAACCAGATTAATAGCTCCCTCAAGTGGAAAAATATTCGTAAGTCCCTCCAGGTTTACTTGTCTAACATCGTTTAAGTATGATCTTGCCTGTTGAAGCTTTGAAGATATGTCTGGAGCGTAAATCCTCGTTTCACTCAGAAACTCATCTGAAGCTCTAATCAGGTTATCAGTCGAGTTGAAAAGCGCTCTGAAAATTACTGGCCCGATTTTAAGGGTTTCCCTGTTCAAGTTCAAGTTCATTTGGAACGGGAATACGATCCGTATCGGGCTTGATTCAAGTGTGTGGAGCTCAAGCAAATATCTGCCCGAAAGCTTCAAGTTATCTGCATTAATGCGTACTATTAGAAAGCGGCTTCCATTCTCGAAAAAACCTATGTGAGTCCCCGTGGGCTCTTCGAACAGGAGTCTAGTGTCAAGCCTTTGAAAAGGTGTTAGGTCAAGCTTGTAAAGCTTGGCTAAGCTTGCCCTCAGTGTAAAGCGGATGTTGATTATTCTACCCGTGTTGTTTACACGGTAATCCAGTATAGAATCTACGCTGGATTCAAATCGGTATGTGCTGCTCCACCTAAGCTGGTCAATATAGTAAGTATAGTTCCTGTCAAGAAGCCTTACGCTCCAGCTCTGAACAGTGCCATAGTAGTCAGTCATAACTGCCAGCCTGTTTAGCTGGAGACACGAATCAGTATGTAACAAGATGCTGTAGGGAAGAAGTAGACGCTGATTCTGCGCTATGTATGCATCTAAACTTATTTCACGCTTCTGAGTTAAGCTGCCTGTTTGATTCATGCTCCATGAAAAACCGTATTGCCCAAGCCACATGGTGAAATTAACGGTTTTTTGCGGAGGCTGGTCGAACAATACTTCGACGTTTAAAACAATGGTGTAGTTAACGTAGCTAACTTGCGCTGAGAGGGGTTTCTCACAAACTGTCGTCATCGTTACGAGTAAGAGGGTGGAAAAAATCATCAATAGTCCATGTTTAAACATCTAGAGCGTAGTCTCCCGACACTCTTATAAGTTTTAAGAGGATTTTTAAAGTAGACTTGTTTTCAAGACATGCAAGTAAGGAGATTTTTAAAATAAGAAAAAGTGAACCATGAATTAGAGTTGGGTCTACTTGAAGCAGACTCTCACATGTCGGCGGTCTCTGGGGGGAATGTCTGCTCGAAGATCTTTCGCAACCTCCTCCCAGTCAATCTTCTTTTCCCCGTTTCTTTTCCTCCAAACCATATTTCCTTCACCTCCAATAACACCAGATACGAATGATTATTTAAAGCCGGCTCGCATTTCAAGCTTGCAATCCGTGTTCCCGCAGGGTAATCACGTTACGTGAGTTTCCACAATCCAGATTCAAGCCGCAGCACGTATGCGGATGAATAGAGTTGGGGAAGAGGGACGGTTAGAAACCAGCGAATAGTAAGTTTGAATTGTCTTAAGATATGCTTATATTGTGCCTTGAATATTGTTAAAGTTACCGATGGTTAAGTCGCTCGAATCCATTTCGAGGATGATTGACCACTCGCTTCTCCATCCTACTCTCACGGACGAGGATCTTAAGGCGGGGTGTCTAGTGGCTAAAAAATATAATGTTGCTGCAGTATGCATTAAGCCTTATGCAGTTAGGCTTGCGAAAGAGATGCTTTCAGGCTCGAGCGTGGCTGTCTGCACCGTGGTTGGTTTTCCCCATGGTAGCAGCAATACGGAAATAAAGGTGATGGAGACTGAGAAGGCTTGTGAAGACGGTGCCACTGAAATAGACTTCGTAGTAAACATTGGGAAGGTTTTAAGCGGCGACTGGGATTATGTTTCAAGGGAGATTAAAGCGGTTAACGATACTGCTGTTGAAAAAGGTGCTATAGTTAAAGTGATTTTTGAAAACGACTATCTTACGGATGACTGCAAGGTAAAGCTGTGCCACGTGTGCAATAAGCACCGTGTAGCGTTCGTTAAAACATCTACAGGATACGGTTTCGTCAAGCAACCCGATGGAACATACATGTATAGAGGTGCTGTTGATAGTGACGTTATTCTGATGCGTAGGGAGTGTATCCCGGAGATTCAGATAAAGGCGGCAGGTCGAATCCGTACGCTTGACGACCTGCTGAGGCTTAAACAGCTTGGTGCAGCGAGGATAGGGACGTCTTCGACGGTTGCAATACTGGAGGAGGCGAGGGAAAGAGGCTACCTTTAAAAGCAACATGGTCTTCAGGCTTCATCCTAGCATAATTTTTAAAAATGGGGGAGAGTTAAGCCGTCTGTGAGAATCAACTATCATATTCACACCATGTTTAGCGATGGTTCATCCAGCATGCTTGACTATTGTGAGGCAGCGATTCGCAAAGGCTTTGAGGAAATCGCTTTCACTGATCATTTGACTGTTTTCCCAGACGGTTCTTCGACTGCTCACTCTTTAGACTGGCTTAAGCTTGAAAACTATGTTAAAGAAGCTGAGATGGCTCGTGAAAAGTATGGGGGCAGGCTGGCTGTGAGGCTCGGGCTGGAGGTTGATTACATTCCTGGAAACGAGAGGTTTTTAGAGAACGTTTTGGACAGTTATGACTTCGACTTTATAATGGGCAGCGTGCACTTTGTCGGGGGGATTTGCATCGATTCTCCTAAGCATAGAATCCTGGTGGAAAGGGAGATAGGGAGTAACGGTTTCAACGTTTTTTACTCCAAGTATATGCGTCTCGTCAGTAAAGCTGTAGAGACAGGTCTTTTCCACGTTATTGGTCACATCGACATAGTGAGAATATGGGGGTTTAACCCTGGCGATGGTTCCATGGATGAGCAGAAAGTGTTAAACCTTGTTAAACAGCATGAAATGTGTATTGAAGCGTCTTCAAGAGGCTTAAGACAACCGGTTAACTCAATATATCCCTCACACAGAATCATGAGGAAGGCTCGTGAACTAGAAATACCTTTGACGCTGGGTACTGACGCGCATTCCGTTGAAGAAATAGACTACGCTTACGATTCTTTAATAAGCTACGTGAAGGCTTTTGGCTATGAGCGTATAGCCACCTTAAGCAAGCGGAGAATCTTGGAGAGAAAAATTTGAATAATTTGCGCTACGCGGGTTTAAGGCCCAGGAGCTCCCTAAGCCTCTTAACATTCTCATCATGCTTAGAATTCCTCCTAAGATCTATAGTTAGCCCAAGCTTTCTAGCCTGGTCAACGGTCAGGCCGGCTTCTTTTAATTCTCCAAGTGAAAACCCTCTCGCTCGCCTCCAGTATGGTGTAATGCCTTTTCTTCTCTTAGCTAAAGGAATAGCTCCGCCTCCCATTTTTCAATTCCATGTGCCTTTAACACTCTTTAAAAGTTTAATCGTTGTTTTCGACGACAGCAGTGTTTTTAGCCGCGCTATTAACTTTTTTATTTTACGCCATGATTACTTTAAGATAGGCTAGTCGCTACTCTAGATTAAAATATAGTTCTCTCGGCTGAAGCTCCTTAAACTCATCTGTCTGCTCAACTATGTGTCTTCTTATGTCCACGCAAAGATGGCACTTGGAAACATATCCCTCCTCCCTCTCCCTATAGTTGAACTCCCTGACTGCAAACTCGTAAAGCCTCCCAAGGCTTTCGACAAGCGAATTCAATACGGGCTTATCCTGAAGGTCTACCCCGCTGGTTAAAGCATCCAGGTCTCTCGCGTCCCCGAGGGATATTCCCCCACAATACCCTGCCACATAGTTGAAATAGTTGTCAACGTGAACATGCCAGCTTCTAGTCAGCTCCGATATGCATGATTCGTCGAAGAAGGCTTTAGCTGGATATTTCGCAAAAAAGTGTTTAAGCCTGTAGCAAGCCCTCCCCATTGGAAGAAGCTCGGAGAAGCGCAGTGCCCACGCGTCTCTCTCCAGATACTGGTCCAGAGTTAGAGTATCACTTATACGGAGGCTCTTAAACCGGTGGTAATACGTTTCCTGGTATATCATCGTGTTCCCTCCGAATATCTCCCTGCCTATCTTAATGGCTCTCTGAGTTCTTTCGAAGGGAACCTGCTCAAGTATGAAAGGATTTACACTGACCAGTATCCCTTTTAACCCGGCCTGTTTTAGAGCCGTAAACTTCTCTCTAACCTGTTCATCGTCAACACACCAGAAGCAATTTGTTTCGACGAATATCGACGGGATTCTAAGCTCATCCGCAATCATAACCGCTTTCAGAAGAAGCTGAAAATTCAGAAACGGCTCTCCTCCAGTAAAATGCAGCCCATGGTTCAGGCTGACGTTTTCACAGCCTTTTGGGCTGGGCTTAATGCTTGAAGCCAACTTTCTAAGGATCAGCTCGATGCTTCTCTCAGTAGGCCAGTCAGCCCTCCACTTCGGGGAGCAAGCGTACATGCAGTGTTTACACGTGCTGCTACACTTATAGGAGAGGATTATGCCGGCTGAAACCGGCTTAGGCAAGTGAAGCATGCCTCTTGGCATCATGCTTCATAGTTGACGGCGATGGGATAAGCTTTTCCATGGTTAAGCATTCAAAGGTTAATCGGATAGACTTATTAGTGGTTACACGAGTAGGGTTCTTGACGGTTTGGAATGAAAGCCAGGGGTCTGGTTTCCGATGAGGATAGAGAGCTTTTAAAACGTCTAGCAGAGGTGCGTACCGCGGACGTCATAGACGCGTTAGACAGGTATAATGTTCATGATTCTACAATAATGTCGGAGGAGATAAGGCCTCTCTTCAACGACGTAAAGATGGTAGGCGTCGCGCTGACGATAAGGCTGGTTAAGGCAAGGGAGCCAATACCAAGCATGTCGCCTGAGGAATATGATCACTATGCCTCTGAATGGTATAGGGATAGAAACAATGCTGAGCTCTTCCTGAGGTTGGCTGAGCCTGGTCATGTCCTTGTTGCAGACGCCGGCGGCTACACTAGGGTTGGCTTCTGGGGTTCTTACATCGCTTTAATCGCAAGGGACAGGGGCATAGCTGGGCTAGTGATAGATGGTGGTTGCAGGGATGTAGCTGAAATAAGGAGGGAAAGGTTTCCTGTTTTCTGCAGGGGGGTAGGTCGCACTGAGACTGTGGGGAGGCTTATCCTGAGGCCTGAGGACGTTAACGTACCTGTTACTGTTGGGAACGTGCCTGTGGAGCCCGGGGACTTCGTGATGGGTGACGATGACGGAGTGGTAGTCGTCCCAAGAGAGCTGGTTGAAGCGGTTTCGGAGAGAGCGCTGCGGCAGTTTCAAGAGGACCGTGCTAACCAGAAGCCTTATTTAGAGAAGTTTGGCATAAGGCTTTAGGAGGTTAAAGATGGACTCCTGGGAGGCAGGATTAGGGAGAATTATCGTGTTGAGAGGGGACCGTGGCGAGGATCTTTTAGAAACGATTGAAACCAGCGCCCGGAGCAACCATGTTACAAACGGCGTCATACTCTCTGCAATAGGTACTCTTGAAAACTGTCGCATTCACAGGGTTACTTCCGAGAAGCTTCCGCCTGAGGAGGAGTATGTTGACATGGATGGTCCTTTAGAAATAAACTCGGTAAGTGGCGTGATAGCTGACGGTAGGCTTCATGCGCATATCTCTGTCTCCAATGGTAAGGGTACTTACGGGGGGCACTTAGAGCCGGGAAGCCGAATACTTTATCTTGCGGAAATAGTGGTGGCAGAGATTACGGGGGTCTCGTTCAACCGGGTTCCAGACGTGGCGACGGGTCTGAGACTTCTAAGGGCTGTCTGAGTTAAAGGCTTCAACCCTGTTTACTGTAAAATTCTTAAAGGGCTCTGGCTGACTTGCTTCATGGACATGTATATTCAGGTTTTCACGACGACAGGGAAAAGGGAGGATGCTGAGAAGATTGCAAGAATACTGTTGGAAAGGAGACTGGCAGGATGTGTTCAAGTAGTGGGTCCAGTATCGAGCCTATACTGGTGGAAAGGGAGGGTTGAGAAGGCAGAAGAATGGTTATGCATAATCAAGAGTAGAGAGGACTTGTATGAAGAACTTGAGAAAACTATTAGAGAAAATCATTCGTACGAGGTTCCAGAGATTATTGTGATGCAAATAGTTTCCGGGAACAGAAGCTACTTGGAATGGATGAACACGGAACTTAAAAAACAATAAGCATGTTCTCTTTCCTTTCCAACCTGTTGGCTTATCAATTATCCTCTGCTTTTCAAAGTTCTAGCCGGTTCTGATACCTTATTTCCTAAACCCGCGGGTTTTTCAAATGGCTGTTTAGAGACGTATCCTCCTGAATACTGCGGCTAAGTTTCTCCATCGTCTCTAGTATTTCGTCGTCAAGCCGCTTATGCCTCCGGCTCCTGTGTCTACCAGCTACGTAAGGACCTATTGAGTCGAAAGCTGTTCTAGCCAGCTCATCCCCCTCTCCTTCTGAAAATCGTCTCCAGGATTCGGGAAAGTGGACATAATTCTCCGGGTTCGTCCAGCTTATGTCAAACTCCTCCAGTTTCTCAGGAGGTATGCATACTGCTACACGGTCTAGAATCCTGTGCAGAGATAAGGGTATGGTGAAAACCCTCTGGATGTCTATCCGATTCTCGACAACGAGTCCCTCTGTAGGCTCAAGCCTATTGGCGATGAAACAGGTTACTGAATACGCTATGTCAATCGGCTCTATTTTCCTCCTGATGTCAGCAGTGAAGCAGAAAGGGTTGACGTGGACGTGAGCACCCCGGCCGCTCCACTTTACGAAGACGGATTTAACTACCCCAAGCTTATCCAGCAGGCTGACTATTTCCAGGGCTTTACCAACTACTTTCCTCCAGTCTCCATCCTTAGAATCTATATCCCACACGGGAGAAGAATAAACAATGTTACTCCTATCCAGAATATCCTCCCTGGTTTCAAGCTTGGAATATATGTGGGGTGTAGCGTAGAAGGCTCTCGGCCTGTACTGTTTGTAGCGTTCGATTAACAATGCTACTTCTGAATCGGAACCTATGGTTAATGGTCTTCCTTTCTCATACCTGATCATCATGCGCATACTGTTTTCTCTAATTTTTTCACAGTGGATGGCGATCCAGCGCCCCTTACAATAATCAGCCAGTTCTCTCCTTACTTCAGGCTTTCCATAATGTTCTAGAGGAATCCTGGGGCTCATAGTTCTTTCTCAGCCTCTTTTCTCGCTTCAACTATTTTCCTCATGACTTCTGAGGGAAGCTTATAGTCTTCAACCCTTTTCTCAACCCTACCCAGAACCACCAGGCCTACGCCTGGTTTAATGTCGATCTCATGCAGATACCTGCTGTGGTCCGTCTGCCTCATCTTCTCGATGACGATGAATCTTTTCAACTCTCCGCCTCTCAAAAGCCTTCTGAACCTTATTATTCCGTCTGCTATGTGTTCTACGCCGAAGCCGAAGCTCTCAGCAGTGGTTATCGCATACTGGCTAACAGCAAGTATCGTGAAATTCCACTTGGAGAGAACCTTCTTAACATAGTAGCTGTACCTCCTAGCCATTGCAGGCTTGTCCAGCCAGAATGCTGAAAGACTGTCGATGACGATCCTAGCCCTACCGTATCCAAGCTCCTTCTTAGCCTCTATTATCTTGGATACGAGGGCCTCCATGTCTAGGCTCTGCAGGCTCCACTTGTCTGCTCTACCCATTAGGGCGTCGATTATTATCATCTTGCCCTCTTCAATCCTCTTCTGGAAATCCATTTTAAACTGTGATGCCTGTCTAACTATCGACTCCCTACTCTCCTCGGTTGTGACATAGATACACTTATCCCCCTCTTCAACACCCTTATTTATGAAATGTATGGAGAGTATTGTTTTTCCACACCCTGGTTCCCCGGTGACGGCGATGAAGAACCCTTCCGGTATTCCGCCTTGAAGCAGGGAGTCCAGCCCCTCAACCCCTGTGCTAAGCCTCTTCACCTCCAGTGTCATAAAACTATTTGTCTGGCAAGTAGCATAAGAACTTATCACTCCACTGCCCTCAACCTCTTCGTTTAAAGTATCGTTAACCGGTTTCGGATTGAGCTATCTCATACCAGATGGTTTGGAAATCGGGGCCGATTGAAAAAACTTTATACTGTCCCTCACTAGAAACCTGAACCCGTTTTATTCTTTTTCCCACGCTATCTAATGCCCATACTTCTATTTCTCCGTCCGTTCTAATCTTCAGCGTTGCCCTAGCCCCCTCCACTAGCGTTGGGGCCGAACCCCAGTTAGTGCCGCAGGTTATGGGCTCCACAGCTGTTTTCACACCGGCTAAACCGTTTAGTCTCCAAGTTAATAAGGCTGTGTTCCCCTCATACGTGCGGAGCCTCATCCCAGTGTTAGTAACGTAGCCGGCAGCTATCACCAGCAGCCTCCTCCAGGAATCGAAGCTTTCTCCCTCCAGCACTGAGACTGTTATGAGGCTCCAGCCTTCTAGAAGCGTTTCACCCGGTTCGATAACGAGTTCTCCGAAGTCTAGGCTCCTGCCCCCGGTGAAGCCTACGGCAGCTATGCTTCTCGAAGTATTTATTGTGATGATGCCTCTTCCAGACTCAGACGTGTCCCAAGTGATCTCCTCGGTGTCAGAGCGGTAGACAGGCCCGGAAACACTGGAACCAGTCTCGCGAGAATCTTCCTCCTCGAGGCTGACGGCTATTCTATGCGTGAGGGAGACCAATGGGTTTAAACCCATATGGCCACCGTCCGGCAGCGCCCAAGCGTAAACCTTTCCCGCCGCTATCAGGTTTATTTCGTCCTGTCTACCGAGCCTTACGGAAACAAGCTGTTCAGCAGGCCTAACATCGCCTCTCAAGAATATCATGTGCGCAGCTATCATGCTCGCCATTTTAACGGGATGCTGGTCAATATCGAAAAACCCTCTTATCCTTCGAGAGTCCCAGTCGCCACGGCTTCCGTAGTCGAAAAGGAAGATTCCATCCCAGTCTTGCAGTGCAGCATACGCTGCTAGCGTTACGACTGTTTCAGAATCATACATGTTCGGAGCAGGATGATTGTATTCGGTGACGAAGTGAGGCTTGTTCACAACCCTCTTAACAGCCAGGCTTACTATAGTGCTTCGCTGAGGGTTGTTAACCATCGGCTCGTTAACCACGTACCAGTTGCTAGGGTCCCAGGGAGTTCCTGGGAAGGAGGGATGATTCCAGTAGGCATGCGTGTCTACAATGTCGAGCTTAGACATTATGTTCGGCGTGCTGCACCCAACTACAGTACCTATCACCAGGGCTTTCACACCGAGCTCATCTTTAACGAATCTGCACATCTCCGTGAAAAACTCTTCCTCCGTGATGTACAGGAATTCAGCCCAGTCTCTCCTGGCTGCACTCGTCCTTAAGCCGTATTCGGCAAGCGTCAGTATCCTAACGTTCGCCTTTTCAACACTCTCATCCTCCATCGGCCCGTACCCGCTGAAAAGCCTCATGGAGAAGCAGGAGAAAAGGTAGGTTGCTATGTTCCCGCCGAGCCCTGAAACGTCTAGCCTAGCATTATCCTCTGACTCTGACGCAACTAGAGCCACCTCGTACTCCTTCCACTCTGTTGTCAGCGATACTTCAACCCTTTGCGAAACTAGCCTCCATGGCTCGTGCGCCTGAACTAGGCTCACGCTTACGCTAACCGTTTTATCAGCCTTAGCCCTAAACCTGACAAGATAGTTTTCACCCTCCCTGATTCTTAAACCAGGCTGGTTGAACTGCACATGCCAGCTTTCTGAACCGGGTCTCGTAACCTTTATCTCCAGAATCCTTCCCCCGTTTTCCTCAACTACTCTTCCGGATGCTTGCGCACCGTTATGAACCTCAACTACCCATCCCTCCAAACCATTTTCGAAGCAGCCGTTTCTCAGAACCTCGGCCTGAGCTCCCGGGTCTGCTTCAACCCTCCACGCCTTTCTAAACTCCTCGTCAGACAAGTATTTCGAACTCAAATAGGCGTTCCACTTCTCCTGAAGCCTGTTTTTAAAAAAGTTTGGAAGCCTGTCGATAACGCCGCCAAGCCAAGAATGAATAAGCCCCTGCTCGTTCACTATTTCAACGAAGGCCACTGCAGGGTCCTCAGCGTAAGTCATTCCAGTATAGGTGTTTAAATGGGTTAAGAGTTGCCTAGCATACTCTTTCTCAAGCTCTTCAAACTCTTTGAGGAAAAACCCGAGGACCTGCTGGTCCTTCCAGTCTACCGTCTCCACTTCTCCAGGTAAGCCGTCTGCAGAAGTAAACCTTCTCGACACGAGCAGGTTCAGGTCAACATATATGCCGTTCTCCTTAAGCTTTGAAATAAAGTAGTCAAGCCTGTCGAGCGCATCCTTGTTTAGGCGACGTGTACCCCCAGTGGTCTTGTCAAATATGTTAAAAACCTCCCAGTTTGCATCCATATGGTGGAAACGCACCACGTTGACCCCGAATTTAGCAAGCCTTCTGGCTATCCTCTCAGCCTCATCCTTCTCAGGGAAACATGCTCCTCCGCAGATGTTGACTCCTAGAAACCTCACTCTTCCACCGTTAACATATAGGTGTCCGTCCTCCCCAACGTAAACGTGTCCAAGGCTACCAGCCGGCTTAGGGAGACTACTGCTCATACTTATCACAGTCTGCTCACTGTCATCCCAGGGGAGATAGAAGGGAAACACTCGTTCCTCAAGCTTCACGGGTTTAAATAGGTTTTGGAGTAAGATTAGAGAAGCAATCAGGCCTATTGTCAGCAGGATTAAAAATGTTTTCTTCATCCTGTTTAAACAGGCTTTGTCAAGAAGATATAAGTCTTAAAACTGGGAGCAGGTTTCAGGCCTGAATGTTCGAAAACACAGCCTAGGGGGAAACCAGTTTTCAGACACTGTTTTCTACCAGGGCCATATCCATGAGGCTCTTGAAACCAGAGTGATCGTGGTTCCCATTGCTACTACAATACCTATGCCTGCTGCAAATCCTGCTAGCACAATGCCTCTTATTGACAACCATTTTTCCGGACCGAGTATACGCGTCATTAAATACTTGCTTACAAGCGACATTAGGAACAGCATAACCGTGTAGGGTGGCGTGCTGTACATTCCGCCGACTAGCCCAACCGGGTTAAACGGTATTCCCAGCCTGTTTAACGGGATTGAAACAAGACTGACGCCGATGGATATGCCCATTCCCATCAGTATCTGGTCCGGCTTTATGAGTATCTGCCGGGTTGCAAACAGCGAGTCGCTGATGGCATAGTTCGGCCAAATACCGTACACGTATGGGAATAAGTAGGAGGGTATTGGAGCTATTCTCCAGAAGAAGTCTGTAAATATAAGGCCGAACGTTGTTACCAGTATGAATGATATTATGACTGCCTTAAAATAGTCCATGGGTCTTGTCCCAGTCGCATACGCCACCTTTGTGGAGTTTGCAAAGTATGGTGTGGAGAAGCCCGCTATGGCGGGTGTGAAAATCCATCCAGCATAGCCATTGTAGGGACTGAAGTATATGGCTGCTTTCCACATGTTGTATATGAAGTCGGCGGAGAAGGTCAGCCCGAGTTCACCATAAATCCTGGCGCCGACAGACGCTAGGACGAAGCTGAACCCTACTGAAACAATTATGGGGAGCCACAATGGAACATCCGGGAGGAGAATATTGTAGAGCAGTGCGCTTAAAACGGTGGAGCAGAAGAATGTGGCGAGCAGTATCCTTGGTGAAGGATATCCTGGCCCACCCTTCAGCCTGCTTATTTTCGGAAGTGTTTTGAAAGCTGCAAGGATCTTCTTGCTTGTCGCGGCTAAAAGATAGATCGCTAGGCCGAAGGATAGACCCATGAACAGGGAGAGCCAGAGTCTTAAGCCTGCTCTCTGAAGTATCAGGAATATTCCCATCCCTGGTGAATACTCCTCAACCCACTGGGGAGAGAAGCTTTTGAAGGTTGTTAGAGTAAGAGTGTTTCCGAAGATCCATGTGATTACTGACCCCACGAGCATAGCGAAAGTCAGCGAGGGAGGCAGGATCATGCCGTAGAGGAAGCTCAACGGGTCTGTTGCTATGCCTATTACAGCCCCAGGCAGGAAGAACTGCGTGTAGGGTGTTAAGTCAACCCAGGGGTATGGGATTAAACGCGCCTGGGGGCCGATGAGCATAGGCGCCAGGTAAAGTATTAAGCCGTATATTGCTCCAATCGTTAGAGACAGGATGAAGTAAAGCAGGTCCTGAGGCCTCCTGTCGTGCAGAGTGTTCACCATGGCTGTGTCGATCTGTGCGAACGGGAATTGCAGAGGCTCCTCCACCACGTACAGGTAGGAGAACAGTATGCCTATGGATAGTTCTGCTGCCAGGCCCAGGATTGAGAAGGCAAGGTTTACGCCTAGGGCGAAAAACCAGTCTGGATGCAACAGGGTTCTCAGCTGGTGGACGACTGAAGTTGCTGGGGGAGACATCCATGTGGGAACATATTCCCTTAATGGGGTGTTGAAAAGCTTGAACTCTAGGCTTAAAGGATTAGTAACGTAGTAAGACCTGTAGACAAGCCAGTAGTACATGGGCATGGCTCCGCCTATTCCTCCTACGATAGAATATATTATGAAAAGCTCCTGTCTTGAAAGCCTCCTGCCGTAAATCTGTGTTAAGGCTGTGAAAAGTATTGCTGTCACATAGGTTGCGGCTGTGCTCACTCCGGATCCTACTGCAAACCATAAGTATATTGAGGAGGGCAGGAAGATTAGTGCAGCCATTATCATTGCTAGGATGCTTCTCCAAGTCAATCCCGGTGAAAATTCCTGCGAGGCTTCCGTCAGGGGCCCTTCACCTCGATTTCCACCGTGATGCTCCAATATAAAAATTTTTAATTTGCTAAAAACTTATAAGCCGGTCTACTTCCATTTTTACAAAAGACATGGCTGGCAGGATTAAGATCATGTCGATACTGCTTCTCTCCCTATCCATCCTCTTAATATCTGTCACACAGGTTCCACCAATCTATGGGCAGCAATACTACACATCTTTAAAGCCTGATTTGAATTCTGCTTTCAAAAGTCCTGTTTCAGCTGACGAAGAACTGTTTCCGATAGACACGGCTTGGATGAACAGGTTTGTGGCAGAAGTGTCTTCCTATGGTTCTAGGATGACTGGTTACCCGGGCTACTACAAGACGCTGGAATACCTTTACTCTTATCTTAAGAATGATGTGGGGATAGTGACCCAGAAACACAAGTATAAGGTACTGGTGCCCTATGATGAGGAGACCTATGTCGAGGCTTTAGAGCCTTTTAAAGCCAGGTTTAACGCTTACGCGCTTTATCCTAACGGTGTTAACCCTTGCCCAACCCCGTCCGGCGGGATAGTTGGAAGCCTGATTTACGCTGGGGGAGGCGACTTGCAGGAGTTAGATGGGAAGAATGTGGAGGGTAGCATAGTTGCTATGGAGTTTAATTCTCGGGATAACTGGCTTAAAGCAGTTAACCTGGGAGCCGAGGCCGTAATATTCATAGAGCCGGAGCAAACAACCTATCAGGAGTGCTACGCTAAATTCCTAGATACTCCCATGGGTTTCACGAGGGTCTACGTTAAGAAGCAGGATTGGGATGTTTTGAAAACCGCCACCCGGGTTAGGATCGTTTCCCGAATGGCTTGGAGGGAGGTTGAGGCTGAAAACATAGTTGGGTTTATAAATGGCACGGCTTCGCCTAACGAGGTCGTCATACTGTCTGCACATTTCGACTCGTGGTCTGTTGTCCCAGGCTTGTCGGCGAGCAAGACTGAGCTGTTACCATTGGCTTTATTACTCGAGTATGCCCGTCACCTCAAGGCCAACCCGCCTAGGTATTCAGTATGGGTAACGCTTTACTCCGGACACTGGCAGGCGCTAAGCGGCTCGAGAGAGTTTGTCGAGGACTACTTTTTCAGAGGGGATGTGAGCAGTGGGAAGATAACGATTCTCGGAAACATAAATTTCGACCTTATGGCGAGCGACTCCGACGGCCTTCAGCTTCTTCACGCAAGCCAGTACTCAACCTACGGGGGGACAGCCATACACAGCGGCGGCTTCCCGCTGAGGCTCTCATGGTTTAGCACAACCATAGGGAGTATAGTTGACACGCCTGAAGTCAGAGGCTTCGCGAGGAGAATGCCGAACATTAACGTTTCAGCCTCGTCAAGCACATTCATCTCCTCGCTTGTAAGCATCTTCTTCCAATACAACGTTTTTTCAGGGACTGAGCCGATACCGTTCATGCTGGATTCTGAGCCTGCTTCGATCGCAGGTATACCGGCTTTCTCCATAACAACCAGGCGTTCAAACAGGATTTACGTGGGCTCCCCCATTGACGATTCGAGCTATGCTAATGTAGAAGTTTTAGACCCATACTTCCAACTTGCCCTCCATATTGTTGACAGGCTTCTACGGATGGAGTGGAATATAGATAGGGCCTCGATCAAGCCAACAAGGTTTCTGCTTTCCAACACGAGGGCATACCCCGGGTATGCTGCTCTTCAAGGCCGGGTTGTTATCTATAACTATAGTAAAGGATGGTACGACGGGGTTCCCGGTGCCCTGGTTGAAGTGAGACTGGTTACTTCAACCTACAAGCTTAACAGGATAGTTATGAAAAGCGGTGAGGACGGGTCTTTCACCGTCCATGGAGTGCCTATTTCTGGCGCAGCCGGGGGAGGAGGGACTGCAGTAATATTCTCAAGATGGATCGCTAGAGGGTGGGTTTTCAACGAGGAGGGCGTTATCACGATGGCTACTGACTTGGGACAGTTCGGCATGATGAACTTCCCGCTTGAGATAACTGTCCTACACGCTTACGAGAATGTTACTGTAGTTATTGCTAAAGCTGTTTCCATGGAGGTGTTGGATTTCGAAATCCCAACCGTCATAATGACGCCCAGCATAATTGACCCTAGGGCCGGCGCGTTCGAAATGTGGAGGAGCCCGCCTCAACCGGTTATGGTGTCCTCGTTTGAGATGCTTACTAAAAGCCCGCCCATAAGCTACGGGTATTATTCTAACGGTTGGGAGCCTGTTTCAATAGTTTGGGTTCAGCCTGGAATAAGGTTCGTAGTCGCCAGCCCGACTGGGATACTTTTAACGAATTCTTCGCTTGAAAACACGGAGGGAAGCGGTTTCTACGTGAATTATGGGGAGAAGGAAAGGATCCGCTTCTCCACTTTCAGTACTGCTAAAGACCTTTACTACGTTTCATACGGCCGGTATCTTGAGCTGGTTAAGAGAAACATGGGGAGCCCAAGCGCGGATGAAACGCTGAACAAGGCTAGGAAATACATAGAGGAGGTTGAGAAGCGTTTAGCTAGGAAGGAATACAGCGGCATGTATGCTTACGCTCTTCTAGCAAGAGCATACGCAGTTAGAGCTTACTCCGTTGAAGTCATGCCCTTGATAAACGATTCGGCGAAGTCTCTCCTCTACATGTTTATCCTCGTCATATTCGGCGCCTTCTTCCTTGAGAAGCTCGTCATCAAGGCTCACGGCTCAAGGCGTATTGTTGCAATCGCTGTTCTCTCAGCAATATTCCTAGCTTTATTCGGCATTCTGCATCCAGCATTCGGGCTAATGAGCAATATATCGCTGGGCATGATGGGCTCGCTAATACTGATCGTCATCCTAATCGTGTTCATAATAATACTTTCGATAAGCGAGGAGGTTAGGAAAGGCATTGAGAAGCGTGTCCTCGGCGTCCACAGGGCTGAAGTAAGCAGGCTTGACACGGCGATGATATCTTTCTCCCTAGGGAGTGAACATATGCGTCGCAGGCCTTTCCGCGCAATACTGGTTTTCATAACGTTGATCACTATGGTTATAGCCATGACTTCCTTCACCTCGCTGATGCCTGGGAGGGTAACTGTGCCAGTCACCAGATATGGGTACGAGTGTAACTCCTATAGGGATGAGATCCTAATAAAGCAGGGGAGAGGTGTTCCCCCGAACATTCTTTCAGACAAGATTCTAGATATTGCGAAAATATTCGCTGCAGACAAATACTATGTTTTCCCGAGAGTATGGATCTACGGTCCAGTGGATAGGGCTGCATGGACCACCTCCTTCAGAGTGTGGAGTGCAACCAACACTTCGAGAATTCCTGCGATAATGGGGATGACCGTGGAGGAGTTCAACCGGATTGTAAGGGGCACCTGCATCGTGAGGGGTGGGCTGCTTTCCGACGATGCTGATCAGGCGGTGATATCCAGGTCTCTGGCGACTAACTTGAGCGTAACAATAGGGGATACTATTTACGTTTCAGGCATCAGGTTCACGGTGACCGGGATAATTGATTCAAACGAGGTTGATTTCCTACAGGAGGCGGATGGCTACAATATTTTCCCGGCTAACCCGAGTTTCTTCCCGACAATAAGCAGGGACATGGCTGTCTCTGCTCAAGCCGGGTCTTCTCCTCCAAACCTCGGTGTTTCAACAACAATGATAATACCGTACAAGAGGGCATTGATGATCGGGGGGTACATTGCTTCAATAGCCTTAGTGCCGAAGGAGAAAATGTCTTTCGAAGAGGTATTCAGCCTGGCTAAGGAGCTGGCCTACTCCCTAGACTTGTCAATATACGTTTCCCATGAGGGAAAGCCGTATCTGCTTTCAACCTTCACCACAGTGCTGCTGGGAGGGTGGGAAATAATATGGATGATAGTTATCCTTGGAGCGCTCAACATATTTACAACAGTACTTGGCAGTCTGAGGGAGCGTGTTAGGGAAGTCCATATATTCAGCATCGTCGGCCTATCCCCGATGGGTGTAACCGTTTTCTTCATGACGGAGGTTCTGGTCTATGCGGTAGTAAGCGCTTTAGTAGGGTATATTGCTGGATACTTCATGACAAGGGTATTCATGCTTCTCGGAATACTACCCTCTGAACACGTTTTCAACTTCGCCTCAGCATTCGCAATATTGGGAACCTTGGTAACGATGGCGTCAGCCCTAGCGGCAGCCGCATACCCGTCTTACATGGCTTCGAAAGTAGCCACGCCCTCGCTTGAGAGGAGATGGAAGTTTAAAACTAAGCCTAAGGGTAACGAGTGGGATATTCCTCTGCTCATCAGCGTTTCGACAATCGAGGAGGGAAGAGGGCTTCTAGCATATTTACACGAGTATTTCTCTGGTGCGGGAGCTGTTAAAGAGGGTGTTCACATGGTTAAGGAGCTGCAGCCCCCGAACTACGAGGATCTATCGTTAAGCTTGACAGTCAGCCTCTCACCGTTTGAAGTAGGTGTTTCTCAAAGGGTTGATATTGCTGCAAGGCTGAACGAGGAGGTGAAAAGATATGATGTCGTGCTTCACCTGGAGAGGCTTACCGGGCCGCAGAGCACATGGGTAACTTCGAACTACAGGTTTGTAAACGAGTTGAGGAAACAGCTGATAATGTGGGGATCCTTCTCAGCGGCTGAGAAAGCAAGCTACATATCTATGGCAAAAGCGTAGTGTAAGTATACTCCTCTATTTTCTTAAGCAAGTTGACAACGGTGAGGAATGCTTTCTGAACCACTCCCGGAGACTGGAGGCCATACAGCATGTGCATCCTCACGATCCAAGATATGGATTGAGGATCCTCCAAGTATTTTTTAACAAGGCTGCTGGTTATCAGCCCTCTGTCTGAAGCCATCAAGTATGTTTCGAACAGTTCGACCGGTATGATGGATGGAAAGATTTCTATCAAGTCGCCTCCCCCCCTCTTAACCAGTTCCTCAAAATCCTTGGTCCCGATGACTCGCATAATACCCTCCTCCTCGGGCATGTTTATCCCGGTTAGTGATGCGAGTCCACTCCACTTGCTGGCCTTCACGCTTCTTCTCAAAACGCCTTTCAACTCCAGTTCCACAGACTCTGAAAGCATCCTTCTTAAAAGCTGACGCTTATCATGTTTCTCAAGCCTTTCTTCAGGGATTTCAAGCACACCGGTGATTTCAAACTTCCTTTCAAAGCTGAACTGCATCCTTCTCACGAGGATAATCAGCTTTATCTGCGGGTTTTCAACGGGCTTTACAACAAGGTTTCCCCTGCCTGTTTCCTCAAAAGACACTTCATACTTTTCAAGAGCCCTCTTCACGCTTTGAACCCACGACATTACCCTATGCCATTGAATTTTCGCCAAATAAATCTAACTTCGGGAGTGGAAGGGGTTGCATATTCATCCGTGGGTTTGCAAACCCATTTTTAAAGTCTGGCTCTATGGAACAAAGTTTACATGCGTAAAGTTTAAATTTTGCAAATGTATAACTAAACGAAGGTGAAAACCTTATGGCTACTGAAGTAGAGCTGAGAACAGGTTTAACAGCAAAATCACTCGCCATCTCCATCCCCCTCGCAATATTCTTCGCATACATGTCGGTTGTAGTAGGCCTATATACTGATAAGACGTCTACTTTCGGTACCTTCATCCTACCTATGGTGTACTTAGTCGTGATATTTGAACTCCTAGGGAGAGCCAATCCTAAGATGAGGCTGACGCCGCAGGAGCTGGTTTTCGTATTCTCAGTCATCTCATTCCTAGGGATGCACTCCTACCTTACGATGCATGCCGCAGCCCATAATAATCCTTTAAGCATGCCCGTGTACGGTGCCCTAAGCGATTACGAAGCGTTCTCGATCGACGCCTTGAGAGACTACTGGAGCAAGGCTGTTCCAGCAGTCGTAATTGCTCCTGAGCCGGTACGCTTCGAGATTGCTACGATGCTGATGAACGGTAAGGCTCCTGGGCAAACTGTTCCATGGGGCTACATAATGAACGCAATAATATACTGGGGCCTAGTCTACATGTTCTACGCTTTCATAAGCATTTTCGTGACATTCGTATTCGGCAAGGTCTGGGTTGAGGAGGAGAGGCTAATCTTCCCGCTGGCTGTTCCATCTCTCTACCTGTTCAGGGAAGCGGGTGAGATTGATCCCACTACCAACAAGTCTAGGCTCTTCAACTTCAAGGTTCCAACTTCAAAGATTTTCTGGGGCATGTTCGTAATAGGCATGATAAGCGGAATACAGCCCTTGATAGCTGAGCTCTGGCCGGAGTTCCCAGCGTCCGCATGGTGGGGTGAGCAGAATGTGAACCTGCCTTTCCTCGCCGCGCTCTGGCCCGGGATATATGCTTCAGCAATATTCTTCATACCTCAGATAGCCGTGGGACTGGTTATGCCTAACGATGCTCTGATAACCCTGATACTCGGCTGGATCATCTTCGGCGTGCTCTACCAGGGCATAGGCGTAAGCATGGGCATAGTCGCATACCAGGCTGGAATGGAGTACGTTTGGCCTTGGGAATCATACCCGGGAGTATGGATGCCCTTCCCATACAGGTATGTTGCTTCAACCGGCGTGGGCCTTGGAATAGCGATATGGTGCCTCTACACTCAGAGGAAGAGGTTTGCAAGCGTCTTCTCATCCCTGTGGAAGGGAGGGGAGGAGAGGGGTCTATCCATGAGAACAATCCCATTGCTACTACTTATAGGCGCGTTCGGATGGTACGCGTTAATGCTGATTGAAGGAGCAGACCCGTTGATCGCCCTCCTGGTGCCACTATGGGCACTCGTCTTCCACGTGACCTACGCTAGGGTATACGCGGAGGTGTTCTGGCACGTTGGAACAGGCTGGGGTGCTGGCCCCGCCGCCTGGGACCCGACTTACGTAGTTGGGTCAGCCCTAAGAGGGTGGCCTGCGCCCACCGCCGTAACTTGGGACACGCCTATGACTGACCCAGCCTGGTTCACGATAGCTAGGCATATGGCGAACGCTGGCCACTGGAACGTTTCCTTCGGCCCATTGTCCGGCGGGTTCCAAGTAACGCTTTACAAGCTTGCCTACGAGCTCAAGATGCGGATGAGGGACTTCCTGATAGCTTTGATCATCGGCATGGTTGTGCTGCTTTTCGTGTTTGTTCCGCTGGACACCTATTTCATCTTCAACACGCAGGGCGGTGTCAACCAGCTGAGTGACCGTGTGTTCACATGGTGGCCCTGGATGGCTGCAGGCTACTACCATAGAGGCAGGTGGGCTGGGCCGGCGGAGCTGACAGTAGAATACTCTCTTGGAATATGCTATGGCCTTGGGATACTTTTGGCGCTCGTGCTCTACATATTGAAGCTTAAGGTTCCGTTCTTCTGGTTCATAAGCGTTCCAGCGCTCTACATATCCATGACTATACCGACATACATGTGGCTCACCTCGCTGATCGCGTTAATAATAAAATTCGTCGTGATCAGGACTATTGGAATAAAGAGGTATGAGGAGTATGCTATGCCTATCGTAGCAGGATGGATCCTGGGCTTCGGCGCCATGTGGCTGCCCGCTGCGCTGCTGAACCTTGGAGTAGTATTCCCGAAGATGCAAACCCTGTTCAAACCGTAAAAACCATTTTTTTTATCTTTTTCACAATCCTTTTCACGTATTAGTTGGTTAAGTCTGACGGAAAGTTTTTAAAAACGGCGGCGTAAGACCGTTTGATGACGTCGAGTTTTAAGATGATGCGCCTGCTCCTCGTAATCATGCTGATAATCCTAGCGTTTTCACTCTACAACCTATCCGTTTCAATGCAATCAGTCAGGGAGCTTAACCGTCAGCTCGCTGAACACAGTGAAAGCTTTAAAAGCCTGGCAAGCCTTATATCAATCCTCTTCTATGATTCTTACGGTGGGACGTTGCGTGTTAAAGGTACAGCTACAGGCTTCTTCCACGTTGAGAAGATTAACGGCGTCTGGTGGATTATAGATCCTGAGGGAAACGGCTTCATATCTAAAGGGGTGAATCATGTTAGCTTCGACGGGGATTACTCTCCCTCTCTAGGATACAGTCCGTACAACAGGGTTGTTCTAGGGAAATACGGGCATGCTGAGTCTTGGGCTGAAGCCACTGTTGAGAGGCTTCGCAGCTATGGCTTCAACACTATAGGCGCCTGGTCTAGCAGCGAGCTCTACAGGCTTAAAATCCCATACACGATAATACTTGACATTGCTGCGAAAGCCGGGTCAGAATGGTTAAGCGGAAAGGTTGTGGACTATTTCTCGAAAAGGTTCGAGGAGGTGGCTGATGAGGCGGCGGGGGAAATATGTGCTTCAAGAAGGGACGACCCGTATCTCTTAGGCTACTTCACAGATAATGAGTTGAGGTGGGGGCCTGACTGGAGGTCTACTAAGCATCTTTTCGACGACTATATTGCCCTTGAAAAAGATGCGCCGGGTAAGAAAGCCCTAGTCCAGTATCTAAGGGAGAAGTACGGCAACATAGGGGAGCTTAACGCTAAATGGGGAACGGGCTTCAACTCTTTCGAGGATATCCTGAATGTTTACGAGCCTCCCGGCGGAGCCTCATTGGATTCGGATAGGCTTGGCTTCCTAGAGGTCGTTTCGAAAAGGTATTTTAAGGTTTGTCATGACGCGATAAGAAGACATGACCCGAACCACCTTATTTTGGGATGCAGGTTCGCATTCAGGCCTCCGGATGAAGTTTTAAAGGGATGTGTCGGTTATACTGACGTGGTTTCGATAAACAACTATGGTTGGGAGCCTCCCATAGAGGACCTTAGGGCTATAAACCGTCTAACTGGTCTGCCAGTCATTATCACCGAGTTTTCTTTTAAGGCAAGGGATTCGGGGCTGCCGAACACTAAGGGTGCTGGAACACCTTTAGCGACACAGGAAGATAGGGCGGAGCGTTTTGAGAAATACGTTGCAAAACTTCTTTCCGAGCCATATGTGGTTGGCTACCATTGGTTTCAGTATTCAGACCAGCCTGCTCAGGGCAGGTTCGATGGTGAGAACAGTAATTTCGGCCTTGTGAACATAAATGACGAGCCATGGGTGATTCTGGTTACGAGGGCTACTTCCGTCAATCTCAAGGCTGAGATCATGCATGTGGGTGGGATGACGCGTAGCCCGTAAGAAGTCTGATTGAACGCTTATGGCTGACCTGGAGAACCATGCCTCTCCGAACCTTCTTGAACATGTAGAGCTGGCATCCGACGCATTTATCAATATCCGGGACCGTCAGTCTTCTAGCCGTTGTTCCCTCTTTCAATAATCGCTTTCTCAGCCTTAAATAATTTTAATTCTAACGATTTGAAGCCGCAACTCTTTGCTTTAAGCGGTGGCGACGGCTTGAAAACATAAATATTGAAGAAGAGTGGCTTAATTTGTGAGTAAAGATGGAGGATAAGCCTGTTTACCTTGACTCATCAGCACCTGTTGAGCTCAGGGTTAGGGATCTTTTGAAAAGGATGACGCTGGAGGAGAAGCTTGCTCAACTCCAGTCAGTCTGGCCAAGGGTTTTCGGAGTGGCAGCTATGCCGCGTGAAAAGCTGGAGGAGCTTAAAAAAGGCATAGGGGAGTTAACACGCTTATCAGGAGCCCTAGGGGTTAATCCCGGGGATGGTGCTAGAATTGCCAACGAGATCCAGAGGTTCCTGGTTGAGAAGACTAGGCTTCACGTGCCTGCTATCGTCCACGAGGAGTGTTTAACAGGCTTCCTAGCGATGGGGGCTACAGTGTTCCCTCAGGCGATAGGCTTAGCAAGCACGTGGAATCCGGAGCTTGTTGAAAAAGTCGCTTCAGTGATAAGGAGGCAGGTTAGGGCTTCCGGAGCCCATCAGGGGCTTGCACCTGTTCTGGATGTTCTGAGAGACCCGAGATGGGGCAGGACGGAGGAGACCTATGGCGAGGACCCATACCTGGTTGCAAGCATGGGGGTTGCCTACGTTAAGGGCCTCCAGGGAGAGGATTTGAGGAACGGTGTCATAGCAACCGTCAAGCATTTCGCAGCCCACGGTTTTCCAGAAGGCGGGAGGAACTGTGCCCCGGTTCACGCAGGCCCTAGGGAGCTGAGAGAGGTTTTCCTGTTTCCCTTTGAGGCCGCGGTTAAGGTTGCCGGGGTCCTATCGGTTATGAACGCTTACCACGAGATAGACGGGGTTCCCTGCGCCTCCTCCAGAATGCTTCTCACAGATATTCTCAGGGGTGAATGGGGGTTCCAAGGGTTTGTCGTCTCAGACTATTTCGCCATCAGGATGCTTGAAAACTTTCACAACACTGCTAAGGACGCTAAGGATGCTGCGGTCCAGGCGTTTCAAGCCGGGATTGATATTGAGCTTCCCCATGTAGACTGCTACGGGGAGCCACTGCTGCAGGCTGTTAGAGAGGGCAGGGTTTCTGAAGGTCTTATAGACCTGGCGGTTTCAAGGGTTTTAAGAGCCAAGTTTCTACTAGGCCTTTTCGAAAACCCGTACGTCAACCCTGAGGAGGCTAAAAGCCAGTTTGACAGGGATGAGGATAGGGCTCTCGCCCTTAGGGCTGCGAGGGAGTCGATCGTCCTCCTGAAGAACAACGGGGTCCTCCCGATCCGGGAGACAGTTAAGTCGATAGCAGTCATAGGTCCGAATGCCGACAGCAAGAGGAACCTACACGGGGACTATAGTTTCACGGCTCACATGGATATGGCTAACCCGCCGCCTGGCTACGACGAGGTTTTCAAGGAGGGTGCGGTTAGGACGGTCAGCATACTTGAGGGCATCAGGAGCAGGGCTTCAGGAAAAATATTGGTGAAATACGCTAAGGGCTGCGACATCACCGGGGGGTCGAGAGAAGAGTTTAGCGAAGCTGTTAAAGCAGCCTTGGAGTCGGATGTGGTGGTAGCAGTGATGGGTGAAAAGTCTGGAATGTTTGAAAGAGGGGTTTCCGGCGAGGGGTGTGACAGGTTTTCCCTGGGGCTGCCCGGGGTCCAGGAGGATTTGGTGAGGGAGCTCTGCAAAACCGGTAAACCGGTTATACTTGTGCTTGTTAACGGCAGGCCGATTTCCCTAGGCTGGATGGCTGAAAATTGTTCAGCAATACTTGAAGCATGGTACCCTGGTGAAGAGGGAGGTAACGCTGTTGCAGACGTCCTCTTCGGATACTATAATCCGGGTGGAAGGCTTCCAGTTTCTTTCCCGAAGGACGCTGGCCAGATTCCGCTGAACTATAACAGGAAGCCTTCATCGTTCAGGAGCTACGTCGGGATGGATGCTAAGCCAGCGTTCCCATTCGGCCATGGTTTAAGCTACACGGTCTTCGAATACAGTTCTCTCGAGATCGAGCCCCAGGAAGCCAGTTCCACAGGCAGTGTTAAAATACGTTTTAAACTTAGGAATACTGGTGGCTTGAAGGGCGACGAGGTTGTTCAGCTTTACGTGAGGGATCCTGTGGCAAGCGTCACTAGGCCGGTGATGGAGCTTAAGGGTTTCAAAAGGCTGAGTCTTGAGCCAGGGGAGACTAGGATGGTTGAGTTCACGCTCTACACTGAGCAGCTCGCCTTCTACGATGAGCATATGAGGCTGGTGGTTGAGCCAGGTGTATTCGAAGTCTTTATCGGCGCTTCTTCAGAGGACATAAGGCTTAGAGGCAGTTTCAAGGTTACGGGTGAAGCTAGAACCATAGGCTTTAGAACAGTCTTCTTCAGCAGTGTTCGAGTAGAGTAAAGATTCTTTAAACTATTTCCGTTAAGGCAGCATAGAAAGGATAATAAGGGCTTAGAGCCGGTTTTCAAGCAGATGGCTGAGGAGCAGTTCTTCCAGATGTTCCTAAGCGGGCTGCGTGAATCAGTAGGCAGGCTGAGCCCACCGGGCTTCTACTCGTCGCCCTTCAAGGCTTCCTATCTTTCAAAATGGTGTCCATATGATGAAGCATGTGAGCCGGATGGAGCTGTAGCGGCTTGCGATGGAAGCATCAGTGAATCCAGCTTCTCCGGAGGCTTGGTTGTCTGGGTAGCTAGATCCGTGGCGCATATTTACTCGAGGGGGAGAGAGCCGGTCAGCCTGCTGGAGGCAGGGGTGGAAGCAGGCTATAGGCTTCAGGGTAGAGAGCTGTTTTTAAGGGCTCTAGAGCTTAGGACGCTGAGGCGGGCTTTGGAAAAAGCCTTCCAGTCGCATGGAAGGGTCCTCGGCATTTTCGACGGAAGCCTCTACCTGACTTTTCTCCACAATAGGGACCGCTTAAAAGCTGTTTCAAGGGTTTTTGAAAGCTACGTTAAGGAGCTGACTCTTCTGCTGAAGCTTGTCGACGGGGAAAGGATGGTCATAGGTCTTTCAAAGGACAGTGACATCAGCTACCTAAGGGCGAAGATAATGATTGATATTCTTCACAGCCTAGATCCTGGGCTTGCTTCCGTAGCAAGAGGGAGAAGCATAAGGAGGATTCGGGAAGTTTTAAGCGAGAAGGTTAAGGGTTTATCTTCAGACTCGATGCTGGAAACATGTTTCAATGAGTTGGAGCAGGATTTTTCAGATGAAGGTGTGTATAGCGAGATAGCGCCTGGGCCAGGCTTCACGAAACCGCTTCTCCTTGCGCCGCAGACTATTTTCCTAACGGGGGAGACTAGGTCAACAAGCTGGTGGGACTCAGGGTTCAGGTCGCGTCTAAAACGTGATGAAGCGTTGAAAGGGGTTCTCGAAGCGCTTGACAGCTACTTCTCAAATCCTCCGGTAGCGTTAACATTCTGGAGGCCTAGTCTAAGCTCTAGAGTTTACAGGGTAGATATCCCTTCAAACATTCTCGGGTACAGTGACGCGGGTGGAAGCCTTTCCGCAGACTTTTTCATAGATGATTCAGGTGTTGAAAAAGCGAAAAAAATATTCGGCGTGTTAAACAGGCTGCAGCATGAGCCTCATATTGTACACCCGCTTGCTGAGGTAGACTCCATTGCTAGGCTTAGTAGAAGCATCTACAGGTATGCTTACGAGCCTGTTGTAGTCGAAGAGCTGAGGAGAAGAGGTTTTAAAGCAAGCCCTAGAAGGAGAAGCATTAGGGATGCTGTATTGAGGGGATGCTGATGGAGCCGCTGGGAAGAGTAGTAGAGGAGTCCACACCATACCGGTTCGTTTTTAAAACAGGTATAGATAATCCGGTTGCTCTCCACGACTATGTCTATGTAGAGGTGAATAATTTTGATGACGGAAGGCTTGAGAAGGTTAGGGTTTTAGCAGAGATCGTTGGCTTGGCTTCTAAAAACCCTCTTGCGACGGAGAGGCTGGCTGCTGAGCAGCAGGTGTCACCCTATTCCTACAGGCTGGTTTCAACAGAGGTGGTGGGGTATCTTAAGGATGGGCGGATCATGAGGCCGAAGGTTGCTCCAGACCCTAACGCGCCCGTCTATAGGGCTGACGACGAGCTTCTTCAAGCATTCTTTTCAGGAGTAGAGAAGAGGATACCGTTGTACGTGGCGATGCTTCTCAACAGGCCCATGGTTAAGGTTCCTATACATCTTCAGGATCTTCAGTTTCATTTAGGAGTTTTCGCAGCCACTAGAGCTGGGAAATCCTATTTTGCCGGCAGGCTGATCGAGGAGATTCTTTTGAACACGCCTTTCCCAGTGGTCGTCATAGATATTCATGCTGACTACGTTATGATGGATAGGCTTGTTAACGGCGGTAGGCATGGGGACTTCAACATTGTTGTCTACTACCCACCAGGAGCTCCGAAAGTACGTGGCGTGACCGCTGAGCAGAGGGAGCTCCAGCTGAGTCCTGAGCAGCTGACGTATGAGGCTATAATCGCGCTTCTCGGAACCACTCTGGGGGAGAGGCAGAAAATTGTTTTGAGAAACATTTTGAGAAGGCTGAAATCGGAGAGACGTCCCTTCGGACTGGGGGATATAACTGGCTTAATCAGGAGCAAGCTGGAAGAAACCGATGGTAATGGTAAGCCGGTGCTTAAGGGGGAGGACAGAGTTAGGTATGAGAGTCTTCTCGCTAGGCTTGAAGACCTGGGTGAGGAGGTTTCGCTCCCGCCAACCGGGATGAGTGTCTCAGAGCTGCTGGCCCCTAAGACGCTGAGCATCATCTGTCTAAACGGGTTGCGTTCAAGGGTTCAAGACGCGTATGCCAGTATAATCGTAGACACCTTGTTCAGACACCAGGTTTCAAGCAAGAGTGAAGAGAAGAGTTTTACCCCTGTTTTCCTATTTATTGAGGAGGCCCACCGCATAGCTTCTGAGAAGAGCGGAGGATATGCTGTCAGGACCATATCTACAGCGGTAAGGGAGGGCGCCAAGTTCGGCCTCTTCATAATTCTGATAAGCCAGCGCCCAAGAAACATAGAGCCGGACATATTGAGCAACATAGGGAATTACGCGGTGATGAGAATAACTAACCAGCAGGATCAGAACGTCATAGAGAATGCCAGTGAAAGCTTTCACCATAGGCTTGTGGAAGACCTTCCTGGTCTAAACCAGGGGGAGGCTTTGCTTGTCGGGCCTTTCGTACCTCTTCCAGCACACGTGAAAACCTTGGACAGGAGAACGGTTCACCATGGCGTAACGCCTGAGCTGAGCAGTATCATGGAGAGGATTAACGAGCAGCTTAAGCAGAGGGAAAAAGGCAAGTGGTGAGATAAGATGAAGATAGGGGTTTTCTCTGACACCCATATAGGTAGGAACATACCTAGGGAGGTCGGTGATCTCAGGAGGAACGCTTATCGCCACGCCTTTACTCAGGCCATTAATATTTTCATAGAGGAGGAGGTAGAATGCGTGGTTCATGCAGGAGACCTTTTTGAGAAGCGGAGCATGGTGTCTGAGGACAGTGTTTTCGTTAAGGAAGAGTTGCAGCGCCTAGTTAACTCCCTTCACGGAGAACACGGTGGAGAAGTTTCCATTTTCCTAGTTAGGGGGAACCATGATGGTACTATAGACAATAATGCTCTAGATTTCGTTAAGCATCCTCTAGCAAAATATCTTAAGGTAGTTGGTGAGGCTGCGATAAGAGGGGAGGAGGAATCCTATTTTTTCAACGGCATCCGGTTGATAGGGTTACCTTACCATCCGTATATATCGCGTGTTTTTAAGAATATCAGGAACATGATCCAGAGAGGGTTTGAGAAAGGGGGAGGGATTAAGATTCTCGTAATCCACAATTTTATTCAGGGGTATCACGAGATTCCTCCGGGAGTCCCGCCGCATAACTGTCTTACTGTAAGGGATTTCGACGAGCTTGGGGTCGATATTGTTTTAGCCGGGCACTATCATGAGAGGGCTAACCCGATGGAAAATAACGGGACGCTTTTTCTAACGCCTGGTGCAACTGAGGCGGTTGACCTGTCTGACGAAGGTCCCTTCGGCGTCTATGTGTTAGAAGGGGAACGAGTAAGGTTCATACCGATAAAGCCTCTGCATGAAATACGCAACGTCAAAGTGGATTCAAAAGGCGCGGTGAAACCTTGCGAATGGTTCATCGAGCAGTCTGTTCGCGAGATGGAAGCCTACTCGTCAGATCTTCAGACAAGGGGTATTGATGGGGTGCTTCGTATAGTTTTAAGCGGATACGCTGAGAATGATCCGCATAACATAGATATGTGTCTCCGTAGGGAGATTGTGAAGAAAACCGTTTCAACCAGGTTGCTGCATGTCGACTTGGTTAATCGTGTTGAAGATGTTAGGCAGAAAGCCGTCTTCACTAGACTTGGCAGTGGTATCGACTATGCGATGGAGATTTTGAAATCGCTCGGGGAAGCGTCGGATGAAGCGATGAAGATCGTGGAGGAGCTAAGTATAACTCTCGATGAAAAGGCAAGCCAGAGAACAGGGCTTCTCACGGATTCCGATAGGAGCAGATTCGTAAAACGCTGGATTCAGATTTTAGAGAAAGCAGGTGGTTGAAATGAGTGGTTTAATCGAAACGCTTAGACTCCGAAACCTGGAGCGTTACAGGAATGTTCAACTGGATTTCTCAGCCGGGCTTAACCTCATAAAAGGTAGGAATTCAACGGGTAAAACTACTTTGCTCAACGCGTTGACGTTCGCGCTTTTCGGCGAGGTGCCGGAGGCTAGGCCGAAGCTACTGGTTTCAAAGCTGCCGGGTTCAGGCGAGATGAGTGTCTACGTAAGGTTCAGAAGCCCGGTTAACGGCCAGATCGTTGAGGTTGAGAGGAGAGGCAGTTTAGACAGGAACGGGGATTACAGGACAGGGGAACGATTACTCCGGGTTAACGGTAGAAACGTGTCTCTAGAGGGCGAGGAAGACTTGAGGAGCAGGATTACTGAACTTCTCGGGATGAGTTTAAGGAGGTTTATCAACCTGGTGTATATTAGGCAGGGTAGGTTAACAGAGGTACTGGAGCCGCAGAAAGAACAAATGGATTCAGTACTGGGGATAACTCTTTTGAGAGAGCTGCGTGAACAGTTGGATGGAGCATGGAGAGAGCTCGAGAGGTTTAACGGGAAGGATGTTGCAACCGAGCTTCAGAATCTTGAGGAGCGAGTATTGGAGCTTGATTCCAGCCTAAGACAGATGGATGAAGACATTGGTCGTTTGAATAAGGAGGTTCAGGATCTTGAAAACCTTTTGAAAAAGGCTGAATCAACAGAGTTAACCGAGCTTCTCGACTGCATTAGGAAGAGGGAGGAGGTTGAGGAAGAGCTGAAGAAGATTTATTCAAAGAGCCAGGAGCTTCTTGAGAATGCAGGCGTCTCTTCGATTAAGGAGTTGGAGGAGAAAACAAGTCTATGCGACAAGGAGTTGGAAACGCTGAAAGCAGCGAGAAACAGTTTGAAGAAGGAGCTTGAAGCCTCCATGGAGAAATGGTTAAGCGTGAAAAGCCGTGTTGAAAGCCTTGCGAAGCAAGTAAGGGAGCGAGAGTCTCTCGCTGGAAGCGGGGCTTCTAAATGCCCAACTTGCGGACAAGACTTGCAACCCGCAGTAATCCAGAGGATTCTAGAAGAGGATCGCAACTCTTTAGCCAAGGCCAGTCTCGAAGAGGCTGACGCGAGGAAGGCTTATGAGATGAAAAACGTTGAGCTTCAAAAACTCGTTGAAAAAATAAACACTGCTGAAGTAGAGTCCTCAAGGATGAGGGCCCTGAAAAACCGTCTAAAAGAATATTTGGATTCTGCTGAAAGCCTCGTTAAAATAAGGAGTGAAACCTTGACTATGATAAAGGAGAAACTGACAGTCCTTGAACTGCCTTTCACCCACGAGGATCCTGAACTGAAGCTGAAGCTAGCCCAACAGCTCCCCCTCCAGCCAGAGGAGTTAGCCAGGAGGAGGAGTGAGCTTGCTGAGAAGAAGAAGATTTTAGAGAAGAAGAAGAGTATTAGAGCAGATACCAGTAAGAAATTAGAGGACTATAGGAGGCTGCTGAACGAGCTTAAAAGAAGGGTTGAGAAGGCTGGTCTCGCACACAGGCTTTCCCAACTCTTCGACCAGGCTGTTGAAACCAGGAGGAGGGAACTGATAAAACGTATAGAGTTCCGAGCATTAGAATACTATAGGGCTATGACGGATCAGCATGTTTACGACGCCATAATCATAAACCCGGAGGATTATTCTGTTTTAGTGCATCCGAAAGGATTAACCGACCCTATTCCGGCAACTAGAGTTGGGGGAGGGCATCAAACTATTCTTGCTCTAGCCATACGCCTAGCGCTCCTTGATGCTCTAGGCTTGAATTCGCTTCTTATACTTGATGAGCCTACTTACGGCATTGATTCGGAAAACCTGCCCCAGGTTGCAAGCTACATAGGGGAAGCCTCCAAACAGCTCTCTCAAATGATACTCGTAACACACTACGATATTTGTGAGGAGGAGGCTTCAAACATTATAGAGGTGAGTGTTCAGGAAGACGGTTCCTCTAGAGCACAAGTTAAAACATAAACAGTTTTAACCCTAGTGTTTAATCCTGACACCCGTCCAGCTTAACCTGTTACAGGTAGGGTTGTTCGCTGCAAAGTTTTTATCTTCAGGTTCAATACTTAAATGGTTGGTTGAAATGAGAGTGTTGGTAACATACTATTCTAAAACTAAGAACACGGAAAGAATGGCGAGAGCAATAGCAGAGGGAGCCAAGGAGATTAAGGGGGTTAACGTTAAGCTTAAGCGAGTTGAAAACACCTCTTTGAAAGACCTGGTCGAATCAGATGTAATAATAATAGGGTCTCCAACGTATTACGGGTTGATGGCTGCTCCTGTTAAGAGGCTGCTGGATGAAACCGTAAAGATACATGGGAAGCTTGAGGGAAAGGTTGGAGGCGCGTTTACATCCTCAGGGGGAAGCGCGACAGGAGCTGAAACAACCCTCATGTCAATACTGCAAGCCCTACTTGTCCACGGCATGATTATCCAGGGAGACCCTGAGAATAAGCATTACGGAGCGGCCTGCGTTGGGAAACCTGATGAAGAGGATCTGGAGCTCTGCAGAAGGATGGGTCGGAGACTAGCAAAACTGGCCTCCTGCTTGGCTAAGAAGTAGTTCCTGAGATTTTTAAAACCACCAGCCTGTCGGTGCAAGCGTTTATCTAAATCCCGTAGGCTTACTGGCAATCCTCTTCAGGCGCTACCTGTATCGTTCTTCTCCAGAAAGCTTCAAGACCCATAGTAGACCAGAGGATCCTATAGAAACTGGTTGCAGGGTCTCTGATTAAAGAGCGTGTTAAACAGTTTAATTCATCGCAGCACCATGATGAACAAGTATTCTCATTATGCTTACCGCTGGTTTCTCTTCCTATACTCGGCGCAACCCTGTCGTGTCCCGTTAAACCGAATTGGAGATTAGCTTGGAGGATTAAAATCTGTGCACCGTGATCATGAGCATGCTTACGTATCTTGTTGCACTCCATTCCGCATATGGAAAATAGGCTTCAACAACGTAAGTGCCCTCCTCGCTGAAAGTATAGTTGTACTCTAACTGAATCGTGTCGCCTGGTTTTAAAGTACGGTTTTGAACAACTTGAATACAGCGTTTTTTAGGATCATAACCAACCGGGAAGAGTTCAACAGTCTCGCCGCTTGGGGTTCGTAGCTGAATCCTGAAATCCGGGTAGCAGGGCGTTGGAGAAGCGTATTGAAAATCGCTCCGGCTGGGGTTAATGGCTACTGCAAACATCTTTAACGTTTCACCCTTGTTAAAAGCCAGCTTTTCAGTTTTAAGGTAAAAAACTATTTTCCAGTAGCCTGCTGCAAAACTGTTCATTCCATGCAGTAGACTAGCTAGGTAAGAGAGTTCCTCAGGCTGTTCTTCACTAACATCTGTCCAATAATAGGTCGTCGTCCTACCGTTACTGTAGATGCTCAGGTTATATGTGAAGTAGTCTGCTCCTCCCATGGGTTCCAGTTTCAAGCCTTCTGGATACGCTTCAAGAAGGAGTTTCATCCTTCCTATCAACTCCATCAGTGTTGAATGAGGTATTGACGTGGAATTCTCAATGTTTCTAGTAAGATCGCGATAAATAATGCTGCCGTTCTCGTAAAACTCGAATTTCTCCATCCTTGCCCAGAAACCGCCGGATACAGTTAGCTCCATGATTTTTTCCTGTACTTTTTGAAGCCTGAGCATCACCGTGCCTACTGCTCCTGCAAGAATTAATGCTGTTAGAGCCAGTAGGTAAACAAATGTCTTCATGCTCACGATGCTCTCTCCTTAAAGCAGTATTTATCACTATTGTTTGGAACAGGCTTAGGAAAGTGTTCTAAAAGTTAGACAGGCCGCTTTTAAAGTATGGTTCATCTCCCGTTGCAAAAAACTTATTTTCTACCTGTGAATCTTCTCATCGGGTTGCTGGAAATTCACCGTAGGAAGGGGCTGCTTAAGGCTCTGGAGGGCTCCGTCAAGACGTTGACCCTGGAGAGTGAAGCTGGGTCGGTACTAGTGACTGAGTACGGTGCGAGGATACTTGGTGTCTTCATCGGAGAAAGACAGAACCCGTTCTGGGTTGCGAAGAACCTGAGCGACTTAATCAGTAGGAGAGACTGGAATATCGGAGGAAATAGGCTTTGGGTTTCTCCAGAGAGAAGGTTCTACTATAGAAAGCCTGACAGCTTTGAAGAGTGGCTATGTCAGTCTTCACTCGACCCTGGGAGCTGGTCCATAGTTAGCTCCAGTGGGAAGAGTGTCGACCTCGAGGGGGAGGCGGAGCTGGAGGATTTTGCGAGTCAGACTAGGATCCGCTTATCTTTTTCAAGACGGTTTTCCATTAACGGCACGCGTGTTAGAAGGGGTTTAGAGCATGTTTGGATTAGGGTCAGGGACGCTATGGTGGCCAAGGGGCAGGTGAAAAACGGGATAAACCTTTGGTCTTTAACACAGGTGCGTCCCGGGGAGAGTAGGAGTGGCACAGTAATTATTCCTACGCGCAGGGGTGCTAAGCCTATTCACTACTTCGGGAAAATACCGGGAGACAGGTTAAAGGTCTCCAGCGACCATGTTTCGTTCAAAATAGACGGAGCCGCTATCTATAAGCTGGGCATAGCTCCGGAAGATATTGCTCAACCAGGCTGCTCAAGAATACTTTATTATGTGGAGCACGGGAAGAATGAGGTTTTCCTCTTATCTATGAGTACCATGATGGCCCCGGTTAGCCAGGAGGAGTGTCTCGACGTTGCGAAGGCTGATCCAGATGGTCCGAAAGGGTGTGTTCAATCCTACAATTCCGGTTCAGATCTTTGTTTCGGAGAGATTGAGCTCCACTTTAAGCCGGCTGTTAGAGTCAAGGATTACTTCATATCTTACGCTGATTCCGATATAGATGTTTTTGCAGGGAAGCGTGGAGAGGTTTTAAGGCTTCTGAGAAAGATTGTTCCTAAGCCTTTTCTTTTTTAGCGCACTATCTTTCAACTAACAATGCGTGTTAAGGCGCATGCTCCCGTGTATACTCTTTTTAAACATTGAGATCAAGCACTTTATGTTTCAATTCTCCTCCTTCAACCCAGCATACGAGCAGACTATTGTTTTTCAAGGGAACCCAGTCGCCTCTCTCTGTTTTCTCTGACGCGACTACTATGTGGTCACTACTGATTTTAAAACACATCTCGTATATTGGTGCGTCTCCGTAGCACATTGATGGGCCAGGGTTGTAGAGGTATCTTGTGAAGGCGTAGAGCCTGTTTCCGTCTGAGAATATTGTATTCAAACTGGTGAACGGGGTTTCAAACCTGCTAACTTTCTCTTCCAGGAAGATTTTCATCAACGTGTGCTCAACTTTTTTGAAAGCATTGGTCACATCCCCCTCTTTCTCAATAAGACTTAGCAGCAGATAAAAGTATACCTCACTATCGTTTCGCCCTTTTATCAGTTTTGCGTAGGGGCCCAGCCTCTTTGAAACTTCGTCAGGTATGTTAATCGTGCCATTATGCGCTAAAACATAGTTAGAATAACTGAAAGGCTGAGAGTTTTCGAGTGATATGAGCATTTCCCTTGCTAACCCCATAGGGTTACTGGCTTTTCTCACGTGTGCGATGATTATTCTGCCCATGGTGGATTTAACAGCCTTTTCAAACTCCTCCTTGTCTTCGTAAACAGGCTTATCGCTTTTGAAGATTACTGGATTGTTTCCCTGCGAGTAGAAACCTATCCCCCAGCCGTCCGACTGCCTTCCTTTAACCGCTTGAGTAAAGAGCGAGCATTCCGAGTTTAAAAAATGATGCTGGATACTGCCGGTTTCGGCGAAAATTGCTCCCAGCAGCCTGCACATGTCTTTTTCAAACACACGAGGTGCTTTTAGCTTTTCTCAGGCCAACCCTTATCCAGGCTTTTTCTCAATAGGGTTATCAAGCCTTGTCACTATGGTTTACTGGAGTTGTTAAAGATGCGTTGAAGCGAAGGTTCTTAAAACATCTTAAGGCAGTTTTAATATTGATGCTAGCTTTAACGTTTCTCGGGACGCCTGTTTTTAAACCTTGTTTCCCTTATAATCAGAAAGGTTTCACCCCATAGTATTACGAGTGAGGAGATGCTTATCAGCAGTGCAAAAAGATTATGTGGGCTCAATGTTTGAGGGTAAGCCAGCAGGTATGTCACCACCATGCTGGTTATGAGGCACGCGTAGAGTAGGAACCTCGGTAGCCTGAGCTCACCTATCTTAATATAGAGCTTCAAAAGTCCTACGTTGACTTCCTTAGCAACACGGTAATCGCCATTCTCATCCTTTGCAAGGAGGCCGAGCTCCCTTAGCTTCTCAAGATGATATGAGGCTATGCTTGGACTCTTGAAGCCAAGCGCCCTCTGAATCTCCCTAACACCATGGCTCTCATCTGTGCCGGACCTTATCAGGTAAAGATAGACTTGAAGCGTTTTTCCACGCAGCTTATACTCAAGTTCCTCCTCGCTCAACGAGCAGCACGCTGATTAAGTGTTGAAAAGGTCTTAAACTTTTTATTTGAACTCATAAACGGCTGAAACAGTAACCGTTATGCTGACCTCCTCCGGTGAAAGTATTGGCGTCTGGAAGCTTCCGGAAATGGATTCGAAAGCGTAGCTTCTAACGTAAGGTGAGTATCCGGAGAGGCTTATTGAAACTGGGCCTATCAGCGTTACTCCGGCAGCAGTAGCTATCGTACTGGCTTTTAAGGCGGCGTCTTTCACAGCAAGGCTTAGAGCGTTCAGCCCGAGTTGACGCATCGCTTCCTCGGAGATCGTGAATTGGAGGGATGAAACCTGGTTCGCACCAGCCGAAACCGCAGCATCAATTACCCCTCCCACCTTGTTCAAATCCTTAACCGTAACCCTGATCGTGTTGCTACACGTGTAGCCGACTATCCGGGGCGAGCCCTCCCTAGGATACTCAAAAACGGGATTCAAGCTGTACGCTGATGTTTCTGTCTGGTTCTCAAGAATTCCCATGGCTCTAACAGCCTTTATAACGCGGTCCATTTTATCCGTGTTCTCTGAAACTGCTTTCTCCGCAGTATCCGCCTGCGTGACCACGCTCAGGCTTATAACCACCCTGTCGGGCTTAGCCTTAACAACACCGGTGCCTGTAACGCTTATCGTCTTCACCTGTTGCTCAGCCTGCCCATAGTTCAGGGAAGGAATACCGGAGTTTTTAACAGAGCTATCTGAAATCGTAAAACGGTATTCCTCGAGGCTGGTCGATTGACCGGTGAGGACGGGGTATGTTCTCGCCAATAGAGCAAGATTCACACCCGTGGTTACAACAGCAATTAAACCGAGTATTAGCACCCATTTACTGTTGAACGCCTCCATTTCAACCACGGTCTGCCATTCTAAAAAGCTGTTTTTAACCGTATTGGTGTGAATAAGGTGTCCAGAAATACGAACACCCTGAATAATGCGAGTGTTGCTTGCAGTTTAAGTAAAGGTTTTAAACTAGGCTTTGAAAACCAGTACAGAACCCCCGTAGTCCTGGCTTGTTTCTTTAGTAACCAAATATTGCAAGTCAGTCTCAGGATCCTTTACTGGAATAATCCTTATTCCACCAACCCTGCTCACCATCTTCACGTTCTCCGGGTATTTCCCACCATGCAGGTAAAATATTTTAACTCCATGGCCTTCTCTAACTATTTGCTCTAGAATTGGAAGAGCCTCCTCAATGTTCTGCCAGCCGCAGTCTGTTATGATGTTGATCAAAACCCTGTTCTCGCTTTCAGAGATGAGCCTCATGATCTCGTTCAGAGGAAGTATCGTCATGCCTCCGAGGTAAAGAGATAATGCTACTTCCTTTTCAAGCGTTGAACCATTCCAGTCAACCGAGTAGAATTCTGTTGAAAAAGTGATTGAGGCGGTTTTACCCCCTATCCTCTCTACGGAAAGCAGGTTTATAAACGCTGAGGTTGCAGCATTGTCGAACACATCCTGCATACTTCTGCTTGCGTCTAAAACAACTAGGCTCGAAGGGACATTGCTTATTGTTAGGTTGCTTCCCTTGCCCTTAATCTCGCTCCTCCATTTCACTGTATTTATTTCAACTCGAAGCCTCCCCTCGTCTAAGCTGGATTCTAGGTCAAGGTCTTCAACCTCGTCCTCAATATTCCAATCCATAGGGTAACTGGATATTGCCAGGTTCGGCTCAGGCCTCCTTCCCTCCTCGAGATATATCAGCATCGTTCTCATAGCCCTAGCCCTATACCAGAATACTTTCCAGAAAAGCTCTTCAACCATTTTGCTAGTTAACCCTGAGTATGGCTTGCTTAGGCTCGTAGGTAACTTTGGTTCTTTTCCACCCTCGGGTTTAGAACGGCTTATTTTTTCAGTTTTCCCCTTCCCGCTTTTTCTCTCGCCTTCTCTCACCCCTTTTTTCTCAAATATTTTCTTAGCCTTTTCAAGCTCTGAGTTTTTCAATCTTGATTTGACCCAGTATTCGTAAAACCTTCTGGCCTCCTCACTACTTTTTATCCCGCCAAGGACCTCGCTGATTTTCTCAACAGTGTTCTTGCTAAGGTCTTCCCTCAAAGGGATGTTCATGCTTGGGCCGGCGAGGCGCCTAGGTATTTCAAACCTAACCTTGTTCAGGGAAAGTATTAGTGCTATCAGGCTCACCTTGTTGAACCAGTTTCTTTCAGACCTCATCACTATGCTGATTTGCCTGGATACGTTTTCAACATTATAGTCGTACTCTCGCCCGCTTTTTCTCAAGACATGTCTATAAGCTGCCTGAATATACCTGCCGATTCCTCGTTGATTCGAATCGAGGAACTGGTCGACGTGGTACGGTATTTCGCCAAACCTGTTTAAAAGATAGAAGCAGTCAACGTTTAAGTCGGAAAATAGCAGGAGCGAGAAGTAAGCAGTGTTCCAATCCTTACATGCTTTATACGCTTCCCTAATAAGCTCATAGGCTGTCCTAATGTCGTAAGGACAGTAGTGTAAGTGGGCGATCTCATGTCTTATAACTGATCTGAGGTATTTTCCGTAATCAACCTTTTTCGGAACTGCATTCAGCGAAATGTTTACTTTCGAATTTGCCACGAAGAATGGAGTATCATTTCCACCATCATCCTTTATCTCTAATTCGCATGGCGGAAAGTAAAGTTCACTCCTAACCTGAGCGAAAATTCTTTTAACTTCCTCTTCATCCATTTTGCTACTCTATCCCGAGACCTACCTTCAACGTTTCCTCTCGGCTGATCTTTCCTTCTTTAACCCATTTCTCCTCTAAGAAGAATAATTCTTCTGCAAACACATTGTCTTCCGCAGCTATTTCTTTAGCAGTCCTGTATAGGCCTGGACTGAAATTACTGTAAAGCTCGTTCAGTATAAACCATTGTTTCCTCGACTCGCGTTCAAACATCCTTTCTTTTTCTCTTTCAAGTAGCTCACCGATTTCCTTCAACGGCTTTTCAGGATTAAGGAAACTCATCCTGTGAATCAGGACCCATTTAGCCATCTCAACAATATCGTTCTCTTCAACCTTTCCCTCAAGCCATTTCTTGGCTTTAGCTAGTTGAAGAAGGATGAGCGTTGCCCTCTCGCTCGGCGGTTCTTTCACCCTGCTGCATACAAACCTGGTGAAATGGCAGCCCTCACATAGGACTGGTAACGGAACGTTGCTGTGTTCCTTCCCCCTGACACACACTTGAAAATCTCTAATGAGCGTGTTTATGAAACCTATCAATTCGGGTTCAACATCTGTTTCCTCAACTTCTCTCCTTATCTCCATCAGATCCTCTGTCCCGATGACTTGTGGCATGGATCTTACAAGGTCGTGGCCGTAATTGTTGTTCAACTCTTGAAGTGCAAATTTCTGGCTTACGGTGAGAGAATTAAGGTAGATCGTGATGTCGAATCTGTCGTAGAACGGCGGGGGCTGTACGAAAGTAGTTGCGTCACTAGGGTTCTCAGTAGCTAAAAGAGTATAGTCTTCAACCGTGTACTTTTGCCCATATGCCCATACTTCTCCAAACTGCATTAAATGATATACGTTCGCAGTAGTGTAAGGGTTAAGCCTGTTCACCTCATCTATCCCCTTTCCCTGAGCCTGTACGAACTTAGCCCACAAGACTTTCTCAACGCCTCGCTTCTCAAGCGAAGGAATATGGAGCCTTCCGACAACCTCCCCCCTCTTCACCTCAGAGGCTCCGGAGATAACGACAAAATCATCCCCGAAGAGTCCTTTTAGGATGAGCAGCATTAGTGTTGACTTACCTGTTCCCCTTGGAGCCCTTATCAGCGTTGTCGACTTCCGGTGAAGCAGGTTTAACAGTAATGCTGACAATGCTTCATCATTGCCAATAAACCTTCTGGACAATTCTTCTCTAAGCTTTTCTACGAGTGGCCTTTTACTGCTCATGTTAACCATCCCCATACGGCAGCTAGCAGAGAAGCGATTAGAAGCAGGAGTAGTATTTTAAGCCTGATAGTAAGGCGCTTAATCCTTGTTTCCATCCAGTTAATCCTGTCAACGATGTCGAAAGCAGTACTCCTATCTAGATATATATAGTCTCCAGAAGCCCTGTTTGAATAGGCAAATTCAAGGAATCCTGTGAAGGAATGTTTGTCTTTCTTAACTTCCTCATCCCATGAGATTCTCTGCCCCTGCCTTTCAACCTTGATTTTTGCTGACTTTTCCTCTAAAAACTTTCTGAAGCTTCTGCTTTCCAAGTTGAGTAAGTAGCCATGGCGTTGTCTTTTAAGTGTTTATAGTATTTTAAGGCGTAAGTCGAAGCCTTGCTAATGTCTGGAAAACGTTTTTAAAATTCCTAAAGCGGCAGAAATCAATGGCTAGAACATCCAGGATCCCTGGTTTCTACAATTTAAGCTTAGCAGAAAGGCTGAGCAGGATAGTTGAGTTCTCCGGATTGACGGAGGACGAGGCTAGGCTTCTCTCTAAGGATGGTAATTTGAGCCTAGATATTGCTGATAAAATGGTTGAAAACGTGATTGGGACAATGGCCTACCCTTTCTCGGTTGCGCTCAACTTCCTTATAGATGGAAAAGAGTATATTGTCCCCATGGTTATTGAGGAAACCTCGGTTGTCGCAGCGGCCAGCAATGCTGCTAAAATGACTAGGGCTAGAGGAGGAATATTCACGGATGCGACGGATCCTATCATGATAGGACAGGTGCAACTGACTGAGGTGTCGAATCCTTACACTGCTAGAATGAAGATTCTTGAACATAGAGATGAGATATTGAAGCTAGCGAACGAGCAGGATCCTGTCCTCGTGAAGTTTGGGGGAGGCGCCAAGGATGTTGAAGTTAGAGTAGTGGATAGTCCTGTGGGCCCAATGGTGATAACCCATCTTCTTGTAGATGTGAGGGACGCGATGGGCGCTAACGCTGTTAACACGATGTGCGAGGCTGTAGCACCCTTGATAGAGAGGATCACCGGGGGGAAAGTATACTTAAGGATAATATCGAACCTTGCTGATAAAAGGCTTGTAAGGGCTAGGACGACAGTTGCTAAGGAGGAAGTCGGCGGGGAGGATGCTGTTGACGCAATAGTGAAAGCATGGGCCTTTGCAGCAAGCGACCCTTACAGAGCTGCAACCCACAATAAGGGTATAATGAACGGTGTGTGTGCAGTTGCCTTGGCCACTGGGCAGGATCACAGGGCTATAGAAGCTGGTGCACACGCTTACGCGGCTAGAACAGGCAGGTATATGCCTTTAAGCATCTGGGAGAAGGATGAGAACGGTGACCTTGCTGGTACGCTGGAAATGCCTATGGCAGTAGGCTTAGTGGGCGGTGCGACTAAAACTCATCCTGTAGCCCGGATCGCCGTTAAAATTCTGGGTGTTAAGACCGCTACGGAGCTGGCTAGGGTAATGGGTGCCGTAGGGCTTGCTCAGAACCTTGCAGCATTAAGAGCCTTAGCCCTCGAAGGGATTCAGGCGGGTCATATGCGGCTTCACGCGCGCAACATCGCTATTCAAGCCGGGGCAACAGGGGATCTGATAGATAAGGTCGCGGAGCAAATGGTTAGGGAGAAAAGGATACGGTTCGACAGGGCTCAAGAACTCATCAAAGAGTTTACTGAAGAAAAGTAGCCTGAGCTATTAACATGCTGTTCTTCTCCTCTCGTAATACTCGTATACTAACGACAGTTGGGCATCGACCTCTAGGGCAAGAGGAATCCTACTCTTAACTTTCCTCACCGCCTGCTCAATAGTACTGCCATTCTTGATAAGATATGCAGCTATAATCATCCCTGTCCTGCCTATGCCTGCGTGACAATGTACTAGGACACGCTTTCCCGACTTAACTTTAGCCTCTATCCATTCAACCAGCTCCTCGAGCTGGCTTAAAGTTGGAGCGTGAAAATCCTTGATCGGGCTATGTAGGATTTCAAACCCCTTATCGTTTAGAAACTTGAAATAATTATTCGAATCACCCCAATATCTGGCTATCTCGTGAGACTCAGCCAGTATGACAACCGCCTTCACACCAGATTCTAACCAGTGGTCGACGTCCTCCGGGCTCGTCGCAATGGATGAAGCCGCAACCGTCTCATTCACTATCCAGGTGAGAGACATGGAGACAGGTCTAAAACGTTAATGTCACAGGTCTAGAAACTGTTTTTCATACTCCCTCAAATATTCAACCGATTTCTTCACGTCGACGAACAGCTTCTCCACATAGCTTACATGATCCTTTTCTATCCTGTTGGCCTTTCTCTCCCTAGCCAGTTCAAATGCTGGAGCCATCAGCTGAACAGCATACCTTAGGCTTGTTTTAACACCTATGTCGGTAAGATATTCAAGCGCCTCGTTACTTATCGGGATTTTCTCAGCCTCCGACCTTATCTCAAGAATCTTCCTTATCTCGTCTCTACTGTATGGTTTTGTGTTGATTATCAGAAGCCTGTCGAGAAGGTCTAGGGGCATCCCATGGGGAGCCCTAATGTCTGTACCTCTCACCGTGGAGAATCCTCTGTTTGTTGCAAATATTATTATAGGGGCTAGGTCCTGTTCCAGTGCCCTGTTTAGAAATGCGAAGGTCTCTATGTCAAGCATACTGCACTCGTCTATGAAAACCACTCCGGGTAACAATTCACACCTGCCCTCCTGAACAAGAGTCTTTATGTATTCGTCAACCTCCCTCCGGGTTTCAGGCTCTATCTCCTTGGACTCCCTGCCTCCAAAGAATATGCTGAAAATGTCTCCGCCTCGTCGAGTTGCAGCCATGTCGAGAGCATGCAGCGTAACAGGGTAGACGAACTCCTTCTCCTTAAGCACGTTTCCATTAGGGACATCCATGACTTGAACAGTGGAAAGATCAACCTTCTTCTCCTCTACACTCCTCCTGCTCCTGCCTAGCTTAACAATTCTCCCTCCCTCAGGGTCTATTTGGACAATATCGCCCGTCTCTATGCCCTGCTGTATCAACTGGATTGCAAAGCTCTGATCCATAGTAAGCCTTTTACTCTCATCCGTGGTGGCGATTTTTATAGTGGCTCCTGCAGGCACCTGCTGATAGGGATTGTACGGGTGCGGTGCTTTTTCTATCGAGATCTCCTTAACCTCTCCCTCGTAAATCTTTCTGACTTCATGTATTCTCGCGCCGATCGCCTTTCTAAGAGTTTGCATTAGAAACTCAGTCTTCTTAATATCTGTGGAGAATATTTCGCTTGCAGCTAGAGGAACAAATGGGACGTCTCTACCTAGTTCTCTAGCTATTGCTGTCGCTATCGCCGTCTTTCCTGTTCCAGGCGGACCTGCAAGCAGGACTGCTCTGCCCGCAAACTTGCCGCTTTTTATCAGCCTTACTACAAGCCCTGCCGCTTCCCTTGCTTCAATCTGGCCAACCATACCGCCTCCGACAGGCTTAGCCTTTAACCCGTCTAAGCCTAATCCGGTTATGTGTGAGTGTGCCGCAATCCTCTCCCATTCCCGCAGAGATTCGGAAACCTCCCTAACTCCAGCCAAGCTGCCTCCCCGCTAAAACGGTTTTAAAATGCCTTTTTAAAACTTTTCAGACGCTGAATGGTTAAACACCTTTCTCCTCTATGTATTGAAGCCTGTAGAAAGAGCTGTATAACCCGCCTTTCTGCATGAGTTCCTCATGCGTGCCTTTTTCAACAATAACACCGTCATTAATCACTATTATTTCGTCACAAAGCCGTATTGTCGAAAGCCTGTGTGCTATTATGATCGCCATTCTCCCCCTTAGAAGTTTGCTTAACGCCCTCTGTATTATAAGCTCAGTGTAAGGGTCTACAGATGATGTGGCCTCATCCAGAACAAGTAGTTCCGGGTTAACCAGCAGGGTTCTAGCAAAGCTTATCATCTGTCTTTGACCGATAGAGATGTTTGACGATCCTTCTTGAATCATGTAATCATACCCGTTGGGAAGCTTAACTATGAACTCGTGCGCTCCAACAGCCTTGGCTGCGGCTACTACCTCTTCATCGGAAGCATCCGGTTTTCCAAACCTTATGTTCTCCTTAACGCTCATAGGGAAAAGGAACGAGTCTTGAAGAACTATGCTCAGCCTAGCCCTCCAGGATGAGATTGGAATCCTCCTTAAATCATGGCCGTTCACAAGAATCCTTCCATCATTAGGATCGTAAAACCTCGCAAGCAGGTTGATTATTGTCGACTTGCCTGCTCCCGTGGGTCCTACTATAGCCAGCTTCTTTTCCCGCGTAAGTGTGAAACTGATGTTTTTCAAGACAGGGAGCTTCGGGTCGTAACCGAACGTTACGTTTTCAAACCTTACTTCTCTTATCATTTCAGCTCAACAGCTATTTCAGGCGGGGGTTCTGTAACTTCAACCTTAGCATCAATAAGATCGAATAGTCTTTCGACAGCAGCCATTGCAGAGTTATACTGGTCTGCAACGTTTATCAGGTCTACGAGCGGCATGAAATATGAAAACTGATACTCTATGAAGGCTACTAGCGTGCCTATGGTTATCGCGCCGCTCTCAATAAAAAGGGTTCCGAACCATAGGATAGCCAGTGTTCCAAGTATTCTCAACATTATTACGACAGGCTGGTAGGCGGAGGAGACTTTCAACGCGTTCTTAGTTGCCTTAACGTTCTCCTCCTGTGTTTCCTCGAACCTTCTCATGGTCCTTTCCTCCTGCACGAAGGCTTGGATTATTTTTATTCCGGACAGGTCCTCCTGCATTCTGCCTGTTAATCCCGCTAGCGTCGAGAGGGTTTTCCTGTAGACTCTCCTAGAGTATCTTCCAAGCTGCCAAACAATGATTATGGCTATTGGGATGAAGGCGAGAGCTATGACTGTAAGTTCGAAATCCAGCATGAACATGATTATGAATGTGCCCAGTATTGAGGATGTGTCTAGAAGTATGCTTGTGAAACCCATTCGTAAAAATATTCTAAGGTTGTTCGCATCGTTTATGGGTCTGGAGATTATCCTACCGATCTCCCCCTCGGAGAAGTATCTTAAAGAGATGAATTGAAGCTTCTCCATGATATCATCCCTTATTGCTGCTACAACGTTTTCACCTATTATTCTCATCTGGAATATCTGAACGTATTGGAAGAAGAAATTGCATAGAACAACCAGGATGAAAAGCGGTATCCACCAGAGAAAGTTTGAAAGATTCCCTGTCTGTATGATCTGGTCGATCGCAATCTTATGCATGTATGGAGATGCTAACCCGGTTATTGAGGTGCAAACTATAGCCAGTATTGCGATAGCGAGGTTTCTCCTGAAGGGTTTAATATAATGGTAAAGCCTTTTAATAAGAATCCTGTCTGGGACAGTTCTCTTTTTCTCCTCCTCCTGTGTTGAGGAGAATGTGCGCCAAGGTCCAGCCATTACTCCTTGCCCACCTCCGCAGAAACGATTTCCAAACCTTTACTAAGAAACTGGGTTTCGTAAATCCTTCTGTAGGCACCGTCTTTGGCCATAAGCTCTTCATGCGTCCCAAACTCGACGATTTCTCCATCATCCAGAATCATTATTCTATCAGCATTCCTTATTGTTGAAAGCCTCTGCGCAATTATGAATGTTGTCCTGCCCTTCATAACTTCGTTGATCGCAGACTGTATTTCCTGCTCGGTCTTAGAATCTACGAATGAGAGTGAATCGTCCATTATCAGTATCCTAGGGTTCGTAAGTATTGCTCTCGCGATAGTTATCCTCTGCCTCTGGCCTCCTGAAAGCGTAACCCCTCTTTCGCCGACGAAAGTATCGTAGCCATCTGGCAGTGATTCTATGAAGTCACGTATCTTCGCCAGCTCCGCAGCCTTCACGATCTCCTCCATCGAGGCGTCAGGCTTGCCGAACGCAATGTTTTCCCTAATGGTTCCAGAGAAAAGGAAGACATCCTGAGGAACAATGCCTATCTGTCTTCTTAAAGATGACAGCTTAAACCTTCTAATGTTCACACCGTCTATAAGTATGCTTCCTGAAACAGGGTCGTAAAACCTTGGGATAAGGTAGACTAAGGTTGATTTACCTGAGCCCGTGGCTCCTAGGATCGCGATCTTCTCCCCAGGGTTAACCTTGAAACTAACGTTTTTTAAAACAGGCTTGCCATTGGCATACTGGAAAGTAACGTTCCTGAACTCAACAATGCCTTCTCTTATGGTTATTTCTTCAGCATCAGGCAGGTCCTCCACACCTTTTGGAGCATCCATTATTTCGAAGACTCTCTCAAGCCCGGCTGAAGCGTTGATCCAGTTTCCGAGCAGCATGCTTAAATCCCTTAACGGGAAGCTTAGACGCGTTATGTATCTTGCAAAGAGAATTATGCTTCCAACGGTCAGCGCCGCTCCAGCGTTGAAAATCGAGTATGTCGCGTAAACGTAAACTATCGCGATTGAAAGAGTTAATATCGCTGCGGGAAGAGGCATATAGATAGACTGGATTCTTCCGGCAGTTATCGCAGTTTTAACAAACACCTGTTCAGCTTTCTTGAAGCCTTCAACCATATCCTTCTCCCTCCGAAATATCCTTATGGTCTTCATGCCCAGGATGTTCTGCTGAATGTAGGAGCTAAGCCTGCCAAGTATCAGCTGCATCATTCTGAAGAGCGGCATCGTATCCACCCATAGGCGGGTTGTAAAATAGAATATTAGGGGCAGAGGTATTAGGGAGATAAGGGTCATCGAGGGGCTGATCGAGTACATAACTGAGAAGAACACTATTATTGAGAAAAGCGCGTTGAAAACCGTGCTAACCCATGTTCTAAGGAAGGCTTCAACAGGCTGCAAATCCATCGTGGCTCTTGAAACAAGGTCGCCGACCGAGACAGTGTCATAGAAGCTGAAAGATTTAGCTTGGAGAGAAGCATAATATTCGAACCTTAAGTCTCGAACAATATACAGTGCTGTTAAACCGTTCAAATAGCTAATGAGAAAATTGACAATCGCAAAACCTATTCCGACAAGCAGTATCGCCATGATGTAGTCAGTAAGCAGCTCGTGCTTCCCGCTTACAACAACATCGTCTATTATTAGAGATGTGTAGAGGGGTTCAAGGGTGAACAGGTAGGCTCTTATGAAGGATAGAGCAACAATAATGGCTATTAGTGAAAGATACTTCTTATGGTATTTAATCAGCCTTTTGAAGGCTGTAACCGATTCCGTAAAACTCTTCCTAGGCTTAAGCGAATTAACATAGTCTAGCAACGGCTTCTCGACACTCATGTCTTGTTGGTTGAGACCTTGCGGATGAAAGGACTTATATAAGGATTTTTCCGAAAAACTTGCAAACGGTTCCTCCAAGCTTTGCAATCGGTTCAGGAGAATGATTCTGACAATTCCCTGGCTCTCTTAACAGCTGCTTCTACAGCATTCATTATTAATGCCCTTAAGCCTCCTTTCTCCAGCTCGTAAATCCCCATTATTGTTGTACCCCCGGGAGTGGCAACCATGTCTCTAAGCTCCATCGGCCTACCCTTCCCTTCTAACACCATTTTAGCGGAGCCAAGCATCATTCTTGCAGCGATTCTTAGAGCGAGCTCCTTCGGCAGGCCGATCTTCACGCCGGCGTCGGCAAAAGCATCCATAATGGTGAATACATAGGCCGGGCCGCTTCCCGAGAAACCTGTTAACACATCCATCAGATTCTCATCAATCTTAGCCACCTCACCCATCCTCCCGAAGATTCTTACAGCTGTTTCAAAATCCTCTTCTGTTGCTCTTGAGCCGGGGCATATCGCGATGAACGCTTCGCCGGCTTCAATAAGTATGTTCGGCATTACTCTGATGAACCTGGCGTCTGGAGCAATACTCTCCATACGGTTTAAAGGTACTGCTGCAGCAATCGATATTACGAGTTTCCCGCTTATCAGGTCCTTAATATCAGTCACCACAACCGGCACATCCTTTGGCTTGACAGCAAGAATAATTACGTTGGAACTCTTCACAGCATCCCTATTGCTTTCGAAAACCTCCGCCCCGTATGATTTAACAAGCATCCGTCTACTGGGGTCGACGTCGGTCGCAACCACCCTATAATCACCAGTTTTAACAATGCTTCTAACTATCATGCTGCCCATTTTCCCGGCTCCGATGACGCATACTGTCCCCAAGGCTAGAGTAGGAAACCCTTAGAAAGGTATTTAATAGTTATCGTTGTCCCTTTTTTAAGGAGAGCCTTAAGAAGCATCGTAAAATCCTAAATACTCGTCCCCGTATTCTCTCGGGATGTTTAGGCCCGCTAGGATGAAGAAAGTGAAACTGCTGCTTCCCGCTGAGCAGGAAGATAGATTTCTAAGGGAAGTAGGCAAGCTCGCGATATTACAGGTGAAGACTGTGGAAAAGAATCTCTCAGGATTTAACAAAGATGTTAATATAAGTGTGGAGAAGAATGGCTTGTTGAACCTTGTTAGAAGATGTGACACTATATTGAACAAGCTTCCTAAAGAAGGAATTATAGCCCAGTTGGTTGGAAGAGGCGTCAGCATCGGATTTTCTGATGAGGAAGAGGATGAAATCTATGCTGATGCTCAAAGTATTTTAAACAATGCTGAGGATAAGCTTAACAAATTAGAGAAACTTAGAATGATGAAGCTTTCTACAAAGAAACAGCTTTCTCTAAGAATATCATCCCTATTGAAGAATAACATTATCGTGCTGAGAAGAACCAGGAGGACAGACTACCTGATCATATGGGAAGGCTGGATTAATAGGAGCAGCATAGATAGGTTTATCGAAATAATACCGGAGTCTGTTAGAAAGGAGTGTCTAGTCTCACTAAATGAATCCGGAGTCTTAAAAGGTGTTTTCAAAGTAAAGATCGTTACTCTTGTTCAAAACCTTTCAATCCTAGAGGGGGCTTTAAGCAGCTACGGTGTTGCAAGTCTTTCCGAGGAAAAGGAGGGGATTGAAACCGAGGAGGTTGAAGATATCGAGGAAATCGTCGATGTAAACTCGCTGAAGCAACAGATATTCTTACTTAGAAAAGTTCTTTTAAAAAGAATTGAAATACTGGAGGCTAAAGAAAAAATCGTCAGAAAAGGATCCTCCACGTATCTAGAAGGGTGGGTTAAAGAAAAAGATTTAGAGAAGCTTATTTCCACGCTTAAAAAAGGATATAATTATGAGCTTTCAGTCGAGGATCCTGAAAAATGGGATGATCCTCCGGTCGCTTTTGAAAACCCTCCGATTATCCGGAGCTTCGAAACAATAATGCTAATGTTCGGAGCACCTGGTTATAGGCAGATAGATCCAACCCCGTTTTTATCATTGACTTACGCGATATTCTTTGGATTAATGTTTGCAGATGTCTTCGACGGTATATTGCTTCTAACCTTCTCGCTATTGCTCTACCGGGGATTGGGTAGTAGAAGCCATAACGGTAAGATGCTGAGCGAAATACTGGTTACGATAAGCATTTCCTCAATAGTCTTCGGATTTCTCACAGGAGAATTCATGGGTGATGCGATAAAAATACCTGTCATATGGTTTAACGGGTTTGAAGACCCGATGTATTTCCTTCAAATAGCAATATTGCTCGGAGTCATTCAGCTCACGTTAGGCCTTGCAATAGGCTTTGTAAACGAGCTTATAATGAAAAGGTTGAAAAACGCATTCGGAGAAAAACTAGCTTGGCTCATGATACTTCACGGCTCAATCATAATCCTACTGTACTATTTACAATACTTGAATGGAGATTTCTACCTTTACTCCGGCTCAATATTCGCTGCCTCAGGCCTAATTCTCTTGACGATAGTTAATCCAAGAAATCTGATGGAGGTTACTAGGCTAGTGAGCAACGTAGTCTCATACGCTAGGATAGTCGCTATAAACATATCTCATGCTGGAATATCGAGAGCATTCACGCTTCTCGCTTCTCCATTACTATTCTCAGGAGGGGTCTTTGGCCTACTGGCAGGCGGCATAATACTGTTAATAACCCACTTTTTCATAGTTTTCATAGAGAGTTTCATCGCGTTTGCCCATTCTTTAAGGCTTCATTTCGTCGAGTTTTTCAGTAAGTTTTTCGAGCCCACGGGAAATGTTTTTAAACCATTGTCATTCCCATAGTTAAAAACATAGAAGGCTATGTGAAATGGATGTACTCACGCTGATCTCCGTGCTGTCCGCTATCGGCTTTTCAGGAGTAGGGTCTATACTCGGTATTGCTATGACTGCTTCAGTAAGCTCAAGAATGATTGCGGAGAAGCCTGAGAGATTCGGGTTAGCCTTGGTTTTCACTGTTCTTGCTGAGACACCTGTTATTTATGGCCTACTAGTAGCTCTCTTTCTAATAATGAATGGAAGCAATGTGAATGACTTCAACACCTCAATATCCTTACTCGGATCAGGTTTATCAGTCGGCTTAACCGGCTTATTCTCAGGCTTAGGCATAGGGATCGCTGGTTCAGCCGCCATAGGCGCTATACGCGAGAGGGAGGAACTTTTCGGAAAATCTTTGATATTTACTGTTTTACCTGAAAGCATAGTGATATATGGTCTTCTGGTCTCGATAGTGATAATAAGAGGGGTTGGCTTACTTAGTGGGGCTGGAGTGCCTCATCAGGTTGACAGCGTCTCTGCATACACCTCATTAGTATCCTCAATAGTCGTATGCATAACTGGTGGCTCTGGCTATTATTTAGGTAAAACAGGTGCAAAGGCGATTTCCTCTCTCCTAAAGGATGAAGACTCGTTCGGTAAAAGTATCGTCTTTGTCGTCTTGATTGAAAGCATAGCAATATACGGTCTGCTTGTCGCAATCCTGCTTCTAAGAGGAGTGGGGATGCTTTAGTTTGACAACTTTTATTCGGGAGGAAGATTTTTACAGAGAATTGGAGAACCTGATGAAAATCGAGGAGAAGGCTAAGAGCATTATTGAACATGCTAAGAAGGAGGCTGATAAAATAATACTGGAGGCTGAGGAAGAAGCTGTTAAAATAGAAGTTGAAGCCGACAGAGAGGCGGAGGAAGAGGTTAAGAGATATGAGAAGAAGGTTGAGAGTGAAATCGAGAACTATAGAAAATCTTGTGAAGAGAAACTTCAAAGTTTTTTAAAAAGATTTGAAAAAATCATTAACGATAAGAGAAACGAGAGTGTTGAACTGGTTATAAAAAGGGTGCTGGAGGCATGAACGACTCAAGTATTCTGACGACTTTAAAGGCTTCTGAAAATATTTCGAGAAGAATACTGGAACAGGCTGAAGAAGTTAGAGAAAAAATGCTTAGCGAAGCGAGGAGGAATGCTGAAGAAATTATTGCCCGCGCTAGGAAAAATGCTGAAGAGAAAAAAAGAAAATTAATCAAGCAAGGAGTAGAGGATTTAGAAAGGTTTAAGGAGCAGGAACTTATAAAAATAAAAATGGAGTATAGGAAAAGAGTTTATGACCATGTGTGGAGCTTAATCGACTCTATAATCTCCGCCGCTATTTCTGCTCTTCAAAAGATAAGGGAGCAAGAGGAGCGTTATAAGGCTTTTCTATCGAAAGCCATAGCCAATGCTCTCGATATGGTTAGCGGAGAAGAAATAATTCTTCATATCGACAAAAGAGACGAGAAGATAGTTAAACATCTCATCAAGCCTTACGATGGAAAAAGGTTTAAGATAATTCCGGATTTAACAACCGTAGGTGGGGTAGTAATAGTTTCTGGAGACAGCCTTCAAGAAGTTGATGAAACAATTGAGAATAGAATTAAACTTCAGTATAAAACAATAAGAGAAGAACTTTATAATCTTATTTTTGGTGATCTGAATGCTGGAGACTGGTAATTACTCCTACGTGGAAACCAGGTTAACCTTTTTAGATACTCGATTACGTTCAGCTGAAGGAGAAAGGGAGAGGCTTTCTATACTTTACTCTGGATTGTTGAATCTGATCGATTTCCTCCCGGAGGATGCGAGACCCTTTGTAGAATGGTGGATTTTGAGAAATGATTTTGAAAACATAAAGGATGCTATTGCACAAATACTTGGGGGTGTTCGATACGAATTCTCAAGACCATTTATAAGGATTAGAAAAGAGAGATTGCTAGATATAGTGAGCAATGGAGACATAACGGGACTACTGGGCCTTCTATCAGATACTTTCGACGGTATGAGGAGAGAGGATTTTGAAAACCTTGTTAGTTACAGCGATTTCGCCTCTAACATTGATAAATTCTACTTTTCATGGTTTAGCAACATTCTTCCCAAAAAGCCAGACGACGAGCTTGCTAAAATGCTCGTAGCAGTCAAGGTGGATCTGTTAAATCTAAGACTCCTGAAGAGGGTTTCGGATTTTGAAAGATTCTTCATACCATGTGGGCTACTGTCTGTTAAAGACCTTATGAACGAGCAGAAGCTGGCTGAAAGAATGTTTGAACTGTATGGGGTTAGAGATAGGATTAGCTTGCAAAACTACTATCGTAGTGTTTGTAAAAACTATGATTCTGGGTTCGCGGGACTCATGGACTTTATAGTATCGCATGAATGTATGATTGGAAAAAGAGGTGTAGTTTGAGAATGAAAATAGAAGTTTTAGGTGATGAGAGAACAGTGGTTGCTTTCTCGTTAGCGGGAATAAGGGGAAAGGTAGTAGCAAGCAGGGAGGATGTTTTAAGAATAGTTAAGGAAAGCAAAGATGTTTGCGTCTTCCTGGTGGCGGACGAATACTATCCTTACGATTATGATAAGGATCTACCGATTCTAATTAGGATCCCCAGGAGGAGGTGAAAACACAACGAGAGAAGGAAAGGTTATAAAAGTCTCGGGGTTTGTAGTCATTGCTGAAGACATTCCATCGCCTATCATGGGGGAAGTTGTCTTAATAGGTGAAAAGGGTTTAATAGGTGAGGTGAATAGAATTAGCGTAAACAGGGTTTTCATACAGGTGTATGAGGATACTAGTGGCCTCGGATACGGGGAGAAGGTTGTAGCGCTAGGTCGTTTACTTTCCGCCGAGCTTGGTCCAGGTTTGTTGACTCAAGTATACGATGGGCTGCAAAGGCCTCTTGAAGAAATTGTTAAGCAGGCAGATTCATTCGTTAAGGCGGGTGTGCGTACGAGAAGACTTGACCATGAGAAGAAATGGCGTTTCATACCTGTGGATAATCCTCCGAACCAGGTGTTTGGAGGGGAGGTGATTGGAAAGGTTGAGGAGACAAAATCACTAACGCATATGATTCTCGTTCCCCCGAATGTTAGAGGGAACCTGGTTTACTTGGCTAACGAGGGAGACTACACGATCCTTGACAAGATAGCCGAGGTTAAGGATTCTCAGGGAAAAGTATTAGATGTTAAGATGGCGCATGAATGGCCCGTTAAAGTTCCTAGGCCGTTTAGGGAGAAACTGGATCCTGATGAGCCGCTTATAACTGGAGTAAGGATCATAGATTTCATGTTTCCTATAGCTAAAGGAGGTACTGCAGCAATCCCCGGGCCATTCGGCTCAGGTAAGACGATGACTCTACAGCAGGTTTCAAAGCAAGTTGACGCTGATGTGGTGATTTATGTCGGCTGTGGGGAAAGAGGTAACGAAATGGCAGATCTTTTAGAGAAATACAAGAGCCTGATTGATATGAGAAGCGGTAGACCGTTAATGGAGAGGTCGATAATAATAGCCAACACTAGCAATATGCCTGTTGCAGCCAGAGAGTCAAGCATATTCCTAGGGATAACTTTTGCCGAGTATTTTAGGGATATGGGTTATAATGTTGTTTTAATCACCGACTCCACGTCCAGGTGGGCTGAGGCCCTTAGAGAGTTAAGTTCAAGAATGGAAGAGCTTCCAGGGGAAGAAGGTTTCCCCGCATACCTTACTTCACGTCTCCAAAGCTTCTACAGTAGAGCGGGTAAGGTCACCACTTTAAACGGCAGGGTAGGATCATTAACGATAATGGGCGCGGTTTCTCCACCAGGCGGGGACTTCAGCGAGCCTGTTACCCAGAAGACTCTTCAAACAGTAAAAGTATTCTGGGCTCTGGATTCAGAATTGGCTTACAGACGCCATTTCCCAGCTATAAACTGGCTGCAAAGCTACTCTCTTTACCTGGAGAACGTCGCCTTCTGGTGGGAGTTGAACGTGAGCGAAAAATGGAAGATCCTCAGGGAAAATATGTTAAGCATTTTAAGAGAGGAGGACGAGTTGATGCAAATAGTAAGGTTAATGGGGATTAGTGCTCTAAGTGATCGTGAAAGAGCAGTTATAGAGGTCTCAACACTAACTAGAGAGGCTTTTCTGAAGCAAAGCGCCCTCGACGAAAAAGATGCTTACTCGGATCCTAGAAAGACCATTATGATTGCCGAGGTAATCGATTATTACAGGGAACATTTGTTTGAAGCTGTTTCAAACAACATTCCTTTAGAAAGGGCTCTTGACCCAAATATAAACAGGGAAATACTGGAGCTTAAGCGTCTGCCTCTGGATAAGTTGATTGATGCGGCGACACAGATTAAAGAAAGGATTATTGGAAAATTCTCAGAGCTGCAGAGACCGGTGAATGCTCAGTATGGCTAAACCAGTAAAATACAGGAGCATCGTAGCAATAAATGGGCCTTTGATAATAGTTGATAATGTTCATGGCGTGAAGCTGAACGAGATCGTGGAAATAGATGTCGATGGTGAAACTAGACTCGGCCAGGTGATAGGAGTGGAAGGGAGGGCTGCTGTTATTCAGGTTATGCAGGGCACAGCTGGAATTTCAATAGGCAGATCCTACGTCAGATTTACAGGAGACACTTTGAGAATCCCTGTGAGTGAAGAGGTTTTCGGAAGAGTTTTGAACAGTATGGGCAACGCAATCGACGGTGGGCCGGATATTTTTGGCGAAAAGTTTGATGTAAACGGTTACCCGATAAACCCTGTGACGCGTTCACCCCCTAGGGATTTTATTCAAACCGGGATCTCAGCCATAGATGGTTTATCATCCCTGATAAGAGGTCAGAAACTGCCGGTTTTCAGCGCCTATGGCCTACCACATAACACGATTGTTTCCCAAATAGTTAGACAGGCTAAGCTTCTGAAAAAACAGGAATCCTTCGCGGTTGTTTTCCTGACGCTTGGGGCTTCTTATGAGGAAGCAGATTTCTTCCGCGTGGAGTTGGAGAGAGCACATGTGTTGGATAGGACAGTGTTCATATTGAATCTTCAAAGCGATTCAACTATTGAAAGAATCATTGCTCCTAGGGTCGCATTAACCATAGCGGAGTATCTTGCCTTCGAAAAAGAGTATCATGTCCTAGTTGTAATGAGCGATATGAGTAACTATTGTGAAGCATTAAGGGAAGCTAGCCTAGCTAGGGGAGAGATACCTGGCAGAAGAGGGTATCCTGGTTATATGTATACTGACTTAGCAAGCATTTATGAGAGGGCGGGAATAGTTTCTGGGAAAAACGGCTCCTTAACGCAGATGCCGATATTAAGTATGCCGGACGACGATATTACTCACCCTATACCGGATTTAACCGGATACATAACTGAGGGTCAGATAGTTCTAGACAGAAGTCTACATCTTTCCGGGATTTATCCGCCTATGAACGTTCTAGCATCATTATCTAGGTTAATGAAGGATGGTGTTGGTGAAGGGTATACGAGGAAAGACCATTTTGAGATTTACACGCGCCTTCTATCAGCGTATGCTGAAGGCTTAAGAAATAAGGAGCTTTCAACGATACTCGGCGAAGATGCTCTAACGGCTGAAGAGAGGAGGTATGTTAAATTCTCTGAGGTTTTTGAAAGAAAGTTTATCAATCAAGGAGCCTACGAAGAGAGAAGCATAGATGAAACCTTAAATCTCGGGTTAGACGTGCTTTCTGTTCTAAAATGAGCCTAGTCTTTAAACCTACGAGGTACGAACTGATTAAGCTGAATAAGCTACTCAACGTAGCTCTTAGAAGCTCGAGGATTCTGAAACAAAGATATCAACTGCTTAATCAAGAGCTTCTTAAAAACAGAGACGAGCTCAAAGGGATTGCGATAAAAATTAACACAGAATTACCTAGAATATACGGGCTTCTAGATAAGGTTGAAGAAGAGCTTGGTGAAGACATTGTAAAAAGGGCTGCAGCGGCCACAACTAGGCTGGACGATGTAGGTCTTACATGGGACAATTTAAAGGGGGTCTTAATGCCCAAGATCTCTTATTCTAAAAGCCTTCCGAAGATAGAGGACAGAGGATACTCTCCTTTCGAGACGAGCGAGAGTCTCGACCAGGTCTCAGAGTTGATGCATGAGTTTTTCAAAACCACTCTAATACATTATGTTAACCTTTCTGTTCGCCAGAGGTTTTTAACCAAGGAACTTAAAAAGATAGAAATAAGGTCTAAAGCATTGGATCATGTTTTAATCCCGGGTCTTTCTCTCCAGAGGAAGAAGATAATGTCAAAGCTGGAGGAAATAGAAAGGGAGGAATTGTCGAGAAAGAAGAGGGTGAAACAACTCCTGGAATCAAGAGGCATATTTACGAGTAGCTAGATTATATGACGACAGGTATTTTTGTCCCGCATTTAGGACATTTGTCTCCTTTAAGCCTGTTACGGCTCATCATCAATCCGAATCTTTCGATCAAAAGCTCTCCGCAGCTCGGACAGTAAGTATTCTCACCCTGACCCGGAACATTCCCTAGATAAACAAATTTCATTCCTTCTTTCCTAGCGATTTCATATGTTTTTCTAAGACTTTCTAGTGGTGTTTCTGGAATGTCTGAGAACCTGTACGCCGGGAAGAACCTGAGTATATGTATGGGGATTTCGTCACCAAGATTGTCTCTAATCCGTTTGACTAGATTCTTAAAACTAGACATTTCATCGTCAAATCCTGGAATAACTAGGTTTGTGATTTCGATGAAAATATTCTGCTTCTTCATCTCGATCAGACACTCATATATTGGCGCTACATCTGGTACGCCTATTATCTTCTTGTAGCAGTCAGGGTCTCCTGAGCACTTGAAATCCACGGTAGCGGCATCCAAGTATGGTGCAATCATTTTAACGGCTTCAGGCGTCATGTAACCGTTAGTGACGAAAGTATTCTTAATACCCTTCTCGTGAGCAAGCCTGGCAGTATCGTAGGCGAACTCGAAGAATATTGTTGGCTCAGTGTAAGTATAGCTTATTATCCTGCAGCCTTCTGACAAAGCCTGGTTAACAACATCCTCCGGAGTATATTCCTCGCCAAGAACCTGCTCCAGCTTCCTGTCACGATAAACCTGGCTTATATCATAGTTATCGCAAAACCTGCATGCAAAGTTACACCCGGCGCTGGCTATTGAGAAAGTGAAGCTTCCAGGCTGAAAATGGAACAACGGCTTCTTCTCAATCGGGTCAACGTGTAGAGCTACAAGCCTGCCATAGTTCAGGCTGTAAAGCTTCCCGTCAATATTCTTCCTTACGAGGCATACGCCTAAAGCCCCGTCTGCTATTAGGCAACGTCTGCCACATAAGTCGCATCTTAATCTATCTCCTTCTTTATGCCAGAGAACAGCCTCCTTCACGATAGAGTATTGTTAGCGTTTAAGTTTAAACTTTTCCCTCCCTCTTAGACAGGGCTAAGGTGACTCCCAGCTTTTCTAACGCTTTAAGAGAAACAGGGTGTTTTTAGCGCGCCCCATCGCTCCCTATTTAGAACGGTTTTTAATATCTTCAACGTATTTTATTGCATCCAGTGCCGCTTGGCATCCTTCACCTGCTGCAGTAATAGCCTGGCGGTAACGGTGGTCCTTGGCTTCACCGGCCACGAAAACTCCTTCGACACTGGTCTCTGTAAAATCTTTAGCAACTACATATCCTTTCTCATCCATCTCTACCCATCCTTTAAAAAGTTCAGTGTTGGGCCTATACCCTATCGACACGAAAACACCGTCACACTTAATTTCAAACACCTCTCCAGTGTCAACCCTTTTCACTCTTACTCCTTCAACATGCTCCTTTCCAAGAATCTCCTCCACCACGCTGTTCCATACGAATTCTATCTTTGGATTGCTAAATGCTCTTTCCTGCAGTATCTTTGACGCTCTAAGCTCGCTTCTCCTATGAATAACCTTAACTTTCTTCGCAAACTTAGTCAGGAAGATTGCCTCCTCCATCGCGGAGTCGCCGCCACCAACGACTACAACAGTCTTATCTTTAAAGAAAGCACCGTCGCAGACAGCACAGTTTGAAACTCCTTTCCCCTTTAATCTTTCTTCCCCCTCTACACCAAGCTCCTTCGGAGAGGCTCCAGTCGCGATTATTACTGCATGACTCTCGTAAGCTACTCCGCCAGCCACCACTTTTAAAGGCTTTCCGGAGAAATCCACGCTTTCCGCGTCTTCAAAAACTATTTCAGCTCCAAATCGTTCAGCCTGCTTCAACATGTTGTTCATAAGGTCTGGTCCAAGTATACCCTCCGGAAAACCCGGGTAGTTCTCAACCTGAGATGTTAGCATTAACTGTCCTCCCCAAGAAGAGCCTGCTATGACGAGTGTCTTCAGCCTCGCTCTGCCAGTGTATATTGCTGCGGTTAAACCAGCAGGTCCCGAGCCTATGATTATAACATCGTAGGTCTCGTTTATCGGCTTCGATCCTGACACCTTCAGCATGCTAAGCATACTCCTGCTTTTAAGCGGTTTAAAATAAAAAGCTTTCCCGTTGAAAGTATTAAACGCCTTCAACAGCCTTCTTCAAAGAGTCAATTTTATCCTTCATGCTTCTCTCCACATCCCGCCTATCATCTATTTTTATGATTGTAACGGCCCGTTTAACACCTTGTTTAAAAACAGCCTCATGCGCAATCCTCACTATTTTCAAAGCCTCCTCGAGACTCTGTGCTTCGAAAACTGTGCACATAGGGCTTAACTCGTACTTAACCCCCATTTTTTCAAGCTCCCTTATTGCGTGGGCAAGGATTTTTGAAAGGCTTGTCCCCTCTCCAACCGGAACTATGCTGAATTCTAATACGACCACCATTTCCAAACATAAGTTTAGCTGGGAGGCGAATAAGCTTTTATCGGAACCATCCTAAGGCCTGTAGGACTCTTAAAAACCGGAAATCCGAACCTTTCTGCCGTAGCGCGCGAAGCTAAAGCAGCTACGTGTATCCTTACCGTATATTTTTCCTCATCAGGCTTGAAAAAGTTGAAATAGCACCTCCTTGGGAGGACGGCGTTAAATTGAAACCTAGACTCAATGCTGCTCGAAGAGCCCTAAACATACAGGGCGAAAGCTCCTTCATAGTGCTGGGTAATGCAAAGATGCTTGAAACACAGGGTAGAAGAATAATTCATCTAGAGATTGGCGAGCCTGATTTCGTCACGCCGGCTAACATAAGGGAGGCTGCGATCAGGGCGTTGAAAGATGGGAATACACATTACACTCCTACTCCTGGCATGCTGGAGCTGAGGAAGGCAATTGCTGATAAGACTGCTAATGATTTAGGTGTTGAAGTATGTTTTGAAAACGTTTCAGTAACACTGGGCTCTAAGGAAGCTATTTTCGCAGCATTAGCTTCAATAGTGGAGGAGGGGGATGAAGTGCTTTATCCGAACCCGGGTTACCCGGCTTACGAGAGCGGGGTGAGATTCTTCGGAGGGAAACCTGTGCCTGTCAGGCTCAGGGAGGAGGACGAGTTTAGAATGACTCCTGAGGAAGTTAACCAGCTTGTTTCAGATAGGACTAAGGCGATAATCATAAATTCTCCAGAAAACCCTACTGGAGCGGTTTTAAGCAAGGATGACGTTAAAGGTATTGTTGAGATAGCTAAGGATGCTGGTGCATACGTCGTTAGCGACGAGGTGTACAGGTACATAATATACGATGGTTTGAAGCATTATTCTCCAATCCAGTTTGACGAAAACCTGGAGAACACTATAGTGGTCGACGGCTTCTCAAAATACTATGCTATGACGGGGTGGAGGCTTGGTTACGTGATTACGCCGAAGCATTTGACGGAGCCTCTTCAACTCGTCTTAAACCTGATTACGGCATGCCCTTCCTCCTTCATCCAGGTAGGAGGGATAGAGGCCTTGAGAAACGGTTCTAGCGCTGTCAAACGGATGGTTGAACAATATGCTGCCAGGAGGGAGATTGTTATTGAAGAAGTCTCTAAAATGAATGGTGTCCACATGGTTAGGCCTAGAGGAGCCTTCTACGGATTTATCAACGTTAAGGAAATAATCAATAGGGCTAATATTAACAGTTTGAAACTGGCTTCTATTCTGCTTGAAAAATATGGGGTTGCAGTGCTACATGGGTCAGCAATGGGGTCTTTCGGGGAAGGCTACGTTAGGATAAGCTATGCCAACTCTGTTGAAAACATAAGGAATGGGTTAAGAATAATGAGCAAGGCTTTTAACGAAATAGCGGGGTTCTAAACCTGTTTCTCATTCAAGCCTCGGAATGCTTTTCAACATTCTCTCCAAATATATCTTGGCCAGTCTCACGTAACGTTTATCATTCAACAGAGCCATCAGCCTTAGACCACCACCTGATCTCATTAGGACAACACTATTCTTCCCAGTATACTCTATCTCCTCTACCTCACCTATCTTCAGAACGCTACCGTAGCTTTCGAACAGTTCAAACTGCTCACCTATGAAGGCGGCTAGAATGTCTTCATCTATGTCGATGCGTGAGCCAAAGCTTAGGCACGTGATACCGTCGGGAAGCAATACGCTTATTGAACTAATCAATCCTTTGGATTGCGAGATGCAGTTTTGTACAGCGCTTTCCACAACTTTAACCCATTCGAAAATTTTCTCAGTGTCTTCGCCCGTAACGATGTCTTTCTGAATAGGTCTTGAAACAGTTATCATCGGTTCTTCTTTCTTAACTGGCATTTCCATAGGAATGTTCTTTTCAACTACTGATGTAGGTTTCTTCTCCTCCGTATCCTTTACATCCCGTTTTGAAACAGCCATCCTGTAACGTGCTATTATTTTATCGAAGTCGGTTTTCTCATCTTCAGCTTCCTGATCTCTTTCCGCCATGGTGCTTAGGTAATCGTAGGCCTCTCTTATAAATTTTGCAATTATTCTTTCTTTCACTTCTTTACATACACGTTCTTATATAGTTCAGAATGGTTCAAAACAGTTCATCACGGTTTATCCCTCTTCTTTATATTTGTTCCAGTTGAAAACAAGGTTTATGCGTTAAATTTTTTCGAAAGACATGTGGGGTTTAGAATATTTTTAATTGGTTTCTTATAAAAATCCGTTCAACCCTTGTCTGTTTTAATTGCTACATACGCGTGACTGTTGAATGCGGGTCGATAGGAGAAAAAGTGATTTATGATTAAAAAAGTTAAAACTGTTTAAATTGAACTACGATATGTGCAGCAACAGCCTTTTTAATCCAGCCTCACACTTAATCCGGGATTCACGATCATACTCCCACATCCTGCCACGGGATTCTAACGGCAAATTAGTTGCTCCGAAGAATTTAATCCAAAAGTTTTTAAGAGAATAATAAGTGGTTTAAGCAAAAAACGGTGAAGAGCTGTTAGCCCATGAACACAGCGGTTGAGACTGAGAACCTAACTAAGTATTTCAAGGGAGACGGCGGGAAAGAGAGAATCGTAGCAGTTGACCATGTAAGCCTTTCAATCAGGGAGGGTGAGTTTTTCGGTCTCTTAGGGCCAAACGGTGCCGGTAAAACGACTTTGATAAAAATTCTTTGCACACTGGTTATTCCCGACGAGGGTACTGCGAGAGTGGCTGGTTTTGACGTCGTTAAGGATGCTGAAAAGGTTAGGGAATGTATAGGATGGTTACACGGGGAAACAGGTGGGAGGGCTCTCTACTGGAGGCTTTCAGCAAGAGACAACTTAAAGTTCTACGCCTATCTGCAGAACATTCCTAAAGACGTAGCCAGAAGAAGGATAGACGCCCTGCTCGAGTTCTTCGAATTAGACAAGGATGCTGACAGGCTTGTTAAGGATTTCTCCACAGGCATGAAAATGAGAGTCATGCTGGCGAGAACACTGCTTTCCAACGCGCCAATACTGCTTATGGATGAGCCGACTGTTGGGCTTGACGCTACAGGGGCAATAGAGACCCGCAGGCTACTGCAGGCTCTCTGCAGGGAGCTTCATAAGACGATTGTCTTCACAACTCACAACATATTTGAAGCTGAAAGGCTTTGCGACAGAATAGCTGTGATGAATAAAGGTAGAGTCATCGCGGTTGACACTCCACTCCGGCTTAGCGAAATAACTAGGAAATACATGGGTGTTGAAGTTAGGTTCCGAGGCTCTGCTGAAGAGGCGGTTAGGATTTTAGAGGGGTTAAGGGTTGTTAAGAGGATTATAAGCGTTGAGTCAGAGGAGGATCATACCGTTATCAGGGCTGAGGTTAGAGATGAGGAGCAAGCGTTATCAGAAATCCCTAAAGTATTCAGCTTAAACGGGTTGAGAACGATAGGAGTTCAGGTCGCTCTCCCAAATCTTGAAGAAGTCTTTCTAAGCTTGACTGATGAGGAGAAATGAATAGACTTGAGGTTCTAAAGCTCTTCATGGTTGAGGAGAAGCGGACTAAATCTAGTTTAAGACAACTCTCTGCAGTTGTTTGGTCCCAGCTTAAAATGATGTTGGCCTATAAGTCTTGGCTCATAATGGATCTTTTAAGCACATTCGCCTCAGTCGTCATGTACTACTTCGTAGGCATGCAGGTCGACCCGACCCGGCTTTCGCAGAGCGGCTGGGGGACCAGCTATCTCGCCTTCTCCCTGGTTGGAGTAGCCACCTCAAACTATCTTTGGGCATGCTTAACGAGGCTGAGCCACTCGATCCAGCATGAAATAAGAGGAGGTACTCTTGAAACTATTGCAGTAACCCCGATAAACATGTTCATATTCTTCATAGGTCTCACGGCACGCGGATACTTAGTTAGCCTAATCTACCTGGTGGGGGTGTTCACCGTCGGGGTTTATGGGCTTGGTGCAAAACTCTCGTTCACCCCTCAGTCACTATTCTTGTTCATAACCCTATTCGTGTTGATGCTTGTTTCAAACCAAGCCTTAGGATTAGTGGCTGCGGGAATAATAATGGTTTACAAGAGGGGCGACCCGCTAGTATTCATACTTGCAGCAGTCAACGAGTTTCTCGCCGGAGTCCTATATCCTTTGGAACTGCTTAAACGCTTCCCAGCCGTACAGCTTCTATCAATGCTCTTCCCATATACCTATGCCCTAGACGGTATGAGGAGGGTGCTAATACTCGGCGCCTCAATCCTTGATTTGAAAGTTTTAACCGACATAGTGGTTCTGGGGGTCTTCAGCATTATGCTCGTCCCACTGGGTTTGAAAACGCTGGCTTGGGGTTATAATAGGATAAGGAGGGAGGGAACCACTTCATCCTACTAGGTGGCTGAGTTTGAGGGTTGAGGATATTGTTAAATACATGGCAGAAAACATTCCGCGAGGAAGAGTTGGTGCTGTTGAAAAAGCCGTTGCCTTCATTATTCGGGATTTTAAAATCTGGTGGACGTATAAGCTCTGGATAACGCTGGACGTTCTAAGCTCCCTGACTTTCGTGGCAACATACTACTTCGTATCTATGATCGTCACTCCGCAAGCGTTGATTGATGCAGGATATGCTGCAGACTATCTAACCTTCTCAGTCATAGGAATATCCTTACAACATTATGTTTTCGCCTCTGTTTCAAGCCTTTCAGACGCGATAAGGGAGGAGCAGTGGAACGGAACTATGGAGACACTCCTTTCCTCAAACACGAGCTTCAGGGTTTTTCTCCTAGGAGAGTCTGCCTTCAGATTCATAATAGGCTCCTACTTCCTGCTTGCCTCACTCGGCATGGGAGTGCTCCTGGGAATAAGACTACTCTTAACCCCTGGGTCGATTACCGCTGCACTCGTTTTAACCATCCTGCTGGTTGCAAGCCACATGGTTATCGGAGTGCTCGGGGCTGCAATGATACTCAAGCTTAAGCAGGGTGACCCAATAGTCTGGGCCTTCTCGTGGCTAACCCAGCTTTTCTCCGGAGTCCTCTACCCTCTGGGTTTGCTGCCCGACTGGCTTAAATGGGTTGGAAACGCGTTCCCACTAACCTACTCTCTTGACGGGTTAAGGAGGTGCTTGATGAATGGTGAGGGGTTCGACAGCCCCATGATAATGGAGAACACTTTAAAGCTCGTGCTTTTCATAGTAGTGGTACTGCCTTTTTCACTATGGTTCTTCAAAAAGGCTTACGACTCGACTAGAAGGGAAGGTGCCCTAGGCCAGTATTAAAGCCTCGACAGGGAATCCTTGCCTACTCCCGCAGCCATAGACTTGTAGCTTGGAGCGCGCTCATTTGAAATGAAGGTTTATTAACACATGTTTTTTCTAATCTGAGTGATGTTTAGGAGGATTCTTGTTGCAACAGACGGTTCTCCTGCTTCGGATAAGGCTGTTGAGACGGTTTTGAAGATTAAGCTTCAGTATCCCGAGGTCGAGGTTTCAATACTGCATGTTTCAGAAGCACCTTCGAAAACCTTGATTGAGCCGAGCGTAGAGCAGTCTTCTAAACTCGTCGTGCTCCCTGATTCAACCAGGATGAGCCTGATCAGGGAGAGAGATGAGATACTGGAGAAGGCTAGAATAATGGCTGAAGAGATGGGTGTTAAAGTGAGGCTTTTAAGCAGAGTCGGCGACCCGGCTTCAATCATAATCGAGGAGGCTGAGAAAGGAAACTATGATCTTGTAGTCATAGGGGGCGAGGGGCTTGGGAAATCGGGTCGTATTCTTGGAGGCGTTGCAAGCAGGGTTGTGAACCGGTTCAAGGGGTCTGTGTTAATTATCAGGTAAACCCTACTGAGCTTATTCATCAAAATTAAGGCTATATTGTTTTTAAAATCATTCGAGACCCCGTCATTCTAAGACGTAGTGATCCCAATATCCTTATCTCCGCTGCAGTCTTGCAGACAATGTTTTTTCATGAAGCTTCAGAGCTCCGACTGTAAACATGATTGTAAAGATCATCAACATCACGATATCCACCGATTCCGGGAAAAAGGCATCGCCTGTATAAAGCCGCCTTAAAAGATCTGTGGGATATGTTAATGGTGAGGCTGCAGCTATTGATAAGGCCCATGTTGGAAGCTGTGTAAGCGGCACAAGTACCCCGCTGACGAATACTAACGGTAGCTTAACGGCGCTTGACAACAGGACCACGTCTGCAGGCGTATCTGTGGGTAGGGCTGAGAAAAGCACGCCTAGAGCTGAGAATCCTATGACGGTAACTGTAATTATTACTATAGCCGTTAAAACATTGCTTAACGCTGCTCCGAGAACTATGCTGTAAAGAACGATTGGAAGAGTGAAAATCAATCCGAATATTGTGGAGGCTAAGATATCGCCAATAAGTATTGTAGTGACTTTCACCGGCCTGGATAGAAGCATTTCCAGGGTCCTCTGCCTGGTTTCCCAAGGCGCTATTATCGGCGTGACTGAGGAGGACGTGAAGAAAATCGTAAGCGTTATTAAAGAAGCCAACCCCTCTCTAGGCTCCAGCCCCCTACCGATGTAGAAGGCGCCCCATAGGAACAGGGGGAAAAGCACGCCGGTTACAACTATAGGCCCCTTAGCATAGTAAAGCTTAATGTCCTTACGGCATATTGCCCATGTGCTTCTCCATAAATGGCTGAAGGATTCCGTGTTCATCATCCTTAACCCCCAATAATTTTCACGAATACGTCCTCTAGGTTTGGTGGAGACGTATGGATGTCGATTATGCTGAGGCTTCTCGCCTTAGCGTATTCAACAACCCTGACTACGGGCTCTGCCGATTCTTTGCAAATCAAGAGAATCCTTGAGCCTTGAACCCTGTGCTCCCAATCTTTAAAGAATTGTGCCGCGTCCTCTGGATCAACCGGCCTGTCGAATTTCACGGATATGTATGTGTATAAGCCGGATTTAATCATCAAGTCATCGGGGCTTCCTGTCTCAACTATCTGCCCACCGTTTATTATAGAAATCCTGTCGCAAAGTTCACCAGCCTCCTCCACGTTATGCGTTGTCAAAAGAATCGTAACACCATTATTTTTCAGGTCAAGGATTAGGCTGCGTATCTTCCTGGCGCTTAAAACGTCGAGCCCCGACGTAGGCTCGTCTAAGAAGAGTACTTTAGGCTCGCCGATCAGAGCCATGGCTACAAGAAGCTTCTGCCTCATCCCTTTAGAAAGACTCCTAGCCTTCCTCCCTCTAACCTCATAAAGGTCGAGAAGCTTAAGCAGTCTAGCAGCCCTTTCACCGGCCGCGTGTTTAGATAAGCCGTATAGGTATCCGACAAGCATAAGATTATCCCAAGCCGACAGGTCTGGGTATGGATTAGCCTCCTCGGGAACCACTCCAGTAAGCATTCTGGCTTTAACAGGATCCTTATGAACATCATAGCCCATTATCCTAGCCTCACCACTATCAGGTTTCAATATGCCCGTCAAGATTCGGATGGTCGTTGTCTTCCCGGCGCCGTTGGGTCCCAGGAAACCGAATATTTCACCCTCTTTCACTTTGAAGCTAACGCCGTTAACAGCCGGGATGCTTCCAAACCTTTTATGTAAATCTACGGCCTCTATAGTACTCATACGCCTACTCCTCTTTGGTCTGCCTATTCTTTCACTCGGCTATTAAAAGGTCGACGAGGCTTTTAACCCTCCTAAGGTTTTCCAAGGAGTCTTTAAGATAGTCCAGCCCCTCATCAGTAATCTTGTATTTCCTTCTCGCCGGCCCACCTCCTTCAACGTCCCATGAGGAAACTAGGAAGCCAGCGTGCTCCATTCTCCTCAATAGACCATAGATTATGGCTTTTGGAGCCTCAATGTTATACTTTTCTTTTAAAGCCCTATGTATTTCAGCACCGTAAATAGGTCCATTCTTAACCAAGTTCAGGATTGATAAGTGTAAAAGCCCTTTAACAGGGGTTTCTTTAAGATAAATATGTCCTCCTTCGCCGTGGCACCCTCCTTCACCATGGCAGCATGATCCAGCAGGCAGTCTTCTTCCGCCACACATTGATATCACCTACTTAAGTATATCACATACCTAGATATAAAGTTTTCCCGAACTTGCCATAAACCTTCATTGATCCAGCATGTAGAATAGCATACCCTAGGAGTCCTCATACGTGCGCACTTATCTTCCCTCTCCCTCGTGAAACGGCTCCGCGTTTTCCTTAACGTACTCCACTACCTCGTCAACCTTCGCGAACGCCAGCGAAACATAGGTGTCTGCAGAACCATAGTAGATCGCTATTCTCCCTGTGTCCGAGTCAGTTAGGGCTGCGCAGGGAAAAACCACGTTTGGAACAAAACCCACTGTCTCATACTCCTTCTCAGGAGTTAAAAGATAGTTTCTACACCTGTAGAGAACTCTTGACGGAGTGTTTATGTCGAGTATTGCTGCGCCACAACTATAGACGTAGCCGTTGCAAGTTAGAACCACGCCGTGGTAGAAGAGAAGCCACCCCTCTGTTGTCTCAATAGGTATTGGGCCGGCGCCTATTTTAAGGCCCTGCCACCATCCTGAGCCTCCCCTGCCCATAACCCTCCTATGCCTCCCCCAATGAATCATATCCGGGCTCTCGCTCAGGAAAATGTCTCCGAAAGGAGTGTGGCCAGCGTCGCTCGGCCTTGAAAGCATCACATACTTACCGTTTATTTTCCTGGGGAAGAGGACGCCGTTCCTGTTGAACGGGAGGAAAGCGTTCTCAAGCCTAGTGAACTCCCTGAAATCCTTCGTTAAGCCTACTCCAATAGACGGGCCGTAGAAATCTGTACACCACGTTAAGTAATACGTGTCCTCTATTTTAACAACCCTCGGGTCGTAGGCATAGTTAGGCTGGTATACTTTTCCATCAGTATCCTTCCACGTGATCACTTCGTCCTCGATATCCCAAGAAATACCGTCGTCGCTCCAGCCGACGTGGAGCCTAGCCTTACCATCCTTATGGTCTGCCCTGAAAACCCCTACGAATCTTCCTCTGAAAGGTGCTACAGCACTGTTGAATACTCTGGCGGTGCTCCTAGTAGGGTTCCGCCTGGTCAGAGGGTTCTTATCATACCTCCAGACCACTCCCTCGTAGTCCCCAGGCTTATCCTGCCAGGGAATGTTCCTCAGGCTTTCTCCAATTATCCTTACTCCCATTTCCTAAAGCCACTGTTTTTTCATAGCGCATAAGCTTATAAAAATTGGCAAGGGGAAGCAATGGCTAAGCAGGCTATGTGCTGCACGCGTATGACGGGCTGGTTTGAAACAGTCCTGAACCAGGCGGGATGAGCCTACTGGGAGCCTCCTGGCCAAGGCGAGGAATGTCATTTCTTCTTGAAGAAGAGCCAAGCGTTTTCCCCGGCTCTGTCAAACTTCGTCAGGATGAAGCGTCCGTTTAAACGATTCCCATGTATTTCAACCTCTATGCTTCTATCCGTCTTTTTAACAAGCTCATAGTCCCCGTAATCCCACTTCTCAACCCTGCCCGCGCCATACTGGCCTTCAGGTATAACTCCTTCAAACTCTGAGTACTCTAGAGGATGATCCTCAACCTGTATCGCTAGCCTTTTCACACCAGGCTTGTCCTCCGGCTCCTTGGGTATGGCCCAGCTTTTAAGAACACCATCCATTTCAAGCCTTAGGTCGTAATGAAGGTGGGTAGCCGCATGCTTTTGAACAACGTAAATAGGTTTCCTACGGCTCATTTTCTAAACCCGCCTGGAAAAACTATCGTATGCTCCAACCGTCCTATTCTGAATGATTCTTCTAAGAGTTTCGACACTGTTTTTCCTCGGGATTCTCTTCTTAGTGTTCAGGTTTACGCTGTAGAGTCCAAACTTCATGCTGAACCCCTGCGCCCACTCGTAATTGTCCGTTAAAGCCCAGTGGAAATATCCTCTGACGTCAACGCGTTTCCCACTGACGATTTCCTCTAGAACCCGTAAGTGTTCAACGATATACCTGGGTCTAAGCCTGTCTTCAGAATCGGCGACGCCGTTTTCAGTAATGAACATGGGTCTGCCGTACCTAGACATTTCGAGGAGTGTCTCCACAAGGCCCTCAGGATAAAGCTCCCAGCCGAAGTCTGACGTGGGTCTGCCGTCGCGGGAAACATCTCTAGCCCTACACGTTAAGCCGTAGCCCTCCATAATCTCCGGAATACCCCGGATGCCCATGAGCAACTTAGCTAGAAGAGAAGTCCTTCCCTTAACAACCATTCGCGTGTAGTAGTTTACTCCAAGCCAGTCAAGCTTCCCATTAAGGTCTTTTTCAACCTCGTCGCCATCCCTAACCATGTTGAGATTCTTGTCAACCCATCCTGATGAGACTGCTTCCACGAACAGATTGTTGTGAACATTTCTAATGAAACGTGAAGCATGTGAATCAGCTTCTCTCAAGGGGTTTAAAGGCATAACCGGGATGACGTGTTGAATAACGCCTACTGACGCGGGAAGCGAGCTATCGGGATCAGCCCGTTGAGTGTCAAACTTCTTTATGGCTTCGAAAGCCCTCGCGTGTGCGACAATCATATTCATCAAGACGCGTTTAAAAGTTTTCAACGCGTTTAAAGCATTCATTCTAACGCCAGGAGGAAAACCATTCGTAGTCAGGAAATACCCTGTTTCAGCAACAATATTAGGCTCGTTGAAAGTAGCCCAAATGTCAACCTTGTCGCCCAGCCTCCAGGCTAGGAACCCGGCGTATTTCGAGAACTCGACAATAGTTTTCTGATCATACCAGCCTCTCGCACCGCTTCTCAGACCAGTGTTCCTTGCAACAATCGGGTCGTGAATCCAGATTGGAAGAGTAAAGTGGTTCAGGCACACTATTACCTTAAACCCTTTATCCCTAAGGTTTTCAATAATTTTCTTGTAATGGTTTAAAGCATCCATATTGGCCAGGGCCTCAAGCTTCTCAAGAACCTTCTCGTCGAAATCTATTCTAACTATCCTCCCATCCTTAATCTCCACGTCAACCCTGGCTCCTGCAGTATCCCTCGGGAATATCCTGCTCCATTCTACTCCCAGCCTGTAAGCATTCATGCCCAGCTCCTCAGCCAGGTCATGATCTGAGTCGTAAAGCTCCCAGTAGTTTACACCGTTCTCTGGAAGATCACCGCTAACAATCCTCCTGCTCACATTCACCGTGTCATGCACCCATTTAAACCAGTCCGTATTCGGGTCAATATTTTTTCCGGGAGGGTCGCCCATTTCAAACTGGAAACCTGCCTCTGAAACCCCCCAGAGAAAATTCTCTGGAAACATGAGTAAAAATCACCGGATATAGATATAAACTTTAGAATCAACCAGGGTTATTAAGCTACTCTTCCTAGCCCCTAGCTTGAACAATGAATTTGCAGGCAGGATCGCCCTTGGCGATGCACTCGACCTCCGTCACGCTCACGCTGGTGTTCAAAATGTTTTCAAATATTCCGGCTAAGTATCCTCTGAAGAATTGGCTGAAGGCCTCTTCCTTCCTACCTTTGAAAGGCAAGCATTCGAACAATTCTCTAACTGTCAGTGTCGCTCCTCTATCGTTGAACTCCTCCACTTCAGCCACACACCAGCCTTTAGCAGTCCTCTCCGCCAGTATCAACCTTAAAACATCCAGCTTATCCATACGGTAATTATTCAGAACATTCCTTGCCTTGTCTTCTCCCGCTGACACTCCCATCTGGTAGAGCACGACAGCAGCCCCGGTTCCAAACTTCTCATAAAGGCTCTCCACAATGCTTCCGAAAGTTTCCACCCTAAACGTGAAGCTTCTCTCACCTGAAACCAGCAGCGGAAAGTGTAGGCTATCAATTATCATACTGTTGAAAACTTTTTCGGAGACATTGACTTCCAGCACCTCATCCAGGCTCTCCAACTCTCTAACAATATCTTTTGCTTGAACATCCGAGTGTGAAATATCTATGAATGCGCCTATTAGAGCAGTATCGCCCTCCCTGCTTACTGTATGAAAACCGGAGCAAAGCCGAATCTTTCTCTCGTACAGGGTCTTGATGACTGTGGTAAATGCTCCAGGAATATTTCTAATCTTCACGGAAATCTCAATAAGCTTAGAGTCGGGGCAATATTCTGCGCATAAAACTTCTTTAGGATTAAGCTTTACATACTCTTTTCCCAAGTTTAGACCTTTCACAGACATTCTGCCGCTCCACATACCTTGTCCATGGTATATAAATTTAAGGTATTTAACGGTTAGACAATATGGGTTTAGAAAAGTTTAGAAAAGGTTCAAACAGTTTATAGGGCTTGTTCGTTAAAAGTTTTAATAAGTAAGATTGTGAACCAGCTTAAAACGGTGTTTCCATTGGAGTATGTTGAACTAGGTAGAAGCGGTTTAAAAGCCTCTGTAATAGGTTTCGGCGCTTGGCAGGCCAGTGGGAAAGCATGGGGAGCTGATGTTGAGGATGAACAAATAGTGAAGGCTATAGTCAGAGCTCACGAGCTCGGGGTTAACCTTATAGATACTGCTGAAGCATACGGTGGAGGTCATTCTGAGGAAGTTGTTGCCAGAGCAATACGGGAGGTTGGAAGGGAGAACCTTCTCATCGCCACAAAGGTTCATGGTGGGCATTTAAGGTATAACGATGTTTTAAAGGCTGCTGAACACAGTTTAAGAAGGCTTGGAGTTAGGGAGATAGACCTTTACCAGGTTCACTGGCCAGACCCATGGGAGCAAGTTCCGCTTAAGCATACTATGCAAGCCATGGAGAGGCTTTACAAGGAGGGTAAGATAAGAGCAATCGGTGTTAGTAATTTCGCCGTCAGAGACCTGGAGGAGGCAAGGAGACACTTATCTGAAGCAAGCATTGTTTCAAACCAGGTTAGGTACAACATGCTGCAGAGGGAGATTGAGGAGGAGGTTCTGCCCTATTGCAGAAGGGAGAACATAACGGTGATCGCGTACAGTCCTCTGGCTCAGGGGGCACTAACTGGAAAGTATGGTTTAAGCAATAAGCCTTCAGACAGCATTAGAAGGGGGAACAAGCTTTTCACAGATGAGAACCTTAATGAGATAAGCCGTCTACTGAAAGTCTTAGAGAAGATTGCTAGGGAGAGGGGTAAGACTATTGCTCAGGTTGCTATGAACTGGCTGCTGAGGGAGGGTGGTGTCGTACCGATACCTGGTGCAAAAAACCCTAGGCAGGCTGAGGAGAACGCTGGCGCAGCAGGGTGGAGGCTGAGCAAGCAGGAGCTTGCTGAGATAGAGAATGTTCTTAAAACATTATCCATAGACTTCTTCTAGGATTCTCTCATGACGGCTAAGCTGCTTTTTCAACTCTATGAGTCGACGGCTTCTCGTTAATCCTTAGAAAGAAAAATCCTGAAACAAGTCTTCCAGCGGCGGAAACGAAGTATCCTATTTGAAGGCTCAGCCTTCTCCCGAAATAGAGGCTCATGAGCTCATCCGCGTTCCCTCCGACAGCCGAGCCCGTGAAATAAGATATTCCAGTTACCATGTTGTATATGGAGGTTAACTCGCCAACACGGTCTTCAGGAATAATGTCTAGAATATATGGGAGTATTGTTGCATTACCTGCTGCCAACATGATGCCCAGGTAAACACTGAGAATAGCCAGGTGAAGAAAGCTTTGGGCGAAGCAGTATGCTAACGGTACTGCGGTGAGCGAAACGTAATACATCACCATCAGGCGTTTTTTGCCTTTTAAAGTAGCTAAGCGACCAATTAATGGTTGAGCTGTGAGCGTAGCGATAGTTTGAATTACGGAGATTGCTCCAACCTCAGTCATGCTCAGGTTGAGGATCGTCGCGGTGGTGATGGTGAAAAGAGGCCATGCGTAAGACATGAAGAAACCCTGTAGCGCTGATATTTTAAGGAAAAGCTTGAAATCGCTGTTCTCGTTTATCAAACTAGGTATGTCCGACACTCTGAATGCCGTCATGATGCTTCTAAGGCTGGTTTTACGATTTCTATCCTCCCTTATTCTTAGAAGAATTAGAGACCCGGCCAAGCTTACAGAAACCGCTATCACTGAGGGTGTTAGGAGACTTCCTCCGGAATAGTCTATAAGCCATCCTGAGAGTGATGTTGCAATCAGGCTCCCGAGAAGCGAGGCGATGTTCATGTTTGAAACCACAATGCTTCTTGAAGAGGGTTGAGTCGTCTCTCTTAAAAGAGCGTTCCAAGCAGGAATTGCGGCGGAGCTCAGTAAGAAGTATAGTGCAACTAGGAGCAGGAATATTTTGGGTTCGGACGTTAAAGCCATGGGTATCCAGATGAGTGATGCTAAAATGCTTGTGACAACTATGATGCTAACTCTTCTTCCAAGCATGTCGCTTAGCCTTCCCCAGGGTACTTGAAGGCTGTTGACGAAAAGGTTGTTGAAAGAGTGCATCCAACCTATTTCTCCGGGAGACGCTCCGATTCGGGCGGCATAAACATAGATGAAGGGGGAGATCATGCTGTTGCTTAAAGAGCTGGCAAAAGCCCTTCCGTACATAAGCCTCAGTTTCCCGGTTTTTCCACTGCCAGCCATCAGAAGCATTAGGGGAAAACCACAGGCTATTAAACTCTACTAATCGAAACGGGTAAGCTTAGTGGAAACGGCATGTTAGCTGTTCTTAAAGCCTTTAAATAATATGGGTATCCAACGGGTTTTCAAAATGTTTAGAAGCTTCTGCATAGTGTTTTCTCAAGCGCAGTAGAATAGGTTAAGTCCGCAAAAATAATTCCACATCGTGTGTCCACGTGCCATGTGCCTATGAGGAAGTCGGCTTAACATGCCTGTAGCTGGTGTGTGAAGCCATAAAGTCTATAAGGGCTGAGAAACCGTGGGAATGTCGAGATGGACGAGTATTTTAAGTACGTTAGGACGACGTTGAGAAAATGTTTTGAAAAGATTAAGGAGATGGATGAGCGTTCGATCCGTGAGAGAGTCGCGATAAACCCTTACGGCGACCAGACCTTCATGGTGGATAAGGTTGCTGAAGAAATGATTCTCGAGGCAACAAGAATTTTCTTCAAAGATGCCACGTTAGTTAGTGAAGAATCAGGGGTGGTGGAGATTGGAAGCGGGGGGCCTCCCCTAATAATCGTCGACCCTGTTGACGGGAGTGTTAACGCTTCGAGAGGATACCCGTGCTACAGCTGTTCAATAGGGGTTGCAGAAGGGGAAGATCTTAGCGACACAGTGTGCTCCGGTGTTATCAATCTTTTAACCGGTGACCTTTACTATGCTGAGAAGAATCGAGGAGCGTTCTTAAACGGACATAGACTAAGGGTTTCAAATGTGGGAAGAATCGAGGAGGCTCTGATATCTGTTGACTTGAACATTCGGGGGAGACTGCCGGGCTACGTTAGCAGGATGTCAAGCATAATTGAGAAGGCTAGGCACGTTAGATCATTAGGGTCTGACGCGATTGAACTATGTTTAGTCGCATCGGGAGCAGCAGACGCCTTCGTTGACCTAAGGGGTTTTCTAAGGAGCCTTGACTTTGCAGCAGCGTTCTTAATAGTGAAGGAGGCTGGAGGAGTTGTGTTGAACGCGGAAGCGGAGGATCTCAATGTTAAACTGCTGCCCGTCTCGAAAAGCCCGGTTGTAGCCGCGTGTTCAAGAAGCCTTGGAGAAGAAATAATTCGGTCCTTCAGAAACCCGTCTTAAACTCGAGTCAGAATGGAGTTTCTCATCACTATTCAGAGATCACCTCCATTCCTCATCGATATGATCCATTAAAATGCTGTATTAAAAAGTTTAAAGAACTGATTTGCATGAGAATATTCACATTTTATCGGTTTCTTCGCCTACATGAAAAATAACCATATGCTGGGGAAGCCTTTCCATCATTCTTGCAACCGCCGACTGAGCTCCAGCATGAATATTATAATGAGAGCAAATGTTGCAGAAATGCTTATGAAGGGATTATTTTTAAACTTGTTTAAACCGATAGAACAGGCTTTAAACATGTGAACCCGAAACCTTCTCCATAATGCGGAGAGACGTTAGAATCTGCCTGCCGTAAAAAGATGGTTCAACTAAATCCTTATTAAAAACCTCTTTCCCCGCCAGGTTGAAATGGGCAGGATCAGAGTTGGGATAGTTGGTTGCGGCGGAATAGCAAGGGGAACTCATGTTCCACACTACAAGGAGATGAATGATGTTGAGATTGCTGCGTGTGCTGATATTGATGCTGCTGCTGCGAGAAGCTTAGCTGAGGATTTTAAAATACCAAGGTATTATACGGATTTCAACAGTATGTTTGAAAAGGAGGAGCTTGACGCAGTGAGCGTTTGCACTCCGAACATGTTCCACAAGGATCCTACAGTCGCAGCGTTGAAGGCTGGTGCGCATGTTTTGACGGAGAAACCTATGGCTGGCAACCTTAGGGACGCGTTGGAAATGTATGAGGCCTCTAGGAAGACAGGTAGGATTCTTATCGTCGGCTTCCAAACTAGGTTCAGGCCCGACTTAAACATGCTGAGGAACATGGTTAACGCTGGCGAGCTTGGTGAAATCTACTATTGCAGGGCACTTGCTTTGAGAAGATGGGGGATACCTCCGAGAAAAACTTTCTTTAGTAAGACGCTTGCAGGCGCAGGCCCGTTGCTCGACATAGGTTGTTACGCTGTCGACTTCGCGATGTACATTATGAACTTTCCTAAGCCTAAATCAGCGTTCGGAGTTTTTTACACAAAGTTTGGGAATAATCCTGAAATGGCCCGGCGAGGCTGCTGGGGTGGAACATGGAACCCGACGGAGTTTGAGGTTGAAGACAACGCTTTCGGCATGGTTAAGTTTAAGAATGATTTCACAATGCTTCTTGAGACGAACTGGGCTTCATTCATAGATAGAGACAGGTTTAGCGTTGAATTACTTGGGACAAACGGCGGAGCCCAGCTGGATCCTTTCGAAGTATACAGGGAGATTCAAGGTGTTAGGGTGACTGTTAGGCCACAGGACCAGATGCCTAACGTAGACATATACAAGATGAGGATTCGAAAGTTCATAGAGTCGGTTAAAGAAGGCAGGCCCCTGTTTTCTCCAGCAATCGAGGGGTTAAGAGTTCAGGCCATACTTGAAGCAATCCACCGGTCTGCGATTGAAGACAGGGAAGTGCCTGTTGAATGGGATTTTTAAACGCGTTTCATTAAAAATCTTAAACCATAGGAACCTGGTAGCATTTGCTGGTGAAACATTACACTCGTTTTGTCAGATACTCCTTTATTGATTCTGCTGCGATTAAACCGGATTTTAAAGCTGGCCCTATCAGAGAGGGTCCGGATTCAACGTCCCCCGCCGCGAAAACCCCTTTCAAAGTCGTTCTCCTCTTATCGTCAACGATTATCCTGCCGTCTTCACTCACACGTATCTTGTCCGTATGTTTCTTGAAAGGTGGTGTCGAAACCCCTCCTGTCGCAACTATTACTGAATCAACTTCAAACACTTTTTCAGACCCAGGGACGGGTATTGGCGAGGGTCTCCCACTCCTGTCGGGTGGGCCCAGTTTAATGTCTATGGTGATCATTTGCCTAACCTTTCCGTCTTCACCCTTGAACCCGACGGGAGCCTTAAGCTCAACTATTTTAACACCTTTTTCCTCAAGCATTTTAAGCTCTTTCTCGCCAGCTGGCGCCTCTCTCCTTGTTCTCCTATACACTAGCATAACCTCTTTAACACCTGTTTCAAGAGCTAGGAGAGCTGAGTCTACTGCTGTTAAACCAGCTCCGATTACTGCGACGGAGCTTCCTAGGCTCGGAAGGCTTGAAGGAGTGGAGTAGCCGTACTTCGTCAAATAGTATTTCACAATGTAGGGTGCCGCGTGGAAAATGCCATTCAGCTCCTCCCCCTCCACGTTCAGCCTACGCGGCTCCCATGCTCCAGTAGCTATCAGAGTAGCATCATACTTCCCAACTATCTCGCTAAAATCGATGTCAAAGTCGTCTGAATCATGAATCTTCTTGCGAAGGTGGAAACTAACCCCTTTTTCCTGAAGCTCTTTCACGCCCTCCCTAACCCCTTTCTTAGGAATTCTGAACTCGGGAATGCCGAATAATAATAGACCCCCTGCTTCCGGCAGCATGTCGTAAACATCAACTTCAACCCCCTCGCAGATCAAGGAGCCTGCCGCGGTCAAACCAGCTGGTCCAGCACCGATTATCGCAACCCTCCCCTTAAGGCGTGGAGCTATTTCCCTACATCTTATGAACCTCAAGACGTGTGCACGATTATTCAAGTCTTAAAAAACTTTTTGATACTCTTATGCTTTTTCATACAGGCTTTTCTGAAGACATTAACAAGTCAAATTCTCCTTAACAATCTTGTAAACCTCATCTATATCTGCTTCAATCCGTGGAATCTCCAAAACGAGCTGACTTAACATTCTCTGAAAATGTTTTAAAAATTACCTAATAGCATAAGGGCTTTTTTTGAACATATGCTTTTATACGTCGTTACATCTTAAAATCCTGGTTAGAGGCGGATAGGAAGATGAGTACTGTTAGGAACTTCATACTGATTATCCTGGACAGTTTCAGGCAGGATCATGTTAGCTATTACAATGGGGGTAAGGGGATCTTTAAGAATGTGCCTGCGTGTAAAACTCCTAATCTGGACTCTTTTGCAAGGAGAAGCATTGTTTTCCATAATGCGTATCCATCCGGTTTACCTACAATCCCCGTTAGATACGAGATATTAACTGGGATGTTCTCTCTGCCATATAGGCCTTGGCAGCCTCTTCTACCATATCCGAAGGATATTACTGCAGCCGACATATTGTCTAAACGTGGCTTTGTTTGCGGGCTAATATCTGACACATACCACTTGTTTAGGCCTGACATGAACTATCACAGGAGCTTCCACTGCTTCAGGTGGATAAGGGGGCAGGAGTATGACGCCCATGTATCCTCTCCTCCAAAGAGGAAGGTTGAGAAATTTTTTAACGAGAATTATCCTGAGAATTGGAGAAGGCTTATCGCAAGATATCTGGCGAACACGGATGACTTCAAATCCGAGGAAGATTATTTCCCAGCTAGGGTGTTTAGTGAAGCTGCTAAGTGGCTTAAGGAGAACCGTGCGCATAGAAATGTATTCCTCTGGATTGACTGTTTCGACCCGCATGAGCCATGGGATCCGCCTCCACGATTCGATACTTACACAGACCCCTCGTATAATGGTCCTAGACTAATACTGCCTATGGGCGGATACGCTAGGAGCTGGGCTACTGAGGAGCAAATAGACTACATTAGGGGCTTATATGCTGGCGAAGCATCTTTCGTAGACCATTGCTTCGGAATTCTGCTTGAAGCCCTAGAGGAGCTTGGATTCTACGATGACTCAATCATGATTGTAACTGCCGATCACGGGCATCCGCTTGCTGACCATGGGAAATTTCTTAAGGGTCCGGATAGAATGTATAGCGAGCTGCTGAAGGTTCCGTTCATCGCATATTTACCGGGCTGTGAACATAAGGATGTATATGCTCTCATACAGTTGCCGGATGTTTTACCAACTGCTCTGGAAGCCCTTGGATTAGAATCTGAGTCTAGATGCATGCAGGGGCGAAGCTTTCTAGATGTGATTAGGAACGGGAGGGAGGAGCATAGGAGCCACATTATTGCAGGCTACCATGAAGCTGTAGACAGGTGCATAAGGGATAGGGAGTGGAGCTATATAAAGAGACCTGAGGGGCAACCGGATGAACTATACAACCTGGTCGATGATCCCGGAGAGACTAGGAATTTGATAGATGATAGGAGGGATAAAGCTGCAATGCTCTCTTCATACTATGGAGTGTACTTCCACAGGTCTGAGACGCCATGGGTTGTTCGGGGTCTGCAGGGCAGGTATGAGGCTTCTCCGGGTTAAGAATCCCTCGTCTCTTTCTCCAACCCGGTAGCGCGCACTACTATTCCAGCTCCTCTAGCGCAGTTGCTAAATAATGGTAGTGGAAAAGGAGTGATTAGGGGCAATTTTCCACAGTTACTGGCGAAAGGCTTATTACAGGGTTGCCGTGATTTCCGCCATGCGTACAAACTACATATTTGTAACTGGGGGTGTTATCAGCGGGATAGGAAAGGGCATTACTGCAGCTTCGATAGGAAAGATTCTTCAAGCCAGAGGCTTCCGGGTAACGGCTGTAAAGATAGATCCCTATCTAAACTATGACGCCGGCACCCTTAGGCCGACTGAGCACGGTGAGGTCTGGGTTACTGAGGATGCTGGGGAGATAGATCAGGATCTTGGACACTATGAGAGATTCTTGGACATAAACATTCCTAGGAAAAACAATATTACAACCGGCCAAATATACGGGGCGGTTATCGAGAGGGAAAGAAGGGGTGAATACTTGGGCAAGACTGTTGAGGTTATTCCGCATATAACTGATGAAATAAAACGGAGAATTAGAGTTGCGGCTGAAGAGGCTGAAGCCGACTTCACCATCGTCGAGATAGGTGGAACCGTTGGCGAGTATCAGAGCGAAATCTACTATATGGCTGCGAGAATGATGAAGGGTGATGGAGACAAGGTGATATTCGTACATGTAGCTTATCTTCCGATTCCTAAGCATCTTGGCGAGATGAAGACTAAGCCTGTTCAACAATCAGTTGAAAAGCTAGGTGAACTTGGAATACAGCCAGACTTTATAATCTGTAGGGCTGAAGGCTTCATAGATGACGTTAGGAAGGAGAAGATATCAGTATTCTGCAACGTGCCGAAGGATCATATTATCTCAAACCCGGACTTAGAGAACGTTTATGAGCTTCCATTAATATTTGAACAGCAGAATCTTGGGAAAAAGATTTTGGAAAAGTTTGGCATTGGGCTGAGAGAACCTAAGCTTGACGACTGGAAGCATTTCGTTGATGCTTTGAACAATGCCTCGCGGAAAGTAACGATAGGGATAGTTGGGAAATATTTCGAGATCGGTGAATACAGGCTTCCGGACGCCTATATTTCTGTAATAGAGGCAGTTAAACATGCGTGCGCAGCCAATTTTCTGAAACCGGTTTTCAAGTTTATGGATTCAACGGATTTCGAAAAAGATTCTGATAAACTCTCTATTCTTGACGAGCTTAATGGGGTGATTGTTCCTGGCGGCTTCGGCACTAAGGGCATCGAAGGTAAAATAGCTGCGATAAAATATGTTAGGGTTAAGAAAATGCCCTTTCTAGGTCTCTGCCTAGGGCTTCAACTCGCAGTCGTAGAGTATGCGAGAAACGTCATCGGACTGGAGAAAGCTAATTCAACCGAGTTTGACCCGGGTACGCCTCACCCTGTTATCGATATTCTTCCGGAACAGAAGGAAATATTGAAAGAATCCAGATACGGGGCTTCTATGCGGCTAGGTGCATACCCTGCTGTCTTGAAGCCAGGTACATTGGTCTCTAAACTTTACGGGGGGGCTTCACTGGTTTACGAGAGACATAGGCATCGGTATGAGGTGAATCCTAAGTATCATGAGGTTCTTCAGAAGCATGGAATGGTTTTCTCCGGAGTCTCTCCGGACGGTAGGCTTGTAGAGTTCATCGAGCTCGTTAATCACCCCTTTTTTGTGGCGACGCAGGCTCATCCCGAGTTTAAGTCGAGGCCTCTTAAACCTGCACCACTTTTTAAGGGTTTTATAGATGCCTGCGTCGAAGGATGATTAGTTTTGCAGAATAAGATGATAATGCTTAAGCAGCATTTTTTTCTACTCCTTTCAGCCTCTCCATTGCTCCTCCTATCTTTTGATATAGTTCGAACAGTAATTTCTGCCAATCCTCTTTTCCTTGCTCGATTTCATCCATCTTCTCCTCTAAAATTCTTGTGAACCCTTCTGAAACAAACTCAACAATGTTTTCATGTTTCTTAAGAAAGTTATAAACTGTTTTCCCCAGGCTTGTAGGTATGAGAAAGCTTTTCCTCTCTACTACATACCCTCTTTCCAACAAAGTTTGAATTATCGTAGCGTATGTTGAAGGTCTACCTATTCCTTTCTCCTTCATCTCCTGGACTATGCTTGCCCATGTATGCGGGTAAGCTTTAGGTCTCTGTAGGAGTTTTTTGCAGGTTGAAACCGGTATTCTACCTTCGAATGAAGGTTGAGTCTCTAATGGGAGTGAAAGGTTAAAGCCTTCTTCCACAATATCTTTAACGATCTCAACGTCTTTTTCAATGTTAAATGCCTTAACCCTAAGCCTTACTACTCTAACTTTACATTCCTTTAACTGACTTGCTATGAATCTTTTGAAAATCAAATCGTAAAGCATAACATGGTCTCTGTTTAAGCCTCTTATCTGGCCTGCAAGCATCATGGTCTTAACATCTTCAACATCAATAGGCTTAGTTGGTCTAATGCATTCGTGAGCCCCCTCCTTACTCCATGTTCTTGGATGAAAGTAGGAAGGTGAAAAATTTTCTTCTACATACTTTTTCGCCAGGCTAATTCCTGTTTCAGAAACCCTTACTGAGTCTGTCCTATGGTAGGTTATGTAACCCATTTCGAAAAGATCCTGTGCTAGCCGCATGGTTTCAGTTGGGCTAAACTTCAGTTTATCACCGGCATCTCTAAGCATGGTGTCTGTTCTATAAGGTGGAGGAGGAAGCCTTGTTTCTTCTTTTTCCTCAACGACCTTAAATTCTAATTCTTCAAGCCTATCGAAAAAGCTCTCCGCCTCATTTTTATTTTCAAACGGAAACTCCAGTCTAAGCATCTTATTATCCTTCTTTAGCGTTACCAATACTATGAATATTTTCTCCTTGCTAAGGTTATCTCTTTCTATTATCCATCCCAACACAGGTGTTTGAACTCTTCCGGCAGAAAGCCAGTTCTTATTGAAAACCTTCTGTAAATATTGTGATAATTCGAACCCAACCCATCTGTCTGCAATTCTTCTAACGATCTGCGCCTGAACCATGTTCAAATTGAATTTTCTCGGTTCTTTTATGGCCTTCACTATCGCTTTTCTAGTAACCTCGTGAAACTCTATCCGTTCCACGTCTTTAACAAAGGGTTTCAGAAGAAGCATCAAATCATGCGAAATTTTCTCCCCCTCTGTATCTGGGTCAGTAGCTATTAGAATCCTGTCAATCTCCATCCCTATTTCTACAAGGCTTTCCACAATTTTCTCTTTGCCTTCTATAATCTCATACTCTGGTACTATATTATTGCCATCGATAAGAACACCATGGAAATGCTTATTTTTAACCAAGTCGAAAACATGACCGAGCGAAGCCGTTATAAGTAGATAGTTGTCTCCCGTGGCGGTTTCATAGACTTTATGTCCGTTTAGCACTCTAGCTATTGGTTTACCGAAGAAACTTGCTATGGTCTTGGCTTTATTCGGCGACTCTACGACAATGAGTACAGGTTTCAAAATATCTCGTGTTTCCCCTCCTGCCTTGTCCTCAAGTATTCTCCTCACTACTTCCCTTTCTTCTTCAATCTCCTTTAACAGTTTTTCTAACTTGATACTGTTCACATCTACAAAGTTTATCTCCTCATCGAACCATCTCGCTTTCTTCTGAAGATGATGAAAAGATTTTTCGTCATCAATTAGTATAAGCGAAAAACCTTTGGTTAAGCCTTGAGCATACAGTCTTGAAGTCCTTCCACTCGCTTGGAGATAAGCAGTGGCATCTGAAATTGTAAGTATAAACCCATCTATCGTCCTTCTTAATGATAACTCCTTTGACCTCTCAATGATTTCTGAAACCTCCCTGTCTTCTAAAAACTCCATTATCTCGCTTCGAATACGTTCTAAATAGAGTTTCATTTTTTCACTGACAATCCTGTCTTCTTCAGAAAGAAAGGACGTTGAGCGTTTCAAAAATCTCAACCAACTGTCTATTCTCGGTAGAAACTTTTTCAGATAGTCATGTTTAGATGCAATGCTTCTGATTGAAGCAACAAGCCAAAGAAGATGCATCGCGTTTTCCTCGATTTTAAGGCTTATAACGATCTTTGGAACGCCGAAGAATAACGCGTATTTAACTACATGAGGTAGATCTATGCCTCGTGCCAACGGATTCTTATAGCTTGCAATGCCGACTAAAACATCTATTTCGCCTTTCTCATATTTCCTAATGTTTTCTTCTCCGAGTTCTTCGTATGAAAGAGCTTTAATACCTTTTTCCGATAAAAGGTGGACGATGTGATTAACGTATTCTTTACCTTTATCGGAGGAAACGAAAACTAGTCCTCCCTTACCCAGTTTTTTAATCCAGTCTACTAAGTCGTATTCTTCTTTAGAATACGAGAAGGCGTCAACCACATTCCTGATGTAGAAGGAAGGTTTGCCCACTTCAAATCCAAGTAGTTCCTTATACAGCCTTATTCTGCTGCTACGAGGATTTGAAGTTGCTGAAGAAACGACTATCACTCCTCTTGCCTTCATAGAAATCTTTTTAATTTCCTCGTAAAAAGTCTTAGTGTCTTCTTCACCTTGAAGTTTTCTCGCTTTTATAAGCTCCATTGTCTTTTCAATATCCTCTTTTTCAAAATTAATTAAGTATAATGATTTGTCTATGTTTTTTGCTGTTTTAAGAAAAGAATCCACATCGTCGATGAAGACAAAATCTAATGGTCTAGGTATGATATCATAGTTCTTGTATAGGAACATTGATGTCGATACTATTATTCGGAAGTCCCCATTACGGATCCTTTCCTTAGCTTTCTCCTTCTCTTTCTCGTTCATTTCGCCAAAAGCTATAATCCAATTTCTGTCCACGGTTTTCTCCAATTTTTCCTTTACTTGTTCGACTAGGATTTTCGTAGGAACTATTATGTAGGATCTCTTTCCTTTTTCAGCCAGAAAAGCAGCGATACTTATTCCGAAAGATGTTTTGCCCACTCCCGTAGGCGCTATGAGTGCAAAAGATCTTTTAAGAAAAACTTTTCTCGCCCAGGAGGCTTGGAGGCTCCAGGGTGAGGATCCTAGAAACTTTTTAAAGAAGTTTGTCCACTCCTCCTCAAGCCTCCTGACTTCCAGTATTTCCCTAAGTTTTCCTGAAGCTATTTTACTGATTTCAACACTTTCATTCGGCAAACATTTTTCGCATGGAAGTCCTCTCTCAAGCCTGGTTGAACTAATATCTCCACCACAGCTTGGACATAGTCCGGTATAGATCGCAATCATTATTCTAAACCTCCCCAGACTTTAACCATCTTTTTAAACATCCTGTTGTCGTTTTTAAAATAAATGTTTTCATCCTACTTGCTAAAAATCTAGGAAGTCAGATGGGTAAGTTGAGGTCATCTGTTTTTACATCCCTCGACCCTCTTCTCCTCACGTTTCACCGCCCTTTCTACTTAAACTGTTCATAAGTTTTTCCAACGGTATTCGGCAATATTATAACCGTGTTAAATTAAAAAGCCCCGTTCCTGTCTATCAACGTATGCTCTTATTTTTATGTCCGGAAGCAACAACCGATAAAGTTAATTAACTTCCTAAATAATCTAGTGGAAAGTTTGGAGAAAGAAAAAGAGGAGGGGAACGTAGAGTATAAGCTTCTGCTGAACCCGAGTGATGAAAAGAGGCTTCAGCAGCTCGCCACCCAGTTGAATTACAGGCTTAACGAAGGCAGGGGCGAGGCTTTCTACGAGATAGGGGTAAGTGATGAGGGTGAAGCCGTCGGTCTTACGGATGAAGAAGCAGAAGAGTCTTTGAAGGCATTAGATACTATAGCTAAAACGATAGGCGCCTCCTGTATGATTACCAGGGTTGAAAAAGGCAGAAGGGGTAAAGTGTTTGAAGTACTCGTGCGAAGAACTACGGATTTTCCACCTGTTCAGGTCTCAGTAGCCCTCTTGGGAAACGTGGACTCCGGGAAGTCTACGTTAAAAGGAGTGTTAATATCTGGTAGACTCGATGATGGTAATGGTGCAGCAATGAGCATGGTTGCAAGATATCTTCATGAGATTAAGTTTAGAAGATCCTCTTCGGTTTCAATCCACCTTCTAGGTTTCGACTCTAAAGGTTGTTCGATAAACGATTCCATGAGTTCTTACGATGAATCTAAAATTTTTCTGAACGGTTCAAAGATCATTTCTCTCATAGATTTAGCAGGTCATGAAAAATATTTAAAAACAACTATAAGAGGTATTCTCGGTAATCTTCCTGATTACGTCTGTATAGTTGTAGGAAGCAATGCTGGCCCAATAGGGACTTTTAGGGAACACCTTGGGTTATCCGTTGCCCTGAAAATACCTGTCTTCATAGTTGTGACTAAGATAGATATTACCCCGCCGGAAGTTCTCTCAAGAACTCTTAACGATATTGAAACAATTCTAAAGCTTCCCGGCGTTAACAAGATACCGTTCCTGATTAAAAGCGGTGGCGATGCTTCTCTTGCGTCAAGAGTGATGCCGCATCTTAGGGTTTGTCCGATATTTTTAGTTTCAAACATCACTGGAAGAGGTTTAGCTGAGTTGAAAGCCTTTTTAAATGCTCTCCCACCTAAAACAGACTGGGCTGAAAAGTCCAACATGGAAACCCTCTGCTTTATCGATGAGAAGTTTTATGTAGAGGGTGTTGGCCTTGTTGTAGGCGGCCTTGTCGAGCAGGGGATTGTTAAGAGGGATGAGATGCTTCTACTCGGGCCTTTCGAAGACGGTTCTTTTAGAACAGTAAGGGTTAAGTCTATTCACGTAAACAGGGTTCATGTTGAAAAGGCTATTGCCGGCCAAATAGCCGCGTTAGCAATAACCAATGTTGACTATGATGAGATTAGGACCGGAATGGTTCTGCTTGATGTTGGAGCTAAAGCCTATGCCGTGAGACGGTTCACTGCTGAAATTAGAATACTGCACCATCCGACTACCATAATGCTAGGCTACGAGCCTGTTATACAGACTAGGACTGTTAAGCAGGCTGCGAGAATAGTCAGGATGAGGAAACCAGCTCTAAGGACTGGGGACACGGATATCGTTGAGTTTGAATTCATAAAGAGGCCTGAATACATAAGGGTTGGAGACACATTTATTTTCAGAGAGGGGAGAACCAGAGGCCTCGGGGTTGTGAAGAAAATCGGTGCCTAACGTTCATATTGGTTTAGTTAGGCCTACGAGAAGGACTCTTAAGTGGTCTATGGAGTCTTCGCATCTGTCGCACGTATCCTCTATCTCCTTTAAAAAATTTGAAAGAAATAACAGTATCCTTGGATCCATATTAGAGTATTCTTCGTTTAACAGTATCCCTCTGGCTTCCGTGAAAAGCATATCCACCTCCTCCTCGCCTTTTTCAACTTCATCGCTTAAGTAAACTGCTTTATCATAATCCATAGATGATAACGCTGCCAACGCGTCTCTAAGGTTTAAGGCGCATCCTCGAGTCTTCACGCACATCTGCTCTATCTTATCCTTTATACCGTGTTTCAAGCTGCTTAAAGGCAGGAAAGTAAGTATCCTGCCCGCCCCATGAGCATAGTCCGCAACCATGTCGACTTCCTTCGAAAGCTCCATGAAATATTTTTTCATATCCGGTGGAAGCTCGCTTCTAGCAATCTCATCCATCACCTTTCTCCTAAGGAAATCGGCTTCTCTTTCCATTTGGTCCTGTCTAGCAAATACGGTTTTTACCTCTGAGTCTAAAGCATTCATGGAGGCCTTAGTAATCTTCAGAAGCTCATCGACTACTTGAAAAACTTTGTCTGCGTGGGAAGCCAGAAGATCCAGAACCCTGGCCTTCCTCCTATCCTTAAGCCATTCTTCCATGTCTCTGTACGGCATTTTCAACCTAATAGAGCGAGAGCTCGCTATATAAGTCTCTCCCTGGATACTTATAAACTAGAATATGCTTCTCAGGAAGCCTTATCTTTACATAAGAGCCTTCACCTATCCCTGAAACAATCGAGTATGGTTGCTTAATAATTATCTTGATTCCGTTAACATCTAGGATAATCCGGCTGAACAATCCCTCTATCGTTTTCTTCAAAACCCTTGCGTTAATATCTCCCCCAAGCTCAACCAGCTCAGGCCTCAACATCGCTACGACCCTCTCCCCAGTCTGGAACCCCGTATTCCTAGCCTTGATCAAAAGGCTTCCAACATCGATCGAAACCGTGTCTTCATCAGCCTCAGCAACGTTTCCTTCGAAAATATTGGATTCGCCAAGGAAGTAGGCTGTGAAGATCCTCTTGGGATGAAGGTAAAGGTCTAACGGGGTGCCGTCTTCAACGACGCGAGCCCTCCTCATAACTATTATCCTATCTGAGATAGCCATGGCCTCCTCCTGGTCGTGAGTTACATGGATCGCTGTTAATCCAAGATCTTTAACTATTCTTCTAAGCTCGTATCTTAGCTCAGTCCTAACTTTCAAGTCTAAGAGCGAGAGCGGCTCGTCCAGTAGCAGGAGCCTAGCGTTTGATGCTAATGCCCTAGCTAAAGCTGTCTTCTGCTGCATTCCCCCGCTTAAAGACCTCGGGTAATCGTAGTAGCGTTCCGTCAGTTTCATAAGCTCAAGCATCTCTATGGTGGTTGTTCTCACAACGCTCTTATCCAACCCCTTAGCCCTGGGACTGTAAGAAACGTTTCCACCAACATTCATGTTTGGAAATAAAGCAATGTTTTGGAACACGTATCCTATTCCCCTCTTCTCCAGAGGCTCACTGTCGAAAAGCCTCCCATCAACGTAAACATGGCCCTCGTAATCACGTATTATGCCTGCAATTATTCTCAGTAAAGTTGTTTTGCCACATCCTGAAGGACCTATTATGGAGACATACTCCCTATCCTCAATGTTTATACTCACTTTCTCTAGGGCGGTAAATCCTCCGAATCTTTTCGTGACACTCTCAACTTTAACGCTGGGCATTTTCAGACAGCCTCAATCTCTCCAGCCAAACCCTTGGAAGGCGGCTTAAACAGGTGGACTTTTTCCCTAGGTATTGACAGCTGGAAACTTGCTCCAATCCTGAACTCCTCCTTTATGAATCTTGACAACGGTATGTTCACGATTATTTTCAACCCTCTTGGCAGCTCGAAAACCAGCTTTGCGAAGCTGCCGAGAAAGTTGACTTCTTTAAGGCTTCCTGTTAACGGTCCTCCACCCACCTCAATGTCTTCACATCTTACGGCAGCTACAGCCAGCTCTCCCATGTTGAAACTGTCATCGGACAATGCTTCGATAGCCATGCCGTTTTTAAGCTCCAGCGTGACGTTTCGCCCATTAACACTCCTAATAATGCCTTCAAGGAAAATGCTTTCCCCTACGAAATACGCTGAAAAAATACTGTTGGGCTTAAAGTAGACTTCCTCGGGAGGACCCGCCTGGACGATTTTCCCATTCCTCATGAGGATTAACCTGTCTGCGAGAGACAGGGCTTCCGATTGGTCGTGGGTAACGTGAACCACTGTGAGGTTAAGCTCCTCAGCTATTCTGCTCAGCTCTCTTCTAACCTCCAGCCTAAGCCTGGCGTCAAGCGCGCCCAGAGGCTCATCCAGAAGTAGGAGCCGTGCCCCGGTTGCTAAGCACCTTGCTAAGGCGGCTCTCTGCTGCATCCCTCCACTGAGTTCTCTCGGATAGGCGTCTGCCCATTCTCTGAGCCTAACTATTTCAAGAACCTCGGAAACCTTTCTCCTGGCATCCTCTTCACTGAAACCCCTTGCCGTTAGGCCGAAGATTATGTTCTGGCTGACTGTTAAGTGGGGGAAGAGGGCGTAGTTTTGATGCATGTAGACAGCGTTTCTTGTTTCAGCCGGTGTTCCAGTAACCCGCCTACCATCTATGTAAACATCGCCGGAATCCGGTTCTACAAGTCCTGCTATGATCTTGAGAAGAGTGGTCTTACCGCTTCCGGTGGGGCCCAGGATACAACTGTATTCTCCATCCTCAAGCATCAGATTTATCTCATTTAAAGCGGTGATTCTTCCAAACTTTTTAGAAACTTTTTCCAACACGACTTTAGGCAACCCCGCCACCCCCCTTCGTGTAGATGTATCTGAAGATTACGAGGAGGATTATTGAGAGAAGCATGAGCACCATAGTGCCGGCGCCGGCTTCAACCTTCATCCCTGGCGCCTTAACCCATTCAACCAGCAATACTGACACTGTTTTAAACGTTTTTGAAACCGCTAAGGTAGCGCCGGTTTCGTTCACGCTTCTCGTGAAGGTGAGAATTACCCCGGAGAGGAAGGAGTACTTCGCTACCGGAAGCACGATTGACCTAAAGACTTTGAAAGGCGTGCCCCCAAGAGTTCTTCCAGCTTCCTCAAGCTCCACCGGAATATCTTCTAGAACTGAAACCATTGTTGAAACCATGTAGGGGTAGGTGATACACAGGTGTGCTAGGAGAACAAGAATGAAATCCGATACCCCTGTGGTTCCCCAGAAGAGGCTCAGTGAAACCCCTAGGGCGACTGAGGGCATTATTATGGACGTTGTGCTTAAAGCCTCCAGAGTTCTTGAAACCAAGCCTCCAAGTTTTCTCCTGACGATTATCGTCGCCATCGGCAGGGTGAACACAATGTTGATTAAAGTTGTCAAGAAGCCTATTACGTAAGAGTTCAGCACGCTCACCCAGTATGTGAACCATGCTCCTTGGAGGGTGAAAATTTCTCCCAGCAAGCTGCTGGAAAGCATTAAATGCATTCTGGATAGGACCATGAAGCAAGCGGGTAAGAAGACGAGAAACAGGAAGATGATTATTGCAGACGCGTCTCTAAGGCGGGTGACGCGCTCCACGCTTAAAGCTGCCTCGATTCTGTAAGACTTCCTAAAGGGTATTTTCAACTTGAAGCCGAACAGTCTCAAACCCGCTAGTATCAGTATTGAGAAAACTATTAGGACGAGGCTTACGAAAACCATGGGGGGAACTAGTCCCGCATCTATTGATTTCTTTATGAACACTGGGCCGTTTTCAAAACTTCCTGCAACCATTATGGTCGCCCCGGTTTCAGAGAGCGATCTTGCGAAAGACAGGATTAATGAAGCGATTATTCCGGATTTAAGCATGGGTATCGTTATTGTCCTCGCCGTGGTGAAGGAGCATGCGCCAAGAGTTCTGGCGGCAACCTCGTACGTAGCTTCTATGTCAAGAAGCTTGCCGACGAGAATCCTTACAACCACAGGGTAGGAGAAGGCGAAATGAAGGAGTAAAACAGTTATGAAACCTGGTGAAATACCGTTAAAACCGATGATGGAGAAAGGTGTTTCCTCGCACCAGAGGAGGAGCGTCGAATAACCAAGTATTACCGTGGGGACTATAAGAGGAAAGTCCACGAGAGAGTCTACGATGCTTAACCATCGGTATTTCTTCCTGGCAATAACCCAGGCCAGGGGCAACCCGGTTACCACATCCAGAACCGAGACTATGCTGGCCAAGATTACAGAGGAGAAGATTGCTGAAAAAGATCTCTTCAGTAGTTCTGGATCTGACAACACGCTCATGGCTGTATCAAGCTTAAGCAGGATTCCGAGCAGAGAGGGGAGGAGAATGATTCCGAGGAAGAATATTATTGAAGCGAAGTAAAGAGAGTACACGACTGTTTTTTTCTCGGAAAGCTTGTCCAGCCGAGCGATAATCCTGCTCCATACCTTTTTCAACCCGATAGTTTTCCTGGTTTCGACGGCTGGCAAGCTCTAGCACCCATTCGAAAACTCAGTGTTTAAAACCTTTATGGTTCAGCCTAGGTTTTCCAGAGAGTGGTGTCAAAAAGGATCTTGGAAAACCGGAGAACCCCTAGTTTAAATATAAGTGGATGTCAATAAATCATTAGTTGATACTTAAGAATTGCCGTTTTCACGGTAAAAACATCGTTAGAGTATTGCTCTAGAGCGCTATTATTCTTGTTTGTCAACGTGTTCTTGCGACTACTATTCTTAAAAATCCTGGAAGCCTGGATTAGCGCGCGCTAGCCAACCTACTCGGCTTCACAAGTATTAAGAGCTAATCATAATTTTACTCCGGCATTAACGACGATACTACACAACAAATAATTATTCGTCGAGAGGCTGAGCCTTACGATGGCGCTGCTAGGATTCGCGTCTACGGTTGAAACCCCGTTGACGACCGTTTACGGAATTCCGATTCTATATCCTTTTCGCGTGCAGATTAAATACGGATGGACCTGGGAAAACTGGAGAAGGCTGTTGGTAAGCTGTTTTCAGTGGCAGGAGGATTAAGTAGATGGTGCAGATAATGTTTTAAATCTCCTTCTGTTAGAGTCATCAGGCTGATGGCCAGCCAGCCGGAGAAACAGGAGTATTTCATGAGGGTGGAGGCTTATTTTGGCAAGGAGCAAGCCGGATACTGGCGATTGCTTATCGAAGCTCTTAAGAAGATTTCTAAACATGTTTCTACAAGGCTCCGGACGGAGGTTTACGAGGGTTTCAGCATGACGCTTTTCCATGAGGAGGAGCTTGAGAAAACCCTTCACGTTTCACTCCATTTCACCGGTTTAAGAAGCCCGTTGATCGCTGACAGTATTGTTAACACTATTCTTGAATTATGCGATTATGTTGAAGTCTACTTTACTGTCAAGGGTAGTATCGAGCATCTTCAAGGAATGGGTGAAAACTTTTATGTTGAGGGGGTTGGAGTCAGGGTTTCAACCTATCCCGATAAGGGGGTCGCCACTTTCTCCTACAGGCTTTTCAAACCAAACAGGGGGATGAACCTGGCTTCAAAGATTCTTTCCGGGAAAACGGTTAGAAGTAGGACTGTTTCAGAAATGCTTAGAAGCCTACTGGGTATTTAGCTTGCTGAACCATTGTCTTATAAGGTTTTTAAAGGACGGCTAGGGGGGGTTGGTAAGCTAGGAGGCTCCGCCCATTACCTTTTTTAAATGGTTTAAAAAGGAGTATAGGTAGTAGAGTGTGAAGAGAATTGTCCGAGGCGTATAAGCGTTCACACGTAATGGGAATGGATTATGGTACTAGTTTCTTCAAGTATGGCCCGATCTCGCTTGGGGAAACACCGGAGCTGACGGAGAACAGAGGGTATTTTCCGGATAAGGATGCGATAATGACTAGGATAATGGGTGAGGGTAAGGAGGTTGTAGTCGGCAAGGATATCCCGCTCTACCTGGAGGCAAGGGAAGACTTGGCGTCAAGACTCGTCTATCCTTTCAGAAACGGTGTGATAGATAAGAATGACACTAGAGCTTGGCAGGTTGTCGAAGAGGTTTCCCGAATGGCGTTGAGAGAATTCACTCCTAAGGAGGAGGGCTTCAACGGTTTTTACGTTGTAGCATCCCTGTCAGCAGTCGCGCCGAGATACATGTATGAAAAACTGTTCGACATCTACAGGAGAATAGATTCGGAGGAGCATAATGTTGCGGCAGCCACGATAATCCCGCAGCCCCTGGCGGTTGCAATATCCCATAAGGTTCCGACGAGTGTTGTCGTAGAATCCGGCCACGGCAATACGCAGATAACCCCGATCTCGAGATATCCCGTCAGAACTGCAATCATAGCTTTAAACAGGGGTGGTGGAGATGCTAACTCAATAACGGCAGAGATATTGAAGGACAGTGGATACGGTGATCTTGCTAAGGAGGAGACTGTTGTCAGACAGGTGAAGGAGCAGGTTGGCTTGGTGCCGAGAAGGCTGGAGGAGGCAATCCGGTTTGGAAAGGAGAACCCTGATAAGCTTGCATCAGTGATAAACATACCTGGAACCAGGCTGAGGATCACGCTTGAGGATAACGGTTGGCTCAGGTTCCTCATAGGCGAGTATGTTTTTAACCCTAATCACGAGGTTTTTCAAAGCTATTTTGCAAGGGGGATGCCTAGGCCTGGGGATGTTAAGGTTGGAGACACTTTTTTCCTAGGTATGGTTGACATGGCTGAGGCAATAGTTCAGTCGATTGAGAAATGCCCGGTTGAGCTTCAACCATACTTGTACAGGCAGATAATACTGTCCGGCGGAAACTTTGAATGGAAGGTTCCTCCAGGTCTTGAAGACGCCTGTGTAAATTCGGTTGACAAGATTAAGATTATGCTCGGTGAGAAAGGAGTTTCGGAAGCAGGGGTCGTGATGGCGAGTTCTCCCAAGTATTCGGTTTGGAGGGGATGCATAGTTTACGGCTATGCTGTTCCAGAGGGTTTCAGGTGGAGCTGGGAAAGAATGGAGGGATGGATGAAGTTCAGATGAGCTTCTCCAAAAGGGTTGTGCAGAGGGTTGAGAAATACTTTTCCAAAAACGGTTTCCAGACTATAGAGTATGCTGAGGAGAATAGTGAACTTGTTTTCTCAAACGGCAGGCAGGAAGTCTTGGTTAAAATACTTTTCGAGGAGGAGGCGGACAGGATTATTCTCTATGAGGCTCTAGCCTCGGTGATCGAAAAAGCCGATGAGTACAGCATGGTTTACGTTGCTGCCCCTAGAATCCTTGGGGAGGATGTGGAGACGGCTTCCTTCCTGAAGAAGGGTGTTGGATTAATCTTGTACGATGATTACAGCGTGGAGGAGAGGCTTCCGGCGGAGAACAGGCTTAAGAAGGATCTAATCAGGCAGGTTCAGAAACCTGTTGAAACCCAGTCTCTGGAGAGAAGCCTTATGAGGATAGAGTCGATGATAAGAGAGCTCTCTGAAAGAGTCGACTCTCTTGAAAAAGCATACTTCTCGTTGCTGAGGGAAGTCAGGGATCTAAGGAGGACATTGGAGGGTAAAACAATGGCTGTTGAAGAGCCTGTTCGAAAAACCTTTCCCCCTAAGGAGCAGACGAAGGCTGGAGAACTCCCTTCCTTCTTGAAAGACAATCCTTGGGTCGAGATTCTTTCGAAAAGATCTGAGGAGAACGGTGGAGTCTAGCTTTTCCCAACTCCTTGGAGAGCCTTCTTCATGACTCTTAAAGGGAGGATTATACAGCGGTAGCGAGGGCTTTTAGAATCCGTGTTGAACAGTCTTAGAAGATCGTCTTCTTTAAGGCTGAGCGCCTGTTCGAGCGTTTTCCCCTTAACCAGGTCGGCGAGTAGGGATGCTGAAGCATTGCAGAACAAGCATGCTTCCGAGGTAAACTTCACGTTTACAATCCTCCCGTTTTCAAGCTTGAAAAACATTCTCAGCCTGTCTCCGCAAGAGTAATCCGTCTCCTCCGAGACAAGGTCAGCATTCTCAATCACGCCGTAGTTAGCAGGGTTTTTAAACCGTTTCAAAAATTCCCGGAGATTCTTTGAACTCTCCGTTGTTCCTCACCCGTTCAGCAGCTATACGAATTGCTTCATCCTCCTGACGGATTCGTGAAACCTGTCGACTTCCTCCAGGGTGTTGTAGAGGTAAAAGCTTACTCTGGCGACAGCGCTTACTCCAAGAGCGTTTACAAGCGGCTCAGCACAGAGGGCGCCCGACCTTATCATGATCCCGTCTGCATCGAGAAAATGAGCCACATCATGGGGGTGAACACCCTTAACGTTGAAGCTTAAGATGCCGGCATGCTTCGCAGCCTCGCCGGGTCCATAGACCTCAACCATGCTCCTGTCTAATCCTTCCAAGAGGTGCTTAACCAGTTTCAACTCGTGTTCAGCAATATTCTCCATTCCTATCTTGCGCAGGTAGTCGACGGCGGCTGCTAGCCCGATTACGCCCTCAATATTGGGAGTGCCGGCTTCAAACCTGAAGGGAATGTCCTCATAAACCTGGTTTCCAAGGGTAACTGTCTTAACCATCCCGCCTCCGAGAAGCGGGGGTTCAACTTCTTCCAGAATACGCCTCTTAACATATAGTACTCCTATGCCTGTCGGACCAAGCATCTTGTGGCCACTGAAAGCCGTAGCATCCGGATCTATTTCTTTAACGTTAAAAGGCATGTGCGGCACGCTCTGGGCAGCGTCAAGTATGAAGAGGCTTCCATGCTTGTGAGCAAGCTTTGAAAGCTCGCCAGCAGGATTAACCGTTCCAAGAACGTTTGAAACATGCACGACAGTAAGTATCTCACAACCTTCTTCAAGGCTTTTCTCAACCATATCCATGTCTATCGTGAAATCCCGGTTCATTCCAACTATCGTCAGCCTCCCGCCGTTTCTAGTTGCAACTCTCCTCCAGGGCAGGAGGTTGCTGTGATGCTCCATTATGCTCGTCACGACCACAGACCCCTCCCTGATTCTCCCGGAGAGTGCTTCCGCAATCATGTTTAAGCCCTCAGTCGTGTTCTTGGTGAAAACTATTTCATCCTCCTGCGCGCTTATGAACCCAGCTATTTTACGCCTCGCCTCCATGTAGAGCTCAGTCGCCTGAGAGCTCAACGTGTTTACGCTACGCATAACATCAGAGTTATAATTGTAATAATAGTTTTTTATGGCTTCCACAACTTGAACTGGCTTCTGGGTTGTCGCAGCATTGTTAAAGTAAACAAGGCTTTTACCGTTTATAACCCTTTTAAGGATGGGAAAATCCTCTCTGACGACGTAGGGATCCAGGGGCATAATTCTTCATAACTTACAGGAGGCTTTAAAGAGTTTCTGTTTAAACGAGAACTTTAAAAATCCTTCTTTACCATTATAGGCGACACTTGTTCGAACCGGGCGAGGATGAGGAGAAGATTAGAAGACTGCTTCCAATCATCGCAGTAGTCTCGGTAGCTCTGCTTGCAGTAGTTCTTGTCTACTTTCTGTTCACGAAGGTTCTCACACCCCCTCCGCCCGTGTACGACTTCAGGCTTGAGCTGAACACTACGCGGGTAGAGGTTTTTCAAGGAAAGGTTGTGAACATGCTCATAACCCTTGTGCCGGAGGGTGCTTTTCAGGGAAGCGTAGTCCTTAAGATTGAAAACCCGGTTGGCATCGACTACTCTGTTTCAAATTGGGTTCTATCCCCGTCTTCGAGAAACGCTATCTTAACTCTGAACACAACTGGTCTCTCTGCAGGCACGTATTTAGTTAACATTTCAGGCTCATACTTGGAGGTTGAGAGGAAAACATGTCTTGAAATGGTCGTTAAAGAGGTTGAGAAACCCTGGTTTGAAGCCAGTGTGAACCTTCAACCCGCAAGCATCATTCAGACTGAATCATTCCTGTTGAACATTTCAATAACCCCGCACGCCGGGTTCAACGAGACTGTAAACGTTTCGATAATGGGTCTACCGGGTTCAATGCTTGAGAAAAGCGTTATAGATAAGGGTGTGAAAATGCTTGGGATAAGTGTTAAAACAAATAGGAGCATTCCAGTTGGTGTTAATAATTTCACAGTGGTTTTAAAATCGCCGAGCTATCAGGCTCTGGTGAATCTGACGATAGAAGTTTCAGAGGCTCCTCCGCCAGACTTCAAAATATGCTTCAAACCGAACATCACTATTGCTAAGCCAGGTGATGTTGTGAACATCCTGGTGAGCGTTACACCGCTCTACGGTTTCGACGAAACAGTGCATGTTTACTCAAGCCATATTGGGCTCAGTCTCATCGAGTTTAACGGTAGCAACTTCTTTTTAGCCCCGAGGAACTACAGCGGGGTGGTTATTACGATGGAGATAGATGAGCGTTCCCCATTCGGAATAAATGATTTAACCTTTGTTGTAGAAACCCCGTCGCGCAATCGCGAGTTAAAGGTGGTTAAGCTGGGGGTTGCGAATGTTTCTTCAACCTATAATGATCCTGCTCCAGGCATAGTGGCGTATTTTCCACGTGTAGACGCGTCACCCGGCGGGAAGACTACCGTCGATTTTCTAATCGGGTCTTTAAACGGGTTTGAAGGCAAAGTTTTCCTGAGGGTAAACAAGCATGACCCGTCAGATACGTATGCACCATCGGATTTAGGCATGTTTTACTTTTCAACTGGCGAGGGATTCCCGAAGATAGGGGTAAGCATTGAAAGTGTGAACATAACAGTCGGGGAAGCAAGATTCATATTCTTAAGCATGGATTTGAAGAGGACTGTTGCCAGCGGTGTCTACATGATTAACGTTGAGCTGTGCGTGGAATATACTCCGCCCAACATGGCTTTCCCATTGTTGAAGGCAGTTAGCGTGTATACTCTTGAACTACGTGTCGACTAGGAGAGGAGTAGGCTCGCAGACAAGCAGGAGCATTCCTCACCCGTATCGTGGAGAACTTTTCGCAGAGACAATCCGTCTGATAAAGAAATACGGAATAAGGCCTAAAAAGAGGCTTAGCCAAAGCTTTGTCGTCGACGAACATCTGGTGAAAACGATTGTTGAAAACATTCAGCCTAAGCCGAACGATGTTATTGTTGAAATAGGAGCAGGATTGGGAACCTTGACGTTCGAACTGGCTAAGCATGGTTCAAAAGTTAAGGCTGTTGAAATAGACCCTGTGCTCGTAAGGGTTTTGAAAGACCGGTTCTCAACTTTTAAAAACGTTGAGGTTGTTCAAGGCGACTTCACACAGATAGATTTAAACGGTAACGTTTACACTGGGAACATCCCTTACCATGTTTCAACCCCAGTAATATTCAAAATCCTGGGGCAGAGCTTTGAGAAAGCCGTGGTCACCGTGCAGAAGGAGGTTGCTGAGAGAATCGTCTCGAAACCGGGGACAAGAGGCTACGGCAGGTTGACGGTCTCGGTTAACACGGTGGCTGAGCCACGCGTGCTAGGCTTTTTCCCCTCCTCCTCGTTCTATCCCAGGCCTAAGGTTGCTCACGCAGTCCTCTGTTTCAAACCTTCGAGAAGAAATGTGGACATGAATATTCTGGAAAACCTGCTTAGAACAATGTTCAGCCAGAGAAACAGGCTTGCGAGAAAAGTTTTAAGAAACAGTCTTGAAAAGCTTTACGGGGAGAAGGGGAAGCATGCTTACAACAGTGTTTTCCAAATTATCCCGGAGAGAAGCAGGGTTTTCGAGCTTAGTGTTCAGGATTTTCTCAATCTCGCCCAGGCTGTTTCAAGCAATATTGGTGCTTAAGTGTACGGGTGACAAGATTTCATCGGAATGCGGGCTTCGAAAATAATTTGGAGAACCCTGCTGCCTACTTTAGCCATAGTCCTGCTTCAATACCTGGTTCAGGCTGACGCCCATCCTGGAAGCATACCGGCCTCCTACTCGTGGAGCGGTTTAAAGACGGATACTGTTCAAATAAGCTATTCTTTCAGTAAGAGTCTCTGGTGCGGCGGAACAGGCTATCTCCAGATTAGGGCTAACGGTCAAGGGGTATACGGCGACTTGAAAACAGCCACTGCGACAATCACTGTTCCCGAAGGAGAAGAGGCAAACATTTATGTTTGTGGAGACGACCGTAACCCTGTTCCAGACGGCTGGATTATTCAGGAAAAGTATCTGAAGGTTTACGTGGACGGTGCGAAGGTTTACGAGCTTGGAAAAGAATACTGGTGGGCAAGCTGCTACTCTAAAGCTGCGAAGCTCAAACCGGGTACTCATACTGTTGAGCTTACAATAGGCATCGTAGTGAAGGTGGTTTCAAACATCTATGAAGAACGCTCCATGGCCTGTGCAACTATGGATATTAAAATAGAGAGTACGGGAATGGTTAAGGCTGAGTCCCACCAGGCTGAAGCTGCTCTGAATGGGAAGGTGACTCATGTTTTCACCTTCAGGCTTCCGGGAGATCCGGATGCTGGTTTCGTAAGCTGGAAAGCTGTTTGGAACAGTGTTGAGAAAACCGGCTGCGGGGCTCCGGGAAGCCTTCAGCAAGCATTGTTCACAGGAGTTAACAGGGATACATGGTTTTTCTCAAGCCCGGTTCTGGTGAGAATAGGGGGCTCGGCTCCGCTTGTTGAACCACTCGAGGGATACCGGGTGGACGCTGTCTACTCTGAGGGAACTGCGGAAACAGGGGTGAAAATTATCGCTGTAGCGGTTAGCAACGGGGATGAAGTCGGATTCACCTCAGGAGAATACCTTGTAACGACCATAGAGTACCTGGGCTTAAACATGACCGGTTCAACATTTGTACACGGATTAGACGCGTGGGCTGACAGCGGCTCTACTGTATACTGGTCTCAGAGAATAAGGTTCTACAGCGCAGACGGATGGGTTGTGGAGGATGCTGCCAGCGGGGTTGAAACTGGCAGCTGCGTCTTAAAGAAGCTTGGCGGAGGAGTTTTCTCCAGAAGAATTTTTTTCTCATCTAGAAACAGGACTGATGAGTTAACGCTTACAGTCGACTTACCGCAGATAAGTCTACGTTTCGACTCCATGGGGATCGAGCCGATTGGACCGTCTGATCTGGGTTTACACATGCTGGGCGAGACTGTTGAGCTCAGGGTTAGGGTTTACGACTGTCTTGGGGAATACTCTAGGATAGAAGTTTATAGGGTCTCAGAATCCATCCCCGGTGTCAGGAAATACTCTTTCAACCCTCCTAAAGGAGTTTACATGGGTATAACTTCTACGACTGGCGGTAACGTGACCTTCACAGTCACATGGTCCTCCTACAGGCTTAGTGTGAAAAGTGTTTCAGGCGGGGTTCTTAGAAACAGTGCTTACTGGGCTAGGAGCGGTTCCTCCGTGGTCGTCACTGTTGCAGCATACCACTCTCATGACGGCAGTCCAGCGGCTGGGATTAGGATAAGGGATTCCTTCGGAAACAAGGCTTTAACCAGTAAAGATGGAGAGGCGGTTTTCACGTATGTTGAGAAAGACTGCGAAACCTGCTTAACCTTCGTCGTGGTCGACGAGAACGGGGCCGGGTTGAGCCAGGAGGCTTGCGTAAGAATAGTTTTCACACTGATTAAGCTTGAGGTCTCAACCGTAGACGCTGTTTTCTTAGAAGGCTCCTACTACGCTTGCAACAATGCTTCACCAAGCTTTTCAGTAAAAACAGTTTATTCTCACAGCCTCACACCGGTCGCCGGCGTGCTGGTGGAGTTTAAGCCTTCAGGCTCCTCTGTCCTAACAGGGGTTGACGGAGCTGCAACTCTAAGGTTAACCGGCAGGGATGTTGCTTACGAGGGAGAGTTGAAGGCGAGCGACGGGTTCATAGAGGGGGAGACCCATCTTAGGATCATCTTCACTAGAATAGTGCTGGAACCGTCTAGAACAATTGTAGTAGGTAGACCGGGAGAAGAGGTTGAGATAACTGTTTCAGCAAGGCTCTCGTTCAACAGCATGCTGCTGAAAGGGATTGAAGTAAGATGGGTTGAAACCGGGCTCGTCGGGAAGAGTCCAGCATCCTTCAGGCTGAGAATACCTGAAAAAGGTTTTTCCAAAGCATCTTTCGACGCTGCCGGTTTCCTAGGCTGCGTTGAACCATGCACCGTAACCCTGTTTCCCAACTGGGTGAGATTCAGCAATCCTAACGACACTTGCCCCAGGGTTTTCTTGAACAATATTCTTCTGGAAAACTATTCCTTCAGCATTATGCTGAACATAATGGATCTTCTCAACATAACGATACCCAGGGTTGTGTGGCAGTGCAACAATAGTATTGCCCACGGGATTAGGGTTGGAGTATTGTCTTCAAACGGGACAGTCGTGAGAAGCACTATAGTCTCCAGCGACGGGGTTAGCTTCAACTGGACCGAGTCTAAGCCAGGTGTTTACCATTACTGCGTGAAGGTGCTTGAAGAAAATGTTTACAGCGACATGCTCAGTATCGAGGCTGTTTTCACAGCCTTCAACATAACCTCCGACTACGTTTTGGACTTGAACGGGACCAGGGTGTTCTGCGCCACGGCGCACTGGGCTCACAACGGCTCCCCTGCAAGCAGCCTACCCGTCTACACAAGCCTCTCTGGAAAGAGGATTCTGTCAGACGATAATGGTAGAATAATGCTGTTTTTGAGCGATTCTGAATATAACTCTTCCTGCGTTGAGAGAATAATCGTCTTCAAATGGGATCCGCATCCCTCCGGCATATGGAGAACAGTCGGGGATTGCAGAGTCAGGATTGTTAGGCTTGACTGGAGCAGCCCAGTTTTAAAGGGCGACCAGTATGGGTTTGAAGCGTTACTAAGCCTTGAGGCTGATTCAGGCATTGTCAGTCTGCCGGTTAAAATTAGGGTTGAAGGATATCCTCCGGAAGTATTCTGCTCAATAAGGGTTCTCCAGGTTCAGAGTGACAATTCAAGCATGACCGTGTTTCTTAATCCTCCCGGAGGATTCTTCTTCGACGAGAGGCTTGCGCTAAAAATAGATCATGCGGAGTACGACGGGAGGAGGATTATGGTCAGGGTTAGGTCTCTCGCTAAGCATCTTGTCGTCAGGAATGTCAGGGTTAAGGTGGCGGATACGGGTGTTGAAAAAAACCTTGGAGACCTTGAACCAGGCTCATGTCTGGAAGCCTGCCTAGAGCTTCCGGATGGGAACGGTTTAAACCCAGTTATACTTGTAGCATACTCTGAGAACACTGTTCCCCACGCAGTCAGGGTTTGGAGTAATCGAGAGACAAACCTGTTTCCACTGATATCCGTAACCCCGCTGCTGGCTGCTCTCGCTTTAAGAATGAGGCGTAGGAGGAGAGGCTTTAAAGACGAGGGGAAAGAGAGAAGTAGTGGCCGTGTAAAACAGGATTCTCAGCGTTAGGCAAGCGTGTTAACGCTTTTAAGCGTATCCATGATTAGGATGCGGAAGCCTTTGCACCAGACGGTTGAGAAATGGGCTAGAAAATACTTTCCCTATTCAGAGTTCAGGGGGCACCAGCTTGAAGCAATAGGGTTCATACTCAACGTTTTCACCAGGGGGAGGATAGGGTTATTATCGTCTCCATGTGGAACCGGGAAATCAGTTTCAGTTTTAACAGCATACTTGATGGCGAGGGAGATTGAGGAGGTTGGGAAACTGTTCATCCTGACTAGGACTAGGAACGAGCTTGAAATATACGCTAGGGAGCTTAAGACGATTGCTGAAAAAACTGGGGCAGTCCTCAGGGCAACGCTGATGGTGAGCAGGCAGGAGATGTGCCCCTTAGCCAGGGGGAGGATGGATGTTGGGAGAATGGATTACCGGAGCTTCCTAACGTATTGCAGCAGGCTTAAGAAGAATGCTTCAGGATCCTTATGCACCTTCTACACTGAAGTCTTCAGGGACTGGAGGCCCTCTAGGAAGGCAATGGTTTTTCTGGAGGAGACCAGTGTCAAACGGGTCTTAACCCCGGAGGAAGTATACGAGGAGGCTTCCTCACGAGGCATGTGTCCGTATGAACTCACCAGGCTGGCTGCTGCGGAATCAGACGTTATAATAGGCAACTACAATCATTTTCTGATAGATGAGGCTAGAAGAAGCATATTCGCCAGGGGGAGGATGCAGATGAGCAGTGTGAACATTGTTTTCGACGAGGCTCATTCCCTACCTTCCGCTGCTTCAGGGCTTCTCTCAGACGAGGTTTCCACGAGAACCCTGTTAAGAGCTTGGAAAGAGGCTGTAGAGTACGGGTTTGAAGAAAAACGTTTCATAAGGCTTTTCAAAGCTTTCATGGATAGGCTTGGTAGAAACGCTTTGAAGCAGGTGGGCGTAGGGGAGAACCATGTTTTAGAAGGGGAAGAAGCTTCTCTGTTCAAGGCCCTTAGCCTTCCAGGGGGAAAAGTGCTTGAAATCCTTCAGAAAATGATGGATGAATCTGAAAGAATAGTTTCGATGAAAATGGATTCCGGGAAGCCACCTGTGTCACACCTTGGAAGGATCGCCGAGTTTGTTCAAAAATGGGTTTCCGAAGACTCTGAGGACACTGTGAGGTATGCTAGGGTTGAGAAGGATGCTGGCGGCAGGAGGATAGTGAGGATTGGAATATGCTCGCTGGATGTTTCAAGGGCGACGCGAAGCCTGAACAGGGTCAGGTCAGCCGTTTTAATGTCTGGAACACTATGGGACTTCAACTACTATAAGGATGTTTTAGGCTTGGATGAGCACCGGGTGGTGACGCTCTCCCTTCCCTCGCCGTTTAAAAGGGAAAACAGGCTGATTCTCGTGGACAGGGCTGTGACAACCAAGTATGAGCTTAGGGAGGAGATGGTGGGCAGGATAGCTGAGAGACTCGAGAGAATAATTGAATCAGTAAACGGGAGGGTAGCAGTATACTTTCCGTCTTACGAGCTGATGGAGAGGGTTTCAGCGAGAATCATGATAAGCCGTCCGATAATAAGGGAGGACTTGAAGACCAGGGTTAGGGATGTGTTAAGATTCCTCAAGGATAACGATAATTGTGTGGCGGTAGGTGTTGCCAGGGGCAAGATAAGCGAGGGTGTGGACCTTACGAGCGAGGGCTCCTCCCTCCTTTCCGCAGTCGTAATAGTCGGCCTACCCTATCCTAAAAGGAGTGAGATGCATGAGGCTCTTTTAAAATACTATGAGAAGAAGTTTGGCGAAAAAGCTTTCGAATATGCTAGCACCACGCCATGCATAGTTGCCTTAGCCCAGATGGCGGGTAGGCTTATAAGAAGCCAGCAGGATAGGGGTGTTATAGTAATCATGGACAGCAGGATATATGGAAGACTAAGAGATAAGCTTCCCCCCGACTGGAGGGAGGACATGCAGTCCCATTTGAAGATTGAAAACCTCGTGAGGGAGATAAGCGGGTTCCTCTCCTGAGAAAGCCTTATATTTCTTTGAGAAACATGCTTCCCCGGCTTGAATATGCAAAACGGTGAACCGGAATACGGTGTGAGGGTTAGGAAGAGGGACGTTGAAGTGGAGGTCTGGGGCAGCAGGGAGTTTGTAGAGACTACTTTCGACAGGCTTAAGAACGAGTTTCTCCAGGAGAAGCTTGAGCCTGCTAGAGTAATTGAGCCGCAGCCTCCGCCTCAGGGCATCACCTTCACCGAGTTTCTCGCCGAAGAGGCTAAAAGGATTGGCAGGGAGCCGGATATGCTGAAGGGCTATGAGAAGATACTGTTGATCGGCTACTACCTGTACATGGTTGAGAAAAGAGATTTTACTTACGAGGATGTGGAGAAGTTTAAGGAGGAGGCTAGGCTAAGCGGGCTTGAAAACCCCAGGCAGTACATGAGCATACTGATAAAGAGGGGCTTTGTGAGTGAAACAGGTGTCGAGGCCGGAAAGAAGGTTTTCAAAATGCTTCGGAGAGGCCTCCAGTATGTGGAGAACGGTTTCAGAGAGGTAGAGGCCCAACAATAAAACGGTTTTCCTGGGAAATATTGGAAGACCATAGCTCCCGAGGCTTGCCTTCAGCATGGGAAGCTGAACCGTGTTTTTCGCAGGCTGCACTCAGCCGCTCCATAATGCTTTCTCGCATCTTTCCGCGGGGCGAGCGGGAAAAATAGCTTTTTCAAAACCTGTTGCAAATCGCTGGAAAAGTCTTATATACGTAGATACTGCTGTTGAAACAAGTAACGTGCATGAATGTTAGAGTTGGTGAAAGGTTTAAGCCGGGCCCGTCTTTCAAGAAGCTTCAATACATCTACCTTCTAATCGGTTTAACACTAGTCCTCGTCTTTCCACTATGCCTCATAAGCATCTTAATAATGCTCTCCCCTCTCACTCTTGGCCTAGAGGTTCTCACGACAGTCGTGTTCATCCTCACAATCGTATTCCTCCTAATACTTATCCCCTCGATTATTTGGATAAACCTGTATTACCAATGCTTGTCCTACACTTTTACTGAGAGCGAAATAATTGTTGAGAAGGGGGTGTGGTGGAAGCAGAAGAGCATAGTGCCTTACAACCGTATAACTAACGTCGACATTCGGCAGGGGCCTGTCTCCAGAGTCTTAGGCCTATGGGAGCTTCGTGTTCAAACAGCCGGGTATCATGTTGCTACCGGAGGCGGCTACGGGGTTGCGGAAGCGGTTCTCCAAGGCATTAAGAACGTCGAAGAGGTGAGGAGCTTCATTCTAGACATGGTTAGGAGTCTTAGGCCAGTGGCTGTTGAAGCCGGTGTGGAAACAGCTCCGCAAGTAGGGGTGGATCAGCAGATACTAGCCGAGCTGAGAAGGATAAGGGAGATTCTGGAAGGCAGGTAGTCAGCTTGCCTAACCCACCAACAGGGTTGGTCGAGCAAATGCCGTTCCTAAAGCATTATTCAGTGAAAAATTTAACAGTCCAGCTTTCCTAGTCTTAAATATGACTAGGATTAGCGAAATCATATTCCCAAGGGTAACTGGTCTCGTGATCACCTGCGACCGTCAAGGAAAACCGAATATCGCTGCCTTCTCATTCCTAATGCCCATAAGCTTTGAGCCAAAGTATGTTGCATTTGCAGTCTCCCCTAGGAGGAAGACCTTTGAAAACCTGAGGGAAGTTGGAGAATTCGTATTAGCCATTCCTCCGATGGAGATGATTAATAGGGTTTGGGCGTGCGGCACGAAATCTGGGAGAGAGGTTGACAAGTTCACCCTACTTGGGTTGGAGACAAGAATGGCTAAGGCTGTTAAGCCACCGCTCGTGAGAAACATGCCGGTCCAGCTGGAGTGTAGAGTGGAGCTGTTCAAGGAGTTTGGAGACCATTGGCTCGTCGTGGGAAAGGTTTTAGAGGAGCATGTTGAAAAACTCGACTTTCAACCGGTCTTACACTATTCTAAGAACGTTTTTACAACCGTTTCGGAAAGGATGGTCGTAGAGTAAAACCGGCAACGTGCGTCACAGATTTAAATACGCAATAGATCTGTGGGAGCACTAAGAATGGTGTACGGCACTCTAAAAAGCTTGGCTCACGGATTCAAAACGGGTAAACTCCTTATTTGCGCATTCTCTGGTTTTTCAATTGGTTTAGCATCCGGGCTACTGGGCGTGGGGGGAGGAGAGTTCAGAATACCCGTCCTGCTCCACCTTCTGGATTTACCAGTTCTGCTCTCAATAGTTACAAACCTGTTGATCGGGCTCTTAACAGTCTCCGTCTCGTTTACCATAAGGTATTGGGGCGGCCTGATCAACCCAGAGGTAACCGCCATCGCACTATTCATGTCTCCCGGCTCAATCTTAGGCGGGTATATTGGCGCACGCCTGTCTGGAAGGATAAATGAAAGCCTGTTAAGGAAGTCTCTAATAGCACTTTTGATTGCAGCAGGACTGAGGATGATTCTAGACCCGTTGGTGGAATGGCCAATTTCAAGCATCTCATTCCCGTACCTGATTGAAATCGGCCTCTCGATACTCATCGGCCTTCTAATCGGGATTGTTTCAGGCCTGCTGGGAGTTGCAGGAGGAGAGTATAGAATTCCCGCCCTTATTTACTTATTTGGACTCCCAGTTAAAATAGCGGGGACAGTAAGCCTGCTGGTTTCCATCCCGACCATATTAGCCGGCTTCATGAAGCACTGGCGCATAGGCCACTTGAATAATTATGGTGTTGCCGTCGGGTTAACGATGGGCTCCGCCTCAGTCCTAGGCTCGTATATTGGAGCCAGCCTCGCAACCGCTGTAAGCGAAGATCTTCTGAAACTGTTGTTGGGCACCATTTTGCTGCTAGCTACAGTGAGAATGATCACCAAACCGTAGCCGTGAGCCTTATTTACGCTACTTCCTTAAAATTTTCTCAGGGTTTTGAGCTAGGTCCTTCAAGTTCTTCTGCAGCGCGCTGAAAATGTTGTCGAAGCTCTGCGAAACCTTCTTCTTCCTCTTCATAGGGTTGCAGAAAGAAACGACCTCGTTGTACAGGAACTCGTGTTCAACCCCCAATTCTTTGACTTTCTTTACAACATCCCTGGTTAAATCATCGGTCTCTATTATGATTCCCGCCCTCCTCTCTCTTTCGACAAAAGCGTCTTTCAGCGGCTTCGAGAGAAAACCGTCCACTTTCTTCAATAATGGCTCGTAGGGCGATCCCGATACCCTAGGCTTCTTCTCATAAGCTACTCCAAGAGTAACGTAGTACGCGTACTCTATAGAATCCATTATTCTCCCATCGTCCTCCTTCATAGACGGGTTTTCATTCAAATACATCCTGTAGACATTGAGCGCAACGTAAGCCCTCTCCCTCAGCGACATCTGCTTCTCAACGTTAAGCTCCATCAGGTTGTGCGCATACTTCTCCGGTATTATTATCGCAGGCAATTCTTTTATCCCAAGCTCCTTCGCTGCCAGAAACCTGTGCTGACCGTCGATTATTATGTTATCCTCCCCTCTTCTGACAACTATCAGCGGTATGGTGAAGCCTATCTTCTTAATCGAGCTTTTAAGCCTCTTAACATGTGGAGCAGATGGTTTTCTCTGAACCTCTATAACCTTAAGCTTATTCACAGGGATTAACGCTATCTCCTGAACATAACCGTGAAGCGGCTCGTTAATCTTGGCGATTGTCTCCATTACCAGTATTATAATCTCCTGCTTACACTCATAAATCTTTCCATGCTTGAAGCCGAGAAGATTGATTCTGAACTCTGTTTAACTGTTTATTGCTGGCTGCTAAAGGCATTGTGAAGGTTTTTCAAATAGGTATTCCAAAGGCTTTGGCGAAAGCCTGTATCCGGCGAAACTCTTGGATAAAAGCCATTCCTTTCTCAGTTAAAGAGTAGAACACCCTGTCCTCCTCCTTTTCCTCAACGATTAACCCTAGGTTGATAAGCTGGGCCAAGTGTTTAGTCAGACGGTCATGCGACAGGTTTGCACCGTAAAGAATACGTGTGGGTCCAGCTCTACCACCTTCCTCGGCTATTTGATTCAGTATGTCGAAGTATATGCGTGCCTTTGAACGATACTCCTTTGGAGCAGTCAAACCGACCTGGCCACCCGTGTCAACATTATTAAAAAGAATATGTAGCCGAGGAGCTGTATCATCTGGCCGAGGAAAACAAGTGCTTCACCTAATGTCGCGAAGAGGAAGAAAAGGTGGCTTATGAAGAAACAGGTGAAACCCAGTAGGACTAGAAGGGAGTTTCCTTCAGTTTTATAAATGAAGAGTATTAAAGCACGGGCCAAAACGTAGCCGAGTATAGTGAGAGAGATAAGTTCTAAAAGAGGGTTGAAGAAGATGATGTATATGCCTGGAAGAATAGCTAGATTTTTTCCATTCTCTTGGAATGATTCTGCCTTTGAGGTGTACGATACGGAGAAGAGAACGTAAGCAATCAGCTGAAGGGAGGAGAAAACTATTCCTCCGAGAAGAACTTTTGATCTTAAAGCTTGAAACAATGGTTCTGATATTCGCAACGCGATGAGAAAGCCGAATGTTATAAAGCGGAGCAGCAGGCTTACACCCAGCAATAAAAACCCTAGATGCAGTAGAAAAAGTTTACTGGCAGACGATATTCTATAACCCTTATACGCATAATAACTTATTATGAAGCTGATTACTGCGCACACCGGCTCCGTAAGAATGGATAGGAACAGTAAGCCGTCCAAGATTGTCTAAAATGTTGATTCATCAATATTTTTAAAGTTTATGGACGAATCATCCATACGAATCATGCCTCAGATATAAAAAGCAGGGTTAAAACATTTCTAGATGGAGGTGGTGAAGATGAGAAACATAGAGAAATTCAAAAAGACGCTGTTAATGAGCCTATTGGCGATAGTAGTTTTAGCTATGTTGCCGCTAAACATCGTCGGGGAACCTGATGGAGAAGTATCTTCAATGAGCTCAAACTCAAAGGTTTCTATTCATGTGAATGGAGTGACTGTAAGAAAAATAGACGAGAAGAATGAAAGGATGAGGCTCACTATGGACTTGACTCTTGAGCTTGGCGTTAAACGGAAGAATCTTATCCCCGTTAAATCAGTTACGGGAACAATTAAGATCGGCGAGAATAGTTACAGCGTTGATAAAGCGGAAGGCGTCATACTTCTCGAGAGGAATGTTATCCTACTTAGACTTAGCTGCGACGGGCGCTCGATAACTCTGGCGCTTCACATAAAGTACTTCTGGATGGGCGGTGGCCTATATGCTGTCAGAGGAACGGGCGCTTTAAATGATGAAGCCGGCAGGATGCTAACCATATTCAGGGGGACGGCACGCCTATCTTAATAGCCCGGTATTCTGTTAACAATGTTTTTCCCATGTTTTTGGCTATGAAGCCTCCTAATTGCTTTTTCATAAACCTCTATGCATTCTCATAATCAGTCAAGGATCAGAAAGGCTTTACACTTAGAGTTTATAAGCTGATAAGCCAGTCTAAGCCATGTCTGATCGGGATATGAAAGTTCCCAACGTCCTTGGTGCAATAGGAAAAACCCCTTTAGTAAGATTAAGCAGCATCTCGAAAAAAGCAGGAGCAAATATTTTTGCAAAACTGGAGTTCCTAAACCCGACGGGAAGCATAAAGGATAGGGTTGCGCTGCAAATAATTAACTCCGCGGAGGAGAAGGGTCTTCTTAAACCAGGCTCCATCATAGTTGAGGCTACTAGCGGAAACACAGGAATATCTGTCGCGATGGTTGCAGCAGTTAAAGGCTACAGCGCTGTCTTAGTAATGCCGGATACCACTGCTAAGGCTAAGCGGCAGATGATGCATGCGTTAAACGCTAAGATAGTTTTAGTTCCTGAGAGGGAGGGTATGGAGGGCGTAGTTAGAAAGGCTAAGGAAATAGCTGAAAAGACTAATGGCTTCCTAGTCAACCAGTTCTCAAACGAGGATAATGTTAAGGCTCATTATGAGGGTACGGGTAGAGAGATCCTCGGGCAACTGGATGAGAAGATAGACGCCTTTATCGCAGGAGTAGGAACCGGCGGGACGCTTATAGGGGTCGGAAAGGCCTTGAGGGAAAAGTATCCAGATGTGCGTTTAATCGCAGTCGAGCCTGAGAATTCCCCGGCGCTATACAACATGTTTTACGGTATAAGTACTTCAAAGATAACCGGGATACCGCATATAATAGAAGGCATTGGAGAGGGTTTTGTCTCAAAAATCCTTCAGGATAACCTGGGTCTTGTCGACAAGGTCATGCTGGTGAGCGATGAAGAGGCTGTTCAGACAACTCTTCAGCTTGCTAGGATCGAGGGTTTGCTGTGCGGAGTATCTTCGGGGGCGAATGTTTCAGCCTGTTTGAAAGCGGCTGGAGACTTTAAAGGTGGAAATATTGTTACAGTCCTGCCGGACGGTGGCTACAGGTATTTAGACCTGCTTTTAAAATCCTCCTACTGAGGTTCACGGTTTGCAGCATGAGGGCTCACCCCGCCCGGTCCATTATTTGATGGACAAGGCTGTGTGCTGACGGAATGATTCTTAGACGCAAGGGTTTTAACACGGCCTGCGCAGCCATGGTTCCAGCGTTTTCCCCGGCCGTCTTCCACATACTATGCTGGAAAATGAGACTTGAAAAAACGTGTTAAGCGTTTTAAAATTAAAAAAACAGAAGAAAAATGCTTTTTGAAGCCGAAAAAAAGACTAAGTCAGGTATTGTTCAACATTCAATTATAATTTCTACTTAAAATCGTTTTTTTCCAAGAAAAAACATTTTAACCTTATTTTTGACGCTTAAACCGTAAAATTTAAATCGTTTTAGTATACACTATTTTGAAAAAATCAGAAATGAGTGGAATAATGTGTTTAGGTGAGCAAATAATAGCGGAGCTATACTATTGCGATGAAGAACTGCTAGATGACTTAGAATATGTTAGGAAAACAGTGATGGAAGCTGCTGAAAAAGCCAAGACACGGATAATAGATTGCAGTTTCCATAAGTTTACTCCCCAGGGTGTTTCCGGAGTTGTGGTTATAGCGGAGTCTCACATAGCTATTCACACATGGCCGGAGTACGGCTATGCAGCCATAGATATATTCACATGTGGGAAGAGAAGCATGCCGAAGCTAGCTCTCAGACACATAACCAGGGCTCTGAAAGCTAAAAAAGTACGGTACAGGGAGCTTAGGCGAGGAGTGTTAGAACATGTCCAGGTTAACTAGAGCAAGATACTTAACACTCGACCTTTTCAACAATTACTTTCTCTTCAGAGTAAGCAGGATTTTGCTTGCTGAGAGAACAAGGTTTCAAACCTTAGAACTAGTGGAGTCACCTGAATTCGGATTATGCTTGGTGCTGGACGGCCTTATTCAGGTTGCTGAATACGATGAATACAGGTATCACGAGACGCTTGTTCACACACCGCTTCTGAACGCTGAAAACAGGAGGCGTATCGCCATACTGGGGGGAGGAGATGGCTGCGCGCTTAGAGAAGTTTTAAAATACAGGGATGTTGAGCAAGTGGATCTTGTAGACATAGATAGAAGAGTTGTTGAAGTCTCTGAAAAATATCTTCAACGTTTAAACAAGGGGTCGTTGAAAAGCCGGAGAGTTAGAATTCACTATACTGACGCTAGGAAATTCATATCGCGCAAAAAGAATTATTATGATTCAATAGTGATAGATTTGACTGACCCCGTGGAGGGAGGGCCTTCAGTTCTACTATACTCCATAGAGTTTTACAGGATGGTTCATAATGCTCTTAAGCCAGGCGGATCCTTTATTACTCAGGCAACCGCGTTTCAGAGCAGCCAGTTTAGAAGAATATTCTGGACTGTTAGAAGGGTTTTTGGAGCCTCCGTTCCTCTGCATGTTTATGTTAAAAGCTTCTGCGACGACTGGGGTTTCGTAATGGGTTTAAAACCTTGGGAAGGGCTTAGGCTGTCGCCTGAGGACTTTAAGGAGGTTGACAAAAGGATAGGTGAAAAAGTTAGGGGTCGTTTAAGATACTTGAACGGGAAGACATACTTGGCAAACTTCTCCATGTCTCCGGAAGAGGAGGAAGCGCTGATGAAACCAGTTAAAGAAATTACAGATAGGGAAGCGTTGAGAAGTTTGGTTGAGGAGAAAGAAGCAAACCCTAACTGGATATTCCGGTAGTTTTTTAAAGAGTTTAATAGCTTTCGCCTGACTTTCCGAGCAATAGTTCCAGCTCAGTTATGTGCTCCTGCTCATCCATCATTATGTGTCTTATTTCATGTTCAAGAAGCATATCATAATATCCTCTTCCCCTTCCTCTGACAACCGCTTCATATATCTTCCTGTACGTGTCGACAGCCTCTTTCTCATCCTTCAGATTCTGCTCAAGTATTTCCCTAACTGTTTTAGCCGGATGGGTTTCTGCAATACTCATGCTGGGCGTTCCACCAAGCATGCCTATTAGAGACCTGAACTTCTCCTGATGGGTTTTCTCATCGTTTGCTATCTCCTTAAGCCTCGCTATTAATTGTTCAGCGTTCTCACCGTCTATCAGCTCAGCGTGACTGAGGTACTGCACATAAGCCGCGTGCTCGAGTTCAAGCGCATGGTTGAGCATTTTTAAAAGCTCTTCCTTCTCCATCACTCATCATTCTACATGTTGCGGGCGTTAAAAATAAGCTTTTCCCGAAAAAACTTATAAAGAGAAACCGGGGTTAAAGCTTATTGTCCAGCTCTCGGATGAAAGAGAAGTCCGCCGGCTTCATAGTTTTTACTAAGGAAAACGGTGAAGTGAAATACTTGTTTCTAAAAATCGGAGGCAGGCTTGATTTTCCAAAGGGCAATATAGAGGAGGGCGAGGATGAACTCGCGGCAGCCTTGAGAGAATTGAAGGAGGAAAGCGGGATAGATAAAATTAGGGTCATACCTGGCTTCAGAAAAGTTTTAAACTACTATTATAGGAGGGATGACGGTACACTCGTCAGCAAAACCCTAGTCCTATTTCTAGGAGAAGCCTTGGAGAAAAATGTTTCAATATCTTGGGAGCACGAGGGCTTCGAATGGCTAGGCTTAGAAGAAGCTATAAGTAGAATTAAATATCCTCATTACAAGGAGGTTCTTAAGGAGGCTGAGCAATTCAGGGTTAGAAAGACGGAAGGCGGCTTAGGCCGATGGTTTAAAGAGGCTTAAAAAGGAGCGAGAGTCAGCTTCCTCCTGTCGAACGTGGCTAACTCTGAGTAACCAGCAGTCTTAGCATACTCAACTATAGAATCATAGTTTGAGTCGATCTCGCTCAGCCTATGGGCATCAGTACCAAGTGTAATCGGTATTTTGATGGAGCTACAGTATTCTAGAATCTTCCGAGTCGGATACGGCTCGTTAACAGGGTTTCTCAACCCCTTGCTGGAAACCTCAACAACCATTCCCAGGCTACTTGCTTTTTCCAGGATCATGAGCTCATCCATCTTAAAATCATTAGAGGTTTTGAAACCCCAGTTTCTAGCTATATCGAAGTGCGCAATAACGTTGAACAATCCTGATTCCACTGCTTCTCCAAGAAGCTTCAGATACTTCGAGTAGAATTTGTCGAAACCCTCTTCTCTAACCGCGATTTGAAAAGCCTTCTTATACTTTACACAGTCTAGACAAAACTCGCCTATCCAATGGATGCTCACCATGGTGAAATCCAAATCGTTGCTTCCTAAGATGTCTTTAAGCAATGATTCTGAGCCTGGAAAGTAGTCGACCTCTAAACCCGCCTTCACCTTTAAGCCCTTTAAACTTTTCTCAGCCTCTCTAACCTCTTTAACATAATCATCTATCTTGGAGACATCTATAGAGTAATACAGTTTTTTCATTGATCCTGGCCGTATTGCTAAGTGTTCAGTAAAGGCGATCTCGTTAAACCCCTTTCTAGCTGCTTCCTCAACATACTCCAGTATTGAGGCCCGTCCATCACTATACGTGCTGTGAATGTGATAGTTTATCTTGGTCATTCCTTGAGAACCTGTTTGTAACACGTAAACATTATATATTTTTCCAAACGCTGACGGAACAGCAGGAGTAATACTTATAAAGCGATTGTTTCATAAGGGAGCTTAACGGCGGTAGCTGGGGGAGCTGGGGAAGCCCGGCTGAGAGGACCCTGCATGGGGGTCGACCCCTATTAACCTGATCCGGATAATACCGGCGTAGGGAAGCTACCCGACGCTCCTTCTTCTACCGCCCAGTATGAAAGGAGGTGGGATAAATGAGAATAGGCTGGAGAATAATGCTGGCTTCGGCAGCTGCAGTGCTAGCCATAGTGTCTTCAATACTGTATCTTCAACTCAGTCAGCCTAGGCTTGAAGACACGTTGATAATTTACGGGCCTAGGGGAATATCAGGACTCGCAACGGCTTTTGTGAGAGAGTTTAAAAACAGGTATCCTAACGTGAACGTGACTTTCATAAGCTACGGCATGGGTTCAATCGAGATAGCTAACAAGCTCATCCTTGAAAAAGATTCTCCAGTGGCTGATGTAATAATGGGTATTCCTGAATTTTATGCGAAAACCTTGATAGATGCAGGTGTTTTAGAGCCGTATAGGCCTCAGAATATTTCACTGATACCGGTGGATGAAATATGGGATCATACTGGCACGGTTATACCTATGGATAAAGGCTACGTTATAATAACATACAACAGCAGTATCCTCGCCAGACTAGGCCTTCCACCGCCTGAGAGGCTTGACGACCTGCTTAGACCAGAGTATAAGGGCCTAGTATTCTACCAGGATCCGACTTCAAGCGGAACAGGCTTATCATTCTTAGTATGGGTTTTATCCGTTAAAGGTGTTGAAGAAGGATTCAGCTTCCTAAAACAGCTTGAGCATAATGTTAAGACTCATCCTTCAGGCTGGACCTCCTCTATAATGGCTTTGAAAAAAGGTGAGGTTGCTATTGGACCCATGTTTAACACTGACGTGGGTTACGAGGAGACTCCTAACCTTACAAGCATGGCTGTCGAGGGATTTGTTTACAGGGAAGGCATAGCTTTAGTTAAGAACGCTAAGCATCCTGAAATAGCTAAGAAGTTCATAGAGTTCGTTTTAAGCACTGAGGCGCAGAACCTTATTGCACCTGAAGGATACATGTATCCTGTTAACCCTAAGGCTTCCGTCGAATTGTTTAGCTACGCTCCAATACCTTCAGAGAAAGTAACCTTCAACGCTGAGATTGCGGGAAGCGTTGAACAGTGGCTTGAAAAGTGGAGGAGAGAGGTAAAAACCGGATGAGCATCATCAGGAAGCTTCTAATCTTCACGCCTTTCTTTTTATTCCTGCTCTTCTTCTACATGATGCCCTTATCCTTTCTAATAGGCAACGTGAACCAGAAGGACCTTGTAAATATCCTTCTTGACGACTATATTCATAGGCTGTTCTACGGGACTCTTATGCAAGCCGTCTTCTCAACGCTGATTACCCTGCTTCTATCTCTCCCATTAGCATTCTTCCTAGCTAAGTATTCGTTTAAAGGAAAGAGGATTCTAGAGTATGTTTTACTTACACCGTTCTTTGTCCCTGCTTTCACAGTAGCAGAGGGCCTTATAGTGTTGCTTGGGGAAAAAGGAATCGTCAACTCTCTTCTTTCCCAAATTTTCGCAACAGGCGAGCCGGTTGTTAAAATCCTATATTCAATGTGGGCTGTGATACTGGCGCACGTAATATACTATGTTCCGTTAGCAACCCTCATTCTTGAACAGGGCTTTTCCTCTGTTGATCAAGACCTTGTAGATGCCGCCAGGGTTTTCTCAGGCTCAACTCTACGAGTCTTCAAAACAGTATACTTAAACTTTTTAACGCCGCACATGGTTGCTGCCTCACTACTTGTGTTCGCATTCTCATTCATAACATATTCCACACCAATGCTCGTGGGAGGAAAGTTTACAACACTTGAGGTCGAGATATACGCCACCAGGTTTAAACCAGTCTCATCATCCATAGCTCTGCTTCAACTATCGTCAACACTGTTCTTGTCGATCATAATTATTTTTTTAAGGGAAAAATACTATGCCCCCTCCTCAGTGGAGCGTCATGTTGAGGAACCTGTTTCAAAGCTCTTTTCAAGCTTCAGCGGGATTCTTCTGGCTGCATACGTGGTGTTCATCTGCGTTTTCGAGCTTACGCCCATCGTGATACCGGTTGTAGGCCCGTTTTTAGAGGCAGGACACTCCGTGCCGCTGCTTTTCAGGGAGCTTTGCGATTTTAAATTCGGCTTCGGCCTCAGCCTCAGCGAGATTTTTCTTCAAAGCCTATCGATAGCGCTCATCGTCTCAGTTTTTTCAACACTGCTCTCCGTTGCGATAGTTTGGTCTTCAAAGCTTGCCGGCGGTGTTTTAGAGAAAATCGTAAGCATACTTATGGTTCTTCCATTAACAATGTCGCGCTCATCACTTGCCCTCGGAATACTTCTATCCTACGGCTTTGGCATTGTCAAGCTATATGGAAGCTGGATGCTCATGGTGATAGGCCAGTCAGCAGTAGTCGTGCCGCTTGCAACCAGAATTATCGAAGCATCCTGGAGCAGAATAGTTAAAGAATACCGTGAAGCTGCTGATGCTCATGGTGCAACCGTCGTCTTCAGGCTTATAAGGGTTGAAATACCGCTCATACTGCCCGCCGTGGTAGCGACGCTTCTAATGGCGTTCTCCTCGTCTTTAAGCGACTTCACGTTCTCAACCTTCTTCAGCACGCTCAACCTGATGACGATCCCAGTAGCCATCAACCTGCTTATAGATTACAGAAGGCTTAACCTGGCGTTAGCCTTAACCTCGCTCCTCACTTCAATAGTAATTATTGTTGAAACAGCCGGGTCGCAATTTTCAAAAGAAAGAGTGAGGATGATTTGAATGAGGCTTGAAGCACAGGATCTAAGGAAAAGGTTTGGAAACTTTGAAGCGTTAAGGGGCGTCAGTTTCAGCATCCCGCCTGGGAAAACACTTGCTCTTCTGGGTCCCAGCGGATGCGGTAAGACTACTACGCTCAGAATAATCGCGGGGCTTCTTAAGCCTGATTCGGGTAGAATTCTATTCGACGGGAAAGACGTGACTGGTCTCCCCCCTAGAGAGAGAAACGTCGGGATGGTTTTCCAAAGCCCAGCATTATTCCCAAACCTCAATGTTAGGGAGAACATTGCATTCCCATTAGAGGCCAGGGGAAGGAGTCCAGAGGAAATCGGTAGACGGGTTAAGGAGGTTGTGGAACTAGTTGAGCTCTCCGGGCTTGAAGAGAGGCGGCCCCACGAGCTGAGCAGGGGGCAACAGCAAAGGGTGGCAATAGGGAGGGCGATAGCGTTCGAAGTTAGGCTACTGCTCTTGGATGAACCTCTTACTGCTCTAGATGCTGGGCTAAGGGCAGAAATATCCAGCGTAATAAGGACGATTCAGAGGAAGCTGGGCATTACAACAATATATGTTACACACGACCAGCTTGAAGCATTCGCCATGGGCGACTTTATAGCCACGATGTTCGACGGAGTCATAGATTCTTATGCTGATGCTTACACGATGTACGTGAAGCCCCCTACGGAGAAAACCGCGAGGTTCCTAGGGTTCGTTAATAGGCTTGAAACCAGGGTTGAACGCCTAGACATGGAAACCATCAGACTTGTCTTTCCAAGCGGCGAGTTTAAGATGAGGTGGCATGGGTCTAAGGTGGACGGGAAAATGGTTCTCCTATTCAGACCTGAAGATGCTTCAATAAGCCTGGAGGGTGAAGGCCTGTTGGAGGGAGAGCTTTTAAGCACACTTTTTGCAGGTAGGAAAATAGTTACGCGTGTTAAAACAAGCCAGGGTGTGATTGAATGCGCTGGGAATGATTCCTCCGAGTATGAAGCGGTATCTGGAATGGTTGGAAGAAGAGTTGTTGTCAAAATAGACCTAAATAAATCTTTATTGATACAGACAGGTGAACCCGCTTCCAACTAGGAACTGGAAGCCTGTAACTCAGCGTTTTCCGGTTTAACCTCTATGTCGAAACCCCAATGGTATTTAAAGGGAGCAACCTCCCTTATTCTTCTTGAGGATAAGAGCTTGGTTTCGCAGCCAAGCCTTCTGAACGATTCTGAAATCCTTGCATATTTTTCATCAGGATCAGTATCTTTCTCTAGGAAGACGTGAAGATGCACTATTCCCCCGCGTTTTTTAAGCGCATTCTTAGCTGCATCAAGATACATTTCAGAGCTCATCGGTAGGTTCATAATAATTCTGTCACCAACGTTTTTCAAACTCTTCTCAGACAGTTCTCTAGCATCTCCAAGATACGCCTTAACCCTGTCTTCAACCCTGTTCAACCTTATGTTTTCAACAAGGTATTTATAGGCGTATGGGTTTATGTCGCAAGCATGAACCTTTACGCTAGGGTTTTTCTTCGCAATAATTATGCTGAAAGGCCCTATTCCAGCGAAAAGGTCGCAGACAACTTCTCCAGGTTTAACTAGTGAGGCCACTCTTATTCTTTCGGCTGAGAGCCGCGGTGTGAAGAAGACTTTTGAAATATCGAGTTTAAAAATGCAACCATGCTCCCGGTAGACTGTTTCCATGCTTCCTTCGCCGGCTAAAACCTCGTATCCACCAACCCTATACTCGCCAGAAAGAGGTTCAGTCTTGTTAAGCACCATTCTTATGTTCTTCATGGTTTTTAGAAACACTTCTCCAATTATCTTGCGACGGTCATACAGTTCCTTAGGAAGCTGAAGAATACAGACGTCGCCAATCACATCATACGATCGCGGCACGATCTTTAAATCGTCATCAGATAAAACATTTCTAAGGTTTTCAAACAGGCTCGGCGTACTAGTGGCTTCCTCAAACCCTTCAACCACCAAATCCCCTTCAACACCCAGCTTTCTCAACTCCTCCCTCTGAACCTCCATGGTGAGAGGTATGACTAGAAAATCCCCGTTTCTTTTAATCCGGAGAGTCTTGTCAACAAGGTTTCTTGTCCTGAGTATTCTCAAAACACCCTCTCCAAGTAGCTTTTTAACCCTTATGCCTCTCCCAATCCTCATGGCAGTCTTATCTGTGAACGCTAATCCGATTTTTTATATAAAACTTTTTAACGCGGTTCCCACGTCTTAAGGAGCTGAGTGAACATTAGTCGGTTAAATACAATTCATAAAGCTTTTAGTCGCTAGACATATCTAAAACAGGGTTGACAAACTGGCAATCCCACATACTTAAACAAGAAACTTAAAACATTTTCCAGAGTGTTTCCTCAAAAACCCTGTATGTTTCATCATCATACAGGCAGAGTATGATCTCCCTGATCTTTCCACCTGAAGAAACATATTCCCTGATCGTCCTTAACATTACTTGCGCACACCTATCCTTAGGGTAGCCGAACACGCCTGTGGATATTGCTGGAAATGCTATTGAGCTTAAACCCAACTGCTCAGCAAGCTTCAAACTGTTGAGCGTGGCGTTTCGAAGCTTCTCATCCTCATCGCCCTCTCCCATCTTTGGACCGACTGTGTGAATAACATACTTCGCCTGTAAGGAGCCTGCTGTAGTGTAAACTGCTTCCCCAACTTTCACGGGTCCTCTTTGCTCAACTATCCTGTTGCTCTCCTCCTGAATAATCCTGCCTCCAGCCCGGACTATTGCAGCCGCTACGCCTCCTCCGTGTCTAAGCAGACTGTTAGCAGCGTTAACGATCGCGTCGGCTCTCAGTTTTGTAATATCGCCTTTCACAAGCCTTATGGTGCATTCTCCAATTTTCACATAGGACATTCCATCATTCCCATTATAAGGAGGGATGAAATAAGTTTTTCAGTGGAGGTGAAACGGGAAAACAAATTTAAATCCGGTTTTTATAAGGAGGCTTCATAAATGGCCGAGACACCTAGCGATAAGGCTTCGGAAAAAAGGTATAGGAGAAACCTTCTAATCCTGCTTATAGACTGGATGGCGTATGGTTCAGCCATGAACTTCGTTTCCATAACTACTGTTCTCCCCGCCTTTGTAATGAGTCTAACGGATTCTAAAATCGCTGTTGGACTGATCTCAACAATATCGGTTTTTGGATGGAATTTTTTCCAGCTGGTTTCAGCAGGAAGAGTAGAAATGAGGAGGTATAAGAAGCCTTTTCTACTTAAAATAACTCCTGGTGAAAGAATACCGTGGCTGATAATTGCCTTCTCAACTCTACTTCTTGCTGAAAAAGATCCTTCATTAACTCTGCTGCTGCTATATGCTTCATATATTACGATAAATGTTTCTGCAGGACTATGCACCACAGCTTGGCTAGATATTGTTGCAAAGGCTATTCCTGAGGAGAAGAGAGGATTCTTCTTCGCAACTGCAAACTTTGCTTCATCAGTTTTAGGGTTGGCGAGCGGTATTGCTGTGGCTTTTTACATGGATTTCTTCAAATACCCAGTTAACTATGCTATGTGCTTTCTGACTGCATTCATACTTGTCTCCATATCTTGGTTGGACATCATGTTTATAGACGAGCCGCCTTCAAACGCTGTTGGAAACCAGCGTGACGTCAGAGAATACTTCAGCAAGATCCCGAGGATTATTAAGAATGACAGAAACTACATGTTTTACACGTTCTCAGGAATAATCGGTTCCTTCGGAGCCATAGCCTCTTCATTCTACACGGCATACGCTATAGATAGGTTTAAGGCAAGCAGCTTCGAAATAGGCTTATTCACATCAGTCCTTGTAGGGGCGCAGATACTCACCAACATCCTCTGGGGGCTTATTCAGGAGAAATATGGCCATAAGACTGTTCTTATAGCGGGGAACATGGCTGGAATCTTAGCAACCATCACTGCGCTTGCCTCCTCTTCAACAAGCTACTTCATGCTGGTGTTTGCTCTCTCAGGAGCGTCTTTCAGTTCATTCATGGTTTCAAGCTTCCCATTCCTGATGGAGATGGCTCCGGAGGAAGATAGGCCAACATACATAGGTTTAAACAGCGCCTTGAGAGCAATCCCTCAGGCGATTGCTCCTATCGTCGGAGGCTTGATTATTGAGACTCATGGATATGACTCGGCTTTCTTGGCCTCCGCGTTTTTCCTCATGGTTAGCGTTTTTATCTTGACTGGGGTTAGGCAAAAGCCCCGGGGCTTTGTTAAGGCTCCGATTCGGAGAAACCTTTTAAAGCGTTTTTAAAAAAAGGTTTAGCATGTACACACCGTCTTGGAGGATTATTGGCAGAGGGGTTTATTGGCTGAGCATACCTGACGTTAACACTAGGCTTTTCGAGAACATGTGGCCAATACCTAGCGGAGTTAACTACAATTCTTACTTGGTTGCTGACGACGATGAGTATCTTTTAATAGATTCTTCTAAAAACGTCTATAATGTTGAAGAAATATTGCGCCTTCTAAATCAGGTCTCGGGTTTGAATCGAATAAAGCATATAGCCGTTTTACATTCGGAGCCTGATCATAGTGGTCTTATAGGCGAGATTTCAAAAAGAATAGGTAACCCCGCATTATACTCCACGTTAAGAGCCTCCTCTTTCATGAAGAGTATGTTTAACGTTGAAACAGGGATTGTTAAAGATGGCGATACTATAAGAGTCGGTGGAAGAAAGCTTCGGGTTATCGAGCTTCCTTGGATACACTGGCCCGACACCATGTTCCTTTATCTTGAGGACGAGGGTATCCTGTTTAGCTCCGATGCTTTCGGAGCATTCGGCGCTTTAGAGAAGCCTGTTTTCGACGATGAGTGCGACTTCGAGCAATACATGCTTAGTGCTAAGGAGTATTTTGCAACAGTCGTTGCAGCATACAGACAAATGGTTATGAGGGCATTAGACAAGATTGGAAAACTTGGTTTAAACCTGAGGATGATTGCTCCGTCCCATGGAATTGTTTTAAGAAGCAGGATACCTGAATTTATTAAGGAGTTAACCTCCTGGTGCACGCTAAAGAGTAGGAAGAAGGTAACGATTATATATGGTTCTATGTACGGTTTAACGGAGCAGCTTGCGAAATACGCATGCGAAGTCGTTAAGAATATGGTTGACGAGGTTGCTGTCCATAACGCTGTGGTCAGCAGTGTAAATAATGTTTTAACCGACGTAGTTGATTCGGCAGGGGTAATCTTCATAACGCCAACCTACGAGGGGAACGTGTTTCCCCCTTTAAGCAGCATTGTCGAGCTTCTCCGGATAAAGAAGATCGGTAGTGGAAAACTTGCAGCGGTGACTGTGACGAAGCTTTGGGGAGGGACTGCGGCAAACCAGCTTTCATCAAAGCTTGGCGAAGCTGGGTTCGAAGTCTCGCATGTCTGCGAATATGTTAACTATCCGGGTGGAAGAGACTTAACAGAGTATGAAAACATTCTGCATGGCTTCCTTGAAAAGTTGAACAGCATGGTTAGTAAACTTTTATAACCTATAACCTTACACTAGTATGGTTAGTCATGTCTTCAACGGAGCCAGCCTTGGATGAACTGGACCTGAAGATACTCAGGCAGCTTATGACTGATTCCAGAATGTCCTACAGGAAAATAGCTAACGAGCTTGGAGTCGCTCCTGGAACGGTTCTAGCAAGAATTAGAAGAATGGAGGAAAACAAGGTTTTGAAAAAGTATACTTTAAGCGTTGATTACGAGAAACTCGGGTTCTCAGTTACCAGTGTTACTGAGATAAGGGTTTCAAAAGGTAAACTCGTGGAGGTGGAGAAGAAGCTGGCTGAGCTGCCAGGTGTGTGCGCTGTTTACGATGTCACTGGGGATGTTGACGCCATAGTGATAAGCAAGTTTAGGAACCCGGCTGAGTTAAGCAGGTTTACAAAGAGAATTCTCTCAATGCCGAACGTTGAGAGGACCAATACTCATTTCGTCTTAACCGTGGTTAAAGAGGATTTCAATATCCCTATTTAGAGATTTATGCCAATAAAAAGGGGAATTGTTCTTCCCTAATGAAGCAGTTAGACAAATGTCGTTAAAATCTTATCTCTGACGAAAAACAGTTTTATAGCCTAAAAAAAGAAGCTAGACAATTTGCTTGAAGCAGAAACATTACTGGTAGAAGGACTGCGTGCACTAGTATTCTTTATATGGGTATTATTCGTCGTCGGGGTCTTAACCTACCTGTCCTACAAGATACTCGTTAAGAAGGTTCCTGAAGGAGTAGCAGTCTACTATAACAGGAAGATTATCCATATTCTTGCAGGCGGATTAATAGGTTACCTTGTACCCTTCGCTTTCAGCACACCGTTCTACCCATTAGTCCTCTCAATGGTTCTAGGGGTTTTCACACTCATCCCACACCTTCTTAAAAAGCCTATGTACTGGTTTCAGACGAATGATAATGCTTACGAGGTTCATTTCTGCTTAAGCTGGGGGCTGATACTGACTGCAGGCTGGCTTCTCACAGGCGGAGACTTTTGGTTTGGAGTAATACCCATAATGTTCATGGCTCTGGGGGATGCTGTAACCGGGCTTGTTAGGAACGCTATGTTTAAGAGACGTACTAAGTCTTGGTGGGGAAACCTGGCTATGGCTGTCGTCAACGTCGTGATAGGGTTGAAGCTTGCGCTGCCGGGCGTCGTCGCCGGGCTGTTTAGCAGCATTATTGAGCATTTCGAGTTCGGCCCTATAGACGATAACATAACTGTTCCGGTTTCTGCTTTCCTGATTCTTATACTGTTCTATTTTTTCGCGCCTGAAGCATTCTCGGTTCTGAATGTTTTAGCCTAGTCTGTGGACACGTGTTTCAAACTAGAGTGAATACTGTAACCTTTATTAGCCTCTGGGAAGAATGTTGGTGGCATGGAGTCTCACGATGAGGCTTACGAGAAGGCCCGTGGGAGAATCAGCTATTTTGAAGTAGGCAGGGAAGCCAGGGAGGGAGTTGTTTTAAACAGGTTTAGAATAACTGGGTTCGACGAGGATATTCCGGGATTGGCTGCACACCACCCAGCAGGCCCGTCTGGAAAACTACTGCTTTTCCTACATGGCCTGGGCGGCAGTAAGGAGGATGTTCTATACTTCAAAGCATTCGTGGAAAAATTCTGCTTCTCAATAATGGCTGTTGACGCCAGGGGTCATGGAGAGAGGAAACTGGATCCTGAAAAAATCAGGCCGGAGCTGCTAATCGAATACTTAGGTAAAACCATTGTTGACAATAGGCTTGCTATAGATATTGCTTTCAGAAACCATTGGGTTGAGGAGGGGAAGCTTATACTTGCGGGGGTGAGCATGGGGGGAATACTTGGAGGTGTAGTGGCTGGGGTGGACAAGAGGGTTAGTGGTGCTGCGCTTTACGTTCCAGGCGGGGATCTTTTTGAAATAATTTCTGAAAGCAGAGTACCGATGCTGGTTGAACTCAGGAGTAAAATACCTCCTGAACTGATTAACATTGTTAAACCGTTTCTGGCTCCAGTAGACCCGATAAACTATATTGATAAGGTGTCTCCACGACCACTTCTAATCCAGCTTGGGAAGCATGATGATATTGTTCCTTTTAAAAACGGTATGAAGTTGTTTGAGAAAGCTGGGGAGCCGAAGCAGCTAGTCGTGCATGACTCCGGCCACTCTTTGCCCGTGGATAAGGCTATTGACGAGACGGTTAACTGGTTGAGGAAATATTTTCCACAGCTAATGATTTAAGAACAGGGGCAGCATCCTCAACACCTGGTTCTCACCAGATTTTTCAAATAGCATTTTACATCCTTACCTTATTTTCTGCTACGAGCCATCTCTCCCAGGGATATGGTTACTGAGATTAAAATCAGCGCTGCACCGGTTGACTCAGTTACTCCAAGCTTCTCACCCAGTATTAGAAAGGAGAATAATGCTGCTGAAACCGGTTCAAGAGCATAGATTAGAACAGCCTGGGAGGCGGAAGTGTATTTCTGACCCCATACTTGTAATACTCCGACGAGTACGGAGCATACCGCTGCAAGATAGAGGAGAACCGGGAGGGCTTCAACCAGGCTTCCGGCGCTTAACGAATTATGGAAAAACGCAAGGCCAGTGACTGCTGTCACAGCATACTGGAAGAAGACTAAATCCAGTGAGAAGTATTTTTTCGAAAACCTGTCAACCGCTAAGACTTGGAGCGCCCAGAAGAAAGCGCCTGCTAAAACCATTAGGTCTCCGATTCTCGACTCGTAGGATCCTCCTGACATCAAGTACATTCCGATTACTGACAGTATTAACGTCAGAGTAAATTTATGATCATAGTTGGATCTTCGCTGCAGAACGTCGACAGCGTAAACCATAGGGATATAGAGGCTCGTGATGAAGCCTGAGTTTGATGCGGAAGTATACTCTGTTCCAAGCCCCTGAAGGAAAATCCCTCCGAAATAGAGTAATCCTAAAATTGCTCCTGGCCTCGCTGCTTCACGCGTTTTACCCATGTTTTTAAAGAGACTGTGAACAAAGTATGGCAGTAGGAGAAGGACTGACAGCGTAAACCTGAAGACAACATACTCTCCAGCGGTTATTCTGGAAACAACCATTTTAATCATGGGGAAAGATGTTCCCCAGAGAATCGATACGATAACTAGCAGTAAGGGTCCCAGGATCTTCGTACCGGTTTTCAGCATATGCGAGTGTTAAACAGGGTGCTTAATAACTGTACCTCGCGAGGATACCTGGTCAACAAGAGACTAGTTTTCATTTTGAAGCATTTCCATCGCCACCCGGATGGGCGGCCACTCTGCAAGGCTCCCGGGCTTAACAGCACCCCAAGTAGTGCATAGGTAGCCGAGTAGTCGTTCATTATTCATGAATCTCTGCGAGAACCTTATGAACGCTTTAGTCGCGTCAACATCCTTCCAGCCGCTCGGCAGGACGAGGAAACCCTTTTCAAGGAAAAACGGTATTGAGGGATAGTCTTCGCGCAGAGTATAGTGCCAGTCGCATAACACTATGCTCCTAGGAATCATGTCGACCGCTGGGTGAGTCTGGTTCTCAGAGGCCTCCCACATTCCGTATCCGGTGGCTTTACTCCCTAGCAAGCGGTCGCCCCACATCAACGTCTCAACCCCGCGCTCCCTCAAATGCTCATAGTAATCGTTAGCAGCCTTTGCGAAAAGCCTGCTTGGACTCTGGCCTCGGCAGCGTGGGCAATGCTCTGAAGCTATGAGAAAGACCTCGTCCATCCCAACGTGCAACGCATCAGCTTCAAAAACGTCTATAAGCTCGTCGAAAAGCCTGAAAACAATCCTGTTAACCCCAGGATGCTGGGGACACCAGCTCCGACAGTAAATCCCCTCGTTATTGGGAAACTGGCCAGGGGTCTCGTCGAATTCAGGATACCTGGCTAGAAGCGGGAAAGTCGTTTTACCCCAAGACTGGTGTCCCAGACACTGGAACTGCGGGATCAAGCGGATGCCGTGTGAACGACACTCTTCAACCAGGGTCTTTGCATGGTCAAAGGTTATAGGATCTGGGCCACGTAGCTCAGGGTGAGAGGAATAAGCATAATTGTAATCTACTTCAACGATGAGAACATTCACGCCGAGGCCTGCTAGCTCAGGAGCCTCATTAGCCAAAGCGTCAACATCACTATTGCTGTTCGCCAACACGTGTATGCCGCGCCACAGCCTGTCTTTCATTACTGCCCTCTGACTCACGCTTCTTTAAAAATATTTCTACATTTAATCTCAGTCTCATCCAATTATCTTTACTGTTAACCTGCTGAACATTTCCCTCTTAGCCTTGCAGATTGGGCAAACATATGGCGGTTCTTCTCGAAAGCAAACATAGCCACACTGCCTGCAATACCACATTTTCAACACCTCCGCAGGATGCTCTTCAGAAACTAGAGTTGTCTTGATTTCTTCAACCGGTTTTTCACTGACAGTTACATCCTCCTTGGAATATGCTCTAGCAAGCTTCTCAGAAGGCCTCCGTTCAGGTATCGGTTTTATCGGCAGCCTCTTTTCAGCAACATCCTTCCTCACGTAGAGCCCGCAATAGCAGTAGCCGTATTCTTCACAATCAGGATCTCTGTAGTCGCATGGGCATATAATGTCTCTGTCGAGTTCAAAAACTCCGGTTGCACGCCTGCATGGGCATGAGGGGTACCCGTAGCGCTCCTCATTCTCCCTTAATCCCTCAAGCAGGCTTATCAGAAACTCTTCGTCAGGGTTCAAATAGTAGCCATGCGTCCTCGCATCGTTTTCAGCCCTTTGCCTCACCTGCTCAAGTGTTACCAATCTCCAATGCCTCCCGAATCTCATCCACATTGAAACCGGTTATTAGTCTGGAATCGTCCACTATCAGCGTTGGGAACGCTATTCTACCTCCTCTTTCCAAAATATCTCTGCATATTTGCTCATACTCTTCGTCAGTACACAGGTCTACGTCGATATATTCGTGCGCAACGCTGTTATCCGTTAAAAACTTTTTAGTCTTCCTGCACCAGCCACAGGTGCTCAACGCGTACAGTAGAACCCTGTGCTTACTGTTTTTACCGTCGACCTTAACGACATTCATCCGTGAAACCTTTAACCCGGAGGATGATGTAACTTTTTTTTCCGAAAATATGGGCTTATAGTTAACTAGGCGTTAGAACAAATTGTTGCTGATGAGTGAAGCCCCACCGCCTGGCCTGCTAACAATGATTCTAGGAAGTTTTAAATCTTTCATCCGACTGACGACGGAATCCTCGTAATCCTTAAGAGTGTTGATGAAAACGGAAGGGCCAGTATCAATAGAATACCACGCAGGTATGCCCTCAGCACGCATTTTCACTACTTCTTTTATTATCCGAAGCGTCTCTGGCTCCCATAGGATTATTCTCGACTTACCCGTCATCGTAATCGCGTGAAGATTCAAAGTATCTTCTTCAGCAAGTCTCCCGATGCTCCGTACATCGTTTTCAACTATAGCTTTTCTCATGGATTCAACCATGCTTGAAATGCTTTTCAACCTGGATTCGAAGAGCGGTGAACTTAGAACTTCGAAATGTGCCTCATCAGTCTTAAAACTGGAATGAATCGGGATTATTACCATAGTTAGATCAACATCTTTAGGCGTAGCAATCTGCTCAGCATACGATCTTCCGTTTTTATCAGCATACCATATTGCGAAGCCTCCTACGAGGCTCCTCGTGGCAGAACCAGCACCCATCCTTACTGTTTCACACAGAGAAGCGTCGTCTAAATCCAGTTTTAAGGCGGCACTGGCAGCCAACCCGAGGGCGGCGAATCCCGATGCGGAAAAACCCAAGCCCTTCCCCTCTTTTAAACTGTTTTCTGAAACAACTCTGAAGAACCCTTGGTAGTCTGCCATCTTCTTAAGCTTCCGGAGGACCGTTTCAACCCTATCCTTAGCGTTTCCAGTAATCTTCTCCCCGTTAACTATTATCAAGTCTTCCCCCAATTCTTCATCGGTTTCAACAGTTGTGACTGTGGAAAGAGCATCAACGCACACTGATATACTGTCGTGAAACGGTATTCTTAAAACAGGATCCTTTAAGCCGTGATACTTTATTAAACCTTGGATCGGATGGGCTTTTGCAGTCGCCTTCATTAGAATCCTTTCAGAATTGTTGGAAATATAAGCTTCACTGAGAATCTTTGAATCGTTAAGGATAAATAAGGCTTTAAAACATGTTGAGGCATGCCGCGTAGTCCTCAGGTTATCGGTATTGGGGAGGTGCTTATAGATTTTATAGGTGTTGAACACACTTCTCTAGATAAAGCTGAGACTTTCAAAAAATGTTTTGGAGGGGCTCCGATGAATACTGTAGTTGGTGTTGCGAGACTAGGTGTTAAAGCAGGAGCTATAGCAGCGGTCGGCGACGACTTCTTCGGAAGATTTATACTTGAAGAGTTTAAAAAGAATGGTGTCGACGCATCGCGTGTAGAAATTAAAAGGAGAGTTAGAACCACGCTGGCATTCATCGTTAACGATCCTGTTAAAGGATGGGTCTGTATCTTCTACCGGAGCCCATGGTTGAAACATACTTCAGACACTCTACTATCACCAGAAGACATTGATTACGACTACATATCTCAGGCTAAGATACTGCATGTTTCAGGGTTCGCGCTCTCCCAAAAACCCGCTAGGCAGGCATTAATTAAGGCGGTGAGGCACGCTAAGAATTCTGGCGTAGACGTATCTTTCGACCCCACCCTGAGGCTCGACGTCTGGCGTTCTGAAACAGTCCTAAGGGAAACCTACGCGAGTATGCTTAGGCTCTCCGACATAGCTACTTTCTCAAGGGAAGAGGCTAGGTTCATCTTTGGGACAAGTAGCCCCAAGAATGCTGCTGAAAAAGCCTTAAAGTACGGGGTTAGGATTGTGGGCATTAAACTCGGCTCTCAAGGCTCCTTCGCGAAAGCTAGAGGTGGGCCTGAGGTTTACGCGCCCGCTTTCAAGGTTAAGGCTGTTGACGCGACTGGAGCTGGAGACGGCTGGAACGCAGGCCTTTTAGTAGGTCTTTGTAAAGGTCTGGATTTTGAGCAATGCGTCATGGTTGCAAATGCTGTGGGAGCACTCGTCGTCACGAAGCCGGGTGCGATAACAGCTCTCCCCTCTAGAGATGAATTAAACAGGTTTCTCGAGAAGAACAATGTTAAGATAAGAATTTAGGCTTTAAAGCCGGATGTGCACATGTTACAGAAGCCCATCGCTTGTTAACATTTTCGCATTTACTCTACTTGTAGTGTCGACGCATTTCCTCATGGTACGGAATTGAAAGAATATCGTTTAAAAGTCCTTCCGCCTGCTCCTCGCTCCTAGTCCAGGGGTCCATCTCCACAAGCTCGAGAAGCCTCTCCCTGCTGCCAGCCTCGTATGCTTCAAGCTCCATTTCCACAGGCGCCACCCTATCCCTGAGGATGAACGCCACTAGTGGTTTCGGCAGGCCTCTGGCCCTAATTCCACGCACTCCCCTCCCGCTCACTTCCGCCTTCACTTCAACCTCGAAATCCGTGGGGATGCCTGGCACAAGCCCGTCCGAATTAATGATGTTAACTTGAAACACCCGTGGAACATCGCAGGCAATAGACTCTATCAAGGGTATTATTATCTCCCCGGATTTCTCCGCTGGGAAGACGCTCGTAACCTTTTTAGAATAATCCGAGGATACTCTGATTATTTTCTCAACGGTTTCCCTATTATGGGTGAAGAAGCCTTCCCACCAGGATTCAGGATCCTCCCTCCATCTTCTCTCAGTCTCCTCATCCGTATGGTACCACCATGGCCATGAACCCCCGCCCGGGGTGCAAGTGTCTCCAACCGGGAAAACGCCGAACCTCCTGTAGAGGTCGAAAGCCTTAGGGCCAAGCTCGCTGCTGAAGCCTACTTTTCCCGAATGTTTCCCAGCTTCCCTAGTGATCCAGTCGTCGAGCAGCGGGAGCACGTCTTCACCCTCGTAAGTAAGGCTTGTCAGCCATATGAAATGGTTTACTCCAGACGCTTCAAAACCTATCCTGCTCGCGTCGAGCCCAAGCAGGCTGGCGACCCGGTATACTCCTGTGAAGCCGTGGCATAAGCCTATGGTTTTAACCTTACTGTGCCTCCTACCCAAGTATGTAACTCCGGCTAGAACAGGATTAGCCAGTTGAATATGCCAGGCTTCAGGACACTCTTCAAGAATATCCTCCATCAGGGAGTCGAAGAACATAAGCTGGTAGAAGTTTATCCAGAATGCTTCATCATGCATAACGTGAAGGCTTCCGCCAAACCTGTACCCCCTTCTCCGGGCTATGGTCCAGCCCTCTCTAAGCCGCGCGTAGCCGGCTGTGAGCGCAGTGTTTACGACGAAATCGGCTTCCCTCAAGGATTCGCGTCGGTTAAGAGTCTTCTCAATCCTTAGCCTGCTTCCAGTTTCCCCAGCATACCTTCTGCAAATCGCGTAAACAGCGTCAAGCCTCTCCCTACTTATATCCATCAGGCTGACCGTGCTTCCGGAAAGGCTGGGCGTTAAACACAGGTCTCTAATCAGGCTTATGGAGAAGACTGCGCTGCCTGCCCCTACTACGCTTATTTTAACGCTAACCATCCCATGTGCTCACTCTCCAAGACATGTTACGACGAGCCTCCTAGTCCTCGGCCTAACGTCAAGCTCTACGAACACTACCTGCTGCCAGGTGCCGAGTCTGAGAGCACCATCCCTTATGGGGATCGTTATGCTCGGCCCGATTATCGATGCCCTAACATGGGAATGCCCGTTCCCATCATGCCAAGCCTTCTCATGCTCGTATACAGCATGCCTGGGAGCTAGCCTCTCCAGAGCATTAGGAAGATCCTTAAGCAAGCCTGGCTCATACTCTATCGTTGTCACTGCCCCCGTGGACCCGGGTACGAAAACATTAGCAATACCGTTTTTAATACCGGTTTTCGAAACTATCTTCTCAATTTCACCTGTAATATTCACGATGTCAAGCTCCCCTTTAGTCTTTACTCCAAGCTCCGTCTCAACCACGATCACATTCATCACCGTTTAAAGTGGAAACGCAAGTGTTTCTTAAACTTGTTTGGCAGGTTTTAAAAACACGCTTTTCCACTGCTTTTCAGCGGATCGTCATGTTGGATAGAAATATTCCCCGTTGATTCCGTGCCGGGTATTCGGGCGAATTATCCTATAAATATTTTTCTTTTCAAACATTTTTTAAAGGTAGAGCCTGTTTGTAGGCAGGGTTGTGAAACAATTCTTATTAAAAACATTCTGCATGTTTCCTCGGAGGAGCAGTGGATGGAGCCTGACACAGATGAACTGAGGGAAAGATTCATGGATGGACTAGCGTTCTCCCTGCTTATAGGCCTTTTAACGAATGTTTTCCCACTTTTTAACGGTCGGAAGCATGGAGGGTTTGGATTCTTCCCCCACCCTTTTTCTGAAGGAGGAATCTTCAGCCTTAAACAGTCTGCACGCTAGCAATGCTGACGGTGAAAAGCAAGCCTCCGAAGTAGGGCTCCTCTCTTAAGAAGCAATGGGAATTCGACGAGTCGAGAATCATTCCAGCTTGATAAGCCTCCGTTAAAACTTAACGTTATAGCGCGCGCCGTTTTAAGGCCGGATTGGCAGCCGGCATGCTGCCTTACAGCTGGTCAAACCCTAGATTAATAGTGTGGGGAAACACGAGCAACATGTCTAAAACGGTTTAGCACATGCTAATGCTGGAAAACGCAGTAATACTCTGTCTCTCCGTATTTAAAGGATTGTAAAACAATGTTTAAACCCGTCTTCCCAACTCTTTAAGACAGATGGAGGGGAAGAGCAGTCTGAGGATTAATGTGGCTGCAGCATTCTCACTCCTATTAGTAGTAAGCATTTCCCCTCTGAGCAGCTTAAGGGTGGAGCATGCTTCAGGCTGGGACAGCACAGTAGTGCATCTCGACTGGAACGCGAGGCTCATGATTACCCTGGTTACTGAAGACGGGCAGCCTATTGACGACGCGTGGGTATACGTGGTCGACGCTTACACCGGGGGTAACGTGACCGCTGCGATAACGGACAACCATGGTCATGCTGGGACACTCTTCGTCGGAGCTGGCAACGCTGCTGAACACTTGAAGATTGAGCCCGGAGACAGGGTTGACATAGGGTTCAACCTGCTAAGAGGATGGTTCTGGCTCGACGAGAACATGATGCTTACGGGCGAGCCAGTCAACCCCGAGTGGGACCCTGTTTCGAACAATTTTCCGCCGCAGCCCGTTGGAGACGAGTATGTTCAACACTTAACCTTCAACGGTAGATCAGGATGGGCAAGGTTCTACGGGAAATACTATGTTATGGTTTACTATAGGCCTGCTGGCTGTAGCAAGATTCTCGGCCCAGTTTCTACAGTAGTGGTTTTCGACAGCTATACTGACGAGCCTCAGCACCAGTACATATACTTGGGTATACGCCCCGAGTCTTACGCCTCCACTTCTGAATACGCCGTCTCGCAGGCTAAAATATTCAGGGCTGACGTTGGCGACATGGCTATGTCTCTCAACGATGCGCAAGGCAGGCCGTTGAAAAACGTTCACGTCCTCCTTGAGGAATGGGGGATTAGTGGTTTCACCGATGAGGCTGGAACCCTGCTTTTCCAGAAGATGCCGAGGATAAGCTACAGGCTTACCGCCGAATGGGTGAGCAGGTATGGCAGCAAGGCTGTCGTGAAGACAACCGTGACGGAGGACACTGTAATAATAATGCCAGTCTACGACATTGTTTTAAGATTATTGTCACCAGGCGGGAGACCCTTGACGAATGCTGATGCTTTCTTGGAGGGAGTATACTTGGGTAAGGCTGACGCGAACGGTGAAGTCTTGGCAGCACAGGTTCCGTCGGGAAACTACACGGTGTCAGCTAAATGGCTTGGCTCAGACCTTGTGTTTCAGAAAATAGAGATTGTGACAGGCGGCGAAATAACTGTAACGCCTTCAAACGTGCACAGTATAACCATTATGGTGAGGGGTGCTCAGGGACAGGCTTTAGAGGGTGCTGGCGTCACTGTTTTGAAGAATGGTGTTAAACTGGTTAGGATGCTTACAGATAAGGGTGGGAACGCGGAGGTTGAGCTGCCTGATGGAGACTACACTATTGAGGTTTCCTTCGACCAATTTCTTAGGAGAACTCAAGTAACGCTTACAAGTGACCATCTAGTTAAAGTTGAGCTTGACGTCTTCCTCAAGATACTTGGTGTTTCAATGACTCTTTCACAGACCATTCTTTTAATAATAGCGATCCTAATTATAATTATTGCCTTAGCAATATTATTACACGAGTATCATATTTACAGAAGAAAGAAGCTTCCCCAGCTATTTACCGTCAGAACCCGGAAGGAGACACAGGTTCTCTAAACCCTTGGCGCATGCTAGACAACTCTCCGTTTGATAGATATCATAACTAAATTACTTCCTGAAGAAGAAACTTAGTAGAGTTGATAGAGACGGGATGCTTAGAGCGGAGAACACTCCTAGCGCCAAGCTCCGCTCGGAATGTGGAGCCAAACTTTGAAACACTTTCTTAATAAATGTCTTTTCAAATAGTTACTGACAGCAGGCTATCATAAAACATTTTTCTCTTTAAGAACATTTTCAATGTCGTTTAGAACCGTTTTGTCGAAAAACGCTTTTTAGAAAGGCTTAATGTCGAAGATTGTAATTTAGAAATGTCGAGTATAGTAAAAAATTACGTTTATCGAAAAGTATATATGGGGGGGTCAAACGGGTTAAGAGTGAAAAATGGATCCACTGGATAAGCTGGATTTAGAGATACTACGCATACTGTGCAGCAACCCTAAGCAGAGCTACCGTGACATCGCTAAGCGTCTTGAAGTATCGGACCGGACGGTTGCTAGAAGAATAAACAGGATGGAGAACGAGGGCGTCATACTTGGTTATCAGCCTGTTTTAAGCGACTACGCTAGGAGCCTACTGTTCAGCTCCAACGAGACTGTTGAATTCAAGTTTTCACCTGCTGAATGGAGCGAGTTTGAAAAATCGTTCAAAAACATGTATTACACTGCAGCCGACGTCATATTCTTCTACGCTGGAAAGGGGGTTGGACAAGCATTGCTTGAGGAGATCAAGGAGATGACGGGAGGAAAAACAGCGGTTGAAGACGTTTTGACAAATCTTTCCAAGATATGTGTCCTCAGAGGATGGGGAGGTGTTCTATTTGAAAGAGTTGGAAACGGTGCGATAAAGGCTACTTTAAACAATCTCAGGATAAACCGGTTCATGTTCAGAGGCATTATGACCCAGCTGCTGGAATCCCTGACCGGTGGAAGCGTAGAAATATCATCATTAACGGAGGACAGCAGCGTAATACTGATGAAATTCTCAGAAATACTTTCGGAGGTTTGAGAAAAATGGAGAGAACACCGTTTGGCATAGGTGAGCTCGACAGCCTGATGGAGGGTGGAGTACCCAGAGGCGGGCTGATCATCATCGCGGGAAACGCTGGCGTAGGCAAAACCATTCTCTCAGCCCAGTTCATATACAACGGGGCTTCGCAATACGGTGAGAAAGGCCTCTACATATGTATGAGCGAGACAGGTGAGCATTTTAAGGCTCATATGCAAAGCCTAGGATGGGATTTTTCCAAGCTTGAGGAGAAAGGCATGGTTAAGATAGTCGAGTTCCCGACGATGGCTAAGATCAGTGTTGAAGACATTGTAAGCCTAATAGTGGACGAGGCTAGGAAGTTTAAGGCAGACAGGGTTGTAGTAGACTCTGTTTCAGCCCTAAACATGGCTTTAAGCAGGAAATCCGAGGTCAGGGCGGTTGTAAACCTTCTCGCCAGAATGCTGAAAAACCTTGGCTGCACAACGATAATGGTCACGGAGAACCCGTGGGGAAGCAAGGGAATAGGATTGGGCGTGGAGGAATTCGTATCCGACGGAATCATAATAATGGAGTCGGTGGTTGTTGGAAACAGGCTTGACAAGAGGCTGATGATACTTAAAATGAGGGCTACGAACCATGACACAAGGTATTACAGGCTTCATGTTGACAGGGGCTCGGGAATAGTCCTCGACCTATACCCTGAAATCCGATGACTCGAGCGTGCAGCCTTTGCAGAGCCTCCACCCTCCTCTGGTTCTACATCCGCCTGCGGAGATAGGCGAAAAAGCTTTAAGAGTGGCTGAAGAATATGAAAAGGAGACTTTGGCTAGCAGTGCAGACCTTTGGCGGGAATGCTGCGAGTTCTATGAGAAACCTTTCGAACAGCAGCTGGAGATAAACGAGGCCCTGCTGAAGGAGCACCTCGCCAGATGGGGACGGACTGCACAGGCGAAAACCCTTTGTCCAAACGGTTTCCAGACGATTAACGATATTCCTGTGACAAGCTACAGCGATTATCCTGTGCTGCTTGAATTCAAGAAGAAGATAGAAAGGCTGGAGAAAACCTCTCCAAGGATGCCCGGAGAACTATACTGGGACTACTATGACAGGATAGGGAGGCTTGCATCTAGTTCGCTATCTGATTACATAATTGGAGATTTCTCATTCGCGGTTAAGACAAGCGGCACAACAGGTGAACCGAAATGGATAGTTCATGGTAATTTTTTCTGGGAGAATTTCAGGCGAGACGTAATAGCCACGACGTTGATTGCTTGCAGCGACTCTTGGGGTGTTACAAAATTTGAGAAAGGTGATAGAGGTTTAAACTTCACGACATCCGCACCGTTTCTTACGGGTTGGGGAAGGAAAGCTTCCCAAGGTCTAGTGACGGATATTCCTCCCGTAAGTGTTATGGATGAGATTTCAGAAGCTAGAAGGCGATTTTTTGTTGCATTAGAATACCTTGAAAATGGTCATAGCGTGAATTTGGCAGGCGGTATTGCACCAAGTATATACCTAATGTGCGAGTATTTCTCCAATCCCGAAACTCTTTTTGAAGAATACTATAGGTCACTGGACTTAGGTGTTGCGAAGCTTTATCTTCTCCAGAAGTGGACTCGGGCTAAGCTTTTCAAGAAACCGAGAAACCTTAAGGATTATCTTGACTTGAAAGGGTTAATGATCGGCGGTGTTGATACTGCTTTATACGCTGATTATATTAAGACTAAGCTGGGAGTAGATCCTCTTTGTATCTATGGTGTCTCGGAGCTTGGTATCGCAATGTTTGGATCTCCAGATAGGAAAGGGGACCTCATGCCTAATCTAAGGAGTTGTTATTTTGAGTTTAGGGATGAAAATGGAGTTATAAGAAAAATAGATGAAATTAAGCCTGGTTATGTTTACGATCTTATAGTCACTCCATTTGGCAGTCTTTTTTCACGTTATGATGTTGGAGATACTGTGCTTGTTATCGATTTGAGAGACGATGGGATGCCTGTTTTTCGTTTTTGGGGTAGGAAAAACCAAATAATAGCAATTCGCGGATTTCTTCCTCGTGTGACTGAAGCTTTAGCAGTACAGATAATGGCTAGAGCCGGATTAAGTCTGTCAGATAAATGGGCATTTACCAAGTCTATTAACGAGCATGAGAAAATTCTTATTCTTATGGAAAATACTTGGGGTTTAGAGAAATCAGAGGCCGTGAGAAGGATATTTCAAGCATTTTTAGCAGTCAGCGAGGATTTCAGACATCTAGTTGCTGAAAACAAAATAAATGATCCTAATGACATTATAGAAGTAGAGTATCTTAAACCAGGGGCTTTTCTCCGATATACGATGGAAAGGGGGAAAAGAGGAATTCCTATGGGTCAGATTAAGCCACCAAAAATAATTCCGCCGGAAAGACATGATATATGTGAGGAGCTTAGGAGGTTATAGTAATATGGGGGAGGGTTCAATAATATGGTCTTCCATTTATATTATAACTGGCATATTGTCATTTTTACTATCTCTAGATATTCTACTAAAGCAACGTCACTCAATTTTACACCAACGATTTTTCATTTACGGATTGGCAACCTCGTTACATCTCTTCACTAACGCCTTTAAACTGGCCGTACCTGATGTAGATCTGTCATTAAGACTGTTTAGAGTTTCAAACTCGTTATACTTCGTTTCAATTGGGCTATTAGCATATCTAGTGTATGGGTTCATAGCTAATGGTGAAAAAGAAAAAGATTACTATCTAATACTCATCCCACCAGTTTTTATTGTAACTGTTTCAGCTTTCATATCGTACAAAGCAAAGTTATCAGATTTCGGATGGGTATTTATTCCAAATCCACCCCTCACTATTGAAGGTATAGTAACATTCTTATACATGACTGGATATTCTATATTTATAACAATTGTCCTCTATAATTCAATAAAAAGGGCTAAAGCTCCTTGGCTAAGAAAAAAGTATAGTTTGATGTTATTTGGCTTCACTGTATTTCAAATAATGGGTATAATGCTCCTTAACGCTCTTTTGATTTCTTTTGAAAATATCCCGCCTACTAGCGGCCCATTCTACTTCTTGTCCTTTGTATTCCTCTCATATTCTTTTGCCATAGGTCCACCTAAAGAAATTGTATTGACAGGTATGGGCAATCCTTTAACGAACTCTTATCAGAAATTTCTTAATAAGCTGATCGATATTGCTCCTCCAGATGAGCTTGGTTTGAAGACCATGGATCTTTTAGAATACTTGGATAAGACTCGTCTCAGTGACGTGGTTACTTATGATAGGCTGAGAATCATTTTGAATGCGGAGAAGATTGAAAGTCTTAACAGTATTCAGGCTTTGGATAAAACGCTGGAGTATTTTGAAACTAGAGATTGGGCTCACAGGGCTGCGGACGAGTTGATGGAGGTCCTTGAAAGCATATATTTCAATTTAAAGTCTCAGGATGAGAAGGAAGCCTTTAAAACCATAATTATGAACCATCAGGAGTATCTTAAGAAAACCGACATTATATACGGGCTGGCCACCGGCGAGTTTCTATCCTTCATCAGTCCAGACGCTTCCTTAGAGGGTCTCCCCGAGTGGGAGGCTGTTGTCCGCACATATAGGCGGCTGCTTCTGCCTGTTCGAAAGCATATCGCAGGTCCGTTGGCACCAGAGTTCTTCAAGAAGATGAGGAGCATGGATGTGGTGAAGCATCTTGATGTTTCGACAGACGGGGAAATAGGTGTTGAACGCTTAGTCGCCTACGTTAGGACGATTCCTAATGGAAGAAGAGTTGAAGCAGTTAGGGAGGCTTTCAACGTGCTTCTATCAGCAGTCTCAGCCTACTTGGCGAGAGAAAACGCTGATTTGTTTGAAAACTATCTGGGGGTGGTGAGAAGGGTCTTCATGCTTAATTCCGGGGCTAAGGGTGTCTGGAAGACCTATTACTCCCTAGTGGATAGGCTTTCGACGGATATCGGTAGGTCTCGAATAACTCGTCTCATCTGCGTGGAGGACTGTCGTGCAGAGGATCTGAACGCTTTCTCAGAGGCTTTCGGCTTGACGCATGACAGGCTTATTCGTAGAAAAATACTTCTCGAATATAATCCGAAATATCTTTACGAGCCCTATGTGGCTAAGGCTGTACGCGAGATATATGCTAACACTGAAAGATGCGTCATGCTTCTCAGGCCTGCGAGCGGAGTATTATCGCAGATTCCGACTTTAGAGAACGTTAAGCTCATCCCTGTAGTCACCGTGGGTGCTAAGCCTGGTGAAAGCGTTTCCTTCGACGATGTTACTCAAATGATTAACGCTATAAACAGGTCTCTGGATTCAGAGATGCATACTTGGATTATTCTCGACATCTCTGACATGATTCTCTCAACAAGCATGGAGCAGGCGTATGCTTTCGCCCGACACGCGATCGAGCTTGTCTCAGCTAAGGATGGTTCAGCCATATTCATGCTGAACGAGCCTGCTCACGATGACAATGTGAAGACAGCGTTCGAAGGACTGTTTTCAACAATACTTCAGGTGGCTGAGAAGCCGAGGCTTCTAAAATTAGTGTGACATAACCGTATAGCTACTTTTTGGAAAAAGGTTAAATGAAGAACTACCTTGACACTTCTGTCTTCCTCAACTCCTCGTAGAGTTCTCTAGCCCTACTGTTCTCCTCAAAATGTCTTCTTATCGGCTCAACCATCTTGTCGATCACGTCGGCCACAGCGTTTTTCAAGTCAAGCGGATGGAGAAGACCCTTAACATAGGCTGACTCTAACTCCTCATACGTGTGGAACTCCACGGGCCCACCATGCTTAGGAAGCCTTTCAACCCGTAAACTCTTGAATTTCCTGAAGACTATGTGTTTCGTCCAGTCTAATACTGGATTGTTCTCAACAACCTTCTCCGGACAGTATGCTGAAAGAATTTTCTTAAATATTGTTTCCCGAGAATCATGCACAAATATGCTTGACTCCGGCTTACTCTTACTCATTTTCGAGCTTATTTGAACATCTATATTCTTATCCTCGTCGAAGCCTTCCGGTTCCCTCACTCCTTGAAGACCCATAAGCATGTGGTGGCTGACTACCACGGGCTTCCAGTATCCAAGCTTCGGCCCAACTTCTCTAGCAAGCATGTTCGCCCTTCTCTGGTCAAGCCCCAGCTGACAAATGTCTGCGCCAAGCATGAAGATATCAGTGACTTGCATCATGGGGTAGAAGTATTGGGCGACATCCTTCAACTCCCCTTTCTTCCTACCCATTATTGTCAATGCTCTCTCAGCCCTGGAAACCGTTGTTAGCTTAGCAACCTGTATCACGTTCCTCCAGTATTCGCTTGAATCAACAATATCGCTCGCCCAGACTGTTTCAACACTGCTGAAATCAACCCCAGCGGCCTTCCAAACCTCTATGAAGTATTCACCGCAGACCCTTATCTTCTCCAAGTCCCCCCCGAGCTTCCGGTTTATCCAGGCAAACCAGTCGGCAAGGTAAAGCTTAAACCTTATCCCCGCCTTAATCAAGGGTTCAAGGAGAATCGGCCTGAACAGTCCGAACGCTATGTGCGCAAGCCCAGATGGCTCGAAACCGTCGTAGGCGACGGGATGCTCTTTTGTTTCAAGAAGCATCCTAAGCTCATCCAGGGTTACGATCTCCTCGCCAACGCTTTTAACGAGCTCAAGTCTTTCCTCTACATCCAAGCTGAATCCTTTTTTCAACGTTTGTTTTTAAATATTTTAGTAGAGTATGCATGCTTAAAAGATAAAAACAGGTTTTCAAACTGTTCCTGAAAATGCCGCTGTCGAGCAGGGATCTGGAGGTCTTCCTTGAAAGCCGGAGCGTGAAACATAGAATACTTTTCCACGGGGAAACTTATTCTGCTGAAAAAGCAAGCAGGGAGCTCGGGATCAGTCTAGAGCAGGTCGCTAAAACAGTTGTCTTCGTAAACGAGAATAAGGAGCCGCTTATAGTGGTTGTCCCAGGTGGACGCAGAGTTAACCAGGATAAGCTTGCTAAAACACTCGGTTTCCGGAAACTACGGTTAGCCACTGAGGAGGAAGTTTTAAACCACACAGGGTATGTGGCTGGAGCTGTGCCGCCAGTCGGCCATGTTAAACAGGTGCTTGCTATTGTTGACGAAAGCCTGCTGAGCAAAGAGAAGGTTTACGCTGGGGGAGGGGCTGTTAACGCGACTCTTGAAATCTCGCCCATCGACATCGTAAGGCTTCTCAACGCTAGAGTGATGAAGGTTCCGTAACGGTTCAATCGGCGGCAACAGCCTTAAAAAGACGTTAAGCGAGAAACGTTTAGGTGGGTGTGTTGAACGTGTATGATGCTGCTGTGAGCCGGAGAACCATACGCAGGTTTACTCAGAAACCGATTCCCATGCATGTTTTTAAGAAGCTTTTAAACGCTGCTAGGCTCGCCCCATCCGGTGGAAACATTCAGCCTTGCGAGTATGTTTTAGTGACTGAGAATGACTTGCTCGACAAGGTTTTCAACACGCTTAAATGGGCAATGTATCTTGGCCCCTCTGGTGCTCCGAGGGAGGGCGAGAGGCCGACTGCCTACATTGTCGTCTTGGTTAACACGAGAAAGAAGGCTGAAGGAGGCGAGGTTGACTGTGCTGCCGCTATTGAAAACATGGTTTTAACAGCCTGGGAGGAGGGTGTTGGCGCATGCTGGATGGCTTCAGTAGACCGTGAGAAGCTTAGGGAAATCCTTTCAATACCTGAGCACTGCAGGATATGCTTCGTCGTAGCCCTCGGATACAGGGCTGAAGAACCTATTGTTGAAGATATGAAGAATGATGACGTGAAATACTGGAGGGATGTGAACGGTGTTCTTCATGTTCCCAAGCGCAGGCTGGAGGATATTGTTTCCTTTAACAGGTATGGGAGAAGGATGGATAAGTCGTTCACAACCGTCTGATTTAAACACTAGTGTTAAAGCTTTTTTAATACAGTGTGCTGTCGCAAAACGCTGCACGCTATTCTAAACGCATATGTGAACATCTTGAAACAAGCGTGCAGCATACTGTTTGGGGAAACGTGAGAGTTTACTGGATTGCTCAATATTCATCAAATGGAACCAATCGGTTTATATAGGTTTAAAACACCATTGTGACGAGCATGAGGGAAGAGATATTTCGCGCGTATGATGTTAGGGGTGTATACGGTAGAGACTTTGCTGAGGAAGATGCTAAACTAATAGGTTTAGCATTCGCCACCTATCTAGGTGGCGAGGGAAAGAGGATCTCTGTTGGATGGGATGTTAGAAAAAGCAGCAGGAGTCTCGCATCAGCGCTGATTGACGGCCTATCCTTAACTGGTGCCACAGTCCTCAGCCTAGGTCTTGTGCCCACTCCAATAGTCTACTTCGCTGTCGCCAGCTGGAATCTTGATGGAGGGGTAGTTGTAACGAGTAGCCACAATCCTCCTGAATGGAACGGATTTAAACTCTGCAGGGAGAACGCTCTTCTCTGCGGCTGGGGAACAGGCTTAGAGGAGGTTAAGAAAATAATTGATTCTAAAATGTTCCGCTATTCCGCTTTTAAAGGACGGGTGGAGGATGCTGGGGAAAGGATTCTGGAGGAATATGAGAATTACTTGCTTGACAGTTTCAAAGGGAGAATCGGGAGGCTTAAGGTTCTTATAGACCCTGGAAACGGGTCGTGCTCAGTAATCGGTAAAAAAATACTTCAGAAATCGGGTTTGACAGTGGAATCGATGAACGATTATCCTGACGGTGGCTTCCCGTCTCGGTCGCCTGAGCCTACTGAAGAGTCTCTAAGCGCTCTAAGAAAGATGGTTAAGGACGGGGGGTATGATTTCGGGGTTGGCTACGATGGTGACGGCGATAGGGCTCTATTTGTGGACGATGAGGGAAACGTTATTCGTGGGGACGTAGTCTTGGCGCTTTTCGTGAAGCATTTTCTCAGGGATAAGCCTGGTGAGAAGATAGTTTACGAAGTCAGCTGCTCAAAACTGGTTGAGGAAGTCTCGAGGGAAAACAGGGTGGTGCCTGTGATGAGCAGGGTGGGCCACACTTTCATACTGGGTAAGATGGTGTCTGAGAAGGCTTTTTTCGGCGGAGAGATATCTAGCCACCTCTACTTCGGTGAAATCTACGGTTTGGACGACGCTATTTTCGCAACGCTTAAAGTTGCTCAGCTTCTAACTTTAACCGGTAGAAAGCTTTCTGAACTAGTTTCTGAGCTGCCTAAATACGAGTTTCTAAGGAAGGATTATGGTGTTCCAGACAAGGTTAAGTTCATGGTGGTTAACGACCTGGCACGCGTGTTCGAAAAGGAAGGGCGTAAGACTATAACTATAGACGGGGTTAGGGTTGAGCTTGAAGACGGCTGGTTCATCTTAAGGGCTTCAAACACGCTTCCGCAGGTTAAGCTGGCGGCTGAGGCGAGAAGCAGGCAGGCCCTGGAGGAGATAGTTAGGTACGCGGAAACAAGGCTTAAAGAAACGCTTGCAAAATATGGTTAAAAACATTCGTTAAAAGCTTTTATCGTCTTAATCGTTCAACTTTTGAGAAGCCTGAGTCTTGAAACTCATAACCCCGTTTGACCCGTGGCGTGGCAGGCTGTGCACATGCCCCCCAAAATATAGTTTCTCACCATACCGGGGGTGTGGGCACAGGTGTGTCTACTGCTACATAACTTCATACGTTCCCGGAGCGTTTCAACCCAGGGTTAAGGAGTTCACTATTCTGCAGCTTGAGAAAGAGGTGAAGAAGCTTGACAGAAGTATGCCGGTGTCGATCGCTAACAGTTCAGACCCGTATACCCCTGCAGAGGCTCAGAACCTTCTCATGAGGGAGGTTCTTCCAGTCTTAATCAGAAACGGGTTTAAACTGCTAATAGTTACTAAATCAAACCTGGTGGCTAGGGATATTGATATACTTTCTAAAGGAAGGGTTTGCGTAAGCATAACCGTCACGACGCTTAACGGGCATGTTGCAAAGAGGCTTGAACCCTTCGCCCCGCCGCCTGTTAGTAGGCTTCGGGCGCTTGAAGCTTTAAGCAGAGCTGGAATACCGACGATGATTAGGCTTGACCCCATTATTCCCGGGGTTAATGATGATTCGGATACTATCAGTGCAATTCTTAAAGCAGCGTTTGAAGCGGGCGTCAGACAGGTTACAACCTCAACCTACAAGGCTAAGCCTGATAATTTCAAAAGAGTTTTAACAGCGTTTCCGGAATTGGAGGATGAGCTTAAGAATGTTTACTCGCGCGGCGAGCGCGTAGGCAGGTCAACCTACATGGCTGAGAGTCTCCGCAGAGAGCTTATTTTAAAAGTGAGGGAGGTTGCTGAAGAACTCTCCATGGGTTTCGCATCATGCAGAGAGGGTTTTCCAGAGCTTCATACTGCTGAGACATGCGACGGTTCACACATGCTTTAACATTCTCTCCGCCTGGCGAAAGGCTGCTGCCCCGTATCTAGGGCTAATCCTGCTAAGCCTATTCCTGGTTTAAGACTTCCTCAGCCTTAAGGGTTCAGCTTAAGCTAAATGGTTAAGGCAAGCATAAGCGTTATGCTAAAGCGTTATGCTAATAGTCATAGGAAAACAGGGTTTGTCCATGCTTTCCTACCGTTCGCGTCCGTGATTTCAAGCCGCACGTAGCTTTTAAAGTCGAACCCTTCCAGCCTAACATAGCTTAAACCTGATTTAGATAGCTTGAAAACTGCACTCTTTCCACGGATCTCCGCATAGACTTCCTCACCGCCGTTCTTCCTGCCTGTTTTCACAATCCTGATTCTCTGAATCCCGGGTTTCCTCCTAACAATATTGTAAACATCCGTCGAGATGCTGAAGCCCGTTCCATTCTCGGAAACCACGTCGACTCTTCTTACTGTTGAAAACTCGGCTTCAAGCCCGTTAGACGCGTAAGAAAACCTTTTGATAACCGGGCCGGTTGAAGCGTAGAATAGACCCTTCTCTATGGATTTGATCAGCCCGCTCAGGCTTCTCTCTCTAACCTTGACGCAGATCCATCCTCCGGGAGCATCCAGATTACTATACCAGTGGGCGTCGTCAACAGCGAAACCGTAAACATTAATCCTGTTCGTCAAAAGGTTATCCCAATGGATTGTTGAAAAGCCTTTCGCAACTTCAACATCACACCCAGTGTTGTATATCTCTATGCCGAGATAGTTAGTTATGTTAAGCAGGTCCTGTGTGGTGAGCTTAGACCAATATGGGTGGGCGATCACAGCGAAACCGTTTTCCTTCAAATAGTCGAGCAGTGTTTGAACCGAGTCTTTCGCATGCTTCTGCAAAGCCTCCTCATCCTCAACGTTAATCGCTACCACATGATAGTCCCCTCCTAAAACACTTTTCCCAGAAACAAGTTCAACCCCAGGGATTAACAGGAGTTTCTCCGAAGAGGCTTTCGTAAGCTTGCCATGGTCTGTCAAAGCTAGGAAATCATAGCCGTAGCTGGAGTAGTAATCCATCGTCTTCTCGGGGGACAGTGTTCCGTCGGAATTAGTCGTGTGAGCGTGAATATTCCCCTTCATCCAGGAGCCCGGTGTTTCGAAAGGATTCGTATCCTCCATGTTCAACAGGCTGCACACCCTTGCCGACGATACGCGTGAATGCTTAAATAAAACTTTTTCAACAGCTTCTCCAGCTAATGTTCTCAGCAGGCTTTTTCAAGCCTGTTTTCAGAAGTGATTTAATCCGGCTTCAATATCTTAAGGATGTTTCCGCGAGTTATTTTCTCCAACGCGTCCTCATCAAGATTATAGCTTTCCAGCATGGATATGTGTGATCTGTCTGGGCCGAATTGTAAACCTTCAGGGTTTATACACGGGAAATCCGTTCCATAAATCAGTTTACTGCTCATCTCGATTAGGAACCTTCTTCCGAAATCCCTGTCTCTCGAGATCGCGTTCAACCCTGAGAAGGCAGAGATGTCGGCGTAAACATTCCTATATTCTTTAAGGATTCTAACTGCTTCACCCGGCTCGCTTATCTTCCCTTTCGGATACGTTTCCTCAGTCTTACCGCTGCTTATTTGAGCCCACCATCCCGGGCCGTGAACTATGAAAACAGTTTCCTCAACTCTTGAAACCACTTTTTTAAAGCCTTCAAAATCAGGATTAAACCTGTTGTCGATATGTATCAGCACCGGGAGCCCGTGTTCCCCGCAGATTCTGAAAAGGCTGATATTATGCTCGTTGTCAATCCTGGTTTCAACCTTATGCTCGCCAAACCCTCTGCATCCATTCCCAACCGCCTCCCTTATTTTCTCTCTTAAACCCTCATCCTCCGGATTAAAGGCGCAGAACGGGATTATCTTATCCGGGTGGAGGAAGTAGGCTTTAAGCACGCCGTCGGTTTTAACAATGTCTTCTCCAATATCAAGATAGCTTTTCGCAACCGGCAGCAGAACTACTTTCTCCAGCTTCTCGCTTTCAACGTATTCCAACAGGTCTCGTAAACCTGCTTCAACAGTTCCTATCAGTCTTCTACTCCAGGATTTAACTCTGCCGATATGGGTGTGGGCATCTATCAATCTGTGTCGAAAACCTTCTCCGGCTTTTTTAAACATTCTCTCGCAAGCATAAGCGGGTGTAGGACGCTGTCGCCTTCCTATTCTTTAATCGGCAGGGAGACTGGTTTACCGCTTCTAGACGACTCGTATGCTGCTAGCGCTACTTCTAAAGCCTGCTTCCCGTCGTGTCCAGAGGCACGCGGCTTACCGTCTGTCTTGATCACGTTCAAGAAGTCAAGAATCATGTTTCTGTCAGCATCTGGACCGTAATACTGGTAGGTCATAGGTGAGCCTGATTCTACGAGTGAAACGTTTGACTTGAAAGCGTCAAGAACCAGGTAGCCCTTCTCTCCAAACACTCCGGTGTAAACATCTCCCCAGACAGGGTATGTGTCGGGCCTAGACCAGCTGCAGTCTATGCTCACCTTAACCCCGCCTCTGGTTTCGCACATTAGGAGAGCATTATCCTCCACCTTAAGCTCCCTCCTAATGTTTCTCCCAACACGGCAGAAGACTCTTGAAAACTCGTCTCCAGTATACCATCTCGTCAAGTCCGCAACGTGTACAGTGTGATCCATTATGGCTCCTCCACCTGCTAACACGGGGTCTCCAAACCATAGGCCTGGGTACTTCCCGTGGTTTGTCGCGGTTATCGCTATCACCCTACCTATGGCTCCTGAAAGAATAATCTCTCTAGCTTTTACAGCTGAATCGTGATACCTCATTACGAAAGCTACTTGAAGCTTAACTCTCTTCTTCTCCGCTTTCAACACCATTTCGTCAGCGTCTCGCAGGCTTGTCGCAATCGGTTTCTCAACAATCATGTGTTTCCCAGCCTCAGCCGCGGCCAGCGCGAGCGCATGATGCTTCGAGTTTTCAGAAGCTATTATTACAGCATCAACCTCGTTCGCTTGAAAAAGTTTCTCAACGTCGTTGTAAAGCTTTTTAACACCGTAGGTTTCGCCCGCCCTTCTAAGTCTTTCAGGGGAATCGTCGTATATCGCTACCAGCTCTGTTTCCGGAATCTCTCTTAAAACTCTAGCATAGCTCCAAGCATGGATGTGCGCGAAAGATAATATGGCGAACCTGATTTTACCCAATCACATCAGCCTCCAGAGGTAGTTTCACAGGCTCCCTGGTTAAGACGGATTTTAAAGCGGCGAGCACGACTTCAAGACTTCTTAAACCCTCTTCTCCGCTCACTGGTGGAGGAGTGTCTCTTATCACAGAGTCCAAGAAGGCTTGAAGCTCAAGGTAGTAGCCGTCCCTCTCAAAGGGAGTGAACCTTTCAACCTTTCCGCTCGAGTGCAGCGAGACCGATGCGGTAGACTGGTTGTCAACCTGCAGTATTCCTCTTGCTCCAGCAACCTCAAGGAAAGTCGTGAACGGATAGTCTTCAGGCATTATCCAGCTGCCCTCAACATACGCTATTGCCCCGTTCCTGAATTTCAACAGGGCGTGAGTATAGTCATGCGAGGAAGCGTTCCTCCTGACGTATGTTCCCCCCTGAGCGTAAACCTCTTCAACCTCGCCTAAACACCATCTAAGGAAGTCAACATCATGTATGCTCATGTCTACGAAAACCCCGCCTCCCTTGTTCAAATAGTCATGCCAGTTTTCCCAAGCCCAGCTTGGAAAGGGCGACTGCCTGTAGGCTCTCGCCACTGAAGGCTCGCCTATTGCACCATCCGTTATCAGCCTCTTGGCTAAAACGTATTCCCCCCAAAACCTGAGCACGTGCGCAACCATAAGCTTAAGCCCGCTTCTCTCAGCTTTTTGAATCATCTCCTTCGCGTCGGATAGTTTCAGCGAAATCGGTTTCTCAACAATCACGTGCTTACCGTGCTCTAGACATTTGAGCACAATATCCTTATGCGTGTAAGTCGGGGTGCACACGTCTACAATATCTACCTTATCTAGGCTTATGAAACGGTCTAAATCGTTCCCGCTCTCTTGAAAACCGTATTTCTCCCGGAAAAACTCGGCCCGTTCCTTCTCAAGGTCGACGCAAGCGACAAGCCTAACCCCTGGGATCCGTCTCCATCTCTCAGCATGCGTTAACCCTATGAAGCCGCATCCAACCAGGCAGACACCAGTCTCTCCACCACTCATTTTAAACAGTTCCTCGCCCACTAAACTTTTTCCTCGTTACCGGTGTTGGCTGACCTATAGATCGCGTCTATGAGCCTCATAACCATGACGCCGTGCTCAGGCAATGGGTCGGGACTCGTATTTTTCTTTACACATTCTACGAAATGCTTCATCTCCTCCAAGTACACGTTTACCTCTTGACACTCTATCCTGGTCTCAACCCATTTGCCGTCAGTCTCAGTAAACTTGCATGGTGGCATAAGCGAGGCTCCAGCCTTGTCTCCCGACAGTATTATGTTGAAAGTATCTTCTTTAGTGTAAAGAGCCCAGCTTGTCTCAAGATACATGACTCCGCCTCCTTCCAGCCTTATGAGGGCGACTGCAAGATCCTCCACGTCGAAGGGGCCTCCGGGCTCAGGTATTCCCCATCCTCCAAGACACTTGTTCTGCGTCCCGAGCTTTGAGAAAGTATATCCTTTAGCTGAAACAGGCTTAGGGAAACCCTGCAACCAGAGAGCAAGATCCAGCACGTGTGGCCCAAGGTCTATCAGGGGCCCTCCTCCTGAAAAAGCCTTAGTGGTGAACCAGCTGCCCATTCCAGGTATGCCGGCCCTCCTAAGCAGCGTTATCTTCGTGAAGTAAACATCGCCAAGCTCACCCTTTAGAACCAGGTTTCTAATCGCCTTAGAATCATTCCTGAATCTCTGACACATGCCGAGCATCAATATTCTTCCAGACTTGTTCCTCGCCCTGAGCATTTTCTCCGCCTCTTCAGCATTCATAGCCATTGGTTTCTCGCAGAAGACATGCACGCCCCTAGCCAGCGCGTCTATAGTCATCTTCGCATGCAGATAGTTGGGCGTAGCGATGATTACAGCATCCGGCTGCTCCCTGTCAAGCATCTCCACATAATCCTTGTAAACCTTGTTAACACCATGCTCCTCAGCCAGCGCCTTGGCTCTTTCAAGCCTTACGTCAACTATTGCTGAAAGCTCAGCATCCTCAATAGACTTTACACTGGACGCGTGTATCCTCCCTATGCTTCCAGCCCCTATAAGTCCAATCCTCAACCTACTCATAGAAAAATCAAGTATTGCAGGATATATTTATGGATTATGACATTCTGTGAATCGGTTGTTGGCGAAGCTGCAAGTGCTTAGCGGGAGAGGTGATAACGCTGCCTCGGTGAATAAGCACAGCAATATGGCGTGCGCTAAAATGATGAAAAGATATTTTTACCACCAGGTTTCTTTAAAAAACATGTCCAAGTGTGAATACTGTGGCGGGAAGATGACGAAGGCCTATAGGTTCCTAGGGTTTTTAAGCGCTTTAGCAGCATATCCTTTCATAGCTGCTTCAATAATGCTTTCACCCTGGTTCAACCCGTATAACAATGCTTTAAGCGACCTGGGAAATATCGCTCGAAACGGCTGGGTCGCCAACCTTTACAATCTCGGCCTTGTTTCCTCAGGTTTTCTCGCAGCGTTTTTCGGCATGTTAATATCGGTGAAGCACTGCTCATGGAAGTATCTCTGCTGGTCCATCCTGCTTACGATAGCCGGCTTCGACCTTGCGCTCATCGGCTTCTTCCCGGAGGACGCTGGCAGAATACACGGGTTAGTGTCGGAAATATTCTTCGTCTCGATAATACTTGTGATGCTTGCCTACGGCTTCTGCTCCAGGTACTTGGGCTCGCCAAAGACGGGTGCAGCCGCCTTCCTACTCGGCTCAGCCTCAATAATCGTCTGGATGGTTAAGTGGCCCTGGCGGGGCGTCGCAATACAGGAGACCATTGCCTCGCTAGCAGCCTCAGCGTGGCTGATAATGGTTTCGCTAAGGGGTTTTAAGAAGGCTGGGAACCCTGTTAAACCAGAATGTTAGGGTATTGAGCGTATTCAGACAGGTACTCGGGTATCGCGTTGCTCACGACGATGTCGCGGTAAACATAGGCGCTCGGCCTAGGATGTCTCCTCTTAGTATTCATATCGACGTATATGAGGCCGAATCTCTTGCTGAAGCCTGAAGCCCACTCCAAGTTGTCTATCAGGCTCCAGTGCAAGTAGCCGATACGTTTAAACCGTCCTCCCTAATGGTTTTCAAAAGGTTGTGTAGATGGGAGACGAGGAACCATGTCCGGTGTCTGTCTCTAGAGTCTGCAACACCGTTCTCCGCCACTATGAGCGGCTTCTCATACTCCCTGTAGATGTTCAAAGCCTTCCTTATTCCTTCAGGATATATTTCCCAACCTGTTTCCGTAGTAGGTCTTCCAGCTGCAGACATGGAGCCCGGCTGGCAGGCGAAACCGTAATTACTCTCAGCCTTAAAGTAAGGAGGATTATCAGTATGCTTAACAACATTCCTCGTATAATAGTTGACTCCTATCCAGTCAACCCTGTTCCCCAAATCCCTCCTTTTAACCTCTTCCCCCATCGCTGAGCCTCTTTTTAAAACTCCGTTGACCACGGCTCTGAAAAACCATTTCGTCGAATACTCGTCGCATGCTTCAGCAGCCTTCCTGTCTTCATCCGAGTCTGTAAGGGGCTCAGCAGGGCTCGTGGCGTAGATTACCCCAACCCTCGCCCTTCTCCCAACAATCCTTTTTATCTGGTCGTATGCTCTAGCATGCGCCTGAACAAGGTTGAAAGAAACTCTTTCAACAGCTTTCACATCCATCAAGCCTGGTGGAAAATTGCCGCCTAAGTATCCTATGCTCCACGTGACATTCGGCTCGTTCAACGTGCTCCACATGTCTACAGTGTCGTGGAACTTCCAGGCTATGTAGGCTGCGAACTTCGCAAACTCTACAACAGTTTCTTCGTCAAACCATCCTCTCGGCCCTTCTTTAAGACCAGTATTCCTCACCACTATCGGGTTATGGATCCATGTTGGGAGCGGCCAATGATAAAGGTTTAGTATTAGTTTCATCCCTCTCTCCTTCAAGTCTCGGAAAATCTTCCCATAGTGTTTAACAGCCTGCTTGTTGGCGAGACCATCCAGCTTTCTAAGGCTTTGCTCAGTGATTTCCACTTCCTTAACTCCTTCGCCGTCTGAATCCACTGAAACCTTTACTTCGCGAGTAGACCTGGGGAAAATTCTGCTCCACTCAGGGTTCATGCGCCAAGTGTTGAGACCCATCCACTCAGCCCAGCCGTGGTCGATCTCGTAGAGGTCCCAGTAGCCAGGTCCGTTCTCAGGCAGGTCTCCGCTTACAATCTTGGACTCTATGTTTTTCTCGTCGTGTAGCCAAACATACCAATCGCTATTCGGGTCAACAGACTCTTTAGAACCACCCATTTCGTATTGGAAGGCAGCCATGGATATTCCCCACATGAATCTTTTCGGGAACCTGTTCATCTTGAAGATCCTAATGCTTTTCAATTATAAAAGTTTATTGGTTTGTCGAAAACCAGTTTCCGACAGTCAACTTTTCCAGATGCTTCCAAAAAATGGGGGTAAAGCTGCGGGAAAAAGCTCCGAAAACACTTTGAAACCCATAACCCTTATATGCTGTGGTTGCGTAGAATCCGCCATGAAGGCTGCATGCCTATTCGGAGAAGGAGACTTAAGGCTAATCGAGAAGGATGTTCCAAAAATATCTGAAGACGAGGTTTTGATAAAGGTTGGCGCCTGCGGAGTATGCGGCACCGACCTGCATTTCTACAAGGGAGAGTGGAAGGTTAACCCTCCCATAGTCCTGGGACACGAGTTTTCAGGCACTGTGATTCAAACAGGCTCTAGAGTAAACACTGTTAGAACTGGGGACCGTGTTGTCGCGGAGCCAAACATCCTTTGCGGGAAATGCAAATACTGCCGGATGAGCGAGAGAAACTTTTTCTGCGAAAACATTCAGGCGATAGGTGTTACGGTTGACGGCGCCTTCGCCGAGTACGTTAAGGCTCCTGAGAGAAACGTGTACAGGGTTCCCAGCGGGATGACGCTTGAGGAAGCTGCCTTAATCGAGCCCTTAGCATGCGTAATCAGGGGGCTTGACAACGTTAAGATCCCGGTTGCGAGCAATGTTGCGATTGTTGGAGCCGGGCCGATTGGCCTGCTCATGATTCAAATGGTTAAACACTATGGTGCGGCGAGCATCATTGCTTTAGACTTGGTCGAGGAGAGGCTTAGGCTTGCGGAGGAGCTTGGAGCAACCCGTGTTGTGAATATTGGGAAAGAGGATCCTGAGAAGGCTGTTCTTGAGGCTACTGAAGGAGTGGGGGCTGATGTTTCAATAGAGTGCGTCGGAAGCTCCTCGGCCGTGGAAGAAGCGTTTAGATTAACCAGGAGGGGAGGCAGGCTGCTAATCTTCGGCGTTGCCCCGGAGAACGATGTATGGCATGTTAAACCGTTCGAAATATACGATAAGGAAATATCCATATTCGCCTCCTACCGTAGCCCATACACTTTTCAAAGGGCTGTTAACATCGCGTCCTCAGGGAGGCTGAGGCTTAAACCATTAATAACGCATATTCACGGGCTTGACGAGATAGTTGAGGTTTTCAACGGCCTAGCTAGTCGGAGGAAGCGGGCGATAAAGGTTCTGATAAAACCTTGAGCCAATTGAGCTTGAGTGACGCGGGAAGCGCAAGCCAGTAAGCGTTAAAAAGCTTTTATTTTTTTAAAAAGCCTGCATACCATGAGGAGAAGGGTTGCAATCCTTGTTGAAAAAGGGAGAATAGAGCTGGTTGAGGAGGAAATCCCCCGCTTGGGTGAGAAGGATGTGCTGGTGAAAGTTAAGGCCTGCGGCATATGCACCGGAGACCTTTACGGTTTCTCAGGATACCCGGTTTGGTTTAAACCACCCTCCCCGCTAGGCCACGAGCCCGCTGGGGAGGTTGTTGAAGTCGGTGCTAAAGTAACCCGGTTTTCAAAGGGAGACCGTGTCACCGCGTTAGGAGGCCCTGGTTTCTCAGACTTCGTCTTAGTGGATGAGAGCCAGGTGGAAAAAATACCGAAGGATACTCCTTTTGAATATGCGATAGGGGAGCCGCTTGCCTGCGTAGTTAACGCTGTGCGGCTCGTCAACCCGAGGCTCGGCGACAATGTTGCGGTTGTCGGCACAGGCTTTATGGGGCTGCTTCTCGTTCAAGCGTTAAGCCGGCTGGGTTTAGAAAACTTAGTCGGTGTCGACGTGAATAATGAGAGGCTTAGGCTCGCTGAAAACTATGGGGTGAACATTGCTTTGAATCCGAAGGAGAGGGATGTTGTCGAGGAAACCCTTGCTATTACAGAGGGTAAAGGGTTTGACACGGTGATCGAGGCTACTGGAAACCCAGCCGGAGTTGGGTTGGCAACCAGACTAGTGAGACAGAAAGGTAGGCTGGCAATATTCAGCTATCATCCTAACCCGGTTTCAGTAGACCTGAGGGAGTGGGATTCGAAAGGATTGGAAGTAATAATGACGAGCCCAGCGAGAGCGGAAGACATGATTGAGAACTTTAAAATGGCTGTAAGAATGCTTTCGAGAGGAGTTTTTAATCTTGAGAAGCTTATTACTCACAAGTGGAGTCTCAACGATATTCAGAGGGCTTTCGAATACGCGTCGAAGAAACCGTTAGACTATATAAAGGGGGTTATAGTCCCCTGAGTAAAACGTCGAAACACCGTGTTCCCCCGCGTTGGGTAAGGGTGTTCAGCCTAATGCTTGGACGCGTGTTCGAGGCTCAAGCTCCTGCCTGCACCAGTGTCCTCCACTTCCAGAATTTTAAGTTTCCTCTTGAACTGGTGGTGTTTCCTGCTCAAGCGTCTGGAGAGCCCAAGATATTTTCTTCTGCAGAGACTTAGAGTATATTTTGCTCCAGTCGAAGGAGGTTTTCCTACTCCACTCCAAGTATATTCTCGGATCTATGTAGCTGTTTAGGCTAGTGTTCAGATTGTAGTCTCTCGTTCTCCTCATAAGTTCAAGCCTAATCCTCTCTTTTTGAAGCCTTTCCCTCAGCCTTTTCAGCCTCCTCCTACGGGCTTTAGTAGGCTTCTCCTTAAGAATCCTCTTAAGCTCCTCTATTTCACCAAGGACTTTCCTAACTCTTTCAACCTGTTTCTCAAGGCGTTGAGCCCAGTTCTTAGGCAGGGTCCTCCTATGGTTTAAAGTCTTCGCCGCCTCAAGGTTTGCCAGCTTAGCTATGAAAAGCTTCTTATACTCAGGATCCTCCGGGCGCGTTTTAAACTCGTAGAGTTTTTGAAACACTGCTTTCGAAGCATAGTATGTCCTGAAGATTTTCGATGTTAAGCCGGGCATGACTTTTGAGAGAAACTCGTTAACATGCTCTGACCTAAGCTTTGGGAAAAGCCTTTTTCCAGGGGTCTTTTCAATCAGTTCCTTAAGGTTCCTAACTACAACAGGGGGAAGCTTAACTGTACGGTGGAACCTTACAGCCGCCTTCCCTAGGAAATTGAACTCGACAGTATCATCACTAAGTATCTTAACGTTTTTCTTAGTCAGGGTTGTAACCCCTTTAGTGTCAAGCTCATCCTTATCCTTCTCATCGCCAACCCTGAGCTTCAACAGGTCTATGAGGAAGATTGCTGTCGCAACCTGTCTTTCAAACCCGTCTTCAGATTCTAGGCCTCTCCTCACAAGTTGCCTTATCTTATCCAGATTATCCTCTAGGCTCATAGCCATGTCAAACTTGATTCTCTCCCTCTCCTGCTTAACGGGAGCGGTTTCGCCAACCCATATGTACTTCATCTTCCCAGTGAGCTGTCTCTTATACACATCT